>CP002295.1 GCA_000238975.1 Serratia symbiotica str. 'Cinara cedri' | reverse complement strand
ACTCTTTTACCCTTGTTGAGTTACATGCAATCACTATAAAAAATAGTTAAATATAATAACTATTAAGAATAATAAATAACTACTATTTGCACAACTACTATATTAGTATACAACTAATAATACTAAATACCCCAAGAAAATCTAAGATTACTATTAATAATAGTATTATTATGCTCTAATTCACATATACCTCTATTTATTGTTTTAAACAACTTAACATTAAATTACATATTAAAACATCTGAGCTATCATTTAAATTATTAAGATACATACTTTTACTATTATTAATTAATATAATTATAAATAAATATATACATAAACAATATATATAAAATTTATTAAAAAATATGTATACCAGTAAGATACCGTATAACTATAAAAATACTATATGTTCATATTACAACATTCTCTAATAATTACGCCATTGTGATACATATGTATATATTTATATACATTTAATATATAAAACTATCCTTATTATTCAGATTACAGTGAATAAGACTAAAGAAATATATTTACTGATATATATTTACTGATAAAATACAATAACAGATAATAACAGCGTCACACATTATTTCAATAATAAATTTTTAATATGTGCCTAAAATAACTTAATCTTACGTATCTACGGGCTGCACTTTTAGTACAGAGTACAATACGTTCCACTTAACTACAAGTCTATCTAATAGCATAAAATTAATAATCTAATGCACTTGTGAAAAAAAATATTTAAATACCCAAACTGTTTTAGTTTTAATAAAAATATTATACTTCACTTGATTAAGTAATTTACTTAAACAAAAAATATAATAAATACACAAGAACCGAAAAATATTAACTTACTAAAAACTAGCATTACCTAATTTTTAAATATTAAACTTTTATTATTTGAAAATAACATAAATGTAATGTAATTTCAAAACATCAATTATACTACTAATAACACCTAATGATTAGCCTATGATTTTTTATTTGCATGAGTAAAACAATAGTATCATAGTAATTACTGCGCCTAAGTGATAATAAGAAAATAAGCTACGTTTCACTCGTTCCTAAATGATCCCAAAAATTAATTATTATAATAATTCAGTCCATACATTCAATATTACATTATTATAATTAATTCTTTCGAATTTGATAGCATCACTTATTTATCTCTAGCATTTATAAATACATTTATAAATACATTAATAATAAATACATTAATAAAATTAATTATAATATAAAAACACTTAAGAATTTTATTATTAAAAAAACTATATTTAGAATAAAAAATATCATATAAGGCCATATAAAAACTAATTTTTTATACCATGAACCAATAAACCATGTTTTTTTAACCAAATAAGTAAAATTGAGATTGCAGCCGGAGTGATACCGGGAATACGTACAGCTTGACTAATAGAGATTGGTTTATGCTTATTTAATTTAACTATTACTTCACTTGATAGGCCATTTACATGACAATAATTAATATCAAATGGAAGAAAAGTATTTTTATATCGGTATTGTTTTGCAATTTCTTCTTGCTGACGATTAATGTAACCTTGGTATTTAACTTGAATTTCAACTTGCTCAGAAGATTGAGTGTCTTTTAATGCCGGCGCAAAAATGGATAAACTAGTCAGCAATGAATAATTTACTTCCGGACGACGTAGCAGCTCTTCGCCATTTACCTTTTGTGATAAAGGTGCTTTGAGGAAAATATTAATTTGATCAGCGCTTTCAGTATTTGGATATGCCCAAATATTACGTAGACGTTGACGTTCTTGTTCAATGTACTCACGTTTCTTACAAAAACGCGCCCAACGCACATCACTAACTAGCCCTAGTGCGTAGGCTTTCTCAGTTAAACGCAAATCAGCATTATCTTCGCGTAGTAATAAACGATATTCAGCACGCGATGTAAACATACGGTAAGGTTCTTTTGTGCCGAGAGTGCTAAGGTCATCTACCAAAACACCAAGATAAGATTGATCACGACACGGCACCCAACCTTCGTTTTCATTAGCATAACACCCAGCATTCAAACCAGCTAATAACCCCTGGGCAGCAGCCTCCTCATAACCAGTAGTACCATTAATCTGCCCTGCTAAAAATAACCCTTGAATAAACTTACTCTCTAAAGTTGGTTTTAAGTCCCGAGGATCAAAAAAATCATATTCAATTGCATATCCCGGGCGTACAATACGAGCATTTTGCATCCCCTGTATTGACCGAACAATTTGCATCTGCACCTCAAATGGAAGGCTAGTAGAAATTCCATTTGGATAAATCTCATTACTTGTTAAACCCTCTGGTTCAAGAAAAACTTGGTGTGAATTACGATTAGTAAAACGAATTACTTTATCCTCAATAGACGGACAATAGCGAGGTCCAATACCTTCGATACTGCCAGAATAGAGAGGGCTATGATCAAGATTATCTATAATAATATCATGAGTTTTTTCATTAGTATGAGTAATATAGCAAACCATTTGTTTGGGGTGTTGATTAGCGTTTCCAATAAAAGAAAACACTGGCAATGGCATATCACTTTCCTGTCGCATTAATACACTAAAATCTATAGTACGCGCATCTATACGTGGCGGTGTTCCAGTTTTTAACCTATTAACACGCAACGGTAACTCCCTTAGGCGTTGAGAAAGCTTAATTGATGGAAGATCACCTGCTCGTCCCCCCATATAGTTTTTTACACCAACATGGATTTTCCCGTTAAGAAAAGTGCCTGCAGTTAGAACAATCGCTTTAGCACGCAATTTTAATCCTATCTGAGTAACTACACCTAAAACATTATTATTTACCACAATTAAATCCTCTACCAATTGCTGTAAAATCATTAAATTAGGCTGATTTTCTAACGAAACTCGTATCACTTTACGATATAATTCGCGATCAGCTTGAGCCCGAGTAGCTCTCACTGCCGGACCTTTACTAGAATTTAATATTCTAAACTGAATACCCGAATGGTCAATAGCAATGCCCATTAACCCGCCAAGTGCATCAATTTCTTTTACCAAATGCCCCTTACCAATGCCGCCTATAGCCGGATTACATGACATTTGTCCCAATGTATCAATATTATTTGTTAGTAACAAAGTTTGGCATCCCATACGAGATGACGCCAATGCAGCTTCCGTACCTGCATGACCACCACCAATAATTATAACGTCAAATTGATCGGGATAAAACATATAACCGCCCCCAGCATATTATGATAAGGATACTTACTGATCAATATAACCCTATTCATTTTTTAATTTTAAGTATTAACTAAATTAATTTAATCGTCAATATTTATTATATTTATAATATTTATAATATTTATAATATTTATTATATTTATTATATTTATTATATTTATAATATTTATAATATTTATAATATTTATAATATTTATAATATTTATAATATTTATTTATTTATTTATTTATTTATTTATTTATTTATTTATTTATTTTAAAAAATATATTTTATATTTTATTATAATCGTATTATTTTGTGGATAAAGTTTTATTTATTTTACATATCAATACATTATTGATATTATTTGCTGTGAATTAATAGTTACTATATTATGGATAAGTTAAAATACAAATAATACTCTAATTTAATAATTTTTTATTCTTTCCATCATATCTAAATTAATAATTTAACTAAATATTATAATATATTAATATTAATAGTAATTATGCTTTAATATTGATATATACGATAACTAAAAATAAAATAATAATTAAATTATTTAATAAAAAATAAACATAAGTATAAATATTAATCTCTAGGATAGAAATTAATAAAATTTTTTAATTATCATCAAAATCATACTATTTTAATAATTTTTAATTATTTTATTTAAATAGCATATTACTATAATTAAACTAAAACATTTATAATTTTTTTAAGTAAAATTTCATCAAAGTTATGATTATAACATTATAATGTATATAAAAATATAAAAATATTATTTTTAACATCGTTAGTATCATACTATAATTTAATAAAATATTGAAAAATAATATCAATTTATAATATATATTATTTACTGTAACACTTGTTAAAATATAAATTTTAATAAATACTTTAAATGGTTTTACAAAAAAATATGAATATCCTAAACAATATATTAATATTAAATTTAATTTATTTATTAAATTTAATAAATAAAAAGTAATACCTAATTACTTATCTAAATAAAAAAAACAAATCATATAAATAGAGTTACTTTAAATAACTGATAATTAATTAATTTTATAAATAAAAATAAAAACATACCTATAATAACAAAATAGCGCTGTACTAACATAAAAATAAAGATATATAAAACAATACATATCTTTTACTAAAACTTAAATAGATAAAGTTAACTATAATGAAAAAATCTTGATCAAAGCCCGAGTAAATGATGCTCGTAACTATAAAAGTCCTAAGATAGATGCATTCCTTATCAGATAAGTTTAACCTAAAAAAATGAAATAAATATCAGTAATACAGTGGTATTAATGGAAAAATATAGATAAGAAAATACAAGTTAACAAGAAAATAACATAATAATACTGCCGAAAATTCTATATCAACGATAATGTTAGGTATCTTAATATTAGCTTATCACATCCTGAAATTGAAGTAAATCCTAATGACATAGCTATTCGCTATTTAAAATGGTACAAGCACTAGTTTTAGAACATAAAAAGATAATTCAAATCCCTATCTGCTTTAGTATTGAAGTATTAAGAAGGTTTAACCCTAATGCAAGAAGATAAAAATAAACACAATACTAATGTTCAAATTATCATACTAAAAATATTGCTCAATAATTATCCATGAAAAACATCAATACTAAAAATATATAAACATGAAACTTAACTTAAGATGAGTCTTCCCTTAAATAATAAATCTACATGAGGTACATTTTAAAAAATAAAGTTAATAACATTAGTATATAAATCACAATATTAATATTTAAATATAGTGATAAGTTTAAATAACTAGTGCTAATAAAAAATAAAGTATAACTATATGATTTTAAAGTATTTTATTAATATACTAAATATTTTAGAAAAAAAATTAAAAACAGTGATCAATGAGATATAATGCTAATAATTAATATAAATATTTATTAAATAAATTATTATATCATGTATAAAACATAATTTCAATTATGTTTTTCTTATCTGCGCATACCATGATGCCCTAAATTTAGTGAACGTAGAATATCAAATTTTTAATAATGTTTACTCAAAACTAGTAAATTAATTGAATGTGTATTATATTTAAAATTATATAAAAAATTTTGAAAATCAAAATATCATCATCTAAATATTCTATAAAATCAGATATAAACAACATTAAGTTTATTAAAAAAAACTATGTTCATTGATAGAATTTACACATAATTTACATTAAAAACAAAATTATACAATAGGACGCATAAATATGATTTATAAACATATTATAACAAAAACCACCTAAATACATGTAATAATATTTATAAGACAAGAAATCTCATACTTATAAATTGCTATATTACAAACATAAATAAGTATTTTAAAGCATTGTATATAGTTAGACCATCACATTAAACAACAAATATCAATTATAAATACATGAAATATAACTAATTACACAAAATTTCACAAAATTTATTGCTAATCTGATATGACCGACATTAGTATTTATGGTAATATAAAAAAAGAAATTTTATATAGATAATTTTATCTTACGTAAATATTCATTAGTCATTGACTACCATTAATGATAAAATTTTTATATTTAGTGTTGCAATTTATGTAAAATACTATATAATCAGAATAATATTAATACTTTGTGAAATACTAAATTTTAACATAAAAATTTGAAATAATTATTTGACTTTTTTATATTCAACACTTAAAATAATATATTTTAGTTAATCATGATATTTTTAGTGATATATATATGTATTAATGCAATTGATTTTGTATAAAAATTAATCGAAAAATACACATGGATTATATTTTAATCCTTTTAATAGAAAAATATGTAGTATTTTTTTAGTTATCATAGTATTTTATGTAAAAAATCATGATCCAACTGCATAAAATTGCAATATCTCTATAAATTTATAAAAAATATACATAATTTTTTACAATTTATTCATTAATACAATAAATTAAAGAGATATCACAAAATGTAGTTATCTCAATAATCAATTAAAATAATGTAAGATAAAAAATGTTACATTAAAATAATATATTCACATTTATATTTTGTTTAAAAATATAAATGTGAATATACTAGAAAATGTCATCTAACTTTTAGTAAAGAAATCTAATATTTTGTTTTATATAGTAATAATTTTTAAAATGATTAAATAATTAGGTACTATTGATAATAAAACTGATATAAATGTTTTTAATCTAAAAATTTTTACAATCCATAGTAAGATTATGCTCTTTAACAATTTGAAATAAGCTAAAAATTACAATATGATTGCTTGCTCAGCTCATTATTCTGAATTATATGACAATACTTAGATAAAACAAGCTGAAAGCATCATGATGCATATCAAATGTTTATACTTTGAAATGAAACACCTTTGAGTTGTAAGGTTAAGTAACTAAGCGTACACGGTGGATGCCTAGGCAATCAGAGGCGATGAAGGGCGTGCAAATCTGCGAAAAGCGTCGGTAAGGTGATATGAACCGTTATATCCGGCGATCCCCGAATGGGGAAACCCAGTGTGATCAATCACACTATCGTTAAATAAATACATAGTTTAACGAGGCGAACCGGGGGAACTGAAACATCTAAGTACCCCGAGGAAAAGAAATCAACCGAGATCCCCTTAGTAGCGGCGAGCGAACAGGGGTCAGCCCAGAACCTGCAACAGTTAATATATTAGTAGAAACGTCTGGAAAGTCGTGCAATAAAAGGTGATAGCCCTGTACATTAAAATATATTAATTGTGAGTTCAATGAGTAAGACGGGACATGTGACATCTTGTCTGAATATAGGGGTACCATCCTCTAAGGCTAAATACTCCTGATTGACCGATAGTGAACCAGTACCGTGAGGGAAAGGCGAAAAGAACCCCGGTGAGGGGAGTGAAAAGAACCTGAAACCGTGTACGTACAAGCAGTAGGAGCACTTTTAGGTGTAACTGCGTACCTTTTGTATAATGGGTCAGCGACTTATATTTTGTAGCAAGGTTAACTAAATAAGGGAGCCGTAGGGAAACCGAGTCTTAACTGGGCGAAAAGTTGCAAGGTATAGACCCGAAACCCGGTGATCTAGCCATGGGCAGGTTGAAAGTTGGGTAACTCCACCTGGAGGACCGCACCGACTAATGTTGAAAAATTAGCGGATGACCTGTGGTTAGGGGTGAAAGGCCAATCAAACCGGGAGATAGCTGGTTCTCCCCGAAAGCTATTTAGGTAGCGCCTCGTGAACTCATCTTTGGGGGTAGAGCACTGTTTCGGCTAGGGGGTCATCCCGGCTTACCAACCCGATGCAAACTACGAATACCAAAGAATGTTATCACGGGAGACACACGGCGGGTGCTAACGTCCGTCGTGAAGAGGGAAACAACCCAGACCGCCAGCTAAGGTCCCCAAATCATGGTTAAGTGGGAAACGATGTGGGAGGGCATAGACAACCAGGATGTTGGCTTAGAAGCAGCCATCATTGAAAGAAAGCGTAATAGCTCACTGGTCAAGTCAGCCTGCGCGGAAGATGTAACGGGGCTAAACCATGTACCGAAGCTGCGGCAGCAACTTAAAAGTTGCTGGGTAGGGGAGCGTTCTGTAAGCCGTTGAAGGGATTTTGTGAAAAATCCTGGAGGTATCAGAAGTGCGAATGCTGACATAAGTAACGATAAAGCGGGTGAAAAACCCGCTCGCCGAAATACTAAGGGTTCCTGTCCAACGTTAATCGGGGCAGGGTGAGTCGACCCCTAAGGCGAGGCTGAAAAGCGTAGTCGATGGATAACAGGTTAATATTCCTGTACTAAATGTGACTGCGAAGGGGGGACGAAGAAGGCTAGGCAGGCCAGAGAACGGTTGTTCTGGTTTAAGCAAGTAGGGGGAGTTTTAGGCAAATCCGAAACTCATTAACTCTGAGATGTGATGACGATGTACTAAGGTACAGAAGCTGTTGATGCCCTGCTTCCAGGAAAAGCCTCTAAGCATCAGGTCACCTTTAATCGTACCTCAAACCGACACAGGTAGTAAGGTAGAGCATACCAAGGCGCTTGAGAGAACTCGGGTGAAGGAACTAGGCAAAATGGTGCCGTAACTTCGGGAGAAGGCACGCTGACATGTAGGTGAAGTTCCTAGCGAATGGAGCTGAAGTCAGTCGCAGAGACCAGCTGGCTGCAACTGTTTAATAAAAACACAGCACTGTGCTAACACGAAAGTGGACGTATACGGTGTGACGCCTGCCCGGTGCTGGAAGGTTAATTGATGGGGTTAGTAGCAATGCGAAGCTCTTGATCGAAGCCCCAGTAAACGGCGGCCGTAACTATAACGGTCCTAAGGTAGCGAAATTCCTTGTCGGGTAAGTTCCGACCTGCACGAATGGCGTAATGATGGCCAGGCTGTCTCCACCCGAGACTCAGTGAAATTGAACTCGCTGTGAAGATGCAGTGTACCCGCGGCAAGACGGAAAGACCCCGTGAACCTTTACTATAGCTTGACACTGAACATAAAACTTTGATGTGTAGGATAGGTGGGAGGCAATGAAACACAGACACTAGTCTGTGCGGAGCCGACCTTGAAATACCACCCTTTAATGTTTGGTGTTCTAACTTTGCTCCGTAAACCGGAGTGAGGACAGTGTCTGGTGGGTAGTTTGACTGGGGCGGTCTCCTCCTAAAATGTAACGGAGGAGTACAAAGGTCAGCTAATCACGGTCAGACATCGTGAGGTTAGTGCAAAGGCATAAGCTGGCTTAACTGCGAGAGTGACGGCTCGAGCAGATACGAAAGTAGGTCTTAGTGATCCGGTGGTTCTGTATGGAAGGGCCATCGCTCAACGGATAAAAGGTACTCCGGGGATAACAGGCTAATACCGCCCAAGAGTTCATATCGACGGCGGTGTTTGGCACCTCGATGTCGGCTCATCACATCCTGGGGCTGAAGCAGGGTCCCAAGGGTATGGCTGTTCGCCATTTAAAGTGGTACGCGAGCTGGGTTTAGAACGTCGTGAGACAGTTCGGTCCCTATCTGTCGTGGGCGTTGGAAGATTGAGAGGGTTTGCTCCTAGTACGAGAGGACCGGAGTGAACACACCGCTGGTGTTCGGGTTGTCATGCCAATGGCATTGCCCGGTAGCTATGTGTGGAAAAGATAAGCGCTGAAAGCATCTAAGCGCGAAACTTGCCTCAAGATTAGTCTTCCCTTGGATTATGAATCCACATAAGGCACGTTTAAGACGAAGACGTTGATAGGCTGGGTGTGTAAGTGTAGCGATGCATTGAGCTAACCAGTACTAATGAGCCATGAGGCTTAACCTTACAACATCAAAGGTGTTTTACAAGTGCATAAGAAATTTTTAGCAACATTCTAAAATTAATTTCTAACATGATATGAAAGTAATAATTATAATAAAAATATTTTCTTAAGATCTAATATTAAGACTTATATTATTTTATATCACAGAATAATATAAAATGCTTACCTTTATATTAAGGTACTATAATAGTAATGTATAATATTCCCCATTATAGGGATACTATAAAATAATAAATAATTTAAAATTACCTATTTTTATAGGTATTTATATCCATTATTTTAAGTAATATATTAAAAATTAATATTAATTAATATAAACAAATAAATAAACTATTTATATTATAAAATATAAATAATCATAATATTATTAGATTAATATTAGATTAAAATGTAATATTTTTTTAAAAAAAATTATTTTTAAATGTTAAAAATATGATTCTAGCTATATTTTTTATTTATATAAAAAATATATGATACAACATATATTAATATTTATTAGTCAAAAAATAAATTACTTTTATATGTGTAAAAATTATTTCTTAATAATTATTTCTTTTTGGTTTATAATAAAGTAGAAAAATTCTAATTCTGGAATTAGAATGAAATATTTATATAATGTATTAAAATAAATTTATATTTATATTTATTTTAATACATTATGTTTTATTAATACCTAAAGGTAATAATCTTTAAGGATAAATTATTAAAATTTAATATAACAATAAATAAAAATAATATTATAAAAGTATTAGCTAATATAAAGTATAATATATTTTTGAAATTTTATTCATACTTAATATTATTATAATTTTACTATATATACTTAGAAACATTTATGCAATTTTATTAATAAAATAATAAATTAGTTATAAATATTATTAAATTATTTTTATACGAAATAAATTAAATGACCAATATTACGCAATATAATAGCAGTATATACTAATCTTATAGAGATATTTTTATAAAATAAGCATATTTATGCTAATTCAATTAATAATTTATAACTTAGGTATTAATATTATACTGATAATATACATGATAATTAAAACAAATTTATCAAATACATAATATATTATTATGTATTAAGTACAATAGATAAAATCTATAAGTAAAATATAAAAATATTCATTTTTTATATTTTAAAAAAATTAATATTTTGGTGCTTTATTAGTAATAAGTATATATAATATTTCTTATAGCAAATAAGAAATATGAAAAATAATTATTATTATCCCTCGTTAAGTTATACTTTGTTCATCTAATGATACCCCGGCGTTCGGAGTGGAATTATCTTAATATGTTGAGGTAATGAAAATGATTAATTCGTTGTATCATAAACATATCATCTCTATTAATAATCTTAATTATAAAGATCTAGAATTAATATTACGCACTGCAACTAGTCTGAAGGCTCGCCCACAACCAGAATTATTAAAGCACAAAGTAATTGCTAGTTGTTTTTTTGTAAGCATCTACTAGAACCCGTTTATCATTCGAAACCGCAATACACCGTCTCGGAGCATCTGTTATTGGTTTTGTGGATGGAAATAATACATCATTAGGTAAAAAAGGAGAAAGTCTTGCTGATACAATCTCAGTAATTAGTACTTATGTAGATGCTATAGTAATTCGCCACTCACAAGTAGGTGCAGCTCTTATAGCATCAAAATCATCTGGAGATACTCCGGTACTCAATGCTGGAGATGGATCTAATCAGCACCCAACCCAGACATTACTTGATTTATTTACCCTACAAGAAACTCAAGGTCGACTAGATACAATTAATATTGCTATGATTGGTGATTTAAAATATGGCCGCACTGTACACTCATTAACTCAAGCATTAGCAAAATTTAAGGGTAATTGTTTTTATTTTATTGCACCCGATGAACTAATGATGCCAAGTTATATTCTGAAAATGTTAACTAAACGAGGTATTCAATATTTTTTACATAGCAATATTAAGGAGATTATACCAGAATTAGATATTCTTTATATTACTCGGATACAAAAGGAACGTCTTAATCGCTCAGAATACGCTCATATAAAAACTCATTTTATATTACGATCAAAAGATCTAATTGGTGCACGTGATAACCTAAAAGTATTACATCCGCTACCACGTCTTGATGAAATTAATACTGAAGTAGATAAAACTCCATATGCTTACTATTTTCAACAGGCTAGTAATGGCATATGGGCTCGCCAAGCACTCTTAGCATTAGTATTAAATGAAAATATAGTACTGTAAGAAAATTATTTTTATAAATTATAATTATAAAACATATACTATAATGATGAAATTAAGTCTAATGATTAGTGATATTTAAATACAAATCAACTCAAAGTTACTACTTTAATTAAAACTAATAATTTTTAATCAAATTAATATAATCAATATGTATTAGTTTTTAATACTATAAAATTTAATAAAATAGTTTATTATATATAATTCAGATGTAATTTTAAATTACATTGGTAATAATAAACGCTTAACGTACATCTGTTATAAAAATAACAAACATATTGAATATTACCTTAAATATACTTAAATAGATTTAGTGATAATATTAATATATTTATTAAATATTATAATAAAATATTATTAAGTATCTACAATTTATATTGTATTAAATATTAGATTTTTATATTAAAATACTGTCTTTATAAGTAATAAATTATATAAATAAAGATAAAAATATCATATAATAACATCTAGCATATAATATTAGCAATTTTATTTTATATATTATATACTCAACTAAGTTATATAATCATTACTACTTTTATAATATTTAATACTTAATACTTAATATTTAATATTATTAAAAAATATTTTTAAATTAATAATTGGAGCTTATTGAGATATCCGCAATACTAATTATTTAACTTAAATTAACTTATTATCATATATATTTTATATTTAATTTTATTTAAAAAAAAATTATAGATCAAAATTAAATATATAATTTATGTATGATGTTATTTATACTTTAAACTATCTATTCATAATAGATAATATTTTTTATTTATAAGAGATTACTGTTTATATTTTTATTAAAATAAATAAGATAGATACCTCTTTCTGAAAAATAAAAAAATTCTTTACTACAATATAGTATAAATAAACTAAACTTAAATAATTTATATATTGACAACATATTTAACTTAAATAACTAATAAAATATATATTTATATTACTTCAATTATGATTGAGTAATGATATAATTAAAAGGTATATAGGCAGTAACAATTAACTCGCTAATTAAATCATTTGTATTTAATAGTTATTTTAATATGTTTTAGTATCTTCATAATTATTAGTAATATTAAGTAAGATATTTATTTAATTGTATTATATTTTATAATAATATAATTATTATAATTAATACTATGGTGATATTTATATCTAAATATAATACATTATCATGATCAATAATATTGATATACACTTAACATTCATATAGATATAATAGTTATTATTAATATAATTATTTTATTATAGTATTATTATTAATAATATTATTTTTTTTAAAATAGAGTATTGTGTGCGTTAATAACCGATTCTATCTATTTCCAGTATATATAAAAACTTGTCTATAATAATGTAAATATATTTAGATTATTTTATATACTAATACTTTATTAGTATACAGAATGAAATTTAATATGATACTATATTTTTAGTGCCTATGTGAATCGAAGAGATAATCTACCTTAATAGATATAAGTAACTATTATATTTAATAATATGTAAATTATTTACTTTATGATTATTAATTTTATTTAAATATTGATAAATATCCTCTATGTCTAATGGACTATTTTTATTTTAAATAATAAATTTATTACATTACTAAATTCAGTATTTTTCTATTTAGTTTTAATTGATATTAAATAATGCAATTAATTAAATAACTATCATTAGTATCATTAAAATCAAATAATATCGCCGCATCTTAGTATTGAGGTATAGCGTTTATATACTAAATAAATTATACTATAAGTATACACCTATCTAGCATTATCTCCGCTTAAAATTAATTCATGACTGATAGTTATGATATATAAAGATAATAGATGTTTTTTAAAATACTAAAAAATATATTTATTGCTGTTTTAGATGATGATAAAAAGCAACTATTTAATTATATTAATATAAAATATAAAATATACAATATTACTACTGATTATATTATATATCTTTTTATTAAATCATCATTACTATGGTGCACTGTATCTTATTATCTATAATATATTTTATTAGCTTTTACTAATAACCAAATTAAAGTTTAAAATAAGAATCTAATTTAAGTTAATCAATTATAAAAAAATATATAAAATAATTAAAGATTAGTGACAAGATCTCAATAATTACTATACACTTGATTAAGTATACTAAATTTATATGTAGTCACGACAAAACAATTTTATCAATGTAATTATATACTTTAATTAATCCTACTTCTATTCATAAAATAAGGTATTTATTTAAACCCTATATTTTTACACTAACAGATATGTATCTAGTATACTTTATTGCATACTATTTATATTTACTAATCAATAAAGATGAAAATTAAATTTTTCTTAATATTGCAATAACTTTAGTACTTTCTATATAATTATTATTAAAGTGAATGTATTAAATATTTTATATATACCATAATATTTATTTTTGCAACCATGCTAGTATAACATATAGTTAATATTATTAAATTTCTTATTATTCAAATGTTCATATCTTCATTAAAACTAAATAATAAGTACTTAATATTTATAAATCTCTAATATATAGGTAAAATAACCTATAAAATTTTTAATTAACCACTAAAAATTTTTTAGAACAAGTGTTCTGCTCTATATTCTATAGAGCATTAATTATATTACTTTGCGTACTTACTTGACTAAACTACTTCACCGTAATATCTTATCTCAAGTAAGGTAAGTATAAGTTAATGACACTATTTGAAAATATTTTTATCTGTCTTTTATAATTAGCAAAAATAGATTATAATATGATGTAATATCATACTGTAATTTCATTATTATTAATTAATAAAGTTCTTATTTATAATAAAAATTAACACAAAAAAGTATGGGTCTTTTATTTATTTTACTTACCCTGTATACTTACTTAAAAATAAATAATATTTTTTTGATTAATTATATATAAAAATATATAATTAGTTTAATAAGTTATTAAATTTTATATGTAACTTATAAGATTGAATAAAAACTTATATATTTATAAACTTATATTTTTACATCTATCTTAATTTATAAGGTATCAGTAAACCTAAATATAATATTATTAAAATGTTTTATAACAACGTAGTCATATTAATTGATAATAAAAAATATACTAATAATATTAAATAAAATTGATTAATAGTAGACAAAATAAATATTTTATAATACTTTATAACATTTTAATGTTATAAAATATACTAATTATGAATAAATAGATATAAAATTGCTTTAATTATACTTATTATAAAAATCAATACAATAAAGTTAAAAACTAATATTTCTAATATTGCTAATATTTAATTATTTTACAATAATTTATTTTCTACCCTTATAGATATAATATGTAATATTAAAAATAAATAATTTTAATAGGTATATATTTAAAGTACATTTACTAACATATTAATATATAATATCCACTAGCTATTGATATAATCAGTATTACAATGATGATAATAAATAGTATTAATACACTAGATATATCTTATATTAATAGTTTGATACATTTAATTATAAAATAATTAGACTTAAGTTAATAATAGAACCAATTTTTACTCAATAAAGTATATTAATTTTAAAAATAGCTACACATTAAATAATCATTTTACATATAATATTTATTATAGTATAAACTTGCACAATGCCACATTTTATGAATTAATTGTTATTCAATTATAATGAAGACAAACTATTACAGGTCATCCATTGTAATTGTTTCTTAATTTTGAGATTAATATGAGTATTAATATATATAATACCTTATTTATAAAAATAAAAATTAATAACTATCTAAGTTATGCCAAAAAACAGTACTGAATACATACTATAGAATAAATTATTAAAAATATTATTATTTAGTAAAATTTATAAAATTATTTAAAAAATAAATTATTTTTATTAAAGTATAAAATAGGAAGAAATTATAATAGGTATTAATAGTAATATCATTATAAATGATTATCTAAATCAACTAGTCGCTTAGTTAATTAAGTTAATTTATAATAACAAAAAATAGTAATAATCATATCTATAATATATTTAGGATATATTCTGTAATATTGGGATAATTTGTATCAGAAAATAAAGTTAAAAGTTTAATGTTACATCAAAATCTAGAAAATTTAAAATAGTATTAGCTAGTGAACTAGTTAACTCTCTTGTTGCTTTCACGTTGCGTAATGGATTACAAACTTGTTCCAATGAGCATCTTTTTTATAAAAATATTATATAACTAGTACGTACTAGTAATGTTATATTGAGTTTATCTCTAAATTTATGAGATTGCACATTGAGTGCAGGTTAGCTAACATTACATAAATTAGCAATACGTCAAGTGCCGACACTTATTGAAGGCAATGAAGCACTCTAAATCAATAATATTCATTATATAATTATATATTTGTAATTTACAAGTGTTTACAAAAAATATCAACGAATGTTAAAAATCAACTAATCATTTAGTATTAATAAAATTATATGTATGCATATAATAAAAATTATTTTATAAAAATAAAATTAGAAAATTTATTTTAAATTACCTTTAGCGTTTACCTATTATTATTTAATATATTAAAAAGTATACAGATTAGTTATATATTTTAGATAAAATTAACTCTCTAATCAAATCAGAAATTGCTAATTAATTTTATAATAGACCTTATAGTATTATAATATAAATTAGATAAAGAAACAAAAATAATAACATATCAGGTAATGTCCAAAAGCTATATAGATAAATTAGAACATTATTAAATAAGTTAAAACTTACTTTAGTAATACTATAGGCGATTATAGAAATATATAGTGTTATATAATTTATACTCAAGAAAACAAGAAAACAAGAAAACAAGAAAACAAGAAAACAAGAAAACAAAAAAACAAGAAAACAAGAAAACAAGAAAACAAGAAAACTATTAACATTATATTTTAGTTAAAATAAATATTAACGTATATTTTAAAATGTTTATAAACCCTAATGATTAAATAATATATACAACAGTTGATAAATAGCAATATTCTGTATTTATGCTAGTAAAAATATTGCTATTCTTATAAAAAATATGATTAAAACAATAAAGTATACACGATAATATTTTTTATATATTACCCTTTACAAATAGATTATATCTAACGCTATGAGTAATATTCAGAAGATTAAATTTTTATAAAATAACAAGAGTATATTAATTTATATATTTCTAGTCTTTTATTAAAAAGATAATATAATTATATTAGTATATATTAAATATCATGATAAAAGTAATATTCACGCCACTCAGCTTTTAATACTTTATTAATATATGCTGAATAAATTTTTGAATTATTATAGATATGTTAATGTATAATTTCTATGTATTTTAATTATAAACATGATGACTAAGCAATATGCTAACACCACTAGTAACATGATACTATTAAGTATATTATAGGAATAACTAATGATTTTTAATATTATTTATATGAATAACATAACATAATAAAATTATGTATTAATAGTTATAATTAATAAATAATATAGACGCTATTACCTCTATTTCTTCATTTCATATAAAAAATAATTACATCTTTTATAGCGATATTATATATATTAAGTATATTTTGAGTTAGCGTTATATATTGTAAGTTTTTCAAAAAAGGATTGCTATAAGTATAGAATTTTAATTATAATCTTCATAATACATTACTAAAATTATAAATATATACTATATGAGTGATTCACTATATATCACTAGGTCCATAATATAAAATACAATGAGAGAGTATTAATTTTAATAATTACTACTGGTTGGTATTATTTTGTGTGTTAGTTTTTACTTAATAAAAATTAATATTTTAAGTAATATTATATAAATACTTATACTTTTTTATTAATTATTATTGCATTCATGATAATTTTGATAAATAAAATCAAATGGCTTTAAAAATCCATAATCTAAGTATTAGGTATTACTAAATAGTATAAATGGTGTTTAAAAATTAATTAATATTAATATATCATTAGCATGATGGTTAAGCCGTAGTATATAAAATAATTAATATAAATGATAGATAGTTTTAAAACAATAAATAAACGCATGATAACTTATTTTTTTATTTACATATATAATATTAAATCTAGGTAATACACAAGTCTAATAAAATTAGTTTTCTAGTTATACTCTTAATATAGGTAATTATGTATATATAATAACTATATAAAAGTTTTATCTTATAAAATATATAGATATATATTTATTATTAATAGCTAAATAAACAATAATGATATTGTATTGGTATTAATATATTATGTAGTAATTATAATATTTTAAGATAAACTAGAATTAGTTTCAGTAAGTACTATGACTACTTACAATAATCTATTATTATAGTAATATGTGTTATATTATTAATATTAAGGCGCTAAACTAGTAAAATTAAATTTACTCTAGATATATTATAGGCGTCAGAGCACAATAAAAAGAGCGGACACGTCGATCTTTAATCGAAGCTGCGTTTAGCCAACTGAGTGCTGAGCGTAGTTTTGTTAGTCTAAGTTTGCGAAAAGTCTCGCGTGAAGCTGGGATTGTACCCATTTCGCTCTATTGTCATTTTTGTGACGTAGATGAGTTAGGATTAAATATAGTTGATGAAAGTGGGTTAATGTTACCTCAGCTAATACGTCAAGTGCGTCAGCCTATAGTTAATGGTAACAGTTTGATCATTACCTCTGTCTCTATTTTTATGGCGTTTATCGGTAACAATCCTAATGCATTTCACTTATTATTGCGTGAACGCTTCGGCACCTCCCCTATCTTTCGCGCTGCAGTAGCGCGCGAGATTTAATATTTTATTGCTGAATTTACAGATTATCTAGAGTTAAAAAACGATATGCCGCATAGTTTTACTAAAGCGCAAGCAGAAGCTATGGTAATTATTGTATTTAGCGTTGGTGCAGAAGCATTAGATATTGATACTGAACAAAGACAACAATTAAAAGCACGATTAATATTACAATTACTAATTATGTCTCAAGGAGTTTATTATTGACATCGAAGAGAACAAGAAAAATGTTCTTAGATTAATATCTAAACATAAATCTAAAAAACAATGAAAGAATTAGGTAGCAATATTAATACGTTATTACTTAAATTAACTTTTCTTACATTACGTAATATTATATGACTTAATTAATATTAATTGTATTCACTTAATAAATACTAAACTGTTATTTAGTAAAATTATATATATTATTATTTTATTACTAAAACTATTAATCGTATATTATGTATATTGCCAGATTTTCAATAATATATAAAATCAATAGATTTATAATTATAATTTAATGTTACATTATTAACGTATAATTATTTATAATGCTATATATTTTACTTATTTATCATGAGATGACCTATACCGTACTTATCTATATATTTTATTATATTACTATATCTTTTGTGTTTTATTCTTACTTAATATTATATATAAATCATTAATGTATTAGTGATAAAGTAAAACATTTATAATCATTTTTTAATTGATTTCTTGAGCTAGTAACGCAACATATTATATGTGATATGTATATGGACATTTATCAAATAATATTAAATATTTAAGCTGGTATGTATTTTATAAAATCGCAAAATTTGCGTATAATATTTTAAAAGTTATATAAGATGTATAAAATAGATGTTACAGCAGAAGATTTATTTATTTTGATGGTTAAGATATATTCAAAATTATTTGTTAATATAATCGAACAATCACTAGTTAATATAATATAGCCCTAGAATATTACTTTGTATGTCTGTAATGTTTGTTAATATTTACTCTAGCATTTTTATATTAATAATTATATTAAGTTGAATAGAGTAATTTTCTACTTGTCGGTAAATAATTTTACGTTCTACTATTGATAGAATCTTATCGACAAAGTTTTGATTGAGTAACATCTATATGTTTGATTCACTATAAATAAATTATCAGTGAAAATATTAAGGATATAACTTATTCAGCAGTTATTTTTGTTGGTTTTTTCTAAGTTAAATTTATATTTTAATAATATAACATAGATTCAGTAATTTTATTATGTTAATAGATAATTTATCTAAAATAGTTTATGACGTAATACTAAGTTAAGTTCAATATTCTCACTTAGCAATGTCATTACACAAATCATTAACTTATTAATAGCTAAAAATTAATCAATACACAATAGATATTTATTCTACTGATTAAATATAATACAGTATATCTAATATATATCAAACTGAATACGAAATTCATGACATATACGGTAATAAATTTTAGTAATCAAAATACCTAATATTATGGAGCTGTAAGTGGTATGAATAAAGTATTTAGCTTTTTTATTTTTTCTACTAGTTCATCATTATAATTTTTAATTAATAAGTTATCTGACGTAAGAATTATATTTTTATAGAAAATAGTAGCTCAGTATATATTTTAAAATATTAACTAATAAATTTTATTTTTTTGTTTTTTTTCTGTATAGAAATAAGATAAATCATGGACTATTATGAATTTATTATGTATTAAAAATTAATTTGAAGGTTACCCCTAAAAAGTGAGTGCTAGCTATAATTAATAGGTAACGTATTATTACTTTGTATATTGTTGTATTAAATATAGTAATTAGTAGTATAATTTAAATTTATTTAACATAAATTATGAGATGGCTAATGGCTATTTTGTATAGTACAATGAATACTACTTCACTATCAAAAATGCTCTCTAATAGTTATATAATTCCTCGATCAACTATATTAATTTTTGATTCCGGAGTGGGAGGATTATCTATATATCAGGCAGTTAAGCAACTTTTACCTAATCTTCATTATATATATCTTATTGATAATTTAGCATTTCCTTATGGTGAAAAATCTGAAGATTTTATTCTGACGCGTGTTTTAGATATTATTAGTACGATTCAACAACGTCATCCTGAGGTAATAGTGATTATTGCATGTAATACTGCTAGTACTGTTTCTTTATCAGTATTACGTCAATATTTTAGTTTTCCAATTATAGGCGTTGTGCCTGCTATAAAACCAGCAGTACAAATGACTACTAATGGCGTTATTGGCTTATTAGCTACTCGTTGCACTATTCAATCCAATTATACACAAAAATTAATTTCACACTTTGCAATTAATTGCAAAATGGAATTGTTAGGTTCTGCTAAATTAGTAGAATTAGTAGAAGCTAAGTTATATGGCAAGATTGTATCTTTAACGATGTTAAAGAAAATTCTTAATCCTTGGTTAAATATGAAAGAGCCTCCAGATACTGTTGTGCTAGGCTGTACTCATTTCCCGCTATTAAAAAATGAATTAACGCTTGTGTTACCTAAAGGTACTAAGTTAGTAGATTCCGGCACTGCCATTGCTAATCGTACTGCTTGGGTTGTTTCAACACAGAAAAATTTATTATTAACTCAAGAGGATAATCGAGCGTATTGCATGGTACGAGATAAAAATACTAATGCATTATCACATATTTTAAAAAAAATTTGGTTTTCAAACATTGGAAGTATTATCACTATAATAGGTTTTAGCTTAATTTACAATAATTAATAAGATTTTGAAAAATATTGTTTTTTCGTTAAAAATATCTTTTAGTACATAATTTTTAACTCAATATATCGCTGATAAAGCTAGTTTATGTTGTTTTTCCTTAGTCTTGATAAAGTTAAGATTAAATCTTAAGATAAAAAGTATTTAAGTAATATATATAGCAAATTTTAAAGTATATATTAACAATTTAAGTAATTTATAAGCTTAAGTTAATCAATGGTTAAGTTTAGGGCCTTAATCATAATTACATTCTAATTACAATTATAATATATTTAACTTAAACATCAGTATAAGATCGTTCAATCTTTGGGTAATAATAGGTATGTGTCAGCGTAATGGTTAGAATATAAGTTATTTGATGTTATTGATGGGTATAAATATATATCTTTATTCATTTTATTTTAAGCAACTTACTTTATTGTACATGACTATTAATTATTTATGATTAAATTAATTAAAGTTATATAGTTTATTTTTATATTTTAACCTTAACTGATAGATATGAATATAATTCATTAGTTTATAATTTTTTAAAAAATATATATAGCAATATGATAATATTATTGAACTTGAATTATTATGCGCTGTTATTTAGTTTTTTATAAAGCTTTTTGCAGCTTACTTCATCTGATATCGGATTACCTTAAATAAGGATGCTCTGGATGTTAACTAAATATATTAAAATGTTATAAAAATATTTCTAATAATTAAGGTAATTTATTAAAGTTTTAAAGTAATGGAGAGTTTAGTATTATGAAAAAAATATGGTTAATTTTTCTAAATATAACAATAGTATTTAATGTAATGGCATTGCAATTCAGTGAGGGTAATCAGTATATATCTCTGGATAAGCCACTGACTAGTAACCCGCAAATATTAGAGTTTTTTTCTTTTTATTGTTCACATTGCTATCAGTTTGAGCAAGTTTATCAATTGTCTGATAATATCAAAAAAATGCTTCCTGCTAACACTAAAATTACTAGATACCATGTTAATTTTTTGGGTTCGCTAGGTAAACCACTAACGCAAGCTTGGGCCGTGGCAATCGCCTTAAGTGTAGAGGATAAGGTTAGCCCATTAATGTTTGAAACAATACAGAAAACCCAAGTAGTAAAAACTCCTGATGATATTCGTAATATTTTTATAAAAGCAGGTGTAAATGCAGTAGATTATGACGCTGCTTTAAATAGCTTTGTGGTAAAATATTTAGTGCTTCAACAGGAGCAAGCTGCAGAAAATTTACACTTAAATAGCGTTCCAGCAGTGTTTGTTAATGGAAAATATATGATAAAAAATAATGGGCTAGATAGTAGTTCAATGGATGTTTATGTTCAACAGTTTTCTGATGTAGTAAAATTTCTTAGCCAACAATCAGAGTAAATAAAATAAATGCTGTAGATTTTTTGTGCAGATGTATCTGTATTGCACATTGAGTGATATCCCTAAAAGAAGCAACTATAGTATTAGAGATTTTATGATAGAAAATGATTATTTTTGTCTTTATATAAATTATGTATTTTATATTAAAATAATAAATATATAAATATGTTAATAATATCTATATTTAGCTTATCTTTTATTGTATTTATCATGCAATAAAAGATAATTAATTTAATTAATGTATTTCACTTATGTTCCATACTATGCTATGAATAGCTATAATCTTTAGTTCTGTATAGAAAATTTCTCTACAGAAATAATATTAAATTTTATTAAGTTTTATTACATAATTTTAATTCATAATATATGTAATTTTATGATTAATTATTAATAACTAATCATAAATTATTATTCATAACAAATAAAAATCTATATTTTTTATTATAAAGAAGCATAATGTCTCAAATTACAGAAAAATCATTAATCTTAGTTGATGGATCTTCCTACCTTTATCGTGCTTATTACGCTCTCCCGTCATTACATAACTCGGCCGGCGAACCGATTGGAGCAATATATGGTGTTTTAAATATGCTACGTCGCTTACTACAAGCATACAAACCTAGTCATATTGCAGTAGTATTTGATGCTAAAGGAAAAACCTTTCGTGATGATCTTTTTGTTAAGTACAAAGAACATCGTCCACCAATGCCTGATGATTTACGTGTACAAATTGAACCGCTGTATCAAATTATTACAGCTATGGGGTTACCATTATTAGTAATACCTGGTGTTGAGGCTGATGATGTTATTGGTACACTAGCTATAGACGCTGAAATATCTAACCATTCAGTGCTTATTATGACTGGAGATAAAGATATGACACAATTAGTCACATCAAAAATTACTATAATTAATACTATTAATAATATTGAATTTGGTCCTCAAGAAGTGTTCAAAAAATATGGTGTTCCTCCAAAGCTAATAATTGATTTACTAGCGCTAGTAGGTGATACTTCAGATAATATCCCTGGGGTTCCAGGGATTGGTAAAAAAACTGCACAGACTTTATTAATGACTTTTGGTGGTTTAGATGTATTGTATAATAATTTAGATAACATAACTAAGCTGAGCTTTCGTGGTGCAAAAACTACAGCAGAAAAGTTAAAACAGTATAAGAAAATAGCCTATCTTTCCTATAAATTAGCAAAAATTAAAACTGATGTAACATTAAATGTTACCTACGCTGACCTTAAGTTATTTACGCCAGATATTAATACATTACATCAGTTATTTGTACGTTTTGAATTTAAGAGTTGGTTAGCGGATTTAAAAGGTTCTACTTGGTTAGCAAGTAAAAAGAACCTAAAAGTAAAAGTGTCTAGTATTGCAAAGTTAGAAGTTATATCACCCAAAACTGGCTATATCATTATTTCTGATAAAGATGTTTTAAATGATTGGCTACGAAGATTAAAAAAAGTGAATGTATTTGCTTTTAATATGCAAACAGATAAATTAGATATATTTAGCGCTAATGTAATTAGTTTATCATTTGCTATAGCACCGGGCAATGCTGCTTATTTACCAATAGTACATAATGATGTAGATGAATCAACACAGTTAGATCGCGTCTCAATACTGGCAAGTCTGAAGACGCTCTTAGAAGATGAAAAAATTTTAAAAGTTGGGCAAAACCTAAAATTTAATATGAGCGTATTAGCTCGTTATGGTATTAACTTACGTGGTATTGCTTATGATATTACACTAGAATCTTACGTATTAGATAGTATTGGTAATCATTATGATATAGCTAGTTTAGCTAATCGTTATTTAACTCATCAACAATTTATATCTTTTGAAGAAAAAATTAAAAAGGGTAAAATTAAATCAACATTTAATCATAGCGCATTAATACATAAAATAACTTCTAAAGCAGAAGAAGTTGACATTATATTACAGTTACATTTATTAATGTGGCCGCAACTACAACAAAAATCGGAATTACTGAAGCTATTCAATGAGATTGATATACCATTAATATCAGTCTTATCACATATCGAACGCACTGGTGTTTTGATTGATTCGGATATTTTATCAATTCACTCTCAGGAGTTAACTAAGCGATTAGATAAATTGCAGAGTCAAGCATATGAATTAGCAGGAGAAAGATTTAATCTTTCATCACCTAAACAACTACAAGCTATTCTTTATAAAAAACAAAATCTACCAGTTCTAAAAAAAACTCCAGGTGGAGTACCATCAACCAATGAGGAAGTTCTAGTTAAGCTAGCATTACATTATCCATTACCTAAAATAATTCTAGAGTATCGTGGTTTAGCAAAATTAAAAACTACCTATACTGATAAGTTATCTCTTATGATTAATCCATTGAGTGGCCGAATACATACCTCTTACCATCAAGCGATAACATCTACAGGTCGTCTTTCTTCTAGTAATCCTAATTTACAAAATATTCCAGTGCGTAATCATGAAGGTCGTCGTATTCGTCAAGCCTTTATTACCCCCGAAGGATATCGAATCGTTGCTGCAGACTATTCGCAAATTGAATTGCGTGTCATGGCTCATTTATCAAAAGACCCAGAATTACTTAAAGCATTTGCTGAAGTTAAAGATATTCATCGTGCTACAGCAGCAGAAATATTTGGCATATCTTTAGATAAAGTAGCTAATGAGCAACGCCGTAGGGCCAAGGTAATTAATTTTGGGTTAATATATGGTATGAGTGCCTTTGGTCTCGCTCGTCAGCTTAACATTCCAAATAGCGAAGCCCAGTATTATATTAATCGTTATTTTAAACGTTATCCTGGAGTACTGGATTATATGGAACGTACTCGTAGACAAGCCTCTCAACAAGGATACGTAACTACCTTAGAGGGTCGTAGATTATATCTACCTGACATTCTTTCTAGTAATTACATACGTCGTAAAGCTGCAGAGCGTGCAGCAATCAACGCCCCAATGCAAGGTACTGCCGCAGACATCATAAAGCGAGCAATGATTAAAATTGATGCTTGGATACAGGAACAAACGCAACCATTAGTGCATATGATTATACAAGTACATGATGAATTAGTATTTGACGTACACGAATCAGTGCTTGACGTATCTACTCAGCGTATTTGTCAGCTAATGGAAAATAGTATAAAGCTAACTGTACCACTTAAGGTAGATATAGGTATCGGTATTAACTGGGATGAAGCACATTAATATTTATTATTGATGAATAAATTATCTTAATAAATAGAAAATATTTTTTATACTAAATTAATTAATTTGAATATTAATGATTTTAATTAACATAAAAATATATATTTTGTTATAAAATTATGCAAAAGTATTAGTTAATTTTTATCATTTATGATTTAGTGTTTCTAAATAACTATAATTACACCCTAAAAGTGAGCACTAGTTTTATAGTATACTTAGTACTGATGACGAGCTATCATTAAACCAAATATTAAGTTTTTTTTTAGTTTATCTACACCAATTTTTTGCGTTGCGGAAAATATTTCAATTTGAATATCATTTATAAATGGTAGTACATTTTTTTGCATAATATAAAGCTTAGCTTTACATGTGCTAAAGGCGAGTTTGTCAGCCTTCGTCAGTAACATTAAGGTTGGTTTATTAAGCTCTGTCGCTAACATTAGCATGCGTTTATCAAGTTCTTTTAATGGGTGACGAATATCTACTAGCATTACTAATCCTTTTAGACAATTGCGTTTTTGTAAATATTCATTTAGTGCTTGTTGCCATTTATATTTTATTGCCTCTGGGGCTTTAGCGTACCCATAGCCCGGTAAGTCAATTAAGCGATGATTACCTGTAACCTCAAATAGGTTAAAAAACTGGGTTCGTCCAGGAGTTTTACTAATGCGGGCTAAATTTTTTTGATTAGTTAAGGCGTTTAATGCGCTAGATTTACCGGCATTAGAGCGACCAACAAAGGCAATCTCAAAACCTATATCTTCTGGCAGATAATGAATATTGATTGCACTAGTTATAAAACGAGTTACATGATAATTGTAATTATTCTTATTCAAAATTATTATCCTTTATAAAAATGATTAATATGTTAACACTTATAATTACATTATTAGCAAAAGTGATATACGTAGAATAAATATTATTTTTAAGAATACATAAAATTATATAAATTTTTTAAGTATTATATACTTAATTTAACTATATAAGAATTTATTTCATAAATTATCTATTTTTAATCTGTAGAAATACGAAAAATAAGCTCGATATAAAATACGATGATAATCATAAAATGAAACATTTTAAACGCATTTAGTGACCCTGTAAGTTTATGAATTTAATGCTTTAAGTAAATAATAAAAGATTTTACGAAGTAAAAAAATGCGCATTATAGTAATAAAGTGTTGGTAATATAATCTATAAAATAATATATATTTATAGCTATCATCTAATCATTAGATAAAACTATATTTATTATAATAATAATGAGTAAATTTGTAAAATAATGAATTGCTATACTTAATATTATATTTTTATATAATATTAAGTGATACACTGATATATAGAAAAAAAATTTATTTTTTACTATATTTATCATGTTATTTAACATGCTTATATTTAGTGATAAAAATAAAATATATTTTAATATATCATAATACTAATATTAGCTATTAGTACATTACTAATGTAGTATCTACTATATCTATTTATTAAATATAGATTTTATATATTTTTTTAAAAAATAACTTAGAAGATAAGAGATAATGTTATCTAAGTTATACAACTATATTCAGTATATAGCTCTTGCTTCAATATGTATACATTCTTACATAATAAATAACTAAGAAATATCTCTATTATGATAGAGAGTAATTTTCTTAATAATAGAGATTACATTCTGAAGTAATATTTTATAAAATATATTAATTTTTAATTATAGATTAAAAAAATATAATGTTAATTTTGTAACTGATTATAAAATTATATGTCTTGTAATAACGTATTAAGCGATAAATTTAAAATATAAAATGATAATCTTTTAACTAATATATATTATTTTATAATCTTATGTTTAGATTATATCTATTATTCCTAATATATTAGTATTATATATTTCTAAAATATATATTTTATTTGCATTGATGCATAACACTACAAAGCATTGAATATTTATTGTATTAATATAATAGTATGTATCAATATATTACGATATAAATTATTAAAAATGGTAGATAATTATTTTATAAATTAGTTAATAGCAATAATAATCTATGGCACCTAATCAAAATATTAAGTATAAATAATATCAGTAGAGCTTTATTTTATTTATTTGTATAATTTATAATTATTTATATTATTTGTAGTTAATATGTTTTTATAAAATAATCAATATTGTCTCTATATAAGGCTATTTAGTTAGTTATTGATGCAGAACGATAGTATCGTATTTGATATTGCAAGGTATGAGTAAGTCAATAGAAATAGTACTTCTTATATAATATATTATTATAAAAAGTTATTAATTAATTATAATGTAGCTAATTAATAAAGTATTTCACATTTTAGTTATGTATCGCTAAGGTGTTAAATTTCATAAAATATATGATGATAATAATAATTTTTCTAATTTTTTATAGAAAAGAAATACTTATTAAAGTATAATGATTAATTTAGAATATATATTATTAGTGATATATTTTTTATTTATAATAGCACGATAATTTAATTTATAAAATAAATTTATAGATAATTTATTATTCAGTATACCTTCAGAGTTATTTTATTTTTAGGTAAATTATCATTATGCTAAAATAATAATGTATAATAATTAATTATTATTTTATTTTAAGTTATTAATTGAAATTGGTAAGTGGATATAATATTATAAATAATATTTATTTATTTTCTAGAAAATATCAGTAAGTATAATTTTATTACTAATATAGTTATATAGAATATTGTGTTATTGTAGATAATGCGTTAAATATCAATATAAATAATAATATTATCAATATCTTTCTCATTTATAATGAGATAGATATTTTATTAACTTTAGTTGTTATGGTGAAATATTTTATTCTATTTTAACAAATATTTTATTTTTAATAATTTATACGTAAAGTGTAATAAGTTATTAAATATATTTCAAATATAACTACTTTTTAACTATATTGTTTTAAGAGTATATTATTAAAATATTTTAGTAAGTGTCAATAAGTTCTATTTGTTATTTATGATCTAACAAGGTATGTAAAATTTATATATTAATTTAATTATAAGTATTATATTTAAATGATAATATTTTTACATGTTTGTCTAAATATTGTAGTTTATGTTGTATACTAAGGTAGTAGTACCAAATAATTAGTAAAAGTAAACTTATCATAATAATTTTTATAGCCACTAATTTTAGTTCTAATCTTTAATAGTGAAAAATATCTAGATTTATTATCTATTATCTATAATAGTAGATATTTTAATTATACTACTGATGCGGTATAGGTTATTTTAAGTAGTCAATAACCTTGATTATAAATAAATATATTGTCATGAGTTATACACTATAATGTGTGATATTTAATATTGAAATATTTATATATTTTATATATTTTAATATAAAATTTACATATATTGCTGAAGATAATTTCTATCTTATGTAGTATATGTATTATATATTAATAAATGTTAAATGTATTGAAATGATAATTGGCATTATTAAGTATAATATATATTATTTATTATCTAGTATCGTTATTTGTTAGTATCTTTTAAAGTATTAAATTTATTTATTTGATATATGTATATATAGGGTGGCAATTGTTTTATGAGTAACTAACTATATTAACTAAAAATAATTTCTATTATAGATAGATAGTTTTTATTTTATTTGTCAATACAGTTGTATTTTATATACACTCATTAATAATAGTATTAATGATATTAATTCAGATTAAATTAATTTTATATTTATTAATATTGATATTATAAAATAGAATAAATTACTTACAATGTAATATTGTAGTATGAGTGATATTATAGAACTCATTAAATTTTTTGCATATTTAGAAATAAAGCGCTAATTAAGATTATACTATGTAGGTAGTATTAGTTTTAAAATATAACATTAATAATAAATTGATATTATTTTAAAATAAATTGATTGTTTATTTAATATCTAATCTCATTTTAAATGAACCCTATCGATAATTTATTAACAGTTAATTAGTAAGTTATATAATATTCCACTTTCTTCTTAAAATCTTATTTTTACTTAATGTATATAGAGAATCATGTGTTATTTATTATCTTAAATTTTAGTAAAAAGTATGTTTATTTGCTTCACTATATATATGTATAGTATTATTAAAATTTATGTAATAGCTATATTTATTATTTTAAGTATATAATTGATGATATCTCATTGTTATTAATTTTAAATAAATTTATTTTGTAAATTTTATATTAGTGTAGTTAGTAATGATTTCTCATGGGTATCAATACTACATTATTAATTGAGTTCAATGAAATATTATTTCAGTGTGGGTATTATTTAATGATATTCATATTTGCTATACACAAGGCTTACACATTAATAGGAATACTATTATTAATAATAAAGCATAGTGATTTTGTTTAACCCTTCATTCAATACGCGTAGAATAATTACTATTTCTTATGCTAGAGGTAAAGTTGTGAGTGAAAATTTACGTAATATTGCCATTATTGCCCATGTTGATCATGGTAAAACCACGTTAGTTGATAAATTATTACAACAATCAGGTATTTTTGGGGAGCGTGAAGATACTACTGAGCGTGTAATGGATTCTAATATCTTGGAGAAAGAACGTGGAATTACTATTCTTGCAAAAAACACTGCTATTAATTGGAAAAATTATCGTATTAATATCGTAGATACTCCTGGTCACGCTGATTTTGGTGGTGAAGTAGAACGAGTTATATCAATGGTTGATTCTGTTTTATTAGTTGTGGATGCAATGGATGGTCCTATGCCACAAACACGCTTTGTAACAAAAAAAGCTTTCGCAAACGGCCTAAAACCCATTGTGGTTATTAATAAGGTTGATCGTCCTGGTGTGCGTCCTGACTGGGTGATTGATCAGGTATTTGATTTATTTGTTAATCTTGATGCAACAGATGAACAGCTTGATTTTCCGATCATTTATACATCGGCATTATTGGGAATTGCTGGTAAAGATTATAATGATATGGCTAAAGATATGACCCCATTATATCAGGCGATAGTTACTTATGTATCCGCGCCACAGGTTGAAATAGAAGCACCATTTCAGATGCAAATTTCTCAATTAGACTATAGTAATTATTTAGGTGTTATAGGTATTGGTCGTATTAAGCGTGGTCAGGTTAGGCCAAATCAGCAGGTTATTATTATTGATAGTAGAGGTAAAACTCGCAACGCTAAGGTAGGGAAAATATTAGGTTATATGGGATTAGAACGTATTGAATGTAATTCAGCTGCAGCTGGTGATATTATTGCAATTACTGGTTTAGGGGATCTAAATATATCTAATACTATTTGTGATGCGTCTGCGGTGGAAGCATTGCCAGTATTGTCTGTTGATGAACCAACTGTTAGTATGTGCTTCGGTGTTAATACTTCACCTTTTTGTGGTAAAGAAGGTAAATTTATAACATCACGTCAAATATTGAAGCGTTTAAAACAGGAAGTAATACATAATGTAGCATTACGCGTTGAAGAAACTGAAGATCCTGATGTTTTTTGTGTATCTGGTCGTGGCGAGCTTCATTTGTCTATTTTGATTGAAAATATGCGGCGTGAAGGTTTTGAATTAGCAGTTTCTCGTCCGAAAGTGATCTTTCGTATTATTAATGGTCGGCAGCAAGAGCCATTTGAGAATGTGACTTTAGATATTGAATATAGACATCAAGGTTATGCAATTCAGGCTTTAGGTGAGCGCAAAGCAGATTTAAAAAATATGAATGCAGATGGTAAAGGCCGTGTGCGTTTAGATTATATCATTTCAAGTCGTGGTTTAATTGGTTTGCGTAATGAATTTATGACTATGACTTCTGGTACTGGTTTATTGTACTCTACTTTTAGTCACTATGATGATATGTGTCCAGTTGTTTTAGGAAAACGTAAGGAAGGTGTGCTTATCTCTAATGGTCAAGGTAAAGTATTGGCATTTGCGTTATATAGTTTACAAGATCGGGGTAAACTTTTTTTAGGTCATGGTGTAGAAGTTTATGAAGGACAGGTTATTGGTATTCATTCACGTCCCAATGATTTAACTGTTAATTGTTTAACGGGTAAGAAATTAACTAATATGCGCGCTTCTGGTACTGATGAAGCGATTACTTTAGTGCCAGCTATTAAAATGACCTTAGAGCAATCATTAGAATTTATTGATGACGATGAATTAGTAGAAGTAACTCCAAATTCTATTCGTATTCGCAAGCGTTATTTAAAGGAAAATGATCGTAAGCTCGCTCATCGTGCTTGTAAGTATTTTTAATATTTTAACCAGTTATCTATAAATTATAATTTTATATTATATAACCTTAATCTCCTGTGTTTATTTTGCTGTGTATTATAATAAGTAAAATAAACACAGGAGATTAAGGTTATGGTATTATAGTTATTTAACTAAATAAATTAATAAATACTATATTTTGTATTGAGCTTAAATATACAAGAAGAACATAATAATAACCCCTAATTTAATTATACAATATTATTTTACTCTATAATAAAAAGTGTTAAATATTTTTCTATGTACGCAATAATTCTGAATATATTTTAAAGTTAATTTATTAATAACTGCTCTCATTAGAGTGCTTATTAATATTTTATATTGTCATTGAAAAATAAAACAATCCCCAGCATGATATAATCATCTTTACTCTCATAGTAATAAAATTTGTGATAACAACATAATGTTAATCTTGTTGATATGCTAGATATTATATGCATGAGAGTTATATTCACTATTTTTAAATTAAGTTATTTATCCCTAAAATCTTGGTAATATTTATACACGATTAGTAATCAAGGCATTAACACATCTTATTATTATTTCTGTCAATAAATATTGAAATCAAAGTTTGTATTATTTATATATAAAATATATAAATATATTGCTAGATTACATGAATTTAATAGTTCAGTTGTAAGCCTTTATTATAGTTTATAGCTAATGCTTATATGTATATATTTATTTTTTATCTCTACGAGTAATTTTTATGTTTTGTAATAAGTATGCAGTAAAATTATTATTTATTATATTAATAATATTCTATATAACATAATAATGTGTGTTATGATAATAAATAAATTTAAAATTAATATTTTATAACAATAATATACATTATCGATAATTTAGTATAGAATAAATAAAATTGTATTAACTAGACTAATGTGTCTAATTATATATATTTATCATATATTTAATATTTATATAAAGTATTTTAATTTTGTTATAAATTTATATATATTTTAGTGATATTTTTTTATTATGAGTTTATTAGTAGACATTGTCAATTATATTATTACATATTCATAAATGATAAGTATATTATTATATAATAATACGATTTAAATCGTATATAATAATATATTATATTGCAATAAGTTAAGATAGTGTTTAATTAAAATTAATTATTTTATTATTAATAGATAATTACTATCTTGTTGTAATATCTTTTATGTTTAATATATAATGTATTGAGTCGATTTATTTTTAATAAAAAAGTATAATATTTAATCGCGTTAAAGTAGTAGCGTTGACGAGAGCGGCTTAATATATTTTATCATTTAGATATAAAATAAACAAAAGTAGTATGATCTATGATACTATTATTGTATTACTTGATTATAATGATCTAATGAAGAATATAACAATAGTTATAAATAATTATTTAATTATAACTAATATCTTTAAGTTTATGATAATTTAGAAAATTATTATTATATACTTAGAGATGGTATATATCTTATATATAAGATATTTTATTTTTTGATCATTTTAGTAAATTTATGAAACTAACATATAATTCATTTATTATGAGTAGTTTAATCTTGTTAGTTTATTTTACTAATCGTTTTAGTAAGATAGTAAAATCTTAGTTAACTTAAAAAATATCATAGGATTAGTAGCTAATAAATACGTTTATACTAATGTATAAAGATAATTAGATTATAATGATCTTCAATAAATTATTGTGTTATATATTACTGATAATATGCTTATGTTGATAAATTATAATAATTTATTAAATATAATATATTGAGAATAATGATAAATACAAAGTTATTATTGATAATATAATAGAATATAATAGAATATAATAGTTATTATAAATACTAATTAGCTAAATAATAATATTATTATATAAGTAATATAGATAACATAAAATATATCTCATAATGTATAATTTTATTATCAGTAATGAAAATAAATACGGATGATAGATTTATCTGGTTACTTATTAACTTTTTAAAAATATTATAAAGTACAGTAATATCTCCTGATGTAAACAGTTATAATCACTATCGGATAATTATCTATAGTTATAAAAATTTCTATTTATAATATTATTAAAAGTTATTATTAACAGAGTTAATTTATCTATGTCCTTAAATTTTTATATTACTAGGTAATATGTAAATAAAAACTGATATATATTAGAATAAAGATAAATAATATATTTTTATTAATTAGTAGATATTTCTATATATTAAAAATATAAGGCTTAATTATAATATAACCAATATTTATATATTGAGTATTATGTTAATAAGTGCTTAAATCTTATTTATAATCAACGGACTAATAATTTATTATGTTATATATGATATTATGAGTGGATTATTTTAATACATAGGATAATTGTATAACTATTTTAAATAAGATGTGTATCTTACCTTTTTAACACAAATTATACCTTATGCTTAGTCAAGTAATAAGTCTAAAGTAAGCAACTTAATTGGAATAGTAGTTAGTAGTTAGTTTGTACCTAAATAGCTAAGTATATGGGTGTGTTATAGAGCATATTTTAAAACATAAGTAAATGTTTATTATTATAAATAAACTCCATGCTTTCAGTATCTAATATTTTATACGGTAAATCAGTTTATTAATATAAGAATATTTCAGATTTTTGTGTGATATTAAATTGATAAGATAAAATATAAGTATATTTTTAATAATTTCTTAATTAATAATTTATATGTAATTTATACATTTAATGACAAATTATTAAATTTTAAAATAGTTGGTTAGAATTAATTTAATATTAAATATTAATTACTAAAATATTAATAAATTGATACTAAAAATATTATTTTATATATATTACTTAGCTATTTTTAATACGAATATTTAGTGTATAAAATGAATGCAAATAAGTTTGTATAGTAGGATAGTGAGTATCGCCTTTTATGGTTGTAGTATGTAGAATAAAATTAAAATATTTTATTATTACTTTAATCTTGAGTAATAACGTATATTATGTTTTTTCTTTATCTTTTTATATACTGAAATTATTTTATATTTTATATATATGTTATATAAAATAATTTTCTAATATCTGCTTTTTAATAAGCAGCATACTTAAGGTGCTATTATTGCTATTGATTAATATAACTAATAACTAATATATCCTGGTTCATTAATAATTATATTATTTAGTATTATTTAATTAGATAAAAAATTAATCTTCTATTAATAACTATTACATAGTGAATAATGTATCATCAATACTTAATTTTTATTTATTTTTATTATTAACTTTAAATATCTTATGTAGTTAGTTTAATATAAGGTTACAGTTATTGCATTATAATATTTGTAAGTAAGTTAATATTACTATATTACTGGTAATTGTAAGTTTTTGATTATTATTAAGTTTGCATATGGTAAATTACTGTCATTTTCAATTAGTACATTAGTAATCAGAAGTTAAAAACTACAGTTTTTAAAATCTTGTATCCACTAATTTTATTTTACTATTATTTATTTAGTTATGAAGTATTACTAATGATAACTTAGATTGCTTATAATATTGCAAAATGATTAGTTAGACTACATTTTAAATAATTTATATTACTTAATGATTATATAAATACCATTGATGCGTTAGTTTTCAGTTATATATTTTTATTAGTAGTATAATATTATTTTTTATTTGTTTATGATAGGAGCGATAATAATTAACTAACTAATCTATAATTTAACTAATCTATAATTATATTATAAGTGTATATTACTTATTATTTATTGATATTTAATTTATATTAATATATTTTGTTGTGTAATATGCATGTTATTTTACTATTAACTAATTAGTTAATTTGTTACTAAAATTTATAGATTAAACTAGTAGCAGAAATTAGTAACTGATAGCTTAGCAAGAAAATTACTAGGTTGTACCCATTATTACTACTTGGTATTGTGTCTAATTATTCTTTAGCATGTTAACACTATTATTAGATATTTAGAAATAATATAACTTTATGTTATGGCTTTTGCGGAAATATTTCCTTATGTTCATGTTAATATTAATAATAATCGATTATTATTGCATTAATAGTAAGAATATGATGATATATATTAATTTTAATAAACTATTTAATAGTGATATTAATTAATAGTTATTTTGCGCAGGTGTGTATTTATATTTATACATGAAATTAAAGGTTTAAATTACCCTTATACTATTATTTTTTATAGAATATTATAATAAAGGTATATATAGTGACGCTTATTTTATTATAGACATGTTAATTTTTTATACTATTCAATAGTCGTTGAATGATATTAACAGTAAATTTAAGAATTTAATTCTTAAAGAAATAATAGTATTAGTAATAGTATAAATATCTAGAGCATTTAATTTCTAAGTAGTTATATTAAATAATATTACTTGTCTAGTTTTTTATTTATGTGTATTTATGGACAATAACTTCTATAAATTTATGGATCGTATATTTTATTAATGCGATATTCAGTACTTCTAATAGATAATACCTATACTGTGATGACTATATTTTATTATTGTAAGGCATGCTATATGTTATTACAAAGTTATTTGGATCGCAGTATTAAAGTTAAAAATATAAGCAAAATATCTATTTTATTTTGAATTTAGTAATTTTAATGTGGCAAAAATTCAAGCTAATGCTAAAGATATTACTAATGCCTAGTATTCTCTCATTATTTTAGCTCAGATGGATAGTAAAATATATCTTATTGAGTCAGGTCTTATGGAATGTGTATATAATTATAAAATAGATAATAACATCGGTTAAATAGTATTTAATATGATTACAACTAATATTAGCATCTTACCTTATCATGGTTGTAGTAAAGGAATTGTAAGTAGTATAGAAAACAATATTTAATATACCAAAGTTAGTATTTGATTATTGATTGCTTTAACGTCTGCTAATTATTTTATTTATACTACTTGTAGATTAAAATAGTAATATATTGATGCAATTTAGTTACGTAACTTAGTGACCTGTAGTTGCTTTTTAGCAAAAAGTATTATTGCTTGACATTTAGTAGACCACTATTGCCATGATAAATAGTAGCAATTTGTATTTATTTGGTATTTTAAGAGAACAATAAAATTTTATGAAGTTATAAAAATATTCAGTTATTTCATGATATAAATTACTGAGTAAATAATACGCTACATTATTAATGATCTTTTATTAATTACTCTTTATTCTTGCTCAGCAATAGGTAAAATTGATTATTTTTTTATTTACTTTATAGATAAGATGTAAATTAATATAATTATTATACTTTCAGTAATTAACCTGTTTATAAAAGTTTTGGTAAATTTTTTATATTAATCTAATTATTATTAATTATAAATGCAAATAACTTATATATGCTCGTACTTAGCGTTTATTTGATGTATAATTATAATATTAGTGTATTAGATGTGAGTGAATAATTTACGTAGCCTTAAGTTTTTCCTCAAGCTCAATGTTTTTAATTTAGTAAACAGCTTGTGAGTGATTAAGTAATTAGAGTGTAATATTTATGTTTCATAAATACTAATTATAGTTTGTGGGTGACTTTTATTAGATCCGACATGATACTTATTTTATACATAATATTTATTAAATGCAAATGATTATAGATGATTAAACGAATAGAAACGTTATAAATTTGATCATTTTTTCTTCAGTATTTAAGTTATGTATATTAGATTAGCTTTATTAATAATAATTATTAAGTTAGCTATAGTGCCTTAGTGATTAAATATATCTACCTTGATCTCAGTAAAAAATTCCTAGCTAATCTCTTTATCTTATGCAACAACTGTAAATTTATCAGGATATTTTTAATACTCTCGAATATTATTGTAAGATTCATAGTGAATGATCAATCCTTTTTCCGGGCTGATATGAGAGATGATAGAGTCCATAGTAATGGGAAGACGATATTTAGCAAACATTATAAGTACATTGTCCCAACCTCCAATCGCTAAGTTATGCTTGCTTATAGCTGTATAACATAAGCTTGATTGCTCGCTTTGTATATTTTTGGCGATCACTATATTAATCGCATTCCTGAGACCTATTTCTGCTAGCAAGTAATCTAATGTTGCTAATTTTATACGTTCTAGCTCATTCTTAATATTTTCTTGTGGACTTTCGGCTATAGTATAGTTTCTACTTAACTCATGATTTAATAGATATTGACAAAGGTAAATATAATCATCACGTTTAAGAATTTAAAGCTTTTGAAGAATTTTTGCACGTTCTTTTAAACTAACAATAAAATTTAACCAAGAAGCACTTAGTCGTGCTCCTGATACGTTAATAATTTCTGCAATATGATTACTAGTTAGTGATTGTAATAATGAACGCTGCTAATGATCGATACGGATGTTAACGCAAGCATGATCACTATCAGTGTGTACTATAAAGACAAAACCAATAGGTATTACTCTAGCTAGTAACTCAATACTACGTCCTTTTGGAATAAAAACATAAATCTCATCTAAAAATAAATCAAACTTTAAAATCTTGATAAACTCAAATTAGTTACCTGCATCTCATTATAGCCCCAGTAAATTCTACATCCAACGTTGTGCACGTATCTGTGCAGTCATACTTGTTACTTTTTGCTCTTATATATTATAAGTCCAGTGTACTGTGATCCCTATATCAGCCATTTGATTTATACCTGTGGTACGGATTCTTATTTGAACTATTACTCCATGTGGTTAAATTGATGATTTATTTAGTAATTGATATTCATTAGCCTGTTGAATAAAAATATAGCTTTTAGCTTGCCTTAATCGTGGTTTATATAGGTTGTGTACCTGTCTTGGTACTTAATAATAAATATCTACTTTTTTCACAATGATCCGAAATATATAGATGTCTATAATTGAATAGTAATACTGATTTTTGAGATACATTTTGAGGTATATTGAGTAAAGTTGTTTTTCTTGTCTACTAAAGACACACGAAATGCCGGATTTAGTTAATTGACCTTTAATTTCGTCTAGAGTTTTCTAGATTACCTCTTTACGATTTTTATATTAGGTTTTAATAACTTCCTTTATTACGCGGTAACAGTTAGGATATAGCGCTTTAAGCCTAGTTCTTCTGGCTCAATTTTTAAATAGTGAATACCTAATCAATGTCTTAATGGACTATATATCTTTAATTTTTTAGGCGTAACACATCGCTATTTTTAAGAATGCAGTAAGCTAATAGTGCGTATATCATGCGTGGTTTAAGCTAGCTTAATTATGGTACAACACGAATGTTTTCTGCCACAGCTATAATCATTTTACGTAAATTTTACGTTTGTACTTCTTTTTGTCCTGAAATTTAAGTTTATCAAATTTAGAGAAGATTGTAACTAATTTAGCAACGCATTTACCAAATAATTGCTCCATATCATGATAAGTAACCTGGGTATCGTCAATAATATCATGCAATAGATCTTCCATAAGTGTGGTATGATTAAAGTGAATCTCTGCTAAAATATAAGCAATAGCTACTGATATAAGGTTCACCGCTGGAACAAGTTTGTCCCTTGTGCGCATGATGTGCAAATAAGTAGACCTCTTTGAGGAGCTGTATTTGCTCCTCAGGTAGATAAAATTTAGTTAGCAGTTTTAAGATATCAAACAGATACATGATAGATTCGCAGTTTAATTAACGACGGCCTTCAACAACTGAAGAAACCGTTTGTATACGAGTACCACCTTGTTCTTGGTGTTTTTGATGCTCACACATATCTAGTATTTGACTAGTGATAAAGCCTTCTTCAATTTCACGTAGCGCAATAACAGTATATTTATCATTTTCTTCTGGAACTAATGCATCTTTACCACCAGTTTGTATTTGACGCGCTCGTCGCGCAGCGACCAAAACTAGGTCAAAACGGTTACCAATTTTTTCCACAGCGTCTTGAACAGTAATACGAGCCATATTAGTGTTTACTCCATATATGAAATAAGGTATAAGATTGAAACTGTTTTCAGTTCGCTAATAATTTACTAATTAAAGTATCATATCGCAGTAACTGATGCTTTAAACGAAGATTTTCTGCACGAATAATAGTTTTTAAATCGGACAACGCTAGATCGAATACATCGTTTACAATTAAATAATTATAATCTATATAGTGCATTATTTCAGTTTTTGCTTGGATCATACGTTTAGCAATTACTTCTTCAGTATCTAGTCCGCGATCGCGCAGACGGCGCTCTAGCTCTTCTTGTGAAGGAGGTAAGATAAAGATGCTTCGCGCCTGTGGCATTTTAGCGCATATTTGTTGAGCTCCTTGCCAGTCGATATCTAGAAAGATATCTACGCCAGTCGCTAATACTTGCTTAATAGTATTACGCGAAGTACCGTAATAATTACCAAATACTTCGGCGTATTCAAGAAATTCATCCTGCTGAATCATATGAAAGAATTCATCTTTTGAAACAAAGAAATAATGTTTACCATGCTGTTCTCCTGCTCGGCTAATACGAGTGGTATGGGAAACTGAAATTTTAGCTCTGTATAATGGTTGTGTTTTTAATAACGCCTTAATTAGACTGGATTTTCCTGTCCCACTGGGAGCGGAGACAATATAAAACGTGCCTTGAATCATGATAATATTTTATGAATAATTAGTAATATTTTAATGATAATTTCTTTTATTTTCGTGATAGTATACACAAATCATGCACAGGATGCAGTGTTAGTATGTATTTCACCTGTTGCTTGTAGCTAAGTGGTAAAAATAGAAATGATAGAGTTACATATTATATTAATACATTATTATATTTTGATGCCTAAATAGAACATTTTATATTTTGTCCTTAAAAGTACTTTTAGATATGTGGGTCATTAAAAATTATGAGATTATATCAGGATATGATTGGTTAATTAGGTATATCAAGTATGTTTTTATTTTAATTTTAGTTATTAAGAAGATGATTATCAAAAATTATTATCCATGGGATAAGATCCTACAGACCAAGATATAATCTCGTTACATAATAGTACTATTAAAAGATATATAATGTATAAAAATGAATTGCTTTTTAAGCATTAGTATAATGTAGTTAATAGAATATATAGTGTTATATATATCATATTATCATTAATGCTATCGATAATCGTGTTAACTACTATTATATGTTTTATTTTTTAATTTCACTAGGTAATAAATATCTAATAATATCATTATACGGTAATGTAATTGACGCTATCTATAATGATTAATTAATTAATTTATAAAGATTAGTAAATTGTTTTAAGTGACGCTAAAATAGTTAAAGTTAGTAAGGTATATAGAATTATTTATTTATAAGACCTGAAGCACTGTACTTAAAATAATTATATAGCGTATATAATAATATACTATATAGTAATTAGTTATATAGTAAAATGCAATCTAACGTAAGTTGGTTTTTATTTTCCAATACAGAAATTTGAAAAAATTTGTTTCAGTAGATCATCTGAAGATATCTCGCCGGTAATTTTATTTAATGCAACATGTGCTAGCCTTAGCTCTTCAGCTAGTAATTCATTGACGTAAGTATTGATTATCTTTTCTTTCCCCTGTATCAAATGGTACTTTGCTTGTTCTAATGCTTGCAAGTGCCTGCGACGAGCCAAAAAACCTCCTTCTATGTTACCAGTGAAGCCTATACTTTGTTTTAGGTGTTCTCGTATCAGATTAACACCTGCACTGGTGCGCGTCGAAAGACAAATTAGTGAATAGCCGTCTATTTCCGTTATACCCAGTTTTTCTTTAGTAATATCAGCTTTATTGCGTATAATAGTAATTGGTAAATTTTTTGGTATTTTTGCTATAAACTCCTGTGAGATCTTTATTGACTCTGTAGCAGTAACTGCCGCGCCATCTATCATAAATAATACTCTATCCGCTTGTTCTATTTCACTCCAAGCACGTTCTATGCCAATGCGTTCAACTTTATTGCTAGCATTTCGTAAACCAGCTGTATCAACAATATGTACTGTTATACCGTCAATATTTATATATTCTCGCAGTATATCGCGAGTTGTGCCGGCAATATCTGTAACGATTGCTGTATTACGTCCAGCTAATGCATTAAGTAGACTAGATTTACCGGCATTTGGTAGCCCCGTGATTACGACTTTCATGCCTTCTCGTAGTATACTGCCTTGGCTTGCTGCACAGTATACGCTATCTAAATCAGCCATCATATTATTAAGTTGTGTCTCTATTTTCTCACTAGACAGTAAATTAATGTCTTCGTCTGGAAAGTTAATTTCTGCCTCTATAGAAGTTCTTATGTAGGTCAATTTTTCTATAAGCTGGTAAATACGGTTAGAAAATACTCCTTGTAATGAGTTTGTAGCTGATCGCGCCGCTTGTTCGGAATTAGCGTTAATCAAGTCAGCAATAGCTTCAGCCTGCGCCAAATCTATTTTGTTATTTATGAATGCACGTTCAGAGAACTCACCAGGTCGCGCGATTCTTACATCAGATATTATCAACACATGCTTTAATAATAGGTCAAGAATCACTTCTCCTCCGTGCCCGTGTAATTCCAGCACATCTTCACCAGTAAATGAATGCGGTGAAGGGAACCATAATGCAATACCTTGATCTAATGTTATGCCGTTAATGTCACGAAATGGTAGATAGTCGGCATAGCGTGGTTTTGGTAATTTACCGAGAATTGCTAATGCGACTTCTTTGGTTTTACTTCCAGAAATACGTAAAATACCGATACCACCTCGCCCAGGTGGAGTAGCTTGCGCCACTATAGTATCTATAATGCTCATATAAACTTTATCCTATAAATATTAATGGTATTAGTTATTGCTATTACCATAATGAACTTAATTCTAAAGTATAGTAAGTTATCATCTAACAATAACTTGCATGCTGTCGCATAATATAATAACCGCTAATATAGTTAGTAACCGCTTAGAAAGAATATTTATGCTTGCTTTATAAATTATTGTAAGGATAAATAACCTTAAATATTAATATATCTAGGATTTTTTCTCGGTACGACTATAGAGACCGTTTTTTTCTAGACCATTATAAATAACCTGTTGCTGGATAATAGTGACTAGGTTACTGATTATGTAGTAAAGTACTAGACCAGATGGAAACCATAGAAAGAACACAGTGAATATTACGGGCATAAAATTCATTATTTTTTGCTGTACTGGGTCATTAACTGTTGTTGGTGAAATTCTTTGAATATAGAACATTGTTATTCCCATCAGTATTGGCAGAATATAGTATGGGTCCTGAGCTGATAAATCATGTATCCAAAAAACAAATGGCGCATGCCGTAGCTCAACAGAATTCATTAGCATATAATATAACGCTAGGAAGATTGGCATTTGAATAATAAGCGGCAAGCAACCACCTAATGGATTCACTTGTTCTGATTTATATAATGCTATCATTTCTTGGCTGATGCGTTGTTTATTATCACCTATACGCTCCCGTATAGCATGTATTTTAGGTTGTAACATGCGCATTTTTGCCATTGAGGTATACTGTGCTTTAGTCAGTGGGTACATAATGCCGCGCACAATAAAAGTGATAATAATGATGGAGACCCCCCAGTTACTGATAAACCCATGAATAAACTTTAGCAATTTTAGTAGTGGCTGAGAGATAAACCAAAGCCAACCATAATCTACAGTTAAATCAAGGTGTGATGCTAAATTAGCCATTTGATCTTGTAGCTCTGGCCCAACCCAGAGAATTGTATTAAAATGTTTTTGTGTACCAGGCAGTACTACTAACGGCGGTGATTTGAATCCTATGATAGATAAATTAGCACTGGGATTAGCAGTATAGAAAGTATTGATACTTTCCTTATCCGGGATCCATGCGGCGGCAAAGTATTGTTGCAGCATAGCAATCCATCCGCCTTTAGTAGTAATATTTAGCTGCTCATTTTGATCAAATGCGTATTTATGATATTTATCTGTACTAGAAGAATAAGCAGCGCCACGAAAGGCGTGTAAAGCGAAATTGTGACTGCTAGTATCAAGGTGTTTAGGCAATACTGTAGTTTGTTTTAATTGTGCAAAAAAGGTTAGTTCTAGTGGATTGATACTTTTATTATTAATAGAGTGCTCAACGTTTACTGCGTAGTAGTTACGTTTAAGAATAAAAGTTTTAATATAGATATTGCCGTCTTTATCAGTAAAACTGAGCGGAATGTTAAGTTCATTTTCGCCTTCCTTTAAGGTATAGTGCTTTTGGGTAGCTTGGAATAAGGGACGCTCGCCATTTCCTGGATTATCTGGTCCGTTTTTACCAGTCAGACCGCTCTGCGCTTGGTAAATAAAAGAGGGGTTGGTCTCTAAGAGTTGAAAAGGTACTGATGAGCCTAGAGTTTTCGGGTAATCTAATAATTTAGCTTGCTCAATATCACCACCACGGGTGTTAATGGCTAGCGATAATACATCAGTGTTAATTATTAGTAATTTACTAGTATCACTAGTAGTTATGGTTTGTTTAGTGGCATCATTAGTTATTATATTTGTAGTTTGTTCTACTGCTTGATGATTTTTTGGGGATAGGTGATCCTCTTGCCATGTTTGCCAGATTATGAAAGATATTAATAGCAGAGCAAATATAAGAATATTGCGTTGCGAATCCATCATTATTATTCTCTATTATTATAAGTTTTTAGTGGTACTGGATCATCGCCACCTGGATGTAAAGGATGGCACTTTAATATGCGCTTTAATGCTAACAAAATACCCTTTATCACGCCAAAATAAATAATTGCTTTAATTGCATAATTAGAGCATGTTGGTCGAAATCTGCAATGTGTTCCAAGTAGCGGGCTTATAACTAATTGGTAAGTACGTATTATCTTAATTAGGATACGAGATTCTAGCGACAATGTCGAAGCCATAATTTTTGTAACTCTTTTATTAATTTATAGTTGTCTAAATCTGCTATTCCCTTTTTAGCTACCATAACAAAATCCATTGTTGGTAATTCATTTTGATATTTACGGAAACTCTCGCGGGTTAGGCGTTTAATTCTATTACGCTCATGCGCGCGCTTCACGTGTTTTTTAGCTACAGTAAGACCTATACGTGGGTGCTTTAATTGATTTATGCGACTAAGAATAGTAATGTGTGATGTACTAGCTCGTAGTGGCTGCTGAAACACAAAAGTAAAATGAGTAGGAGTGGATAAACGTAATGATTTGGGTAAAGTAAGTTTAACTGATCTTATTATACACATCTATGTTTATGCCTCAAATCACATATTATATGGTCAGCTACTAAGCTATAATAGCCAGCTACTAGTCAGTTACAATATTATTGGTTTTTTATCAAAAATAACTACTTAATCACTACTTTATAAAGAGTAATAGAAATATATCATTATACTGCCATCAGTAGGTAAGTGTAACATGTATCATGAATAAGAAAACTCTATGTCTGTGTTAAAGTAAAAAATAATGTAGCCATGCATATCTTTAGATAAATTCTTACTCACTTGTAGTAAATAGGATATTTGTTGTACTACTATTATAAATAGTTTCAATATTGCATTAATACAATATTGAGTTGATAGTATGAATAGTTAAATTTATTAGTCGTGTTTTGGTTAACATCATAATATTTAAATTTATTGCTCTATATATCATTAGCAAAATAGCATAATATCTATGCTGCCTGTAGGATTGTAATTACTATACATCTACCATTTAATCATCTATGTGCTTATAAGTAGTTTAATATTTGTAGTTATTATATCAATTACTACTAATAAACACTTAATTAATGCTCAGCAATCAACTAATTAATACTTAACCAATTACTCGCTCCCCATTGATTTATTTCATATTTTATTTTACGAGTATTTATTAAATATTATATATATTCATATGTAAGTTATTAGTTCATATTTAAAGTATTCTATTATTTAAGTGTCGCCTATAGTAGCTGCAAGTACTTAGTTTAAATGAAACGATAAGTAGCTACTGTTTTCACTTATTAAAGACATCAAAAATACTTGGTAAATATTTCTTAAAGTCATTAATTGAATGTATTATTGATTTTAGGTGATAGCACAAGTTAGTCTCATTTGATTTATAATCCCTTAGTTTAGTTTGCTCTGCCTACTGAATCTTGGCATCTAATAGAGTGTGACTGACTTGTATGTCATTAGATATGAGATTAGTTTTTATTTTTATTTCTAAGCTAGTTGCTGATTTATTTTTAAACAAATCACTTTTATATTTCTATAAACCATAGAACTTCAGTTATGTTTTGTTTTTTATAGCTTAATTATTCATTAATAATATATTGATTTACTTAGTTAAGTAGTTTTATTTAGAAACAGTTAAACGAGTACGACCTTTCGCACGCCGGCGACTTAAAATTTGACGACCATTTTTATTGGCCATGCGAGCACGAAAACCATGATTACGATTACGTTTTAGTATAGATGGTTGAAAAGTACGTTTCATAGGAGTTTCTACCTAAATCAAAATAAAAACTGAATATTAAGTTAGTATAACGTATTTAATACTTGGTGTAATAAATAATAACTTGTATCTCAATTATAACTTACAAATCAAAAATAATTATAGTAATGATACTAACTTAAGTCAATCCTACATAACAGCAGGATATCTGCTTATCTATCAACAAAGAGAATTTACAATTTTGCTATATAGATTATTAGTAAAAACTACGAAATAAAAAATTATGATTACCTAATAAGGTTGGATTTATAAAATGACAGAAGTATCAATTATAGATTAAATTTTATATGTCATTAGGGTAAACTTATGAGGTAACTTTAGAGAATATTACTTATTTTTTTATTTTCCTTAGATAAACAGATTATAATATAAAAATCAAGGATTATTAGCTTTGATGCTGTCATCATGTAGCAGCGTACTTGAAAATACGCTATTTATAACAGCTATATGAGGTAAATGGATTTAATTTTCAAGAAAGAAGAGGAAGATCTCTGCCACACATTAAGCTAAAATCTTAGATTGTAATTCTGATTTTTAAAAAGTAATGTTAAGGATATCAATTATTAAAGACGTCTCACAGATCCTACACAGATAAATAACTAGTGTTAGGTATGCGTCAAAAATTATAAGTTATATTTAGTAGTAGCTTGATTCTTATTATTGATCTTGTTTGAGTGGAGTTCGCCGTGTCACTGTCGCTTTGGCAACAATGTCTTGTCCGATTGCAAAATGAGTTACCTGCTACAGAATTTAGTATGTGGATCAGCCCATTACAGGCGCAATTAACTGATAATATCTTAGCGCTATATGCACCTAATCGTTTTGTGCTAGATTGGGTTCGTGATAAGTATTTAAATAATCTTAATAGTCTACTAAATGACTTATGTGGCACTGATGCTCCTTTATTGCGCTTTGAAGTGGGTAATAAACCTATTAACCAAATTGTTAGCCAAGCTATAGCTGTCAATCTATCATCAGTACCGGCGGCGGCACGTACTGCATCTTTACGCCCAAGTTGGGATAATAATGCAGCTGCGTTGCCTGCATTATCTTATCGCTCTAATGTTAACTTAAAACATACTTTTGATAATTTTGTTGAGGGTAAATCTAATCAGTTAGCCCGTGCTGCCGCACGTCAGGTGTCGGATAATCCTGGAGGTGCTTATAACCCTTTATTTCTTTATGGTGACACTGGTTTAGGTAAGACTCATCTACTACATGCAGTCGGCAATGGTATCATAGCTCGCAAAATTTATGCTAAAGTGGTTTATATGCACTCAGAACGTTTTGTACAAGGTATGGTTAAGGCATTACAAAATAATGCTATTGAAGAGTTTAAGCGTTATTACCGATCGGTTGATGCATTACTTATTGATGATATTCAGTTTTTTGCTAATAAAGAGCGTTCACAGGAAGAGTTTTTTCATACCTTTAACGCTTTACTAGAAGGTAATCAGCAGATTATATTAACTTCAGATCGCTATCCAAAAGAGATTCATGGAGTAGAGGATCGCCTTAAGTCTCGCTTTGGCTGGGGACTAACGGTAGCTATTGAACCACCAGAGCTTGAAACTCGTGTGGCTATTTTAATGAAAAAGGCTGACGAAAGTAATATTTATCTCCCACATGAGGTAGCTTTTTTTATTGCTAAGCGTTTGCACTCTAATGTACGTGAGTTGGAAGGTGCATTAAATCGCGTGATTGCTAACGCAAACTTTACTGGTCATTCTATTACTATAGATTTTGTACGTGAAGTGTTACGTGACCTATTGGCTTTACAAGCAAAGCTTGTCACTATAGATAATATTCAGAAGACAGTAGCTGAATATTATAAAATTAAAATCTCAGATTTACTATCTAAGCGCCGATCTCGTTCAGTTGCTCGCCCGCGTCAAATTGCTATGGCGTTAGCAAAAGAGCTTACTAACCATAGTTTGCCAGAGATTGGGGATGCATTTAGTGGCCGTGATCATACGACGGTATTACATGCTTGTCGAAAGATTGAGCAATTACGTGAGGAAATTCACGATATAAAAGAAGATTTCTCTAACTTAATAAGAATATTATCCTCTTAGCATTATGGAATTTATTATTGAACGTGAGCATTTACTGAAACCGCTACAACAGGTGAGCAACCCGTTAAGTGGTCGTTTAATTCTGCCAATTCTTGGTAACCTACTGTTACAGGTTGTAGAAGGCTCTTTATTATTAACAAGTACGGATTTAGAGATTGAAATGGTAGCTCATATCCCCTTGTTACAGCCTTATAAAATTGGAAAAACAACTGTACCTTCACGTAAATTCTTTGATATTTGTCGTGGACTACCAGAAGATGCAATAATTACTGTAACACTAGAGGGGAGGCGTATATTAGTTTCTTCTGGTTGTAGCCGTTTTTCATTATCCACGTTGCCTGCAACTGATTTCCCGAACTTAGATTATTGGGATAGTGAGGTAAAATTTACTCTGTCGCAGGTAGTTTTAAAGCGTCTGCTTGAGGCTACTCAATTTTCCATGGCTCATCAAGATGTTCGTTATTACTTAAATGGTATGTTGTTTGAAACCCAGGGCTCAGAATTACGGACTATCGCTACTGACGGCCATCGTCTAGCTATATGCTCAATGCCAATAGGTCAAGAATTATCACCATATTCCGTAATTGTGCCACGTAAGGGTGTAATAGAGTTAGCGCGATTGTTAGGTAGTGGTGATGATCCTTTGCAGTTACAGATTGGTAGCAACAATATTCGTGCTCATGTGAAAAATTTAATTTTTACCTCTAAGTTAGTTGACGGTCGTTTTCCAGATTATCGTCGTGTGCTACCTACGGGTCCTGATAAAATCTTAGAGGTGAATTGTAATTTGCTGAAGCAGGCATTTGCCCGTGTAGCTATTCTATCAAATGATAAGTTTCGTGGGGTAAGGTTATATCTTAGTCACAATCAGTTGAAAATAACTGCTAATAACCTCGAACATGAGGAGGCAGAAGAAGTCTTAGATGTAAGTTATGAAGGCACAGAGATAGAAATTGCTTTTAATGTTAGCTATATACTTGATGTCTTAGGTGCTCTAAAGTGTAAAAACGTACGATTACTTTTAACTAATTCAGCTTCTAGCGTACAAATTGAAGACTCGGTGAGCCGAGCAGCTATTTATGTTATTATGCCAATACGTCTTTAGTGGACGTGAGATAATATTATTTTATTATTTTATTATTTTATTATTTTATATCTAAGTGGTATTAATAACTATTATTTACTTTGGTTCAGTGCTCTTTCAATCAAAAAACAGTTAGCAACTATTACTCTCTCGTGTACTAAATATTGAAGATAATGAGCGCATATTTTTAGTGTATTGAATAATTGTTAATTATGTAATACTAAATTAATGTATTTAGTGTTCGTATTATAATGCGATAGTTTTTTAATTTTAGTTACATGAGTATACTTGAGTATTAGGAATAAGATATATCTATAAATATTTGTATTTTTCTATATTGAGAATAGTGCAAATGATATTTAACAGCGGCTATAATTTGTATGATATAGCTATATTAGTAGTTGATAATATGTAACTCTGTAATATCAAGATGAATAGTAATAATTAAGAGTTTATTAAATATAAAATAATTACCTTAAAGATAAGTGAATAAATATAATTATTACTCGTACAGTTTATCCCTGTGAGGAGTGTCATTTATTAAATAGTGTGTTATAATATTAGTTTTGTTTTTGTTGGATTTATTACATAGTAATTTCAATTTTTATTATCCAAAGTCATGTAATATGGCTGTTGTAATAGTTAAATATGTAGTTGTATTAGATTAGTTATCATTAGTATATGTATACTATGTATTATTACTACATTGGTTAAATAAATTCGTGAGCAATAGATTAAATATAGTGTAGTTTTTATTTTATATCTCATTGTATTTTTGTGTATTTATTTGATAATATTTTAGAATATCTTTTGTATGTTAATTTCATAAAGAAAAAGAAAGTAAACACAAAGAATAGTTATAGTGCTGTGTTTAGGTATAAAAGAGTGTTTTAATTTATACTGTGAGCAATAACTACGTAAGAGAGATTTAGGTATTCATATTAAGAACGTGATAGTAATAAATGAATAATTTTAATGTAAATTTAGAATAATAATATGCTTATTCTTTCTAGCGTGGTATAAGTTATTGACCAAGTAGGCTGTATTGCATTATCTTTATTAATTTATTTTCTATGCTAGAAAATTTTTTTACGATGATTGCTACTAGATACTGCAAAAGAGACTTGTGCGGGGTAATTAGTATCGTATCATCGTTGATTAATTAGTTACTGGCATGTTTGGTGAAATAGCAGCATCTTTCTTTTTGGCGTGAGACAAAACTGCTAGTTTTACTATAATACTAAAATGAGCGAGAAATGTTGATGTCGAATTCTTATAATTCCTCAAGTATTAAGGTATTAAAAGGGCTAGATGCAGTTCGTAAGCGTCCAGGTATGTATATTGGCGATACTGACGATGGCACTGGTCTACATCATATGGTGTTTGAGGTTGTAGATAATGCTATCGATGAAGCTCTCGCAGGTTATTGTAGTGAGATTAAGGTAATAATTCATATTGATAATTCTGTTTCGGTACAGGATGATGGTCGAGGTATTCCCACTGATATACATCAAGAGGAAGGAGTTTCTGCCGCTGAAGTTATTATGACAATGCTACATGCTGGAGGAAAATTTGATGATAATTCCTATAAAGTTTCTGGGGGACTGCATGGGGTAGGTATTTCAGTGGTGAATGCTTTATCAGAGAAACTAGAGCTAGTAATTCGTCGTGAAGGTAAGTTGTATCAGCAAACTTATGTCCATGGAGTGCCGCAGGAACCATTAAAAGTTATTGGAAAAACTGATTATACTGGAACTACGCTACGTTTCTGGCCTAGCTATCAAACTTTTACACACGTCACTAAATTTGAATATGATATGCTCGCCAAGCGACTTCGAGAACTATCTTTTCTTAATTCTGGTGTATGTATTCGTTTAAACGATCAACAAACCAACCGTGTGGATACATTTCATTATAAAGGCGGTATTAAAGCTTTTGTTCAATACTTGAACAAAAATAAGACACCTATCCATTTAAACGTGTTTTATTTTTCTGCAGTCAAAGATAATATTAGTGTAGAGGTAGCATTGCAATGGAACGATAGCTTCCAAGAAAATATTTATTGTTTTACTAATAACATCCCACAACGTGATGGTGGCACGCATTTAATTGGCTTCCGAACTGCTATGACCCGCACACTAAATAGTTATATGGAAAAGGAAGGTTATAGTAAAAAATCGAAGATTAGCGCCACTGGTGATGATGCACGTGAGGGATTGATCGCAATAGTTTCGGTGAAAGTGCCAGATCCAAAATTTTCTTCTCAGACTAAAGAGAAGCTGGTTTCTTCAGAGGTTAAGGCTGCTGTTGAAACATTAATGAACGAGAAGTTAGTAGACTTTCTAATGGAAAATCCTGGAGATGCAAAAATAGTTATTGGAAAAATTATTGATGCAGCACGCGCCCGTGAGGCAGCACGTAAAGTACGTGAAATGACTCGCCGTAAAGGTGCTCTTGATTTGGCAGGGTTACCTGGTAAGTTGGCTGATTGTCAAGAACAAAATCCAGCATTATCTGAGCTATATCTGGTAGAGGGAGACTCTGCAGGTGGTTCAGCTAAACAAGGTAGAAATCGTAAAAGTCAAGCGATCCTACCGCTTAAAGGTAAAATACTTAATGTTGAAAAAGCACGTTTTGATAAGATGCTTTCTTCGCAGGAAGTAGTAACATTAATTACTGCCCTGGGATGCGGTATTGGTCCTGATGAATATAATCCAGACAAGCTACGTTACCATAGCATTATCATTATGACTGATGCTGATGTTGATGGTTCACATATCCGTACTTTATTACTGACCTTTTTTTATCGTCAGATGCCAGAAATTATTGAACGCGGTTATGTATTTATTGCCCAGCCACCATTGTATAAGGTAAAAAAGGGTAAAGAAAATAAATATATTAAAGACGACGAGGAGATGGATCAGTACCTAATATCTATTGCAATAGATGGTGCAGTCTTGTATACTAATGCTAAAGCGTCACCTTTGACAGGTGAGCAATTAGAAAAATTAGTAACTGAGTACTATAGTCTACAAAAGCTAATTAACCGTATGTCACGTCGTTATCCAAGTACATTACTTAATCTATTACTATACCAACCAGCTATTAGTGAGAATGATCTGTATGACTCCACTAAAGTAAAGGAATGGGTAGATTTATTAGTGCGATTATTAAATGATAAAGAGAAGTGCGGTAGCGATTATAAGTCTATCACACTTGAGAATCGTGAACGCCAAATCTTTGAACCAATGTTGCGTGTTCGTACTCATGGTATGGATACAGATTACTTGCTGGACTTCGATTTTGTTCATAGTATTGAGTACCGTAAAATTTGCCAACTCGGTGAAAAATTACGTAATCTTATTGCAGAAGGTGCTTTTATTGAACGCGGCGCACATCATCAACAGATAGATAGTTTTGAGCAAGCACTGGAGTGGCTAGGGAAAGAATCACGTCGTGGTTTATCAGTACAACGTTATAAAGGTCTGGGTGAAATGAATCCAGATCAGTTATGGGAAACTACTATGGACCCAGAAAATCGTTGCATGCTACGTATGACTATTAAAGATGCTATCGCTGCTGATCAGTTATTTACTACTTTAATGGGGGACGCAGTTGAGCCCCGCCGAGTATTTATAGAGAAAAATGCACTTAAAGCAGGAAATATTGACATTTAATATGCTATTATCATAATACTGTACCGCTAACTTAGCGCCTATTTTAGAGCGATGTGTAGTTTGTTGGGTCAATGTAATATTTATGCTATGTTTTAATTAGAGTACAAATTTTAATAAAAAAAGAGAATTTATTATAAAAAGCAATAGTATAGAATTATATGTAATTGAATATAGTGTATATATTGTAGTAACTAATATTTTATTGATATGTATATGAATATACTTAAAATACATATTTTATTTTTTCTTGTATCATATTTTTTGTATAAAATATGATAGACTAGATATCTTAATGTATACATTAAGTAATAATTAAGCAATGTATATTATTATATATTTTTAATAATTTATTAAAAAGTAAATTATTACTTAAGACACTCAATTTTATTGAGATGTATTATTAATATAATTACTAAAGTCTTTTTATAATTATTAATGATATCATGAGTTATAGGTATCAATCAGTGGAAGTAATTACGCAGGAATAATATTGTAAATAATTTAATAATACATAAATTATATGTTACTTATTTGGTAATAGGTCTCATTTATTGAGATAGTCACTATATTAATTAGATTAATAGATATTTTCTCTATATGTTACATGTATCTTTATTTACAACATATATATTTACCTATTTGTAAAATATAGTATCTATTAAATATAATAAGTTATAATATCACTGATAAGTTTTTCAGTACTAAGAGTATCAGATAATTATCTGATATTTGAGATCACGTATTTTATTAATATTTTCTATTGAGAATGTTTTAGATAAACATTAAAGTAATGTACTATAATATAGTAGCTATAGCTGCTATTACAGATGATTAATATAGTATTACGGCATAATAAATAATACGTAACGTATCTCAATTTTAATTGAATAAATTATTGGATGATTGGTTAAAATTAATATTGATATGGTCATCTATATACAAATATTCATCTTATATAATTTATGTAATTTATATAATCTATGAAAAAGTTATTTCATGTATAAGTAATATTACTAGGTTATAGAGTATCATAATATTGCTAAATAGTTTTATAAAAACAATAAAAATTTATTATATTATGTTTATATAAAGCGCAAATGTAATATATAGATAGTCCTACTAGGTATGTATTTATAGTTTAGCAGATACTAAATATAGTAGAGAGATACTATCTTGGAAAAAATTATTTGGTATTTAGAATGTAATTATAACCTCATAGGTGTGTATTCTTGATAATTTATCATAACTTTAATTATTTATTAGTAAATTACTTACACTGCATACTCCAAGTTACTTACACTGCATACTCCAAGTAATTATTAAATACTTTTAAATTAGTTAACTAACGCTAGTGTATTAACTGAGTATATAGAAAAGAGCTAGTTGTTGAGAAGTATATGTAATAATGTTATTATTGGGATTATATATTTTGTAATGATCTAATTATCGATTTTATTTTTTTACTAAAAAACAAAAATGTATAATAACTATATTTAATTTATTACAATGATAAATAAATCATGAATATTAAGTATGTAATAAATAAGTGTTAGTATAATTATCTTTATATGATTATGGTGCCGAAGGCCGGACTCGAACCGGCACGTATTTATACGGTTGATTTTGAATCAACTGCGTCTACCTATTTCGCCACTTCGGCACTAACGTACTATTTAGCCACCTTAGTGGCTAAGCTTTTAATGAACAGTATATTATAGTATATATACGATATACCTGCAATATTTATCCGCTATATAAGTGAAAAATTAGAATGGTTTACTATAAGCTTCTTCTGAAGCTTCTTTATGATTAGTAATGAGCCGTGTTATTAATAGATGATTATATATATTAAGTATTAAGCGTTAAGCTATCATAGTACTTGAAGCTGTATATTTTTACTTGATATTCACTATTCATAACATCATGGTCTGTAACGGATTATTATTTATCATTATTAGGATTATTTGATTTCTTACTATTATTTATATGTATGATAGTATATCATAAGTAAGAGCATCGATAATTACCATATATTTTATCTTTTACTATAGCCACCCTAATTACGTAGCAGAAGCATATATATGCTAATTAGCAGGAATATAATACTAGGTAGTAGCGCACCTAATATCGGTGATATATTGTACACTAAACTACATTGGCCAAATATCTTGTCTAATACATAGAAAAAGAAACCAAAGATAATACCAATAGCTATACGAATACCCATTTTTACATTACAAAGTGGACCAAAAATAAATGATAGCGCCATTAACATCATCACTGTAACTACAAATGGCAAGAAAATTTTATTCCACATATTGAGTTGATAGTGATTAGCTATCTGGCCACTTTGCTTTAGGTACTGTATATAATTGCGCAGTTCTCTAATAGAAAGAGAGTTAGGATCTAGAGCTATAATGGATAATATTTCCGGAGTTAAATTAGTAGTCCATGGACTAGTTAGTGTTTGAGTTCTAGTAATTTGTTGTTCGTTAAGTAAATTAATGGTATCAACTTTTGAAAGATTCCATACACTGTCTTTAAAGTGTGCAGTAGCAGCATAGATTATGGTTATTAATTTATGTTGGTTGTTTAAGTGATAGATATTTATTCCAGAAAGCTCTTTTTTATTGTAAATTCGTTCAATATAGATAAAATCATTATTGTCTTTTGCCCATACACCATGAGTAGTAGACAACAACGATCCACCGTGCATCTGCTGTGCTCTATAGTCAAGTGCTATTTGCTGTCCTACTGGCGCTAACCATTCACTAATTGCTATAGTTAGCAAGAGTAGTGGAATAGATATTTTTATTACTGAACTAGCAATTTGCATACGAGTAAAACCAGAAGCTTGCATTACTATTAGTTCACCGCGTGTTGCTAATTGACCTAGGCCTAATAGTGTGCCAAGAAGAGCTGCCATTGGGAAAAAGATCTCAATATCTTTCATTGCACTTAGAATAGTAAAGATTACCGCATCAAGTACCGTATAGGCCCCCTGTCCTACTTTGCGCAATTGATCAACAAACTTAATAATACTAGAGAGTGAGACTAGTATGAATAATGTCATAATGATAGCATTAAAGATCATTTTATCTATATATCTATCCAATATACTAAATATCATGCTACTCCTTTTAGATACGCACGAAACTTACGTATTAGTACGGTGTCCCATATATTGAGCACTAGCGCTATAGAAAAATAGATAGCATTTACTCCCCATAGCCAGATAATTGGATCTAGCGCGCCCTTGCTAGCATTAAAGCGTAGCGCAGTTTGTAATAGGAAGAAAATTAAATAAAGTATAATAGCTGGCAACATGCTTAGTGCGCGGCCTTGCCTTGGGTTTACCACGCTTAATGGTACGACTAATAGCGCCATTAACACTACAGACACTAATAGAGTTAGGCGCCAGTGAAATTCAGTCCGTGCATCTATGTTGGTAGAATGCCATAGAGTGTTTATTGACATCTGCTCAGGATGAGTTTTATTTGTTGCTACCTCACGATGTGGAATAACTGTCTGATAATCAATGAAATCAGTAATGCGGAAATCGTGTAAAAGTGCAGTTCCCTCAAGGCGGGTGCCTTTATTAAGTGTGACTGCCTGCGAACCATCTTTTTGTAGGTTTATGTTACAGTGCTCCGCTATTACTATGAAAGAGTGTGGTATATCTTTGGTCCTAAGCTGTGCTAAAAAAATATTATTTAAAATGTTATTTTCTACATTACCGATGAATAAGACTGTATTTCCATCAAGTAATGGTTTGAATTTTCCTTCTACTAATCCAGCCATGCTAAAATTAGCCTTTGCTTCGTTGATTACTATATCCTGATAACTAGAAGTTATAGGATTAGCCCAGAAAGTATTTACCGCAGCCACTGTAGAAGTTAATGATGCAAGTATCATTGTAGCAATAATCAAAGTACTATTTCCTAACCCACAAGCATGCATAACAGTGATTTCCCTATCAATATAAAATCGTCCGAATGTTATTAATAGGCTGAGAAATAGGCTTAAAGGAAGAATTAGTTGTACCATTTTTGGTACACCTAGTAGTAACAAAAAAATTACTAAGTTTATTGGAATATCGCCATCTACTACATCACCTAGCGCTCTAACTAAATTCTGACAAAAGAAGATTAAAAGCAAGATAAGAAGAATAGCTATTTGTTTTTTTAGTGTTTCCCGAACCAGATATCTTATAATAATCACTGTTATTATGCCTGTGAAAACCTGTCTTTTTGTCGGGAAATCGATAGCTTCATTAAGTGGCTATTTATTCTCATTACAAAGGCTAACCTTTCACAGTTAAAATAGTATGATAACATTAAGCTGTTTGAGTGTCCTATAAAAGCTTATTTAGAGATAGGCTTAGTTTAGTATTTGTTAAAATAATAAAGTAGTTAATATTATTTAGTAATAGTTTATATAAATAATTTGAGATCTTTATGAGATTATTCCGTAGTTTTTTCTTTAAGGTTTAGGAGAGTACATGGATTTTAGTATAAAAATCGGTAGTCCAGAGGAACAATGTAACGCATGTATTGTCGTAGGTGTTTTTGAACCACGTCGCTTATCCATTATTGCAGAGCAACTCGATAAAATAAGTGATGGTTATATTAGCGCTTTATTGCGCCGTGGAGCATTAGAGGGTAAAGTTGGACAAGCATTACTATTGCATCATGTGCCTAATATTTTATCTGAGCGTATATTGTTGATTGGCTGCGGTAAAGAGTGCGAGCTTGGTGAGCGTCAGTATAAACAAGTGATCCAGAAAACTATAAATACACTTAATGATACTGGCTCAATAGAAGCTGTTTGTTTTCTTACTGAGTTACATGTAAAAAATCGTAATACTTACTGGAATGTGCGTCAGGCAGTAGAAACTGCAAAAGAAACTATTTATATATTTGATCAGCTAAAGAGCAATAAAGCAGGGATTAGTCATCCATTACGTAAGATAGTGTTTAATGCACAAACTTCTAGTGCGCTAATTAGTGGTGAACGTGCTATTCAGCATGGATTAGCAGTAGCTGCTGGCATTAAGGTAGCTAAAGATCTTAGTAATATGCCGCCTAATATATGTAATGCAAGTTACCTTGCCTTACATGCTCGTCAATTAGCAGATACTTTCAGTGCGCGTATTACTACTAGTATTATCGACGAACAGCAAATGAAAGAGTTAGGGATGAATGCTTATCTTGCAGTAGGAGCAGGTTCTCAAAATGAATCATTAATGTCAGTCATTGAGTATAAGGGGCACCCTGACTTAGATACAAAGCCGTTAGTATTCGTGGGTAAAGGGTTAACTTTTGATTCCGGTGGTATTTCTATTAAACCCGCTGAACGTATGGAAGAGATGAAATATGATATGTGCGGTGCTGCTACTGTCTATGGTTTAATGTATGTGGTTGCAAAATTAAATCTGCCATTAAATATCGTTGGCGTACTGGCTGGTTGTGAAAATATGCCAAGTGCTAACTCTTATCGTCCTGGAGATATACTAAAGACCATGTCTGGTCAGACTGTAGAGGTGCTTAATACTGATGCTGAAGGTCGTTTGGTGCTATGCGACACTTTAACTTATATTGAGCGTTTTCATCCCGAATTAGTAATCGATATTGCAACTTTGACTGGCGCTTGCGTGATCGCATTAGGTCACCATGTCACTGGTTTGATGTCTAATAACAACCAGTTAGCTGATGATTTACTTACAGCAGCTGCACAGGCTGGCGATCGCGCTTGGCGGTTACCGATGCTTGATGAGTATTATGAGCAGCTGGAATCTAACTTTGCTGATATAGCTAATGTTGGTGGTCGTCCAGGCGGTGCTATTACTGCAGCATGTTTTTTGTCGCGCTTTACTTGCAAACCTTGGGCTCACCTAGATATCGCTGGTACTGCCTGGTGCTCTAGTAAGATCAAAGGGGCTACAGGCCGGCCAGTAGCTTTGCTGTCTCAATTTTTATTAAACAGAGCTGGGATAGATAGTGATGATTGAAAACTTCTTTTATATTTTAAGTCATAACATTATTATCTGCATCTACATAGATTCATGCTAGGCACTCGTAGTTTTACAGCTAGTTAAAACCTATCTAGCAGTAGTATAGAGAGAACAGTAGTATAGGGATAAATCCAGTAGGATAGGGATAGATCGTTCTATTTTGTACTCTAAGAAAATGTGACTGAGAGGTTATGTTTTATGTTTATTTGTAGCGGTGAATTAGATGATGAAACAAGCGACGTTCTATTTGCTCGAACATAACCGAGCGTCTGGAGTACTTAGTGCGCATGAAGCAGTAGCCTGCATCATTTCTGCTGAACATTGGCGCTCTGGCAAAAGGTTGTTGATTGCCTGTGATAGTCAAGAGCAAGCCCAGCGTCTAGACGAAGCTCTATGGTATCGTGAACCGCATGCATTTATACCGCATAATTTAGTTGGTGAAGGGCCAAATTTAGGCGCTCCAGTGGAGCTATGTTGGCCTGGTAAACGTAGTAATACTCCACGCGATCTTCTTATTGCTTTACAGTTACAGTTTGCAGATTTTGCTATCGCTTATCATCAAGTAATAGACTTTGTTCCTTATGAAAACAACTTAAAGCAGTTAGCGCGCATCCGTTATAAAGCTTATCGTAGTGTTGGTTTCCATTTAACTACAGCTACGCCGCCTGCTTATTGAGCATTGATATAAACAAAATGGAAAATACAAATAGTCAGTTTGATGCGGTATATAACCCAAGAGATATTGAACAGAAATTATATGCTCATTGGGAGCAGCAAGGTTACTTTATACCTAATGGTGATATTAGCCAAGAAAGTTTTTGTATTATGATACCTCCGCCGAACGTAACAGGTAGTTTACATATGGGCCACGCTTTCCAGCAGACCCTTATGGATACGTTGATTCGTTATCAGCGTATGCAGGGTAAAAATACCTTATGGCAAGTAGGTACTGATCATGCTGGTATTGCCACTCAGATGGTAATAGAGCGTAAAATTGCTGCAGAGGAAGGTAAGACGCGTCATGATTATGGCCGTTCTGCTTTCATAAAAAAAATATGGCAGTGGAAGTCTATATCTGGTGACAATATTAATTGTCAGATGCGGCGCTTAGGGAATTCAATAGACTGGCAACGTGAACGTTTTACCATGGATGAGGGTATGTCGCATGCAGTGCGTGAAGTATTTGTGCGATTGTATCAAGAAAATTTAATTTATCGAGGTAAGCGATTAGTAAACTGGGATCCAGAATTACGTACCGCAATATCGGATTTAGAAGTAGAGAGTCGCGATTTAAAAGGATTTATGTGGTATTTACGTTATCCTCTTGCTAATGGTATTAAAACGGCTCAAGGAAAAAATTATATAGTAGTAGCCACTACTCGTCCAGAAACGATGTTTGGCGATACTGGTGTGGCTATTAACCCATCGGATATACGTTATAGAGATTTAATTGGTAAAGAAATTATTTTACCTATATTAGGTCGTCGTATTCATATTATTGGCGATGAGTATGTTGATATTAAAAAAGGTACAGGGTGCCTAAAGGTGACACCAGCACATGATTTTAATGATTATAAAATCGCTAAACGTCATGATCTACCAATGATTAATATTTTTACTATTGACGGTACAATACGTCAAGAAGCAGAAGTATTTAATATTTCAGGAGAGTTATGTACTGAATACAGTAAAAATATACCAACTAAATATCATGGTATAGAGCGTTTTACTGCGCGTGAATTAGTGGTAGCAGATTTTGAAAAGCTAGGTCTACTGGATGAGGTAAAATCACACTATCTAACGGTATCTTATGGTGATCGCAGTGGTGTAGTAATTGAGCCGATGCTAACTGATCAGTGGTATGTACGTACAGCACCTCTTGCTAAGATAGCAATAGAAGCCGTCGAAAGAGGTGATATTCAGTTTGTGCCGAAACAGTATAAAAACATGTATTTGCATTGGATGAATAATATTCAAGATTGGTGTATTTCACGTCAGCTGTGGTGGGGTCACCGCATTCCAGCTTGGTATGATGCAAAAGGTAAAGTTTATGTAGGATATAATGAAGAAGAGGTACGCTATAAGTATAATCTATCTATGAGCATAGTGTTGACTCAGGACGAAGATGTACTAGATACTTGGTTTTCTTCTGGTTTATGGACGTTCTCAACTTTAGGTTGGCCGAAGTATACTAATGCATTAAAAACCTTCCATCCAACTAGCGTAGTGATTAGTGGTTTTGATATTACTTTTTTTTGGATTGCACGCATGGTGATGCTGACTATGCACTTTATCAAAGATAAAAATGGTAAGCCTCAGGTGCCATTTAATACTGTTTATATAACCGGCCTAATTCGTGATAATGAAGGTCAAAAGATGTCTAAGTCGAAGGGCAATGTTATTGATCCCTTAGATATAATAGATGGTATTTCATTGAAAGATCTGCTGGTTAAACGTACGCGTAACATGATGCAGCCGCATTTAGCAGAGAAGATTCGTAAGTATACTGAGGAACAGTTCCCAAATGGTATCGAGCCATATGGTACAGATGCCTTGCGATTTACTTTAGCATCGCTAGCCTCTACGGGTCGTGATATTAATTGGGATATGAAGCGCTTAGCCGGGTATCGTAATTTTTGTAATAAACTATGGAACGCTAGTCGTTTTGTACTGATTAATACTAAACAGTATCATCATGATTTCAATAAAGGTCAGAAATTATTATCGCTTGCAGATCGTTGGATTATTGCTGTATTTAATCGTACAGTGAAGTCTTACCGAGAAGCGCTAGATACGTACCGTTTCGATTTAGCAACTAACATCCTTTATGATTTTACCTGGAATCAGTTTTGTGACTGGTACTTAGAGTCAACTAAAATGGTAATTAGTAATGGAAGCGAAGTAGAGCGCCATGGAACTTGCCACACATTAATTAGTGTATTTGAAGCCTTACTGCGCTTAGCGCACCCTATCATACCATTTATTACCGAAACTATTTGGCAACGTGTAAGACCATTAATTAAGAACTCCTTAGATTTTGATAAAAATAGCAGTATTATGCTGCAATCATTCCCAGAATATAATGTCTTGCTAGAAGATATACAGTCACTACAGGATATGGAATGGATAAAGCAGGTTATTATTGCAGTACGTAATATACGTCTTAAAATGAACATCCCATCAAGAAAACAGTTAACATTATTATTACGTAATGCCTCTATTGTAGCCGAGCGGCGTATACAGCAAAATCAGATCTTTATTATGCATTTAACATTCCTAGATTCTATTACTCTACTACCAGCTGGTGAAAAAGGGCCGTTGTCGATCACTCATTTAATAGATGGCGCAGAACTGCTAATTCCAATGATTGGTTTTATTAAAAAAGATGCGGAGCTTGCTCGTATTGCAAAAGAAATAAGTAAGTTAAGTTCAGAAATTATTTCTATTGAAGAAAGATTAGCTACTGCAGGTTTTATATCACATGCGCCGGAAGTATTAGTTGCTAAGGAGCGTAATCGTCTAGCCTTTTGCAAAGAAAGTAAAGTCAAGCTACAAGATCAGTATATAGCTATTAGTGCTATATAATTTAATCATGCATGTGTTGTAATAATAGAGAACAGGAATGTCTTTCTTAATAACATTAGTTATTGAGTAAACAATCTGGCATTGATGCTCTAAATTAAGTATAGTAGTAATTAACTATTACCATAGTAACTGAATACTTAAATATTTATCTTTATATAAAGATCTTGATTTATGTTTTTGATATGTAGTAGATATTTTATAAGTATGTAAAATTAGTGTAAGATAAAAAGATATTTCTAATAGTTAATGATGTATTTATAATTTATATTATTTTCATATCTACAGATGATTTATATTATTTTTATATCTACAGATTTGAAGAAATATTAAGTTTATTATAAGTATATATAAGTATTTGCAAGTAATATAATTACTAGTTAAGTACTAAGATTAATTACTTATTGTTAAAGAATGATTAATTTTTAATTATAAGAAATTATTTTTACGTATATGAAATGATTAGATATCAATATTCTATGTAATTTTCATATAGATAATTAAGATAATTTTCTTTTGTCTTGATTGTATAACTGAAAGTATAATATTTATAGTATTTTTTAGCATTAGGTAAAAAGATAAATTTACTAGTTAATATAGAATAAGCTGTATAATATTTTATAGTTAGTGCACTTTAAGGTCACTGAGTAATTTTTGATAATTTTTCTTTTTAGAAAAATCTATATGGTATAAACTAGATAGATTATGATTTGTTTTATTAAACTATATTAAATATTTATAAATTTTAAACATATTTTATTGCTACACTTAGCTAGTTGTATTCTTTTTTCTACCGTAATAATAGAGAAAATGTTTATATTTTATATTTGAATATCGCTATTTTGGGTAATATGTAGTTCTATTGCCTTAATATTGGCGTTGTATATTATTAGTAATTCATTTATACCCATAAGATCTTAGCGTATACTTTTAATAAAATTATATTATTTATAATATGTTTAAGTATTAGTTAAATATACTGTATATTATTTTTGGTATACCTAAAATAAATTAAGTATATATTACTGGGCTTTAATATAACTGTTGTATAAATTTTTATTTATTTTTAAGGAACTCACTTTTAATTACTCTTATTAAGATATTACGTTGCTATATTATCTTTTAGTGTCTAAATTTTACTTTTTTTATCTAATTATTAGTTATTTATTGATCAGCTATTAACAAATATTTATGTAATAGTATGAGATATAATAACTGGAGTTACATTGCTTAACTTAATTGGCATTACTACTTAATAACTATAACCTTATAATGCATTTTTTAGTGCTTTAAGGAGTGTACCTCTACTTCGTGCTGTGTTATTATTTTTTATTTAAGAAATATTATAACTATGCATGTATCAACATACTTTTTTTATATATTATGCGTATATATTTATACAGTTGCTAACAAGTGATAGGCTAGTTACTTTAATCGTAGTATAATCTCTAGATACAGTCTTAGACAATAAAGATTTATATTTTTAATTTTTCTAAATCCTAGTTTATCGTGTTTTTACTGATATTATATCTTGAATAAAACAAAACTTACTAATTAAGGCCTTTACTTTATAGGATATCTAAAATAAGTATTGCCGAGCTCAGAACCATGCGTCTTATTTTCGTAGTTAAATCATGGATAATATATTTATGATCTTCATTGTTAACCTTAAGACCATGATGATGAATCATAATTCTAATATAGTGTTTTTATTTATAAAGATAATGCTTAATTATTTTTTATGAGTGATCTAAGTTGTATTGCATTATACACATTACTTCTAGTTCCTAAGTATTTGTGATTAGTATTGAGGATCTTGAGTAAAAAAGTGCTCTTTAGTTCTGCATTATCTAATTTCTTAATGCATATTTTATCATCTCTTAATTATGCATGTGATCGCATTATAGTAAAGAGGTTATTATAAGCTATAAGCGCTATACTTTGGTTTTAATGTGAGGTAACTTTATAAATTTTATAGTGCTAATAGCATAATAAAATATTAATTAAATACACTGATTAGTGCAGTAATCTAGCCTAGATTAATTTAGATTTGTTTATTGGTTTTTATAAGGTTATTAGTCTGTATGGTTATTATAAAATATGGTAACCAAACATTATTAATAGTTACTATGCGCTAGTTAGTTTATAGTTATAAAAAGTTAAAGTTGCTTATGATTGAACAACAAAAATAATATTTTAAGTAATAGGCTGTTGTCATATGTTTATATAATAGCATTAAAGATAACATTAAGGTTAAATAATGTTATTAATATATTTTGCGATATAGTGCGTCAATGGTAGAAGTGATTATATTGTAATAATCATAATGTATTTACTTCAAAATATAATATACTATATGATAGGTATCTTGTATTAAGATATAGCTTCTTTGTAATAACTTTGTTGTCTTACACATATGACTTTGGGTAGAAGTTAAATAGATGTGAAAAATATCTATATTACTATTAATATAGCAGCATATAAATATATATCATAGTATGATAGTCTTATGAAGATGTTGTTCAGGTTTAATATCTTGCTAATGGTAATTCATTTTTAGAGTATTATCCTTAATATATATCTAGTTATTTTCTATAGGTAATATATTATTTAATATATCATATCTTTGCAGTAAAATAGTTATTTGATTCAATAGTAATAATATGATTATAGTAAAATTATTATATATTAGCAATGATGAATAAACTTTGCATAATAAAAGTAAGTGTTAGCACAAAACGATAAATTAGATAAAATAGATAAAATTATAAAAGCTAAGTAAATACGCCTTTAATTTTTTAAGTATTGTTACTGGAACAGTGAAGCTAGAAGTTCTCAATAAGTATTGATTAAGTATATAATAGTTATGAACAAATAACATTGACTATATATATCTATTTACTGTTATGTAACAAAGATATATTTAACAGCAAGAGATCTAGCGATTTTGGTGATATTAAGAGGTAGTAATATATTTATAGGTAATATCAGTTTTAATAAAATCATTAAGATATTGAATAGTTAATGACCTTAAACTACGCCATGTAAATATGACTATATTTATACGATATTTATATGTTTACTATTTAATGTATTTTATTACGTATAAAAATAGCTTACATCAGTTAATTATTTTGAAAAATGATATTAATATAATTAGTAGTATTACTTTAAATGTTTATTTGAGCAATAACATTAGTATATAGTGATTGTATTTAATATTAAAACTATATTTTATTAATCACAGTAAGAGTAGTAAGTAAGTATATAATCTTATTATTTTGTGACACTGGTCTTATATTTAGTTATTTTATGATGTATGTGTAAAATTATGATAATGTAAGTATATTAAGTAATAATGTTTTATTATTTTTGATATTATTTAGGTTTGATTATGATTGAATAGTGTAATTATTAGGTAGATGCATAGGTACTTGAGTAACTTACTGCTAAGTTTGTAAAAATTACTAATTAATTAAAATGTTACCATTCTAATGGGTTATAATAAGCTTTTTAAGGAAATTGTACGTTTCTTGTTAAAGCGTAAAGAAGGATATTTAATTTAGCGATGTTAGTTAGATAATCAGTATTGAATTTAAATAGTAATTACTTTGTAGATATCAGAGTAAACATAATATCTTATTTATATGTACCTTAAAGTATTTAGAGTATGAAGGGGTGTTATTTGTAATTAATTTAAGGTAATAGAGTAATTTATATTTAATAAATAATATATTAGTGATATTAAATTAATATCACTAATTTATATTTAATAAATAATATATTAGTGATATTAAATTAATATCACATAAAGCTTTCTTTTTGATTGCAAAAGATATTATTTTGCTGACCCAAAGTTAATAAAGAAGTTATTATTATAATTCTATATTTTAGTATAAAAGTATATATTTTATTTAGAGTAATATACTAAACCAGAAATGAACATAAAAAGCAATGAATATGTAATAGTACACATATATTATAACTTATTTAGTAAATATTTCAAATAACCTGGTAATATTATATAAGTAGTTAAATTTATTGTTCTAAAATCATTTCGTTAGTAAATAAAACATTAATAATATATTTATTATGTAAAGCAATGAACTAGGTTCAAGTTTAGCGTTTTTTATTGTAATTAATATACTTAGTCTTAGTATTTAGTATTAGTTATAAGTAATTTAGTGTTTTTATTGCTGTGTAATAAGTTGAGGCTATTGTTTACTGTGTTTAGATTATTAATTATTAGTATCTCCGTTTTGCAGTAGGAGTTAGTAGCATAAGTTATTTAGCATTATTTTGTTTTATAGGAGTTAAATATCAGTTTCATAAGGTAAGTTGTTAGTATTGCTTGCTAGTATAATAGGTTTTAGTTTTTTATATTTACAGAATAAATAATATCTATATCAGTTTTATAGCGGGATAGTTACGTATGTAAAGATTATGATTTTTTAGTTTTTTATTGTATTAAAAATAGAACAAATATGGTAATTGTTGTATATTGAATGTAATAAGAATATTTATATGTTTAATAACAAATAAATTAAATTATATTAAAGAGAATATAATAGATATCACAGGTTTTTTACGTATCATATTATACATCTTTTAATTAAATATATATTTTAGGCTTAGGTTATTAAAGTAATGATATTATTGATGATAACCTTAGGGCTCATAATATTTCCATAAAAAATACTATTAATGTCAATAACTGTTAACATTTTTTTTTAAATCTTATACGTCTACAATAAGGAGATATTTTATAAAACTATAATCATTATTGATTATAACCTATATTAGTATTTTTCTATGTAGTATGCTTACCGTTAGTCATTTCCTGAGCGAGTAGTAATTTTGTTAAAAAAATACTGTACTATAGTAGCGTAATAAAAGACTAGATATTGTTACAATTAATGGTAATGAGCTATTAAATCAAATAGTAGTATTATTTCTAACCCTAAGTGTAATTATAGTTAATATAATTTTTTATTAGTATGATACATATAGTTAAAATACTATAAAGTCTATCAAATATTAATTACTAGGGAGTTTTTATTATAAATATTATGATTTATTTTGTTCTTACGGTTTTTGTTGCTTTATCAAATATTGATCAATTCTTATTAATATTAATATTGAGTAAATAATGTATCTTGTGTTTATGGTAGTTGATAATCATATTTTATATTGATATATTGTCCGTATAGGGGGATTTATTTTATATATAATTTTATTGTAAATATTGTATGATATACTCTATCAAATAATGCAATGTATTTCTAAGAATCATAACTTAGAGATATAACTACTATTTTTATTGCTGTAATTGATCCTATATACTTAGCATTACAATCAAGATTGTATTAGTTATTTATGTTGATTATATAATGTTATAATATAATGTAACTTTATTTATAGTTTATCATAATTGTTTACATTCAGGACAATATATGGTATTATAAGATAAATATCTAACACTATTATTACTTTTTAATATAGTTATTAAACTCATTATTTTAATCATCATTAAAATGTAATTAACTATATTTATGTGCTGCATATATTTAGTTTAGTATATTTTTATTATTTTTAAACTTATATGCATGATTTATAATATATTATTATATTACTCATATAAGTTAAAATAGTAAAAATTTAATGCTGAATTTTTAAGGTGAAGATAAAAATTATAGATAATTATATACTATTTTTATTGTCATAAAAATAGTATATAACGTAAGGTTTTTTACTAGATAAAATAGTATAGATAGTATATATTTATTTTTCTCTAAATACTAAATTATTTTTAATGTTCTTTATTATAACTTCTTAGTATATGTTTAGCAAGTTTTTTATTATATGCTAATAACTTATGTTTATTATATTACATATTTATTATATTACCTAGGTAATGAGTGTCTAACATATATTTCATGAAATAAAAATTTATCTTGTTATTATCAATGCTATTGCTCTAGCATTTAGGTATAGTAAGTATGGGCTTATTATATTTAGAATGAGCTAATATATTTATTAATGCAAGATTATTAATATTAGTATGATGTATGTTGAGTTTGTATTAAGATATTGTTAGTTTTCAAGTATTATTCAGTCTTTGAAATAGTAAGGTAGAGTGGTAATGCCCTTTTAAAGTAAAAATTATTTATACTAGCATGAATGGTAATTTAAATTTTAAAAGCCAATAGCTAATACTAAATTAAAGTTATTAGTTATTTTTATATAATTTTATTATTATTTCATATATATATTTATGTACGATTTATATCGTTGTAATAAACTTTTTAACAAAGATTAGTAGATCTTAATTAAATTTTATAATAAAATGATTATGGAGTAATTGTTTTATTTTTAGTAGTTACTTTTAATCATAAAGCATAAATTATATATGCTATAGCAAAGAATGACTATAATGCGCATCTTGAAGTGATTTAAGGACTACTAGAAATATGATTTTCTTCTATTTTTTGTATTATATTATATTCAATAATTAGATTATATGCATTTAATTTGGTATTTAGTGACGTTATGTGTGATTTATAAAAAGATAATTATATATTATAAATTTTTATAATATAGTAGTGTATTTTTAATACATGTATCTATCAACTTTTTAGTTTTTTATATTAGACTTCGTGAATATTAATAAAGATGATATCTATATTAATAGAGTGATATTTTCACTAAATTATGATAATAAGTAACTGCTTTTAATTTTTCGCTGCGATATTTAGTAGAGTATAGCTAAGATATAGAGTATCAATATTAGTTATTATGGTAATTATTTTATAATGTGATCATATATTGCGTATAATTGTTTATTTGCGACATATGATAAGTATAAATATATCAAATAATAGTTTTTAACGTTTAACAGTACTATTGTTAGTGTACACATTATTAATTATAAGTGTAGTTGGCAAAGAATTTCGTTACTGAAGGATAAGTTTTAGCTAAATATTATGCGATATTTAATAGATTGATTTATATATTGAACGTTAGTTTTTATTAGTTTTACTACTAACATGATTTTCTCTTATAGGTTATAAAGATAAGAGCGCATAAATTATAGTTATTTTATATTGTGCAAATAAATTATCCATTATGAATGGTTTATTAAAAATTATGTTTCGTTTATAATAGTGGGTAAGACAAAAGTATATAAAAACTAGAGTATTTAAAAGAAATTAACGTCTTTGATATGGATAATTATATTGAAGCAATAATAATCAATATTTGATCTTTACTTTTACGCGATAAAAAATATATTTTTAATTGGATTATATATAAATATAAAATATATACCTAATATTTAAATCGTTATTACAATTAACATATTATGTATTAATTAGCAAATTTAGTACAAGTATAATAATTATTAGATAGTATTCCTATAGATAGGTAAGTATTAATAATTAAAATCAGTAAAATTAATTATTTTGGCATCTAAATATAATTTGATATAATATCATTATTTGTTATTTTGCTAAATAATGGTAATTAATTATAGGTTAATTATATGGTGTTTCTAAAATAATATTTTTTACCTAATGATCCAAATTACTTTGATAGATTTTTATTTATCTAATTTATCTCAGTTTATATTGATATAGTAGTTATAGAGATCTAAGAAAGCATGTCAGTAATAAGTGACAATGGTAATTAATTGGTCAGAATAAATAATTAATATTTAATTTAAGTGTTGCTAATTATTAGTCTGAGAAATAACATATTTTTGTTTCTACTTAAGATTGTAAGGTATATATAGTCTTTTACTAAATAAAATTAAGTTTGCTATGACTTAAAATATTAGATATTAATACAAAATTTATTTAGGGTTTATATAAACAAACAATATTTAGCAAGGCACCATAATAATTAATATGCTTAGTAAATAGATCAGCGATATTATTAAAAAGTATTATAATAGCCTACTTTATGCTGCATTAAAATCATTCGAAAGCTTTCTAAATCTTTAGAATATGGTAAGGTAATGAAGAGCGTTGTAAAAAACATTATTTGCATTTCAAAATTTATCTACTAATAATTGATTGTTAGTAACCGCGCACCTTTAATGAGCTTCTTAACTTAACTAATGTTGTTAGACAATATTAGGACATGTTCATATAATAGTGAATTTATCAGCAATTTCTAAGTTTTATCTAAATTACTTACTAGGCTAAAAAATAAAAATTTTTTATTAAATATTTATAATACGCCGTATACCAATTTTCTAATAAGCTAGTGCTATTGTTTACCTTAGGGTAATTAATTGCTATATTTTAATCTACAAATAAGTCTAGTTTAACACTTACCTGTGTTAACTTAACTATAATGCTTTATCTATTTATTAGTATAATGCTTTATCTATTTATTAGTATAATAAAATTATGCAACGTCTAAGTAAGTTAGTATTTCAATGTTAGCACATTAACGAGATCTATAGATATTATCCTTTGCTTATTTAATATGCACAGTTAGGCTTTATGGTATTGAGAAATAGCTAGGTATGGAGTTCCGTCTTTATTATGCGCATTTAATGAAAAACTATAAAATTATATTAATTGTAGGTTACGAATAGAATCTATACCTGTGTAATTCCCATCTTAAGTAGGAGGTGACTTTGATAGCAATCTATTACCATAGTGAAGATAACTTACTACGTTATTTGATTTAGTTATTAGAAATTCTATGATTTATTTATTTGTAACAGTCAAATATGTGTATCGTAACTATAATAACTAAATGCATATGAGAATTATATTATTTTACAGGCATGAGTGAAATACAAGAAACTATATCGTGCAATCATGAAATATTTGCATTATTAATAAATGAGTACTCAAGCTGATGCAGTTAGTTAACTAAAGGGTACAAGTGTATCGAAGTCTGCTAATTTGCTAGCAAGTAATAAACAGTTATAGCAATTCTTCTCTACTTGCTACTAGTCATCACAGGACAATAATTGAACATTATAGATAATACTCAGTTACTGGGTGCTTTATGATACGCAGGCTATTTTGGAATATTCGTTAGTATGTATAGATGTGTGCTAGTTAAGTATATATTATAATAAGGTTATTATTGTATTAACTTGCTATTTAGGATTAATTAACTACGACAAATCATTGCAAGCAGATAAAAAGATATTTTTTGATCCGCGAGCTTAACTTTAAACTCTAATTTGCGCCACCTAGACGTGATTCAAGTATTAAGATGTAAGAAGTGTTAAATATTCACTGAGTGATAGTTCAATCAACTTAGGAATAAAGTGTTTGTGATATGATCTCAATAACATATACTACTTTTAGTATATTATTAGATTGCTTGTTATTTAAATAAGTTAGTTACCCGTTTACAATAGTAGTTGTACCGTTATTTTAAGTTCTTGATATTTTAAATAATATTAACGATATAATAATCCAAGCTATAAATATTTATTAGTATTATTACTTTATTCATGGTAGGTAGATAGTAATTATTTGATATGCTAATTTAGCAAAAGATGTCAGTGTAATGGCAGTATCTTAAGTATAGTGTAACTATAAATCCGCTGATAAATATTTTTGATAAAGTGAGGGTAATATTAATTTTATTTAATGGCTGTAATAGATCTTGAGGTCGTGGTGAGTCGCCTGTACATAACGGTCTAATTGACAGCCTCCTGATAACTTAAGAGTGATCTTAATGTGACTTAGTAAATTGAAGTTATTTACTTTAAATTTGGCTTACCAGAATTTATTATCAGTAGCTTAGCATTGCACTTTATTGATACTTTAGCAGCTAACTTACTACCCTCTTTAAAACTAAAACTAAAACTAAAACTAAAACTAAGACTAAGAATAGTATAGACTTATGTTATTAGCTATCTGAAAGTGAATATATATTCTATATCGCAAGTATATGTATGAAAATATAAATTGCTTATTATATTTGCGTATTATAATACTAGAGTTAAGCTTAGATAATTCCCCCTTGGATTTTAGCCCAGCTAGAGGCTAATCAAATCGTAGCCTAGATAACTTATGTGCATATCGCGGACCCCTATTTGGGCAAAAATATTTTAATGTTACCAGCTTGTTTATGTGCTAGCGCCAGTTTGCAGTAAGCGGTTAAGGCTAATAAGCAAAATTATCTTAAAATAATGTGTTATAGTTTATTATTTTCTAATTTGGCCTACTACAAATAGTATTTGCTAAAGTCTACTGATAGCTAGTAGGATGCTGTGACTATATTAGTAGGCAAAAAACGCTATGCCCGCTGGGCTAGTAGTTACGTTATCCACTAGAAAACGATATTGAAGTCACATTAGCTAACGTTAATAATCTGTATCTTATAGAAGATATGCCATGAATTGCTAAATTTATTGCGTTACGTAATATATACACTGATAATTTAAATCTTCTATAGGGCAAATAATTTTATTGCTGACACTAACAGAAACACCCTAACCCACGTGTTAAATAGTTTTTTATGAATACGATAGTTGGTATTGTCGCAAAATATATAACACCAGACAATCACATATGTTGTAACGGATCTTCTATATAAGCTGAATTAAATTATTAACACCAAAAAGACAATGTTGTTGTATAATTTTAGTTTATGTAATTAATTATGTTTCAGAAATTACTACTAACTACATATCTAAAGGTGTTACATGTAATGTAATAATATTTTATTATATAGCAGCGTAAATATTTATCCTTATGTATATGAGGATTATTTATTACTGATGATAATAGTGCCGATTAGTGGTTTTATATCTAAATTATTTAGGATCCAATGAATACATTTATGCTAATAATAGGTATTTATTTCTTTATTATGCTAAACCTATGTCTCTATAAAATAGTTTCGAGCTCGGCCATGTACTTAACTAGTGTGATTTTTCCTCTGAGTGATATTATTAATATTTTAAGACAATAAAAGCAAACATGTTAGTGTATTAATCTAAGTTAGATCTTAAAGCATATAGCCTATAGATTAAATTTTATATCATGTGTTATATGTTTTAGCAGATAGTGGTAAGATTTAGATATTATATTAATATCTATTAACGTAATTATTAAATATACTAATTTAGTGTTTTATTAGTTGTGTGATAGAGTTTATATCTTATGCTCTCTTATCAGTCATTACATTATTAGAATAATATTCTATATTTTAGATATTTATATAGCAACAATTATAAATTACCTGAAGAATTAATTTAACAATAATAGTAATAAGATAATACATGAGTATTTACTGGCGATAACATTTTTAGTTTACTAATCGTTATGCATTAAGAGTATAGGTTCGGTAGTCAATTACTTGTGCGGGAGATAGAAGATAGTAGTTATGTTAAATCTTTAGGTTGTACTGGATTCTACTTATGCTCACATGTCATCTTGTGTTTATTCTAAATATTTTTGATAAACGGTTAAGATATAAGTGGTTTTTTATAAATATAAACATCATAGTATCGCATGAGTTAAATTAATTATGTTTAGCATGTATTCTCTCTGTTGATTTGTAACTTACTATTAGCATTAAAATGGTAATAAATTTATTCATGTAGCATATTTTTATTCTAAAATCAATGAATGTCATTTGATTTATAGTTAAACTAACTACAGTCAGTACCTACAGTATTACTTGATCAAAATATAAATGTTACAACTAAATGTGCACGTTAGTAGTCTATGATTGCAATAGAATAATCGATGATTATGTTTTATGTTCTAAGATATTGACATTTACTAAGCCGTGTAACATGTAAACTCAAGATAAAAGATAGTAATTGTTACTACTATCTAATAGTATACTTGTGTCATTTTCAGCACGTAACGCTACAAGAAGCAAGTATTGATATGTTACTAGTATTTATTTTTACTAATTATTATGGTAAGAAGTAGGAGTGAGTTTTATTCACTTGTAGCCATGTTATAGGCTGCGTATATAATATTTCATATATACTTGTTAATATAATGGCATTCTTATTAAGAACTACCCCTTATAAGTATTCTTAAAGTTAAAGCGTGCTTAATTATTTACGCATAAGAGTAATTATGTATTTCATTTCTACGATTGGTAACTGAAAGCGTAATATTCTTTATTAAATGCAATATTTAGTCATTATGAATTATTTCATTATTGCTCATAAATACTCTATAAATATATTTTATTTGTAGTGTATTATTATATGTACTTACTATATAATCTAGTGATTGTTTTTATTATTTTTTATAAAACGAATTTATGAAGTAGTTGTTCTTTTAAAATAGTATATTTGACATATATTTATTAGTTTTATTTTATTAATTATATTTACATGTAACTTACTTAATAGTATAGCAATTATTAAATTTTTGTTATATGTATCAATACTTAGGATTATTATAATCATTCATGGTATTTAGTTACACATTTAAATTTTAAAAGAATATTATTCTAAATAAAATTAAGTTAGCATCACACGTCTTTATGATATCTATCATAACTTTGTAGATATAGTAATTAATCTTATGCTACAATATATTAAGTGATGTATTGTAGGGTATATATTTCATTAAATATAATCAAGGAATTTTAAATTTGTGACTGATAAATTAACGCGTAGCAAGAGTTATCAATTATTTAGTTATATGATATTAAAATTACCTATGAAGAGACTATTCGTCTATTTTAATATTTAAGTATTTTGATTTAAAAAATAATATCTATAATTATATTATAACACATATCTGTATGTGTTTTTAAAAATTCGATTTAGACTTTATGGATTTATACATATCATCAATTTTATTAATTTTTTAGTACATAGTGATAACTTAAATAATTGCATCACTAAATATTTTTTCATTTTAAGAGTAGAAAAATTTTATTTCTGAATTTTGGAAAAGTTAAAACGTTTATTAAATCTATCTACACGACCACCAGTAGCGAGATCACGCTGTTTTCCGGTGTAAAATGGATGGCATCCGCCACAAACATCTAGGTTTAAATCATGTCCTAAGGTAGAACGTATTTTAATGACGTTACCACAAGAGCAGTAAGCAGTAACTTTTTCATATTTTGGATGAATATTTTGTCGCATGATAAAACCTCGATTAAGTCTATGCTATCATCAAACCCTATTTGCAAAATAATATACGTGATTGATGATTTAATTTTATTAAAAATAATGCTCAACATACTAATTTATAGTAATAAATTATACATAATTATAAGTATCATGCAATAGGAATTATATATATTATTTGTGTACTTAGTAAACTAAAAAATTATTTCTTATAGTGGATCATTCCATGCTCGTTTTGCATGTTGCTTTACCCATTCCTCTTTCTAGTACTTTTGATTATTTATTATCACCTGAGATAACGCCAGTGTTAGGTGCTCGTGTTTGCGTGTCTTGGGGTCAGCGTCAGATGATAGGTATCATTGTTGATTATAGTGAAACAAGTATATGTTCACTAGAAAAGCTGAAGCCGATTAATAGTATGCTTGATAATATTTCTTTATTTTCACCTAACTTATGGCGTATTTTACGTTGGGCAAGTAATTACTATAATCACCCCCTTGGTAAGGTATTGTTTCACGCTTTGCCTGTTTTGCTACGGCAAGGAAAATCAGCTAATACCACTCTACTTAGGCAATGGTTTGTTACTGATTTAGGTAATAATATTTTATTAAATAGTTTGAAACGTGCGCCTAAGCAGCAACAAGCATTAGCGTATCTTAAGCGTTACCCAATCTACTGTCACCAGGTTAGTACGCTAGATCTGACGGTAAACTCTTTACGATCGTTACGGAAAAAGGGGCTTATTGATTTACGTTATGAATCATCTACCAATCATGATTGGCGTCCTGGATTTTCTATACTAAGCGCAAGACTACCAATGAATGCCGAACAAACTATAGCAGTTCAGTCTATTTGTGATGAAGACGAATATTTTATTGCTTGGTTATTAGCTGGGGTTACTGGCTCTGGTAAGACCGAGGTATATCTTAGAGTACTAGAACATATTCTATCTAAGGGTAAGCAGGCTTTAATACTAGTGCCGGAAATTGGTTTAATTCCACAAACTATTTTTCGTTTTCGTGAACGTTTTAATGTTCCTATAGATATTTTGCATTCTGGATTAAGTTATAGTGAGCGTTTGGCGGTATGGTTACGTGCTCGCGCCGGTGAGGTAGCTGTTATTATCGGAACTCGATCCGCATTATTTAGTCCATTACAGGATCTGGGCGTCATCATTATTGATGAAGAACACGATAGGTCATATAAGCAACAGGAATATTGGCGCTATCACGCTCGCGATCTTGCAGTATTACGCGCTAAAGAAGAAAATATCCCAATAGTGATGGGGTCTGCCACTCCGTCTCTGGAGACATTGCACAATGTCCAAAGAGGTAAATATCGTCAATTAACGCTTAGTCAACGTGCGGGTTGTGCTAAACCGGTAATACAACATATAATTGATCTTAAAGGTTTACCACTTAAGGTTGGTATATCTCCACGACTTCTCCAAGGCATGCAGTACCATCTTGACGTCGGTAATCAAGTCATGCTATTTCTTAATCGCCGGGGTTACGCTCCAGCGATTTTGTGTCATGAATGTGGTTGGATTGCTGAGTGTCATCGCTGTAATCACTATTATACTTTACATCATAATCAGTGCCAATTGCGTTGTCATCATTGTGCTAGTCAGTGCAATGTACCGCACCAGTGCTCAGGATGCGGATCTACTTATTTAATGTCAGTTGGTATTGGTACTGAACAACTAGAAAGTGGGTTAGCACTGTTATTTCCTGACACGCCGATTACTCGACTTGATCGCGATACTACTTATCATAAAGGTGCTTTAGAGCGACATTTAGCAGATATTCATCGTAATGAATCTCGTATTTTGATTGGTACTCAAATGTTAGCAAAAGGGCATCACTTTCCGAATATTAGTCTAGTAGCGTTGCTAGATGTTGATGGTGCGCTATTTTCTACGGATTTTCGTTCTGCTGAGAATTTTGCTCAATTATACACGCAGGTTTCAGGACGCGCCGGTAGAGCAAGTACACAGGGTGAAGTTTTTTTGCAAACGCACCATCCAAAACACCCATTACTACAAATTTTGCTACAGCATGGTTATAATGCTTTTGCTAATTATGAATTAGCAGAACGTAAGAGTACATATTTACCACCTTATACCTATCATATGATTATTAGATCAGAAAGCTACGATAACGAGCAAGCTGAGAACTTTCTTCAGCAATTGCGCAATCTTCTAGCAGTTAGCGCACTAAATGATGATGAACTATGGATATTAGGGCCAGCTCCAGCATTGCATGCTAAACGTAGCGGCCGTTTTCGCTGGCAATTATTGTTGCAGCATCCATTACGGGAAGTATTACAATGGTTAATTAAGGATTTACTGAGGCTAATAAGTACCATGCCAGAAGCGCGTAAAGTGAAATGGATGCTAGATGTCGATCCGGTAGATAGTTAAGATTTATTATAATTTAATGTAGTAACTATGATAATAAGTACTATTCGCTAAGTTTTATCTTATCATTAAGAATATTTTTTAAATATTACATATAATGTTAGCTAGGTAATACATTTAGGTATATTTTATTTATGACTTTACTATACTATTATAGTATGTATTGTAATAAATGATTATTTTAATAATAAATAGACTGCTTATTAGTTATAAGGTTATGAGATAATTTATTTAGGTAAGTAATAGTTTTAAGTAAGAAATTATTAATAGTCATAATTAAACATCTTACTGAAATTATATTTATAATTAGCATGTGTAGTATATATGCTAGTCATGAGTATGCAAGATGATTAATGTTGACCATATATAAATTATAACAGATCTATAGGAATATTTATTCTCATATGCTTATGATTTCTTTTATTATATTAAAAGATTGATATTTTTTAATATAATGATTGCGCCTCAAAATAGATATTTTATTTTTACATAATCATGAAAGTAAAGATATACTGATATATTGTAAGATATATAGTTATCCTTACATATTATTTCTTCTTAATATAACGTAAATATATGCCTCTTAAAAGAGGCATATACACTGGATGCAATTTTATGATGATAAGATAAATTTATATTAGCTACTTCAAGGTACTTAATAATTTTATTTACTATAAATAATAGCGATTGATTATATTTACAATGTATGATCATATCGAGCTAATTATTTTATGTTATAAGTAATTATATGATACGTATCAATTAGTTGAATATTTTTTTGAAGATTATGTATTAATTATACTAATTGTAGGTTACTAGTAGATTACTATCTTGTCAATCTTGAATATTTCTTTAATAAAAATAAGTATATGCTTGTATATAATAATAAAATTAATATTTAAATAAGATATTTTGTTTATAGTAATTCCTTTGTAAAGAAAATAATTAATGGTGATTATGTTATAATGATTTGCAGTTTATGAATAGGTATTTAATTTAAAAATTAATGATTAATTATTAATATATAATAGGAATTATCTTTCCTAAGATTGTTATTTTTCTCTTTCATTAGTCAAGTAATCATTAGTAATGATGAACTTCATAGCTGATATATTACTAAATATATTTTATATACTATTTTAATTTTAGTCAGCGTTTTTTGGTCGTTTTTATATAGGCTGCTGAAATTTAGTGAGTGACGTTAATCGCTTAGTTGTTTTGGAGCTATTTTGTTTAGAGAGTCATGCAGTAATTTTACACTACAGAGTGTAGTGTACACTACATAAAGTAGTGATATTATAGTAATAAGTGTATTTCTTAAGAAAAAGAATAAAGTTATGCTTGTTATATACACTATAGATTAGTGATTTCATTAACATGAAACAGTATAATATTACAATTCAGCATTCACTATAGTTTTGCAGTTACGTCATTAGATTGCTTAATAAGAAATAGGGCTACTACGTATTAGGATAACAAATGAATTATTGAGAGTAGTATAGCTATACTTAAATACTAATTAAATATTTTGGGATTCAATAACATGATAAACTTATACTATCATGAGGATGCAGCAGAATAATAGTGGTAAAAAAAGACTATATAAGCTGTAGGCATGTAGCAGGAGTTAGGCGTAAATTTTTTAATTGTAAAAAAAATAAGTTTACTAAAATCTATAAAAGTATGCTAATACTGGCTGTTACATTACTAATAATTTTTATTGGGTTTCTTTATTATATTCTGCATAATAAGCAGAACAATATGCTATTGCACTCAATAACTAGGAATAGTTCTAATAATATTTTACCAGCAAAACCTGAATTGCGTTGGCGATATATCAAAGAATTGGAGAATCATCAAATCAATATACAAATTTCAGCAAAAATCATGACTAGTAGTGAAGTGCAAGCTAAAATATCATCGACCAAGGAGCAATTTGAACCGCTATAGAAATTGCAAGCAGATATGCAACAGAATTTAATAATATTAAATAAAGTTCCGTTTAACGACTCGTTAGAAGCTATAGTACATAATAATTATCATTCGCAAAAGTAGACTGTCATATTACGATATCATGCATATAATAGTAGAGAGGTTAGACTGTGAGATAAATTGTATTAGCTATTAATTGTACTAAATTCAGTAATGATAAAGAGTGTTCAAAATACTAAGTAGGCTCACTAAGTCTGCGTGCGATTAGTGTTTGAAAGTCTTGAAGGTTATATTATTATAAGTGATAATTGGTGATGGTTGGCATAGTCTTATGCTGTCTCCTTGTAGAGGTCACGAAAAAATAGAGAAAACTTTAGTTCTCTTATATAATATTGGTGTATTGATTTGTGCTGTCATGATTTTGAGCAACAAATAAAATTAAATAATATATAGTGCAGTAAAGTTAGCTAATAAATAATTTATTAAGATTAAGGTCGTTAATTTTGTTACAGTAAGCTACTAAAGTACAGAAGTTAATTTTACTAGTTGTGATAATCAGTATTATATATGTATTTATTTAATAAAGACACTGGTCCTATAGTAATGCTAGTATCCTAAATACGTTAACCTATATAGTTAAAAACTATAGAGACAGTCGGAAAATATAATAATTTGTTGATGATTTCCTTTCGCTGAAGCCCTTGCAAGAAGATATATAAAGATTATTATCACTAGAACGCGATTAGATGAGATGTAACTAGTTTTTACTAATTTAGTAAATATAGTATATAGATACACAAGAAAAAATTAATTAGTTGTAGTAAATATTGTATCATCTAGGTGAATAACGATATAGCTTTTGTAAACTTAAAATTAACAGTAATATTAATATAATATAATTGGAGAACATTGAACGATATTTGTTAATTAGATGGATAAAATATATAAGTTTAATTAATAGAAATTCTGTTTTGCTATACAGTAATGTAGTAAGTATATTTACAATAATTACTGTTAATTTGTAGTTGTTTACCATATACAACATAGTAAAATGATTAATATTTTATTTACTGTTTTCATTTAGCTTAAAGGTTTCTGGCCTTTTATATTAATACAACATTATAATGTTGTATTAAATATACTGAATATTGCATAGACTGGATAATAAATATTATAGGTTTATTATTAATAAATTTAGTAACTTACAGTATTAAGTAATCTTAAATATTACTTAATACTGTAGTCGTGAAAATTAAGTTAATTGAGGATATAGTAAACTATATAGCTGATATTCTAGGGTAGATTTATAAAATAATATGAATATATATACTATAAATAGTATATTGAATAATTTAATAAAAGATATTAGATATAATCTTGTTATATTTAATAGGCGATATAGTATAATCGTCGCTAATTAAATTTTTTATTGAACGAACTAACTGAGTATAAGTATAAATATTTTAGTTTAGCAATACTATTATTAGGATATAATAAATAAGAATATTTGCTAATAATATTAAAATATAAACTTATTAATTATTATCACAGTTATATTTAAGTATGATATCTTAAAGATAAGTCTAGTATTATTTGTATATCTCATGGTAAGCTTATTGTTCATATTACTTAACATACTGCATAAGCAAGTAATAGGTAATAAATAATAATAAATAAGAGGTTATTTTGGTGTTACATAATATGTAAAATACATAAGAACTAAAGATAGATAAAATAAGTGTTAGTGATAATAGTTGTATTAATTTTTATTAGTGCTACTCATACGTCACTAAAATAAGTTATTTTATTATTAATATTAAGTATATTTTAATTTATCAAAGATATTATTGATGCTATTAATATTAAATCATATAGTTACTTGAGGAGACAAAATATATCTCGTAGTTAATGTTATATCCAGCTAACTGAGAGATATATTGTATATTACGGTATAAAATATAATACTACCATTATAGTACGGTTATTTATTGTTTATCTTTATAGTAGCTACTAATTATATAATCATACTAAATAATTAACAAGCTGCTTGATTATTCATAGTTTTTCTGTGAAAAATGTAGTGAAATATAATATTAACCTAAAATATGAATTATTAATTAGTATTACAAAACCAGATTACTGATAATTTGCTATCTTTATCTTATTTATTCTGATGATTCTATTTATGGTAGGATGGTTTATGATTATTGATTTAGGCAATTACTAATTATTTCTTATATATATTTATATACTATTTATTTTCTTATCTGATTACCTTTTATTTTTGTTAAAAATCTTGTGCTACATTGGTAGTTTATTCATATCATAAATTAGTATAGATTATATTGTTTATATAGTGAAAATATGTGCATATTTTACTAGTTTTTAACTTTTTAGGTTCTTAGATGTATACTGTATTATATACAATTACTTAATAATTTATTAGTCAATAATCAGTATATATTTAAATAGTAATACATCATGTCCTTAAAAGTTTGTAAAATAGTTAGTATATCTGACATACATAAAATATGTATATAACTAGTAATATATAAATATCTAGCAAATAAGTATATAACTTTTATATACATATATTTTGTGTTATATAAAGGTATATGCATGGGTATAAATATAATATAATTATTATATAATAATACTATTTATAATAGTATAATATTATAAGGGACGTAAATATTAGCACATATTAATAAATTTAAAAAATTACTTTTAGTAAAATAAGGAGTAATGAAAGTTCCTAATAGCTTGAGAGGCAATTAATTTAATACTCAGGGGTGATGCTTTTGTTAAAGACTGTAGATGACTTAAGGTTAAGTCAATATTATTTAATATAGTGTTAATATTCAAATAATAAAGATGATTTATGATCTTATTGGTACCCCTTATAGGAGCCAATGTAAAAATATGATATCATTTTGCACATATGGATAATATAACTTCATTTTTATAAATATTAAATAAAATACTCGGTGTATTTTATATTTAGGTATAATATAAATTACTGATATCTATCGAGTGTGATCAAGTGTTCCGGATGCATGTTTATTAATATTATAGCTAAAAGTAAATAGGTATACATAATGCTATTATGGTCATGAAGGATAGCGGCCATTAGTTAGTAAGATAATAGTAATTTCTATAAATAGTTATATAGTTATTAATCATGTATTTAGTCTTTTTTGATTAATTGTGCCGTAAATATTAATACTTTAATATCATGTACTGAGACTTATATTATAATCACTGATAGCTTTCTATTTAACCTAGAAGTATATGCTTGCTAAGGTGTAATGAAAAAATTTAATATTAGGCTATAAGTATCCTCATTTAGAGTAATATACTATTTTATAGTATCTCATAAATAATGATCATGAGTCTATTATAATGAAATAGGTGTTAAAATTATTATATATAAATACTTATAGCAATATAATATAAGAGTTACTCCAATGTTGTGCTCTTATAGATATAAGCTAAGAGACTAATAGTATATGGGATCACTAATTTAGTAGTTAATCTATTATTAGGTCATTTCATTTGCTTTTATGCATAAGCGATAGTATTATGATTATGGGTGATGGATTATTTCAATTAGTTAAGTAAGATATTGATCTAGATAAATTATCTTTTATGTACCATACCTTGTATATGAGTAAAATTATATTTCTAGGCTAGAAGAATAAAGACATACTGATAAAGGTGTATTTTTTGGTAAACGTATGCTATTTAAGAGTACTTACCTGATGATTTTATAATTATGGAAAAATTATATATATTATATGTGTATGATATATGAGATGTTTATTTTTTTACACTTGATTACCGCTTAGAGTTATTTTTAAATAGCTTATTATCTGTTATTATTATAGCGCTTAGTGAGAAGTTATCAATTAACTAGCATAGTAAATATAACCACAAGATCTCAAGTTTTTTCATAAAGTTAATATAACTGTCTATAGAGTAAAATATTTAAATATTTAGGATATTTGTCCTAAGGGGTTCATAGCTATGCTTATAATAACTTATAGAGTGCTGCCTTAAATAAAATAAATTATTTGGAAGAGCTAAAGGTTGACTAGATAAAATATTGTTAATTATAGTAGTATCATGAGTAAGTTATAAGGTGTTTATGTTAATTTTCTGGTTTAATGCTTATAGGTAATATTTTTTGTATAATGCTAATATTACTATTTTTAAATATTTTTTGGATATTGATTGACTTTTAGTGGTAAAGGTATTCATTGTACCTTGTTGTATGTATTTTTTATATTTATTTCATTTCCTCTAACAGAGTCTTTAGATCTTCTTGCTAGAAGATTTGATCTTTTTATAGTTGTTTGTTGTCAAGATGTAAAGATTTATAATTGCTAGAGGCTGATTTACGTTCGTGCGTGAGAGATGTGCTGTTTTAGTTTTTTAATTTTTTTGTAATAATATATTAGTATTAATAGTTTGCTCAATTTTTTCTTCTAATTTTTTAAATGCTTAATATAATTATATTATTAAGTATTGTATAATAATAGCAAGATATACATTTATAGATATTAAATATAAATTATGTATTACACTAATTGATATAGACTCTTGTTAAATAAAATATACTTATCTTAAATTATATAATGCTCAGCAGTTGATTAATTATTATATATATTATATTGACTGTATCATGCATTTTATTATTATTGAACTTGATGCTATCGGTGATTATAATTAGAATATCTTTATTTTAGTTATTATTTTACTAAATAATGATCATATTTTATTAGTAGCATAATTATTATAATATGCATAAAATATTATACATGAGCATTTATTTGTACTATTTAATAATTAACGTAATATAATTTAAGCGCATTATTTTTATTGATTTATTTTAGTATTATTTAGTGAATAAACTTCTCTTGTTTGAAGGAGACATAGGTTAGACTAGTAGTGTAATCTATATCATAAATTTTAGTGATATCTTTACACATACTCTATATGTATCATTCTTATGAATACCCATCTTATTTAATAAGATTATTATTCCTAATGTTATATATAATTATTATTACTTAACTATTCATTGGGCTAAAAATAATTGAGGTAATTATTATGATATACGGTATAATTAACGTATAATTAACGTATAATTAAATTTAATAAGTCATATATGGTATAAGTATCTATAGTGATTTAGATCTTATATTTATCATAGTACTAAAAGCGTTTAATTTGATAGCTTTTTAAGTATAAGCAAGCAGTGCTTGGTTAATTAGTGAGAAAAGCACTTGCTAAGTAATTAGTAAGTATCTTTTAGCATGATAATTTTTTATTTTTTCAGAGGTATTTTGTAAAACTATTACAGATAGATATTTTGTATTTACAGAGTATTCAATTATTATATGTTTATTCAATATACTTTTTACTGTGTATCATCTAGAATATTATAGATTTATAACTATCAGCATGTTAATAGCTTGTAATTAAATATTTTAATATATTGGTAATATATTATAATGGAGTACATAAGGTTACTTGAAACAGATGCAAGTTAAGAGTGATGCCGCCTTTACTTAAGTGACTTGTGATATAATTAATATTTTTAGGTAGGATTTACTGAATGAGATGCTAATATGATGCTTAAAGTTCTCATTTTAAGTCTTAGTTATTAATACTGACTGCTTACATTTTATGTTGTATGTTAATTGCGTCATGTACCTGCAAACATAACATGTAGTATATTACAGATGTAGGAGATGGTCTTATTAATATTTAAATTGTTATATTTTAATTAGGTATTTCCCTATAGATATAGTATTAGTCGTGTTACCCTATAGACCTTCTCTAGTCTGCTATAAAAAATATTATTATTTTACCTCTCTCGCCAATGACTATTATTACGCATTAATTAACATACTGTTATAATTTTTATTATAAGTAATATGTATAGGTAATATTTATTTAATGTTTTAGCGCTAATACTATAGTTATATAATTATTAATTATTGTATTGCTGGTATATAGATTTTATTATTTATAATATATTATTATTTTTTCTTAAGGGTAATTTTTAATAAAAGTTAATTATGTTAAAGAAGATTTATTTAGTTATATTATTAATTTTTTATATATTTGATTATAATATAAGTAATTATATATACATCATGAATTAATCGTCTATTAGGGTAGATATATTGCATGATAATTTAATATCGGTTTATTTATGCGCCTTAAAAGTCTGTTATCACCGATAAATGACAAATTTATAATTTGTTATCTTGCTAGATATTGATAAAATTAAAACAATGCTATTGTTAATTAACAAGTGTGCGTAGATAATATATATTATGAGTTTTATATGTTTAATTATTTATGCTTATGGAGATTTATTCTTCTTTGGTTCATGAAATGCCCCATAAATGTTCGGTTGTTGCAGATTACCGCTAATGTAGTAACGAATTACGGGGATCTTTCTCCATATTGGCTTCAACACCTGAGAGGCGGCAAATATTGCAGCACCAACAATAGGATTAACGATCAACGCAGTTGCTACGCTAATAGTGGTTGAAATTGCTGGCGCAACTATAGCTGTCATATTAATATAGTTGTGTGCTAGGTCGATTTCTCCGATTATGGAGATATCTGCTGCTAATCCATCAATTAATAAGTTATTAGTATGTAATATACCGTTTTGCAGTGATGCTAGACCATGGATAGAATCAAAGTAAAAACCTTTTCCAATGGTATCACTAAAATCAAAATGCAACTTACGTAGTAATGTATTAACGCTTACTAGACGTAGTAATTGCTCAATATAACTACCACCGATACTATTAATTTTCCCCTTGCCTATTGTAATGTCTAATGTGCCGCTAATGGTGTTTATCTGTGGCTGCCAGGGTTGTCCGTACCAATGTAGATCATAATTTATATTATATGGTCCACCGTGTAGCGGGGCAGTAATACCAAAATATGCAGCAGTGTTATCTAATTTATTGCCTATGATTTTACCTTTAAATGAGCTATTTACTCCTTGCGTACTTAGGTTATATTGCCCGCTACTAGTTATATGATCCTGACCTGTATCAATTAGCCCATAATTTAGTGTTAGGTTATTTTTCTTATAGGTTAGATTAGCCTCAACCTTGCCTAGGTTTTTTCCTAATACCCAGCATGATTTGCAGTGTAGTGTTAATTCAGGCCAATTATGTAAATATGTTGCCTGAGAGTTAGTATTTATCGTCATAAGTGAGTTTATATTATGCGTAAATTGTGGGTTGTAATATAGATAGTTGATGTTAGCGCGCCATGGCTTTTTATTTAGTATCTGTAGGTTACCGTTTATTTCATTGCCTTTAGCGCTCACCTGTACTTCATTCTGTTGGTTTTTAGTTATAAGTGTTATCTGATGCCAAACTTGTCCCCCGAGTAGCATTTGGGGTGTTTTAAGTATGATCGTATCTGGAAAACTGATGTTGTTTAGGTTGCGATTGTGCTTGAGTGTCTGTGCTAATAATGCTAGCCACTGCTCGCAATCCAATAGTGGTAGATGAATAATTAGCGACTTGCTAACTGGTAGCGGTAGTATTTTACCGCTAATATTTTGATATATTGCACGTATTAGTGTTACTTGTTTTTTGTCAATAATCCATTCACTATTGAAATGATTTTGTTTACCAATCTTGCTAATTAATTTAAATTGTTTTGAGTCTCCCTTGATATGTAACTTTAGTGAAAATTCTTTTCCTGCTGGTTTTGTTAGTGGCAAAGGTAAGTAACTATTTACTTTTGTAAGATCTGCATCTAAAGTTATGTCGTAATTAGCCTTACCGTAATGAGGTAGAACTACAGTAATATTGCCTATCCATGATATAATACCATTAATATTTTTAGTTATCTCTTGTGGTATAGTTGGCAACTTATTAAATTTCCATATTGTTTTTAAATTAATATTAATTATATAATCTTTTTTTCTTGTACCAGTACTAAATTTTATAATCGTTGGTTGTTCTAGCCACTGAACTGATATGTTGTTGCTTTGTAGATTGCCGTTTTTAAAGGAGAATTTGTGGTATCGTGCATGTAATTTATCTTCTAGCAGATTTATTTGTGGTGAGTTATTATATAATTTTACGACTCCCTTTGTTTTTATCTGCCCACTATTTAACGGAATATCAAGATGTAAATGACCTTTAACATTGCCACTAAGCTTTAATTTATTTAGTGCTGACCCAATCCAATTATGCATTGGTGTCTGTTTGAGGTAGTTATAAAAGTGATTACTATCTCCGATTATTTTAGCATCAATCATCAATAATGGTGCCTTAAAATAGTTTGGAATCATTACTTTAATATCTTTTGCATCTATTTTGCCTAGTTTTACGTGTGGTGCTCGCATCCATAGTGTATGATTAACTAATTTTAGGTCGATATTTAGATTAGTTAGTTTCGGCCAGTTTGGTTGAAACTGTAACGTGGAATTACGTAAAGGAATAAATATTTTAAATATGTCTTTATTTTTAAAATATGGGAAATGTTGTGGATTGCCTCTATAAATTAGCGTAGCATTATCTATCTCCCCACCCTGAATAGCTCTACTCAGATAGCCTACTAATGATTTACTTATGATTTGTTGTGGCAGATAATGCCAGGCTTCTGTGCCGTTATAAAGGCGAAAGTCTGCTAGAATACTTAGCCAAGGTGTTCCTTGTTTTTTTTGCTGATAGCAAAAATTACCATGAAGCCATAATGATTTAGCTTTGATATCTATGTCCTTGCTAGATAATTCTAGGATTCTATTATGGTAACGCCAAATTATTGCGCCATGTGCGTTATGAATTTCTATTGGCTCACGAAACATACCGTTAGAGGTTAACTGACTATCGTTAATGTCTATGGCCAGTCGTCCTTTTATTGCTAGGCCACCTAAGGTGCCAGAGAAGTGATTAATACCAGGGAGGTGTTTCCATGGTCGCCAATTAATATTTTGCCAAACTACTTTAAAACGAGTTTGTTCTGGTTGTGTCAAGGGAATATCTAGTGCTAATATTGAAATTATACCTTGCGGATGTATATTATTCCAGTGCTTTAGTAATTCTGGGCTCAGAAATGAGCAAGCAGGTAATAGTAAGGATATGCTTTCAAGTTGAATATCTGTTGCACGTATGCGCAGTTCTGTATTTTGCCCTAATGCTTTATTTTCAGGTAACCAAAGTGCATAAAATTCATCTTGCGTCAAAGTTTTTCCATTAACACTCATTTGCCATTTAGAGAGATTAATATGCCAACCTATGTCCGCGTGCTGTGTCGATAATACTAAATTATCTAGGTTGACTTGATGTTGTTTAGTATCTGTACTCCAATTTATTATTCCCTGTTTCAGTATTATATGCGCCCCAGTGATGTTGTTATCTTGAATTTGTATCCAGGACTCTACACCACATTCTACATTTTTTATTGCAATATTAGTGTACATTAAATGGGTAAACCAGTGCTTCATGTCAATATTATCGGCTTGAATATAAATTGTACCGCGATTTAATAATTCATTATTATTAAGTAGATCCATGCGCATGTGTATCATGCCGCGCTGACCATTTAGCGGTAATAGTGTTATATTGCCTTCAGCACGATGGCGATTGTGATTATTGCGCACAATGATTTGGGGTATTTCTAGTACAGTGCGTAAGCCGGCATTGGTCAGGAAGGAGATACGGCTATTGCGTAAGTTAAAGTTAGCTAGTTGTTGCAGTCCTAGTTTAATCATTTTTTTTGGTTCGATAAACTGTTCCGGATAATTATTACCGCTAAGTATGGTATTCATATTTAGTTCTAATTCGTAAACAGTAATGTCACGAAATTGCCAACGCCAGTACAGCAGTGATCTCCATGCGTCTATTGTTACTATAAGACGTTTAATATATATGCTACCTTTTGGTGTAGTTGCGTTTATATCACGCATTTCTAGTCGTGGTCCATGGGCATGCCAACTACCCTGTATAAAATTAGCATGTATAGGTATTTGCGATAGATTTACCGCCATCTCCAGTAACTGCGGGCGATAGTAGTTGATTGTAGGTAGTACTAAGCGCAATACACTAATTAGCAAGGCTATAATAATAATGACTATAGTGCTCGTTGCTAACAAAATTTTAGGCAGTTGCCTCACGCAGTTCTCCTTGCTACTATTGCATGTCGCGAAAATATAGATTTAATATGCTGCACTTTGTGGGAAGGGTTACATTATGATAGTTTCTAATGATTATGTTCTATAAAGTAGTTCGATCTATGCTTTTAATTTTTAACTAGTTAAAACAGCAACTAGAGTGAACGTATTAGGTTATATATTGTCAATAATTTACTAATTCCTCTTAAAGTATATATCGGAAAATAATCTAAGTAGTTAGAGTTATTTATGCATAAAGTCTCATGCGATGTCTTCTAACATACGTTTGCTGATATTTTTATTGTATTGCGCTAACTACAGGCAGGGCAATTATAATAGAGAGTATATTTAACTAGTTAAAATTATGAATTATAATTTCAATTATCTTTTCACTTAATACTTTCTCTAGCGCATATAAATAAAGTATTTGTTCTCTGCTCACTAAGTCTGATTATGTATATTACTAATCATTATCATATTGCGCAGTTCATACACACTGAATAAACTTTCAATAACTAGGTTAGCTTTAAGGTTTATGTAAAATATGGTTTTTTTAATATTGTAGTAATTGATGAAAGTTTAAGTATTGGTGTTAATGATGGCTATATTTTTCTGGTGTGCTCAATAATTAAGTTGTTAGCTAATTTTAACGATACCTGATAAGCCAGTGTTAACTGGGTGTTAGTTTTGCATCATACAAAGGTATGAGATTAGTAAATTGCCTATATATAACTCTACTTACTGGTGTGACATCAGGCGTGTATATACTGGTATATTCTATATTAGATCTGTCTAAGATTAGGATGAATGTTTATATTTTAAGTACTATTAGTACATAGTACATAATCTGTTATGTAAGGTAGCGTTTGTGCGCTATGTTACTTAATATTGGGTTAGGTTATATTTTACGCTCTAGTAAATTGGCTATCAGGTTATTAAGTTATTTATTACCCTACATTATTGTTATTGGTTGTTGTCATATTACGAATAATTAGTTAGCATCCCCTAATGAATAATAAGGGTTTTTTCGAGAATTATGCTGATCTGTACTATGTATATATTATGATATTACCACACTTCTTTTCTTTGGGGTAAAATTAAGTAATATAAAGGCATCATTATTATAGTGGTAATAATTTTTTAGTTTCTAGTAGTTCCTGTATTATTTATATTATTATGTCCTGATTTAAAAGCATTATTTCAGTAATATAGCTTACACAAAAATTACTTTTCTTAAGATTAGTGATATAATAAGATCAATAATATATGTAATATATGACACGTGATCAAAAGTATGTAGATAGGGAGCCTTGTATAAATTTATATAACTTTATAAATATTTTATATTGAGTAAAATATTGGTATGCTGGTAATATTATTTTTAGGTAATAAAAATTTTCTATAGTGCCGATTTGAGATCTGTGCTGAATATCTATTTCTTATAAAGCGCTATTTTCAGTATATATAATTTTATTTCTCATACAGCATGAAATTAACTAGTTACTAATTGATCATGCTGGTAATATCTGTAATATCTGTAATATCTGTAATATCTGTAATATCTGTAATATCTGTAATATCTGTAATATCTGTAATATCTGTAATATCTGTAATATCTGTAATATCTGTAATATCTGTAATATCTGTAATATCTGTAATATCTGTAATATCTGTAATATCTGTAATATCTGTAATATCTATAATAGCTAAGTTATTGTATTTTTTAGTATTGGAAAATTATAGTTATATGGATTTATATTTATAAGTAAATAAGTTATTGGATTATCTAATATGATAAACTTACTAGGTAGCTTATGAGATTTAATGAGTATATTAGTATTATATTTATTATAGTATAATAATGTTTATTTATCTTTATAAAGCAAAGTCTGATCTTGATTTTTATAATTTGTTATTGATATATATAATGACCAATTTGAATATAGATGTATATTAATCACATTGTAGGGGTATTATTACTGCACTGTTTAGCAATTAAAGTAATTTTATAATTATAGCTTAATGATAGTAAGATATTATTAGCATGCCAATATTGTTAGTATTTTTAGGTATATATTTCTACTTTATAGTTTTTAGTTTAAAACATCGCTAATGTAAAAGATATATGTTCTAGGGTTAGAATAATTAGGTCTAAAGTATTTAATTTTTATACTATAAGTGGGCGGCGTATTTTACGCATAAGTAAGCATAACCATGGCCATAGAATACCATTTATTATACTATTCCATAATATTTCTGGGCGAAATGAGGATTTAATTACTAAAAATTCTATGGAGAATGCGATTATATCTATTAATAGTGTTAGCAGTATTAAAATTACTGCTTGTTGCCATAACGTTATGCTGCGAAATAGTTGATCTTTGAATGCTATTATATAAGCTATTATACTCAGCAATAATGCACGTATCCCTAGTGTAGAACCTAAGATTAGGTCCATAATGAGTCCGAGTAGTAAACCGGTGCCAATATTAATCCGATGCGGTAATATCATTACCCAATAAACAAGTATTAACTCTAACCAGGAGGGGCGAAACATATATATTTGCTCTGGCCATGGCAGCATGTCCAATGTTAATGCTATTAAAAATGATAATAAGATGATCCACCTCTCATTAATACAGTAATTATTCATTAATTAGCTCCCCGTGATGGCGGCTTAAAGGTTTTAATCGGCGGTAGTCCTTGTGGTATCATATGTGCCATACGCTCATTAGCTACTCGATGGACTTCGTCCACTGGTAGTGGAGTATGACCATTTTTGTTTGTCCCCCAAAGCAGTAGTAGATAACGGAGGCGTTGTAGTCTGGCAGTTGGTCTAGCGTGGATTATAGTATAGGCGTGCTGGTTGTCTATTTTAACAGATGAAACTATCGCTACTGGATAACCTTCTGGGAATCTACCGCCTAAACCAGAGGTTACCAGAATGTCACCGACTCTAATATCGGTATTTTTAGGTACATGGTCCAGCTGTAAATCATTAGTGCAGCTTTTACCTATGGCTATTGCAAGAATATCATTGCGTAGTATCTGAATCGGCAGAGCGTGTGTTGGGTCACAAATGAGAAGTACTCGGCTGGTGATTTTGGCTACTGCGATTACTTGACCTATTACGCCTTTGTCGTTTATTATCGGTTGACCTTCATATACACCATGGTCTGATCCCTTATCTATTACTAGCTGATTACTATATGGTTCAGTAATGGTAAAAATGACTTGTGTGACTGTTATACGTTCATTTTGGCGCACAGGTGATCCTAATAGTTCACGTAAACGAGCATTCTCTTGTTTGACTTGGTCAAGAAGAAGAATATCGCTATTTTTCAGAAGCTGTTCCTTGTGCAGAGCACGGTTTTCTAGTATTAAATGTTGGTGTGTTGTTAGTCTTTCTGATAGTTCGTCTAGAGCTTTTTGTGCTCCATGAGCAAGGAAATATAAAGGACTAATAGCGGTATCCATATGTTTACGTATCTTAATGTATATATCAAATCTATTTTCAATGAAAATTAGGACAAGGGTTGCGATTATTGCCAAAAATAATCGTAATGATAGGGAAGTCTCTTTGCTGAAAATTGGCTTCATAATTATGCGAGGTTCCTTGACAATGGAAAAAGAAATTGTACCTAACTCTCGCGTTATGCAAAATCATTTAATATACTTCTCTACCTTGGTGATAAAAGATTAATCTTCGCTAAACAGATCGCCACCATGCATATCAATCATTTCTAATGCTTTTCCTCCGCCGCGTGCTACGCAGGTTAGTGGATCTTCTGCGACGACTACAGGTATACCAGTTTTTTCCATTAGAAGACACTCTAGATCGCGAAGTAATGCACCACCACCAGTTAATACCATGCCCCGCTCAGAAATATCAGAAGCTAATTCGGGCGGACACTGTTCCAGTGCCACCATTACTGCACTGACAATACCAGTTAAAGGTTCCTGTAATGCTTCAAGGATTTCATGTGAGTTTAGAGTGAAACAGCGGGGAACTCCCTCAGCTAGATTACGACCGCGCACTTCTATATCTCTTAAGACGTCACTTAGATAAGCTGAACCAATCTCATGCTTAATACGTTCAGCAGTAGCTTCACCAATGAGTGACCCATAGTTACGTCGTACATAATTAATAATGGATTCGTCAAAGCGATCACCGCCAATACGGACTGATGATGAGTAAACTACGCCATTTAATGATATTACCGCTACTTCCGTAGTGCCACCACCGATATCCAATACCATAGAACCAGTGGCTTCTGATACCGGTAATCCTGCTCCGATCGCAGCGGCCATGGGTTCTTCAATTAAAAATACTTCGCGCGCGCCAGCTCCTTGGGCAGATTCACGTATAGCTCGACGTTCAACTTGAGTTGCACCGACAGGTACACACACTAATACACGTGGGCTTGGGCGTAAAAAACTATTGCTATGAACTTGTTTAATAAAGTGTTGTAGCATTTTTTCAGTTACAAAAAAATCAGCAATCACGCCATCTTTCATTGGGCGAATTGCTGCTATGTTGCCAGGGGTTCGCCCTAACATTTGTTTGGCGTGATAACCAACAGCTGCAACACTTTTTGGGGATCCAGCGCGATATTGGCGTATTGCAACAACTGACGGTTCATTTAATACAATGCCTTGACCTTTAACATAAATCAGGGTATTTGCAGTACCTAAGTCAATAGATAAGTCATTGGAAAACATGCCACGAAATTTCTTAAACATAACTAAAGGATAATCCTGCAAGCTGTGGGCAGAAAATAAAATTTGCTTACTTTACCAACTAGGCTAAGTAGCAATAAGGTGCAAAATATTCTATCTTAGTCAGATCGCAATAAGATAGTCTTTGTCGTTCTTAGTAAATACAGAAAATAGTATAAATATCACATTTTATATATCAAGGATCATCTTGATATATACCTTATATGAACATCCTCGTTCATGTCTAAAATTTGCAATATTTATTGCTTGTTATAACTTCTTGTAAGTATTTTAGATGGTTTATATCCTATATATTATCCATTTTCCAGATATGCTAGTTAATATCATTATATTAATTATATCACTTAACTGAGTATTTATTTCAGATTTACGCGATCTTTCAGTATATGCGTGTTTATTAATAGGTAAGCACTATAGGTGTCATATAAATTATAGAATAGAACTGCATTGCGTATTATAAATATCAGTAATAGTCTTATTAGACCAGTGATATCTTACGCCAAAATTATGAGCGTCGTAACTATTATATCTACTATATCTATGTAATCTAATAGAGATTATCTATTTTGTAGTATATTACTACAGAGCCTATATACCCTCTCTTTAAGAGTATTAGGATCTTTATTCATGGTTTATGGTTCATTGTTCGCTGCTTTAATGGCCATATCTATGTATAGTATTACACATAATTAATATGTTAATATGCTCAATTAGTGAGTATTAATATTTTTACTATGCTTCATGTCCCTTTATTTAAAGGAGATAACTATATATAAAAATTTTCCTTTCTGCAATTTAATATTAATTTAGTTAATTTTACCTCTTTAGTGGAGGTATGGACCATGATGATTATGTATACCTTCATTTGTGACTACATGTACTATTAATCAAATATTAGTATCTCTCTTAGCATTTAGCACTGGTGTCTCTATGTATTAGTTTATGCCTCAAGTTTTAGGTGATTTACTGAATATACATTATATTTGTATACTACGTACTCATTTGTAGTAAGCTAGTTAATCATTCTTGATTAGCAACTTGAAAAGCATTTGAATCGTGTATAGCGTCTTATGTTGTCAATACTTATGTTATTATTATTGTATATAGCTCTTTAAATGTATTGTGATATTATTTATTTTGCTATAGATAATTTATAGCAGAATTTTGTTTTTATTTAGTGTATAATTAGTGCGTATATCTTTAGACGTATTGCCTACTAGGTGTAATGCACTTGCATGTAATCAAGCAAGGTTAACTCATTTTCCTTTCTCTTGCTAAAATAATGATTATTTAGTGATAATATAACGATGTATAAAATATATTAATAAAATTAATTCTACCACCTATGTGTTTCTATTGATCTATAACTTTATATTATTTGAGGTATAGATTGTTATGCTATAACATTGTTATTGTTTAACTCATGGTAGTGATATTTTGTTTTTTATTTGAAAATACTGATACATAAAATGTTTTAAATAGATACTATAGTTATCTGTTATTAACAAATTAAATAATTAAATACATTATATGATTTTTACTTGTGCTAATACTCTAATACTAATCGTAATTAGTATGAACAATTTCTATTTTAAACAATGTATTGCAAATACCAACTATTATGAAATTAATTCTAGATGGTATGAGATTATATCTCATCTCTAATAGTTATTGCAATACTGATAAATTTCTAAGGGGTATGGTTAGATAGGTATCTGTCTTATAAGTTTAATTAATTATTGTCTGCCTGTAATAATTGACTTATCTTTACTGTAGTAAAGCATATATACTTTGTATAAGTATTAAGTGAGCATATAATGATTGATGATTTTTTTGTGGGCACTAACTTATTGTAACTAGCTGGGTCAATTGGTTATCAGGGTGTTTTAGCTTGGACTAGTTATGATATCCTAAGCATAAAGTATAAATGAATGTGTTAAATTAGTTGTGTAATTAATTGTGTCATTTACTGCATGAGTTAATAGGTAATTCGGCTTATAGTTGACATTAAGTGAATATTTAAGAATTTACTAATAAATACTTTGCTGTTGCTATAAATAGCACTGGATCATAGATTCTTGATTTATAAAAATTTTTATTTAAACTAAAATTAAAGTTACAACATAGAAGATTTTCAAGTAGTATTTTCCTATTATTAATATTTGCATTGATACTTGTTTGTGTCAGGTCCTTATTTTTTTAGATAATTATCTTTAATCATTTGGTAATTAAGATAATTATCTTTAATCACTTGGTAATTAAGAGGTGATCTGTGATGTATAGGTAGTAGTTAGGTACTTAAAGAGCAGGTAGGATTATGGTTGTATCTAATGAATGAGGTTATAAGTAGTTTTTTAAAAAGGGGTATGATGTATATCATGCTATGATAAAATTGTGTTAATTTTAGCACGTATGATGGGTATTACCTATAGGCTAAAGTTTTTTTGAACTTCATTTTATAAACATTATTATTATATTAATCATATAATTTGGTATGTAATATTACTGTTAATAAATTGAGTATTTAGCTGTAAATTGTTATGATATCGTTATAAAATTTGGTTTTATTTTTACTCTCAAAGTAAACTTCCCTCTTAATAGGTGACAAATCAGTGACATCAGGTTATTGTCTATAATATTGATTTATTAATAAACATTCTAGCGCAGAATGTCGTATTAATTTCATGTTTTTAAATGACCTAAATATTAATCTATTAGGGGTGAGTGATAAGTATGGCTACACAATATTAGTGTTTATGAGTCAGAAAACTAGGTGTCTAGACTAGATATCATACTAAACCATTTGCAATTTAACCCCTAGCATCTATTAATTGACCGTATTCATTAGGGGCTTAGTAATATTGATTTCATTTTATTAACCCGGCTGCTTTTACACACACCAGCGTTGCGTTACGCGATGCATTGCTAGGGGTGTAGATCCCCTTTATTGAGATCCACTTGTCTAACGTATACGCGCAAGAGCCTTTCTTTCATGATTCTTACTGCTCTAACGTAGTAGTAGGTGTTATATATGATGGACTGGGTGTGGGGTGTGGACTGGGTGTAAGTGGCTACACTTTTGCTTTACAGACAGCAATTAACCATCTGTTAATTATCCACTAATGGCTACGTAAAAAGAGTACGGGATCACGCTAATGGATATTCGTAAAATAAAGAAACTAATTGAACTAGTCGAAGAATCCGGCATATCTGAACTAGAAATTTCTGAAGGCGAAGAGTCTGTGCGTATTGGTCGTTCTGCGCCAGATCAGGGTTATCCTATGATGCAACCGCCACACTCATTACCAACAGGGCCACAGCCAGCACTGGCTGTGGCGGCAGCCAGTGTATCAGGGACAGAGTCTCCAATAATGACTAGTGGCCATATTGTTCGTTCCCCTATGGTCGGGATTTTCTATTGCACCCCCAGTATTGATGCGAAAGCTTTCGTAGAAGTAGGCCAAAGCGTAAATGCTGGTGATATACTATGTATTGTTGAGGCAATGAAAATGATGAATCAGATCGAGGCAGATAAATCCGGTGTTGTTAAAGCTATTCTGGTGGAAAGTGGCCAGCCAGTTGAATATAACGAGCCTTTGTTTATTATTGAATAACGAGGCGTCTTATGCTTGATAAAGTTGTTATCGCTAATCGTGGCGAGATAGCATTGCGTATTTTACGTGCTTGTAAAGAGTTAGGTATTAAGACCGTAGCAGTGCATTCTATTGCGGATCGTGATCTAAAACATGTATTGTTAGCTGATGAGACCGTGTGTATTGGCCCGGCATCATCAGTAAAAAGTTACTTAAATATACCTGCTATTATTTCTGCAGCAGAAATTACTGGTGCAGTTGCGATTCACCCAGGATATGGTTTCTTGTCTGAGAACGCTGATTTCGCTGAGCAGGTTGAACGTTCAGGATTTATCTTTATTGGTCCAAAAGCTGAAACTATTCGTCTTATGGGGGATAAAATTTCTGCTATTCATGTGATGAAGACAGCTGGGGTGCCTTGTGTACCTGGTTCTGCAGGTCCTGTATCTGAAGATATAGATAAAAATTATGATTTGGCTAAACATATTGGTTACCCTGTGATAATCAAAGCGTCCGGTGGTGGTGGTGGTAGTGGTATGCGTGTTGTACATAGCGCCACAGATCTAGAGATGTCCATTAATATGACAAAAGTAGAAGCGAAAGCTGCTTTTAACAATGACATAATTTATATGGAAAAGTATCTGGATAATCCACGTCATATTGAGATTCAAGTATTGGCTGACGGTAAGGGCAACGCTATTTATTTGGCTGAGCGCGATTGCTCTATGCAGCGACGCCACCAGAAAGTAGTAGAAGAGGCACCAGCACCAGGCATTACCAGTGATATTCGCCGTTATATTGGTGAATGTTGTTCGAAAGCTTGTGTTGCAATTAACTACCGAGGCGTAGGTACTTTTGAGTTTTTATATGAAAATGGTGAGTTTTATTTTATTGAAATGAATACACGTATTCAGGTTGAGCATCCAGTGACAGAGATGATTAGCGGTGTGGATTTACTTAAAGAGCAACTGCGAATTGCCGCTGGCCTACCGTTACTAGTTAAGCAGTGCGAGGTGCATACTCACGGCCATGCGGTGGAATGCCGTATCAACGCTGAAGACCCATATACCTTTTTGCCTAGTTCTGGTAAGATTACCCGTTTTCATGCGCCAGGTGGTTTTGGTGTTCGCTGGGAATCTCATATTTATACTGGGTATACAGTACCGCCGTACTATGATTCTATGCTCGGTAAGTTAATTACTTATGGTGAAAATCGTGATGTAGCGATTATTCGCATGAAGAACGCATTGGCTGAGTTAATTATTGATGGCATAAAAACAAATATTAAGTTACAGCAAAAGATTATGAACGATGAAAATTTTCAGTATGGCGGGACAAATATACACTATTTGGAGAAAAAATTAAATACACGAGGGATTGATAAGGAGTATTAGTTAATCATTTTCCGAAAAAATATATAAGGATATTTTAAGTTAATTAATTTTAATACAATAAATTATTTATTTTATTATCGTTTTATTAAAATTCATTGCCTAGAGAGTTATCTAATTTTATGAAAAATATCTTGATTATGAGGCTGAATGTATAAAAATACATAATCATAAAATTTAAAATTGAATGATTATAATTATCTTATGAAGATAAGAGTATCGTGTTATCTATACTTTTATGTTTATTTAGTATTATTATATACAATAATTTATTCATCGTGTATGTAGATATCAAAAGATCAGTAATAGTTGAATGATACCTGATTATCTTTTTAGCGTATTTTTTTCAAAAAGCATTGATTTTAGATCACTACATACACCTTTTAATGGTATTTTAAGCAATCTATTTTATGCTGAATAAATTAAGGTGCTTTAGCTATTCTATTTTTTTATATACATTTAAAAAACTAGGTTAAGGAATATAAATGTGTCATTTATTAAAAATACATTAAAGCAATATATAGCAATATTAGGATATTGCGTATAGGTGGAAGTAATCCTATGTGTTTATAGTTCTAGCTAAAATAGAAAGTTCTTATGGTGGGTAAGTGCCTTAGTCAGTCTAATATTATTACATTTATTGGTTAATAGTAACATTAGTTAATAGTAACATATATAATAGTGTAATAAATAGAGCTATATAAGTGTAAAGTTGTTGAATTACTATTTACTAATTGCGTCCGCATTATACGGTAAGTATATATTATCACGTTGATCTATTAGGATATAATTATAGAAAATATATATTTTTACAGTCTTTTTAAATAGAAATACTATATTGATTTATGATTAGCGTTAATTATATATAGCTTGATACTATTTATAGCAGTTAGCTATAAGATACATAGCTTATTGAGGATGTATTGCGTAGTTTTATATATTTATTTGAAGCTAAGGGATGTTATTTTGTTAATATAACGATATTAGTTAATTATAACAATTTCAGGATATTGGTATATTTATGAAGAAAGATGTATTAAATAATCAGTTAAAGCTAATATAATTATATTATTTGTTATATAGCTCTGTGTCTACTTTTCTGATGACAGAAATTGTGTGTTAGCTTTAAAGGTTATCCGAAATTATATATAGAAGAGGATTAGGTACTGATAATTATTATATTTAATGGATATTAATATAATATATATTTATACACTATTATTTAGGATATAGTTTTATATATTTGTCAATATACTGATTAGTATTTTTTCCATATAAGAGCACAATAGTGAATATATTAAAATAAAGTTAAGTATGTATTTATGTTAAATTATGTGGTAATAAATAAATTTTATAATTTATTTATTACTGAATATCTTTATTATATATAAGATATAGTTAAATAGAGCAGTTATTATTTAATAAGATATTAATCTAATTACAATAGTAGCCATGAAAACAAATATTAGCAACAAGCATCAAGCCTATTATGCTTGATGAAAGATTATTTTTGTATGGGTATTGAATATATGGCTATTGCAAGCATTTCATTAAAACATCGTAATACTTTTGCGCTTCCGGTGAATGCACTACATCTAATCATAGCAGACAGAACTGAATTGATGCTAAAAGTTTGGCAACAAACACAAAAGTATCAGATACCATTACTTGTGCTGGGTGAGGGGAGTAATATGCTGTTTCTTGAAGATTTTTCTGGTACAGTGATGGTTAATCAATTAAAAGGTATTAATATTAAAGAAAAATCTGATACCTGGCATTTGCATGTCAGTTCTGGCGAGAACTGGCATGCTTTGGTTTGTTATACTTTGGCGCGTGGTATTGCTGGATTAGAAAATTTAGCGCTCATCCCTGGTTTAGTGGGATCCGCACCGATTCAGAATGTTGGTGCTTATGGCATTGAATTAAAAAATATTTGTGAATATGTTGACCTCTTAGATTTATTTACCGGCTCTATTAATCGTATTCCGGGGGATGAGTGTGGATTTGGTTATCGTGAAAGTGTCTTTAAATATCAGCTTCAAACGCAATATATTATTATTGGTCTTGGCTTATGTTTAAGTAAAAAATGGCGCCCAATGCTTAGGTATGGAGATCTAACTAAGTTAAATCCAGCAACGGTGACACCAAATCAGATATTCGATTCTGTTTGTGCTATGCGTCGCAGTAAGTTGCCTGATTACCGTAAACTAGGGAATGCCGGTAGCTTCTTTAAGAATCCGCTCGTCAGCGCAGAGAAATATGCATTATTAATATCTCAGTATCCGAACATGTCACATTATTACCAAGATGATGGCCAGGTTAAATTAGCTGCTGGTTGGTTAATTGAGAATTGTGAGCTAAAAGGGTATCGCGTAGGTGGGGCTGCTGTATATCATAATCAAGCGCTAGTTTTGGTTAATGTAAATAATGCTACTAGTCAGGATGTTGTTTCTCTAGCGCGCCATGTTCGCGCCACTGTAGCATTTAAATTTGATATATGGTTAGAGCCTGAAGTGCGTTTTATTGGCGCTATGGGTGAATTGAATGCGGTAGAGGTGTTGTCATGAAAGATAGTAAAGTGCCATTGAGGTTAATTGCACTTTTAGCTGATGGTATTTCTCATTCAGGAGGACAGCTTGGTGAGTTATTAGGGGTAAGTAGAGCTGCGATTAATAAATACATTCAGATTATCCGTGAATGGGGGGTTAATGTATTTACTATGCCAGGTAAGGGATACATTCTTGCAAATCCGATACAACTACTAGAGGTTGATCGTATTTTAAAACTTTTGCAAAATAAGCGCGTGATTGTGTTGCCAGTAGTAAATTCTACCAATCAATATTTGTTAGATCGTATTTATCATTTACAGTCAGGTGATGCCAGTATTGCTGAATATCAGCAGGCTGGGCGAGGACGAAGAGGACGACAGTGGGTATCACCGTTTGGAGCTAATCTTTATTTATCAATGTTTTGGTGTTTAAAACAGGGGTCGGCTGCTGCTATGGGGTTGAGTCTAGTGATTGGTATTGTAATAGCTGAAGTATTACGCAGTATAGGTGCAAAAGATGTTAGAGTCAAATGGCCTAATGATTTATATCTTAAAGGTCGTAAATTAGCTGGCATTCTAATCGAAATGATAAGTAATAGTAGTAATATGACCTATCTAGTCATTGGAGCTGGTATCAATATAGCTATGTGTAGCGCTAATTCTGATACTATCAACCAAGGATGGATAAATCTACAAGATGTAGGAGTTATCATTGATCGTAATGAGCTTGCTGCTAAGTTGCTTAATAAGCTACGCCAGTCTTTAAAGCAATTTGAAAGTGATGGATTAAGACCATTTGTAGCACGTTGGCATCTATTAGATAATTTTATTAATCGTCCAGTACAGCTGCTGATTGGTGAGCAGCAGATTTTTGGAATTGCCAGAGGTATAGACGAACAAGGAGCTTTATTACTGGATCAGCAAGGAATCATTAGGCCATTTATCGGCGAGCAAATATCACTGCGTGACTCAGAATAAAGAAATGAATAGTAGTATAAAATTCTCCGCATTCTTCTAGATTATTTTCTTAAACGCATACTCTCTACCGCATGGTTGGTGCTCTTGTTTATAATCAAGCTTGCACGTTCTCGTGTTGGCAGTATATTTTTTTTTAAATTTAATCTATTGATATTATTCCATATTTGCGTGGCGATATTCACTGCCTTGGATTCTGGTAATTTAGAGTAGTTATGGAAATAAGAATTAGGGTTAGAGAATGCTCCCTGACAGAATTTTAAGAAGCGATGAATATACCAATTCTGTAATAATGTTTCTGATGCGTCAATATAGATTGAAAAATCAACAAAATCAGAAACAAATACGCGGTGCTGATTATGAGGATAATGAACCCCACCCTGTGATACTATTCCGCTCTGTAATATATTTAGTCCTTCAATAATTAAGATATCCGGTTGTTTAATAATTTGATAACCATTTAGCACAATGTCATAAATTAGATGTGAATATATTGGAGCTGTTATATGTTTAGTGCCTGATTTTACGTCTGAAATAAATTTCACCATACTGCGCATATCATAAGATTGTGGGAATCCCTTTTTTTGCATTAGACCGCGTTCATTTAGTATTTTATTAGGATGTAAAAAGCTATCAGTAGTAATTAATTCTACCTTATGATTTTCTATCGATTTACTAAGTAGGATTTGTAATAGGCGTGCAGTAGTACTTTTACCTACAGCGACACTGCCAGCAATGCCAATAACATAGGGAATTTTTTGTTCTTTTGTCTTAAGGAATCTATTAATAACTGTTTGACGTTGTAGGTTAGAGCTGATATAGAAGTTTAGTAGTCGCGATAATGGTAAGTAAATTTGTATAACCTCCTCTAAAGAGAGGTCTGCATTCATTCCTCTTAGTGTTATTATCTCTTCATCTGAGATTGTTAAAGGTAATGACTCTTGCAATGCAGTCCACTGAGTACGATTAAACTTAATATAAGGCGTTGATAAAGATTGATTTCTTTTTATCATAAGCTAAATACTGCCTGTGGACGCAGGTTAGGAAAGGCGTAAGATGCCAATTTCGGATAATAAATAATCTATATATCATAGATAGCTTTGTATTTGGTGTAGATTTTTTTAAAATTTATCTATTGGTAGTAGTTAGTTATAATTTTGAGAACATAATGCATAATTTATTCTTAAACTACTATGGTATCTGAGTACCATTATGTCTTATTTATCTTAATAAGTAATGATATAGAAAGTTAGTTCATTATAGTGTAGATACATATAATAAATTATAGGTTAGAATAGTAGTTAATTAATTGCATAGCATGTAAGAGATTATGGATAATAACTGTATAATGTCTCTGGAATAGAACTGGTTAGCAGTAGGTTTAATCTTGTGATCATTGTATTCTTATAAGAGCTATCTAGTTGTCTTGAGATGTGTACTGACGTATTAGTTACTAAATTTAAATAAATAATAACTTCTTAATGTAGTTGAATTATAATTGTTAGATTTTTCATATTATTCTTGTAGTGTGTATTTACTAATCTAGAATGATTATTCTAGATTAGTAGGTATTATACTACGTTAGTACAAATGATTTCCAGTTTTTATATATAGAGCTATGCGTTATAGCGCGTAACAAAAGTACTACTAATATAACAATATAACATTGCATTAGTTAACAAGGGGGAAAAATTGATTAATGTAATAGTCTATAACTATATGTTTTTATTTTATTAAAAAATTTTGCAAGGATTGTTTCTTTCGTATGTACTTAGCATTATCAGTAAATAATAATAAGATTTTAGGTGTAAGGAGTAGATTGGTATTATCTGAGTAATTTAATGACCTATTTTAATAATTTATATTGCTTATATTTTATCTGCTTTTTAGGCATTATACTTTGCACATGTGATTAATAAATAAGTTTTTTCTTGTTATTTTTAAATATTATTTAAGTTTTATAGCAAAATAATATGTTATAATTATGTGTTAATAGGTTATAAATAAATATACTATAGTTATAGTGTCTTCATTACTATTTCTGATTATTATCTTGTTAAGTTTTTAACTATGGAATGTATATATAGAGCGAGATAAAGAAGGTCGTATGTACAGTTTATTATACGTAGGTAATGATCAGCGTAGTTCATAAATATTTATACGCTATATTAGTAAATTCAAAGAAAATATATAGAAGAACTTATTTTTTAATCAAAGCGTGTAAAATTTAATTTTTTTTGTTGCATAGATTGCTAGCTCTGCCTAAAATGCATTAAATTAGTGCCGGCTTAGCTCAGTTGGTAGAGCAACTGACTTGTAATCAGTAGGTCACCAGTTCGATTCCGGTAGCCGGCACCATTTAAGTTAGGTTAAAGTGCGTAAAATCTGGTGGGGTTCCCGAGCGGTTAAAGGGAGCAGACTGTAAATCTGCCGTCATAGACTTCGAAGGTTCGAATCCTTCTCCCACCACCAAGTATAATTCCACCAAGTATAATTTTGGTTACAGGAGTTACATATAGAGCTGGATATAGTAATTTATTTATAAGATTTCATTTTATTAAGTTAATGATAGTTATCTTTTCTTACCTTATACATAAATAAGATATAATATTAGAAATGGTTTTTTAACTGGCTATTATGTAATTAGTTTTTGCTAGAATATTTCATTCTGATTAAACTAGTTAGTTGATCGTAGGGGTTAATCCAATGAAAAAGAAAGTGCTCACAAAAGGAAATGCGTAATAAGACTTATGTTTTGTTGCGATTACTAAATAAGTCATCGTGTGAAAGATAAGATCTCAATCATAGATAGTGTTGTCGTATTTCTAGATTTTACAGAACAATATATAGTAATTGAAGTTCCAGGATGCGGGCATAGTATAATGGCTATTACCTCAGCCTTCCAAGCTAATGACGTGGGTTCGATTCCCACTGCCCGCTCCAAGATATGCTGATATAGCTCAGCTGGTAGAGCACACCCTTGGTAAGGGTGAGGTCGGCAGTTCGAATCTGCTTATCAGCATCATTTCTTACTCTTCTGATCTAAAATTTTCTCTCTACTCTAAATACAATGAATAGGTATAGTTAATGTAGCAATACCACTAATTTATTTATGTGTATAGTGATAAACACTGAAAATATATTGTATATAGCTGCATACTAATATTATTACTACTATCCATATGAATTATGGTAAAATAATTTTAATTTTTGTAATTACCAAAATATCAGGTAGTGCCAGATAAAATTAATACAGACTCTGTGTGTAATTTTAAGTAAATTAATAATGAGCTCGAAAAATACATAGTATTCATATTAATAGTATTGTACACATTAAGTATATTGTTTCATTTTATCATTATTTTTAGTTTATTATCGGGCACATGATAATTATCTAAAATATATGAGATTGTAGGTGCCACGTAGGCGAATAGTGTCTCTTGTTGGTGATGTTAGTTACTCACTGTTCAATAACTTTAGGTCTATACGTGTATTTTATTAGGATGCAAAGTTGGTGTTTCTTTTATTGTTGTATATAAATCAGTGTTATTTAATTAAACAGTGTTATTTAATTAAAGACTAAGATTTATCAGTTTTGATGGTAGTACATGAATTTTAATTTGCTGTGACTTTTTCGTTAATAACTGTTTAGTGATTTATATTTTTGTGTTAAAAGTGCTGGAATATTACATGAAGCAGAAAATTAAAATAATTAATTTTACTCATGCATTAGTATGCTTCTATTTTAGAAATAGAGCTTTCTCTAAATAAGTCGTCTTTGCTACTGATTAAGATACATTTTTTATTACGGAACATGCTACAGTTCTTAATATAGTACACTTATTAGTACACTTATGACTGTATAGTACAGTTATGACTGTAAGTGTGGTATGATCAAAGTTAGTAAAGTTAAAATGGTTATTATCAAAGATACTGTGCAGTCAATCTTTACTGTTTTGTAAATTGCTAGATAAAAATAAAGATTTTCCTGGTAAAAATACGGGATCTTTGTGATTACGTAGTATTAAGCGTGCAGATATTGAATATAACTAAGTTTTAGCTAAATTGGATTATATTAAATTATATATTCAGTTTGGTTTAGGATTATGCATTTTGCGGAATAAGGATTGCGAGCGCCGCATATCATTCTTTATTAGTTACCGCTCGCAGTTTTACTTTCTTACTACTGACGTTACCAGCATTACTGAGCTACTAGAATACCTTAAGATGGTTATAATAAATGGTAATGTTAAGATTCAAGCAACTCTGATTCATCCAATCGTAATTGATAATAGCTTGTATTATGCTATTCCTGAAGCGGCCGTATAGTTGGGTGCGGGTGTTGTTGTTAAAGTGATTATTAATAAGTATCTATCTCACCAACTATCTTATAGTTACAACCATTGGTTAAATAGGTTTATAAAATGTATACCTGATATGTTATGGATATACATCAAGATGCTATCAAAATATTATCCTATTAATTTATTTAGGTTATTCTAATAGGTTGGGTTATGAGTGCAAAAACCGAGGATAAAGGGAGCACGCGCTGCTGGGAAGCGGTTAAATGGTTTATTATTGCCATGCTGTTGCTTGTGGCGATCGTCGGTAATTATTACTATCGTGATTTAAGTCTGCCATTGCATGCGCTGGCAGTTATGCTGATCATGATATTTGCGAGTATAGTCATGGCACTGATGACGGCTAAGGGTAAATTAATAATTGCATTCACGCGTGAAGCGCGAACCGAAGTACGTAAAGTAATTTGGCCAACTTGCCAGGAAACGCTACATACTACGTTGATTATTGCTGCGGTGACTGTTGTGATGTCGATAATTTTATGGGGGCTGGATGGTGTTCTGGTTCGTTTGGTCTCGTTTATCACTGGCCTGAGGTTCTAAAATGTCTGAAGCTCCAAAAAAACGTTGGTACGTCGTTCAGGCGTTTTCCAGTTTTGAGGGTCGCGTAGCTCAATCGTTGCGCGAACATATCAAATTACATGACATGGAAGAGATGTTCGGTGTAGTTATGGTACCAACGGAAGAAGTAGTTGAAATTCGTGGTGGTCAGCGTCGAAAGAGCGAGCGCAAGTTTTTCCCTGGTTATGTATTAGTTCAGATGGTAATGAATGATGCTAGTTGGCATTTAGTGCGTAGTATTCCACGTGTCATGGGTTTTATCGGCGGCACTTCAGATCGTCCAGCACCGATTAATGATAAAGAAGTGGATGCGATTATGGATCGTCTACAGCAGGCAGGTGATAAACCACGCCCCAAAATATTATTTGAACCAGGCGAATTAGTTCGCGTGAATGATGGACCATTCGCTGACTTTAATGGTGTGGTTGAAGAAGTGGATTATGAGAAAAGTCGTCTGAAAGTTTCTGTTTCTATTTTTGGTCGATCTACACCGGTAGAACTAGATTTTAGCCAAGTTGAAAAAGGCTAAGTATTGATAAAATAGCTGGTAGTATTTCCTCTCTTGCTAAAATTAAGAAATTCAACTAAGATTTTAAATCTTTAAATTTATTATTTTTATAAACCTTCTTGAATGGTATGGGGTAAGATAAATCTGGGGAGCTTCCTAAGAAGCGATATTACCCATATCAAGGAATCTTTAAATGGCTAAGAAAGTACAAGCCTATGTTAAGTTGCAAATTGCAGCTGGTATGGCTAATCCAAGTCCACCAGTGGGCCCTGCTCTGGGTCAACGGGGTGTAAATATTATAGAATTTTGTAAGGCCTTTAATACTAAGACTGAAAGTATTGAAAAAGGTTTGCCAATACCTGTTATTATTACTGTTTATTCTGATCGATCCTTCACCTTTGTTATTAAAAGTCCACCATCATCAGTTTTATTAAGAAAACTAGCGGGCATCAAATCTGGCTCCGGCGCACCAAATAAAGAAAAAGTTGGTAAAGTAACACGTACTCAAATACGTGAAATAGCAGTAACTAAAACTGTAGATATGACTGGTAAAGACGTGAAAGCGATGATGCGTTCTATCGAAGGTACTGCTCGTTCTATGGGTTTGGTGGTGGAGGATTAAAAGATGGCTAATCTCACTAAGCGTATGCGCGTGATTAGTGACAAAGTTGATAATACTAAACAGTACGATATTATCGAGGCATTTACTCTTCTGAAAGAGTTGGCTACTGCTAAATTTATAGAAAGTGTTGATGTAGCTGTTCATTTGGGTATTGATGCTCGTAAATCTGACCAAAATATTCGCGGTGCTACTATCTTGCCGCATGGAACTGGTCGTAATGTTAGTGTTGCAGTCTTTGCTCAAGGGCTTAATGCTGAGGCAGCTAAACTTGCTGGTGCAGAGTTAATAGGTATGCATGATCTAGCAGATCGTATTAAGAAAGGTGAAATAAATTTCGATGTTGTTATTGCAGCGCCTGATGCTATGCGAGTAGTTGGGCAGCTGGGTCAGATTTTAGGGCCACGTGGATTGATGCCAAACCCCAAAATAGGAACTGTAACTCCGAACGTTGCTGAGGCAGTAAGAAAAGCTAAGGCAGGACAGGTTTATTATCGTAATGATAAAAATGGTATTATTCATACTACTATAGGCAAAATTAATTTTGAGTTATATAGACTAAAGGAAAACTTAGAGGCGTTGCTAGTTGCATTAAAAAAAGTAAAGCCTGCTCAGGCGAAAGGCACGTATATAAAGAAAGTAAGTGTGTCTACTACAATGGGCGCTGGCATTACTGTCGATCAAAATAGCTTGATAGCTATAGCGACATAATTGTATTGCAATTATCGTTTTGACTTAGGGTGAGGATTTTTTTAGAATCCTATACTTAAAATTTTGTTATCAATTTTGCTATAGTAAAAAATAATCTTCGGTTGAAGACTATTGCTTTTTACGTCTCCCCCTAAGATTGCATATGTACCAAAAAGTATTGAATTTTTTACACAGACGATGACAGAGCCTAAAGAGTTTTATATTTTTTAGTAGATTCTGTTCACTATATTAAAATGCTCAATGCCATATTTTTAATGGCTGGTGCATAGAATGAGTTTTTCGGGGTATTCCCCGGATAATCCAGGAGCAAAAAGCGAATGGCATTAAATCTTCAAGACAAACAAGCGATTGTTGCTGAAGTCAACGAAGTAGCCAAAGGTGCGCTGTCTGCGGTTGTTGCGGATTCTCGTGGCGTTACCGTTAATAAAATGACTGAACTGCGTAAAGCAGGTCGTGAAGCTGGCGTTTACATGCGTGTTGTTCGTAACACTTTAATGCGTAGTGTGGTAAAGGGCACTCCGTTTGAATGCCTAAAAGACACGTTTATTGGTCCTACTTTGATTGCATTTTCTAATGAACATCCGGGTGCAGCTGCTCGCTTGTTTAAAGAGTTCGCGAAAGTAAATGCAGAATTCAAGGTTAAAGCTGCGGCCTTTGAGGGCGAGTTAATACCTGCGGTAGAGATTGACCGTTTAGCTATGTTACCTACTTATGATGAAGCGATCGCTCGCCTTATGGCAACCATGAAAGAAGCTACTGCTGGCAAATTGGTTCGCACTCTGGCTGCATTGCGTGATGCAAAAGAAATGGGATAAGCCATTATACTTTCTTTTAGCATTTATTAACGCATTCAAACTATTTGTGAATTTTAGGAACAATTGTTATGTCTATAACTAAGGACCAAATCTTAGAAGCTGTTGCTGCTATGTCTGTCATGGATGTTATTGAGTTGGTTGCCGCTATGGAAGAAAAATTTGGCGTTTCTGCTGCTGCCCCAGTGACAGTTATTGCCGCCGAAGCTGAAGCTGCTGAAGAAAAAACTGAGTTTGATGTTTTACTTTCTGCTGTTGGCATTAATAAAGTAGCTGTTATTAAAGCAGTACGCGGAGCAATTGGTATGGGTCTAAAAGAAGCCAAAGATCTGGTGGAATCTGCTCCAGTAGTTCTGAAAGAAGGCATGAGTAAAGAAGATGCTAAGGTTTTAGCGAAATCTCTCGAAGCTGCAGGTGCTTCTGTAGAAGTGAAATAAGTTTAAGTTTTCAGAGTATATTCTATTTTAATAGACTAATGGCTGGTGAGTCGTCAATCACTAGCCTTTTGTGGTGTTATGTGTCGGTATAGTTTTATGCTTTTTTGCCATTAGCTAACACTAATATCTTTTTCTATTTACTATTTAATGTACTTATATACTGCTCTTTTATCCTAGCTTCGTCTGCTATACGGCATATTGAAATAATATAATCATGATAGAAAAGAGGTATTACGGAAAGTATCCCATCTTTCCGGTTGATAAAATAGTGTTGCATGAGCCATTCCCTATTTGAGCGAACAAAGTGGTTCGACTTTCCAGCGAGCTGAGGAATCCTATGGTTTACTCCTATACCGAGAAAAAACGTATTCGTAAGGATTTTGGTAAGCGTCCACAAGTTCTGGACATACCCTATCTCCTTTCTATCCAGCTTGATTCGTTCCAGAAATTTATAGATCAAGATCCAGAGGGGCGGTACGGCTTAGAAGCTGCCTTTCGTTCTGTTTTTCCTATTCAAAGTTATAGTGGCAATGCGGAGCTGCAATATGTTAGCTATCGTCTTGGTGATCCGGTGTTTGATGTTAAAGAATGCCAGATTCGTGGCATAACGTTTTCTGCGCCTCTACGTGTAAAACTCCGTTTAGTAATTTATGAGCGTGAAGCTCCAGAAGGAACAGTTAAGGATATAAAAGAGCAAGTAGTTTATATGGGTGAAATACCGATTATGACTGAAAATGGTACCTTTGTGATTAATGGTACTGAGCGAGTGATTGTCTCTCAGTTGCATCGTAGTCCTGGTGTATTTTTTGATAGTGATAAGGGCAAAACTCACTCATCCGGTAAAGTATTGTATAATGCACGTATTATTCCTTACCGTGGTTCATGGTTAGATTTTGAGTTTGATCCAAAAGATCACTTATTTGTGCGTATCGATCGTCGCCGCAAGTTACCAGCAACGATTATTTTGCGTGCGTTACATTACACCACAGAACAGATACTCGACTTGTTCTTTGATGCTATTACTTTTGAACTGCATGATAATAAGTTACAGATGGAGTTAGTGCCAGAGCGTTTACGTGGTGAAACTGCTGCTTTTGATCTTGAGGCTAATGGTAAAATTTACGTAGAGAAAGGTCGTCGCATTACTGCTCGACATATTCGTCAGCTTGAAAAAGATAAAATTTATAGTATTCGAGTACCGGTTGAATACATCATAGGAAAGGTAGTTTCACAGGATTATATTGACACCAATACCGGTGAACTAATCTGTGCTGCTAATACGGAGTTATCATTAGATTTGTTAACTAAATTAAATCAAGCTGGATATAAATCTATCTCAACCTTATTCACTAATGACTTAGATCATGGCGCTTATATTTCTGAGACTCTACGCATTGATCCTAGTGTTGATCGTTTAAGCGCATTAGTAGAAATTTACCGCATGATGCGCCCTGGTGAGCCTCCAACACGTGACGCAGCCGAAGGTCTGTTTGAAAATATGTTCTTTTCTGAAGAACGTTATGATTTATCTGCGGTTGGTCGTATGAAGTTTAATCGCTCCTTACTTCGTAAGAATATAGAAGGTTTGGGTATTTTGAGTAAAAATGACATCATTGATGTGATTAAGAAGCTTATAGATATCCGTAATGGTAAAGGTGAAGTAGATGATATTGACCACTTAGGTAACCGTCGTATTCGTTCTGTTGGTGAAATGGCTGAGAATCAATTTCGTGTTGGTCTTGTACGTGTTGAGCGCGCAGTGAAGGAGCGTCTATCTTTGGGGGACCTTGATACCCTTATGCCTCAAGATATGATTAATGCTAAGCCGATTTCAGCGGCTGTAAAAGAGTTTTTTGGGTCCAGCCAGTTATCTCAATTTATGGATCAAAATAATCCATTATCTGAGATTACGCATAAGCGCCGTATCTCAGCATTAGGTCCAGGAGGCCTAACTCGCGAACGTGCGGGGTTTGAAGTGCGAGATGTTCATCCGACTCACTATGGTCGTGTATGTCCTATTGAAACACCAGAAGGACCAAATATAGGTTTAATTAACTCATTGTCTGTATATGCACAAACTAATGAGTATGGTTTCTTAGAGACTCCTTATCGACGCGTACGTGATCGCTTGGTAACAGATGAAATTAATTACCTGTCTGCTATTGAAGAGGGTAATTTTGTTATTGCTCAAGCAAACTCCAATCTAGATGAGAATGGTCGCTTTGTAGAAGATCTGATTACTTGTCGTAGCAAGGGTGAATCAAGCCTGTTTAGTTGTGATCAAGTCGACTATATGGACGTATCTACTCAACAAGTTGTATCTGTTGGAGCTTCACTTATTCCCTTTCTTGAGCATGATGATGCTAATCGCGCATTAATGGGTGCAAATATGCAGCGTCAGGCGGTACCAACTTTACGAGCAGATAAGCCACTAGTTGGTACCGGTATGGAGCGCGCTGTAGCAGTTGATTCTGGTGTTACTGTTGTAGCTAAACGTGGTGGTATAATTCAGTATGTAGATGCGTCCCGGATAATTATTAAAGTTAATGAAAACGAGATGCACCCCGGAGAAGCGGGTATTGATATTTATAATCTAACCAAATACACGCGTTCTAATCAGAATACTTGTATTAACCAGATGCCGTGCGTGAATTTGGATGAGCCAATTGAGCGTGGTGATGTGTTAGCAGACGGCCCATCTACAGATCTTGGCGAATTAGCTTTGGGTCAAAATATGCGCGTTGCATTTATGCCATGGAATGGTTACAACTTCGAAGATTCTATTTTAGTCTCTGAGCGTGTAGTACAAGAGGATCGTTTTACCACCATCCATATTCAGGAGCTAGCATGTATATCTCGTGATACAAAATTAGGGCCTGAAGAAATTACTGCCGATATTCCTAACGTAGGTGAAGCTGCGCTCTCTAAGTTAGATGAATCTGGAATTGTTTATATCGGCGCTGAAGTAACCGGTGGTGATATTCTAGTGGGGAAAGTAACGCCAAAGGGTGAAACTCAATTAACTCCTGAAGAGAAGTTACTGCGTGCAATTTTTGGGGAAAAAGCCTCTGATGTTAAAGACTCTTCACTACGTGTCCCTAATGGTGTCTCAGGTACTATCATAGATGTACAAGTTTTTACTCGTGATGGTGTGGAGAAAGATAAACGAGCGTTAGAAATTGAAGAGATGCAGCTGAAGCAAGCGAAGAAAGATCTTACCGAAGAATTACAAATATTGGAAGCAGGATTATTTACTCGTATTCACGCCGTATTAGTAGCCGGGGGAATTAATGTTGATAAATTAAGTACTTTACCACGTAAGCTTTGGTTAACAATCAGCTTAAGCGAGGAAAAGAGGCAAAATCAACTAGAGCAATTAGTAGGTCAATATGATGAACTGAAATCAGATTTCGAGAAAAAGATCGAGGTTAAGCGTCGCAAAATTACTCAGGGTGATGATTTAGCGCCTGGCGTGTTAAAGATTATTAAAGTTTATTTAGCAGTTAAACGTCAGATTCAGCCAGGTGATAAGATGGCGGGTCGTCATGGTAATAAAGGTGTGATATCGAAGATTAACCCTATTGAGGATATGCCTTATGATGAAAACGGCACTCCTGTAGACATCGTTCTCAATCCATTAGGCGTACCATCACGTATGAATATTGGCCAAATCTTGGAAACACACCTAGGCATGGCTGCAAAAGGTATTGGTGAAAAGATCAATCAAATGCTTCAACAGCAACAAGAGGTTATTAAATTACGTGAGTTTATTCAGAAGGCCTATGATCTTGGCGATGATATTTGTCAAAAAGTGAACTTAAATGATTTTACTGACGATGAAGTATTGCGTCTGGCGGAGAACTTAAAATACGGTATGCCAATTGCAACTCCAGTGTTTGATGGCGCAAAAGAGACAGAAATAAAACAACTGTTAGAAATAAGTGGGATCCCAACATCAGGTCAGATTACATTATACGACGGCTGTACTGGCGAGCAATTTGAGCGCCAGGTGACTGTTGGTTATATGTATATGTTAAAATTAAATCATTTAGTTGATGATAAAATGCATGCTCGTTCAACTGACTCTTATAGCTTAGTGACTCAGCAGCCGCTAGGTGGTAAAGCGCAGTTTGGTGGCCAACGTTTTGGTGAAATGGAAGTATGGGCACTAGAAGCTTACGGTGCAGCTTATACTCTACAAGAGATGCTTACTGTTAAGTCAGATGATATTAATGGCCGCACTAAGATGTATAAAAATATTGTTGATGGCGATCATCGTATGGAACCAGGTATGCCGGAATCTTTTAATGTATTGTTAAAGGAAATTCGCTCGCTTGGTATTAATATTGAACTCGAAGATGAGTAATCCTTTCCAGCTCAGGGTTTAGACTTTAAAGTGCCTGAGGATGGTTGTTCAGTCACCCGGGTATCTAGCTTAGTTAGAGATACCCAATAGGTTTAACTCCGACAGGAGCCAATCCGTGAAAGATTTATTAAAGTTCTTAAAAGCTCAAACTAAGACTGAAGAGTTTAATGCCATTAAGATTGCATTAGCCTCCCCAGACATGATTCGTTCATGGTCGTTCGGTGAAGTTAAGAAGCCAGAAACTATTAATTACCGTACGTTTAAGCCTGAACGTGAAGGCCTTTTTTGTGCTCGTATTTTTGGGCCAGTTAAAGATTATGAGTGTTTATGCGGTAAATATAAGCGCTTAAAACATCGTGGTGTCATTTGTGAGAAGTGCGGCGTAGAAGTGACGCAAACTAAAGTGCGTCGTGAGCGCATGGGGCACATTGAGCTGGCTTCGCCAACTGCGCATATTTGGTTTCTAAAATCACTACCTTCGCGTATTGGGTTGCTGCTGGACATGCCGCTACGTGATATCGAGCGTGTGTTGTATTTTGAATCTTACGTAGTAGTTGAAGGTGGCATGACAAACCTTGAATGTCGCCAGATTCTAACAGAAGATCAATATCTAGATGCGTTAGAAGAGTTCGGTGATGAATTTGACGCAAGAATGGGGGCTGAAGCAATTCAGGCTTTATTAAAAAATATGGATCTAGACGTTGAATGTGAGCAGTTGCGTGAAGAGCTAAATGAAACTAACTCTGAAACTAAGCGTAAAAAGCTAACTAAACGTATTAAACTACTAGAAGCTTTCGTGCAGTCCGGTAATAAACCAGAGTGGATGATCTTAACTGTGCTGCCAGTATTACCACCAGACTTACGACCATTAGTTCCACTAGATGGTGGGCGTTTTGCTACATCAGATCTAAATGATCTATACCGGCGTGTAATTAATCGTAATAATCGCCTGAAGCGTCTACTGGATCTAGCTGCACCTGATATTATCGTGCGTAATGAAAAGCGTATGTTACAAGAAGCAGTAGATGCTCTACTAGATAATGGTCGGCGTGGTCGTGCAATTACAGGCTCTAATAAACGCCCTCTAAAATCTTTGGCTGATATGATTAAAGGTAAGCAGGGTCGTTTTCGTCAGAACTTATTGGGTAAGCGTGTTGATTACTCTGGACGATCTGTTATCACTGTAGGGCCTTATTTACGTTTGCATCAGTGTGGTCTACCTAAAAAAATGGCGTTAGAGTTATTTAAACCTTTCATTTACGGTAAACTAGAGTTGCGTGGCCTAGCAACTACTATTAAATCCGCTAAGAAAATGGTGGAGCGTGAAGAAGCTATAGTTTGGGATATTTTAGATGAAGTGATCCGTGAACATCCAGTATTATTAAATCGCGCACCAACCCTGCATCGCTTAGGTATTCAGGCATTTGAACCTGTTTTAATTGAAGGTAAGGCAATCCAGCTACATCCATTAGTTTGCGCTGCATATAATGCAGACTTTGATGGTGATCAGATGGCTGTTCACGTACCGCTAACACTAGAAGCTCAGTTAGAGGCGCGGGCGTTAATGATGTCCACTAATAATATTTTATCACCTGCAAACGGTGAACCAATTATTGTGCCCTCACAGGATGTAGTATTGGGACTGTACTATATGACTCGTGACTGTGTTAACACCAAAGGTGAAGGCATGGTACTAAATGGTTCAAGAGAAGCTGAACGTGTTTATCGTGCTGGATTAGTATCACTTCATGCACGGGTTAAAGTACGTATTACTGAGAATGTAAAAACTGCGGAAGGTGAATGGGTGACAAAGACTAATATTGTTAATACTACTATTGGTCGAGCTATACTTTGGATGATCGTTCCAAAGGGTTTACCGTACTCTATTGTGAATCAACCTTTGGGTAAGAAAGCAATTTCTAAGATGCTTAACACCTGTTATCGTATCTTAGGTCTGAAGCCTACTGTGATTTTTGCTGATCAGATCATGTATACTGGTTTTACTTATGCAGCTCGTTCTGGTGTTTCTGTGGGTATTGATGACATGGTGATTCCGGCTAAGAAAGCAGAAATTATTGAAGAGGCTGAAACGGAGGTTGCTGAGATCCAGGCACAGTTTCAGTCTGGTCTAGTCACTGCCGGTGAACGCTATAATAAAGTGATTGATATATGGGCGGCAGCAAACGAGCGTGTTGCTAAGGCGATGATGGAGAATTTGTCGGTTGAGGATGTTATTAACCGTGATGGTCTGATGGAACAACAAGTATCATTTAATAGTATTTTCATGATGGCGGATTCTGGCGCACGTGGTTCTGCGGCCCAAATTCGCCAATTAGCTGGTATGCGTGGCTTAATGGCTAAACCAGATGGTTCAATAATCGAAACACCAATTACCGCTAATTTTCGTGAGGGTTTAAATGTACTTCAGTACTTCATTTCAACACATGGTGCACGTAAAGGATTGGCAGATACTGCATTGAAAACTGCTAACTCTGGTTATTTAACTCGTCGATTAGTAGATGTTGCACAAGATTTAGTCGTAACTGAAGATGACTGTGGTACGCATAATGGCATCTTAATGACACCAGTAATTGAAGGTGGTGATGTTAAAGAACCACTGCGTGAACGTGTGCTTGGTCGTGTAACAGCAGAAGATATTATTAATTTAGCTACAGCTAATATTTTGGTGCCACGTAATACTCTGCTGAACGAAAAAACTTGTGATCTTTTAGAAGATCACTCTGTCGATAGTATTAAGGTGCGTTCAGTAGTGAGTTGTGAAACTGACTTTGGTGTGTGTGCTAATTGCTATGGTCGTGACTTGGCTCGCGGCCATATAATTAATAAGGGTGAAGCTATTGGTGTTATTGCAGCGCAATCTATTGGTGAACCTGGTACTCAGTTAACGATGCGTACTTTTCATATAGGTGGTGCAGCATCACGTGCAGCAACTGAGTCTAGTATTCAGGTTAAGACTAAAGGTCGTCTTAAACTACAGAATATTAAGTGTGTTATGAGTGCGGCTGGTAAATTAGTGATCACTTCTCGTAATACTGAATTGAAGCTAATTGATGAGTTCGGTCGTACTAAAGAGAGTTATAAAGTGCCTTATGGTGCCGTGATGGGCAAGGGTGATGGTGCTGAAGTTAGTTGTCATGAAATAGTAGCTAATTGGGATCCACATACAATGCCAGTTATTAGTGAAGTAAGTGGTTTTATTCGCTTTGCTGATATGATTGATGGCCAGACTATTACTCGCCAAACTGATGAAATTACTGGTTTATCTTCTCTAGTAGTACTAGATAGCGCAGAGCGTACTGGTAGTGGTAAGGATTTGCGTCCTGCATTGAAAATTGTTGATACTCAAGGTAATGATATATTGATTCCAGGTACTGATATATCTGCTCAATATTTCCTACCAGGAAAGGCAATTGTACAACTAGAAGATGGTATTCAAATTGGTGCAGGTGAGACCCTAGCTCGTATTCCTCAGGAATCTGGAGGCACTAAGGATATCACTGGTGGTTTACCACGTGTTGCGGACTTATTCGAAGCACGTCGTCCTAAAGAGCCAGCAATTCTTGCTGAAGTTAGTGGGATTATTTCGTTTGGTAAAGAGACTAAAGGCAAACGTCGGCTTGTTATTTCTCCATTAGATGGCAGTGACGCTTATGAAGAGATGATTCCAAAATGGCGTCAGCTTAATGTATTTGAAGGCGAAATTGTAGAACGTGGTGATGTTGTTTCAGATGGCCCGGAGTCTCCGCATGATATTTTACGTTTACGCGGTGTTAATGCAGTTACTCGCTATATTACTAACGAAGTACAAGCAGTTTATCGTCTGCAAGGTGTGAAGATTAATGATAAACATATTGAAGTTATTGTTCGGCAGATGTTGCGTAAATGTACTATTTTAAGTGCAGGGGACACTGAGTTCCTAGAGGGGGAGCAAGCTGAGGTTTCACGTGTTAAAATTGCTAATCGTCAATTAGAAATCAATGGTAAGGCCTTGGCAACATTTTCTCGTGACTTGTTAGGCATAACTAAAGCTTCTTTAGCTACTGAATCTTTTATTTCTGCAGCGTCTTTTCAGGAAACAACACGTGTTTTAACTGAAGCAGCTGTTGCTGGTAAATGTGATGAACTGCGTGGCTTAAAAGAGAATGTAATTGTAGGTCGTCTAATACCTGCCGGTACAGGTTATGCTTATCATCAGGATCGTGTATTTCGACGGACACGAGATGCAGTACATACTACTCCACAGGTTAGTGCGGAGGAGGCAACTGCTAATTTAGCTGAACTATTGAATGCAGGTAATCTAGGTATTAGTCATAATAAGTAATTACCATATGTATGGTATTAAGTTGAGCTAATCAGTAATTCTTAGTGTTAGATACCTAATATAGCCTGAGTTCTAAATTATACTGAACTCAGGTTTTTTTAATTTTTAGCAAACACGATAACTATTTTATTAAATAAACATACTTTTTAATGTATATACCAAAAACTTTAATATATTTAGATATGTAAATATTTTTTTGATAGAGCAATTCTTATAGTAGTATTATCTAGGTAATTAATTTTGTGAGATATTGTCAATACAACTATTAGTGTTTTTAAATTACATAAAATTTTATATATTATTTTTATTAAAATGAATTTAAGTTATATCGTAGTGAAGATTTATTGTATTGATATATAATAATAATTATTATATAATGTGCGTGATGGGTAGAGTATTATGTAGTGGTAATAAATAAACACGTGCGCCTAACGTGTTATCAGAAAATATTTTGAGTAATATTTAGTGTATAATACTAGTATTATTCTTTAATTTAAGTAAGCTCTTGTAATTAGGATAATATTGTATATAATTTTCTTGAGAGTAAAATATTTATATATTTTTAAGACATTAAATAAAGATTTAATAAATTATATTAATATATTTAAATATTTAGGTTTTATGTTTAAATTAATAATATTGCATAGAAATATTTTTTCTGGTGCGCGTTAAAGTTATTAGTTATCTTGGTGATCACATAAATATGATTGTAGCTTTAGTATATAATTTAATTAATAAAGTAGCAAATTAAAGCAGTTGTATTTTTATGTATGCTTTTAGTTGTAATGAAATCTTATAATTATCTTGTAGTTATTATTAACCTTAAATATTATTAAATAATCTTTACTGTTTATTTATTATATCTCATTACCTGTCTGGTATATAAAATCAGATTATTGAGTGAGTCGAATCAGTGTAGTATTTACTTATTTTCTGCTTTTAATAGGGATATCTTGATTGCTAGTAAGATTATATATATTTGCTCATAATTAAAGATAATATTTTTTTATATTTATATATTTTAATTAATATACATGTAAATACAAAAACTTATTACTATACTCATCTATATTGCTAATTCTTATTTTATATAACCTCAATAATAACTTTAATACCTGAGTATAGTTATTTTTGGTAATGTTTTTAAAGAAAAGCTGAATTGCGTACCTTACTTAATTCTAGTTCGCAGTTTTACAATTTACTATGTTCGCTATTTGCGCTATTACGCAATAATTACTACTCTTATCTATTGAAGGTCTATTATCAATATATTCACATTCAACTTAAAACATAGTAGGCAATACTCCCCATGTGACCTGTTACTATATTTGCTTATATTATACAAGAGTATTATCATTTGCTGTTTTTTAGTTTCGTAGGATTCCTTAATTTTTTAAAGCTTTAATAATATTTCAAGAGTATGACTGTAAGTGCAGTAGATGAATTTTTTAGCTAAAAATGGAAGATGATTATCGATTAGCATAAATAGTTTAATATTTACTACGCAATTAGCAAGGTATAATAGATATTTATTAAATCATTATATTATTAAGACAGCGCAGTAACTAGTTAAGCTTACATAATTAGTGTTTGTGTATGTTATCTTAATATTACCGTATATTATCTATATATTTTTATTATATCACCAGCATAATATAACTATATTACTTAATTTTATATGATTTGTACTGGCATTTGATGTTAGATGTAATTAGTTATTAGATGTTCTCTGATAATGTAATGAATGAAAGCATTTTAAGTTGCTATTAGTTACAGTTAATTTTTATTATGTCCTAAATACATAAAGTTATTTCGCATTTTTTGTAGATCACGTTAGTTATATAGCGTAATGGTCTTATAGTATTCATCTAGTTATTGATTATGAGTGATTATATAGTATTATAGTAATTTACATTACACTAGTCTATTTTGAAAATTTTATTTAGTTTTTTAATATATTTAGTACACTTAAAGTGTTTTTAATTTATAAAATTTATCTTTTTTACTTTTTTCTTTTTTTAGGTTATCAAGGTTATTTGTTATTATTCTTATCATGATAGCTATAGTATATACTGGTTGTTTGTGTTGATACCATAAATCTTATTTACTTTTTTGCAGTTTACTGATTTTAGGAGCATGTAAGTTATCTTGGAGCCTTATATAATTAGAAGAAAATTTTATATATAAAATTGTGATAGTATAAGTTTTATACTTAGAACAGAAAGTAAAAATATAATTAATATAGCATAATTGTTATTTTAAATAAGTATTTAGCTTTAATATATCAATATTATTAATTGATATTATTTAATATATTAAATTAAGATGATATAATAGCCATATTAAGCAGCAAAAATATTTTATATATGCTGAATATTATAAATAATTAATATTTCATTAGTATATTATTATAGTAATAAATTATAGTATACTAATTAGATGCTTAAATATATATTTAATAGTATTTTCTTCTGTACAGGAGAAAAGGTATTATCTTGGTTTTAGGCAATATTTTTCTCTATCAATAAATCTTAGGTGATATTAGTTAAGTAAATATTTTAATTATATTACTACATCAATCATTTAGTATTATTTTTTATCAAGAGACTAGATAGTCATAATTAAATGATTTTTATGTTAGTTAAACATTTAAATAAGTATAATTTATATTGATTACTGTATATATTCATTGGCGTAGGTAAATATATGAATATTATTAATATTTATTTAATGAACATATACGTGCTGGTGGATGATATAGATCACATAAATTATCGTGTTGGTTAAATGGTTATCAATTATATTAAATCTGGTGCTTAAATTAGATCGCAATATTTAATGTTCTTTGATATTGATATTGATATTTTTAGATCTATATTTTTAAATATATATGCAATTATATATATTATCTACTATACTTTATTTGGTCTTAATGTATTAAGACAACTTTGTGTCTGTGTAATAAAAATGTGGTTAATAACTAATGCTAGCAATTTTTTTAGTGATGCTGTATGTATTTTATCGTCTTAGGTATCGCTTTATTGCGTGTATAAGCAGTCATACTGAAATATATATTTAATTTATGATATAATTAGTTATATTAGTTAATAAACTATAAGTTGTATATACTATGGCATATAGGCAGTTAATTGCACTTAATAATATCTATAAAGATATTGAATAAATCGAAAATTGTTATTTATAGTTTTATCTCATATTAATTATCAGTATTATTTATCAGGCAATATCAAATGGTATCTAGGCAAAATAGTAGTTAAATGTTAGGTAATAATCAATAGAGTGATAGATATTTAATATCATATATTACTAATCTTATTATTAGTATAATTTCATAAATATAGTTTTAAAAAATAGATAATATTAGTTAAGTCATATCTAAGTTGATTAATAAATATTCTTTTTGCATTTTTTATTTGTGGTGATGTTTGTGTTTAAGAAAAAAGGTAAAAGTTTAAAAAATTATAGTATTATTAGTTATTAACTAAGAGTATTTAATTAACTTGCTATTAGTAGTTGCCTCAATATTAAATATTACTTATAGTAATTAGATATTTATGATCTATTTTCTTTAGTATATTGATACCCATAAGACTTTTCCTTGGAAAACTATAGAAAGTGTATTTTTATATTTATATTAAATAGACAGAATAATAGTTAAAGGTAATGAGTAATGCTTAGATATTTAAAAATCAGTAGAATAACTAAAATAATTTAATTTATAATATTATAAGTTATTTGTTTTAAGGTACATGAAAATACAGCATAGGTATCACTACGTATATGTCCTTGTATGTCCTAACTTTAGAGTAATGTTAATCATTAATGAGTACGAACATTGCGTTTTTAGAGTAAATAGCTATGTTGTAGTAAGTTACTAAGGTAAGTATTATACTTTTCCTACTGTTTTATTTGGTACTCAATTGGTCACGTAGTTATGTAGCATTATAAAATAATCTATGACTTAGGATTTATATTTTTTATTTTTAGTGCATTAAGAAAGATATATCATAAATATTTACAGTAAGATTGAATCTAGATTTTATCTCGCTTGTGTTGAGTATTATTTCATTATCTTTGTACTAAAATATTGTTTTGTCATTAATTATAGTGCTATAATATTATATAGATTATATATACCTGACTATTGCGGTAATAATAGTATAAATTATCATAGTTAAGAAAATTGCTTTGTTTTATATTTACAATCATTAACTATTATCTTATGTTTTGTAGAGTATTTTGTATTAATATACAGTCATGAATTTATCTATATTAGTACATAAGAATATAATTCAATTATTATTGATTATTTTTGGCATGATGATTTATAGTTTCTTCTTCTAATAGAAGTATATTATCATCCTTTATATTTACTAGTCAGTACATAAAGACATTATTTACTTGATCATTAAAGTGCTATCTAATTAATTATGCTATATTAACTTAAGTAAAGTGATAATATTAATTAATTAATTAGTTAATTATTTCATGTATAGTAATTAATTATTTAATTATGTTTTTATATGGTACTTCTTTATATCAGGTGAGAAGATTACTTGGTTTAAAATTAGGATAATTTGGTTTTGTTATGCATTATGCTGCATAAAAGAAGTATTAGTCACTGCTTTATATATCGCTTGTTATATTTTATGACATTTAACTATTGTTAGGTATTTATTAATCTGGTTGCTACTTTAATTACGATATAAATATGATGTTTACACTAGAGTTAATTTTATTTAGGCTCAAATAATATTTATCATTTTTATTAACAGAAAAGTCCTAGTGTTAATAATTTAGTCTTAGCGTGAATGTTTTTCTGTATTATATAATTGCACTTTGCTATGATTTATTAATAGTGTTTTATTTACTGTGAATATAAGATTGTACGAAGAGAATATTAAAGTGTGAGATTTATCTCAGTGCTCTAGATAATAGTGTTAGTCCAGTATACTTAAGACCTTTAGCTCTATATGCCAGGTTAATGAGTTTCACCATTGATAGCATAGTTATGATATCCACTCGCGCTGGTTATAGTTTTATTTTTAGTGATACTGTCGATAAAGTATAATTTTAGCCTTGTAGGATAATGACGTATATTATATAATGGTTAGTTATAAATAATATGTTCGTTTTATGGGTAGCTGTATATAATCATTATAAATAATTACTCTTATTTGTTATTTCTTATCTCCACCGCATGCTATTTGCTAGCATGCGGTTAGAGTAAGTGTTACTATCCGTTACCAAAGTAATTTAGTGCTATAGTTTTTTGTATATTTCATATCTTTACCCTCTTCACCTTTATGTTAGCGTAATATACTTTATCTCAGCATATAAGGGCTGTAACGCAAGAGTTAGCGTTAGTTTATTATTACGAAGTAATACTCTTAATCACTGATTATAAGCATAGCTATTAAATTTAAGCTATCTAAATATTTCTAACTTTAGAGTACGGTATAAGGTCTGATATTGAATTATTAGTTGTGAACCAATCCATGTAACACTATTAATTATTAAGTGAGAACAGTCAAGTCTAAATGTTCTATTGTAATATAGGCTCGTTATATTAATCATTAATCATTACTCATTTCCTCGTTCGTATTGCTCTTGGGATGATATAGCGTGCTGCCTTGTGCACGGAACTCGGCGGACATTTTTTTCATACCGCTTAACTGTGATGCCAGTGGGTTGATAGTTTCTTGAGCAGTAGCATAATTACGTACTTCTTGTGATATTTTCATTGAGCAGAACTTTGGTCCGCACATAGAGCAGAAGTGAGCTATTTTAGCAAATCCCTGTGGGAGAGTTTCATCATGATAAGCACGGGCGGTATTAGGATCAAGCGCTAAATTAAACTGATCTTCCCAGCGAAATTCAAAGCGAGCTTTTGACATTGCGTTATCACGAATCTGTGCTCCTGGGTGGCCTTTGGCTAGGTCAGCTGCGTGGGCGGCAATCTTGTAGGTTATTAATCCTTGTTTTACATCTTCTTTATTAGGCAAACCAAGGTGCTCTTTTGGTGTAACATAGCATAGCATGGCGCAGCCAAACCATCCTATCATTGCTGCGCCTATACCAGATGTAAAGTGATCATAGCCTGGGGCGATGTCGGTAGTTAGTGGGCCAAGTGTATAAAATGGCGCCTGGTGACAGTGCTCTAGCTCTTCCTGCATATTACGATGTATCATCTGCATTGGGACGTGTCCAGGGCCTTCAATCATTACTTGTACATCATATTCCCAGGCTATTTTAGTGAGCTCTCCTAAAGTATATAGCTCAGCGAATTGCGCCTCATCATTAGCGTCCTGAATAGATCCTGGGCGTAGGCCATCGCCAAGCGACAGAGAAATATCATATGTTGCACATATTTTACAGATTTCACGAAAATGCTGATATAGGAAATTTTCCTGGTGATGTGATAGACACCATTTTGCCATGATTGATCCGCCACGTGAAACTATACCTGTTAGGCGTTTAGCAGTCATTGGAATATAGCGTAATAGCACTCCGGCGTGAATAGTGAAATAATCTACCCCTTGCTCTGCTTGTTCTAGTAGGGTGTCATGAAAAATATTCCAGGCTAGATTTTCCGCTACACCATTAACTTTTTCTAATGCCTGGTAGATTGGTACTGTGCCAATAGGCACCGGACTATTACGCAGTACCCATTCTCGTGTTTCATGGATATAACGACCGGTAGAGAGATCCATAATAGTATCTGCGCCCCAACGAGTAGACCACACCAGTTTTTCAACCTCTTCTTCTACCGAAGAACTTACCACTGAGTTACCAATGTTAGCATTAACCTTTACTAGAAAATTACGGCCAATGATCATTGGTTCAGATTCCGGGTGATTGATGTTCGCCGGAATAATAGCACGCCCAGCAGCTACTTCTTGACGCACGAAATCAGGTGTGATGTTTTCTGGCAACTCTGCCCCCCAGCTTTTACCAGGATGTTGCTGATTTAGTATTTTGCTATGAATACGTTCGCGACCCATGTTTTCGCGAATGGCGATAAACTCCATTTCTGGGGTTACTATACCTGAGCGGGCATAGTGTAATTGAGTCACACATTTACCATCCTTAGCTTTACGGGGGACTAATGGATGTCCGAATCGAATGTGATCTAGTTCTTTATCTTCTTGTCTCTGTTGAGTGAAGTTTGAGCTCATTACGTTTAGTGTCGTACTATCATTACGCTCTTCTATCCAGCCTGCGCGTAGTTTAGGTAGACCTACATAAACGTTTAATTGTTCTACAAGTGGGTCACCATAGGGACCAGAGGTATCATATACTGGAATAGCTTCATTTTGCTGGTACTGCGGAGCGTCCATGTTATCATTGATTAATGTTGGGCTGAGTTGGATTTCGCGTATCGGAACCCGTACGTCGCTGCGTGAGCCTTGAAGATAAATGCGGCGTGAATTTGGTAAAGCCATGCCTTGTAGGCTTTTAATAAAACGCTCTGCAGATTCACGTTGTGTTTTACGAGGACGGGTATTTTTAACATTAGACATAGTAAAGTTCCTTCCGGTGCGTAAGATTGTGAAATTTGCTTGCCAGGAGCGCGAAAGGAGTAATAATACTAACTAGCTTGGTAGGAACTCCATATAGTAAGATATCCTGCCTATAGTAATAGATTACTCTTGTTCCCTTCGCAGGTGCTAACCCGATCAGGTTCCACGGATCCCGAATGAACGGTCTCAGCTTAGCTAATTGTATTGTATAAATTAGGCGCTAAGCACTCCGACAAGATGCTTCAGTATAGGAGAGAGAATAAAAACTACAAGCTTATCCCCTAGTATATTATAAGAAGTACAAGTTATGAGCACGGTAAAGTACGGCGCTTATAATATATAATCTTATGCGGATAATTAAGGAAGCTTTGTAAATGAATAAGTTAAGAAATGATCGATATCTGCGCGCCCTATTACGTCAAGCGGTAGATATGACTCCAGTATGGATTATGCGCCAGGCAGGTCGTTATTTACCTGAGTATAAGGAGATTCGTGCCCAGGCTGGTGATTTTATGTCATTGTGTAAAAGTGCGGAATTAGCATGTGAGGCGACACTGCAGCCACTGCGTCGCTATGCATTAGATGCTGCTATACTATTTTCTGATATCCTGACTATTCCTGATGCAATGGGTCTCGGGCTATATTTTACGAAAAGTGAAGGACCTCGCTTTTCTTATACAGTTACTAGTCGCTCCGATGTAGAAAAATTACCACTATTTGATCCGGAGGTTGAATTAAGTTACGTTATGAATGCAGTGCGTGCTATTCGTCGTGAATTAAAAGGTATGGTACCTTTGATTGGTTTTTCTGGTAGTCCATGGACATTAGCCACTTATATGGTCGAAGGTGGCAGTAGTAAGGTTTTTACTAAGCTAAAAAAAATGATGTATGCTGAACCTAACACCTTACACTTATTACTTACTAAGTTAGCTGATAGCGCGATTTTATATCTTAATGCTCAGATAAAGGCTGGTGTACAGTCTGTGATGGTATTTGATACTTGGGGCGGGGTATTAACTAGCCGTGATTATTGTGAATTCTCACTTTATTATATGCATAAGATTGTCGACAGCTTGCTACGTAAAAATGATGGGCGCTATATACCAGTGACATTGTTTACTAAAGGGGGGGGGCAGTGGTTAGAAGTAATGGCCTCTACTGGTTGCGATGCATTAGGGTTAGATTGGGTAACAGATATTGCTGACGCACGTCGTCGCGTGGGTGATAAGGTTGCATTACAAGGTAATATGGACCCATCTATACTCTATGCTACACCAAAACGTATTGGCCAGGAAGTAGAAAGTATTTTGGCTGGTTTTGGTTATGGTGAAGGTCATGTGTTTAATTTAGGACATGGAATTCATCATGACGCATCGTTGGTTAATACTGGCGCGTTAATTGAAGCAGTTCATAATCAGTCAGTGAAATATCATTGTTAATGGTATAATATCATAAATATTGAATTGCTATATTTTTAATAATGATAGTGTTTCGCTGTTAACTCTTGTTAAAAAATTTTTAGTGAATATAGTAGTACTTATTGTTGGTAAGTTTATATTATTTTTAATTAGTAAGATAAGTAATACTGGTCGCTATCATTAATCGATAATAAATTTTACACGAAAGTATTAAATCGCCAGTATTGTTACTCTTATATCTTATCGCTTATATCTTATATTGATATTTATTTCTAATTTTTATTTTTTTATAAAATGACGCATAGTAATTTGTTTGATAGTAATTTTTTATAAAATATTAAATAAATATTTGTTAATAGATATATTATTATTTGCTTATAATACCTTATTGAGATAATCAATGCTTTTCTTGAAGCGCATGAGCTAAAATATGTTATATAGTTAGCATTTGTTTTTATCTAGATCTTTTACGGTGTTTATCTTATTAAAATACAAAGAATAATCATTTGTGTAATTATTGTACGATAAGGTGTGTTATAATTATCTTTTTATATTTACGACTACTCCAAAAATAATAGCGAACAATTTACTGGTTTATATCAAAATTTATTACATATAAGTTATTAATAAATTATTTATTAATAACTTATATGTAATTTTCAGGGTGATTATTATACACTCTAAAATAGTAATAATATTAGTAATTTTTAATTTATTTGATTTAAGTTTTTTAAGAAAAAGGAGTAAAGATTTATGCAATAGTATGCATTAGTAATAATAATTTTATATAGCATTTTATTTTCTCTTAAATTCGAGCGTTAGACTAATGCTAATGATGTTTTTATTTTTAGTACTGTTTATCATATCATCTATAAATATAGTGATACTAATTGTAGATAAATTATAATGGAATCAACGTATAATAGAGTACACAATATGCTATGTAAACCTATTTATACAGGTCTCATAGAGTATATAATTTAGCAATATTGAACTAGTTTTTATGGTTAGTTTGTATACTGCGTATGAATTATAATATTGATTATTGGTAGATTACGTTTGACGGCATAGTACTTTATTATCATATTCTAAAATTAACATATAATAAATTATGATTAATATGTTAATATTGATCGTAATAGTTAACTAGATCAATAAGATCCGGGGATATATTACATGTAGGGGCAGGAGTTTAGTCGTGCTGACCTAATAATTTCTATTTTTGTCATATTATAAAATGTGACTCGTTCTAGTTATATTCAGTATCTGCTAAAACACACTGTTATTTTTGTTATAAATATTATTTATAGGTTCATGATATTATAAAAAATATACTCAGATATAAAAATAATCACAATAAGTAAAAATTTTATTTATTGTGGGCATTATGTAGGTACTAAATAGTAAATTGTCCTCTATTTTTATTCATGAGGAACATTATTTGTATCTTTAATTAAATTGGTGTTGATGTTAGTCTAATATAGACATTATTGGCTGATTGTCTTGCTATCTACCTTTACGTATTTGCGATTGCCGTTCGTATATATGTCTATTTACTGTAAGCAGTTTTTTATTGTTGATTTATCATGTTTTGATATTGCAAGTATACTTATAGTATTGTATCCAGATACTGGGTAGTATCTATAGGTCTAGCTTCAAGATAATACAAGCCCTGTCTTATTTTATGAATATTAACGTTGCTTAATGTGCTAAATTAAGTACATTAATGCTAGTAATAGTTTATATGCTACTTATCTAAATTTTATTAGTATTAATATAGCACATATTACGTATGTAATGTGAACTTTCTATTTAGTATAAGTTATTTTAGTATAAGTTATTTTTCGGTAATACTATTTTAGTATATGAATACTAGCTGTTATTGCTCGCTTAAGTAAATTGGGTGTTTTTTAGTGAGTGATATAAAGCTAATGTAATATAAGGTTGGTTTATTGCGAGGTATGTATGGGTAGTAATAATTAAATTTAATATAGTATATTAATTCCAGATCTTAGATTAAATAGAGTGCAGACTATAATAATAGTAGTCAATTAGTGAGTATGACTTATTTGGGCTAGTTTACTAAAAGGTATCATATGAAGCAGCCTGAGGTCAACTATTATTGCTTGTGTTGTTTACCACGAGCTGAGCGATGACAGTAAAAGAGTCACTTAGTATAGAGTGGTGTGTGATACTTAGATCACTTATCACGCATGATTGCTCGATAGCCAATATCCTTGCGATAAAAGTGACCCGGCCATTGGATACTAGTTATCGACTGATAAGCTCGTTGTTGTGCTTGCTTAATGGTTTCTCCTAGAGCAGTTACACAGAGCACTCTGCCACCGCTTGTTACTATTTCATTACCTTGTATAGATGTACCAGCATGGAATATTTTAACATTGTTCCTTTCCTGTTGTGATAACCCCTTAATAATCTGGCCACGCTGGTAATGACCCGGGTAGCCAACTGTTGCTAGTACTACTCCTAGTGCAGGACGTTCATCCCATTTAGGATTTTTTTCAACTAAGTTACCTTCTGTCCCTGCCAAGCATAGTTCTACTAAGTCTGATCGTAGACGTAACATTATTGGTTGAGCTTCTGGATCACCAAAACGGCAATTAAACTCAATTACTTTTGGCGGGCCGTCAGTAGTAATCATGAGTCCAGCATATAGAAAACCAACATAAATATTTCCTTCTGCCGCCATGCCTCGTACTGTTGGGTAAATAATTTGTTCTATTACGTATTTATAAATTTTATCAGTTACTACGGGAGCTGGAGAGTAAGCACCCATACCACCAGTATTTAGGCCAGTATCACCATCACCAACTCTCTTATGATCTTGGCTAGTTGCCATAGGTACTATATTTTTACCATCAACCATTACAATAAAGCTCGCTTCTTCACCATCAATGAACTCTTCCACTATTATACGGTTTCCAGCATAGCCGAAAATATTACCGATGAGCATGTTGTGTACTGCGCTTTCTGCTTCTTTAATTGTCATAGCAAAAATGACACCTTTGCCAGCTGCTAGGCCATCAGCTTTAATAACGATCGGAGTACCCTTTTTGCGTATATATTCTAGTGCTGGTTTCACTTCAGTGAAGTACTGGTATTCGGCGCTGGGAATCTTATGTCGTTTCAGGAAATCTTTTGTAAAAGCTTTAGAGGTTTCTAATTGAGCAGCTGCTTGCGAAGGTCCAAATATTTTCAGTCCAGCATTTAGGAAGGCGTCAACTATACCAATTACTAGCGATGTTTCTGAGCCAACGATAGTTAGATCGATATTATTACTTTGAGCAAAGATAAGTAATCCCTGAATATTAGTATCGGAGATTCCTACATTTTGTATTTTTGTTTCAAGTTTTGTGCCTGCATTGCCGGGCGCTACAAAGACTTTATTTGCCAGCCGTGATTGAGAAGCTTTCCAGGCGAGCGCATGTTCACGCCCGCCGTTACCTATAATTAAAATGTTCATCAAGTGCTTTATTAATAGCGTATATTGTAGTATATGTAGTAAAAGGCACCACTAAGTACGATTATACTAGTGTCACTAGCAATATAAACAATACCACCAGTAATAGTATAAGTGGTATATTTTATTTAAGATTATGGTGATTTAACATGGACTGGTCGCTACAATTATTTTTTTCTGATTTTACTGCTGTAATAGAATCCTATACGATACTATTAGTAGCATCCTTATTAAGATTATTATCAAATGTGAATAAGTTTATGCAGTTATGATAAAAGATCATAGTGTGAGGGGTTTGTTTATTATCTTAATGTTGGCAATCTTAGCGTAATGTATACGTTTTATCCTTTTAAGATTGATATTGTTATCAATAGTAATATGAAATAGGCAATAATATTTATAGTTACTGATTTAGTTATTATAGGTAAGATACTACATCATATAATGTTTATGTATTTGTTTGTCAACTAAACATGACTTGAATATGATATTTACTGATCAGGCTATATCTAGAGTATGCATTATTAAATATCATTATCCTGTATTATCAAATTATTTTTAATATATTTCAAGTGTGTACTTACAATGTGCGTATTTTGCTAATAAACATAGGGTAGCATATCCGTATTTTATGTAGTTATTATTATTGTGCAATGTGTATAATTGAGATTAGTATAGATATATATTACTACAGATTAGAGGTCAATGATATTTTGTATAGTAGTTATATCAACCATATGATTAATTATGAATATATTATTAACCTGTAAGTTATAGTATAGTTTTATACACATATTTTGAATTAGCTAAAATATTAGCATCAATTATGACAGGGTGAAGATTCATATATTAGTTTATCGTGTAGATTACTTTAGTACATTTTTTTATCTACTTAAATGTAATACTAGTATTAATAATATAAATTAGCTGATGTTTAAATCACGTCCTGATCGTCAGGATATTTAGCTTTTGATCTGTTTGTATAAAAAGTATTTTACTATTTTTGTATAAAGCGCATACTATTATTAGTTATTTTCATCTTGTGTTTACATTTTATTATTAAAATAGTTATAATTTAGGTGTTATAATGTATTATGCTGATTTTTTTTAAAATGTGATAAGTTAATTAATATGTCAAGTAATTATACAAGATGTTTTTATGGGTAGGGTGATATAATGCTTTTCAATTATTTAATGAAAATACTAATGCATTAAATTGGATCACTTTTGTAATTTATTAAAATAATAGCATAATATTTATTATGATTTTCTGTAATTGTGTTAATATGTTTTATTATTTTAATATGCATACATTATCATTAATTTAATACACTTATATTAATATTTTAACATACTTAGTATATTATTATTTAGGTTAGTTGAGGAAGAGGCACTACTTCTTAATACTGATTATTTAGATGCTATATTCTATTCTTTTGTTGTTATGTTTTTATTATTGTATCTAGTAATGGTATTCTATATTTTATTATAATAGCTTTAACTAATCTATTGAGGTTATTCTGATATCGGTCATTATAATTTCTCGTTAGAGTGATATTAATAGCGTTAACTAGCGCACAGTAGTTCTTTTTTTAGGATGTTCAAGTCTCTGTAGTAAACGATATGTCTACGAATTTAGTAATATAAATTTTATTATACTCTCTTAGTATCTTAAGGCTCAGAAAGAGGGATTGTTGTAATATTTATTTGGTATTTTGAGTTTTTATAATATAAAGTAATATAAAAAGTCTTTGGTAAGTTTGCTTGTATAAGTTTCAACTAAGATTGGTATTATGTGCGACAAAAAGAGTCCTTATGTCTAGTTTACATATTAAAAGTATGTATATCAGATACTTAAATTTTCTATGTAAATTTTTATGGATATTTTCTGTGCATATAGATGAAAGTATAATGTACTATATTTTGTTAAATAATTAAAGAAAATGAAGAATGATTTATTTTAAAAATATTTATTGTAATACGATAAAATATTAGATATTATAAATTTATTTGTAGCGTATTTATTAAATATTTTATACATTTAATTAGGGGTATTTTAAACTTATTAAACAAATATTTAATAAGGAATGGTTGTATATTTTAACACAGGTTTAGGATATAATGACATTTATGCACCTACATTATTGATCTTTAACAATTTGTAATATAATACACGTAATTAGATCATAAGATAGCATATACAATGTGATTGCCATGATTCTTTGTCATGAAAATATTAATGACCAAATAGTGATAAGTAATACTTATGAATCTGTTTTCGTGCTTTACCTCATAGCCTTGCCTCATAAACTGAGGTATAGCAATTTATGAGGTAAGTATTATAATGATATTTTGGATTGAAATTAAATTGAGTGATAGATAGAATACACGTTAAGTTAATGATTAAGATAGATGTTTATTAGTTTAAATAATAAACAACATAGTAAGTATTTATTTTCTGTGTCAATTATCTGATAGTGGGGGTAGATACTAAAAATAGTGTCCTGTAATACTAAAGATAGGAAGGTTAAAAGCACACAGTATTAGATGTGCTTAGGATAAATAAATTATCCTCATTGAGTAAGTGAGTTCTAAATATTGTTATTTATCTCTTTGAGATAAATAATGTTAGTGATAATATGTATTTATTTTCTTGTTATTGGAGGGCTATGGTGTAGAATATTATTTAATATATTTAATATTTATATATAGTTTATTTGTGCATTTTTATCAGGTTATGACGTTAAAAAGCACTGTAATTAATGGATAATATATAATTATGTACACAACAATTATTGTATAGTGCAATAGAGCTTCAGATTTAGTAGTTATATAAATATATATAAGAATTGGCGACAAAAAGTATTATATATATTGGTAGTGTATCCTATAAATAATATTAATGTATATAGTATTATCTAGAAAGGCAAGTGTCTTAGCTATCTTAGATAGCTAGTTAAATCTGTATGTTAGTAAACATGTTTACAATAAATTAATAGATTATCTTTTATGAATAATCGATCATATATTTTTATTTTTAATAAATTATACGCAATGTGAAATATGATCTTCTTTTGATATACTGGTATCCCAGAAATGATGTGAATGATAAATAAAAATAATTTTTATCAAGTAAAATTAATTTTAGATGATTTTATATATTATTATGTTTGTTTTATAAAAATAGTTAACTAGTGATAGAGCGTAGATTTTATAAAGTACATAATACTTATTATTTATTTGAAGATATAATTCTGTGTATATAGCTTAATTATTAGTAATTGTCGATCATAGTACTATAATAAATAAATTGCTTGCCTTTATTAGGCTTATATTAAATGATTATTTGGTAGAAGTAGATAGTGGATCTTAATAATCTTAAGATATAATAGGGTGCTAATTATCTTATGCATAAGTTAATAACTATAGTGTAGTCGTTACAGTGGTAAATATAGGTAATTTTCTCGTATAATTCTTTACTTAACGTTAGAATATTTATATAGTAGTATTTTATGGTGCTATTTATTGATAATATGTGTGAACTAAAGCATGAATAGAGATATTTCTATAGGCTTGTAGCTCAGTTGGTTAGAGCGCACCCCTGATAAGGGTGAGGTCGGTGGTTCAAGTCCACTCAGGCCTACCATTCTTTTTATATAGCATAAAATTTTTTATATGGTAAATAAATTATGTTACATAAAAAGTAGTACATATATTTTATTTATATTAAAATACAAGCCTTTCCTTAGAAAGGAAAGTGGTGATTTTAGTATTTATTTTAAGCGTTATACGGGGCTATAGCTCAGCTGGGAGAGCGCCTGCCTTGCACGCAGGAGGTCAGCGGTTCGATCCCGCTTAGCTCCACCATCAAATATTTGGTCTAGTATTTTTTGGTACAGTATTTTAATGATTTTAATAATTAAGATATTCTAGGGGTCAGGGTAATATGTGAGTAGGCTCTTTCTTAAAAATTTAGAATGCGCTAAAGCTAAAAAGAAATATAACAGTTATAATCAATTCTTGTGTATACAGCAAAAAGACGAAAATACTATATTTTTTAGTTTATTATAGATATATTATAATATATAGTGATAATTACCTAATATCTTAAGTACGTAAAGGTATGATCATACATACTAACTTTTTAATAGTACCAGCAAAGTGATATTATTTATAATATTAAATATTATGTAAATTAGTAATTGTAGAATAATTATATTGTAGAATAATTATATTTAGTATTATAATGAAATTATACTTTTCATATCAAGTGAGAAAGACAGAAATATTTAAGTTTTTTTAGGTATTAGAGTGATTAATAGATACTATTATGTCAACGCCATGATAGATAATTTTGTTACATCAATTAGTGGTTAAAATAGTGTAATTATTTACAACTAACACCTCTAAATAACTATTATTAAATTAGGCGCTCTAAGAGTAATATGAAAAACTTCTTATAGTAGTGAGCTTGAAAAATAGCCTGAAATAATTAATTTATACAAAAAGATTAGAGTTATTAATTTATATTATATGATAGTATAAAAACTAAGTAGTAATTAGGTTAACATTTTTAATGTTAAAAAGTAGCAAAATTACTATATGTTCAACATCTAAACAAATAATAGTTAATTATTTACCTATGAAGCTACTTTAGTAATATAGTATATCTTTATATTAAAAATAGAACATGACTTCGGCTAATTAAAATTATATATTGTAAACAAGATTAAAATAATAATTGCCTAGGAATATGAGTGTTTGAGATACATTATTTATTTTAATTTTAATGATAAGGAAATGGAAGATGAGGTTACTCACTAATATTTTTAGCCATGTTTTGGCTATATAAAAATTGTTTTATAAAATATAAAAAGCTAGAATATTGAATGATGTAAGCATTGATTATACATAGATATCTTAATACCTAATGCCTATTTTATTTACTAAGGTTATACTAAAGATTTAGCGCGTGAACTATTTTATATATAAGCTATCATGGATATAAAGCTACCATGATTATATATAGCTATCTATATTTTATTGTACTTATATTGAATGTATTCTGTAAGAGCTAGGAGATTTAAAAAAATATATATGCTAATATCATTAATGATAAAGTAAATAAAATTTCTTTAGAAAGATAAAGTTTTTTGTTTACTTTTTACGTAAGTGATAGTAAAGTATTAGATAATATTAAATGTAATAAATGTTAAATTGTAATAATATTACAATAAGGTCTAGAGAGATAAAATTTATGGTTATTATAGACACCTTTAAGTATTAATATGCTTTATTTTGCGCCCCCAATTATAGTATATGTTCACGTATATTGAATATAAATATGTTTAAAGCTTTTTAGTAAATAATAAAATAATTTGATGACTCAAGTATTTAATAATATTAGTATATACGTTTATTTTTAGTGGTTAATATTCAGTTTATTAATATGAAATATAATTTCAATAAATATTGTATTATAATTATAATATCCCTATATAGTAGAATGATTTTTTATATTGACAGAAAATTAATTAATATAATGCATTATAATATTAAAATTTTAAATAATAATTATAGTAAATAATAAGAATAATTATAAAAGTATTAATGTAGTATAAGTTTTTATTTATGATGCCTTGTTTTATTGATGATGATCTGTAGATCACACATATAATAATGGTGAGGTTATTATCAACTAGAATTGTTAATATTATGCTCTTATAAAGATATATATCTTATGTAATAAAACAGTAAAATAAAATATTATATAAATATTTGTGATACTTATATATATTATATTTTAGTATATTTTTTAAATTTTCTTTGTAAATTAGAGTTAAGGATATTGCTTAGAAGTATTTTGATGTAGTATTTCTGAGATGACTACTATGAGATGGCTGTTGCTTGATAATAGAGTAGCATAAAGACCAGATTGGTAAATTATCGTTTTAAATTTAAAGATTTATGTAAGATATGTTTGCTTGATAGCAAACGCAAAAGCACAGCTTAGTTCTTGACTAACTATTAGTATTATTATTTGATAGATAATGTCTATTTTGTGTTTTTAAGATTACAAATTAATATTACATAATAATTTATATCTATGGCGATATTGAGTAGCTTTATATTAACTCATCATGTTATAATTAATATATCTGTTAATGGTATAAATGATCTTTAAGGTTGTGATCTAACTGTAGAATATATTTAGATGACTTCTATCTTTAGATTTTATGCGTAGTGAAAGCATTAATTTTGCTTACTAATATAATTAATGAGTAAATGCAGAGTATATATAGATTACTGTGCTAATCACAATGTTTATGATTAGTGTTATAGGTAGAAAATATAATATTTAAGATGACATTAATATAATATTTGATTTACAATTAGTATTGTGTTAGCTATTTTGTTATTATAGTGCATGTGATTATACGTTAGAAAAAATATATATAAAATTAATGTATAATTATCATATATTAACATCTTAACTTATTTCTTAATATTTAAACTAATAACACTTTTGATATCAAAGGTTATTCTTAGTACATTTTATCAGAAGTAAAAATTTAGTTGCAATTAATAGATATCTTTCTTGCTTGAAAGAAAATATTTTTTATTTAGTATAAAAAGATGTATTGTTGGCTAACTATATTTCATAATAAACTGAATTAGGTAATCTTTAAATGCTGATATAGTTTCTTAAAGGTAAATAAGTTAAATTAATTTTCTTAATATTGTAGAGATGCAAAGGGACAATAATGTAAAAGTATTAGTATACTATTGGGTATAATTATTTTTTTCTTATTACGTAGATATTTTTATTATTTGGGTAATAGTATAATTTTGAGTGGTTATGTACTTATCAATGCATTGCATAATAACTATTGATTTAATATGATACAATATGAAGTATAATTTAGGGGCGTAGCTCAGTCGGTAGAGCACCGGTCTCCAAAACCGGGTGTCGTGAGTTCGATTCTCTCCGCCCCTGCCATATATTAATAGTTATTTTTTATAATAGAGCTTGAATTATCTATATGCTATGTTAGATGTTCTTTCTTTGGAGCTAAAATTTTATTATATATCAGAAGTACATACAATGTATAATTCGTAATAATGTGTATTATTGTAACTATATGTTAAATATAATCTCTGATTAATATTGAATGTTACTATATTTTTAATTTTGTTATTCCTCTAAGGATTATAACACTTAGATTATGATCTATTTCATTAAGTCCATAATAAAATTTAATTAGTTCATTAATAATTAAATATATAACTAGAACAGCATCTAAAGCCATGATATTATTTATTATTTATTATTTATTATTTATTGTTTGTTATTTAAATGAATATTGCTCCATAGTTGGAATAATATACGATAAATAAAATGCAATAGAGTGGAATGGTCTGAATGCCGCTAATTATTAATATTTTTTATTAAAGAAAAATAGATTTATTTGTGAATTGGTTGTAATAGACATCTGGTAGAAGCGGCCTAAAAGTAATTTCTATTTAATTTTTGTAGTATTATCTTGTATTTGTATTTGTATTTGTATTTGTATTTGTATTTGTATTTTTCTTCTTAATGGTAAGGCAGAAGATATCTAATTATGTTTTAATATATTTTTAATATATAACATTAGTGCCTAGATATAAGCACAGGTGTTAAAATAAATTGCTTAATAACTTATAAATTATAAGTTATATTATTTAGTTGAGGTGAGTATTTGTTAATGTATTATTACATTAAGTATTGTGAGTTGCTTTAGAATAAATAGTCTTGGTTATTTAGTTATAGTATTTAGGTCTGCTGATAGAGAGGTAGTAATAAAGAGCAGGGGGATATTAATAATAAAACAAAATAAATTATTAATATCATGACATCTCTTGTTATTTACACTATTTCTTCCTTATTAGTCATTATTTATGGATTATAATTACACTATAGTGGATTATTTGTTGATTATTAAAGTTTAGGTATACACTAAATTAGTTATGCGTAAATAAAATTATAATAAGTTTATTGCCCGATAAAACCAATATAAAATTGTATAGTAACTTATAAGAATAAGTATTTTATGTTGTTTACATTAATAATACATATTATTTTATATAATGGTTTGCTTTTATTCAATATTCAAATATATCTTTAATATTTTTATTAATACTCTAATATTATTTATTTATAATATATTAAGTATATCCAATGCTATATATTTTTATAGCAAAATAATTAAGAAGAGTAATTGCTATTTTATTTTTATCAAATACTTAATAAGTGATGTGTCAAGTAATACTACTTAGTTACTGTATAATAATAGTTTGTTATAGTGCGTATGCTATATGTGAATGAGTTGCTAATCAGTAAGATGATCAACTAAATATCTATTATATGCGCTTTCTTAAAAAAGAGTTATATGTTACATGACTGTAAATTATAGAATAATATTGCGTATGATGACGCTAATGGCGATAATTTATGAAAACTAGCCTTATATATTGTATACATTTTGTCTTGTTTAACTAAACTTCGCATAACATTATAAATTAGAGTATTTTAATTATTTTGGTAACTTAAGTCATCTAATAGCTCTTGTTACAATCATTATATATAATGAAATAAATAAGTAAACTATGTAATTAGAGATATATAATTATATTATATGAATATATTGTTTAGTAAATAATACTGTTGATTAATTATTTTCCAGTGTAGTATATTAGATATTATCGTAGTTTAATTAATTATATATTTTAACGCTTTATCTTCTTGGTATGTGGTATATAAAATATTTTTAGAAGACTAAAACTATGGTAATATTATATAGGATATTTTATCAGTTAAATATTAAACAATTAGGCTAAGTATTTATTTTTATTAAATGATTAATATTTATAGTAATTGCTATATGTATAGTATTGGTTGATAATGAGTAATTCATTATTTGTAATGAATTTTTAATAAAAATTTTTGGATATTTAGTTATACAATATAAGGTAATGATTAGTATTCCAATGAGTGTTTTTAGTATTTATTGAGTATATGAGCATGAATAGGTTGTATTAATTACTTCTCTTAAAGATACGTATAGTATACAATTATATATATGCAATAGTATTTATCTTTGCACTGCCGTCTATTATGATTGATAGTTTATTATTTTTTTAGTAGCTATATGGTTAAGGCTTATGATAAATGTATATTGCAGTATATTATCTGCTACTATTATAATAGTAGCTATTTTAAAAATATATAAGAATATATATTGTATTATATTTAATGTTGTAAGTATCTATGCTTATCTCTAGATAACTATGAGTAATCAGTATATAATTAGTAGTAATTTATTATCTTTTACTTTTATCGTATGGTTATTTTATTTAGATAGTACACTAATTTAGTAATCATGTTAATTAAATTATTATGTAATATGTTATTGTAATGGTAATCAATATAGTGAATATATATGTTATCGTTGGTAATTTGCATATATTAGTTATGTTATTACAGAGGCATAGGAAATGGTGTGAGGTATTGATAGCTTGTAGTATTAGCTAAATAATTTATTAGGTAATGTTTTTATATTATATGCTTTTATTTTTTTGTACTTTTCCAATAATTAGATAATTATAATATTTTATTATGTATATTGACTATTGGTTATGTAATTAAAATAAAAAATTTTAATATTTAATGTAAGTTTATAATTTAAGTATTATATTAATGTGTAGATGTGTAGATGTGTAGATGTGTAGATGTGTAGATGTGTATCGTAGATAATTTATATTGATTATTTTTTAGCCCCCTTTCTTAAACTAAATAGTAACTAATATTAAGAGTTTAATATGTAGTTATGATAATACAGTGTGTATCTCTTATTCTAATTCTTATAGTTGGTTAATGATCATAATTCTTTAGGGGATAATATTATATTATTAATCGCTATCCTAATTTACTATTGATTTGACTAATCTATTACAATGTATTGTAATAGATTTTAGCTTTTTCAATTTTCAGTATGTATTTAATTTACAGCTATATTACTACTGGATACTAGGTGATATGGTAGTTAGTAGCAAAGTATATGTCTATATAGTGTCCTAATAGAATTATTTCTAGATATAATAGTGAATAAACAAGAATTCTAACTTGTGATAACTATCGGGAAAATTACATTTCGTACTATTATCTTTATCAAATTTGCTGTATGTGTAATAGCATGAAATAGCTAGAGATTATTATATAATTATTCGGTAAATATTCTTACAGATATAGCAGATAACTAGTAATTAGCTTGAATCTGACATAATAGTATAGTATACTAGCATACCAAAATGATATAATATTATACTATTATTATACTTAAGTTCACTAGTTTTGCTATTGAGTCTGCATAGTATCACTATAGTCGTATAATTTTCAGATTTAAGATAATATATTTGTTATTTTCACTAGAAAATTAAGAATATCTAGTTCTTGATTTTCTTTTGAAAGAGGAAAGGTTTTTCTTTTTAAAAAAATCAAAGATTAGATCTATAGATAATATATATAAGTTATATTGGTGTGGATTTTAACGTATACATTGTAAATTATCACTAGAACTAAACATGGTGGGTACAGATACTTGCTTTGTAAATTGATTTTTAATAAGCTGTATAAAGTGTAATTAATTTGGAGTACAATCACTGAAGATTGTTACTATTGTTTATAATTGGTAATATTACATATTTATTCTCTATTAAAAAGACTAGTATTTATATTTCTTTTTATTTTTTGCTCATTGTTATAGATAATGATATCAATTAAGGTCTTTTTATAATGAATCCATTGCTTACCTTATTTTATTTACCACCGTTTTCGTCTGTTAGCCCTGAACATATAGTGCATGCGTTACAATCCGTATTAACAGACTGTCGTTATACAGTAGAGAAAGTAATTTTGAAGCTAGAGTTTAAGTCATTAACTTGGGCTAATTTATGTCAGCCATTAGAGGAGTCTAATGATCGTCTAACACGTATTTGGTCTGTAGTAGAACATTTGAATGCAGTAAAAAATAGCCCATCACTACGTGATGCCTATGAGCAGGTACTACCATTATTATCGGAGTATTTTACGTGGGTTGGTCAGCACCAAGAACTATATCAAGCTTATTACAGTCTGAAAGAAAGTGCGGGTTTTAGTGAATTAAGTTTATCGCAACGCAAGTCAGTGAAGAATACACTACGTGATTTTAAATTATCTGGCGTTGGTCTCTCAGGAGATAAACAGAAGCGCTATGGTAAGATCGTGGCACGGTTATCTGAACTAGGGTCTATCTATAATAATAATGTACTTGATGCTACTATGGGGTGGAGTAAGCTAATTAATGATCATGCTCAATTAAGTGGTGTACCAGCTAGAATCTTAGCACAGTCTTGGGTTATGGCAGAATCTAAAAAGCAACAAGGATGGTTGCTTACGTTAGATATGCCAAGTTATTTGCCTATTTTAACTTACGCAGACAACCGTTTATTACGTGCAGAGATATACCGTGCATTTACTACCCGAGCTTCCGATCAGGGTCCAAATGCTGGTATATGGGATAATAGTGCAGTAATTGTAGAAACGCTAGAATTGCGCCATGAACTAGCCCAATTACTTGGTTTTAAGACATATGCTCATAAATCTCTAGCAACAAAGATGGCGGAAAGTCCGAAATTAGTAATAAGCTTCTTGAATGATTTAGTAAAGTTAGTTCGTCCTCAAGCTGAGAGGGAATTAGCGCAATTACGTGCTTTTGCTAAGCAATATTATGGCACTGAAGAACTTGAGCCTTGGGATATTCCCTATTATAGTGAAAAACAAAAAGAACATTTATTTTCTATTAATGATGAACAATTACGTCCGTATTTTCCTGAAAAACGTGTGGTTATAGGACTATTTAAGGTAGTGCAACTTCTTTACGGTATAACGATTAAAGAGCGATATGATGTAGATACTTGGCATCCTGACGTACGTTTTTTTGATCTATTTGATACCGCTGGTAAATTACGCGGTAGTTTTTATCTTGATTTATATGCTCGTGAAAATAAACGCAGTGGTGCATGGATGGGTGATTGTATTTGTTGTCTACGCAAGTCTGATGGTACATTACAAAAACCGGTTGCCTATTTAACTTGTAATTTCACCCCCCCGCTGAATAATCAGCAGTCCTTACTTACCCATAATGAAGTGATTACATTATTCCATGAGTTTGGTCATGGTTTGCATCATATATTAACTGAAATAGATATCGCTGGGGTATCAGGTATTAATGGGGTGCCATGGGATTCGGTTGAGCTACCGAGTCAGTTTATGGAAAATTGGTGCTGGGAGCCGCAAGCATTAGAATTTATTTCTGGTCACTATAAAAATGGCGCACCATTACCAAGAGAGATGCTTGACCAGTTACTAGCCTCTAAAAACTATCAAGCAGCTCTTTTTATCTTGCGTCAGTTAGAATTTGGATTGTTTGATTTTCTTATACATCTTAAACATTACCATTCAAATAGCTCACAAATATTGTCAGTATTAGCAGAAGTACAAAAAAGCGTTGCATTAGTAGTGTCACCAAGCTGGTGTCGTTTACCTCATACTTTTAGTCATATTTTTTCTGGTGGTTATGCGGCGGGTTATTATAGCTATCTATGGGCAGAAGTGCTGTCATCAGATGCTTACTCGCGCTTTGAAGAAGAAGGCATTTTTAATACTACTACTGGTCAATCTTTTCTTAATAATATACTTTCACGCGGTGGTTCAGAGGAGCCGATGGTATTATTTAAACGATTTCGTGGTCGTGAACCGCGGTTTGATGCTATGTTACGTCATTATGGCATTACAGAATAGGCTTATAAGTGAGAGTGTATTTAGGTTGTGAAGCGGGTGTTGATAGCAATGATTTGTCTATCTTGGTAGATCGTTGGCAATTAACCTCAGATAGTAATGCATTAATAGCGTTAATATTGACCTCGACAAGACTAGAGTTACGTAAGCGTGATGAACCTAGATTAAGAGCGATATACGTAGATTTCTTATCTAGCACCCTTACTTATCGATGTCGTTTTGGTGGCGGTCGGGATGAAGCGTTAGCCAAAGCTATTGGTCTTAAGGGTAAAGAGTCACTAAATGTAGTTGACGCAACTGCTGGTTGGGGGCGTGATGCTTTTATAATTGCGTCATTAGGTTGCTGCGTGATAATGTTAGAGCGTCATCCTGTAGTGGCTGCATTATTGGATAATGGTCTACAGCGTATTTATCAAAATAAGCAAATTGGTCCATCTTTGCGTAAAAATTTAACATTGGTGTATGCTAGCAGTTTTACAGCGTTAGTAGATATGGTACCGCCACCGGATGTAGTATATATAGATCCTATGTATCCATATAGACAGAAAAGTGCGCTAGTAAAAAAAGAAATGCGTATCCTTCAGTCCCTCGTAGGGAGGGATGATGACGCTGCTGGGTTACTAATTCTAGCGCGTCAGCTAGCAACTAAGAGGGTCTTGGTAAAGCGCCCACACTATGCTACTTTACTGGATAATAAGCCTGCTCATACTACTGTTTTTACTAAAAAACATCGCTTTGATATTTATATGCCACTATAGTTATAATTAGGATGATTGATGGTAGTTATTTTTATTTCTTACCTTAGTAACTTCATATAGATTATAGCATTACCTATCAATAGCATAATTGTTGCTTTAGGAATAATTATTATTAATAGTATGTGTAATATACTTAAATATGTATCTAACATTTAATATTATTATAAGTAATTTTAATTTATTAAAAATATTTAATACTATATAGTATTACTATTGATTTTATTTTTAATAAATTAGTAGTAATATTTGTGCGATAATTAAATTATTTTAATATTATTTAAAATATATATTGTGCGTAACTTTTTACCACTTAGTAGTAAGTTTAGTATATTTATATGTACAATTATTAATTATTAATAATTTAGTGAGCCACATCTTTTTGAAGTATTTTTTATCATAATTGTATAGTGATAAATTGTATGATATTTTTGTTAATATCTAATATGCCGCCTTAGCAAATTATTTTTATGTATTAATTGATATTCATGGTAAATGATTTGAGTTTATAAATATAAATTATAACCATACATATGGATTATATATATTAATATTATATCTCTGTATTGCATATATGTACTAATTATTAAAAGTTGTTGCTGCGCAATGGTGATATATGTTTAAATATTATAAAAAGTACATGGTATTTTACCAAAAGTTTTCACTAGATTGAGTTTTATAAACTATATTATTACGATAGAGTCCCATGATAACTTTAGGACATCTATAGGAATATAACTTAATTTAGGGGGGGTACTTTAAATTACTATATGTATCTAATCTTTTTTGTATACTAGATTAATTTTATACATATATATAATAATTGTTTTATTTTTTTATTTTTAATTGGCAGCGGGTATTAGTTATAAGTATGTCTATATTAATTTTGTAGTGCTGTATTTATTTTTATTTATTGATCATTAAATATCAATTATGAAGTACACTAAGTATATAGCAAGAAATACAGTTGTAATTTTTAATATTTTAGGTAATGATTAGGGATAGTTTGCATTGTTTTATTTCATTCTTATCAAGATACGTAATGATAGATATCTAGTTATTTACTAGAAGATTATTTAATAATCAGGAGGAACCGCTATGAAGTAAAAGTAATATTAGTAATTTATTAATTAACGCAGTGCTTACTGAGTTAGGTTTATTCTTTTCTTTAAAAATCATATATAGGCCTATATACTTGAATCCACATCTAGAAGTAGAGAATAAATATTACTCATAATCATGTTAGTTATATAGTAGTTGTACAATATGTGAATAATTTTTATTACATATATACTCTAATATACCGGGTTTTAAAATAAGACTATGATTTAGTAATAATCAGTTACCAGTCATTTAATCTTAAATAAAATTCTATTCTTCAGATGATAACTTAAGCTGAATAAAGTTCTTAGTTAATTTAATAACTTTGTTATTTATTCATATTGTGTCGTAAAAGTGATATAGATTTTGATATCAATAATATGTCGCTGAGCATACAAGAAACCCTTACTTTTAGGCTAGTGCATGCGCAGCGGACATGATTAAAGACTGATGTGTTGCAGTAAAGATTGGTATGCTTAATGTTTGCTATTTCATAAATAAATCATTTAAACAAATTTCAATGTGATCCAATATAAGCTACCAGAGAGTACCATAGAAATTGGTAGTGTTAGCAACCAGGCTAACAGGATATTCTTCATGGTCTTAGTTTGTATACCTGAGCTATCTACGATCATTGTACCTGCAACTGCTGAAGATAATACATGCGTAGTTGATACTGGCATACCAGTATAGCTAGCTATGCCTATTGATAAAGCTGTCGTCATCTGAGCTGATACACCATGAGCGTATGTCATGCTTTTTTTCCCAATTTTCTCTCCAATAGTGGTAGCGACTCGTTTCCAGCCGACCATAGTGCCAAGTGATAGCGCGAGAGCTACCGTAATAATAATCCACATTGGTGCATACTCAACAGTTTCTAGTAGATCCTGGCGTAAGCTATTAAGGAATCGCCTCTCAGTCGTGGAAGTGTTTGGTAGCTTAGCCACATTATCAATTGTATCAGTAGTACACATTAGTAAGCGCCGTAGTTGACTGCGTTTTTCTACTGTTAGTTGGTTATAGTTCTGTAAGTTATGTAGCGATTCTAAAGTGAGATCAATTGTTGCCATGGCGTGAGATACATTACAGTGAAACTTAGGTGATGGTATTAAGATAGTGTTTTTATTCTGACTAATTATACTAGGCGTTAAGGATGCTGCGTTAGACAGTGTATCACTGTGCTGTTTATAATATTGCCGTAAGTGTGAAACTGCATCACGTGTACGAGTTATATCATAACTCGTGGCATTCATATTAATTACAAACCCAGCTGGCGCAACACTGATTAGCACTAACATTAACAAACCAATACCCTTCTGACCATCATTGGCACCATGGGAAAAGCTTACACCAATAGACGATAGAATTAGTGCGATACGGGTCCAGAATGGTGGCTTACGTTTTCCGTCAACCTTTTCACGTGCCGCAGGGGTCATATGGATGCGCTGGCGTTTTTTAGTCGTACTCCAATAATGGCGCAAGGAGAACACTATTAACCCGGAGACTAGCATGCCAACTAACGGGGATATAAGTAATGATAGGAAAATATTAATCATTTTCGAAATATTTAGCGCTTCTACTATTGATGCATTAGTCACTAGGGCATTAGTTAAGCCAACACCAATAATTGCGCCAATTAAAGTATGTGAGCTTGAGGCAGGTAGACCAAAATACCATGTACTGAGATTCCAGATAATCGCTGCCAATAACATGGAGAATACCATGGCTAATCCGTGTGCTGAGCTAACATTTAATAGCAGGTTGGTAGGTAGTAAATGGACAATTGCGTACGCAACGCTTAAGCCACCTAGTATGCCGCCAAGAAAGTTAAATATACCTGCCATAATGACTGCAACTTGTGAACGCATAGCTCGGGTATAAATGACGGTAGCAATAGCATTAGCGGTATCATGAAAACCATTTATAGCCTCATAAAACAATACAAATAATAATGCAATAATTAACATTAGACTAGTTTGGAGATCTAACCCAGTAAATAAATGTAGCATAAGTTTTAAACCAGTGTGCGGATATGAATATAGAATACAGTACATTATCTGTGACAACATGGTCAGGGAAAAGAAAAATATAGTATTTTTTTATTTAGATGCATTAGATTGATGTAATTATTATAAAATATAGAGAATAATATATCTTATTATAGTACTTAATAATATGATTATTTTATAATTAGTGGTCATAGTAAACATAGTTACTAGCGGTAGCTATATGATGGCATGGGTGAGGTAATATAGGTAGGTTTAAGTAGAATAACTTAAGAATGTATTAATAGGTATGGTAGTTATATATGTTTATGTTTTAAGGGAGAGACAAATTGATTCCTATACATCGCCGTTAGACAATAGTAAAATTGAGGTTAGATTGTAATATTTAGTACTGGACTCTGTTTTATTATTAATGTATGCATCTAATTGGTACTTGTCTGCCATATAAATTATATTCATATTAATCATTGTTTTTATACCAGTAATACTTCATCGGCTAGAAGCATGAATATGGTACCAATATGGTGCTGATTATAATGTTATAATGAGAAATATTGGTTGAGTTTCGTATAATTAATTTAATATACGTAATTATTATCCTTTATTTAAGAAGTTTTTATTAAGTCACTTAATGCTAGGTTAATGTGATATTAGATAGAAAAACTTAGCATAGTTTGCATTGGCTGTAAATATTAAAAAAGTGATTATTCGTTTATTTTGTATTATTTAATTAACTATCTATATAATGCTATGGGAAATAATATATTTCTTTATTTATATTGTAGGTAGATATTGTATTTTATTTTTAGGTATTATCATTGTATTTTATGTATTTTATGTATTTTATGGTAAATGTCGTTAGTTTATTAGGGTATCTAGTAAACTTATACCTTTATTGCCATAGCTATTTTATATTTTATCACGGTTAATCTCAATGGGGTTAATAACATGTATTAATAATACTATTGTGTGTAGTGTGACGTTAATGTTTCTGCCTACATAACTAAAGCTATTATCTTTAGGTTATGAAATGGTTTATTTTTATTGTAATCTTATTGAGCAATGATGATTTATATTGTAGAACTAGTTATTGTTATCTATTCTTTAATTATTTTTTCTAATCGTTTAAGTAATATTTTATGTTATAGCTAAGTTAGCTTTGGGTTGCTAACTTTACTTAAATGAATTGTATATTGACTGTATAATTAATGCATTAGTTATATGCACTGATCGAGATAATATAAGGATAGCTTAAAAATTATTAAAACAGTAGAGATATGTGAACTTATAAGCTATAAAATATGTTACTGAAATAAAATTAACAATAGATAAGTATGAAGACACAGTTAAGGTTAGTTATTTTGAATCATATAGAATAAGAATCTATTTTATTTATAATAGTAGTATAATGATTGATTTATTTACTATATATTTATATACTTGTTTGGTGTTAGCTGTATTATTATTTACTGATAATACTTATGTATATTACTAAATTTTAAATAAATATACATTAAAAGTTAAATTAAATCTAAATGCAGTATTTTATACTTATGTGCAGCTAAGTCAATATGCCTGACGTAAAAATTGAGTGTCAATTATAACTATAGAGATTATCTATGACTGCTTATGAGACGAGTTTAGTTAGATACAGTGCTATATACATACTTTTAGCTATAAATATAGACATATGAGTATTATCTTTTTTATTCATTGTAAACAATAGTTTACAATAGTTAATGCATTTAATAGCCGGTGCTAATGCATTTTATAACCAGGATCCAAGTAATTTAGTATGTATAATGAAATGCTTATTTTTTGGCGATTATTTGGGTATGTCTATCCTATGCAAGGTAGAGGAAATGCAGTCTGAGAATAACATTAAAAATACTACTTTAAAGTCATCGCCAATTATTGTCGCACTTGATTACACGAATAAGGATATTGCACTCACATTTGTTGATCGCATTAATCCAAAAGATTGCCGGTTAAAAGTAGGCAAAGAAATGTTTACTTTATTTGGACCACCTTTAGTGCGCGATCTGCATTTACGTGGTTTTGATGTTTTTCTTGATTTGAAGTTTCATGATATTCCTTATACTACTGCTCAAGCGGTAGTAGCAGCAGCGGAGTTAGGTGTTTGGATGGTGAATATACACGCTAGCGGCGGTATGCGTATGATGACTGCTGCCAAAGAGGCGTTATTACCTTATGGTGCTAATGCGCCGTTATTAATTGCCGTTACTGTTCTTACTAGCTTAGAGCATCAGGATATGCATGATATCGGAATTCACGTTAGCCCATCAGATCATGTTGAGCGTTTAACGTATTTAGCTTATAATTGTGGACTTGATGGAGTAGTATGTTCTGGACATGAAGCAAGGCGCTTGAAAGTGATGTGTGGTTCTGCATTTCAATTAGTAACACCAGGAATTCGACCCGTTGGTAGTGCCGCTTATGATCAACGTCGTATTATGACGCCAGTGCAGGCGTTAGCTGCAGGGGTTGATTACATAGTGATTGGTCGTTCCATTACGCAATCAAACGATCCTGCTGTAACTTTAAGCGCTATTCGCGCTTCGCTAGATAGCAGACAACCTAATAAGTTATTACCTAATAAGTAATAATAGTAGTTAATGTATATAATTCGTAAATTTTGATGGAATGAAGGGTCAATAAGTGAAAGCGTGATGTGATAAGGTAGAGATCATAGTATGTACTTAGTATGAAACTAGTGTATGTTATAGGGAAAATATGCACTTAATTATTAGCATTTATTTATTTTAGATAGATATCGCTAACTTTAATAAACTAGTTAAGATGTAAATAGAGATTTTTTAAAATTATTATGTAATTGGGGTGACATATCATCTGGTACATATTGATGTTACATTTTTTATAAGTGATAAATTTAATTAGTGTATGTATTATTATATAATAACACCAATGTATTATTGTGTTTTTCATAATTTAGTGCTTAGTTCACAAAATGAAAGCATTGTTTTCATTTTACTAGTTTTTAGTTATATAATGATATTATCAAGTATCATAGATAATGTATTTATTAGTGAGTAAAATAAGGGTATACATAATAATATGATTATCTAATATTATACAAAGATAATAAGTAATTTTTTATTTATTTATAAATATATAAAAAGATAATCTTAATTAATACTATATACCATGCATATATTCTCTTGCATTAAAGATAATAAGTTATTTGAAACATTATCGTGTTAATATTTTGCAGTTCATCTTTTTTGATAAAAGATTATCATGAGTAAAAATACATCAATTAATCTTTTCTTATAGTGTTAAGATGCATCTACAATTTATGTGCTCTTATTTTTATACTTTATTATATTGGTTATATTCATGATTATATCAATCAAAATTAGTATTTAAATATTAATAATTATATGAAGTATCGCCTAATATCTATACCGTAGTTTTCTGAGATATTATCTATTTCTTATAGTCTATATTTAATATTTATATTATGCGAAATAATATTAGTGGCATGAATATTTAAAATTCATTGTTTTATTCCTTATATCTATCATTGACTTTATCTTTATGATAGTTCGCTATAAACTATAGTGCATACAGTTTAGTAATAGAATTATTGTATGCTCTTATTTATTTGTTATGTCTTATAATCTTGGTTAGAGTGAGTAATTAAGGCTTTGAGTTGAGTGTTAATGAGTTAGGTACACTATATAATTAATACTTGTATTGAATTTTGCTTACGTAACCTATCTTATATATTATATGTCTTTTATAATCAGATTATAAGAATATCGTAATGATATTAGACTGATTTATTTTAGCCATAAGATCTATTACCATGTGCTCTATAGTAGAGCATTTGGTGTTATAATAGTAGTTATAGATATTATTAATTATTTTGTAATAATATATGACTTATATTATAACTAACTAATATTTAGCATGTATTGCTATAATAATGGTTATTAGCGATTAGTTTTTTAAATTTAAGTTATCTTATGGTATATTATAAATTCAGATACTTACTCTAATTAGTATTTATTATTCTATATCATGATTGAATATCATACATATCTTTTTTTATAATTGATTAGTAATGAATGATATTCAATATTTGTAGTGATGTTTTAGAGATAATGTAAGTTATTAAGGTAATGAGATTTTAATTATTAATGATGTATAAAGTGCATTACTGTAAATAAATTACTAAAAATATTATTTTAGTCATGCACTAAGTATAATATATGTGTTTTATAACTTTAGTAATTTAATTACTGCGCACTAAATTGTCTCCATAGAGATGATATCTATTAGACCTTTTATAAAATTTTTATAACAAACGATATGATAGTTATAAATTAAACGCAGCAAGCAAATATATTAGAGGATAATAGCTTATCCAGCTAATTATCTTTATACATTCCGTGATACTAATTTTATACTTGTTAAGTTTATTACATGTTTGTTTAATAACTAGTTTCTATTAAAAATTAAAATATACTCTTATTTAGCGCATTGCTTGACTTCTAGTGATCAACGTCTCTATAACATGTAGTTAATGAATACTCTTTGTATGATTGTATTAGAATTAAATATATTGAATAAAAATTCACACTAGATCTCTACCTTGAGAATTATAATTATGAAATTTTAATTTTTATACTTGAAAATTAAATATCGTCGTATCTTAGGATAGGTATCACAACTTTAATTTTTAAAATCTATTCCTGCGCGTTTCGCGCAGGAGATCACATAATGTTTACTTCTGGGCTCTCTAAACTATAAAAATGTTCTTGCATACGCATATGCTGTATCTTATTAAGGCTAGTTTTTTTTCTGCTCTTATTTTATTGCTAAAATTTTTAGTTATGATTTATGGTTATATGTAACAGTAGTAAATATTTATGATACTTCATTTACGATTTTTATCGCCTTGCATGTGAAAAGTAAACTATACGTATATCTCTGTATATTGATAAGTTATAAATTATTTATGTATTGTATTGTGATATATTTTAGTTGGTTTTAAACTAAAATTTAGTTTATGTATAGGGTTATGATTCATATAGTTTATATTTTTAACTTCATGCGTGATTAAAAAGGTATTTCATCATCAAAGTCTGTTAGTGGCTCATTATTAATATCCCCAGCTGATTTGTTATGTGCTATTCGCTCCCGCTTAGCATTATCACTCTGTGAGTATTGTGATTGACTACTACTTTGATTATTATTGCTTGCCATAGCGCTAACGCTATGTCGATTTCCTAGCATTTGCATGGTTCCACCAATATTAACTATCACTTCAGTTGTATATTTTTCTGTGCCAGACTGATCAGTCCATTTACGTGTCTGCAGAGAACCTTCGATATATACTTGTGCGCCTTTTCGTAAATATTCGCCTGCTACTTCCGCTACTTTACCGAATAATACTACACGGTGCCATTCAGTTTTTTCTTTTTGTTCGCCTGTTATTTTGTCACGCCAACTTTCAGAGGTTGCTAAAGTAATATTAGCTACAGCGCCTCCATTTGGCATATAACGAACTTCTGGATCTTGACCTAGATTACCTACCAGAATTACTTTATTTACGCCTCTGCTAGCCATAATTATTCTCCTGATGATTAATTCTTGTATAGTAAAAGTTAATAATTGTAACGCGATAATTCTAGAACTACATATGTATAAGCTATGTGCTTCATGTTGTGTATTTAAAGTATCGCAGTTATCTTTATAATCGACTTAGTTTTATCTTTGTCACAGAAGATAAACTTAGTTTTTTGTGTCATAATTATACACTTTATACTGAGAATTTACTGGCTTTTGCACTTTTTATTACTAAATCGCCGACAAAAATCTCTGGTAGGTACGGTGTATCATTAATATGGGAAGTGTATATGGATAATATCGAAGTTCGTGGTGCACGAACGCATAATCTTAAAAATATTAACTTAACTATCCCACGTGATAAGTTAATAATTATCACCGGTATATCTGGTTCTGGTAAATCTTCGTTGGCTTTTGATACGCTCTATGCAGAAGGACAGCGCCGTTATGTTGAGTCTCTTTCCGCCTATGCTCGCCAATTTCTTTCAGTAATAGAAAAACCGGATGTTGATCATATTGAAGGTTTATCACCAGCACTCTCTATTGAGCAAAAATCCACTTCGTATAATCCAAGATCTACTGTTGGTACGATTACTGAGATTTATGACTATTTGCGCTTACTGTTTGCTCGCGTAGGAGAGCCATGTTGCCCAGAACATCACATATTGTTAGCAGCGCAATCCATTAGTCAAATGGTTGATAAAGTACTTAATCAGCCACTTGGAATGCGCTTAATGATGTTATCTCCAATAATAAAAGATCGCAAGGGTGAGCACACTAAAATATTAGAAAATCTTATCACTAAAGGTTATGCCCGTGCCCGCATTGATGGCAAAGTATGTGATCTTTCTAGCTCGCTAAAGCTGGAATCACAAAAGAAACATACTATTGAGGTAGTAGTTGATCGCTTTAAAGTGCGTGAAAATTTAGCACAGCGACTAGCAGAGTCGTTCGAGCACGCTCTAGACTTATCAGGAGGTATTGTAATCATAGCTAGTATGGATAGCGAGTTAATCGAAGATATGCTATTTTCTGCGAATTTTGCCTGTTCAATATGTGACTATAGCATTTGTGAGTTAGAACCATGCCTGTTTTCATTTAATAATCCAGCTGGCGCCTGTCCGACTTGTGACGGTTTAGGTATACAGCAATTTTTTGATCCAGAGTTGGTGGTGCATAATACAGAGTTATCTTTAGCTAGTGGGGCGATTTGTGGCTGGGATCGCCGAAACTTCTACTATTTCCAAATGTTACGCGCTTTAGCGAAACATTATAAGTTTGACGTTGAGCTGCCATTTAAGGGTTTGAGTGATAAAGTTCAGGAGGTGATATTAAATGGCTCAGGAGAAGATTTAATTGAATTCCAATATATTAATGATCGCGGCGATACTACTTTACGCCATCATTCGTTCGAAGGTATATTGAATAATATAGAGCGTCGTTATAAAGAGACTACATCTATCACGGTGCGCGAAGAGCTTGCTAAGTTTATTAATAATCGTCCGTGCACATCTTGCCAAGGTACCCGTCTACGAAAAGAAGCACGTAATGTATTTATTCAAGATATAACACTACCAGAAATCTCTGAACTAAGTATTGGCCATGTCCTGACTTTTATTCAGAATATCAAGCTTATTGGTGAGCATGCCAGGATTGCTGAGAAAGTACTAAAAGAAATTAGTAATCGTTTGAAATTCCTAGTCAATGTAGGACTAAATTACCTCTCACTCTCCCGTTCATCAGACACTTTATCTGGCGGAGAAGCCCAGCGCATTCGTTTAGCGAGTCAGATCGGCAGCGGTCTTGTTGGTGTAATGTACGTGTTAGATGAACCGTCGATTGGTTTGCATCAGCGTGATAATAAGAGAGTGCTAGAAAGTTTAACTTATCTACGCAATTTAGGCAATACAGTGATTGTAGTAGAGCACGATGAAGATGCTATTCGTACAGCCGACCATATAATTGATATTGGTCCAGGTGCTGGTGTTCATGGTGGTAAAATTGTAGCAGAAGGTAGCGTGTATGCAATCATGGCTCAACCTAACTCATTGACTGGTCAATTTTTAAGTGGTAAGCGTGAAATCGCTATACCGTCGCAGAGAGTACTAGCAGATCCAGCTAAGTTATTAAAATTAATTGGCGCATGCGGTAATAATTTAAAGAAGGTGACGTTAACTTTACCAGTTGGATTATTTATTTGTATTACTGGGGTATCTGGTTCCGGTAAATCAACGTTAATTAATGACACACTTTTTCCGATTGCCCAACGTCAGCTTAATGGTGCTCGTGTTATCAAAATAGCTCCGTTTCATAAAGTGACAGGTTTAGAGCATTTTAATAAGGTAATCAATATTAATCAAAGTCCTATTGGTCGTGCTCCGCACTCTAATCCAGCTACTTATACCGGCATATTTACACCAATACGCGAACTATTTGCAAGTGTACCTGAGTCACGTATCCGTGGCTATAATCCTGGACGTTTTAGTTTTAATATTAAAGGAGGTCGTTGTGAATCTTGTCAAGGTGATGGTGTTATTAAAGTAGGGATGCATTTTTTGCCAGATATTTATGTGTCATGTGACCCGTGTCATGGCAAGCGTTATAACCGTGAGACGCTAGAGGTGCAGTATAAGGGTAAAAATATCCATGAAGTACTAGATATGACTATTGAAGAAGCATATAATTTTTTTGATACAGTACCGATATTAGCTCGTAAGTTACAAACTTTAGTTGACGTTGGATTATCATATATCAGACTGGGGCAATCAGCAATTACTTTATCTGGCGGTGAGGCGCAGCGAGTTAAGTTGGCACGTGAGTTATCTAAGCGTACCACTGGCCAGACGTTGTATATCCTCGATGAACCAACAACTGGCCTACATTTTGCTGATATCCAGCAATTGCTTGCAGTATTACATCAGTTGCGTGATCAGGGAAATACTATTGTAGTTATTGAGCATAATATAAATGTGATAAAGACAGCTGACTGGGTTGTAGACCTGGGACCGGAAGGTGGTAGCGGTGGTGGAGAAATTTTAGTCTCTGGTACGCCAGAGACTGTAGCAGCTTGTGCAACTTCATATACAGGTTATTTCCTGAAGAATGCACTTTTTAAAAAGTGAGTTTATAATAATTATATCATATAGTTAGTTATACTTAATGTAGTGATTATATAAGTAATTTTATTGTCATGTATTACTTTGAGTTGTGTTATGGCAGACTACAATAGTTTTATGTTAGAGTATAACGCATAATAGCTATTAGCTAACTTGTTGTGTTGCAGTTTACGCTATTATAGCAGATATATAATATATATTAACATATTATTGTAAGTGACCTTAAGTTAAGTAAAATAGTTTACATACAACTACTGTATATTAGGTAAATACTAAACTGTTAGTATAGTGGATAAATATATATGCTTATTTCACTGAAATACTGTACTATTGTTTATATGTAATTTACATTATGTATAAAATAATTAACATTATTTGCGAAAGTATTTGACCTTTTAATTTTTTATTAAATTTGTGCATTTCTCAAATAGGCATGAAGTTATTATTTCATTTAATTATTCAATATTTAGTTATTTATTATGTAATCTTTTAGTTATTACATGGGTATTTAAACGTGGTATATATAAATAATTATGGTGTACTGGTATTCTTCGGTTCATTTTGAATAGTATGTATACTTATAATAAAGTGTTTTGCTTAATAGTTAAGCGCGGTAATTAATTATATTAAATAGTGGTAGGTAACTATAGTGATAAATAATTTGATACCAGCAGTTGCTTATGGATCTGGAATTAAGTTTTAATTTTGATTAAAAGTTGAAATAGGTTTTTAATTAATATTTGTAAAGAACTTATTAGCATTTGTGATTAGAGATATTTTTTAATAATGAGTCTAGTTAAAAGTTAGTTAGTGACTATTAACGATGATTAATATTATTAATGATTATGAATATTATTGCACCTAACATACAATAGATTAATGACTAATGTATTTTATAGCTATATATTACATCAGACTGTTGAATAGTGTATAGGGCTAATATCAATGCAGATGGTAATGCGACTAATCTGTATAATTCAGTTTGCGTTAGAGATAAATATTAGGGTACCTTATATTAACTGAGATGTTATTGATTAATATTAGTTTAATAATTAGCGCATTTCGTATTTTTAAGTCAGGTTAGCATAAAATACATAAAAGATTATTATGTAAGTAATTATTCTGATAGTACAAACTATTAGTTTGTATCCGTATTCTCAATAATACTGACTTACTTAAGTTTTAACATCATTTATAAACTTATTTAGAGGATATTTATTTAGAAGATCTTTATGAAAAGTGATGAATTGAGTTTTTAGTATTAGTGCTTACTACTGTTAGTTTTATCTAATCATGATATAATATAATATAATATTAACTTATATCCGCTGAGTATATATCTAATGCTATTATAGAACTCTGCTTTAGGTATTAATGTAATGTTAGTTTGTTGTATCGCACAAAAGATATTCATATGATCTATTATCTTATTATGTCAAAATCTATATCAACTATTACGACCTAAGTAAAGTATAATATTAATTAATTAGGAAATATTGTAATAGGGTTAAAGATATTTGTTGCCTTTTTTGTAATGATTACATATTAATATATTTAGGTTATGTTTGATTTTATCTATATTATATTCACATACTATAACAATAGTGCTGCTAGCAACATTTGCTATAATGTCTTTAATTATAAATTACTGTGTACTACCTTCTCAATGTTATTTATAACTAATATAAGTAAATCTATCGCAGAGAAGAAATATTCTATTGATATTGGGAGTGTAATGATACTGTTAATGTATAACACTTAGTCTTAACTGATACATGATATGCTATAGCAGCTTATCTCTTATCAAAGTGCACATTTTTCTAGCGCATTATAGCTAGCAGTATATTTTTGTAGATGTGTAATTAAGTGGTTTTATATTTTTTGATAATGTATGTAATAAATATTTTATCTTAAAGTTCTATAGTGCATAGCTAAGGTTATGTTTTCTATTTAAGATCATTAGTTAATCATTCATCTTCATACTGTGCCCTTGCATAGTTATCAAAACGTGACCACTGACCGTTAAAGGTCAGTAATACTGTACCAATTGGACCATTACGCTGCTTACCTAGGATGATTTCAGCAATCCCTTTTAAATTACTATTATCGTGATACACTTCATCACGGTAAATGAACATGATAAGATCAGCATCTTGCTCAATAGAACCAGATTCACGTAAGTCAGAGTTTACTGGACGTTTATCCGCACGTTGTTCTAGGCAACGGTTTAGCTGTGATAACGCTACCACCGGAACTTGAAGCTCTTTAGCTAATGCTTTAAGTGAGCGGGAAATTTCAGCGATCTCTAGCGTACGGTTATCAGATAAAGCAGGCACACGCATAAGTTGCAGATAGTCAATCATAATTAGGCTAAGTCCATCGTGTTCGCGGAAAATACGTCGCGCCCGTGAGCGTACTTCAGTTGGCGTCAAGCCAGAAGAGTCGTCGATGTACATATTATGCTTCTCTAGTAAGATACCTATAGTGCTAGAAATGCGCGCCCAGTCTTCATCATTGAGTCTGCCCGTACGAATACGTGCTTGATCTACGCGGGATAGTGATGCCAACATACGCATCATTATTTGGTTGCTAGGCATTTCAAGACTGAAGATGAGCACTGGTTTTTCTTGGGTCATTGCGGCGTGTTCACATAGGTTCATTGCAAAGGTAGTTTTTCCCATTGATGGACGGGCTGCAATAATAATTAGGTCAGATTTCTGCAAACCAGCAGTTTTTTTATTTAGATCTTGATAACCAGTGTCTACACCGGTAATACCGTCGTGTGGTTGTTGGTAGAGTTGCTCAATACGTGATACTGTGTCCTCTAGGACACGGCTAATATTCTTTGGGCCATCATTCTTATTTGCACGAGTTTCGGCAATCTGAAACACACGTGATTCTGCGAGATCAAGTAAATCTTCGCTACTACGTCCCTGCGGGTCATAGCCAGCCTCAGCTATTTCATTGGCTGCTGAGATCATTTCGCGTACTACTGCACGTGCGCGTACGATATCGGCATAGGCATTAATGTTAGCAGCGCTTGGAGTGTTTTTTGATAATTCAGCTAAGTAGGCAAAACCGCCCACTAAATCCAGCTCTCCTCTTTGCTCTAAGGACTCAGAAATAGTAATTAAGTCGATTGGTTTTCTCATTTCTAGCAGGCGATGCATTTCGGTAAAGATTAAGCGGTGTGGGCGGATAAAGAAATCATTAGCTACCACACGCTCTGATATATTATCCCAGCGTTTGTTATCAAGCATTAAACTACCCAATACCGATTGCTCAGCCTCCAGCGAATGCGGCGGTATTTTTAGTCCTTCTAGTTGACGGTCTCGTGGAATATTTCGAGCTTCATCCGCGTTTGTTTTATGGGTTGCCTTTTTTCCTGCCATGAAGCGTATTCTTTATCTAGTTTCGAATAGAGTGTCTATATGTGTTATTATACGTGATTTTTATTTGTAATTCTTGCATTATCACTGAGTAGTAATTATGATATTTTAGGTATAATCAGTCTCTTAACTGAAAATAGAGACTTGAATAGTCTAACGAATATTGTTTTTAAGGTAATTAAATTACTATCATAGTAATAATCATATTAATGTAAAATATCTTAGGAAAACATTACAATTACTTAATAAAATCTATTATGAAACGGGGTATGCAATCCGTCTAAATATTGTTAGGTTGATAGCATTAACCCAGTATTTTATTAAAATGATAAAATCAGTCTTAGTAAGATTGTGTGGCGGTAATAACTTAGGAAGATTAAAAGTCTATTTTTATTTTTAAATTAGCTATTAATATTAAATCAATCCATGGTATTTAGTATTTTTGATAAAAAATGGCGAGTTTGTTCTTAAAAGGTATCATATAGTTTGGTTAGTAGTAAATTGCAGGAACTTATCTCGTATTGATTAATAGGTATTTTAGTTTTATAAAATTAATTATTACTTATAAATCTTTGTTATTAATTCTTATGTTAATATTTTATATTATTATTGTAAGCAGAGCGATAAATTATGATTAAAGTAATTAGTAATTTATTATGCAGTATATTTACTATGTTCTAGTTGGTAGGAAAAATATTTATACAATATTGAGATATTGTTTATTTAATCTAGTTATTTACAAGTAGCTGCTGTAAATTAAAGAGGTATTAAAATTTTAAGATAGCTACTATACTAAGTAGAACGCAGTATAGTAGTTTTTTATTTATATATTCATTTAAAAATATATCAAAGTGAATTTTTATATGTTTTTCATTATTTATATCTAATAAACGCACTTTTTCCAGCGAAAAAATTATTTTGAATAATTTTAAAAACATCATAATTCATTAATGATAAATATATTTATTATGTAAGTTATAATTATTAGAGTTAATAAATATTTTATAATATATTAATATAATACTTTTTTTAAAAATCTATTGCATGATGATGTGATGTTTTTAAGTACTATGTAATAGTAATATTATGGCAGGTTCTAGTATTTTTTGAGACCATTTATTTTTAGTTGTATATATTGATATATATTATATGTAATTTTCTCATAATTACTTATGGTGTTAAGTGTTCAGAGTAAAATATTAAATATAGTTACGTATTGTGGGTGAACTGTAGCGTATTTTGTTAAATATTGTTAATTACTAATAGTGCGTTGGGATCAATACTTAGTATTGATGGATCATAGTGCAGGTTATGTCTGTATAAGCGGTAATTATCCCCCCTAAATTTCCTATCATTGCAGTTGTTTTAGTTAGTTGTTTTTATTATTATAGTATCAATATTCATAGATTAATATAAACATGCATAGATACTGTAATTAAAATAGATATATTTAGTATAATATAATTACTAATAATATTAGTGTGAGGACATGTAACTTATCACTCAGGTTACATGATTAAATATTTTAATTATATTATGAATAGTAAATGCAATTCAATTATTAGCATTAGTACAAGTATCTTATTTTATTATCACAATATTTATTGTACTGAAATATTTAGTGAAGATATGCAGGAATATTAGTTAAATTGGTCATTGTGCTGTAGATCTGATTAGGTTAATATAATATCAGATATTTTTGATACAATTTATAATAATATTTTACAAACATTAAGTATTATTATATTTATCGTAAGGATAATCCCTACTAATAAAGATAAAAGTTAGATAACTGAAGTTAGTTTTACAGGTAATTATATGTAAACCTAAAATTTAGTGGTTACATGTTCATTCTAATTTTTAGAAGTATTTTTAGATGATCTCTGCTTTAAAGATCACTCGCGTTATTTGCTATTTTAAATGAGCAGTATGTTAGTCATGAATATACATTCAGTATGTTATTTATATTTGGTGTCTAATTAATATAAGTTTTTTATTAAAAGGTAATATTTACTATGGTTTTGTTTTAATTATTAAGTTATGAATATGCTTAATTAATTTCTATATTAATTAATATGCAAAACACTATGATATCATGATGCATAGTATTAATGATCAATTTATATAGTCAATATTTGATATTTAGTATGCTACTAGATAGTATCTACTTTGTAATATGTATATGAATCTTTGTAATTTTTATCTTTTTTCATATCAGAGTATAAACTCGATAATATGATTGCATTAGCTAAACATCATTTAATCCAACATCCACCGATATATTGCTATCAGTATTTAATTTTATTTAACTATCTTACAAGTTTTAGTAACTAAAAACAAGTGCTACCTACTTAGTATAATATATCTGTGTTATTTAAGAGCTTTATGCTACAAGTAATATATTGGTATAAATAATTTTACTAAAAAGGTAGTATTCTTTTTATTAAGATTTCTTGTTATATAGCTTAATACTGTAATTTTAGGTGGGGCATAGGAATTAGCAGTATTGTATAGAGCAGTGTTAACTCTTGCAGCTCCTTGCCATAAATGATTAAGTAAAATATGGTATATTGGGTCTGTTTTACACTAACGTAGTAATTTTGCGTATTTTTCTTAAGTTATCAGAACTTTTTTAGATTATCCTATTGCCCTGTGTGTATTAACTTATTTATAATTCCTAATGTCTCTTATCAAGACTGGGGATGATAAGTAGAGAGATGTGTGCACGTGATTAATAGTGTTACTACTTTATTTACTAACTATTAAGATTAAATTTTATCGTGCTCTACGTTTTTTAAAAGTTGATAGAATACATTATGTTATAAAACATAATATGCTTTTACTTTGCGGTAAATTTTAAGTGATAACAAGATAGTAATGTTAAAGTTAGTGAATCAAGAACTTATTGGGAAAGGGTTAGTGCAGAGTATTAGAATAAATTTTAATAATAGATTTATTTGTGTTTAAATATTTGAATTATTTAGTAAATATGGCGAGTTAGGGAATGAATGTATAGATAACTTACAGCATAATAGAATTATATTAGAGAGCAATAAGGAAGATCAAGCAAGATTTTTTCTTGCGTGACGAGTTAGCATTGTATGGATGAACCTTATTTTACTTATTTTAGTGTCAGTTATCTACTAGTTAATTATTATCTGAGTACGTAAGACTATTATGTTGCTTGGTTAACGTACTAAATTCAGTGCTTGTTCCATTACTTGAATACCAGCACCTGGTTTATAGGCGTTTTCACTGAGATGACGTCGCCACTGTCGTGATCCATGGTCACCTTGGAAAAAACCAAGAATGTGACGGGTAATATGGCTTAGATGAGTACCATGAGATAGTTCACGCTCAATATATGGGTACATTGATTCAATTATTGATATCTTCTTCTTTACTACAGAATGCATTCCAAAAAGCCTACTATCAACCTCTAGTAAAATACTAGGATTCTGGTAGGCTGCGCGTCCCATCATTACGCCATCTAAATGCTGTAGGTGCTGCGATGATTCTTCTAGTGTATTTATGCCGCCATTAATGATAATATTCAATGCTGGAAAGTCTTGCTTTAATCTATATACTCGTAAATAGTCTAATGGTGGTATTTCACGATTTTGTTTTGGGTTTAGGCCAGATAATAAAGCTTTGCGCGCATGAAGAGTAAACATAGAGCATTGCCCCTGATTCGAGACAGTATAGATAAAGTCACATAAAAATTCATAACTATCTCGATCATCGATACCTATACGTGTCTTCAGTGTTACCGGTATTGATACCGCATCATTCATTGCTTTAATACTATCAGCGACTAGTGTTGCTTTTTTCATGAGACAAGCGCCAAAAATACCATTCTGCACTCGGTTAGATGGGCAACCAACATTAAGGTTTATTTCATCATATCCGCGCTGTTCTGCTAGTTTAGCACAGAATGCCAAGGCTGTTAGATCGCTTCCTCCTAATTGTAATGACACTGGATGCTCTTCTTCATTGTATGCTAGATAGTCTTTTTTACTATGGATAATAGCGCCTGTAGTGATCATTTCAGTATATAGCAAAGTTTCTTTAGTTAAAAGTCGATGAAAGTAACGGCAATGACGATCAGTCCAGTTTAGCATTGGGGCTACAGAGAATCTTGAAGCGTGATATTTTGAGAATATATCGCTCTTCATGTTACTCTCTCGTTAAAAAATATTTTTTATTTTTATGCATTTTATATTTATGTCCCATAGTATTTTTAGTAATTTTTACATAGAATATATAATATTATCATTAATGCAATCTTAATTAAACATCTGGAGTATTTTATTATTCTTAATATCTAAGTGAATCTTAAAAGAGTATAAACTTTTTATAAGTTCAAAATTTAAATATAGTCTATTTTAGGGATAATGATGAAATATTATCAGGATAATAGTCAAAATATTTATAATTATTTTAAATTATTATTAAGTTTGTAGAAAAATTAATATTAAATAATTTTTATATCATATTATAAATATTTAGATATTAGTTAGATACTTAAAAACATATTAAGATAATAGTGAGTATTTAATATATAAAATTAGTAATGAACTATTAAGAGATGATACACGTATCAGTATAGATTTTAAAAGTTGTCTAAATGTTCTTTAATTAATTATTTAGATGGATAGTTATCAATATTAGTGATTAACATGATTAATATTATTAATTGATATAGTAAATTTTTAGGACAATCCTATTATATACAAAATATGTGAATTATTATAATTAATAACGTACAGATATATAATTATATCTTTACGTTATATAGATAATTATGTAAGATATGGTTTTTGATTTATACTACTATTAGTAAGTTAAAAAATATCCCCGTATTATTCTTGTTCTAAGCATATGAAATAATTACTTACGTACTTATTATAAATCTAATTAGTGTATTATTAAATTTATTATAAGAATAAAATTACATAATGTTCTTGTGATACTAAATAAGCTAGCCAGTTAATATTGCTTTCTTAGTACTTTACCAATATTTAGCTGTTCATTTAAATAATAGTACTATAAATTGTTGGCGTTATTAATTTTTAATGAGCTAATCCATAGCTAAATTAATTAATCATGTCATAAGTGCTGTATTAGTATGTAAGTTGTGTGCTAATATAGCACTTATAAACTAAATTTAATATTGCTAGACTTTAAGCGTTAGTCTCCTAACAATTATCATAATAAGCTTACTGATACGTGTATGAAAGGAGTATAGATAGTGATTTGATGATATATATATAGTAGTGACTGTATTATAGCTATAATATTAGATGTATATACCATTGTTTTTTAAGTAAATAATTTTATTTGCTATTAATCCTAATTCTTCTTACTATATTATATGCTTTTATAATTATTTTATTATTACTTCTAAAATAATTAAGTGCGAATTAATTAGTTATTTAAGGGGATGTTGATTATAGTATATTATAAAACTAGTAGAGTGATAGTTACTAAGTTATGGTTAATCTCATGCGTATAATCATAATTTTGAATAGCTATATTTGCATGTCTGATATGGGTTATTAAGATAATTTAATATACTAATGAGTAACTGTTATATCTGGACTGATAGTCCAGCTGTGATATTGTTAAAGGACATGGATCGTATTAAGAAGTTATTAAAGTTATTTACGATAATGGTCTTGTTTTATTTATTTAATATATATAGAAAAAGCAAATATAAATCTAGATGCTTTATTATTATTTAATTGCAATTAACAATATTACATTTGCGTTTTAATGTAAAATAAATGCGTATTAAAAATATGTATAATATATTATGCATTAAGTAAAAAACTCAGTTACGTGATTTAGTGTTTTATTTAAAAAAAGTCTTACTAAGCTTGCTTTTTATACTATGTAAATGGGTTTGCTAGAAAGTTTCCACAATACAAAAAATATATATTTTGGGTAAATATACATGTATGTTATATTTTTATATATTATAAACTTCTGCTATTACATATAAGATAGTATTAGCATCTACTGTATAAAGTACAACTTTATTTAAATAAATGTAAATAGATTTTATTAATTTATCTAGAGAGTCTTAGCATCAAACAGGTTATCATTTTTATAACTTAAAATTATTGAATAGCATAATAAGATTAAGGGCTTAGTTTAGTCTAAGCATAGTTTGTTAATAATGTTTATTTAATGTAAAATATATTGACTACTAATTATGCTTTATTCTCTTATTTTATACTTTAGGTAGATATATTATGGGTACGTAATAATTTAATTATATATATAATATAAAGATGTAGATCTATGTTTAGTCGAGCATTATTATCTAGCTGTAGTTATTTAATTAGATATTTTGTATATGCTTAATAGGCAGTGTATAATGTCTTAATAAAATATATACTACTAGTTATAACTAACAATCTTTCTTTTGCTTAGCAAACCAACAGTTTAATGTATCTAGTAACTTACATATAATAAGTGAGGTATATTTTAGCATGCATTTCTCACCAATCGTTATGTAACTAAATTTTATGCTTATATTTAATTTATCTATTATCATAAATAATGATAGTCAAGTATATTACTACTCTTAAAGTATTTTAATAATCTATATTAACATGTTGTTGAAATAAAATTCAGTCCAGTATTAGAGGTGTTGCTAATTGATCCAATATTTTATTGTTTTAGGTCTATATTGGCTTATATCAATTTAAAGAGCAAATAGTGTATGTATAGCTAGTATTATATGTATAGGTATCAATCTAAGTATTTATTACTGATGATGCACTGCGATACAGATTTTCTGTATAGTTGTCAGGGCAGCTATGATTTTAGTTAATTTCTCGTAGTGTTATATCTATGTGATGCTTTTAATTATACCGTGAAATATGTTATTAATATTTTTAAGTGTTCGTTACTAATATTAGGTATTGTAATTAGCAATATTGATTCTAGTAACTTTTAGCAATTTATTTTATTTACTCATTACATAGCTTTGGTGTAGGTATATGATTTATTATATTACATATTTATTATGTCTATATGTATTATTTTGCTTAAATTTAGCTTCAAATCACATATAGTGTGTTAGTTAATATTTATATACAGCAGAAGGATAAGGTTAAATAAATTTAGTTCGTTAGATGAATTAGGTGCAGATCTATTATTAAAATCATTTGAAAGCAATGCTAAGGTTAGTTACACGGGGTAGATGAGCTGTATATATTAACTTATGATAATATTGTGCATTTAGTAAGTAGTAAGTATGCATTCTTCTTTCCTAAGAAACTGCTTGCTAGCTAGTTAATAAGCTTATTTTAACGAAAATTTAACATATAATCGCAGAGCAGGTTATGGGATGACGTATCTTTGGGTATTTAGCGCAATGAGGAGATCTGGTATCTTTATGTATGAATTTTTATGTAGTGCGTTATTAGCTGATATTATATTTTTAACGGATGTTTTATAAATTATTACTATTATAATAGTACTGATAAATATTGCTGCTTGTGTTAGTATTATCCTGCATTTTATGTTTTCAATAAATTATTATATTTAATTATATACAGCTTGATTTAATCTCACATAAGTATAGTTAAATATTTATTTACGTGTTGTACTTTGTTCTATGATGATTTTTTTAGAGTCTCTACAGAATGTAACAGTAGTTCTACAGTTAGAGGTCATGATACTGTAATGTACGGTATTATTAATAGTAAGAGATAGATAGATTATTTTAATAATCTATCTATCCATGAATTACACAAATATGTTTGATATTCTTAGCGTTTAAGCATTATTAATCATTGCGCTGTTGACTAATATATAGAATTAATTATAATGCAGGTTAATAGTTATTAATAAATTACATTAATACTAGGTATATAATTATTTTTTTAAAATTAATTAGCATAATTATCACCTATTTTATTAGAGTTATAATTGGTATTTTAGTTTGTTTAATTTTTATGCGATTTAAAATTTATTTGGGTATTATTTGAGTATGCATAACTATTATGTTGTATTTTACATGAACTATGGTATTTGGTTACCATGAGTATGATGGTGGTTACATGGGTATAATGGGGTATAAGTATTAGTGGATTAGTTAGTTATTGTGTTTACTTATGATTATCATACTATCTAATAGTTGATATTTAATGTTATTTTTTGACTATATATTAGTTTGTTATGTTCTTGTAGTCTACAGTGTAGAGTAATTATTTTTACTGCTACATTTAATATGATAAATACGGTTGATATAGTTTTTATAATTGTTAAGTTAAGTATATTATAGTTGATTATAGTTAAGTGATTAATATGACATGTATGTAGTGCTATGTATTATTATGGGCAATAAAAATACTAAGATCATTTTAGTAGAACTATTTATAATACGTAAGTATTCATTCTATGAAATAACTGGTGATTTATTTAATGACAATAATCAATAATTAGTATATTTGCGATATTTACGATAATATCTTGTATTAATTCAAAATGATAGTGTAATTTGATTAATATTGCTGTACTATTATACACAGTATTCTCGCTCTAATTTCAGAGGTAAGGTATTGCTGATTTGAATATAATATCTACTTATTTTTTACTATAGATCATGAAGTATAATTCATTTTTTATCTTAAAGACTAATTTACAAAATATAATAAAATTATATACTAGATAATAGCATATTTAAAGATTGCTAATTACTGGTATGAGCTAGTACAAAGATACAGTAAGTAAATATTTTAATAAATATAGGATAGTATATAAATTAGCTTTATTTATCTCTATGATTTACATTGTGATTTATTTTGTGCTTATTTTTAGTTTAATGGTATTTAGTAAATTAAATATTTATTTTCATAGATTAGTATTAGTTTGATTAATCAGTATATTTATATCTATATTTATATCTTTTATAGTATATTCAGTTAGTTGTCATAGTGAGTTTTACTGTATACTATATATTATATATATCTTTAAGTTAGTAGGTCTAGTAGATTGTTTAAAGGGTTTCTGTATTTAAATGGGTTTGCACTATAGATGTAAATGTAAGCGCCATGATAAAATATTGTGCTAATTAAGGGATGTTCTTTTATTAGAAGCATGAGTAAATGATTTAAAATAGATGATAAAATTTTTTTTTAGTGTTAGTTTGTACCTAAAAAAGTTATGATCGATAGTATTAATATTCTAAGTAGAGAACAGTGGTAAAGCTGTTTTACTTGGGTTTTAATAATTCACTAATATATGGTAAGTATGAAAAATTTCTGTATAGTCAAGTGTAACTTATTTTTAGTTTATGATACTATCATAACAATATTGCCTTAGCAAATAGTATTTCGTATTCATTGAAATAGTGGAGCACAATATGAATGATAAAATTATTCATCTAACTGATGATAGTTTCGAGAGTAATGTGATAAAATCTGTAGGTTTAATACTAGTTGATTTTTGGGCTGAATGGTGTGGGCCCTGCAAGATGATAACACCCATTCTTGATGAGCTTGCTAAAGAATTTGCTGGTAAAGTAACTATCACCAAGCTAAATATTGATCATAATCCGGTTACTGTTGCTAAATACAGTATTCGTAGCATTCCAACATTGTTGTTGTTTAAAAATGGTGATATGGTTGCGACAAAAGTAGGTTCTATTTCTAAGGGCCAGCTTAAAGATTTCTTGAATGCAGTTTTATAATAAGTTATAAAATTAATATTAGGCTTCTATCAATGTTTAATTCATAGCTAGACGCTTACTAAAAAGCGTGTTAAGTTTAAATTATATTTTAAATATAACTTGCCTGAAGCATTAAGTCTGCGCTCAATGTGTTTAAACTACTGATGTTTAAAATAAAATGAACCCAGCTTTTTTGTTGTAGCAATCGAGCGATGTGGCAAAATTAATTTTCAGGTATTTTTGATCTTAAGCCATCGATATAATGTGGGCGCCCGATGTAAGTTATTTTCTTACCGCGATATTCCACACCCCGGTGATCGAACGTCCAGTAAACAGGCACGTATCATGCTGCCATACTATTCACGATAAAAGTTCGAGATATACTCCAAGTTTAAGAACCCACCATTATGAATCTTACCGAATTAAAGAATACGCCAGTGTCTGATCTGATTACTCTCGGCGAAAATATAGGGCTAGAAAATCTTGCCCGCCTGCGTAAGCAGGACATTATCTTCTCTATTCTGAAACAACATGCAAAAAGTGGAGAAGATATCTTTGGTGATGGTGTATTAGAGATATTGCAGGATGGATTTGGTTTTCTCCGTTCTGGGGATAGTTCTTACCTCGCCGGTCCTGATGATATCTATGTATCTCCTAGCCAAATTCGTCGTTTCAATCTCCGCACAGGTGATACCATTTCCGGTAAAATTAGGCCGCCAAAAGATGGTGAGCGCTATTTTGCTCTTTTGAAAGTTAACGAGGTTAACTATGATAAACCGGAAAACGCCCGTAGCAAGATTCTGTTCGAAAACTTAACCCCATTACATGCTAATTCACGTTTACGAATGGAGCGAGGTAATGGGTCTACTGAGGACTTAACAGCACGTGTACTGGATCTAGCCTCGCCAATTGGCCGTGGTCAGCGTGGCTTGATTGTCGCGCCCCCAAAAGCTGGTAAAACTATGTTGTTGCAAAATATTGCGCAAAGTATTGCTTATAATCACCCAGATTGTGTACTAATGGTTCTACTGATCGATGAGCGTCCAGAAGAGGTGACTGAGATGCAGCGTTTAGTCAAGGGTGAAGTAATTGCTTCAACATTTGATGAGCCAGCATCTCGTCATGTGCAGGTAGCAGAAATGGTTATTGAGAAAGCTAAGCGATTGGTAGAACATAAGAAAGACGTGATAATCTTACTTGATTCTATTACGCGTTTAGCGCGCGCCTATAACACCGTAGTTCCTGCTTCAGGCAAGGTATTAACTGGGGGAGTAGATGCTAATGCCTTACATCGTCCTAAGCGTTTTTTTGGCGCTGCTCGTAACGTCGAAGAAGGTGGTAGCCTAACTATCATAGCGACAGCCCTTGTTGATACCGGTTCGAAGATGGATGAAGTTATTTATGAAGAATTTAAAGGTACTGGCAACATGGAATTGCACTTAGCACGTAAAATTGCTGAGAAGCGTGTGTTTCCTGCAATCGATTATAATCGTTCTGGTACGCGTAAAGAAGAGTTGCTTTCTACTGCCGAAGAATTACAAAAAATGTGGATATTGCGTAAAATTATTCATCCCATGAGTGAGATTGACGCAATGGAGTTTCTTATGAATAAATTGGCCATGACTAAAACTAATGATGATTTTTTCGATATGATGAAACGTTCATAATTTTGTATAATTCTAAAACGCCACGACTAAATGTGGCGTTTTTACTTTTAGGGTATACGGTAAGTAGCAGTATTTAAAAGTAAGTAATTTCTTTAAATTATCATGCATTTATCTCTTATCATGATTAATACCTGAGCGTTTTTATTTCTTGCTATTAATTGATTCATTAGTTACAAAAAGTTAAGATAAATCGTGTTTTTTATGGAGAAAAATTAATATAAGGCAGTAATAAGCATAGCCTCATTCATTCATTATTATTTTAAGTGGTGTTATTTTTAGCGGAGATATGTGAATTGTGAATATGTTTATTGCAAGTATTAAAATTATATTTGTTTTTTGTTTTCATTAGTGTTTTTTATTTTTTTTGTAAAATAGCGAATTATATCCGTTTGGCTGATAAACCTCATGATCTTAAGCTCCATCAAAAATTGATTTCATTAGTTAGAGGTATATATATTAATGTGTTATTTTTTATTTTTTATTTTTTAAACAATCAATTACATATGGTAAATAATATCTTATTTATGCAGGTATTTTAGTTTTTGTTCGTGCTTTTAGATGAGCGTTTTGATATTAGTGTTAAGAGTTAAAGTTAGCTCGTTATTGCAACGCTAGTTAGCATTATAATGATTTACGTTGAGTTTTATTGAGTAGCGTAGGGTATTTATTATGTAATCAGGATACACAATTAGGATAATTTAGATACATAGTAATTTTATTTATAGTCTGTATATTTATTAATGCTTTTAATATGATTGATAGTATGGAGAACTTGCTGGAATAACTATCGTATATCTATTTGAGTGTTTTAGGTATTTTACTGTATCACTGTATTTAAGTTGGCATGATGAATGAGTTTTTTAGTGTTTCATTGCGATAGTAGTTATTATTTTCTGTGTTATTTTTAATTTAGAGGGGGGTAATCCCCAGTACAAGGCGTGTATGGGGAATATTAGTAGCACTTTAATTGATTTTACTGCTATTCAACTATTTATACAAAGTTTAAGGGTGCTTTCTATTTAATCACACCAGTTACTATATTATGGATTATTATTATCCCGTTAATAAATATAATTTTAACTATATATCAACAATTTAATCAAAGTTTCATCTCTTGTTCTTCTAACCTTGAATATGTTCGCCACTGAATCATGCATACTAGTTTTACGTGTAGACAAGATTTAGTTTTAATTGTTTTTGGCTATTCTGCTAGCTTCATTGGCATAATTGGAGAAAGACTGAGTTTTGTTTTAGAGTCGATTTTATTAGTATAAATTGTGCTTATTTTTTCTATGTAGTTATTGCGTAAAAGATACTTGGTGCGTTGCATATCATATTAAGTGTATCGAGCATAACTTATATCGCTCTATGAATAATAATTAAACTTCTTAAATAGACAGGGGGTTTTATTAGTTGTGAATTCAGAAAAATATTAGATTAAGGTCTCAGTGCTATGGATAATGCAATTGATATCCGTAGTTTATGCTATGTCTTGCGTCATAGTGATTTACGGATTATTAATGTTACAATACTATTGTCGTCTATTCTATTTATAATATTTTTCTTAATCAAATAGGTATGGAGCTCAGTCTTTATTACTGATTTACTATGATTATGTGCTGTAGGGCAAGATGATTTAAAGAAAAAACTCTTATAAAATTTAGATTTACACATGTTAGTATCCTATACCAATGAAAGATTAGGAATATCTTAAGAAAGTTATAATGAATTTATTATATAGCTATGACCTGATAATACACGTCGTGATCTTGTTATAAGGTTATAGTAATAAACAATATCAGAAGGGTATAGTGTGTGCTAATGTCTTGTTTGAAGAATTAATAAAAAATATTAAGTTTATGCAAGGTTATAATAAAAATATATTACTAAAGATAGCTCAGACTTATGGTAGAAACATAAGTCTTGTGGTAGAAACAGATGATATAAATTATCTATTACATCAATATTTGTTACTTGTTGACTAACGTGCTATTTATTACCTAAATAATGAAGAGATTAAAGATTTTTAGATGACGTGTTTCATTTTAATGAAAGAATGAATTAAGTATTAAGCAGTTTTAACAAAAAACAATTTATAAAATGATAATTAAATTATCTTCAGCGATCATTAAAGGTAATAATTAAAAATCTAAAAATAAAATGTTTACATATATTTAATATAATCAATTAATATTTGTTAAATTCTAATATATCTTTATTAATTACATTAATTTTACAAGTGTGTTTAGAGCATTCATAAGCTATTATCCTGTTACACGATCTAGATTATAATTATCATTATACCCTGCTGGTAAAATCGAGCATTGGTATTGTTATATTAGAGGAATAATTGAAGACTAACCGTTATTGCGTGTATTACAAGATGCAGATCAAAAGTAACTTTCTAAGATAAGTATCTTACTTATTATATTGAGTATAATAAGCACTTGAGTTAGTGTGCGTATGACTTTAGTTTACCGTGCCTCGATATAAAAGGTAGATGAGATTGCTGATGGATGTGTAACGTCTAATGTGTAGACATACCTACAGTGTCTCTGTTAAAAGAGATCTATCTTAAAAGTATTAACTGTTTTAGCGTCGGGATAAAATATATTAAAATAGTGTCATTGATATATGATTTAGTTCAGGATGAAATATTTGAATCAAAAGCTTATATCATAACATAACACAATACTAAGAAATATTCGTGCAAGCATTACTATTATTTAGTAAAATACCTGATTATGGCCTAGATGTTATAAATCTAGAATAGGGTTTTATTGCAGTTATCTACCGTATTATAACAGGTACGAATACGGTGTGCTTAAAGTATTTAATTACGATATAGTATTAGCTCTTTGCGTTATTACTATAACTTTATTTTTTATCTTGGCAGCATGCTATCAGCATATCTGAGTTAGGCGTGTAGAGCTAGTTGATATACTGGTAATCTTAAATCTCCGTGATTAGAGATAGTCAATTATAAATTAATTGGTCATTTAGTGATGTATTTTGCGCCTACAAAAACTCACGTGCAATGTTGCTGCATGAGCTACTGTTGAGTAATAATATCTTCGTGACTAGGAATGTAGTTATTGATGCTTTGTTTGGGATATGTGATCAAGTGTTAGATAATATTAAATTATGGGTTAGCTTGGCGTAGATTAATCTTTTTTAGGTACTAGCAAAAATATGATCTTGGTCACTAGCTATTGGCCTGAAACCTTTCGTATCAGTGATGAGTGTATTTATAGCTTTTTAGTAGGGGTCTCTTATCATTATCTAGGTATAGGAAGTAGTGCGCTTAATGTATTTATATCTAAATGTTAATGGAACAATCTACCTTATATTAAAAAGAATTTAGAATATAACTTCAATTGAATTGGCTCGTAAAGTTACTTATCTTTTGTCTATCTTATAATTAAGATGTGTATCAATAAGCATTAATTTAAGTAGTCTTTAGTAAGAAGTACTATTGTTAAGTAAGTGGATAGTAGTAATGTGTGATATGACTGAGTGTTATTGAGGAGTAGTATACGTAAGTACAGTAATCTTAGTTGATACTAATATAATAAAAGTTTTCGATACAGTAATCTGACTATTAATAAGTAACATAGCTATTAACGTATGAGAATAAATATCTTGCCGCATGTTATGTACATAACTCTACAAAGATCGACATGTTCCCTAAAGGATTCCGATAGGGCTTAAGAATTATTAGGTAATACTACGAGCTGTAATATTATTTCACCTATTACCACTATAGGTTGCATTAGCTTGCTTATAGCGTCAGTTTTATTTATTTTAGTAAAAGTTAGTAGACGTTAATATTGGGCGGCATATTATAGATGCTATTAAATGAGGTGTAAGATATATGATTGAGCCAAATCTGAATATCTGAATAATAATCTAATTAAAATGCAGTGAATATAGGATTCCTATAAGTAGTGACTAAACAGTGAGTAGCTGATGCTTCTTAACTTTAGTTTTCGCATCTATAAAAGAAAATTATCAGCTGGAGCTACTTTATATTAAGGTATTAAGGCGATAGTAAAATAGCTAGCTCCGATACTAAAGTAAGGAGATTTGATAATTATTGAATTTACTTCTTGGATTGGAACTGCTGAACAGATAGCTCAGTGGCTATTGAAAACTGAGCATAATCTTAGCTTTTTATAGTAAATTGGTTAGACAGTTGATGTAAATAATTGCTTACTGTCTAGGTCATGTATAACTTTGATACATGATGATAAAATCAATGTAAAATGATCGTATTATTAGCAGCATGACATTAAAGTCTACTCAATATACTAGTGTATCATATAATATTTCTTGCAAGTGCAAAAGTATGCTAACTAGTTCTTCTTTACCTTCAAAGTTTGTAAATTAATAGAAATAGTTTTCGTGACGTAAGTATCAATTTTGTTAATGAATTAACATTGATTTGTTTTTAGCAGGTATGAATATATGAGAACTTATCTCACTATCAAATTATTTTCACTATGGGTAAATATCCTACCTACAATTAGGCTTAGTGTAGGCGGTTGGCAATAGTATTGCTGTTGACTTGTAATTTATTATTTAGCGAGCCCTAAGAAAGGCTAGTCTGATCCGTATTGCGTAACTAGTGATTAATAGTAAATCGTATTCGGTCTTTAAGTGCATAGAGGAGGTAGTGGAGGATCGTGTAGCAGTAACTGGTAAAAGTTCCTATGAGGTAAAAATAGTTTGTTTAGGCTTGTTTTTAAGTAAATTATTAATGATGTACAGGGTATTCTTTTAGTGAAAATATTACATATAATTATTGATTATCGTGTCGATTATATTTTAGTATTAAAAAGATATATTCAGTAATTGCCGCAATCATTGTTAAGTGATGTCATATTATAATATATAGCTGATGCATTATTATAAGCTGATCTGATAGTAATGTTATTTAACCACTAGTAAATTAAGATTATCACATTGAAGGAAATTAAATAAATTTGGTTGTTGATATTAAGGAAGTATGGTATTGAAACGTATTCTTATTACTGGCGGCGTTGGGTTATAAGGTTATCTTTAGTAAGGTTTATTATTAATTAGTAAGGTTTATTATTAATGTAATTTTTGATAGTATTACAGTAATTGATGAGCTGACTTATGCAAGTAAGCTTGATTTTTTAGCGCCAGTATTTAATAATGAACGTTATATTTTAAGCGTCTCAATACTTTTAATTGTATGGCGCTAGATGTGGTATTTGATAAATATAAGTCAGATAAGGTAATACATCTAGCAGCGGATAGTCATGCTAATTGCGTTATTAACAACCCTATAATTTTTACTTAAAGCTAACATACTAGGTGCGTATTTTTTACTAAAAGTAGCACATAATTACTCACAATTACTGAGTATAAAGAAAAAGTGTAGATTTCTCTTTAATCATATTTAGTCTAATGAAACTTATGGTGACCCACGATTTAGTAACAAGTTGTTTGTTTAATAAACGCCTTACTCTCCAAATAGCTTTTATTCAACTTCTAAGTCGCTTTAGCGACCATCTGATACTGGCTTAGTTTTGCACTACAGATTACCGACTATAGAACTCATCACCTTAATAACTATGGCTTTTATTACCTGCCTAACAAGTTAATTCCATTGGTAAGCCTTGAGCACGTTAGTTGGTAAAAGAGCATACACGTTAGTTGGTAAAAGAGCATAATTGCATGGTAATTACACGCAGGTGCGTGATTATCTTTATGCGGAAGATCACGTGCGTGTACTACACCTGGTGATTAATAGTCGTGTAGTTGATAAGATTTATAATATTGAGAGCGTAGCTTATTTACAAATATTGAAGTAGTGCGCAGTAGTTATTATGTGTTAGAAGAGATTGTTCTAAACAAAATCCAGGGAACATAAGTTATTATGATCTTATTATTTATGCTAATAATCTCCCCGGTCACGATAAATGTTATGCTATTGATGTTGGGAAGATTGAGTGCGAGCTAGGTTGGCGGTCAGATGAAGCTTTTAAAGGTCGCATATAAAAAATAATATTTTGGTGTTCGCATCATAAGTGCTGATCACGTTGTGTGCAGGATGGTATTTATAGTGATGCGCAAGTAGGTTTATCTAACTCAATTAAATACAGTGATTATTATTAAGATAACTGAATATATTTTAGAGGGACAATGAAAGGTATTATTTTGACTAATGGTGTAGGTACTAAATTATGTCCTGTTACTCGTGGTGTGTTAAAATAATTGCTTGCTATTTACGATAAGACGATTATTTATTATCCGCTATTAGCTGTAATATTGGCAGGAATTAGGTATATCTTAATTGTTTTTACTCTAGAGAAAATCTACCATCCTCTACACTTTCACTGGATAGTGGTCAAGAATTTAGTATTGATTTTTATCATACTTAACAACCTAATTTAAATGGAGTGACTTAAGCATTTTTTATGGGTGAAACTTTTTTGGACTAGCCTAGTTGGTTATTACTAAGTTATAATATTTACTATACTTAAGGATTGGATTTAGCGCGACGCTAAGAAATGTTGCAGCACCTACTGCTAGCGCAACTTTATTTGGTTATTAGGCTGATGGATTCTGAGATATTTAGTCGAGTAGTATTTGACAATAATAATTGTGCCCTATTAATTAAGAAGAAATATGTTATTACAAAGTAAAATTGGGCAGTAATTGGTTTGTATTTTTATGATGCATAGGTAGTAGAGCTTATTCAGCGGATCAAGCTTTCATATCGTGGCGAATCTAAAATCACTGGTATTAATCAAATTTACCTAGAGCGCGGTGAACTTAGTATCCATTGATTTGGGCGTGGTGTCTAGCTGGATACTAGTACTCGTGGTAGTTTATTAGCGGTTAGTATTTTTCTGTAGTAAAATCAGCAGCAAAATCTTAAGGGTTGAAAATTATTTATCTAGAATAAATTACTTGGTGTAATGGATAGTTAGATGATCATATTATACATTATGCAGCTAAGGTATTAGTTAAAGCCAGTTATGATAATTACTTGTTAAATTTATTACATAAGCACCTATGTTAGTAGTAAGTTATTAAATTGGGAGAATAAATTTTTCTAGATTGATAATGTTATATGCGATTTTAATAAAATTACTGAGTCTCTTAATGATATTGATTTGAATGTATTTTATATGGCATAAGCTAAGGTATCTACTAATCGCTTGGAACTTATAGATATGTTATTAGTATTAGAGTTTTTGTTAGTTAAAGGAGAGATTGAGCTAGCACTTTATATTCTTATTGAATTTATTGCGTTTTATATTTTTTATTTACTTGGTGTTCGTGTAGCAACGCTACAATATATTATTCATGAATAGAGTGTAAAGTATTAACTTTTTATTTATCGGCGATTAAGTTAAGCAGAGTGCGTTAGTAGGAGTGCGTGCTAAAAAGATACTCAAAGCAGAGAAAAATCTAGCACCAAACTTAATGTTAGTTGATGTGGAATATAAGTACTCTAAAGTCTTTAGTTTACTTAATTTAATAAATCGTAAATATTTTGGTAATGAAATATCACCTTTAGCGGTGCCTATTTTTATGGAGCTATAATTCAGGGCGTTGGTTATAAATGAATACGAGCATTATTAATTGTAACTGTAGTAAACCGTATGTGTTATGTAGATGCTGAGCATAACTTTGTTGTTAGTCACGTGTGAATATATTGGTAGTAAAGATGATTCATTTTAAGCAAGAATAGCACTTTCTTTATTTAAATGTGTCTATTATAATTAGTTAGTTATAGCTACTTTGGCTGTGGTATATCTACAGTAGAATATTTTAATGTATGATTGGGGCAAAGTGCATCTATGTGCATGTATGGTATATGTTGGTGTAAGGGTACTTATGGTATATTTTTATTATGTTAAATGTGCTTCTTAAGGCTTGGCATAATATAGGGATAGAGTATTTTATTGATTGTGAAGTTGACTAAATCATATAATCTTTCGATTAAAAATACTAAAATTTATTAGTTATAAGTATAGTATCAAATTATAAGCAATTTGATGATATTGATATATATTACTATCATTGACTTTATAATACTCATTGGTTTCAAAAATTGAAAAATTTAGTATGATACTAAATACACAATTATATCGCTTAAAAATTATGCTATCCTTAGATGTCTTATGCATGATTGTTCTATTTACCATTAAACTATCGAAAACATTTATTTAGTTTGATTAAAATAAATTCTAGTAGGTTATTGTTTATAGTTAAATACTATCATTTTGATATACTTGAAAAATAGCAAGTATTATTAATAGGTTTTATTAAAAATAATAATAACTATATAGGTATTTTAGCTTTGTCATATTGAGATAAGTATCTCGTGAAAGGGGATATATAGCCAATTTAGCTATAGGTTATGTGTACATATCACAATATGTAGATTTATATACACGATTAATATGTGTTATTTTTATTACTTATAGATAATTGTATAAGTAAATGAATTGAACGTATTTATAATAAATATATTTAAATAATTTTCTAATAATTAGTCATTATGTTTTTAGTTAATATAAAATAAATTACATTACTAGATATAGTGTATGTATTTATTTTTATAAGAGATGAAATTATCTAAAGATATATTTTTTATAATATTTAATCCTCTATTAAATTAAGAGTATCTAAATTATATGCTATGTATTATATAAGGTTATTTTAGAGATTGAGAGTAAAACTAATATTAAAAAATATATTTAATTACCATAAACATGATATTTAATTAATAGAGTTTTATTTTAATGATATAGTATTGATTAAAAATTAGATAAATCATATGTGTACTACACTATGTATAGTGATAAAATTGTGTAAAATGATAACTTATTATTAATATTAGATAATATTTATATTATACGAATAATAAGTATGTTAGTAAAATTTATAGCTTTAAGTTTATGATATTACTTGCTGTAAATTATTTAACGATTAGATTAATATAGATATATATTTCTTTATTAGTTAGAGTACCTTTCTTGGTGCGTTGAACTATATTTATATTATTTTTATAAGACACTAGGAAGATAATATTATTTAGTTTAAAGTATATAGAACGTAATATTAACCAGTAATAATTCATAAAAAATTATATTTTCTTGTATAAGAAAACATACAGTATAATTTAATAAAAAATATTTTTATGTAAAGCACTAGACAGTGTTAGTATAAATTCGTAATATTATCTTTTATATGTGCCCGTAGCTCAGATGGATAGAGCGCTGCCCTCCGGAGGCAGAGGTCTCAGGTTCGAATCCTGTCGGGCGCATTATTAATTTTCTGTGGATTATTTTTAATATTAGTTTTAATATACTTAGTGAAGATGTTATGGTGGCTATAGCTCAGTTGGTAGAGTCCTGGATTGTGATTCCAGTTGTCGTGGGTTCAAGTCCCATTAGCCACCCCAAATTAAAAACTTGTAATTTATTTCTTGTATACGCGAAGATGGCGGAATTGGTAGACGCGTTAGCTTCAGGTGCTGGTATCCTTATGGATGTGAGGGTTCAAGTCCCTCTCTTCGCATCATGATAATGTATATATAATAATGATAATATCTATGATAAAAGCGGCGAGTGGCGCAGCTTGGTAGCGCAACTGGTTTGGGACCAGTGGGTCGGAGGTTCAAATCCTCTCTCGCCGATCACTATTTGTTGTAGTAACTATTTTTCTAGTAAGAGCACTTAGGGAATATTTTTAATACTATTCATCTGAAACTTAATTCAGGATGATAAATTATTTTTATATATCTATAAAAAGAATTTTTATGTCTCAAGATTAAAATTTATTTTTTAATTTAAATATTATTATAGTCTTATTAATATTGTAATTAGTAATAAATTAATTGTTTAAGTCCAATTCATTTTGTGAAAATTATGTGTAATAAATTATTTGAGGCTATATTAGCGCATTTGTAGTTTACAATGTTTTATATAGTTTTATATGTAGCATATTAGTGCTGATATTATCAATGACACATAAAGCTTAAGTAGATTTATGTATTTTTTGATAAATTAATAGTAATAATAGTATATAGGGTGCTTAATAATCTATAAATTACGTTAGTTAGAGTTTTATCGGTTTATAGATATTATATCTATAGTTATAAATATAGGATCTAGGGTTAGTTATTAATAGTGTGTTAGAATAATTTATACAATATTTATAGTGCGCAAAAAGAATATGTGTATTTAATAATTATTTTTAACTTAATCTACACAATAGGCAGTATAGTTAAATTTTGAATGATGTAAAATGTTAAAAGGTATAATATAAATAGTAAATTTAGCTAAAAATAGACATAAATCCTGTGTATAATACAATATTATGTATTAAATATGATATCTAAATTACATTTTAAACAATGTTTATTGTAGCGTAATATGGTAATGTTATATAAATAATAAGTTATATGCTTAGTTAAAGAAGTGAGCACAATTTATACCGGAGAGAATTTATAAGCTAATGCGCGATATTATGCTCAAAGAGCATTCCTATAGTTATTTCGTGATTTTATGTAAATAATGATAATATATATAGTATACTGTACTAGATATTTAGTAAAACAAAGGTGGTTAGGAGAAAAGTTCTTTTTATTAGTGCAACATTACATCTAGATAAAGCATACTTATTTTTATTATTATCTATTTAATATCTATTGTATATCTATTTGTGCCTTTCTTGAATATTTTTGGCAATCTCTTATGTTTTTTTGTTATCAGTAGCTATATTTATCTAATAGATATTTTAAGTCTATCATTTATATTTTTATTAAATCTTAGTATATTATGTAGTGGATATGATATTACGAAGTATTATTAATATAATAATATATTACTTGAATATTTACTTAGTATCTGGATTATAAATAATCTCTAATGGATTTCTAATGTAACCATCAATCATATCCTATGCCACATATGTATTTTATTTTCTGCATAATATAGTTTAAATTAATCAAAATATTTTTTAATACTATTTTGATATTATTGATCAAATATATTTATTTATTAAATATACTATTTTAGTTATATTATTAGATATATATAAATTAATGATTTGATAATTATGTATAAGACAATTTTTATTGTATTTACTTAATCTATAATGGTAGTAATTACTTATTATTACTTTAATCTAAAGTAGATCGTTGACTGTTCTTTCGTGTTTAGCAGATAGCTTGTAAAATACAATAATTAGTAAAATATAGTATATATATTTTATTAGAGAGTAGATATGAAATAAACAGTTTATATTTTCTTATCACTAAAAATATTCAAGATATCTGTTTACTATTATTACTATTCTATGTATAGAAGTTACCCATTATTATAAATAATTATAAATAATATTAGATTGTATTATTTTTGATTTTTTGTTCTGATGTTACATAGTATATATTTATATAAAATAATATAATAAATCCTGATTATATAAAGTATATATCTTAGTTTTTTAGTAAATATATAACAATATATCTATAAGCGTTAATAATATTACTATCATTAACGCTTTAATTAATAATAAAAAAATCTATTTTTAGATATAACAATTAAGTGATTGAACTATATAAAAGATAAATTACGGTAATAGCTTTATACAAAGCTGCGCAAAATATTATAAACAGTACTATTATATAATTAAAGTAGTAATTAATATTAGTGCCAGCAATTATAGCTGTGATACATTCTTAATAGAATGTATCTAGATACATAGAGTCATGACACAGTAAGTACAGTTCTCATAGATATTAAAATAGTATACTATTAGAAATTAATAGAGGTATTGTTAATTAACGTTTATGCTATATAGTGTCTATGTGATAAAGGTGTATACATATCTTTCATTTTATAATAATATATCTTGATTATGATATTAACTTAATAAATATCAATAATATGAGTTTAATGTTTATGGGGGTATAGAGCTTTATCATGGCATGAGTGTAAATTATGTTGTTTCACATTCATGATTATTTAATAAATAGTATTATTATTCTATTAGTAAATTTTATTAATGTAAGTTTTTAATGAAAAAACGACTAACTATTTAATAATATAGATGAATAATTTTTTTTGGAATAAAATTATGCAATTTATAAGTGGTATGATTTTTTTTCAACAATATATCATAGTAATGATTACTAGTTAGTGAATTTATGAGCATCTATATAATAAACTTATAAATAATACTTATATCTGGTGTAGTAACTAAGTGTGTTACGCATTTAGAGTGCCTATATAGTAGTAATCATAGTATTAATTAACTGCTAGATTAACAATTTATAGAATATACACAAATATATTTATGGTGTATTTATCGTAGCAAGTGTACAGTAATGATTGTATTACTTATTTTATATTTTATATTTTATTGATATTTGATATTTGATATTTGATATTTGATATTTGATATTAGAGCTATATGATGAAGTATGTTTTATTACAGTTATTGTCGTCTTAGTGTCTAAGTAATCTAATGTGATATTAATATTACTAACTAGTATTGATATGTATATCATTAGTAATTATAATATTTGTTACTTAATGATTAATCTACCTAAATAATTAAGAGATAAGTTAGAAAAGTTATTAAAAATTGACTATAATTAATATCAACTATTACTTATATTTACTTTTTGTTTTGGTGTTTATGTTAATTTAGTAATGGATTGCTCACTTATTGCGCCATATAATTGATATGATTCAAGCAATTTATCTTAGCTATTATAGATTTGTAAGATAATTACTATTTAATGTGTAAGATGTTAGTGCTTAACGACAGCGTCATGATTAATAAGATGGCTGATAATAGTGCATACTAACATTATTAATCCTATTTTTTATCCTGAAAAGGATTAAAAATATTAGTATTAATTAGTTAATTAGACAGATGCAGAAGTGCACTATTAGTCAATAATCTAAAATATAATACCGGTATTAGTATTTAATATAAGAAAATGTGCTATCGGTTTATAATAACAGTAGTGTGCTCATAACTAATAGTGCAGTCCTATCTTCATATTTAGCAAATAAAGTGTTTGTTTTTGACGTATTTTTGTCCCTATTGCTAATTAGTTATTTAATTTTTATAGTAATATATATTATTATAAGTTATAGTAAAGTATTTTTAGTAATTTGGCCAGTTCCTATCCTAGGATAGTATTTTTCTACTAGTATAGGTATTGCTATATGTATATTAATATTTTTCATATAGCTATTTTTTAAGAAAAAAATTTAGAGGTAGCTCATAAAGATCATTGTAGGTATAGATATGCTCCTATATCTTTGATATAAGATATGGTGTTCTATAATAACTCTAGTTATATACTAGTTGCTTTTTTATATTGCAGCAGTATGTTTATATTAAGTAGATTTAATAGCAGATTACTGTATAAGTTCTATATTGATGTTATTTTAAATATTGGTTTATATACTGTGTCAATAACGTATTTAAAATTTATGAAGCTATTGTTTCATGTGATTGAATTTAAGTTAATATATATTGTTGCTATTTTATAATAATTTATATTAAAAAGGCATTAAATTTTTTGCTCAATATTGTTGATTATTTTTATTTAGAAAAATATATATATCACAGTCAATATGGATATAACAGGACTTTATAAGTACTAGTAATCAATAAAATATTATTACATATATCAGTTTAGGATAAGATGTCATGAGATATTTCAGTAAATAATATTTAAATATTATTTGTATTAAGTTATTAGCTTAATATTAGTTTTTTGCTGCTCTCTAATGCGGTAATCTCTAAGAAAATAGGAGTTCTATAGATTTATTTTATTACCAAAAGTATCTCATAGTAGTAATTATTATATAGTTTAGGAGTATATAATATAGGGCTAGCTTGGAAATTTCATTATGAATAAATTTCATTAGATGCTTTATGTAGCAAATGTAATGTATCTGATAAAGTATTTATATATTTATGTATGCCTACCATGGATGTAGATAGTAATCATCTAGTACTAGTATCGAGACTCAGCTATTGCAGTGATAGACCAGAGTAACATCATCTTTAATAATTGGCTTAATATTTGGTTATATTAGTTTAACTAGAGCATCATTTCTTGTTTAGTGGTTTTTTTATTTTTGTACTATGCATGTGTGCAATAGAGGCTGACGTTAGTGATTATTAGTCAAAATTATCAAACTAAGACTTAAGATTATAATTAATCGTTTGTTTGCGAGACTAGTATGTTAATGTTTTATTAAATGAATTCACTAATTCATATAGTATCATGAGTCAATTAGTTGCATACGGTAAAAATAGATTGCGGTAAGTTGACATTATTTGGCTAAATATTATTTATATAGGTTTTCAAGGTTTTATAGTACTAATGTAATCTTTTATCTACTTATTTTATCTAATATCTTTATGGAATCTAAAGAGCAACTAGAGGTTGAAGCGTTAGGGCGAGGTTAGGTATATTTTATAACTTCATTTATCTAGATAATAATTAAAAAACGCAAATAATTAAATATAAGTAGCATAGTTCATAGAGGTAGTGTCAATTTTTCTTGTCAATTAGTTGATTGATGAGAGATATTAGTTCTTGAATACCGTGGGTTATTGCATTAATGTCTTTATGCACCATGCTCTTGTTAGAGGGCAAGTGGCTACATACCATTATTACATTAGTGTTTCCGCGTTCTTCGATTACTATTGCTGTAAATAAAATTTACAAGGTTATTTTTTGCTAAAGAACCTAAGAACTGGTAATACTATCAGTAGTAATATATCTGAGTAGTAGTATCTCTAATATGGAATTTGAGTAATATGATAATACCACATTCTATTAGGTGTAGTATTAGGCTAGTTTTTGTATTATCTTAATGTTAACTTTTGTATCATCTTAATATTAACCTGCTATAATTAACGTATATTGCTATATTAATATCCTTATTTGCTGGTATTTGCATAACTTTATTAGTACTGAAATAAGACTGTATACCGTATAATTGGTATAATATTCTTTATGTTGTCAGATATACTGCATCATTACTTTCTAACGTTAGAACTAGTAGATAATAGGTTAATTCATTGAGCTCAATAGATAGTATCTTTCCTGTTAAATTATGTTGAAATAATTTTATACTTTAATGATGAAATATTAATTTATTGAGTATAGCCCCTAACTATCTAGCTTTAACTATCTAGTGAGCATACTACTTATAGTAGTATTGGCATATTAGTTTATAAATTTGTATTTATAGTACAGGTATATGGTTTCACTAGTTAGGTCAAAATAGATGATGTTATTAAAATTAGTGCTCACTATTATGCTTTTTAAGCTGATTAATTAAACATAAGGAGCGATTGGGTTATATAGTAATATCTTTCTAAATCCTTAATTATTAGTGCACAATTTTTTAGTAGCACATGGAAGCAATAGTTATGTCATAAGCTTGATTTCATATTACCAAAGTTTGGGCGTTGGGCTTGATATGCTATCAGATAGTTGTTTATATTTAGTACTTAGAGTATGAAACATAGTGCTTTAGTTTTTGCGGCTCACGTTATGCAGGCTAAAAATCATGATACTATGAAGCATAATACTATGAAAATAGTTATTCGGGATAATGGTTATTAGGTAATAGTTATGCTTCTCCATGATCTCGGACTGTAGATAATTTATAGTATTGTTTACTATGCTATGATAGTATGCTTTTTAAGTGCAATTTTAAGTATAAATTTATTGATATTTTTGATATTACTATCGACTCTATTACCCAGAATACTAGAGAATATAGTTGTTAAGTTAATTTATTTGTATTGCCAACTAAATCTATCATCTTCCATTCATGATGTACTTAGTGATATTTGGTAGTAAAATGCTGTTAGGTATTATGAATATTAAATAGCATTAGATTATCATTGTGTCACGTTATATTTTACTACTACGTAATGAAAATATTCGCTATTGTGATTTGCTTTTTGTCTTTGACAATAGAGTCAAAATTAAATTATTAGTTGTTTATAATTTTTACTATTTTACTATATGATACTTATCATGTGGTTAATTTAGTATTCTTTAGTACCCCAGAAACATCTTGTAAAATAACCTTTTGTTCTAGGGAGCTTAAAAGTATGAAGTGGTAATCATAATTTTTGATCGCATGTTTTGTTTGTTTGCATAAGTGTGTTAACCTGTGCTTCGATTGCTTCTTCTTTAACTATATCTTGTTGTTCACTAGCATGCTGGGTTATTAAAGGATTAATTGGTCGCTTTACTTCAACCCCTAATGCGCGTAAATTTTCAGCCTGGCTTATAAGGTTACCGCGGCCAGTACTGAGTTTATTCATTGCTTGGAGATAACTACTCTGCGATTTATCTAGACTATGTCCTAATGAAATCATCTCATCTACAAATAACCGCATCTTATCATATAGCTGCGTGGCTCGGCTTGCAATACGTTGAGTATTTTGGCTTTGGTGTTCATGGTGCCAAAGGTTAGTAATAGTACGTAGTGCTACTAGCAGCGTAGTTGGGCTCACCAGCATAATGTTATGTTTCAGTGCCTCATAAATTAATTCGGGCTCACGATTAATTGCTAGTAGAAATGCTGGTTCTATAGGGATAAACATCAGTATATAATTCAGTGAACGCAATCCCGGTAACTTCTGATAATCTTTACGCCCAAGTAGTCGGATATGGTCACGTAATGAAATAATATGCTTATTTAACTCTGCCTCACGAACCATACTTTCTTCACTATTGAAATAACGTTCATAAGCAATTAATGACACTTTGGCATCAATCACTACATCTCTTCCCCGCGGAAGACGGACGATCACATCTGGTTGCATACGGTTATGATCATCTACTCGTATATTACACTGGGCTTCATATTCATGTCCTTCTCGTAACCCAGAGGCTTCTAGTACTCGACTTAGTATTACTTCACCCCAGTTGCCTTGAGTTTTATTACCTCCTTTTAGTGCTTGGGTAAGGTTGATAGCTTCACGTGATATTTGAGCATTTAATTTTTGTAAATTATGTATTTCATGTATTAGTGTGTGGCGCTCACGCGCCTCTTGTCCAAAGCTATCTTGTATTTGTCGTTTAAAGCCATCTAATTGCTCACGTAACGGTAAAAGCATGTGATCTAGGCTTTGTTGATTTTGTTCGCTTATTTTATATCTACTATGTTCAAAAATACGGTTTGCTAAATTTTCAAATTGGGTAGTGAGGCGCTGCTCGCTATTAATTAGTAGACGCTGTTTTTCTTCCGCAGCTATGCGTGTCTCCTTTAGCCGAATAGTAACTTCACGTAGTTCGTTTTCACGTGCGTTATTAATTACTTGCTGGTCATACAGTTTTTGATTGAGTGATTTATACTCGTTCTGCCAGTGATTTAGTTGTTGTCCTTTTTCTTTCTCCGCTGCAAGTTGGTTATATACATTACGTAGCTCTAAATCATTTTGACGTATTTGTTCCTCACGATTTTGCAATGTTGTCTCTTGAGCTATTGTTATTTGTTGTATTTTTTGTGACTCCTGTTCGAGTAAACGTAGCTGAGTTTTATGCCGCGTATTAGTTTGCCGTGCTTGTAGACTAGTAATAATCCATCCAAGCAAAAGGCCGATTAGCACCCCACCTATCCAATAAATTAAATTATTATCCACCCCGCCTCCTATTAAGTCTTATTGTGTTAGCGTTTCATAGATTCATTATATATTATATTAAGGCGATACTAGGTAATACTACTGAATGCATTTGTCTTGTATATTAATTGGATTGGTATTTTTATGAAAAGTAATATCGCGCTTATTAGCTAGGTTAAGGTATTTTTAATTAATAATTAGTAATAAATTTGTTACGATAAGATGAAATACTTGATGTTAGACATTATATATTATTAGTTTATTATTTGTGCTTATATAATCTTATTGAGACAATAAAATATAATAATAGTTATCATTATTATATTTTAATTTTTACTTAAACCATTATAGTAAGCAAGAAGTTTTTTTATTGGCATGCATATTCCCTTTAGGTAAAAATAGTTTTTAACTTAATGAACATTAATCATTAATTATGTATTTATATGATAAATCTTTAATATTATTCTGCAGCCCATATTGCATTAGCTGCAATATTATTATTAATTAATAATTAATATATTGATTAATATAATATATATAATATTTTTATAATTTTGCATAGATATTATTTAATGAGTATAAGTATTTAAAGAGTCAGTAAACATGACTAGTATGCTTGAATTCATATAGTATCAAGCAGGTTACTTGCGCAAGAGACATTAGAATATAGATATAATTGCATGATATCATACTAGTTACCTATTTTATATTTGTTCAGAAAGTTAACTGATATATAATTTGCAGTACGGTAGGTATAAATAAGTATATTTTTAATATGTCCTAGCTATTTATATGTTTCATATTTTTGTGACATTAATGTTATGGTTATTGGGGATAGTAGTAATATCAATTAAAATTATTTGATATGCACTAGTTAAAAGATACTCAGCAGCATTTAACTGTTTGTGTTAATATTTAAATATGTTATCTTAATTGATAATGATATTAAAATTTAATACTTAATCTATAATATACGATATGTATCGGTTGTATATTTTAAAATAATTAAAGTTGCGGATCAATAATATCTAAGTAATAAATATCTTGAGTGCTAATTTAAATAATTTTTATATAGTTATCTTTATGGGTGAGAATGATTTATACATAAATTTTTATTTATATAATTACTATGGTTTTAATTACTATGGTGGTGAGATAAATTAACATATCAGAAATTTAATTTAACTTTCATTAATGGGTAACGAATATTGTTATAGATAGTTTATGGGCTGATAACTAATATTTATTTTATATGAAAGATAATAAATACAGATCATAAATATTATTCTTGATATGCGCATAGTAGATTAGATCGTATCGTAAAATATATTCTTAAGTTAAGTTAACTATGTTACTATAATAGATGAATTATTAATAATATCACAGATTAATAATTATTATTATAGAACAGTATTGCTTTAATGTTGTTATTAAATATCCAGTATTATGTTAGCTAATTACTAATGAGTGTCCTAGTTTATGGATGGATTTAGTTTGTAGTATTAGTGAACATGGAGATGTGCTGTTAGCATATGCTATTTATTTTATAGACAAATTTTTAATATATTTAACATGATATGCGTACGATTGATGCATGGATAGCATATTTAGTAATAATTTGGTTTAATGCTGAAAATATTTAAATATTTCTAATAGATTAATATAAAAAGATAGTGTTTGAATATTGATTCAATTCGTGTTTAATGATTTAATAAAATATTTAATTTTATTAAATTATGAGTAATACATATAGATATATATTTGAGTATTATCTGTAGTAATTATAACATTATCCTTGAAGTTATTAATAGTTTTAGGTTAGTTTTATTATACTTGATATATCTATATACTGTTACTGTAAAAAGATTACTTAATTTAGATAATGTATATGTTGGTATTGTGTTAGAGCACTATTTTCGTATAGCTTAAGGTATATTTATTTTGTATTTGTCTTACTAGTGATATAGTATATTATAACTAATAATCATTTAATAGTTATTAAACGAGTATATGTGTACTTTAATAGTGTATTAGTAGCTTATCATTTAATAACTTCGTGATGGATTATATTTAGTATGATTATTTTGAAGTAACTAATGCCGTTAATAATTATTGATAGATTAATATAACAGTAATCTAGTTATCTTTATAGTATATTTTAGTAAAATATACGGATATTAATATTTTGATAGAGTATTCGATAATTTTATTGTTATTTATTTAGTTTTATGTATCAATAGATTAAATAAAGATACTCTATGCTATAGAGTATCTGCTTAATATATCGCTACTACTGCTGTAGTAATGATTGTAGTTTAGTTTATTTTATTTGTAATATAGATGAAATTGTAAATACTAGTATTCTAATGAATAGAAATTCCACAGTTATCACTGTATTAGGAGAGTATATTTAATTTCTAATTTTCATCTATGCTAATCTATATTAGTATGTCTTGATATTTATCATATCATATCGCAAACATAGCTATATATTTAACTATTTATGTATTTTTTATTTTATTAAGCTTACGTTAATAGCGTATTAGTAATATTATAGAGGTTTGATTAGGTTGATTATATCTTATCACTATTATGTAATGTTAATCTTAGTAGTGCTAAGGTATGGTATGTAGTAGTATTAATTCAGGTGACATCTACAATCTGTAATTGTACTAGCTTGCACTTTATTACTTAAATAGTCTTCTATATATAGATTGATATAGTAATAAAAGTATGAAGAATAAATTGATATAGTAGTATTACATAGGAGATGCTAATTTAGCGCGGTTGGTAACTAATGCCTCGTTTTAATTTGCTAAATCAATTACTTATATTTATCTATTAAATATTATGGCAATTAATTATAGTTACTAACATTAGGGTTTTATTTAGTTGTTACATGATTTAGTACTTTAATTAATTATAGTAACTCATACTTTTAGTATGGATGATATATTGTTTGTGTAACGATTGGTTTCCATTATATAAATAGATAATCATCATTACTTATACTTATACTTATACTTATACTTATACTTATACTTATACTTATACTTATACTTATACTTATACTTATACTTATATTTATATTTATATTTATATTTATATTTATATTTATATTTATATTTATATTTATATTTATATTTATATTTATATTTATATTTATATTTATAGTATATCATATGTTGTATTGAAAAATATTAAATTATGTTTATATTTATCCAAAACAAGCATCTGATTATTAATTTCCTTTATCTGATGCTGTGTTTATTTGCTTAGTAAGTGATATTAAATAGAGTGATATAATATTTAGTAGCATTAACTAATCTTCTTAGGGTTAGCTTTTATTTTATTAGGTAAGGCACAGGGGTATAATATATCTCTGTATGATTAGTTTAATTCTATGGTTCAGTGTGGGTTATTCTTTAATTTTGTCTAAAAATGATATCTATGTATTTTCTATGATTATCTCTGTTATCAGAGTTTAGGGGTATATACTTATATTAGTATCTGACTAGATGTTTATTTCTATAGCTACTGCCAGTGTCGTATTGAGCATTGTATGATTATTAATATAATATAGTAGATTTAATCTTGAAACAACTGTTGTGAATCTAAGCGTCATAGAGTAGTTTATATTTATCTATTGGTAGTCTTCGTATATATTTATTAGCTTTTCTGTGTTTTTTTAAAAAAGATATTAAAATATATAAAATATAGTATACAATTTAATATTGTCGTCTTTATATTACCATAATTTATCTATATTGTTATTATTTTATAACTTATAGCTAAACAGTAACTCTATTAGATGCAGTAGAGTTATTGTAGTGGTTTGGTTATCTAGAGTACAGTATTTGCGATAATCTTTTTATTAGTAAAGATATTATGCTGTATATTACCATTTTAAATAGTTTTATAATATTGACTAGAATAGTTGTTGCAGCAGATTTAGCCGTTATCTCAGTAGTATTTTTATATATAATATATTTTGATATATGATCAAGTAATTGTCTATATTTTTTATTACCTTTTAATTTTTAATTTTGCGTGTAGCGCTAGAGATATATAATATTTGTCTTTTTCTTGCTTAGGTAAGAGAAAATTATATTTAATTAGTATCTTGACGTGATGAAGATTTGATAATTTATTTATTAGTTTAGATGCGATGAAATGTAGCTGAATAGTGATTTTATATTTAGCAGCTATCACCTTAGTATTATAAACTATGGATAATATTATCTACTAATTTAAATGTTATCAGTATGTATGCATAAATATTACAGTGTTAGTTATATGTATTAGATGTGAGAAACTTTAAGTATAAGTGTTGATGGGTATGATTATAACTTTATATACCTCTATGAAGGATCTGATGCACATGGTGTGTATGCTTAAAAGTCTTTTGTGGTAAATATATATTTTTTGTTTGATTTTCTAGTACTCCTGCGACATTATTATTAGTTTATTATTAAGAGTATGTTAGTATTTAGATGATAAATATGAGGTGCCTATAATTATATGTACTAGATTTTTAATCTACCTCTACTTTATGTAGCAGTATGTATTGTCGTTTTTGTTAATAATTAATGATTGGTTAATATATTTATGCTCATCCTAATTTTCTAGGACAGTCACCTGTTTAAGATGCAAATCTTTATATTTGTGATATCAGACCACTGTGATATCTCTGACGTATAATATGATTTTTTTTAAAGATAGATATTCTTATAAGTTTAGATAGGGATATATAAGTATATTAGTTTTTAACTTTAGGTAGTTATTGTAGCAAGTTATTTATCAGGTTGTTCGATGTAGTATTGAATAGCTTTGAGGATATACTGTTTGTGGCTTGTAATCTAGATTACTGATAATTATTTTTACATAATATCCTGACGTCTGCCTCTAGCAAATTATGTATTGTGTGCAATCTAGTGGTAAATATAGAGTACAATCTCCATATAAATAAAGAGTAAGATCTTTTGAGTGTATTTTATTGGTTATTTGCTATCATGAAATTTGATAATTTTTTAAGATCAGTAAAAATATCTGGATTCTTAAGGGACAACAGCACGAATGAATATATTTATAGGCTTTCGTTAGATTAAAATTTTTCTAAGTGATTTAGTAAGAGCTATCTAACTAGTATGATACCTTTAGTATGTTAATTATGTTATTAATTATGTCATTCAATTTAATATTATTAATAATATATTATTTAAAATATTAAGACATGAAAGCTATATTTTTTCTATATTTGTCTTATTTCATAACTATATACTATGCATTGTTATAGCGATATAGCTAAGTAGTATAATATTTTATATTTTTAACAATAGTGTATGATAAATGGTAGGATGTGTTTATACTATAATAAAATTAAGCAGTTAGTTAGATAGATCAAATTGTGTTTTGCGATGCTATATAAGCTCAATAGCGTTTCATGTATAATTACATGTATTAAGGTATTATGCTTTGGTAGCATATCTTTTATTTTATTAATTGTATTATGTTTCTTGAGTAGTTAGACATTTCACGGGTTAATTTTTGTGTAAGGGTTTTCTGGTACATTTCAAGGTATGTTGAAATATATGCGCCCTTATAGGGGTTTATTGCTCTTATTAATTTATTTATTATGTATTTAAGCAGTGGTTTATATATAGAAGTATAGTTTAAGTGTATTTTTTAGTGTAAGCGGTCTAGCTTATTAATATCTAATTTTCTTGGTATAGCTAGGTAGTACTAGGTAATTATATCACTATTTATTATTACTTAACATTAGCTGTTTTAGCTTTAAATTAATATTTGATTGTTTTATATAATAATATATTGTTGCTAAAATAATAGACCTCTATTGTTTTTCTGCTCTTTGTATAATATGTGTATATCAACTAAGATATATTAGTACATTTGCTTTGGTAAGAAATAAGTACATCAATTAAGTTTTATTAAGTTTAATGTAATTAAAGCTTATCGATCTTATATCCTCTATCTCTTAGGGTATCGTTTACTCAAATATAGCTTTAAATGTACTGCAGGTTGCAGAAAATATTTATATTAATAAGCTAGATAAATTTAGCTACTATTAGTAAATAGTATATTAATTATTAAGTTTGCTAATAGCTATTAAGTAATATTAGATAAATTGTGTATAAATATAAGATGATCTTTAATATTATAATTTATGTTAAAAAATAGTTCTTATTAAAAATAATATCATCATGATGTTATCTTTAATAGTTGATAAACAGATAACTAGATAACCAGATAACTATATCATTAGATGCATAAATTAACTTATTTTTTAGAAAGCTAGATCTTGCTTATTTTTTACTTGTAGCTATGTTCTTAGTATAATTAATTTATTATTAAGTTTATTAAAACTATAGTATTCTATATAATTTAACAATGGTTATTGTAGCAACTATATTTAAGCAACATTGTATTGTTAATATAGATGTTAACTAACTTTTGTGTAATTATTATCGGGTAATAATTTCTTATTACTAAGAATAAATTTGTCATAGACATAGTATTTAAATATTTGCAGAAAATAAGTATGGATTTTATAAAAATATATTATAAGAGATAAGTTATTAGCTTATTAGTTTACTTTAATTAAAAAAATATTTTAAATATTATGATTAAGTAATTAATAAAATTAAATAACTATAAATATAGTTTAATATTATAGTTATAAGAAGCAATGTAAGCTAATATGTAATTAATATGTTCTTTTTTATTTTACATTAAAGATTGTAAAAATTAAATGTTAATAACATATTTTTTATGATTTTGTTTTATTAATTCACTTGATTTTAATTTATTTATAGTTTATAGAATACTTAACATATTAGGATGTATCTACAAATTATACTAATTTACACAATTAGTATGAGGTTATTTGTCATTCTAGAAATTATTTTTTATTGTCTATTGATTATGTATTATTGCTATAGATGTTTGGAGTAAATAGCTAGCATAAGTAATATTTACATATTAGATCTTCTGCAATAATTTATCAATTAATAGGTTATACTTAATTATATTAGCGCAAATTAGAAAATTAAAAAGTCAGAGATATTATCAGTATGTCTGTATTTATTAAGATGAAGTAATTTTTCTCAAAATATTAGTAAAATATGTATAACGTTATATATTTACGGTCTTGTGGGTATAAATATACTATTGCAGTCAATTGTTGATTAGCATATGTATGTTAGGCATATGCTATATGTAGTTATAAGTATTTATATAGAATATTTAATTTATATAAATAATGTCTTTCGTCTATTTATATATTTATTATGTGTGTAGTTATGAACGTTTATATAGCCTTTCAGAAATATTAGGTTTATAGTGTAACTAATTATTTTTTAATTAAAAATTATTACGTCTATATAAGTAGTGTTTTTAATATAAATTAATACTACTATATAGTAGCGCTTATTGGTTGTGGAAAAATTTTGTTAGATCAATAACTATATTATTAATATTAGTTGCATTGTTATTATAAGTAATCTATTGTTTTTATTTTAATGAACAAACATTAGTTGCAGTGAATATGTGTGAACGTAACGATTACAATGATCAGATTGACATATAAGATCTGATGTATATATAAAATAGTTGCTATCATTATAGCGCTGTGTCTAGTAAAGAATATAAAGTTTTAATTATTGTAGTAAAATTAATAATTGTAAATATAATTAGTTCTTTACGGTTGCGGTGCATTAATGAATATTACGTATTTTTACGCGTCGTACTTGACAGAAAGTATTTGGATTAAAAAATGATGCTTTTGATAATGAAAATATTGGCAACCTCCTTAGTATTATGGAGAGGCATTTCTATAATTACATAAAATATCTAAGGTTCTGGGGTCAGATAGCATTTATTTTTCATAGTGGTATTATCTTAACTTTCAATTGCTATTTTTAGTTTTTTCTATGGCATTTTTTTCAAGTTGACGCACACGTTCAGCAGAAACACCATATTTTTCAGCTAATGCTTGTAGAGTAGATTTGTTTTCGGTATCTAACCAACGGGCGCGAATAATGTGCTGGCTGCGCTCATCTAAACATTCTAGTGCACAGGATAACTTATCGGTAGCATTACTTTCCCAGTTATCTTCTTCAATATTTTCGGCAAAATCAGAGCTTTTATCCTGAAGGTAAAGCAGGGGTGCTAGTGATTGGCTATCAGAGTATTCCTCATCTGGAGCAGGATCGAATGTCATATCTTGTGCTGCCATGCGAGATTCCATCTCTCGTACATCTTTGCTTGTTACGCCTAGCTCACGTGCTACTAATTCTACTTCATCTTGGTTGAGCCATCCAAGGCGTTGTTTAGTTTTGCGTAAGTTAAAGAATAATTTTCGTTGCGCCTTGGTAGTAGCGACTTTAACAATACGCCAATTACGTAGTACATATTCATGTATTTCAGCTTTAATCCAATGTACCGCAAAGGAGACCAAACGTACGCCAACCTCTGGATTAAAGCGCCGCACAGCTTTCATTAGACCAATATTACCTTCCTGGATTAGATCTGCTTGCGGTAAGCCATAGCCTGAATAATTACGAGCAATATGAGCAACGAATCGTAGATGAGCCAAAATAAGAAGCTTAGCTGCCCCTAGATCTCCCTGATAATGTAGCCGTTGCGCTAAATCTTGTTCTTCCTCTGCAGTTAGCATCGGGTAGTTATTAGCTGCACGAATGTAAGCTTCTAAGCTTCCTTGAGGAACTAAAGCTACAGTTTGAATATCTTTGGTCATTTAAATCCCCTTTAAGTAACAGGTTACGCAGATAATTAATTATTACTGAGTAATAATTAATTATACAGTAGTAACTATTGTTTATCAAATTTGCTATGCGATTTTATATATCACCTTGGTCTTATTACTGTGCTCGATTAAATATAGTGTACTATTTTAGTTATATGAAGACTAGAATATTATATTCTAATTAAGTCTAATAGAGCATGTATCTGCTAAAAAACAATACTAATTGTTATGTAGTTATATTATATTTCTGTAACAAGTTTAGAGCAGTAAGACAAGAAGAGTGTATTAAAAAAATTACTTTATTATTCATACGTGTATATTTTGCGCTGTATTGAATTATATAGTAAGCTATTTAATCATTTCAGTAATCATTAGTAAGGTTAGTGTTTAATCATAGATGCAACAGCAGTATTCAAAGTATTAGGTACGTAATTTATTCTAACCATATGTTCTATGTTATTAACTATGATAATAACAATGACAGCAGTACACTGGAAAACTTAACGTATTTTATCATTTATAAATAGCTATAAGATAGATTTATAAGTAGCTATATGATATTGAGTATATTGCTTGTATTGTATTGTATTGTATTTTATCAAGATATTAAGGTACATACTATTGTTAAGTATTAAGAGCGCTATAAGTATTATTCTATATATCAATAAGGACATTTATCTAGTAGATTAGTTTTATGAATTTTATTAAACACATATACTAGTTATGATTAATTCTAGTTTTTCTACTTTATTTAAAGCTAGTTGCTATATGACGGCATATAGTGTTAGTAGTTTTTGCATTATGGAAGTTTATTTTAGCATGATAATTGTAATTATTAATTATAGATGCTATTTTAGCATATTTAACGCGCTAGTAAAAACTCAACCAACGATAGTATTTGATTCAATATTATACATTTAATAGACATTGTATCTAATATTGACCAGCGTATATGTTAATAATGTCTTATATTTATTAGGGTATGATTATTTAAATATTTATCAAAATAAAATAGGTAGTTATTTAGGGTTATAGAAATCATCTAGTGCGGTAGAGTTAATAAGCACTTATTTAATCTAGAATAGTTATAGGAATATTATGGTTATGGTAATTATTATTAATATAGACATATTTATTAATTTTAGCATCATATAGTTTTTAATGGTTTTTGTTTAGGTGTAGCACTGTTATTAACTTAAGTTGGAGTGTAACATATTGCCTATAACTTTTTATATTATTTTAGTATTTGCTGTATTATTTTTAGTTTAGTATTCGCTCAAGGTAGCTGAGTTTCTCAATAATTTAAGTATTATGAATTAGGATAGGTGCAGTAATACTATAATACTATGGTGCTAAATACAGTAACACTAGTAATAGTTAAATTATTAATGCTGTTAGTTATGCTATGTAAATAGGTATAAAATTTCTTTATATAATATGATATATAATCTCAGTAAATAGGTAGTGTAGTTATAAGTAACGCTGATAGCGTTAATGTTGATTATTTGCGTAATGTTTCCTGGGAAATGTGGACATTTTTTATTTGCTAAAAAGATGAACTACGAAGCATTTGCTTTATCCATGTGACTAGATTTGTTTAATATAGGAGATTTGTTTAATTAAGGAAGTGTGTTATATAATCTTGATCGTATTAGTTTTATTAATAATTATTGCTATATTATTCTATATTATTAAATTAAGTTATTGATGGTTATATTAAACAAAAATTCGAATTTGTTGTAGTAGAAGCAGGGTCTCATAATTTTGCAATTAACTGATACTGAGCTTGTGGTTATCATATTAAAATTAAAAATTAAATATATTCCATGTACTTAAGTCTTGCTGTACTATAAAAGAATATAAGCATAATTTTTCCGCTAACACACTAAAGGCAAGTTAAGAAATACAAGTGGTATGGGAAACAGATAGAATCTCGTTTTTTATAGCGTATAACTAGTATAATTGTATTATACAGATATGTTTTAATAATTTATTTGAATAAAATATTTTGTATTAAGCTATATGGGTAAAAAGTGCTTCAATAAAATCTTTAGCCTGAAATGGTTGTAAATCTTCGATGCCTTCCCCAACACCAATATAACGAATTGGGATACTAAACTGATCTGCAATGGCAAAAATTACTCCCCCCTTGGCAGTACCATCTAGTTTAGTAAGTGTAATACCAGTTAAACTTATAGCTTCATTAAATAATTTTACTTGTCTAATACTGTTCTGGCCAATACTTGCATCAAGTGTCAGCATAATCTCATGCGGGGCCTGAGCATCTAGTTTTTTGATAACACGGACAATTTTTTTTAGTTCTTCCATTAGATGTATTTTATTCTGCAAACGTCCTGCAGTATCGGCGATTAATACGTCAACTCCACATGCTTTGGCAGTCCGTAACGCCTCAAAAATTACAGAGGCTGAGTCAGCGCCTGTATGTTGTCCGAGTACAGGGATACAGTTTCTTTCACCCCATACTTGCAATTGTTCAAGCCCCGCTGCGCGAAAGGTATCACCAGCCGCCAGCATAACGGATTTACCTTGATTTATAAATAGGTGTGCTAGTTTACCAATTGTGGTAGTTTTCCCTGCGCCGTTAACGCCAACTATTAAAATAATGTATGGAGTTTTATAACTAACATCTAGAGGCTGCTCAACGTTAGTTAGGATTTTAAACATTTCTATCTTTAATCTTGCGTATAGCGCTGTTGTGTCTTTTAACTGTTTGTGATTGGTGTACTGAGTCAGGTTAGTAATAATTTTACATGTAGTTTCTATGCCAATATCAGAGGTCAACAGCTGTTCTTCTAGTTTATGAAATAGCTCATCGTCTATTTTCTTCCCATATAATAGATTTATTAAGCCTGTACCAAGGTGTTGTTTAGTTTTTAGCAAACCGTCTTTTAGGCGAGCAAAGAATCCTGTTTTAGTGAAGTTTTGTTGCTGATGAGCCATGATGGGTTTCTCTCATATATATGCTAATAATTTATTCCGCACCAATTGACAATGAGTATTTTATATTTGGTGCGATTGCTTTTGGGTTAGCGGTTCTCATGTTCTAGGTTTTTATTAACGAAGAATTTATTGTTCATATCTTTGTGATGATATAGTTATTAATATTCTTATTCAGTAATCTATTTGAATGGTGTATAAAAGAAATAGGATAAAATCCTAAGTTATTTGCTAGTTCTTTTAATTTTTTCATAGTACTAGTTGCCATCAGTTAAAGGTATTATTATTTCTTATCATATTAGTCAAAAGGTAACTAAGAAAAAGTATTATATTACGCATTTTTGCGAAGAAGAATTAATTTCTTAGTGAAGTTTTTATGATGATATCACTAGATTTTTAAACTTTATATGTATATCTAAATATATACGTATAAACATACGTATATATTCTGTAAAATTTGCCTCATATTACGTTAATAGATTATACCATTGATTTATTACTTCAGATTACTGCTAATAATTATCAATTACTAGATAATATTTTTAAGTATATATTATATATGATATAAATAGAGTATTGCTACTCTTTAAATCTAAATTTAGTAATTTATGTTGTATATAGTTTTTAAGATTAATACTTTTTATGTATAAAAACATATCTGGATATTGGGTATTTAGTGTGATATCTATGAATAAATTTTTATTTTTTTGTATTTTCTATTCTTGTATAATATAGACAAGATCTTGTTAATGTATTATGCTTATGATTTTTAAAAAATTCTAAGTGAGATTTGATTCTATGCTGTAGCTAAGTATTTAGATAATAATACCTATCTAAATATCTCAAGAATATATTAAAAACTATTAGTGGCTAATAATGCGTTAATGTATTTACTGATATATAAGTCTTATTATTTATCTATTATTAAATATTCATCAGGATTATTAACTTTAACTTAACTGCTGAGTTGTAGTTATATAAAGCGTATGATCGCTGCTGTTATACTTGCAGCGGTCTAGTATATATAATGGCTTAATCATGTAGTTTTAGTGATATTACTGGCCTATAATAGTAATGTGTAGTGATATGTGATACACAAGTTAGTAACAGCTTATTTTTTTGTGAGACGTTTATTTATTTTTCTGCAAATAAAAGTTAGCCCTCTTTAGGGCTATATCTTTTTACTTTTTTGCAAGAAAAGTAAACTATAATAATTAATTTAGTTTGTTATGAGTTAGTAGGTTTTTGTTTTTATTTATTCTACTTACTAATACTTTATTAGAAATATATCTTATATATGGCGTAATTATTTATAGTTATAATATGTAACTTACGATTGTTGTATGTGATATTTCTATAATTTACTAATTTAAATAGTTAATTATATTTCCTATATAAGCAGATTAATATGTGAATTTAAATTTGATCAATCCACTATTTTAGCATAATATTATCTGCTGTAAATAAATTATTGCACTATTGCTAATTAGCAATATATAGTTTTTACTATTATTTTCTGCTTAAGTATTTTGAATGATTATGATGATAAAATCTTTCATTTAATTTGTTTATTTTTAGTAAAAGTCCCCACACCTTACTTGATTTTAAAATTAATTGCAGTATGTAAGTTAATACAATTATGCACATCTTTTGCTTCTATTTCAGTAAATATTAACAGTATATATCATATTTAGGTAATACAGTGACTGACTATATTTCTGATATTTACTATAACCTTAATATTTAAATATAAGCTATTTATAATCTATTAGCATTGATAAGTAATTTTATTACTATTCCATGGATGATTATAATGCATTATAATTAATAAAATAGTGTATATATGCTTTTCGTAATAGATATATGTGCCTGTAACAATATAAAATATAATAGTTATATTCCTTTGCGCAATAAGTAACGATAAGGTGCCTGATCCGTTTCCTGATCTATGAGTGTATGATTCATGAAAGCACAAAAACTTATAATATCACGGGCAGTAGTGGGATCGTCTGAGATAATTAGTAGTGTTTCACCTTTAGCCATATGACGAACGGCTTTACGTATTATCATCATCGATTCCGGGCAACGTAGCTCCCGCGTTTCAATTATCTGGTTTATTTGAGTAGATAAGTCGATCATAAAACTTTTCTTTTTCAAAAACTATCGCTGAATTTTTATTTTTTTTACTGAGAGTATATCTCAGAAAAGTATTTTATCTGCGTAATATATACGAACTATTGTATGCAATGTAATTTTGCACGGCTGCTTACGATAGTTTTATCTTGGTAGATTATACTGTATCATCGCATCTTATATCTAAGATATTAGATTATGTATTGTCTGCTACCTAGCAGGGTATTACTTTGTTATAATGTTTATTTTTATTACATAGACCTAATATTATTCAAGTTATCATTAAATGCAACTGCTGTATAGCATAATTTTAGTATGCTACTATTATAATTAGTAATTTTACTAGTTATTATATTATTGTTATTGCTATCCTATATAATCTTCACTATTGCTTAGGTGGATTAGTAGGGGTTTTATCACGTAGTACAGAGTAATAAGAAATAGACTAAATCTGTAGATTTTAGTAATACAAGATTAAAGATACGTATAGTAATATTAACGCTATAGCTGAGTTTTTTAATTAGTGGGTATAAGATGATTAATTATTTATTTTAGCATTATGCACTATCTTAGTACTAAAACGCTTAAATACTGATACTTAAGTGTATCGTATAGTGTTAATTTATATTATTTACAATACATCAGGTTTGTTACATGGTGCGTTATTAGGATATTTTTATTAATAACCAGTATACATAATTTAGATGATCCATTAAGTGTACTTAGTGAAATAAACTTAATGGATCCAGTGTCATTAAGTTATTAGCTGAGGTAGCTGGTGTTTAATAAAGATAAGAGGTCCGTATATCTAGGCTACTTACCTTTCTAACTACTATATATTATAATTATGAAATATACTTTATATGATAATAAATTTTGCTGTTATTTTTAGTATGTTAAACGCACGAATGTATTTGCTTTATTATTAATAATATTACTATGTATAAGTAATTTGTTAAGTTAGTAGTATAATAATTAACTACTAAGTTAGTATAGTATACTTAGCATGATATTAGTTTATACGTTGATTTATTAAAGTTCTAGTTTACTGAGAAATGAAATATTTTTTATTAGGGCTTAAATGAGATTAATTAAAGATCATATAAACTAAACTCTTAGGTCATAAGATCACATGACATAAATAATTTTAACTATACATATAATTATTGATATATCATATATATAATTATATGTATAGGATACTACTATTCTTACGCCTGCTTCAGTTATTTTTTTATTATTCATACTTGGAAGTAACCTTTTTAAAAGTTTATAAGTATTGAGTGAGTTGTATTTTTAATGAAAAACTATCTCTTAGATAACTTGTCTGTTTAAATGATATTGTTAGTTATTTTTTTCGTCTCCATAGTATTTTCTATTAATAGGTCATGATGGAGAGATTATTATTACCCTAAGTTGATTAGATAAGTACTATATATTTTTATTATATAGAGTATATCATGGAAGGTAGTAAAGCACATTTTAGAGCTGACTATAAGATTAATAGAAGTAGTACATTAATATCTTATGGTGTTTATAGTTATTAAGATTAATATAGTTAATATAGCATATAATTATATTATTGTTATATATTAATATATATTCTTTGAATTTTGTATTCTATCATAATATATAATTATGATAGAATGATGTTTAATATAATTCTTCTTATTAAAAAAGATTTTGCGTCATCATCTAATGAGAATATTATTTGTGATATTATGAGGAAGTTACTGCATTATTTAATACTCCATCTTGTTAGTTGTTAAATATAGCACTGTAAATAAGTAATTGCTATGCTGTGGTGTTATATTCATATTTTTAACTAGTAACATTAATAAAAATCATGAACTGAATATATTTTAGGTATAGAATGTGTATATGATACTTGCACTTAAAATTAAGTGTTTGCTATTGATGTGCATCTCTTATAATGTTTAATATTTTTGAAATTTTAGCTAATTGCTAGCGCTTGAAGGAGAAATTAGTGCTAAAGTTACTTCAACGTGTATCTAATCTTTATTAGATCCTGAAAGATTTACTATTTATTAAAATTAATGAGTGCATTAAAAATAATTACAACCTAAGTTATATCATAAGCAAATCACTTAGAGTACTTACAGAGAAATATTACAGGTATTATTAATTAGCTAAAATTTAAGAAAAATGATTTTTACTGTAGTGTAGCTAAATTTTTATTTTTAGCACTGAAGATAGTTAACATTATGTAAGAAACATTTTACTCAAGTACTGTGGTACTGCATCATAAATGTTAGAACCGATTACTTCTAGATCTGGCAGTTGATCTTTAAGACGCTGGTGCGCATTATGCATGATACATCCCTTACCAGCCATTGATAGCATTTCTAAATCATTCATGCCATCACCAAAAGCAATGCAATCTTTTAGTGTATACCCGACAATTTTTGCTACTTCTTCTAGTGCAAGTCCCTTGGATACTGTATAGGACATGACCTCTAAACAGGTTGGCAGTGAAAAACTAGCATTTACTCGATTGCCCCATCGTGCATTGATGGCTTTTTCTAGCGGTAATAATTTTTCATGATTTTTACAAGTGAAGTATACTTTACAAACACTTGAAGTTTCTAACTTATTTAGTTCGAATAGCTGATACTCGAAGATAGACTCCTGGAAAAAGGACATGATCTCAGGGCTTTCACGGTTGATGAACCAGTCATCATTACGGTAGACATTAGTAATGATGTCTACATCGTTGTGCATTATTTCACATAGATCATAAACAATATCTTCATCTAAGTTATGGCTGAATATTAATTCACCTTCAGTGTTGTGTACACGAGCGCCATTAGAGGTAATCATGAAAGCATCAATAGCTAGGTTGTCACGGATCTGCGAAACATCAATATGATGCCTACCTGTAGCAAAAACAAAATGGATATCACGTTTAGTCAAGAGTTTCAACGTTTCTTTCGCATAAGGTGATAAAGTGTGGTTAGGAGATAGCAGTGTGCCATCTAAATCAGAAGCGATGATGTGATACATAATATTGTATTATATCCTCTTAAGTTATCGATGATTAAGTTTATCATTGAAGTTATGAGCTGAGCAAATAAGCGTAGTATTACGTGCAAAATGTTTATATATGAGCTTCTCGGTTCTCTAAAATAGAATGGCATTGTATGTTTTTTGATAACTTATTCTCATCCTTATACACGCATGATACGTATATTAGATATTATGTAATAATTTTTTATATATAAGATATAATGCTAAATATTATCAATCTGTTTACTGATTAACGAATTTAATAATATTGGTTTGATCATGTTAGTAATTTAAATAACCATTACGTAGTATGCATCTGAAAGTATACTCGTGCTTAGTGGCAGGTATTATAAATTATAATTTATTACTACTATCCTAATAGTAGTATAATGAGCGCCTGTCTTATCAGTTGTTTAAGCTATGATTATAAATATACTATTCTGCGTTATCATTCCATGTAGTAATGAGTATAGCAGTACAAATAGTAATTTATATTATATACATTAAGATATGACTATTAATAAACTCTATTAAGTAATTTTGGTGCTACTTTATGGTTATGTATTATTTGATAGATATCATCTATTATTAAAAATGACAAATATCATGTCTTTTGTTTTTTTTATTTTTTAGTTATTTTTAGCTTTTTAGTTAATGAGAATAAATATTGGCACATTTAGGAGCAAGAACATCATTGTTACTAAGATGATATTAAATTAGTATAAACATACTTTTTGATAATGTATTGGTAATTGATAGTAAGATGCCGTAATTTACGGGTCTTGATTAGATTACTTTAAAAGTAGGAATAATACAGGTAGAATATTATGTTCTAAATTAAACTAAGTGTGCTAATTTTAATTTCAATCTAAATTTTAATGCCTTCCTCTTATTAAGAAGAGGAATCATATATCTGTATGTAATGGTTTTTTATTATTTTTTGTTTAAAATATTAATAATATTTTACTATAGTATATTATTTACTTAATGTTTAATTTTTTTTTATGAGCAAGCTTTATAGTTAAGTTAGGCTAGGCCATAAGTAATATGAATGATAATTGTACTTATTACTGATATGTATTCTCTGTTTACATAGAGTAAACAGTTAATAGTATATCTATTATAGGTAGGTATTAGATTACTAATCTAGCAATAGATTATTAGAAATTTCATGTATATTTATAATTTTATATAGTATTAAATTTTATTACAGTTAGTATAATAGCGATTCATTTATCAAGTAATTTCAAATTAAATTTACATGAGAGTTATTATTAACCTACATATGCACTCGCAGCATCACTAACTAACGATAATATAAAAATATATTGTATAACTAGTTATCACAATTAAGCAAGCTAGTAATGTAATGATAAATAGTATAATTGATAGTTTTAATTTAATCCTAATGATTAATCTTAGTAATATCTTATATAATATATAGTTAATAATCATAATAATATAAGATAACGTAATATAAATATTTGTGACATAATAAAAAAATTGATGGTAGTTAATGCATATTTGGATGGTTTATGGTTTTTTTAGTTTTTAGATTAAAGATATTAAGAACTAAGTTTATTACATGTAAAATAGGTGCTAGTATTTTTTATTAACATAGTGTAATTATTATTTAGGTTAATATAAGTTTTTATTATAAATAAAATATTAAAATTAATTAATTAGTGTTGGTTAATTAAATTAATTACTAATAATTTTCTCTTTTATAGTAGATATTTATTTTATCTTTTTAGTAAACATTATAATTATATATTACGTAACAATAAAAATGTTATTTTAGGTTTTATATTCATAAAATCTAGCAAGTTATTATCAGGTATATAATAGTAATTATCGTACGTTTTGAATACGCCTCAGTGTTAATGAGATATGTTAGTATATTAATTATTTATATTGCCAAGTACACTTATTGAGTGTATAATATTATTAGATTATATTATAATAAATTAAATTATGTAATGTATTATTAAGCACATAATTTAGATATGCTTGTATATTAATACAATATAGGTTAGTAAATAAATACAAGTCTTTTAAAGACTTGTATTATAAACAAATATTTAATCATATTTCATTTTTATCATTTAATACCCTATTTTTACATATCTTCTTTATAATTAAATAGTGACGCAGTTATATGATCAATGATCATTGTTGCATCCTAGTATATTTTAATAACAAGCTATTAAGTTTAGTATGATTAATTATCTCAGTAGTTGGAAATAATATTTTTTATCATACAAATATGCGCTACAAAATATATATTAGTATGTTTAAACTACGTTATAATTAATTATAGTCGACATTATTATTTATGAATAATCACACTGTAATATTTTGTGTACTTATGGTAATAGTGGTTATTTTATTTGATATTATGAAAATTTATATTTCTATTTCGTGTTTGACATCTAAGTGATTATGCCTTATATTCTAGCATAGATGATGTAGTAAAAATATTATTTATACTTTATTTTTTCTATATAAATATTAGAATTAATTTAGTGTTTTGTTCTTCCTACTAATACGCTGTAAATATTTTGGTGATCGAAATATCTTATTGATTTTATCGGATACTACAACATTACATTTATACTTACGTAATTATAATTTACGTATGTATGAGGATAGATGTAGTACTTATTTAGTTAAGTAGTTAAGCTAGTATATATAATTATTACAGCAATGATGACAGTATTAAGCAATAGTGTTTACCTTATATTCTCTATTTGCTATTGCCGTGCTATTTAAGCAGGTTATATATAATGAGCTATTCTAAGGTCAATATATAGTAGTTTATGTTAGTGTTAAGATTATAACTTATATTTGTTTATTACTGCGCTAATCAGTGTTTATTTTAGTGTTTATTAGTAATACCGTAAATAGGTTTTTGATTGGTTACTAGCATGGGTATATATTAAAATAATTAATTATTGCTAATTAACAGTAGTGCTAATAAATATTATTTTTTAATATATATGTTAATAATTTTGTATTTACTAGAAATAAATTTTTTAAATCATTAAAATTATCTTAATATTTTTGGGTAATAGCTACTAGTTAATATATAATAGTTATTGGATTATGTATTTCTTAACATAATGCTACAGAGATAAATAATAATAATTATTATTTAATAATAGATATGATTATTTAATATTATTAATAAATACATTATGTAATAGCTCTAGCAGAAAGATAATAGTATAGTTTTCTACTAGATAATAAAATTAGAACATATTTTTTGTTTTTTTATTTATTTTTGTTTTAAATGGATGATTATTTTTTACGATTATAGTTAAGTTTATTAATATTTTTGGTTATAAATAGATTGTGAGACATAATTACAATCTTTATAAGTGATGCTTAGTATTTATAGATTATTTAAATTTATAAAGCCGAGTTTTAGTAATGATTAATTAAGGAAAGTATTTTATTGATTTATTATCTTAAGGGCTATAGTGCATAATCACTATCTATATTTTTTATATTTATGCTTACTATTCACGGTCGTGATAAGATAGAAGTGTTTTATATAATTATCTATATATTATAGCTTATATTTATATTTACTAGTGGTAAGAGAGAGGATCTGATAATTTTTAGTGCGTAAAAAATTAGTAACTATAATATAAATAATAGTCGTTATTATAAATGCCTAGTAGATTACTAGATAAATTTTAGTATAGATATTATACACTTAGTGATTTGAAGTTATATATTTTTGATATAAACTACTATTAGTTTAAAGTTAGTAATAACTATTTTAACTTTGTTAATAGGTGTTTTATAATATGTATTATTATCTTGTTTTAAAAATTATTTTTTATTTCTATAAATAATTTTATATTAATTCTTTTACTGTTTTAATTTAATAAAGCTAAGTTATAGAAAAAGTTTTTTTGTCCTACTAATTATAACTATTATAAGTTGGTAATAGCGGACAGTATTCATTTAACTTATAGGTTATATTGAATAATTTGGGTAGTTGATATTAGAGATTTCTATTTTAATTTTATTAAATAATCAGCAATATTATTGCTTGTTATTTATCTAACAAATACTACATATAGACTATAATAAATTATAAAAAATATAATTCTCTCATTTTCAAAGATATCATAACATTGCTATTATCTATTTTTTTTATAGCTCGAGAATTGTAAAGTTATCTATTATATACTATTTGATAGTAGTGTTAAAAGTCATAGTGTTAATATTATGCAATATGATGGGTTGGTTTATTTTTAATACAATATTTTTATTTACATTATTTATACTAAGTGTTTAAATGACTTTAATTATGATATAATTCACGATGTATAATTCAATTATTATAATTTTATTATTATATACAGAATTTTTTAAATTTTTATAAACATATTAATGGTTATATCATATGGTAGTTTTTGATTATATGATATTATTTATTACCTAAGAGTTTAATTTAATTAAGCTTATATATTTACTTGATAAAAATATTACTATTCCTTATTTTACCATATAATAGTAATTTTCTATTATAATAATTTTATTACATTAGATATGTTACTTAATAAGTTAGCAAGGTAATATCATTTAGCATATATTATAAATTTTATTTAGTGAACTTATAAAGTTATATATAAAGTTATACAGATTAAGATGTTATGTTTTTAATCTCTGAGTTTTATGGTTATAGTTTCACTTATAGTAATGATGATCTATCTAACTAAATGTACTGCAGGACATCTTGGATATTTGCTATAGTGGTTTATTAGTATGTGTTATATTTTATATACTAAGACTACATAGGTATATAATTAATTTAGTAGTGGTAGTGGTAAAGCATTTTCTATCCATTTAGATGTAAATTACTTTCTATCTTTAGTGAAAATATAATGATGTATCATTATTTTTTTCTTCAAAACACCACCTTATAGAACCATTTCTTAATACTTAATAAGTGTGTACTAGTGTATATCACATATTTTATAGAGTTCCATCTGTAGTTAATTAACATGCTATATTGATAGATAAGTATATAAAGACTATTTTTTATTTAAGATAGTAAATAGTAATTTGTATGTCACGCTAATCTTAATTATGCAACTGCGTCAAATAATTAGTGGTTTATGCTATTTTTATTAAAGTATTCATAGGGTACTGTAATTATTTTATATTACCAGGAAGTAATCAATAGTAGTGTATTTAATATAAACTATTTTAGTGTTTTGTAAAATATGTTAGCGTATCTATAGTTGCTATAGCTAGATAAAATATATTTTATATAATGAAAGTATTTATTGGACCTAGGTTATATAGTTTAGATGCTTATATGCATTTTTGTAGATAAATGACTGAATTTTAATTTTTATTACAATAATATGTATCCTATCTTTACATAGTATAGATAATGTTATTAGCGTATATTATCATATATTTATATATAATAATATTAGAGTATTAGCTATAATTAATACCAAACTCTGGTTACTTATAGGGGATGATACTAGCTTTGTTAGTGTTGCTTAACTGTAAATATAAGGATATGAAGTAGGACTTAATAAAGATTAATGCTACTAAATACAGATTAACACCACTAAGATCAACACTATTAATATATTAGTTTTTATAATATTAATTCTGGGTGTTCTAGTGGAGCCTAAGTGGTATCGCGTAAAAACTGCCAACTATAATATATAAGATATACTATTTTAGTGGATAGAATCCTGTTTAGATGTGATAAGATATATTGATGTGATTATAGATATAACTATTAGCATAATACAATAAGTAAGCTTATTAACAATAGAGTATTCTACGTTATTTACTTCTTATGACGACAGATAATTAAGTCAACTATATTATAATTAGAATAATAACAAGGCTTTTGATTAGGTGTTTACGGAAAATGATTATATGCAGTGTACTTTATTGGAGTGGGTGTTTTATTTTCCATATTAGTTATTCAACTTAAATTTAAATTATCTATTAGATATATTTATTATTATATATTCTCTAATCGTGCATATGCTGCGACTAGCCATTTAACACCTTCTCTATAGAAGGAGACTTGCAATCGCAAGTGTTCGTTATCCCCTTCTAGACTGATGATAGTGCCTGTGCCAAATTTAGGATGCCGTACGTGTTGGCCTAACTTGTATCCAGTATCTTTTTTATTATTACGTTGTATTCTCATTTGACTGTATGTTATAGGTTGTAATACATTATTACATGGTTGTATTTCTGTTATACAATGCCTTGGTAACTCATTGATAAAGCGTGAAGGTTGATGATATACGGTTTTACCGTATAGGCGTCGTGTTTCAGCATAGGTTAGTGTTAGTTTTTCCATTGCACGAGTTACACCAACGTAGGCTAGACGACGCTCTTCCTCCAGCCTGCCTTTTTTTTCTAGAGACATTTGACTTGGGAATATACCTTCTTCCATGCCGATAATAAATACTATTGGGAACTCTAGTCCTTTAGCTGAATGTAAGGTCATTAACTGTACAGTGTCTTTAGAGTGATCATTTTTAACCTCTCCAATCTCTAGCATAACATGCGATAAAAATGCTTGTAGGGGGCTGAGATTATGATCTTCTTCCTGACACTTATATTGACGTGTTGCTGTCACTAGTTCTGCGAGATTTTCAACACGTACCTGACTTTTTTCACCTTTCCCTTGTTGATACATGGTAAATAGTCCAGAGCGCTGAATAATTAGATCGGTCTGAATATGTAGTGGCATATTGGTTGTAGCGTAAGCTAGTGAATCTACTAATTCAGTAAAGCATTGCAGCGCATAAGCAGCTCTATTAGGCATAACTTTTTCGTATAGCAGTTCTTTCGTCGCTTGCCATAGTGTTATTTGGCGCTCACGTGCTGCTTGACGCACTAGGTTAAGAGTATGTCTACCTATGTCGCGTGTTGGGGTATTCACTACTCGCTCAAAGGCTGCGTCATCATTTCGGTTTAGTATTAGGCGTAGATAAGCTAATGCATCTTTAATTTCTTGGCGCTCAAAAAATCGTTGACCACCGTAAATATGATACGGTATAGCAGCACTTAATAATGCTTCCTCTAGTAAACGTGATTGTGCATTGCTACGGTAAAGTATCGCACAATCTTTCAGCGCACCATTATTTGCATGCCATTTTTTAATACAGTTGATGACAAAGAGAGCCTCTTTAAGTTCATTAAGTGCACGGTATATTACAATAGGTGCGCCTTGACCTTTATTGGTCCATAGTTTTTTACCCATGCGTCCGTCGTTATGGGAAATAAGAGTATTAGCTGCTTCAATGATATTGCCGCTAGATCGATAGTTCTGTTCTAGGCGCATAGTTGTTGCGTTAGGGAAGTCTTTTAAGAAATACTGGATATTTTCTACTTGTGATCCGCGCCAACCATATATCGATTGGTCATCATCACCAACGATCATAACATTATTATTACTATCGCTTGCTAGCAGGCGGATCCAGGCATACTGAATACTGTTAGTATCTTGGAATTCATCTATAAGCACATTAGTGAAGCGTTTGCGATAATAGTGAAGTATATCTGGTTTATTTAGCCAAAGCTCATAGGCTTTTAGCAGTAATTCAGCAAAATCTACTAGTCCAGCTCGTTCGCAAGTTTCGTGATAAGCTTGATAGATACGTAACCAAGTCCCTTCTACTGGATCATTATAAGTTTTAATGTGTTGTGGGCGTAAACCTTCATCTTTCTTGTTATTAATATACCATATTACTTGGTGTAGCGGCCATTTTTGCTCGCATACATTTAATGTGTTGATAATACGTTTAAGTAGTCGCAGTTGATCATCAGTATCTAGTATTTGGAAGTCATGTGGCAGATTAGCCTCCATATAATGTGTGCGTAATAAACGATGTGCTAGTCCATGGAAGGTTCCAACCCACATACCGTTCTGACTAGTACCTATCAATTTTTTAATACGATAACGCATTTCCGTTGCTGCTTTATTGGTAAAGGTAACCGCCATAATTGAGCATGGAGAGCAATTCTCTACCGATAATAGCCAGGCAATACGATGTACTAGCATCCTAGTTTTACCACTGCCTGCTCCGGCTAAAACTAATAGGTGACAACGTGGCGCTGTTACAGCTGCCTGTTGTTTATCATTTAGGTTATCAAAAAGATTAGATATATCCATATGGACCATTAATATTGGTGAATAGAAACCTTGGTAGGTAGATGATTCACTAAGATTTGATTTATTGTCGTATAGATTATATCAATGCTATTAGTGATGCCAACTGTGAAATTTCAATATGTGGTAGTAATCGGCTATTAGCAGCTTGCATTAGACAGCATTGCTGTGTATTAACCCAGCAGGATTGAAAGCCTGCACGCAAAGCGCCAGCTATATCAGTAGTTAGATCGTCGCCTACATGAAGGATTTTTCCTGCTGCAACGCCTAATCGCTTGCTGGCTAATTGATACATATCTTGATAAGGTTTAGCGCGTCCATCTGGACCGGCACGTAGTATAAATTGAAAGTAACCATCTATTCCACACAACGCTGGATTAGCGTTTCCATTGGTAATCGCTCCCAATGGATAGTGCGTCCCTAAAGCCTTTAGAGTTATGTGAGTAGCTTCTGGCATCTTGATACGACTCCGCCATAGCATAAAGTTTTGCATGGCTGCATCTGCGCCAATTGTAGCTTCAGCGTTGCTTAGTCCTACTTTGCTTAGTGCGAGATGAATAGCTCGCCATCGCCATTTAGTGACATCATGGTAGATATTTGGCTCTTTTTTGTATAGTTCCTGCCGTAATCGATGAAGGTCTATAGATTGAAAATGGTTGAGTCGAGGATGATAATTTTGTAAAAAGATTACTGACTCCTCTTCAGTTTTTTTAATCACTGGACCATTATCATATAGTGTATCGTCTAGATCAAAGGTCAGCGCAGTAAATGGGCGTAGCATACGATAAAAATGCATTAGACTATCTCTCCCTGTTTTTTAGTATGTATATGCCTTACTAGCAGATTTTTTTACTATATTGCGTTTCTTTACTAGATATTGAAAGTTAGAATAGATATACATTTGGGTATTACCTAAGTTGGTATTGCCTAGTATTCTTTGTATTTCATGTATAGTATTCATGTATTTCAATAGGTTGGTGATGAAAATATGAGATATTTCGTACATATAAATGTATTTATTACTACTCTGTTATATAGCTTAAGGCGTTAAGTGTTTTGCATACTATATACTGAGATACGCAACTTTTGGCTGTGCACAAATATAGCATGCTGTTTAGTTTCTAGTACGCTGTTTAGTTTTAATAGCTGGACTATTATTAGTTAGTTTTGTAGCTAAGTAGGGACAGTGTACTGTGGGATCAGTTTTTTCTCTTGCTTTTTGATGCATAACCCGGATCTTACAGGGGTCTCAGTTTATATAGTAGCAGTAAAGATCTGTTAGCTTGAATACTAATAATGTATTATCGTATATTAATACGGTGTCATTGTGTGTTCTGTGTAGATTATTTATATTAATAGCTAGTAATTAATATACTTTATTAATAATTATATTTTTTGTTAGGAGCTAATTGCTACTGATCGCACCACGATTTTTATAAAGTTGAGAATACAATCCATTAAGAGTGCTGAGATGATTAATAAAGATATATAATATTTATAAAGGTATTAGCCATTTAGTAAATTTCAAGTTCTCATGACTACTTGGGCGCTATTATAATGAGATTTACTACAGAGTATAGTTTAGTCTATATGTTATAGATGATGATTTATGTTAATAAAACCAACACCTGAAGTGGGTACACATTATTCAAATATGTTATGCAAATTAATTTATTTTTTGTTTCTTAGATCTCATGTAAGTGTAGTTACTATTTTTTGCAAGTAGGTCACAAATGGATTAATGTGAGTTAAGTTCAGCGTTTTAGTGATTTTGGCATCATATGTACCAACTAATTGAGTATTATAGTCTTAGTGTTCAGTTGATAATATTGCTTGTCATAATTAATGAAGATTATCATACTTAGTTCCAATTCGTCTTTTAGCATTGATAATGCTACTTAACTAATTTGTTTTGTTTAAGGTGATAGAAATAGTAATTATGGTCTATTTAGGCTACTAAGGAAGTGCAGATTCTTATCGAGATGTTGTATGCGCAGTAGTTCAAATAGTAAACGAGTCAGGGTGAGATGGGTATAATTTAATAGTGCATTAATATAATATTTCAGTCATCAGGAAATAATCAGATACTGATGCTAGTAAGCCTAAATGCATGTTCCTAGTGTTATAAATAGTCCAGTATATTTTTTAATTATTTAGTAGTTTGTATTAGGCAGCGGTATTAGGCTAGTCTGTAGATACAATAGAATAGGTTAGTAAATAAGATTGCATTAGTAATAACTTATTTTATTATATTAATAGTGTTATTTTTTACTGTTAGGTAACGTTATGACGTTGGTATGATATATGCGACTTAACTAGTAAGATGGTACTACATGCTTAGTGAGGAGCACGTATTTATGCAATTTTATTAGCATTGCAAATAAAGACATTTGGGTTTTGCAACAGATAGCGCATTATGGTGTAATCATTTAAGCTAATACTAGCTATGCTCTGTTTTTTAACTATTTTCATAGGTGAATAAATCCGTCATAGACATGAGTTATTTTGCCGGTCATAAATATTGGGTTGCCCGGTCCTTTCCAGTAAATATTCAAACTGCCACCTAGCATTTCAACACGTACATCTTCAGATTCAGATAGTAATTTTTGTTTGATACCTACTGCTACCGCTGCACAAGCACCGCTACCACAAGCTTGTGTTTCACCTTTACCGCGTTCATAGACCCGGAGTTTAATATGCTCGCGGTTAATAATTTGCATAAAACCAATATTAGCTTTTTGAGGGAATCTTTCATGTCCTTCTAGCACTGGTCCAAGTGTTGCTACTTTGGCGGTATTAATATCATCTACCTGTAAAATACAATGTGGGTTACCTATAGATACTATACCACATAGTACGGTATATGAGGCAGCACGTATAATGTAGGTTTTTTCTGTTTTAGGGGCGCGAAATGGTATTGCCTGTGTATCAAAATTTGGTATTCCCATATTAACGCGTACTTGATCGTAACCTGTTACCTTGAGCACCATACGTCTATTCTGGGTACTAACGCGAATCTCGTTCTTATTAGTTAGTCCTTTTAATTGCACAAAACGAGCAAAACAACGTGCACCGTTGCCGCATTGAGATACTTCACTGCCGTCAGCATTAAAGATACGGTAGTGAAAATCTAACTCAGGGTCGTATGGTGGCTCTACTATTAATAATTGATCAAAACCGATGCCTAGGTGTCGATCAGATAATCTGTTGATTAACTGGGGTGAAAAATATATATTCTGAGTAATAGCATCAACAACCATAAAGTCGTTACCCAAACCATGCATTTTGGCAAATTGCATATCATACTCCGCTATTCTTCATAGTGTTATGATGGCGCATGCCAATTATAAACATGAATAAGATATTATTCGTCATTTATCAGTAGTTTTGCTGATAATTAAGCAGTCTTTATTGAGTTTTTACATCTAATTGTTTATTAGTATTAGTGATGCGTTCGGTGTTTTTACTAGCAACATTATCTAGAGATAAGTATAGCGAGTTTTTTAAACCACATCCGGATGCTATAATCAGCAGTGCTACTATTGGCGTTAGCGTATAGCATATTTTTTTTTTCATTTATTGTTAATACCTGTAATTTACAAATTCAAGCCTTCTATAATCGCAGTTACACCATGAAAAGCAATAATAATTAAATATAAATTATTAGGAGTTAATAATTTTGCTAACTAGCATATTCTTAGTTTTTAAGAGAAACGGAGCAATTTTATTAGTTATGTAGATATTGGTTATCAAATATGTAGTAGCTTGATCAAGTTTATTTTTGAAGATTAACAGATTCAATACTTAAAATAATAAAATAGATATTCAAGTATGAGATTTTTAATGAGTTTATAATTTATTGTGTCTATGTGTTTATCTTAAAGCAAAATAATCAGTATAGTAACCTTGTTATTTAGTAAGATAAGAGGTATTGTTTATTACATTCTTCGGAGGTTGCAAAATGATGTAATTTAGTATAGCCTAGTAGCACTATAGATGAAAACTGTACTAGTCAAGATCGGCGCCATACAGCCAAAGAAACGCTGAGTTTATTAATACTAAATTTGCTCATGTATCTTATAGTTAAGATAGTACGTCATAGGTTGATGCAGTGATATAGGTTAATTAATATAGCATATACTAGAGAATGCATTTATCATCAAGGTCACTCAGTTGGATATTATAACGATAATATAAAATTATTTAAAAGACAAAATATTTGTATATAATATAAATTATCTAATATCTAATATCTAATATCTAATATCTTATATCTTATATCTTATATCTTTATGTTTATATTATTTTAATAGATCATATATATTAGGTTAACAAAAAAGTATAGTGGTTATTTCTTAATCACCATATACTAATAATGGTAATGGTAAAATGGCGTGGTAAGTAAATTGATAGTAAAAGATGTGGGTGCATGTGTTAATCTTAGTTCAAGTTATAATGCATTTTATTTATTTAAGTTAGATTTAAAACATGATACATCTAAAGGCAGAATATTATGCTGCAATAGATAAGAGTGAGTTCTAATTGGATGTCAAATAATGATTACTGTAATTTATTTGTAAATAAATTTAATTTACATCTAGCTAGGTTGTAAATAGCTATGTTTTATTATATCAAATTATAGATGATAAATTAATGATTATATATATTAAGATAGATTGATAATATTCAATAAATATAATAAAAGATACTGATAAGCAGTAAAAATTTTATAACTAATAATTTTATATTTAAATTTTTCTACATAGGTTGGTGCTAATAAAAACTTGAATCATGATTCTAATCATATTATATTAAATAATATCTAAGATATTAATAAGTAGACTAAAAAGTATCATAGCTGCATTAATATTATGTTTTTATATTTAGTTTAAATCATTAATTAATTAAGTTTCTATAATTATTTCTATATTGATACTTTTATACCTAAAATTACTATAGTAGTATGATTGGAGTATTTTAAAAATTAGAAAAATGCATATATTATAGTATATTTTAAATTATTATGCTAAATGTATTTAAAATGTATATTTTAAATTTTTTATTATTTAATTATTTTCTAGTGATTAGGTAGATTCAAGTGCTAATCACTAGGTATAGGTAATGCAGTTTATTTCTTAAGATAATATAACTATATTAGTTTTTAGATACTTTATCAGTATAGTAAATATATTGATAATATTAAATGCATTTAGTATATACTAATGTATATAATATGTGAATCATATATCTAATAACTGGTTATAGATTGAACTAGTGTAGCTATTTATGTCATAACTTTAACTATTACTGATATATAGAATATATTATTAGTTATTACTAAGTTATTTTTTAATATCACGCCTAAGAATAATGTTGTCGGATCTATAATTAATGATGTCTTTTTTAGGGCATAGGATCATATTATAATATATAGAATAGTCTAATACTGCTTTAGAGCACTATTATTAGTTAAATTTAAATATGTTTAGTTTGCTAAACTAATATATATAATAGAATTATTAAAGTAGTAAAAAATTATTTTCTGAATTTATGATGATAGCAATAATATTAAGATATTTACTGCTCTATGGGAAGCGTTATGTTGTTCTATTACTGCTAATAGGCATAGGACGCATTAATATAACTTATTGTATCACTAACTTAATAAAGTAATACTACTTATTATTGATATACAGATAAATTTATTATTTGCTTATACTATTAATATAGCCTTAGATTATTACTTAAATAATAAACATATTTTAGTAATTTATAAGTAAGGATATATAATATTAATATATTATAGCTATATGGGCACTAGAAATCGAGGTAGACATGATTATTTGACGTATAAATAATTACATAATAATTTTTTTATAGATGAGGTAATATTTATGAGGTTATTGAATATTTGGCTGTGAGTATTTTATGTATAGCGTATAGGTGTATAGTTAGTTCACTGATATCATATAGATTATCACAGACTTTAACATTATTATGTTAATTCCAATAAATTAAATTGTAATAACTTTATTAGTTATTTATTAGTCGTTTTTAGTATTTATTTTATCTACTAGTAGTTATATAGTTACCTAGATAAGTTAATTGTTCTTAATTTTATTTTTTATATTTATGAGTTGAGCTAAATATTTTTCTTCATCATCTAGTGTGAGTCAGTAGTATAATATTTTTAGAGACGATTAGGCTAAATAACGACAAACTATGGTGAATATATGTTTTTATTAATGTCATTAAGATATCAAGTTATTTGTTTGAGTATTATGTAGTATTTATTTTCTCAAAAATAAATGATCTTGCTAGTGTATAATTATATTTGATATTTATATACAATATTTGATCGCAAGGATATTTATCCTAATATGCATTAGTATTAGTATTAGTATTTCTGGTACTCTCTTGTAAGACACACAATAAATATTGTTATGCACCTATCGTAATCTAATCACATAGTTCTCATGTATTAATAATATCTTTAGATGCCAAAAATATAGTTATTCATTTATTTTTAACATACCTTACGTACGACACAAGAGTATATATTTATTAGAATATTTCTTCTCCAGATAGTATATTATATAAAATGTATTGATATATAAATATGTCATATAATAATAACTATTATAGAATATAATAATATATTAAGTAGAGATATATTTTTTATTACATAAGTAGTCATTTATATTATAGATATAAGCAATTTTCATTAATTAGAAAAAAATAACCCCGGCTATTGGTTAATATGTACATATTTTTTAGTAAAATGAATTTTGTTTAAAGGTAGTGTTATTTATTTAGGAATTATAATATACTGATATATTAATATTGATACCACGCCACTAGCTAGTAAAAGCGTTATTACCTGAAGAGATATAACTTGTTTAGTAAATACTAATTACCTGATTAATAGCTGGTGTTTGATAAAATTAATTACTATCTTAATTTAATTTAGCATTAAGTTGCTTTTTTGGGGTGCGGATATGTATATAAAAGTAAATTCTTTAAATTTTGTATTATGCAAATACCTAGCATTAAGAAGATAGTTAAATTACAAGAGTTATAGTCACAAAATTATATTTATTTAAATAATATTTGATGGTGCTGAAGTGGCGCTAAACTTAATATAAGCGCTGTATTTAATTTTTTTAGGTATCTAGAGATAAGTTTATAACTATTATCTTTTAATTATTCTAGTATTTAGAAATAATATGCATTATTTTATGTTATGATACCTATAAAATTATTTAGTACACAAATAGATTCATTTAATATTTTACCACTTGATGATAAGGGATGTAATATCTTTACACATTAATCATAGTATCTCTAAAGAATTGAAAATATTATTATATGGACTCTAACGGTTATCATATTTTTTATATATATTTACCTATGTTTAATAATGTAATATTCATTGCATAAGTTAAGGGGGTATGTTAGTGATGTTATTGATTTCTTAGAGAATCTAACTGTTATTATAAGAGTAATACATATATATTTGATTATTCAGAAATCAAAAATAGCTCAGTATATTGGACTAACTTTAAGTAGTCCTGTATCAGCAATAATGCTAATCACTAACTAATGTACACCGCTAATGGTGAATAAGACTCATTCCTGAAGCTTTGTTGGCGGCCCTGAGGTCATCCTTTCTTGTAACTCTACCGCTTTAAGGTGCGTCTATCATGCTCATTACCCTATCTTCACGTGTACATGCTTGCACTGATAGCATTGGCGTACAGTGGTAGAATTATTAGTATATTATAAAAATGGTAACGAGTATGATAGATCACATCATTCGCATTGCCACAAGGCAAAGTCCGCTAGCTCTCTGGCAAGCGCATTATGTTCAGCAGCGTCTAATTACTAGTCATCCAGGCTTGCAGGTTAAGCTTGTGCCGATTATCACCCGTGGTGATATTATTCTTGATACACCTTTGTCTAAGTTAGGTGGTAAGGGATTGTTTGTACAAGAGCTTGAGCTAGCGTTATTAAAAGATCGTGCTGACATTGCCGTGCATTCAATGAAGGATGTGCCAGTTATTTTCCCGCTTGGCCTAGGGTTGACTACTATTTGTGAGCGTGACGATCCACGTGATGCATTCGTATCTTATCGTTTTTCTTCTATTGATCAACTACCTCAGGGTGGCATTATTGGTACTTCAAGTTTACGCCGTCAATGTCAACTACGTGAACGTCGGCCAGATTTAGTGGTGCGTGATCTACGCGGTAATATCGGCACTCGTCTAGCAAGGTTACATAATAATGATTATGATGCTGTCATTTTAGCTGTAGCTGGATTGAAACGCTTAGGGTTGGCGCAGCGTATATTCTGTCCTTTAAGTACTGAAGAGTGTCTACCTGCGGTTGGTCAGGGCGCAGTAGGTATTGAATGTCGTCTAGATGATGATGTTACTCGTGCGCTGCTAGCGCCGTTAAATCATACTGTAACTGAAACTTGCGTGCGCGCCGAACGAGCTATAAATACTTGTCTAGAAGGCGGTTGCCAGGTGCCAATAGGTAGTTATGCTGAATTAGACGGCGATAGTTTATGGTTACGAGCGCTTGTTGGTTCTTTAGATGGTAGGCAAATAGTTCGCGGTGAATGTCGTGGTCCGGCTACTAGCGCCGAACAAATTGGTATTGAATTGGCAGAGGAGTTACTAGCGCGAGGTGCGCGAAAGATTTTGCGTGATGTTTACCAGAATTTGCTGTCATGATAATTTTAGTGGCGCGCCCTTCACCTATGGGAGAGCGTTTAGTAAGCCGGTTGTGTTTACTTGGTATCGTTGCTTATCATGTTCCATTAATTAATTTTAGCCCAGGTTGTGATTTAGCAAAGTTACCAGAGACTTTACTACAACTTAATATCGGTGATTTGGTATTTGTCTTATCGCAACACTCAGTCAGTTATGCTGATTCAGTTATTAGTCAAGCTGGCCTAACATGGCCATCCCATGTGACCTATTATGCTATAGGTCGTTCTAGTGGATTAGTGTTGCATCGTATTAGCAGGTTACCCGTCGTGAGCCCACGTGAACGTGAAATTAGTGAAATGCTACTGATGTTGCCAGCATTACAGAACTTAGATGGAAAACAGGCATTGATTTTACGCGGTAACGGTGGACGTAGCTTACTTGGTGATACATTAGGTAAGCGGGGTGCTAAAGTAAGTTATTACGAATGTTATCAGCGTAGCCCGGTGCATTATGATGGCAATAAGCAATGCTCATATTGGCAGCGTATTGGTATCGATACGTTAGTAGTTACTAGCGGTGAAATGCTGCAACAGCTTTATACGTTAGTTCCTGATTATTATCGGTCATCATGGTTATTACGTTGCCGACTTATCGTAGTTAGTGATCGTTTGGCTATTATGGCCCAGGAGTTAGGCTGGGATACTATTTGCGTAGCTGATAATGCCGATAATGATGCGCTAATCCGTGCTTTACAATAAACTTAACTATGGGATTTGCTATTATGACTGAAGCTAAACAAAATACTTCATTAAACACGGTTAAAGAGTTAATGCTAGCAGTGGAACATCTCTAGAAGCTTGGTATGGTTGCGATAATGCTCATTATTGGACTCAGTGTGAGTGGTGATTACCATATACGTCAGCAGGCTCATCAGTTGCTTACTACTAATTGATCATTACAGTAATAATTGGATGCGCTAACGCAGGGTTAGCAAAAATAAAGAAGTAAACTAGAAGGCTTAATACAGCAACATCAACATAGCAAAATACTAGATGTCTCTAACCGAGAAGAGATAGATTTAATGTAGTAATTAAATAAATTACAGAGGAGGGTAGTTATTCTTTCTAGTAGTGACGCTAAAACTTGGTTGTTAGCGCAGGCAGATTTTTTAATAAAAAAGGCTAGCTATAACTGTCGAGTGAACAGGATGTTACTAGCTCAACAACATTGCTTAAGAGCGCTGAGACTAGCTTGTTATGCATGAATGATATGAGCTTACTTTAGGTGCGCCGTGCCATTATTGAAGATATCAATATTTTGTTAAAATTAATTCAGGTGGATTTTGATGGTATTATTCTTCGGGTTAATCAATTATTTAATTAAATTGATAACTTGCGCTTAGTTGAGAACAATACCAATGAATTACCAGTATTGAAAGACAGCAATGATATTTCTAGTACATTTGGTAAATGAAAGCAGAATCTGATTAAAAGATGGCATAATTTTATAGCTAATGGCAGTATTATATACTGCCGCAGACTTAGTGTTGAACCGTTGTTAGTTCCAAATCAGGATATTTATTTGCGTGAAAATATTTTATCATATCTGCTAGTAGTAGTGCAGTCAATTCCTCATCACCAAAATGAGACTTACAAGCAGTCGCTAGAAATTATCTCTACCTGGGTTCGTGCTTACTTCAACGCTACTGATTCAGCTACTATATCTTTCTTGAAGAGCTTGATGAACTTGGTCAGCAATCGATATCTATAGATCTACCTGAAATATTAAAGAGTCAACTTCCACTAGAAAAAATTATGCAGACACAGTTGAATAATCTATTATTGAGCTTTCCTACTATCTCTCGGCGATGGTAGGATGTTTTGCCTGTGTTATTCAGTGCTAATTTTTAGTGCAGTAATGGGGTTAATATTAGCAGGCAGTTAAGGTTATATACTTATTTAGACTGATAATGACAACATTAACACTAGTGTTATTAATTTAGTTATTATAGTGTTTAGTTATTATGATATTTTTATTATTAGCAATGCTCATGATTATCACATATGAAATGTGTTACATTTTCTTTATTAGACATGTACATATAATTAATATATTAGTGATAAAAGTAGTTGCATCTTTGCTCCAACTAAGGCAGTACAATTTAGTTAACATAAAGACACTATAAGTAGATTGAGTATTTCCTAATACACAATACTGTTCATGCTGATTGATGAGCTTATGATAAATTATTTGCTAGCCGTTGAACGGGTTTAATAGCGTTGTGAGCATTTGCAGATGAATCAGTATTTAGGGTATGTAACTAAGGCTGCTTATTCTAATAAATAGCTCGCTGACACCACTATTGTATGTACTCAGTTAGTGTAAACTGAATATTGTGTTTCAAGATATAGTATATGTTTTTTACTAGATCATGCGGCGCTGTGTTGTTTAAAGTATTACAATTTGCTAAGTAATTTCATCTTATACTAGCTCCTTTGCTTCTGTATTAGAGAGGCCTCTATTCATGATTAAGATTAAATTGCATAGTAAAAGTGCATGATACGTATTACAACAGCAGGCCTATATTAGGTGAATACAGGCAGGTAATGGTTGCGCAAGGTAGTATGGCTTGAGCTTTATCTGGAAAACGCAAAGCAGTGAATTCACCGTACAGTCTTATTACAGGACACTATGGTAAGTTTATTACATACAAGTATCACGAAATAGCATAGGATATTATATTGGAGGTCTTAAAGTACTGTTAAGTAATGAATGTTTAGTATTGCTGATTCCGCGTATAAAATATAATAACTATTTAAAATATAATTAGTCAGAGTAGTAATAGAAAGCATTTGTATTAGCTATCAAATTAAAGAGAATAGTGCTACACTACTACTAAATAGTACGTTAGAATAATTGCTGATATATCATAGTCAATAATTAATGAGAGGAAGTAACTAATTTTTTGCTAGGTATTAAAGTTTTAGTTAGATATTTACTACTATGCTGTTATTAGTGGTACGTTAAAAATTACATCGTTTAGATAAGGTAGCGTACAAGAGTCTTAAGGAGTTAATATTAGTATTGAAGAGGTTAGTAGTCATTGGCTAACAAGTAGCTCTTTAGTATTGACTAGATGCTAGCTTAATATTTCGCTTTACTCTAATTATGAATAAAATAATATCTTATTAGTTTTTTAATGAAAAAACTAGCTATAATTAGCTGTGCGCGTTATAAGGTACTTTGTTATTACAAAGTTGATATTTTGTTAGATATTTTATAGTATACACATTTATTATATTAAATAGGGTATGTATATATCTGATATACAATCAGTTACTCTGATATTATTTTTTATCATGTGTTTAAGCTATTTGAAGTATAATATATAAGGTCAAGTATTATTTGTGAGATGCATAATTTGTTAGATTACAATTAGCTATAGCGCTTTTAATTTAATAAATTTAACGTTTTATATTAGGAATATTCATCCTACTAACCTTAGTATAATATTGACTTAAATATTTGGTTTTATGAAATTTGTATAATCTAATAGTTGTAGCATATCTACGATATGCGTAAAAATTATAGTTATCAAATGTTTATTTAGTTAAGTTTATTAGACTTATAATAATTAATGTTATCATGAAGCTAACCTTTTACGCATCTAGTGTGTAAGTTATACATATGTGTTATTATTTTATTGCTGTAAATTGTGATATGATACTCTAATTTTATTAGACATTTAATTTATACTTATATTTATTTTTATAGTTTACTAAAATTATGATAATAATATAAATTACTCTAGATATTGTATCCTTTACTTTTATTTGATATCAATTAATTTAAGTATTAGTAAATTTACTTTTGTTTATCTATATATGCAATAGAGACCATAGTAATATAATATTAAATTATTGATTCTACAGTATACTATCTTTGTAGTTGATATAAAATTATTGAGATAGTATCTCTACTAAATAGTAGTATAAATAATCTATGTTGCTAATGTTTGATAATTTATTACTAATTTCAATGATATTACCTAGTAATGTTTATTACTTTTAATTATTAAACAATAAAATTATGATATGTCGTGAAGGTTGTTTATGTTTATTTAATGATTTGCAGTCTGAAACCACGCGAGATAAAAAGAATTAGTATGCGTATATATTTAGTGCGCTATAGTAGTTTATGCTCTATACTTTGTATATTGCAGGTTAATTTTTTTGCTAGAAGTCATGCAGTAGTAATATTATGATCAATGATGATAGGTGATATATTTATTTAATATTGTTACATATCATATATGTATATAATGCTGTAATATCAGCTCTGGTCAGCATAATAAAAACTTGATAATAAGTTAGACTACGTGTTATTAGCTTAGCTTTAATATTTATTGCTTTATTTTTATTTAGATAAGATTACAGCAAGTAGAGAGCTATCATAAAAGGTCTTAATAAAATATTATCTATATAATTTTGCTATCTATCTTTCTTTGTTTATAAATTAATTACTTGTATTTTATGTATGGGGTGATGTGCTTTGTATCTAAAAAACCAATAAATGAATATTATGCCTTTATTTATAGGTATCATAGTTGGTGATTTAAAACATAATAAGAAAGGATATATATAATAAGATTGGTGAAAACTTTACTCAGTTCTTACTTTATTAAGTTTTAATTTTATTAAAATTGTTATTAAGTAATAGATTATATATAAGGTAGCCATATCTTGTTTGTAGATAATATTAGTTACTTTTAATTGTTCAACTATAGTAGACGTTAGAGGTATGATGATTTTATATTTCTCTATCACTCTTACAGATGTATTTCTAATTACTATCCCTACTGACACTTAACTTAGCACTAAGATAAAAGTTTAAATTTATATGATTTTAGCTATAAGTTAAATATATAAAGCGTCAAGTAAGGTTTAAGTATTGGATGCAACCTAAGTGATAAAATGACTATGGATTTTAGTATTGGTATATTTATAATATAATAATAGGTAAATAGTGCTCTTATTTAACCTTTTTATGTAAATTACTTAGTCAGTGACTTATGCATCTATTAATCATTGAACGCATTAACTAATCTATGTTTAATAAATGTAAAGTTATTATGCATATGTAATAAATATATTCAGATATATTATATGTTGAGATCTCACTTGATCATTAAGCGTACATTGTATATTTTAGGGGTTATGATTCTATAAAAATAAATCCTAATATATAGAATAAAATGTTACAAATAAGATATTAGTGATAATAATAGTTTAAGTTTTTGTGTATCATAATTTAGATACTAGGGTGTATGTAATATTATTGTGAGTGATTATTTATTATACTAATATATAAAATTATATTTTTATTGTCATATATCACAGGATATATTATGAATTTATTTATGTACCAAGTGATAACCATATATTAAATTATCGTGAATATAAGGTTATTTATTAAAATAGTTAACAGTATATTAAAGATAAACTAATACATAAGGAATATATTTTCTTACTAGAATATATGGTTGCATATTGTGGGTTTGCTTGCTTGCTTGCTTGCTTGCTTGCTTGCTTGCTTGCTTGCTTGCTTGCTTGCTTGCTTATCTGTATTTATAGTTTAAGTATGTTAGCAATTAATATTAGTATAGTGTTTATCATAGTGAAAGTGGCGTATGCTATATAAAATTTATCAGGCAATAGTATATCTAACCAAGCTAATATATTAGCTGATAGTGGTTTAGTTTGGTATTTTTATTTTCTATTGTATATACGTAATAACGCTTTCGCTAATGTTTTATATGTTATTTAAAATATTTTTATGTTATTACATAAAATAGTATAACTAGATTAGGAGGAATTAGTAAATAGTCATCAATATGATATTAAATATTATTTCTATTTGTTTGATAGTTATACATTTGTATTTATAAAATATATTCTTCGCAAACTATAAGTAAAATAAAAAAAGAGTTATAATATGATACCGCTTAAGTTGTTATGGATGATCTTGTTATATATCTTTGTTAATAAATTATTAATTAGTGATCATTACTTAATAAATAATAGCAATATATACATATTTATTAAATAGCTTGTATATTTTAATTGTTTTTACTTTTAAAGTATCTTTTTATAAAATAAATAAAATATATATAATATAGAGATGAGTGGGTTGGGCATCTAAGTAATTATTACTAAGTGACATAGCTAGCAAATAAATAAATAAATAAATATCTACTATTTAAACAAATGATTTCTTACTTAGATATAGGTTTATACGGCCAGTATGTATTCAATATTATACATGTATCAGATACGTGGCTCTAGGTGAACTGAGTCTAGTGTAATATTACTGATATCATTAACTAAATGAGTAATATTTATAATAATGTGTTGTAAAATTAATTAATTATACAAGTATTGAATTAGGTGGAATTAGTTTTAATACATGATCCTGCGATATTTTTAATATTAATTGATCTATTAGATTTTTAGTTACCTTAAGTGGAAGTAACTCCAATGAGTTTAAGTTATTTATAAGCATATTAAAGGTAAATGACTTTTACCTCTAATACTTTACATGTATTTCTTAGTTTAAGAAATATTGAGATTAATTTCTAGCTAAATTTTTATCATATATCCTTATGAGTGACTCAATACATTATGTATAAAATACAATTTTTTGTTATATATAGCGTGTTTTACGCGCAATAAATATAGAAAATATATGGTTTTAGATAGATAGTGATAATTTAAAATATTGAGAATAGTGAGTATAGTACGCTGTATTTTATAATATTTAACTTGGGTTAGTTAAAACGAGAAAATATATATTAGAATCTGGGTAAAATTGTCTTGCTATTATTATATTTTTTAAGGATGGATATTTTTTTAAATGCAATATTGTTATATACAATAAATTAAATGTTCTTTATGGAATGTGTAATTATTTAATTACACACAATTTTGTGGGCTATAAACTATAATTAATATTATGAGTGTTGTGCTTATTATTAATTAGGGTTGGGTCGCCATAGACTACTATATTTCCTGTATTATATTATTAATTATTAGAGATTACTGCGATAAGCTATCAAGATTTTATAATTATATAGTTAATTTTAGTATATTATTAGGTTGGGTTTTTAAGTAATATTTCACTAGGTGATAAAAAATAGTATTTTATTGTATCACTATTAACTAATATTACCTCAGTTCTTAATAGTAATAGAGAATATATGTTATATATAATTATAGCGCCGTTACTGAATTAGGTAATATTTCAGATATACCGATATATTAATAGTAGCATTAGTATTCCATTACATAATTTTCTTGTGTTAGTTTTTATTTGAACGACTATATTCTAGTAACAGTTGTTAAATAATTTTATATATGCAGATTAGTTAATCTTTGATGATAAAGATCATTAGAATATCAATTATTTCTGCCTGTGTTAGAGTGTTGAATAATTTTATTTGTATACAGGGTATATAGGTATTAAATTATATTGAAATATGAATATCAACTTTAACCAATCTCGCATAATTTTATTGTTATCAAGGTATATAATACATTATTATAATATAATTATATTAATTTTACTTTTTTAGTCTTTATGTTTCTATATAAAAATATAATTTTGTAAGTGTTTTCATAAATAATATTATTGAGATTAGTATATTCATACTAGCTAATATTAAAATTATTTATGATATTACTGATAATAAATTAGTGCTCTACTAATTGCGCTGCTTAGCAGGCTGGTTACATGATTGTTTTTTAATACATTAGTGATTTATTTTATCATAGATATTAATAAATGCTGAGATAATCAAATATTAGTTATCAGAAATTATTGTCTGTGGATCAGTAATTATAAATACTGTCTCGTTAGATTGATTAGGTATTAGCTAAATTTAATTTATACAATATATAGTGATATCCACTGAGGTTTTCGTTATTAAAATAATTACTTTTAATAGCAATTATGTCTTAATAGGTTTTATTTTGAGGGTATAGCTATATATTTAGATTTATTAGGTACTATGTGCATAAGGTTATTCTAGACAAGTGGTAAGTCAACTATATTATACATAGATTTTATATTTAATGTATATTAGAATGCTTTATTCCCCCAAGGGGCAATAGGTTATGCCTTAGACTATTTTAGTTCCTATGATATTCATTTATAATAGTAACTATTTGCTATGAGTAGCGAGTGGTATTATATATTCACTGTGATCTGTATTTTATAGTAGGAGATTTATACTTTCTAAAGTTTACAATGTACTACCTGTAATTTTTCTATTATATTTTTTTGACAGAAGTTTTACGGTTTTAGGTATCGTTATTAAAAATTTAGTTTATCTCTATGACAAGAGATATGATTAGTTAGTATGTTTTCTATATTGTATTGATATCAGGTGAGTGATTTGAATTTAATTGATTAGTATTTTAAATATAGTTTATACGGTTTCTAATGTTACTACCATTAAATGACTTGATCCAATAATATGTGTTATTGTAGCGCTATTACATATTTAATATAGATATTTTATCTATACTTCTTTTCAAGAAGTATATTTTAAGTTTTATTAATTAAAATATTTCTATTGTTTATTTTATTGGCCTTTAGGCGCTTAATTAATGTAATAAAAATTATTAATAAATTACTAACTAATAAGTTAGTAAGTAATAATATGCGCTTTAGATAACCGGTTCTCATATTATACTGTACCATACAAAAATTTTTTCTATTGTTTATTATTTATGCAGTTAGTGAGTGAGTAAATTGATCGTAACTCTTTCATATTTAATTGTCATTAGTAATATAGCAGTAATATTAATGTATGTACTTGTTAGAATAAGTACACTCGTTTCGTCATTCTGTTAGCGCCTATACTATAAAAATTTTTATATAACATCAAAATTATATGATGATATTACTACCTTAGTTACACCTTGTGAGGTATATTTATTTAATTTTTTCTCTATTTTTAGTTTTATCGTCGCTGAGTACATCATTATGTATCATAGAAATTTCTTGATATTATTTTTATATTATTATATCAGTAATAAGATTAGGTTTAATGATGCTTTGGTGTTGGGTGGTTATACATGTTATACTTTAATAGTATGTGTAAACATTCTGTATTACCAGTAATGTATTATTATGAATATAGTGATTTATATATGTTATTATATAGGTATTAAAGTTTTAATAAGTAATATATATTATTAAGTATAGATTATAAAGATGATCAATAATCATTAGAGCTGCCGGTATTGAATTTTTTAATTAAGGTATATTAGATTATGATTTATCTGTCCTTTTGTCAGGATAAAGCATATGCAATATACGCATTTGTGAACATGGCTTAATATATTATATATAACTAAAAATAGCAAATTTTTTATTTTTCTAGTTGTATGAGTTATGGCTTAATTAGTTAGGTGAGTATTGTTGTATGATGATTTAGCTAGAATGTGAAGCTCTATAAATATTTTAGTTTTATAGCGCACATTATAAAATTAAGGTACCTATTATATCAATGATATTAAATAATTATATAGTATATGTGACCTCAACGAAAGAAATATACTATATTTTTGCCATGATATAATATGATCCGAGTCAATTTAGCTAGATGTTTTGATATAGTATCTTGTTGGAAATGAATTTTCACAGAAGAAAGGTGCTAAGTGGTCTATAACAATATAATTATTAAAAAAATTGCATTTAGCATCTATGATGTAGAGGGAGTTATGATTAAAAAAATAGGTATATTGACAAGTGGTGGGGATGCACCGGGTATGAATGCGGCGATTCGTGGTGTAGTGCGTACAGCGCTTACAGAAGGTTTAGAGGTTTTTGGTATTTGTGATGGCTACTTTGGTTTATATGAAGATCGCATGCAGAAATTAGATCGTTATAGCGTATCTGATATCATTAACCGCGGGGGCACTATTCTTGGTTCAGCTAGGTTCCTGCAATTTAAAGACGAAATATTTCGTTTTAAGGCAATTACAAACTTAAAAAAACGTGGCATTGATGCGTTAGTGGTAATTGGAGGTGATGGTTCTTATATAGGTGCTAAATGTTTAACAGAAGAAGGCATACCTTGTATCGGGTTACCTGGTACCATTGATAATGATGTAGCTGGTACAGATTACACTATTGGGTATTTTACTGCACTAGAAACTGTAGTTCAGGCTATTGATCGTTTACGCGATACATCCTCTTCGCATCAGCGAATCTCTATCGTGGAAGTGATGGGTCGTCACTGTGGTGATTTAACACTTGCTGCAGCAATTGCAGGTAGCTGTGAGTTTATTGTGTTACCAGAAATTAAGTTCAATAGAATGGATTTAATTAATGAGATTAAGGCCGAGATTAAGAAGGGTAAAAATCATGCTATTGTAGCAATCACTGAGCATATTTGTAATATCAATGAGCTGGCTCGTCATATTGAGCAAGAAACTCAACGTGAGACTCGTGCAACGGTATTGGGCCACATTCAACGTGGCGGAACACCTGTTGCTTATGATCGTATTTTAGCATCTCGTCTAGGTGTATATGCAATTAAATTATTATTACAAGGTTACGGCGGTCGGTGTGCTGGTGTTGTAAATGAAAAAATGGTGCACCATGATATTATTGATGCAATTGAGAATATGAAACGCCCATTTAAAGGTGAATTACTAGAAACAGCAAAAAAACTATATTAATATAATATCTTTTTATGTTTAAACTCTGTGGTATTATCAATAAATGCAGTGGTAATAAATACTTAAGTACCCTTTGGGTCGTATTACCAATACAGGTTATGCTGAATTTTTTAGGAAAGTCTGTTGATGTGTAAATGGAGTATAAGTTTAGTATGGGTGCTATCCGCGTTCGCTATGGCGCGAGATATTCAATTATTGAATGTTTCATATGATCCTACTCGTGAGTTCTATAAAGAATATGATAGCGCATTTAGCAAATATTGGCGACAACAAACTGGTGATAATGTCATGGTTCGCCAGTCGCACGGTGGATCTAGTAAACAAGCAACTTCAGTAATTAATGGTATTGCGGCTGATGTAGTGACATTGGCGTTGGCTTATGACGTAGACGCTATTGCTGAGCACGGGATTATCAATAAAACATGGATCAAACGCTTACCAGATAACTCGACACCTTACACCTCAACTATCGTATTTTTAGTGCGTAAGGGGAATCCAAAACAAATTTACAATTGGCCGGATTTAGTAAAATCAGGAATTTCAGTAATTACGCCTAATCCAAAAACTTCTGGGGGCGCGCGCTGGAATTACTTGGCGGCCTGGGGATACGCATTACGTCAGAATAATAATAATAAAGCTAAAGCACAAGATTTTGTTAAAAAGTTATACAGCAATGTTGAGGTGCTTGATGCTAGTACACGCGGCGCTGCGCATACTTTCGCTGAGCGTGGTATTGGTGATGTTTTAATTGCTTGGGAGAATGAAGGACGGTTAGCGGAAAAAAAGTTGGGCAAAGATAAATTTGAAATTATTATCCCAAGTGAATCCATACTTGCCGAACCCAGTGTAGCGGTAGTTGATAAAGTGGTAGAGAAACGGGGTACCTGCGATGTAGCTACAGCATACCTAAAGTATCTATATACCCCAGAGGGACAGACTATCGCAGCAAAAAACTATTATCGTCCGCGTGATTTAATAGTAGCGACTAAATTTGCAGCTAGATTCCCAAAATTAACTCTATTCACGGTTGCCGAAACCTTTGGTAGTTGGAGTGAATTGCAAAAAATACACTTCGCTACTGGTGGTGTGTTTGATGATATCAGCAAACATTAATTAATAATTGAATGAATAGTTGGTCGCAATAAAAATCTATAGTGATCTAGTAAGTTTTAATTAGCTGCCTGAAATTAGAATTTTTTGACGGCAGCAGCAATTTTAACAATTGTAGTAAAAGTATCTGCTTGTAATGATGCGCCACCAACGAGCGCGCCATCAATATCTGGTTGAGTGAATAGCTGGGCTGCATTTTTGTCATTAACAGAACCGCCGTACTGAATAATAACTTTATTAGCAATCGTTTCATCTTGTTTAGCAATATGATTACGGATAAATTTATGTGCTGCCTGAGCTTGCGTTGGGGAGGCGCATTGCCCAGTACCTATGGCCCATACTGGTTCATAAGCAATTACAGCATCTTGCATGGCTTCTACTCCAGAGGTTTTGAGTATAGCATCAATTTGACGAGAATATACTTCTTCAGCTTTACCTGCTTCACTTTCTATTTGAGTTTCACCAATGCATAGTATTGGTATTAGACCTGTTTTTTTTACTATTGCAAATTTTTTAGCAATTATTTCGTCTTTTTCCTTATGATAGATACGGCGCTCAAAGTGGCCTATAATAATGTATTTTGTCCCGATATCTTTTAGCATATTTGCCGAAATTTCTCCAGTAAAAGCACCGTACGAATTAATATCTACATTTTGTGCACCTAAAGCGATATTGGTGTTAGTTAATATTTTTCTAGCTTGATCAAGGTACATGACCGGTGGGGAGATAGCAATATTGCAGCCGTTAACATTTATTAATTGACGGCGTAGCTTAGTGACCAGTTCATTGACCATATGAGTATTACCATGCAGCTTCCAGTTACCCATGATTAATGGATGACGCATATTTCCTCCAATAATAGAACTAAAAATAAAATTTTTCGTAGCAAAATTTTATTAATTTAGCATTATATAGATGTTTTATCATAAAGATTTTGAACGCTAAAATATTCTGTTATATAAGAGAGCACATAGCGTTAAATAAACTAGTGAAATCATAAAATATAGTTTTTTGTTGTTATTATTTAATACTACATAGTACGTGATACTCATCTATTGTTATTGGTAAATAAAATTATTGCGTTCCTAACATATTGGCACTTTACTTTTATGATATAGCATGCTAATGCAGCATGCTATATGTGTTAGTTTTTACTAGTGTATTAGAGTTATTATATTACTTATAGTATTTAGGCACGTAATGCACTGTACTTACGGATTTGCTGTAAGAGTCAATAGGAGTATTATTATAACTCCATTATACATTCTTATTTTCATAACTTTTGCTTTAATCTTGTTACAAGATTAGGTATTTGCACTATGCAAGATAAAAGTGTCGCTTAATATTATGCATTTGCGTTTGTAAAACTAGATAACTGTTGATATTGTATTATTGTGATAATTACTTTACAAAGTATTATTATTAAGTTTAAGATTTAAACTACTAAGTTTAAATTACTATTAGTTAGTAATATATATCAAGTGATACAGTAATGATATTTGTTGGATTAGTTAAAATATCAGCTTTTGCTAAATAGCCTAGCAATAGTGTTTCTTTAATTGAGAACAATTTATAATATATTCAATAAATACAGTTTATTAGAATTAATATAATAATTATTTATAAAAACAACTTTTATCTTTTCTTAGGGCTCCATGTTCCATAAGGTATGTTAGTAACATAGGGATATAATGTAGGCAAGAGGCTTTTGAATTATGCTATTTTAGCTCCTTAGTATGTACTAGTTTGTATATTCTTGCTAGTTTTTAAGGAATGTATTTTTTAATTTATTAGCTAAGATATGATTGTAATCTTCTGCATTTTAAGGTATTTAATTTAAATTTTAAAAAATTTAGCACTTATTAATTAATTGAGCATTGATAAAACTCTATATCAAACTTTATTCTAAATAAATATGTATTATATTATATAATAATATATTCTATAATATAGATATATATTTTCTAAAGAAGATTGTTTCGAATCAGGAATAAGTTTTTTCAATAATGAAACTGCTCTTGTGCTCTCTTATTTAAATTAGTGTGCTATGTTTATTAAGTAGTGCTTGAGAGCCTATGTGTTCTATGATACCGCAAAGTTAAATTTTCCTTTTTTGTTATTCATATTAATAAATAATAAAGGTTATATGCGATCATTGTTATATATTTAATAATAAATAAATTATTGATTTTGTGTTATCAATGTAGTGTGTTTGTTTAACATTACAAACTTTAATAATAGATTATTTAAAAATATTTCTCTGAGAGATATTGTAGGAATGTAAGTTATATGATTAAGAGATATTTTAGTGGTTCTAACTTTCTGGCTTATAACTACTATAGTGTAGTGTATCTTTTTTATTATTATACTAACTGAGTATATACAAAGATATTAAGGATAAATATTTAAAGTACTAATTAAATTAGCTAATGATCTAGCGTATATTTTTTATTGAGACTAACTGATATTCTATACATATTATTAGTGGGTTAATAAATAACATATCTAAATACCTGTATGAGCAGTTTGCTAGTTATGATTAATGCTATATAGCTAGCTACTGTTAGTTATTTAATAAAAAATATAACTTATAGAATAATTATTCTATAAGTTTATAATGATAGTATTACAAATACTGTGCTATATTTGTTATTTTATAATTAGTACAGTAGACTAAGAGATAGATATGCATAAGAAATTTTATACTATAAGTCATTAATTATAAATATTGTAGGAGCTCTACAGGTAGAATACTATGAATAGTATAGTATGCTGAGATAATTTTGGTATTTATCAAGATAAATGCTAATAATAGCTGGTAGTTTTAGTCTTTATTTTTTATACTAATCGGGCATAAAAAGATCTTATTTTATATAAGATAAAATAGGCAGTGTACTGTAAGTAGTTTCTACTGTATTAACGTAATGTTGTCTCTTGCTAAAGAATAAGTATTTTCCATCCTTAGTCGCGCCCATTTTTATAATATAAAAAACGAGATATATTATTTATTAATATAGATCAATATTTTGTATTGGATAATATAGATCATGTTTGCTCAGTATATAGATGCATATTATATTACCTGAGTGCAAGATAATATTATACCTATGAGTATAATATATCTTTTATAAATATATATTTTTAATATTATTGTGTGCGTTAATGTCTATATATGTATAGAAAAAATATATTAGTGAGATCGAGTGAAATTAATATTGCTTAGAAGGTTTTTATGTGTATACTTTTTCATAGTAATCTTTTTTAATCAATGCATATAAGATAAAATTTACTATCATTATAGTATTGATGATACTATTTATAATAGAGAGATTTTATCAATATTTAACTGCTCACATAATTATAAGTTTAATTTATTGATGATAACCTTGTGAATTTAATGTCTTATATTTCTATTCATTGATAGATCTTTGTATATAAAGATATACACGTGATAATATCAGAGCGATAGCAGTTTTATGGTTGGGTATTGAGATTGTTGATGTTAGGGGTACTAGATGAGACCTAGGAGAAAATTATTTTTATTTTTTATGTTTATTATTTCATAATTTAGTTATCTTAGTTTTATGTTGTAAAATTAACAGGTTTCATATTTATTATGATGTTATTATTAATCTAATATTGCTGTTTTAATAATATTAAGTCTGATAACACTTATTATAAGATATTATAATAAGTTGAGGTATTAATATGTTGGTTTATGTAAAATATAAAATTGATAAATATTTTTTACCTTTTATAGCCCTGTATCTTTACAAATGCTTTATTTAATGTTGTGCTAACTAGCATTAATGCTATATCTTAAGTTATTAATAGCAATATTAATCTAGATCAAGAGTGGTTTGATCTAGTTTTTAGTATAGGGTATAAAATAAAGACATTTTGTATTCTAGTTATTATATAATAAATAACCTCTTACTATTTTAGTATTACTTTCTTTTCTTAAAGTTTTACTTGGTATTATTATCTATTGTGTTGTTTTCAATATTAAAATCTTCTCTTTTATGACTGTGGTTAAATGGATAAATATATTAAAATTAATAGGATTTAGGTGTTTATAGATTATGCTACAACATTTTTTACTTTTGCTTAAGACTTGATACGATCAAGTAGCTCAATGTACGCCATCTGTGCGTTATCGCCAACTCGGAAGTTACATTTAAGAATACGAGTGTAACCTCCCGGCCGACTTTTAAAACGCGGTCCTAGCTTATTAAATAGCTTTGCTACAATCTCGTTATTATGTATTCTAGCAAATACTAGCCGACGATTAGATATATTATCGGTCTTAGCAAGAGTAATTAGTGGTTCTATAATACGCCGCAGCTCTTTCGCTTTTGGTAGTGTTGTCTTAATCATTTCATAATGAATTAAAGAGCAAGCGATATTACTAAACATAGATTGTCGATGGCTGCTATTACGATTTAATTGACGACCACTTTTACGATGATGCATAACTTGATCCTTATTAGTAAGATTTTAATCTGTGACTTATTTACTCGTCAGTAATACTTGATGGTGGCCAGTTTTCCAGGCGCATGCCTAGGGATAGCGTGCGTGATGCAAGTACGTCTTTAATCTCAGTAAGAGATTTTTTACCTAAGTTTGGTGTTTTTAATAACTCAACTTCTGTGCGTTGTACTAAATCACCAATATAATGGATAGCTTCTGCCTTAAGGCAATTCGCAGAACGTACAGTTAACTCTAAATCATCTACAGGTCTTAGTAAGATTGGATCAAACTCTGGTTTTTCTTCTTTTATTTCTGGTTGACGTACATCACGTAGATCAATAAATGCTTCGAGTTGTTCGGCCATAATGGTGGCTGCACGCCGAATTGCTTCTTCAGGATCAATTGTCCCATTTGTACCCATTTCTATTATTAGTTTATCCAGGTCAGTACGCTGTTCTACACGTGCTGCCTCAACGTTATATGCAATACGCTCTATAGGGCTGAAGCAGGCATCAACTAACAGGCGACCAATTGGTCGCTCATCATCTTCTGAGTTAATTCTAGCTGCGGCCGGTACATAACCGCGTCCGCGCTGAACTTTGATGCGCATGTTTATAGTAGCGTTTTCATCGGTCAAATGGCAAATAATATGATGTGGTTTGATAATTTCAACATCATCATTATAGATGATGTCAGCAGCAGTCACAGAGCCAATGCCAGATTTATTTAGTGTAAGAATTGCTTCGTCTTTTCCTTGAACTATTACTGCTAACCCTTTGAGGTTAAGTAGAATCTCTAGGATGTCCTCTTGCACACCTTCTTTTGTACTGTACTCATGTAGTACGCCATCAATCTCAACTTCAGTTACTGCACAACCCGGCATAGATGAAAGCAGAATACGGCGCAGTGCATTACCAAGAGTATGGCCGAAGCCACGCTCTAAAGGTTCAAGGGTTACCTTAGCATGTGTTGCGCTAATTTGCTCGATATCTACCAGTCTTGGTTTAAGAAACTCTGTTACAGAACCATGCATTGTGTCCTCTCCTTGAAGCTCGAGCTTTACTTGGAGTAAAGCTCTACTATCAGGTGTTCGTTAATGTTCGCGGATAGATCAGTACGTTCAGGCATGTGTTTGAATACACCCTCCATCTTAAGCGCATCAACTTCTAGCCAAGTTGATTTTTCACGCTGTTCAGCTAGCTCTAAAGCAGCTTTAATACGGGATTGTTTTTTAGCTTTTTCACGTACGCTAACTGTATCATTTGGAGATACTTGATAAGAAGCAATGTTAATAGTATGGTTATTTACCATAATTGCTTTGTGGCTTACTAACTGACGTGATTCTGCCCGCGTAGCGCCAAATCCCATACGGTAGACAACGTTATCCAGACGACCTTCTAGTAATTGTAACAGATTTGCTCCAGTGTTGCCCTTGAGGCGTGCTGCTTCTTTATAATAGTTACGGAATTGACGCTCTAGAATACCGTACATACGACGCACTTTCTGTTTTTCGCGTAACTGTATACCATAATCAGAAAGTCGCAACTTACGTGCAATATGTTGACCTGGAAGTTGATCAATTTTGCATTTTGAATCAATCGCGCGAACGCCAGACTTTAAGAATAGATCTGTACCTTCGCGGCGACTAAGCTTGAGCTTAGGACCTAGATATCTTGCCATTTTTTTCTCCAATAATCCAAGAAATAGCGGTATTATACGCGTCGCTTCTTCGGCGGACGACAACCGTTATGAGGTATCGGAGTCACATCGGTAATATTGGTGATGCGAAAACCAGCTGCATTTAGAGCTCGAATAGTGGACTCACGACCAGGACCAGGTCCTTTAACCATAATTTCTAGATTCTTTATGCCATATTCTTTAACTACGTCAGCACAATGTTCTGCGGCAACCTGTGCAGCGAATGGAGTGGACTTACGAGAACCACGAAAACCTGAGCCACCGGCAGTTGCCCAGCACAAAGCATTACCTTGGCGATCAGTAATAGTTACAATTGTGTTGTTGAAGGAAGCATGGATGTGCGCCACTCCATCAGATATTTGCTTTCTTATACGTTTGCGTGTAAGAATCGGTGTTTTTGCCATTATTCAATTACCCCGAGATTACTTCTTTATTGGCTTACGCGGCCCTTTACGGGTACGTGCGTTAGTCTTAGTACGTTGACCGCGAACTGGTTGACCACGACGATGACGCAAACCACGATATGTACCAAGATCCATCAAGCGCTTGATGCTTAGGGTAACCTCACGACGCAAATCACCTTCAACAGTAAATTTAGCAACTGCTTCACGTAGTTGTTCAATTTGTTCTTCAGATAACTCACTGATCTTAACATTTTTAGCAATGCCTGTAGATTCACAGATAGATTGTGATCTAGGTTTACCAATTCCGAAAATCGATGTTAATGCGATTACGGTATGTTTGTGATCAGGAATGTTAATGCCTGCTATACGGGCCACTATGCACTCCTACTATTTATATAGCAATATCATTTATATAGCAATATTATTCTGCAGATCCTATTTTAGGATGCTTCAATAGCTTTAGAGCAATATACAAAATATTGACTGGCAAATCTAGCTAGCTAGATTTAATTTTGCAAGAAAAATACGTGAGATTATCAGCCTTGACGTTGTTTATGCTTTGGTTCTGTATTACAAATTACACGAACAACACTGTTACGCTTAACTATTTTACAATTACGACATAATTTCCTGACAGAAGCACGAACTTTCATTTTTATTCTCCGCAACCGCTCTAATAAATTTGATTAGCGGTTATAACTTTTTAGATTTGCTTTCTTTAATGCAGATTCATACTGACTTGACATCATTAGAGTTTGTATTTGCGTTATAAAGTCCATAATTACCACCACCACAATTAGTAGTGAGGTGCCGCCAAAGTAGAATGGTACTTTCATTGCGTCTCGCATGAACTCTGGGATCAAGCAGATAAACGTAATATATATTGCGCCGACACATGTTAAACGAGTCATTACCTTATCAATATATTTTGCTGTTTGTTCTCCTGGGCGAATTCCTGGTACAAAAGCACCGGATTTCTTTAGATTATCTGCTGTCTCGCGTGGATTAAAAACTAATGCGGTGTAGAAGAAGCAGAAAAATATAATTGCAGAAGCATAGAGTAGCACATAAAGGGGTTGTCCTGGCTGTAAGTAAATAGATAGCATTGCAAGCCAGTTCCAATGAGTACTGCCCCCAAACCAAGATGCAATTGTTGCTGGAAATAGAATTACACTGGAGGCAAAAATTGCTGGTATTACACCAGCCATATTTACTTTTAATGGTAAGTGTGTGCTCTGTGCAGCGTAAATGCGACGACCTTGTTGACGTTTTGCGTAGTTAACAACAATACGGCGTTGACCTCGCTCTATAAAGACCACTAAAAAGGTTACTGCAAACACTAATACTGTAACTAACAGCAATAATAGAAAATGTAATTCACCTTGCCTAGCTTGCTCAATAGTATGTGCCACTGCCGGCGGTAGTCCCGCTACAATACCTGCGAAAATAATCATTGAGATGCCATTACCAATGCCATGTTCAGAAATCTGCTCACCTAGCCACATAAGAAAAATAGTCCCAGTTACTAGGCTAATAACTGCAGTAAAGTAAAACTTAAAGCCTAGATTGATTACTAAGTCCTGCATACCTGGCATATTGGGTAGGCCAGTAGCGATGCCAATAGCTTGAAATATTGCTAATACCAGCGTACCATATCGAGTGTACTGGCTAATTTTTTGGCGTCCTGCTTCTCCTTCTTTTTTGATTTGCATTAATGTTGGGTGAACGACTGTCAAGAGTTGTATAATAATTGATGCTGAAATGTATGGCATAATACCCAATGCAAAGACAGAAGCTCGACTCAGAGCGCCGCCAGAGAACATGTTAAACATTTCAATGATAGTTCCTCTTTGCTGCTCAAGTAATTTAGCAAGAACAGTAGTATCGACCCCAGGAATTGGAATAAAAGAGCCAACACGGAAGACAATTAACGCAATAGTTACAAATAAAATTCTGCGTTTTAGCTCACTAAGTCCCCCCCCAGCACTTTGAAAGCCTAACCCTGGTTGCTTAGCCATTGCTCACTTATTCCTCAATTTTACCGCCAGCAGCCTCGATGGCAGCGCGAGCACCTTTAGTGACACGTATACCACGTAGGGTGACTGGAAGAGCAATCTTACCAGAAAGTATAACTTTTACGAATTTTATCTGTTTTCCGATAACGTTAGTGGTTTTTAATGTGTTTATGTCGATAATATTGCCCTGAATGAACGCTAGTTCAGATAGGCGTACTTCTGCAGTCAATATTGATTTACGTGAAGTAAAGCCGAATTTTGGCAAACGACGGTATAAAGGTATCTGGCCACCTTCAAAGCCACGACGTACACCTCCGCCAGAACGAGATTTTTGCCCTTTGTGACCGCGCCCGCTAGTTTTACCCATGCCAGAACCAATACCACGACCTACACGTTTGATCGTATGTTTAGCACCTACGGCTGGAGCCAGAGTGTTTAAACGCATTTATTATTCCTCTACTTTAATCATGTAGGAAATTAGGTTAATCATTCCACGTAAAGCAGGAGTATCCTTACTCTCTACGGTGTGGTGAATACGCCGTAAGCCCAGGCCCCGTAATGTAGCCCTATGCTTTGGTAGACGACCAATAGAGCTGCGAACTTGTGTTATTTTTATAGTCTTAATCATGATTATTATCCTAAAATATCTGCAATGTATTTATTACGTTTCGCAGCTACCATTTCAGGAGACTTCATGCTTGCTAAAGCATCAATAGTTGCACGAACTACATTAATTGGGTTAGTGGAACCATAAGCTTTAGCTAATACATTTTGTATTCCAGCAACTTCTAGTACGGCACGCATTGCGCCACCGGCAATAATACCAGTACCAGCTGACGCTGGTTGCATAAAGACATGAGATCCTGTGTGAGCGCCCTTAACAGGATGATATAGAGTATTATTATTTAGTGCAATATTCATCATATTACGCCGAGATTTCTCCATAGCTTTTTGGATTGCTGCCGGAACTTCGCGTGCTTTGCCATAGCCAAAACCAACTCTTCCGTTATTATCACCAACGACTGTTAATGCAGTAAAGCTAAAAATACGACCACCTTTTACAGTTTTAGATACGCGGTTTACTGCTATCAATTTTTCCTGTAGTTCGCCAGCCTGTTTTTCGATGTAAGCCATCTGAAGACTTTTCCTTAGAACTGAAGGCCAGCTTTACGGGCAGCATCTGCCAGTGCCTGGACTCGACCATGATATTGAAAACCGGAACGGTCAAAGGAGACTTTCGCGATCCCTTTTTCTAGCGCACGCTTAGCCAGGGTTTTACCTACAGCTGCGGCTGCGTTTTTGTTACCGGAATATTTTAATTGCTCGGTGATAGCCTTTTCTAAAGTAGAAGCGGCTACTAAAACTTTAGAACCATTTGGAGCAATTACTTGTGCATACATATGACGAGGGGTACGGTGTACCACCAAACGTGTTGCACCTAATTCTTTAAGCTTGCGGCGTGCGCGGGTCGCACGACGGATACGAGCAGATTTCTTATCCATAGTGTCACCTTACTTTTTTTTAGCCTCTTTAGTACGTACGACTTCGTCTACGTAACGAATACCTTTTCCTTTATAAGGCTCAGGGCGGCGATAAGCGCGCAAATCTGCAGCAGCCTGGCCAACAACTTGTTTATCAGCGCCTTTTAGCACTATCTCAGTATGGCTTGGGCATTCAGCGCTCACACCTATTGGCAAATTATGTTTGATGGGGTGAGAAAATCCCAAAGCTAAATTTATTATATTATCTTTTACGCTAGCACGGTAACCAACACCTACTAGTTGCAGCTTTTTAGTGAAACCTTCAGTCACACCAATCATCATTGTATTTAACAGCGCTCGAGTGGTACCTGCTTGAGCCCACGCATCAGTAAAATCATTGCGTGGTGCAAAATTTAGCGTATTATCTTTTTGTTTTACAGTAACAGATTTGTGTATAGTTCGAGTTAATTCACCGTTCTTACCTTTAATTGAAATAATCTGACCGTTGAGTTTTACCTTTACGTCAGCAGGAATAACGACAGGTGTTTTTGCAACACGAGACATTTTTTCTTCCTTAATTAAGCTATGTAGCACATAATTTCACCACCAAGGCCAGTTTGGCGAGCTATACGGTCAGTCATAACACCTTTAGAAGTAGATATAACAGCGATACCTAGTCCAGCCATAACTTTTGGTAGCTTATCTTTTTTCTTGTATATGCGCAAACCTGGGCGACTAATACGTTGAATGTTTTCTATTACTGCTTTTCCCTGAAAGTACTTTAGTACTAGCTTCAGGATAGGTTTAGTACCAAGTGTTATTTGAAAATCTTGAATAAAACCTTCTTCTTTTAGAACGCTAGCTACAGCTACTTTTAGCTTAGAGGAAGGCATATTAACTGCTATTTTTTTTGCAGCCTGACCATTGCGAATACGTACTAGCATATCCGCAATTGGATCTTGCATACTCATTTTTCGTTACTCCAGTGATTTACTTAGTAATTACCAACTAGCCTTTTTTAGGCCTGGCACTTCACCGCGCATTGCGGCTTCACGTAGCTTAATACGGCTTAATCCGAATTTACCTACATAACCATGTGGACGACCAGTTTGGCGGCAGCGGTTACGCTGACGTGATATACTGGAATCACGTGGTAGTGTTTGTAGTTTTAGGACCGCATGCCAACGGTCTGCATCTGATGCGTTTGTATCAGATATAATAGTTTTCAGTTCAGTGCGCTTTGCAAAGAATTTGCTAGCTAATATTACTCGTTTAATTTCGCGCGCTTTCATTGACTGCTTAGCCATAAGTCTCAACCCTGCATTATTTGCGGAACGGAAAATTAAAAGCAGCTAGTAATGCGCGGCCTTCATTATCAGATTTTGCTGTAGTGGTTATAGTAATATCTAAACCACGCACATAATCTACTTTATCATAGTCAATTTCTGGAAAGATTATTTGTTCACGTACACCCATGCTATAATTACCATGACCATCAAATGACTTTGAGGAAAGACCCCGGAAGTCTCGGATACGCGGAACAGCAATGAAAATTAGGCGCTCAAAGAACTCCCACATGCGTTCGCCACGCAGGGTTACTTTACATCCTATTGGGTATCCCTGTCGTATTTTGAAGCCTGCAACAGACTTTCTGGCTTTAGTGATCAATGGTTTTTGACCAGAGATTGCTGCTAGATCTATAGCTGCTTTATCCAGAAGTTTCTTGTCAGCAACAGCTTCACCAACACCCATATTTAGGGTAATCTTATCAATACGAGGAGCTTGCATAACAGAGGTATAGTTAAATTTAGATATTAGTTTTTTAATTACTTTGTCTTTGTAGTAATCATGTAGTTTTGCCATCGTATTACTCCAAATTACTTGATAGTCTGACGGTTAGATTTGAAGAAACGGACCTTTTTACCGTCTTCAAATCTAAAGCCTACACGATCAGCTTTACCAGTAGCTGTGTTAAAGATAGCAATATTAGAAACTGCAATTGCGGCTTCTTTTTGAAAAATACCACCTGTTTGTTGTAGAGACGGAACCGGCTTCTGGTGTTTTTTAACCAGATTAATACCTTCAACAATTAGTTTGCCACTAGTAGATAAGACATTTTTTACTTTACCTCGTTTACCTTTATCTTTCCCGGTAATCACAATAACTTCATCTTCACTACGGATTTTTGCTGCCATAGTTTGCCTCTTAGAGTACCTCTGGCGCTAGAGAGATAATTTTCATAAACTTTTCGTTACGTAGTTCACGAGTAACTGGCCCAAAAATACGCGTACCGATAGGTTGTTCGCTGTTATTATTTAAAATAACACATGCATTACTATCGAAGCGAATCACAGAGCCGTCGGGGCGACGTACACCTTTTTTTGTGCGTACTACAACTGCCTTTAGTACATCGCCTTTTCTCACTTTACCGCGAGGAATTGCTTCTTTAATGGTAATTTTGATAATATCGCCAACGCCAGCGTAACGACGGCGTGAGCCGCCTAGAACCTTGATACACATTACACGACGTGCTCCGGAATTGTCGGCGACGCTTAGTATAGTCTGTTCTTGGATCATTTTAATGCTCCGCTAATTTTAACTTAATACATTAAAAACCCAAGAAATATTAGGTTTTTTAAAACCTATAATTAAGGGCTGAATTTTTTAATATCATTTTTAGATTACAGATAGGGAAAAAATAAACAGCCAACTCCTTTACTTGCTTTACAACATTGCTTTATCTATAACGCGAACCAATATCCAAGACTTAGTCTTGGAGATTGGACTACATTCGCGAATTGTGACTACGTCGCCGATACTACATTCATTATGTTCGTCATGCACATGTAGTTTTGTGGTACGTTTAATAAATTTGCCATAAATTGAGTGTTTTACTTTGCGTTCAATAGCAACAACTATAGATTTTTCCATTTTGTCACTAATAACAGATCCTTGCAGAGTACGAATAATATCAGTCATTTAAACCTCTGCTTTTCAGTTAGTAAAGTCTTAACACGTGCGATATTACGACGTACTTGTTTAAATAAGTGCGTTTTTTGTAGTTGCCCGCTAGCCAATCGCATACGCAAGTTAAACTGCTCGCGTAATAAGTTTAGTAGTTCAGTATTAAGTTCTTTAATATTCTTTTCATATAACTCTTGTGCTTTCATTACATCACCGTCTTAGTTACAAAGGTAGTTTTAAACGGTAGTTTTGCGGCCGCCAGCTTAAATGCGGTACGAGCAACTTCTTCTGGAACGCCATCCATTTCGTATAGGATTTTACCAGGCTGTACGAGGGAAACCCAATACTCTACGTTCCCTTTACCTTTGCCCATACGTACTTCTAGTGGCTTTTCGGTGATCGGTTTATCTGGAAAGACACGAATCCATATTTTACCTTGACGCTTAATAGCACGAGTCATGGAGCGTCTTGCTGCTTCAATTTGACGAGCAGTAAGACGGCCTCGGCCAACAGCTTTCATGCCAAAAGTACCGAAGCTCACATTCGTGCCGTGCGCTGAACCACGGTTGCGGCCTTTGTGCATCTTACGGAATTTTGTACGCTTTGGTTGTAACATTAGCGACTCCTATCACTTTCGGCTTTTACGCTGCTGCTTTTTAAGTTGAGCAGTCGTTTCAGGTTGTTTAATTGCAGCCATGCCCCCTAGGATCTCGCCTTTAAAAATCCATACTTTAACGCCGATTATACCATAAGTGGTATGTGCTTCAGATGTGTTGTAATCAATATCAGCCCGTAGAGTATGCAATGGAACACGACCTTCACGATACCATTCAGTACGTGCTATTTCAGAGCCGCCAAGACGGCCGCTTACTTCCACTTTAATACCTTTAGCACCAAGACGCATAGCGTTTTGTACAGCACGTTTCATAGCACGACGAAACATTACACGGCGTTCTAATTGAGAGGTGATACTTTCAGCAACTAATTTCGCATCAAGTTCTGGTTTACGAACTTCGGTAATATTAATTTGCGCAGGAACACCAGCAATATCTGCTACTATTTTACGTAGTTTTTCAACATCTTCACCTTTTTTGCCGATAACGATACCGGGGCGAGCAGTATGAATAGTCACTCTGATGCTCTTAGCAGGCCGCTCGATAACAATGCGCGAAACAGAAGCTTTTGCTAATTCTTTAGCCAGGAATTGCCGGACTTTAAAATCGCCATCTAGGTTGTCAGCGAATTCTTTGGTATTAGCATACCAAGTAGAGTTCCAGGACTTGACAATACCTAGACGAATACCATTAGGATGTACTTTCTGACCCATTGCTAGTCTCCAGAGTCTCAGCGATCAGACACAGCCACAGTAATGTGGCTGGTGCGTTTCAAGATGCGATCTGCACGACCTTTTGCACGCGGCATAATGCGTTTCATACTCGGCCCGTTGTCGACAAAGATTTTTGTTACTTTTAGATCATCAATGTCGGCTCCATCGTTATGTTCTGCGTTGGCAATGGCAGACTCTAGAACTTTTTTAACTAAACCGGCAGCTTTCTTATTGGTATAGGTGAGAGTCTCTAGAGCTTTTGACACTTTTTTACCGCGAATTAGATCTGCAACAAGACGAACCTTCTGAGAAGAAGAACGAGCGTGGTGATGTTTAGCGATAGTTTCCATCTCTCCTCTGCCTTAGCGCTTTTTAGTTTTTTTATCAGGCGCATGGCCACGATAAGTACGAGTCGGCGCAAATTCACCCAGTTTATGACCGACCATTTCATCAGAAATGAAAACTGGTACGTGCTGACGACCATTATGAACAGCGATGGTCAAACCGATCATGTTAGGAAAGATCGTTGAACGACGGGACCAAGTGCGCAAAGGTTTCTTGTCACCGTTTTCCACCGCTTTCTCTACCTTCTTCAGCAAGTGTAGGTCAATAAAAGGACCTTTCTTGAGAGAACGTGGCATGGCTTATCCTCTAATTATTTTTACTACGGCGGCGTACGATGAACTTATCAGTACGCTTGTTGCTACGGGTCTTCTTGCCTTTAGTCTGAACGCCCCACGGGGTTACCGGGTGTTTGCCAAAGTTACGGCCTTCACCACCACCGTGTGGGTGGTCTACTGGGTTCATCGCCGTACCACGAACTGTAGGGCGAATACCACGCCAACGTGCAGCTCCGGCTTTACCTAGAACACGAAGCATATGTTCAGAGTTACTAACTTCGCCTAAAGTTGCGCGGCAATCAACTAAAACTTTACGCATTTCTCCGGAGCGCATACGTAATGTTATATAGGAACCGTCTCGGGCTACAATTTGGGCATAGGCTCCCGCAGAGCGCGCTAGTTGACCTCCTTTGCCTGGTTTCATTTCTACATTGTGAACAGTTGAACCCATTGGAATGTGACGCATTGGCAGAGTATTACCTGTTTTAATTGCAGCATTAATGCCAGATTTAATTTTATCTCCCGATTTCAGGCCTTTTGGTGCTAGAATGTAACGGCGTTCGCCGTCTTTATATAAGACTAGCGCAATATTGGCGGAACGGTTTGGATCGTATTCTAGGCGCTCAACTAAAGCAGGAATATTATCCTTGGTACGCTTAAAGTCAACCAGACGATAATGTTGCTTGTGCCCCCCTCCGATATGGCGGGTTGTAATACGACCGTTATTGTTACGGCCACCACTTTTGCTTAGTTTTTCAAGTAGCGGGGCATAAGGCTTACCTTGATGCAGCTCAGAGTTGATTACTTTAACAACATGGCGCCGCCCAGGAGATGTAGGTTTACATTTAACAATTGTCATTGTTTGCTCCTTTAACTTATTCAGTTCCACTGATAAAGTCCATATTCTGCCCTTCTGTCAGGGTTACATAAGCTTTTTTCCAGTCACTACGACGACCAGCACGCTTGTTGTGATGCTTTTCTTTCCCTTTAATTACTAAAGTATTTACATCTTCTACCTTAACGATAAATAGTTTTTGTACTGCAGCTTTAATTTCTGGTTTGCTTGCGTTTATAGCAACATGAAGAATAATAGTGTTACTTTTTTCCATAGCGGTAGATGCTTTTTCAGATACATGTGGTGCACGTAACACTTTTAGCAAACGTTCTTCACGGATCATGTTAACATCTCCTCAACTATTTTTATCGCATCTGCTGTTATAACTACTGTATTAAAGGAGATTAGGCTCACCGGATCGATGCTAGCTACATCTCGAAGGTCAACTTTATAGAGGTTGCGAGCCGCTAAAAATAGATTATTATCTATTTTACCGGTAATAATTAGCACATCTTCTAGTGCCATTGTTTTCAGTTTTTGAACGAGAAATTTAGTCTTAGGTGCTTCTACAGAGAATTTTTCAAAAACCATTAAGCGTTCTTGACGTACTAGCTCGGATAAAATGCTTTTCAGGGCACCGCGATACATTTTTTTATTTACTTTTTGACTGTGGTCTTGTGGTTTAGCGGCGAAGGTTATGCCACCGGAGCGCCATATTGGGCTCTTGACAGAGCCTGAGCGCGCTCTCCCAGTGCCTTTTTGACGCCATGGCTTTCTACCTGAACCGATCACTTCAGCACGCGTCTTCTGAGCACGAGTACCCTGACGAGCACCTGCTGCGTAAGCAACAATAACTTGGTGTACTAATGCTTCGTTAAAATCACGGCCAAAAATAGTTTCGGAAACAGTGAGTGCATTTTGTGCATCTTTTAATACTAATTCCATTCCTATCTCCTTACACCTTCACGGCCGGTTTTACGATAAGGTCGCCTCCAGTTGCACCGGGTACAGCACCTTTAACCAGCAGTAGGTTACGTTCAACATGGATACGTACTATGTCCATACTTTGAATGGTTACACGTTCGTTACCTAGTTGGCCAGCCATTTTCTTACCTTTAAATACTTTACCTGGAGTTTGATTCTGACCAATAGAACCAGGCACGCGGTGAGATAAGGAATTACCATGAGTTGCATCTTGGGTACTAAAATTCCAGCGCTTTACAGTGCCAGCAAAACCTTTACCTTTAGAAGTACCAGTAACATCGACTTTTTGAAATGCAACTAACATTTCTACATTAATTTCTTGACCTATTATAAACTCCTGGCTGTCTTCAAGACGAAATTCCCATAGACCACGACCAGCTTTAACGCCAGCTTTAGCAAAATGGCCAGATTCTGGCTTAGTAATACGGTTAGATTTTTTGTAACCAGTAGTAACCTGAATAGCACGGTAACCATCGGTTTTTAGGTCTTTAATCTGAGTAACACGATTTGTTTCAATTTCAATTACGGTTACCGGAATAGAAATGCCATCTTGAGTAAATATACGTGTCATGCCTACTTTTTTACCAACTAAACCAATCATTGGTTCAACCTCGCAATTGTTCAATGACCTAATTAACCTAGGCTAATTTGTACATCTACGCCCGCCGCTAGATCTAGGCGCATAAGTGCATCAACGGTTTTCTCGGTTGGCTCAACAATGTCAACTAGGCGTTTATGAGTGCGAATCTCATATTGATCACGCGCGTCTTTATTGACATGTGGGGAAATGAGAACAGTAAAGCGTTCTTTGCGAGTTGGTAGCGGAATAGGACCGCGAACTTGCGCACCTGTGCGCTTAGCAGTTTCGACGATTTCTGTAGTTGATTGATCAATCAGACGGTGATCAAATGCTTTTAAGCGGATACGGATTCTTTGGTTCTGCATGAGACCAGAGCTCCAATTATTTATAAATATAGAAAATAATACTCACGCCCATTTCTATTGATGGGGGAGCGTAATTGTAATATATAACTCCCATATCGGGAGTATTATTTAGGTTTTTTAAACTATCTGTCATACGACAGACTAACTAAAATCAGATCTATTTTGATTCATTTGAGGTACTCATAGATCATACGCAAAATAAAATAGGAAGCAAGCTGAAGTTAAGGATATGCTTAAGATATCTTTATTATCGCTAATTTATTACTAATTATTCTAACCTAGAAGGGCTAATGATTTATCGGAGATAAGCTTGATAAGCTATTAGTGCTCCTTCTTTCTATTTCTTCCTTAATGTTACTAATCTAAGAATTATCAATAATAATTAAATTAATAGTTTATTTATTATTAGTGCAAACATTACTTATACTGTTAGGTTTATTTGACAATAGAGCTGCTTGGTTAAGGATAAGGTTATAAAGTGTTCCACTTAGTGATTACTTACGTTAATTCTATGCCTCTCTAATATGCTAATTTTATAGCCTTTACGGGGTTAGTGTTATACAGTTGTTACCTTAGGTAATCGGTATGAGTAGCATACTAAGAGAAACCTTTATATTATCATTATAATAACTAGTGATATAATATGCGTCTTCTATTGTCAGAATTGTATGCACATATATTAGTAGTGGTTAAATAATTACTTTTCTGCCTAACTTAAGTTACTAAGATATTAAGTGATAAATAGTGAGTAATCCTTCTTCTTTAAGGGTCCCATTAATTCATAATTATCCCATGATATTGGTTATAGTCAACAACTGATTAATTAATTATGTAATCTAATTTTTTATATTTATTAGGTAGCTATTTAAAAAATGAGTAATCATGCAGTTATGATGCCTACATGTATGAGTTTTGAGGTGATTTGTCAATAAACAGATTATTTAAAATCTCGTAACTACTGGTAGTCACGATATTCAGGTAATCGATGATATCGTACATATAGCATTTTATTGACTCAGATAGGTACAGCTTGTTACTTAGCGTAAGGATTAAAAGCATTATACGTAATCATTCTCCTCCGGTTCAGAAAACTATTATAGTGTAATATCAAACAAAGTACTTGTTTGATTTAGGGGGTTGTAAGTATAGGTTTGTATGTGATGTTTATTAAATATATTCATTAGTTTTAAATGATAAGCACGATATTAAATTTAAGAGACTATCTTAGAGGATAGTCTAGAGACGTAAAGCGATAGGACATACTACGTAATAATACATATTTTTAGGTATAGATATATTTATATTAAGTATAGCTTTTATCTTTAATTATTACATGAAAGATATTTATCTTAACAGGTTACTGTAGGGTTAGAAAGAAAATATAAAAACTAGTAATTTAATATCAATTAGTGCGTAAGATGTTCTAAGTACTTAGTATTGCATTCTTTCGGGTTTTAGTGATAAGTATATTGCCAGCTTAATTGCTTTTAGTTACTAAGACTACGTTAGATATTAAAAAACTAAGCAAATTTTTCCTGAGACTATTAGTAACAATAAAAACTCAAGTTAAAGCCTTGTTGTGTTTAGTTTGTTTTGTAATTTTAGTGTGTTAGGTAGATTGAGATTGATTGTTCTTGGATGGATCTATACTTAATTTTAGAGCTAATTTTTAAAATAGAGTGATGCTGTCAGTATATAAGGGTTTGCTATCTGGTTGTTGACAATACGTGTGAAGCATGAATTGAGTTTACTAACTGTATGGTTTAGTAGAGATAAATACTATATTATCAGTATATATAAGAACAATTGTATTATTAGTATTATTAGTATACTTTCAGTAGTCTGTATGTATTCTGCATACTTAGAATATTAACTAGTAGTTATTTTTAGTAACTAATTTTGAGTAACTATGTTGCGTCTATTGATACCATCTATAAATTTTGCATTTATATTACTAGTATACTGGTTCCTAGTGTATTAAATTATTACTATGTAGGTTAGGTGTAGATATATTATTTATTATCTTTTATGATTGGGTTTAATATTTTAGACTTCACTATAGCGTTACGTGTATATCACTATGACATTTAGTGTATACTTGTATAGGCTAAATAATTACTCTTATTATATTAATAAATTTTATTACTTTTTGTCTATTTTGTTTTAATTTAGTTTTAAATATTACAATGCTGTTAATAAAAATTTGTGTTTAATAATATAAGTTAAAGAAAATAAATCTGGATCCAGCTTAGGTTAGGGTTAGTGCTTGATAGTACGACATATACTATAATGATAGTATCTTGCGCAGCTATAGTAATGATATCTTAATAATACTCTTATACATCTTATTGATGTGATATGTGTAGTTTTAAGAGCAGCGATACTATAATTTATGACTACCACTTGAAAATATAGAATATTAGCTGCGCTAGTGCCACATTATGGCAATTATAGATTATTATGAATATAATACCTAGTGATTTAATTTTACTAAATTATATAATAGATACAAAAATATTAAGCATAAATTTATAAAAGTTAACGCTATTATTAATAGCGTAAGTAGTATTAAGTATATTGATTACCAGAATAATATATTGATACATTGTGGTATCTATGTGAAATATTTAATCAAAGTTAACGTAATACTGAATAGTATAATGGATATTAAGAATTAACTTTCATATATAATATTATTATGAATATATTATTTATACTAATGTATAATACTTCGTTAATAGCATGGAAACTAGATTATCTATTGTGGGTTAATTTACATGATATATAAATTTTATATCTACGTAATTATCCAATAAAATTATATTTTTAGTGTAATATAAGAAATATGTTGTTTATTAAAATTAGGTATTTTAGGGAAGAACTCGTTGCTCAAGGAGACCCATTGCCACAGACAATAAGTCTCAGTGAGTAACATGTTATTAAAGACTAGCATAAAAAGACACCGGAGTGTCTTTTTAAAACTATAGAAGATTAAGCAATAATTTTCGCAACAACGCCTGCACCAACAGTGCGACCACCTTCACGGATAGCAAAACGTAGGCCGTCATCCATAGCAATTGGATGGATTAGGTTAACAATCATATTTACATTATCGCCAGGCATAACCATTTCAATACCTTCTGGTAGTTCAATAGTACCAGTAACATCAGTAGTACGGAAGTAGAATTGCGGGCGATAGCCTTTAAAGAATGGTGTGTGACGACCACCCTCTTCCTTGTTTAGGATATATACCTCTGAATTAAATTTTATGTGTGGTTTAATGGACCCTGGCTTTGCCAGAACCTGCCCACGTTCAATATCCTCACGCTTAATACCACGCAATAAAATACCCACATTCTCGCCTGCACGACCTTCATCTAATAGCTTACGAAACATTTCAACGCCTGTGCAAGTAGATTTAACGGTATCTTTAATACCAATAATTTCAACCTCTTCACCAATTTTAATAATGCCACGCTCAACACGACCGGTCACTACTGTACCACGACCAGAAATTGAAAATACATCCTCAATAGGTAGAAGGAATGGCTTATCGACAGCACGTTCTGGCTGCGGGATATAGCTGTCTAGGTGGTTAGCTAGTTCTATGATTTTAGCTTCCCACTCCGCATCTCCTTCCAGAGCTTTTAGTGCGGAACCGCGTATTACTGGTAGATCATCACCAGGAAAATCATACGCAGATAGTAGTTCACGCACTTCCATTTCTACTAGTTCTAGTAGTTCCTCATCATCAACCATATCGCACTTATTCATAAATACTATGATAAAAGGAACCCCAACTTGACGACCTAATAAAATATGTTCACGGGTCTGAGGCATCGGACCATCAGTTGCAGCAACCACAAGGATAGCCCCGTCCATTTGAGCAGCTCCAGTGATCATGTTTTTTACGTAGTCCGCGTGACCAGGGCAATCAACATGTGCATAGTGACGCGCGGAGGTGTCATATTCAACGTGAGAGGTATTGATGGTAATACCACGCGCTTTTTCTTCCGGCGCGTTATCAATTTGGTCAAAGGCGCGCGCAGAACCACCATAGGTTTTAGCTAAAACAGTGGTAATGGCAGCTGTTAATGTAGTTTTGCCGTGGTCAACATGGCCAATAGTACCAACGTTAATATGTAATTTAGAACGTTCAAATTTTTCTTTAGACAAGGTTATATTCCTTACTATTATACTCTTTTTTAAAGAAAGTATAGGATAAATGAGTTAAACCCGTAAACTTATTTACCACGGGCTTCGATAACTGCCATAGCGAGATTATGCGGTGCTTCAGCGTATTTTAAAAATTCCATAGAGTATGCAGCACGGCCCTGGGTCTGAGAGCGTAGATCAGTAGCATAACCAAACATTTCAGATAGTGGAACTTGTGCACGAATAGTTTTACCTGTAGGAGTATCATCCATGCCCTCTATTATACCGCGTCGTCGGTTTAGGTCACCAATTACATCACCCATGTAATCTTCAGGAGTTTCAACCTCAACCTTCATTATAGGCTCTAGCAAAACTGGATTGGCTTTTTTGAATGCATTTTTAAATGCAATAGAAGCAGCTAATTTAAATGCTAGTTCAGAAGAATCTACATCGTGATAAGAGCCGTAGTGTAGTCGGATCTTGATATCAACAACTGGGTAGCCAGCTAAAGGTCCAGACTTTAGTTGTTCTTGTATACCTTTATCAATTGCTGGGATAAATTCCTTGGGAATAACACCACCTACAATGTCATTAATAAATTCGTAGCCTACACCACCAGGTTTTAGTGGGATCATATCAATCACGACTCGACCATATTGACCGCGACCACCAGATTGTTTGGCGTGCTTACCTTCTACATCTTTAATAGTTTCACGAATAGTTTCACGATACGCAACTTGTGGTTTACCTACATTTGCTGTAATATTAAATTCACGACGCATGCGGTCAACTAGGATATCTAGATGAAGTTCACCCATACCGGCGATGATGGTCTGGCATGACTCTGAATCAGTCCATACGCGGAATGATGGGTCTTCTTTTGCTAGGCGCCCTAATGCTAATCCCATTTTTTCTTGGTCAGCTTTAGTTTTTGGTTCTAATGCTACGGAAATCACTGGTTCAGGGAATTCCATACGCTCCAAAAGAATTAAATTATTTGGATCGCATAAAGTATCACCGGTAGTGACATCTTTGAGACCGATCGCAGCTGCAATATCACCTGCACGTACCTCTTTTATTTCCTCGCGTCTATTAGCGTGCATTTGCACGATACGACCCAGACGCTCACGAGCATTTTTTACTGAATTCATTACAGTATCACCAGAACTGACTACGCCAGAATATACGCGGAAAAATGTTAGGTTGCCTACAAATGGGTCGTTAGCAATTTTAAAAGCTAAAGCGGCAAATGGCTCTTTATCATCAGAGTAACGAATAGTGGTTACATTTTTTCCGTCGTTAAGAATATCGTTGACTGGAGCAATATCTGTTGGTGCTGGTAGGTATTCAATAACTGCATCGAGCAGTGCTTGCACACCTTTATTTTTAAAAGCGGAGCCGCAAGTAACTAATATTATTTCGTTGTTAAGTACACGCTGCCGCAGCGCTTTTTTGATTTCTATCTCGGTTAGTTCCTTGCTATCTAAGTATTTATCCATTAGCGTTTCTGAGGTTTCAGCTGCGGACTCAACTAAATTTTGTCGCCATTTTTCAGCTATTTCCTCCATATCTGCTGGAATATCTTCGTATTTAAAGGTTACACCATGATCAGCATCGTTCCAATTAATAGCTTTCATTTTCACTAGATCTACAACACCAGTGAACTTATCTTCTGCGCCGATAGCAAGCTGTAATGGCACTGGGTTAGTCCCTAGACGGTATTTAATTTGTTCAACAACTTTTAGGAAGTTAGCGCCCATGCGATCCATTTTATTAATGAATGCAATACGTGGAACTTTATATTTATTAGCTTGACGCCATACAGTCTCAGACTGTGGCTGTACACCACCTACAGCGCAATAAACCATAACTACGCCATCAAGAACACGCATCGAGCGTTCTACTTCAATAGTAAAATCTACATGACCTGGAGTATCTATAATGTTTACGCGGTGTGGTTTAAATTGTTTAGCCATACCAGACCAAAAAGCAGTAGTAGCGGCTGAAGTGATAGTAATACCGCGCTCCTGCTCTTGCTCCATCCAGTCCATTGTGGCCGCTCCGTTATGGACTTCACCGATTTTATGGTTTACACCAGTGTAAAACAGAATACGTTCTGTAGTGGTAGTTTTGCCGGCGTCAATGTGAGCACTGATACCGATATTACGGTAGTGCTCAATAGGTGTTCTACGGGCCATTTCATTCCTCATTGCCTCAGGCACTCACGCACAGTTAAGTTAGGCGTATTAGTTTTTAAGCTGTCGCTTAGTTAGCACAACTATTGCGCAACAATTACCAGCGGTAGTGGGCAAATGCCTTGTTCGCTTCGGCCATTCGGTGAACGTCTTCACGCCTCTTAACAGCGGCACCTTTATACTCTGCCGCATCAGATAGCTCATTCGCTAAACGTAGTGCCATAGATTTATCACCACGTTTACGGGCAGCATCAACAATCCAGCGCATTGCTAGAGCATTACGGCGTACTGGACGGACTTCAACCGGTACTTGATAAGTAGAGCCACCAACGCGCCGAGACTTTACCTCTACCGTTGGACGAACATTATCGAGAGCTATTTCGAAAGCTTCTAGATGATTTCTACCAGAGCGCTTATATATATTCTCAAGCGCTGTATAGACAATGGTTTCGGCAATTGATTTCTTACCGTCTACCATTAGAATATTTACAAATTTAGCTAACAGTTCAGATCCAAACTTAGGATCTGGTAATATTTTACGTTGGCCGATTACGCGACGACGTGGCATGGAAATACTCCACTATTAATTCGGAATTATCTAAAACTCTATGAGTTTATTTTGATATTAAAGTTAAAATATTTGGCTTTACTTAACGTAGAGTTATTAAGCCTTTGGTTTTTTCACGCCGTACTTAGAACGCGCTTGTTTACGATCTTTAACACCGGAGCAGTCAAGTGCGCCACGAACTGTATGGTAACGTACACCTGGAAGATCTTTAACACGCCCCCCACGGATTAGAATAACAGAGTGTTCTTGTAGGTTGTGACCCTCTCCACCTATGTACGATGTTACTTCAAAACTGTTAGTTAAACGCACACGACATACTTTACGTAGTGCAGAATTTGGTTTTTTGGGGGTTGTGGTGTATACACGAGTACATACGCCTCTTTTTTGAGGACAAGCTTCTAGCGCTGGAACATTACTTTTAGCGACCTTTACGGAACGAGGGTTACGAACTAGCTGATTAATTGTTGTCATTTAAAGCTCCTAATTTTTGCTGCATACTTGCTCCATAAGCGTTTAATAAATCCTCGTAGTATGCATTATTTATAATAATAAGAGGATATAAAATTTTATTATTGCCATAAAAAGGTGTCAAGAAATATACGGCATCACTGTAATTACCATGCTATTTGAGAGTGATATTTTTCAGTCAGTGTAACGAAGTGATGATATTCAATGATAGTGATTTTTTTTGATACATAACTCACTAATCCTCTTGCCTCTAGGTCTGCTTGCAATGCATACAAGGACGCTGGGGTGTTAAATAATAATTTAAGGTAGGTGCTGTCAGATATTCCAGCTAGTACTCCATCCTGTAATAGTAGTATGGAGTCACCTGTCATTATTAGGCGTAATAATGCAGGTAAGTCACATTGAGCAGGAGAATGGCTGAGAGTATATAGCATTAAATTTTTCTGACTAAAAAGTTATCATCGTGGTATAATTTGCTAGTTTGTATCGTAATTCAGCTGGAGCTAGAATTTCAGTATTTATTATCCAGCGTGTTACCTGACTTAATCCTCGCTCCTGTAATGAAATCAAGCATAAATAACACTGCTGGATATCATATAGTGATAATATACCAAAAGTAGCAATATAATTACGTGCCAGAATTTTTTCTGGTTGTTGCTCTGGTAACAATTGCAATACGCCATCACCAATAAAAAATACGCCTAAATTTTCGCTCAATGCTGAAGTTGCTAATAATGAATCTAATCCTTCCCTGCTAACAGCATTGCCGTGTGGTCCATGGGTAAAAATAAAAGCAATTCGTTTCATGCCATCTCTTAATAATTATACTTCTTAATAATTATACTAAAATCATACTATATACTGTGTATTTTATACTGTAATATAAATAGTTTGTATCTATTTTAAGTAACTTAGGTAGCGTTATATAAATAAATGTGTCTTAATTATCTAGTATATTATTAGTTTTTTTGGGTGTTTTGCTATCGCTTTATGAATTAAAGGTAAATAATTAATTAGTATGTTACTAAAAATATGTATGTAATGATATGCTTAAAATTGTATTATCCGATCATTGCTAAGTAATGCTTCTGATAATGCACCTAATCCACTAAGGGTAAAACCAGGCTGCAAATTGGTTTCCGATAGACCTTGTTTCCTCGACTCTTGTTCATTAGTAACTCCACGTCGTAATGCAGCTGCAATACAGACGTTAAGAGTGATACTGTGTTGCTCTGCCAATTGTTTCCATGCCCGCACTAAATCAAATTCATCACTGGCTGGAGCAGTGAGTTTGTTAGCGTTAAGTACGCCTTCATGATAAAAAAATATACTAGATATTATGTGCCCTTGGGCTAATAAGGCTAAGGAGAACTGATAAGCACTACTAGCTTGCTGAGTTCCATAGGCCGGGCCGGTGACTAATAAACAATAATTTAGTGCCAATGATTGCTCCTAAGAGATTGTTATGTTATCTAAGAGATTGTTATGTTATATTAGATAATTGGATGTATATTTAAGTCATATAATTATAGTGGTTAATATAATCGATCACTCATTTTAGGTATTTTTTAATATCTAATTAAGTGCGTTTATTTATGTTGACATTATTAGCTAATATACTATTAGCATTCATTTTTTAGGAGTAAGTGCTAGACTTTATAGTTAAAATTCTTAATAAAAGAGAATAAGTGAATCAAATAAGGTATTTTTGTATATATGTTCGTAAAATTTTATGCAAGCTATGATAATAGCAGATTAAAATTTATCTTTATGAAATCACTAATGTTTTTTAGGGGTCTAATATTAATTAGTTTCATAAATGTATTTTATATACATATAGAAAATTTAAATACTTTCTAAAAGAGTAAATTAATGTTTCAAATAATCTAAGATCATGATTAGTTACTTGGCCGCTGTTTTCGCGTATTCATTGTAGATTACATAGCGTATGATGCATGATTTTTATCCTGCTTTTTAAAGAAGTAGTTTTATTTCTATTATTTCTTTATTTTAGTTTTTGTTAGATGGTTTTATTTTTATTTTATGGTTTGTATCATTAGGACAGAGCGTTACTGGGTTGTTGCTGCGGAACTAAATTTATTAATCTGCTAATTTTAAACTTATTTAAGATATATATGTTCATTAGTAAATGAAGGTAATATATTACGATGAAGTATTATATAGTCTCTACAGAGACTAAGAATCATACTGCATGTAGGTAGACTGTTATACTTAAATATGTATATTTTATAATACAGTATGAATCAAAATAATTCATGCGCTAGATAATAATTATGTTGATAAAAAGCCTCTGTATTTGTTGGATTTCAGTTGCATATGATAAAGATTATTTTTCAGTATAGTATTTTTTTTAAAATACTATACATTCCTGTTACTATACTGGTTGATTAGTTTTGTAATATTATTACTTTAGTTAAGTATATGACTACTTAGTAATCTTATGCCTAATTGATTTTATTTTTGCGAGCACCTCTTATGAGGTATCATAATCTTCCTACTAGTATGAATACTTTTTCCTATTATTGCTAAACTTTAATGATAATGTATAATAAAATTATGAGCCGAGTTAAATAGATTTAGCAGGGGTTGATTGGTAGTATGTATTAATATATTTATATAACTGTTATATTAAGTAGGTTAAGTATGTACCTTTAAGTTTCAAGTTAGTTACAAAACCACTCAATAGTTCTATGGTTTATAGGTTAATTTTTTCATTTTAGTAAATTTTTTGTGATATTAGTACGTATTATTTTACTTAGTAGTTAGGTCATCTAATTTAAGACGATACGTTTAATATAATTTGTATTGACTCTGTAAGTTATATGTTGATATAGATTACTTTTGGTTTTGTTATTTCATGAAAATAAAGTTTTAATTTATTGTATTTTAAAATATATTTTATTATATCTTGTATACATATTACGATATTGTATACATATATTTATTATTTTAATGGTTGTTGTTAAGATCGGAAAATATCTCAATATTTAATGTTTTTAGTTATGCGGCGATAAAGTTTATTCTTTTTTCATTATTAGAGATACTGCTTGTTAGATTTTTAACTAGTCGTTCAAAAATCTTAATAATGTGAATTGCGCTTGTTATTATAATTATTTATGTTTGTTAGTTATTAGTATAATTTGCTTGATTAAAAATAATTTGCCATGTTTAATAGTTATAGATTGCAATAGTATTTTATTTTATTTTTTAATATCTATGCAGTTTTTATTTATAGTTAATTTATTATATATCGTGCTGTTAATTTATGTATCATTAATTTATTTATGCTCTATATTTGTTTGTTATTATTTTTCTTAAATATAAGCAGTGTGTTTTTTAGGATTTTATTATATATAATATAATATTATTATATATAATATAATATTAAAATAGATTGTTTATATTAATGACGTAATTAAGATATTTCTGGTATAGATTTTAGTTTATATTTTTATGTTAATATAAATATATTTTGTTTTTATTTTTAATAAATTACTTTATATTATATAATTAAAAAATCCTATCTTTTTGAATGATTTTTGTATGGATCTTACGTTTTCCCCGATAACTATTTATTAATTAATTTATTAATAAGTTATTAAGTAATATGTTTTTAAGATTATAAAAGCTATGTATTAATGTTAGTGTAATAATATTACAGAGTAATAACAGTATAGATACATACATAATATAAAGAATACTGAGAATAGTCTTAGTTTATTTTTTAGAGGTATTTTTATTAAGTTTTGAGGTATTTACCAAATTTTATTTAAGTTGAGTAAAATAATAAGCTCTGTAGCAGAGCTAAAGATTGTTAAATTTGTAATTTAAGTTTTGATAATCGGGTGTTTCTATTATTGGAATATATTGGCTAACAACTCTTATAAAATTATTTAGGTGATTGTTATTGCTATATATTTTAAATATGAGACTTCGGGTAGATTAGATCTATATCTAATTGCATTGAACTGATATCATTAGTACTAGATGTAGATATCTGGGTGTAATTGTAACTAATGATTTAGGTTACATAAATCAACTAAAATATATTTTAAATGATATATGTAATAGTTTTCATTGAAAAGTGTTTGCAATGTCTATTGCTAAGTAAGCGTTTAACAAAGTAGTTAACTAAAGGTGCCGTAGTTTTATATGTAATATAGCACGTTAATGCAGCTAATAGTTAGTGATAGGCGTCTAAATTCATGCTTTTTATGCTTAAAAATCATCTATCTAGTAAACTATATTAACTTTGGTTAGAAGAATCTATTTTTTAATATTACAGAAGGAATAAGGCCATAATATCTAAGTTTTAATTACTTTATATATTACAGGGAGAAGGATTGCACGTAGTTAATGAATGACTAATCATATATACGCACTTAAAATTATTAAGCCAATCATGTAAATGCACATTATTACATAACTGGAAGTAGGTTGGGAAGCTATGAGTACTAACCTGTAAGGTATTGAGTTCTTATGCCTTATGTTGATTAGTAGTGTGTCAAGTTAACTTCTTGTTTTATAGAGTAAGATAGATTGAAAGGATTATGGTTTTGCTATATGTCTATTATAGTATATTACTGGATATCTAATATATTTAGGGTAAATCACTGAAGTTTGTAAAAGCAATAGTTGTTTAAAGTTTATAATTTATAATTAATAAGTATATAGGACGCAGTTCTTTCCTTAAGACTATATTTGTAATTCATATAGTTTTAATCAATTATCAACTATTTAGATTAAAGAATAATGCAGTATTAGTTTTTTAATTATTTGATTAATATGTAAGCGTCTTTATGCTTATCTTAAGGCCTTGTAGTCTTCATATTAGAGATTATTCATCTGATTTTTAAAATAGATATAATTACTAAGTAAGTTAGTATGTAATTTAGAGTATAACTATATCACAGATATTATTTGTGATCATGATCACTAATTTATAAATCATTTGTATTTAAATTTTTATATTATCTCCTTAATCTAAAGAATACAATAAGATAATTATAATATATTTATTCATGAGCTATAAAATATAATGATTAAAGAAAATAGAAGATGTTATGCATATAATGGTATAATTTTAGTAATCTTGTTTTAGGGTTAGTATGTGTATAGATAATTAGTATAGATAATTAGTATAGATAATAAGATTAACAATACTGTACAATAATAGAGTCAATGTATATTAAGTATAAATATATAAATATCAAACTCTATCTTAGATGGAAGTAAGGTGATCTATATATAAAAGTCTGGCGTAAGCATTAATAATATCTTTATAGGGTCATAGCTATTATTATTTTTTATTGGCATCTTCTTTAATTGCCTTAGTATCTGCTTGCGGTGCTTCTTGTACATCTAATAATTCAACATCAAATACTAGCGTAGAATTAGCTGGGATACCAGGAACGTTAATCTTGCCATAGGCTAAGATTGGAGGGATAACTAGTTTAATTTTGCCACCTTTTTTGATGTATTTTAGTCCTTCAGTCCAGCCTGGAATCACATTATTTAAACGAAATGATAATGGCTTGCCATTGGTGTAAGAATTATCAAACTCTGTACCATCAATTAAAGTACCATTATAATGAACGAGAATAGTATCGTTATCTTTTGGTATAACACCAGTGCCCGGTCTTTCTATTTTATATAAAAGACCAGATTGAGTTTTTTCCACTCCCTGTATTTTAGCAAAAAAGTCACGGTATTTAATACCTTTGGTTTCGTTTTGCTTTGCTTCTCGCTCTATATTCACTTGATCAGCAGATTTAACGCGTGCCGCAAAATTCTGTAGGGTTCGCTCGATATCCGTATCGCTGAGCTGATTTTTATTATCAAAAACATCTTGAATACCAGAAATAAATTGATTTTTATCTAGTTTAATACCCAGTTTTTCTTGATCTTTTAGGGAATGATTGATATAGCGTCCAAAAGAAGCACCTAGTGCGTAAGCTGCTTGATCATTATCATTTTTAAATGTAATATTTTTTTGTGTTTTTTGATTATCAGCAGTGGCGTGAGTCTTTTGTATAGTTAAAATTATCATAGTTGCTAGAAGCGTAATCTTAAACAAAGATTTCATCTATTTTCCTGTGTTTGGAGGGTTGCTTTAAATATTCTTAAGCAGTATTAATGAATTATTATATAATAACTTGAAACAAAAACTATCGTAAAGGTTATTATATAATTAAAATAAGACTACAGATGTATACATAAGTAGTTTTTAGTACATTATTATATAATAGATTAGTTTGTAGTTTAGTTGATAACGTTAGTAAGAAAAAAATAATAATTTTTAAAATATTTCTAATTTGCTTAGATGAATAGTGCAAGGTAACTGTGGAGTATACCATACTATTGCGTTAGTATGATAATGTTAAGTTATATATCTTGAATTATATATTGTTAATAATTATTGAGTAAATAAATTATAACTATTAATTTTTAAATCAATAATTATAAGATAAAATATTAAATCGGTGCGCATAGTTAATACTATAAGTTTGGATTTACCTTCTTAAAATATTTAAAAATGTGATGTGTCTAGTAGTAGTGTTATGGCACTGACCAAGATAAATTCTTAATACCAATATTAATACTTGTTATTTTAGTGATGAGTGGTCTGGACCAGAAAAAGATAAGTGATCTGTAATGTTATTATACTGTCATTAGGTAATGGGATAAATATGCATAGTTTATGTAGGTGAAAGAACTATGATATAAATTATCATTGTTAATAATTTCATTGCGTTACCAGAAAGATTTATTTTTGGTAATTACATATAATATATTTTTATTATTTATATATATAAAATTATTGATTGTAGTAGTCTGCATTTAGAATATTTACGTTTATAATATAATATTATAAGTTAATAACTAATACTTTTCAAACTATTACAAAAAATTTTAATCTTAAATAATTTATATTCATTGTTTTATTTATAAATCTTCTCTGAAGATTATATAAATTTACTAAGGTAAAAAGCTAGTATGTTATGTTACATACTGTAATATGTTGTTATAGGCTTTGTTGCAGTATTAATTCAAAATCAACAGAGTGAAAAAGTTATACGTTTATATAAATCTATTCAGCTTTATGGTTGTGTTGATGTTTTTTTGAATGATATTAAGAGTACAGTATTTAGGTTTTGCAAAAGTTGTTTGTAAAGTTACTGTAATATTTTATAAATAATTTAGTAAGTTTATTGAGATTAAACTCTATAGCCTATACGGCTATACATTTTTATTTACCCATAGGTTAAAATGTTTGCAAATTAAATATAATAAAGTTGATACTAATGTTTTCTTGGACGTAACGGCTCTGTATTACGCACGCTTAGTTAAGCTTCGTAAGATATCCTAATGCCTTGATTTGATAGATACTAAATGGCATGAGAATTACTATTAATTATGAGGGTACTAAGAGATATTATTAGCTATTAATAAGAATCTGTTCACCGAATTATTAATGTGCTTAAATATTAAAACCTAATTGCATTGGCATAGAAAATACTATTATTATCGATAAAGAAGTGCGTAAACCAACAATAATCAATGGATTTGTTTTTATAAATTATCAGTATGTATTAATTCATAGTGATGGCTAGGTATGAAAGTAATTAATATGATAGTTATCATGCTATAATTTATAGAGTTTGAAGTGGTTGTTGAAAATTAGTAAATAATGTTTAAAAAATAATATCTTATAGCTTGCGCATTGGCTATAAGCTAAATAAATTTTTAATGACCAATGCGCTGTGTGCTATATAATAATTTTTATATACCTAATTATATCTAATAGTTAGGTTAATATGTAATATGGTTATTATAATGGCGATGCTTTGTTACAAAACCAAGCAATATGCATATTACGGTCACCATTGCGTATAGACCAGCTGCTGTAGTTAGTGCTGCGTGTACACCACCTTTTTCTACAATAGGACCAGTTACTATAAATGTTAACATGGTACCAATAGTGCCGCAAGTTAGAATAAAGTTAACTATTTTTGGTGAGGAATATTTAGTCTGCAGTGAACCTAGTGTGATTAATGTGGTGTAGATTGCGCTAGAAACAAAGCCTAAAGCTAATATGTAATAACTTAAATAATATAAGTTCTTAGTATTGATAAATAGATAGATCGCTATAGTTGATAGTAAAGAAAGTATAGTGACGATACGCTGTAAATCGAAAAAGCGTAGTATATAGCTAAATACCCACATGCCAATCATATAAGACATCCAGAAATTACTTACTAGTTTTCCTGCTTGGTTAATACTCATGTTAAATGATTTAATTGCATATTCCGGTACCCATTGAATAAAGCCTAGTTGACCAAGGATATAGCATAATGCGGCAATTGATAAGAAAAATACTCCAATACCCCATTTTTCTTTAGCAATAGGTTCTTGTACTTTGATTTTGTTTTTAACAAGAACTGGAAATTTAGTAGATAATGTTAGTAAAAAAATGCCAAGGTATAGCAGTCCTATACAAGCATAAATCCAATACCAATTAATGTGATGCTCTAACAAAGCAGCAGCAATAATTGGAAAAAGCATGCCAGACATACTGAAGAAAGAATCGGTTAATAGCAAACGAGAACCACGTTGACGGCCAGTATATATATGGGTAATCAAAAAAGTACCTATTGACATAGTAATACCGCTGACTATACCAAGTATAAACATACATAAAGAGAATACAGCTAGCCATTTATTGACTATTAATCCAATTATTGCAAGCATCATAAGGATAAAACCAAAGAAAAATTGATTTTTTAGTGGGACAATCTCCATTAGCCAAGCATTAAGGAATATCGCTATCAAAATACCGGTATTGAGGAAAGTAAAGGTGTTACTCATATGGGAAATTGGTAGGTTAAAGTATTTTGCGATATCTCCCATAACCATACCAGTGACAATTACTAAAGCACCTGTAAGGGCGTATGAAAGAAAGCTAATCCAAACGAGTCGTGTTTGATTATTGTCATGCATTGTATAGACCTAATTATGTTTGTTATAGTTTTTAAAGAAATGAGTAAAAAGCTATTATCATTTCTTCTAAAATAGAAAAACTTCTGGATCATAGGTATCGAATGGTAGATCCTAGCATAGAGAGTTGAATTTTTTACTGATGATTGTAAATTTTTTAATTCAATATATACAATTTGTGAAATATTTTATGATCTTTATATCCTCAAGACTCAGTTGGTAATAGTGGTACAGTAGTAAAAGTATAGTCTGTAGTGATCTAGTATTATTTAGTGTGACCTAGTGATAACTCATATTTAATAGTAAAATGTTTTTATTGTAATATTTATTTGCAGAGTTAGTAGGGTAATAGTGAGACTTTCATAAAGTTAGTAAGAAGATGGAGGAATATTTCGATGCATAAGCTAAGCAAGTTTGCTTAAAAAAATAGGCAAAAGATGTGTATAGTGATATGAGTTTTCCCTTCTGTATTGTAGGAGGTTATTTATTTTTGCTAAACACTCAAAAGTGTTGAGATAATTTTATCTTATCTCCCACTATAGCTTATGAGGTTTTAGTTTAGGTCCCGTCTCTAAGTTAATTGGCGAGACAGGTTAATATTAACGCATTGTCTTAGTAATACCGAAAAACATGGCAGAGAAACGCAATATCTTTCTGGTTGGACCTATGGGCGCCGGGAAAAGTACTATTGGTCGTCAGTTAGCTCAGCAACTTAATATGGAGTTCTTTGACTCGGATCAAGAAATTGAGCAACGTACTGGCGCTGATGTAGGTTGGGTGTTTGATGTAGAAGGCGAGTCAGGTTTTCGTGACCGTGAAGCAAGGGTTATTAATGAACTAACGGAAAATCAAGGCATCGTACTGGCTACTGGTGGAGGGTCAGTGAAGTCTCGTGAAACGCGTAATCGTTTATCTGCGCGCGGCGTTGTAATTTATTTAGAGACCACTATTGAGAAACAGTTAGCTCGTACTCAACGCGATAAAAAACGTCCATTATTGCAGGTTAATTCCCCTCCGTTTGAAGTGTTAGAGGCTCTTGCAAAAGAACGCAATCCTTTATATGAAGAAATTGCTGATGTTACTATTCGCACTACCGATCAAAGTGCTAAAGTAGTAGCTAATCAGATCATTAATATGTTAGTGAACAATTAATAGTTGTTTTTGTATTTGTTTTAGAAGTAGGTGTAAAGGATAATTTTGTTGTGACAGCAGGGATTAACTACACTAGGATATATGTATGATATAGATAGCATTCATATAATCTTTAGGGTGTGAGAACTACTCAATTGCTGCGGTAATTAGGTTGCTGCATGATTTAGCTTTTTAACTTTAATGAATTGACGAACAAGTAATACTGCAAACATTAGCATATATCTACTTAGATAGAGTAGGTTAGTAAGGCATTATAGCAAGTAGTGCGATATAGGTATAAGGCACTTTACTTGATGCGAAGCAGCATAAATCAATAGCGGTACTTGAATAAGTATTCTTAGTGCTGCATAAGAATTATTATTGCTGTTGCGTCATCTCATAGTCCTGATATGATGCTAATATATTTAAGTATATGGTCTGTGAACTGATAGTTTTATTGTAGTTTGTGATCATCGTTCTGTATATTTTATTGAAATATTTACTATTATGTTAGGTTGGGTTATATATTGTTTGGTGCGACTATATATTTGCTGACTATGACTATATAGTCCTAATTGTAGGTAGACTTTGCTGTTGGTAATAAATAATTAATAAACATTATTTTAGCAAAATATCATCTTATCAATTTACTTATTTTATCAACCTACTAGGAGTAGCTGATTTTAACTATTTTCAAATTTTGCTATTGTATTAATCTTCTTCTAGACCAGCTAGAAGAATTACGTGTATGACTATTTTGATAAAAAATTTTGTTTAAGTTTAAATAATATTTATATTTTTATATTGTTTAATGGGTGGTTTTGAAGTTAATGTAGGTTTTGATCTACTTTTTTTGTACCGCACTAGCTGATAGATAAAGAATGTGAGGGAAGGTGGAGTAACTATTAATAAACTCAAAAAATTATTTATGGGTTGTGCTGAATTAAGGCATGCTTGCTTATGGTTATAAGAGGTAAAATAGATTATATATATCATTATATAAAATTAGTTATTGCGGTTACTATAGTGATGGTTAATGGTTATGGGAACTTTATTAGAGCGGCTAGTTATTACTTAATAAGTAAAATAGAGTATATGTAAGCGTTGTTGCTGTATATTGACTTGTAGTGCTTGATTAACGACGTTAAAATGTTATTTTATCTATATAGGTTTATATAGCATATAATAAAAGGTACTGGGGTTGTGCTTAATATTGCCAACGGTTATCAGTGATACTAGTGATACTATTGCAGTATAGTTATAAGTTATTATGTAGTATAGTTATAAGTTATTAGCTTTGCGCAAGTAGTAATGCGTATAGACATTAATTATCGTTTTCATTTTTCATCAAAAAAATAGGCTAAATTAATTAAAATTATTGTAGATCCGTCTATTCTGTATTGTAATAAGTGTCTTTTAGTATTTTAAGTAAATTATTTTGTATTCTATGTATAAATGAAAGTATTTTGTTGAATTTGCGTGCTTGGCATGAATAATAATGTATTGATTTATGAATTATTAATGAAAGTTAATATAAGGAAAGTGAATATAAATTTTAATATTATGTTTGTTGTGTCATAAGTCGAGATGTACTATAGGTAATGATATTAATTAATTATTGGTCGTTTATACTAGTGAGGTATAAGGTCAAGTGAGAACAATAAATATATAGGTAGCTTAAAGAGCACATAGAATATATTACTAACATAGAGTATCTTACCATAACGCAAAGTGTATTTGGTGTTATTTTTTATTATTAGTTTAATAGACTAATATCGAAATAGCTGGTTTTTGCTTCTAGTTAAGAGGGTTTCAGATGGATCGGATTAAACCGGAAGATGATCTTAGACCTGATAGCAGTGATCGTCGTCCCATGCACATGCACCAACGAGTTATAGGGTCTCGTTTTTCTGTGTCGCGTCAATGTTTGATAATATCTATTGGTATTTTGTTATTGTTATTGTTAGTGATTGGCATGGGTTTAGCGCTGAAAACACCACCTAAATATGACATAGCGCAGCAAAGTTTAAAAAATGTAGCGTCAAAAGATATGAATTTATCTAGTAGTTCTTCTAGTACTTCGGTACAAGGTACTAACAATATGGTAGACGGTAGCATGGACGCTTGTGGTAATAATGGCGTGAAGATAATCTCTCAGCCACAGAGTATTACTATTCCGTCTGTTTCTTCCCCAGTATCGCAAGATCAGCGGTTGTCCCCATCAGGCATTTCTCATCAGAATACTCAGCTGCCAGGTCATATAACGGATACTCTCCATTCTAAACCAAGTCAATTTAATGCGGTGCGTCCAGGAAAAACGGCCACGCAAGTAATGTCAACAAAGGCGTCAACAACAACAATAAATAGTGCGACCACAAAAGAAACTATGCGCCCGCTTCAAGGCGGTGCCCCTCAGGTAAAACCCACTAATCAACCGGCTATTATGCACCATAAATTATCAACTACTGGATCATTTTCTAAAAAGGTAGGCACTACGAATGGCACTGTTATGCGTACTATAGTTAAGAACTACTATACTCTTCAGCTTAGTAGTGCTACTCGCCCAGATACTCTATATGCTTACGCAAAGAGACAGAGGTTAAAGCATTATTTAGTATATTCCACTCAGCGTAATGCTAAACCTTGGTATATATTAGTAAGTGGTCACTATTCCTCTTCTAAGGAAGCAAAGCATGCTATAGTAACTTTACCGCTTGATGTGCAGGCAAAAAAACCTTGGGTGCGTCCCGCATATAAGGCGTAGTAAGAGTTTAAAAAAATAAATTATTTATATATGCGCGTTTGATATCCAAATAAAGCTAAATCTACAGTATAAGTAGGTAGTTAGTTGATAACATTAGGAGAATAGTACATTTTAAGATTGGCTATAGGAAGTTATTCTTTAGTAGAGAAGATTTGTTGTTATTAGTAAGTATTATTATTGCGTAATATGGTTATTTATAAGGGAGGGTCTATTTTTTGAATGCAGGGCATGATATCTATATTTGCTGATATTAATAATATATAATAATATTATTAAGTTGCATGTTGATGATCTTGTGCATGCTGTTTGTATTTTTATTAATGAATTTAATAAATCAGATTAGTTGCATCTGTTGCATGACATAAATAATTTAACGCTTAGTTAGATGCTTATATTAATATTTATAATTAAGCGTTGCTATTTTTATACTTAAATTGTTACTGCTATATTAGCCTATGTTACTATAATTTGTGCGATAAATTTAATATACCTTTTATTTTTATTTGATAAAAGAAATTTCTTTTCTGATGAAAAGATTTATTAGTTTGCTAAAAATATATTATGTTATTTTTATTTGTGAGTATTACTATTCTAATATGATAGAAGCAATACGTAGTATAGTCATGTATTGTGATCTGCCTTATGTGTTTTTATTATCCACCGCCAATTTATTACATATCATATTATACTAATAATTTTAGTATTATTGACTAGCAAGGGTTTAGTGTGAATAGTGCATGAGTTCTTTATAGTGAACTAAGTTCTAGTATTAATTTCTAGTCATGAAACTGAGTTAACGCGTTATTAGTATTAATATGCTTCTCTGTATATAGTAAAGGCGCTCCATACTATCAGTAGCATAACCCTTAAACGTGGTAAAGTTGATGAGATTGTAGTGCTATATTACGCAAGGATGAAATATCTTTGCGTATAAACTCTAGTTTTTTCAGAGCTTGGAGATAGAGATGAAAAATTTTTTAATTTCTGCATCCATTCTATCAGCAGATTTTGCACAGTTAGGTGAAGATGTTGCTAGCATGCTTGCAGATGGTGGCGATGTAGTGCATTTTGATGTAATGGATAATCATTATGTCCCTAATTTAACTATTGGCCCGATGGTTTGTTTGGCATTGCGTAATTATGGTATTACTGCGCCGTTCGATGTGCACTTGATGGTAAAACCAGTAGATCGTATTGTGCCTGCGTTTGCTAATGCCGGTGCAAATTATATTACCTTTCATCCTGAAGCATCTGAACATATTGATCGTACTATTGAGCTGATTAAAGAGCATGGCTGTAAGGCCGGTCTGGTTTTTAATCCGGCTACTCCGCTAAGTTATCTTGACTACGTAATGGATAAAGTTGACATAATTTTGCTCATGTCAGTAAATCCCGGATTCGGTGGGCAGTTATTTATGCATGGTACGTTAGGTAAGTTACGTCAAGTGTATAAGCTTATTAATGCTAGTGGACGTGATATTCGATTAGAGGTAGATGGTGGAGTAAAAGTTGATAATATAGCTGATATTGCCGCTGCTGGTGCTGATATGTTTGTTGTTGGATCAGCAATTTTTAGTCAGCCGAATTATCGCAAAGTGATAAGTGATATGCGTAGTGAGCTGGAAAAGATACCTTAAGGATAATTTTTGCTATGAGTGCATTAATTATTGACCTGAACTTAGTAGGGATAGAGTTGCAATAATTGTGGTATTTGATATTTGTGCCTATATAGGCACTAAGGTATGATGCTGATATACTTATGCGGTAATAAGTATACCGTTATGTATTTAATATCGTGATGTATCTATCGCTTGAGGATAGGAGGTTAGCTAATTGCATAAATGTTACAATAGTATTTATATATAAAAAGTTGATAGTTATAATTATTAATTTCTATCGGTAAAATAGATTTTATCTTATTTTATCAGGTTATCTAATGATATTAATCGTAATTATTTATTATTATCTCTTTAGTTTTAGTAGTTATTTTAATATTAGATATTATATTACATTAGCGAGTAATGGTGCTAATGGTATACAAAGATTGTACCTATCCTTATTAGAGTAAAGAATGAGTACTCTAGGTATTTGTGTTAACAATTTTTGTAGTAAATTAAGGTAATGATTTTTAGTTAGCGTAGAATGTAGATTGTTGATTTATTAATTAAAAATACAGATATAACCTGCCATGAGCTGATTACCTAGATTTATCTGGACTATGTTTTACAATATTACGTTAATTTGTGCCTATTTTAGGCTATTTTTTTGAAAGGATCAAGAATTTAAATATGAACAAGTCTATTGTATTTAGTGGCGCTCAACCATCTGGCATATTAACTATTGGTAACTATCTGGGTGCACTACGTCAGTGGATTAAAATGCAAGATTCCTTTGACTGTATTTATTGTATTGTTGATTTACATGCTATGACTGTGCGTCAAGATGAAAAGCAATTACGTAAAGCTACGTTAGATACACTAGCATTATACTTGGCTTGTGGCATTGATCCAAAAAAGAGCACTATCTTTTTGCAGTCGCATGTGCCAGAGCACACTCAATTAGCCTGGGTTCTAAATTGTTATATTTATTTCGGTGAGTTAAGTCGCATGATTCAGTTTAAGACTAAAGCTAAGCGTTATTCAGAAAATATTAATGCTGGTCTATTTAGTTACCCCGTTTTAATGGCTGCGGATATCTTATTATACAAGACTCACTGCGTTCCAGTTGGTCAAGATCAAAAACAGCATCTAGAGTTGAGTCGTAATGTTAGCCAACGTTTTAATGCATTGTATGGTGAGGTATTTAATGTACCTGAGCCTTTAATATCGAAGTATGGTTCACGTGTGATGTCATTACAAGAGCCGCATAAGAAGATGTCTAAGTCAGACGATAATCTTAATAATATTATTAATCTTTTAGAAGACCCAGACGCAGTGGCTAAAAAAATAAAATATGCGCTAACTGATTCCGAAGAGCCACCGGTAATTCGTTATGATATAAGAAATAAAGCCGGCGTATCTAATTTATTAAGTATTATATCTGGTATGACAGACAAAAGTATCTCGCAATTAGAAGCTGAGTTTATTGATAAGATGTATGGTAATCTAAAAAGTGTGGCAGCAGAAGCTGTTTCTAGTACGTTGAGCGCACTACAAGAACGTTATTATAAATTGCGCAAAGATGAAACTTATTTACAACAGGTTATGTGTGATGGTGCTGATAGGGCGCGTGTTCGTGCACAGGATACTCTAGCTCAGGTTTATCAGGCGGTTGGTTTGATACAGTCACTATAAAGTTTCTGCTAAAAGTAAGATTTATCTGCACTAAAAAAGATTAGAATCTTATAAATTAGGATAAATTTATTATATTACTATTTTTATGCACCTAAAGATTAATATAGAAAATTACTACAAGTTATTAATTAGCAATTTATTCAGGAAGATATACATAACATAATGTAGTAAATTATATTTTACTATACTGTGACAAGAGTTGAATGCTTTATAAATAAAGTAGTATTATTTAAATATTTAATAGTTAAAGTTATTATCAGGAAAGAGTTAATTATTGAAGATTATATTTAACTATTATTTAAGCAGTGCAAAATTTTTATGATGTCCTAATACTTAATTAGGGTTAGTAATAAATATTACTAGTTATTGTCTTTTATTATGTAATTTACTTCTATGTGTAAATATTTATTATAGTGATATAATATCGTAGCTATACATGTTGTTTTATGCTAACTTTATGATTTTTAGCAACATAACTTAGTATAAAATTTGGTTATTTTGCCATTATTTTATTTTATAAAATATTTATTAGTGTTAATTTTATCTTGCTTATTTTGATGAGTTTACCGGTGATGATTATTGATATTTATATATAATATTATTGATATAATAGATTTGTAACACAATACTTTAAGCGTATTAATAGTAAATATATATTAGCTGCACTAAAGTTCTGTGGTTATTACTACATAATATTTAATTAAAATTTATATTTATTGTTGAGTACTAGTAGTATACATATGTCAGCAGCAGAGTAGATACGGTTTATTGACGTTCTATACTAGTTTTTATTGCAGTGCTTGGTTTTAGTTTTGTAAAGATTTACCAAGATGCACGCAATTTAATCATAATCTTAACGGGCATTATTATATCATCAGACTAATATTAAGATAATAAAATATAAATACTTGTTCTCATCATTCTCTATTGTTACGTTGAGTAGCCACTATGATTCTGTAGGTTAATGATATTAATAGTGATTATATTTGTTGTTAGCTTTATTTATCTAAATGGGATATTTGTTTTACTTGGCTGTAAGTGGTACTATACTTGGCGTAGTGTATTGGATTAGCAATCTGTTATTATGTGTTTTAGAATTTATATAGTTTTTTGTTTAACAAAAGAATTCTACTGTATACTCAGGAGTTAGGATTTTTAAGTATCAGTATTTATAATCTTAGCTCCCTATTATCTTTCTACTTAACAACTATCATTAAGCTAAGTTGCTATAATAAGTAAGTTGACGTTCACTATCTTATAGTAATTAAAATAGTGCGTTTGTTGTTAGAGCTAACGTGTTACTGGATCAATATTATTTAATGATGCTGATAAAAACCGCTATTGTTATTATTTAATTTTTTGCGCACATAGCAGATATTTCGCGATAATAGGTGTTTATTTGCATACTTATTTTTTACCTAAATTAGATTAGTTAGCTAATGATAATTTATACTAGTGAACCAGGCTTAGTCATTATATTGTTGATGATGATTCATTATATAAATTTAGTTATTACTACGCATAAAGTAGTAAGACACTATTTATTTATCTCGATGTAATCATGGTAAATATTAGTAGACTATATTTATTGTTCATTGTTCATTGTTCATTGTTCATTGTTCATTGTTCATTGTTCATTGTTCATTGTTCATTGTTCATTGTTCATTGTTCACATAGCAAATTTATTTATAATAGATATAGTTATTTAAATTTCTATTTAAATTAGTTAACGACTATTTAATAGTAATAAGACTATGTAATTACTATTATTTTTATAGGTTAACCTGTAATAGAATAATTCGTAGCAAGAGGAGCATGGAATTAATAATATACTGTAAAATTATTATATAGCTTATGCTATTTATTTTATATATGTGATGCTATCATGTTTTTATATCTTCAACCTATATTGACTTTTACTGTTTATATCTACAATGCTATATAATAAATATTAGCGCTGAAGATAGTAGATAAATTTTTGTGGTAAGTTTGTTTATACGTTAGTCTGGTATACTACTAGAATAACTAATAATTATAATGTTAGTCTTAGCAAGAACATATACAGTAAAATAGTATAGAGCAGGGTTATAAGATGGCGTTGTGAAGGGAATAGGTTTGCTTAATATATCAATTGTTCTCTAAATGTACCATAAGATCCTATCTAAATGTAGCTGTCGTCTTTGTTGAAGAAAGCTTCTATTACTTATAGATATTAAGTAAAAAGTAATTTAGCAACGAGCAGCAGTAGACTAAGAGCAGGAGATACCCTTAAGTATCTTTAGGTTTTATTTACTGAATTAATAGTATTTGCATATAACGCTTGTAACACTAATCTTAAGTTATTATGGGTGATGATTTATAAATATAAATATTTTATTAGCAACATATATCGTTATATGATTCTGTTAATTATCACTCATAATTGATTTAGAATAATAAGCCTAGCAGTAGTATATTAACATACGGTAATTAGCATAGCTTGCTTTTTTGTATGTAATGATATCAATAATTGATAATTATCTTAATATAAATAACGAAGCTAATATTATAGCTATTAAGTGTTCATATAAGTACTGAAATATATTTTTCATTTATTTACCTAAAAGATCATTCTCATAATAGTTGATGACTATATGTGTAAGGAGGTATATGATTTTAGTAGCTTTATATGCTATTATTATATTATTTTAGGGTTATCTCTATAAACTAGGTTATAAGATACTTTGGGTGATTATGACGTAATGTTACTAGTAGTAGGTTATGTGATTATTAGTAGTATAGCTGTTATTTATTATAGTGACTTTTTTGGCAATTAATGTACATGATTATTTATACATTTAATAAGATTGATTAATATAGATTATTATATTTGAAAAATATATTTTGCGCTAAGCATTTTTATCTTCATATAAGGGATAAAAGAATATATGCGTATATCTGACTTTCCTTAATAATGTCGTGTGGCAACTAGATTGCGTAGTGATGTGAAAATGGAAAATCTCAAGTGAAGTGTATAAAGTATTTTTTAATCTTTGTGATATATTGTACTTTATTGGGAGTAGTCTCTGTTTTTAGCCTGTATAAATATATAGAGGCAGAGCTGCCTGATGTTGCAACACTTAAAGATATTCGGCTACAGATACCGATGCAGGTTTTTAGCGCGGATGGTGAGTTAATTGCTCAGTTTGGCGAAAAACGCCGAATCCCATTAAGACTAAATCAAATTCCATCAGTGATGGTATACGCATTTATTGCTACTGAAGATAGTCGCTTCTATGAGCATTATGGCGTTGATCCAGTTGGTATTTTTCGTGCCGTATGTATTGCTTTGCTTTCTGGTCATGTATCGCAAGGAGCAAGTACTATTACTCAGCAGTTAGCTAGAAACTTTTTTTTAAGTCCAGAACGTACTATTATGCGTAAGATCAAGGAAGTTTTCTTAGCATTACGCATTGAGCTAATGTTATCTAAGGACGATATTCTTGAATTGTATCTGAATAAGATTTATTTAGGTTACCGTGCTTATGGTGTAGGCTCTGCTGCACAAGTTTACTTCGGTAAAGATATTAGTCAGCTGAGCTTAAGTGAAATAGCTACTCTTGCTGGTTTGCCAAAAGCACCTTCTACCTTTAACCCGCTTTATTCTAATATTCGTGCTGTCACTCGTCGTAATGTCGTGTTGATGCGTATGCTAGAAGAGCATTATATTACTCAGGCACAGTATGATCAGGCTAGTACTGAACATTTAGTAGCTCATTACCATGCACCAAAAATTAGTTTTTCTGCTCCTTACCTCTCTGAGATGGTGCGTCAGGAAATGATTATTCGTTATGGTGAAAGAGCTTATACTGACGGCTATAAAGTATATACTACTATTACTAAAAGATTACAGTTGGCAGCAGAGCAGGCTGTTCTGAATAACGTATTTGCTTATGATATGCGTCATGGTTATCGCGGTCCTTCTAAGGTGCTCTGGAAAGTTAGCGCCGCCGCTTGGGATAAAAACCAGATTATTAGTGCTTTAAAAAATTTACCTCACTATCATACGTTATTGCCAGCTGTAATTACCTCTTCTGCTGCTCAGACAGCTACAGCAATGTTGGCAGACGGTAGTAATATTGTTTTACCGTTAGATACCATGTATTGGGCACGTCCTTATAGATCAGATACTCAACAAGGAATAGTGCCAAAATATGTTACTGATGTAGTATTGACCGGTCAGCAGGTTTGGGTGCGTAGGATTAATCATACTTGGTGGTTATCCCAGGTACCAGATGTTAACTCAGCACTGGTGTCGATAAATTCGAAAAATGGTGCAGTAAAGGCGTTGATTGGTGGTTTTGATTTTACTCAAAGTAAATTTAATCGAGTGACCCAATCATTACGTCAGGTTGGTTCAAATATTAAACCATTTCTGTATACGGCTGCATTAGATAAGGGGATGACGCTAGCTACTATTTTAAATGATTTGCCACTTACTAGATGGGATGCTAATGCTGGTAATGACTGGCGACCAAAAAATTCACCTCCGAGCTATGCTGGCCCCATTCGCTTGCGTCAAGGGTTAGGGCAATCTAAGAATGTAGTGATGGTAAGAGTAATACGTGCTATAGGTGTTGATTATGCGGCAGAATATCTACAGCGCTTTGGTTTTCCTGCGCAGAATATCGTGCATAGTGAATCACTGGCATTGGGCTCAGCGTCTTTTACTCCCATGCAGTTAGTACGTGGTTATGCAGTGTTAGCAAACGGTGGTTATTTAGTAAAACCGTACTTTATTTCTAAAATAGAAGATAATAGCGGTAATACTGTATTTATCACAACGCCTCAGGAAGTTTGTAGTCATTGTGATACGCCGGTGATTTACGGTGATCCTCAAGACTCAATGTTATTATCTGATGATAATATTGATAACGTTACTCCGCTACAAGGAAGTCATAACAGTAATGTACCAATACCCCGATTAGAGAGATCTCCCTCTACCCAAAATCAGTTGGAGGATGATCAGCAGCATGCTCCACATGTGATTAGTTGCCAACTAGCATTTTTGCTTTATGATGCATTAACTAGTAATATATATGGTGAGCAAGGGTGGAAGGGCACAGCCTGGCGCTCAGGGCGTGATTTGCATCGTCATGATATTGGTGGTAAAACTGGTACCACTAATAGCTCGAAAGATGCTTGGTTCTCTGGCTATGGTCCGGATACTGTAACATCTGTGTGGATCGGTTTTGATGATTATCGCCGTGATTTAGGCTGTGCAACGCCCTCAGGGTTTATTCCAAATCAGATTTTTGGGGGTGAGGGTGGATCTAATAGCGCGCAACCAGCATGGAATGATTTTATGAAAATTGCACTAGAGGGTATCCCAGAGCAGAAGATTACCCCGCCTGCAGGAATTATTAGCGTGACTATAGATAATACTAGCGGTAAGCTGTCTGATGGCGGTAGTAATAGTCGTCCTGAATATTTTATTGAAGGCACTCAACCAAGAGACTATCCATCAAGTGATAGCGGCATAACTTTGATGACTGCTGACGGCGAAAGACATGAGTTGTTCTAATTACAAAAACTAGAAATTACTATAGCTTTTTCAAGTTAGTGGTTAAGTCATATAGTATGAATATTGTTCTTAAAAAGATTAACACAAAAATTCTTACTGAGAGATGGTGCACAAATGTTGTATGCTTTGTAAAATTTGCCTAGCAGAATTAGGCTCAGTTCATAGAATCACAATTCTGGTAATTGATCAGTGTATTTGTGGTAATAATGCTGGCGTATCTTCTTTTAAGTTCTGGGTATAGAGATATCGTATAAGCACAATATGCACTTTATTTGAAAATATGATAGTGTCATCTTGAGTGTATTTAAGTCATTGAAACGTTTAGCTTAAAATATAGCCTCCTATATTAATTCACAGTCGGCTATCATGATATTTTTACTAGGATTTATTAAGTCTTTGAGAAGACTTGGGTTATGGGACTAAGTCTCTACTGCATGCTTACGTATTTACAATAGGTGGTCATTAATTACCAGTAAGATTATTAGTTCTCATACTGTAAAGGTCGTATATATTTATAGATTCAATGTTCTCTATGCTTTTCATGACTGTATTCTAAATCTATCGACTCACTTTGAAAGAGATATGAAAGTGAAATCTTACTAGTTTTTATGGTATTAGGTTATTTTAGGTATTTATTTATGACTATTTTATAGTAGTAAACCCATTATCTAGCGATAATATTATGTATATAGTAGTAGGTTTTCTAAAAGAATGATCAAGAAGGTACGTACAGGTTATTGTAATTTTTAAAATTTTATTATATTTAATATTAATAACATGATATATACATAATAGTCGTGGTTTTTATGTCTATAAAACTATATTAAAAATTATCTCAGTCGCAGGAGAAGTGGTATAAAAAAGTATCTCTTTAGTTAGTGTCTAGGTATACTAAGAATAGTTAACTTATGTATTATGTAAAGTGTAACCAGGATATTTACTATTTTTATTAGTATATTTTGTTGTCTGATTTCTATCTTGTATTACTCTTAATATATATATTAAGGTATTTTAGTGTGTTTACTAGTTTTTTAGGTGACTGATATTATCTAAGTGCTATATATGATTTATAAGCGATTAATTAATCATTTAAAAAGAAGGGTATGTATAAGATATAGATTGCTATTAATTCATATAATATACTGGGTTAGTTTAGTAGGTGGCGCTAAATCATGATAGTTTTATTAATGGATAGGTTATATAATAATCTCGGTTATATAATAAAATATGCAAAATCAAGGTAAATATTTACAAATCTTTAAAATTTCGTGGGACACCATGCAATATATATGCCTTGAATATGTCACATCTATATTATTGTGTTCATAAAAGCATTGGCATAGTATTATGATATGTAAATATATTTAGCTGAAATTATTGCCTTTCCTCATAAGAAGAATGATGTCTAAAAAATTAATATCTCCGATAAATATTAGAAAATTATTAGGTTCTATGTAAGATAATTATATTTAGCTAAAACTATCGTGGGCATTGATCATGCAAGGGCTATTTAGTATTAGTTCTGGCTAGAAAATATCTAATATATTTTATTATCACTACTATATTGAAATATTGTATTGATATTAGTTGTAATTACTAAGATAGTAATCTGTCAAAGATATTTGCTATTAAGATAATAACTATTAGAAAATATATAGCATAGTATATATAAGTTTTTTATCAAAGATAGTGCTCCGCATCGGCTAATGCGCAATATTGTTATATTTTTTACTCTTAATTAGTGAATATAGTTTTATTATAGATGAGAAGAATGAAGGGCTGCAGGATGGTGAGTACAATATTACGTTAATTAGAGTAACTGATAACACGCCTATTTATATATTACTATATAGTAACTGTTTTATTTTTTTTGTAAAGTTCACTACCTTGTCAGTTAATTGAATATTGTATTTTCGTATTAGCGATAAAGAATTACTATATATAAACTCTTATTATCTATACAATATTATCACATCTCTTTGTTTTAGTTCTGTGTTTATAATTCGTTAATACCATATACTTCATTAGTAAATAAAATATTAAAATAATATAATAATATTGATATTAATTAAGATGATTGTAGTAATGACAATATTTTTGTTCTAAATGATATGAATATATATTTTTGCAATATAATCATATTATTAGCTACAGAATATAATCTATTTAACATGAAATGACATTATTATTAGAGAATGACATTATTATTAGAGATAGCAATTGTGTTCTATGGTTATTAGCATATTATTTTGATATTTTATCATTGTTAAAGATTGCTTAATATTTAACAAAAATATTTATTTTTTAAAAAATAAATTTTTATCAGGGCCCTATCCTATGCGCTTCTTATGTGTTTATCAGATATCTCTCTCTGAGAGGTAGTAATATGCATTTTTTTAAAAAATATGCAATGAAACATGATTCAGAGTCTAGTGATTTATAACGCCTATGATATATTTAGGTTTTTTAGTAATCTCAGCTATAAATTTTATTTAAGATAGCAATGGTCTCACCTGTAAATATTATTGAGCGCATGGTTAGTATTAAGTTGAGTATATTTTATACCAACACGGAGATATTAACTAATTGTTATATAATATATATATCGTCTATAACAGCATGACCAATAATGTATCATTAGAATAATGAAATATAAAGATAAAAGAGAATAAATTGATTAGATTGGTTATATAGGTTAGCTGTGTTAATTTGACTATTATCTTAAATAGTATTTAGCAAATTAGTGCGATAAATATACTTTATTATAGAGGAGATTATCAGTGTAGTCACTTAAGTTATTAACACAAGGTTGCAGTGTTTAATATTATATTGTGTTTGATATAATAAAATGTATATGGCTAATCAGAGATATTTGCTTTAGTTTGTAAGATAAATAATATATTTTATTCATTTAGTATTATATTACTTAAAATTATTGTCTTTTATATTTATCTTAGTTGTTTTAAATAATAAAGTTAATCTGTCTGATAGTATTATTTTTTATTTAACCAGTAAAATTATAATTTTTAGTAGTATGAGTGAATAGTTAATAAAAGTATAGATGATACGCTGATCTTATTTTTATTTTTTCAATAAAGTTCTATAAAATAATTATTTATCTGTGTCATCATGTGATACTGCATATATATCACTCTTTTCTATCAGGTATGTTTCTATACTAAAAATATCACCGTACTATTTTGTGTATTTTCTTTTTGAAAAAATTTAAAAAAATAATATTAATATTATAAGCTAACTGTATCATATTACAAATATCATAAAAATTTTTAAGAATCAATAAAAATACTTGATTTATATGTTCGTTCGCAGATGTTTAGTATATTAACAAAATATTAGATTTAATCGATAAAATATAAGTATTATTTATTATTTTATTATATATCTAAATTTACTAGTATCTTATTATATTAATTTGATATTAATATTTCCCATCTTCTTTAATGCTGTTTTTTTATTAAGGTTTCTTACTTTACATGCAGATATATTAGTAAAGTAGATGAAATTTATAGATACTAAGATTTATGTAATAAAATTAATAGAATAACCATAGAAAACGTACTTTATTAAAGATTACTATATTATTAATATTTTCTTACATAGTTAAATCGATAATATTGAAACTATTATATTATTTATATTTAATTAGCAGCATAAACTATAATATTTAGTATTATTTTAGTTATTATGTATTGACACTCTATGTCCGCTAGGATTAAGTAGTAACCTTAAATATAGCAGGATATAGTTAAATAATTTATCACTAATTTTAGTATACACATTAATACTCTAGCTAAAGATAAATTGGTAAGTATTAGTATCAATATTCATTTATTAAATGACTAATATCTATATTACCTATCTATATGTATTTTATTATTTTCTTAAAATTTATCCTAAAATGATATAGCATTATAGGCGTTGTTATAAATATCTTTGTGTATCTTTAGGTGCTTATTATATATCAACTTATTATTAACTTTTTGTTAAATTATTAGGTTAGTTAACTAACTAAGTTTAGTGCTTTATTAAATTATATATGATCTTATAGAGTTTATATAATACGTTATGCGCTATTGCGAAGAGTATTAGTGCTAGTTCAACATAAGTGATGATTATTTTCTATGACGCTAATATAAAATAAGTATTTTTTGTTATATTAAATAATATCTCAGTTTTTATTGAGCTTCATGTTAGTCGATATATTATAGAATATTAATTCTGGTATTTGGGTTATCATTGCTCATTTATTAATTTTTAACTAGATTACTGTAGCAGCGTACTAAGTTTTGTAGTAGTTAGATACATTACTTTTAATCTTTAATTTATTTATCATGCCTTATGTTTAGAATGCGTAGCGATAATGAATTATATCTTTCATGATAATGTGATTTCTGTTTTCTACTAAAGTGTTTGATTGTATATTATGCAATAAATATTAAGCCTAGTTAATCAATTTATTAGTCATAGTTTTGGTATTATAATTTATTATATATCAATATATGAATACCTATAGCATAATTATTTCAATATACTAGATATGTACTGATTAATTATATGTTATATTTAACATTTGATTATGTTTTTGTGCTAGCAAAAATCTCATACATATTATTAACGTATAAGGTTATCTTTATATTTTGCATCTCTATTGTTTATATATGTAATATTTAATATTACATATATTAGTATTTTAAATATAACAAATACATACTAAGTATGTAATTTAGATACGAGTAAATATTATTTTTGGGATGATTTTTAATAAATTAATGACCGTAATTTACTGTTAGTTATAGTTAAGTTATACTCTATTTTGAATACATAACATAATCCTGCGTGTTTGCATCTATTCCTGTGTTTATTCTTACTGAGTTCATAAAATATCTTCCTATTAAATAGTCTAGTGCTACTATATTAATAAGGATTTAGCTCTTCTACCTATGTTTATTATAACATACATAATGTGAGTTAGGTATATTTAATAGATAGCTTTAAAAATATCAAAGCGCACTTACTGTGCATTATGCTATAAAACTGTATCTCTCTAATAATTAAGGAATGTTAATATATGTATTCCTTAATGTTTTCTATCGTTGTAAGGGGTAATATATACCTATTTTAATTTACGTATCATTCTCTTTTGCCTTTTTTATCTTGCTAATTATTAGTATATATTTTTAATAAAACTTTTTTCAATTTTATCTTTTGAATAATTTAATGTACTGTACTGATTCTTAATATTTAACTTGTACTTTTTGGATTATGGTTTAATTGTTAATTAGGATCTTATTAAGAAAGATATCTATATATAATAATATGCTTTTAGCTAAATGCTAAATGCTAAATGCTAAATGCTAAATGCTAATAATATTTATCATACTATTTGATTATGCACATTAATATAGTAATTTAGTAATTAAATTTTTTCTAAAAATATTTAAAAGTAATTATGACTATTAAAGTATAATTTATAAAATAAAAAATTATTATATTTTTTATTGACTAAAATAGTTACTTCTATTATGTATAATATTAATTAATAGACTATAAAGGATTTTACTTTTCATAGTAATTTCTAACCTAGATATCTCTCATTGTTAATAAGTCATAGTAGTTTACTTTCGAATAAAGTAGGCGCAGAGGTATTATATATTGTATAAGTAATTATAATGATTGTTGCGAAACTATCCTTGTTATAACAAGTTTTAAGGAGACCCTCATTTAGTGTATGTAATGCACAATGGTTAGCTTAACATATTTTTTTTACAGATAATATTTTAAGCGGAATGTAAACACGGAGTAGCAAGCCTCCCCGCTTGCTAGTGCCAATGTGAAGTGTGCCACCATGCATATTTACAATACGCTGTACAATAGCTAAACCTAATCCGCTACCATCGGTCTTATGTGTTCTTTCACCTCGCAAAAAAGGTTGTAGAAGATGTTGAAATTTTTCCGGCTTAATACTTAAACCATTATCTTCAACCTGGAACCAGCAACGCATTAATTCGCGTCCGCTACTAAGTTTGACCCAGCCATTACCGTATTTCATTGCGTTAATTATCATATTAGTTGCAGCGCGCTTAAGAGATAATGGATGAGCATTTACCGTTAGTCTACTTGGAAATATATTGGTTTCCATTACTATTCCGCAGTTACTTTCGGCCGCTACAATTTCATTAAGCATAGCATTTAAATCAATAGGTTCAAGTATCATTTCATAGTCAGTACGTAAGTAATCAATAAACTGTTTAATGATAGCATTACATTCTGTAATATCTTGATTGATTGATTTAGCTAGATCACTGTCTATCATTGTCATCATTGAAGTTGCTAAACTAATACGTGTAAGTGGGTTGCGTAGATCATGACTAACTCCAGCCATGAGTAATGTATGATCATCTTTTAGCACTTTAACTTTCAGTAGCATTTGGTTAAATGTTTGTATAACTGAACGTACCTCAAATGTTCCATGCTCGCGTATAGGTTCTGGAATAATACCCATGCCCATCTTGAAAGTGGCATGCTTAAGCTCTATTAGTGGTCGATGTTGAATACGAATAAATAACCAAGTCCCTACTATTGTTATCAGTATCATCGCTACAATATATTGAAATAATGTTAAAAAATCGATTCGATAGATTGAATTTAGTGGAATATGTACCCAGATATCAGGCTGTAGCCAGGTTTTTATCCATACAGCCAGAGAATTTTCTTCTATTTTTATCCGCATGACATTAGGTCCATGAAGCTGATGTCCAATATTTTAGCTAAGAAATGAATAGAGCTCTGTCTAAAGTAAGCCATGCTTCTTAGCTATTAAATTAATATAAAGGAGCATGTATCCTGGGTTAGGATATATTTTATGATGAAGCGTTGGTAGCATTAGTAACAAGTTGCTATTTTTTATTTGTAATTGACTAGCAATATATGTACTTACTTTATAAGTTAATGTTTTATTAAACTGTTGCATACTAGGTATCATTGTATAGTTTAGTATTACAAAATAAGTTACTATCGCACCGATAGATAGTAGGGTGGTTATTAAGGCTAGGGCTTGGACGAATAGACTATACAAAGAAAAGTACAGTTGTCTCATGTCTTATTGCTATCTGGTACAAAAACATAACCTAGACCCCAAACAGTCTGTATATAACGTGGATGTACAGGATCTTTCTCGATCATACGTCGCAGTCGGGAAATTTGTACATCTATTGAGCGTTCCATCGCACTATATTCGCGTCCTCGTGCTAAGTTCATAAGTTTATCACGAGAAAGTGGTTCCCTTGGGTGACTTATGAGTGCTTTTAGAACTGCAAATTCGCCACTAGTTAACGACATTGGTTGATCTTCACAGAACATTTCTCGTGTACCAAAGTTTAGTTTAAATCTACCAAAAGTGATCACTGCTTCTTCTTGTGAAGGAGCGCCTGGTAGTTCATTAGCCTGTCTACGCAATACGGCACGGATACGAGCTAAAAGTTCACGTGGATTGAATGGTTTTGGGATATAGTCATCAGCTCCAATCTCCAATCCAACAATACGATCAACTTCTTCACCTTTAGCTGTTACTATAATAATTGGCATAGAATTACTTTGGCTGCGTAAACGGCGACAAATAGAAAGACCATCTTCACCTGGCAGCATTAAATCTAGCACCATGAGGTGAAAAGATTCACGCGTCAATAAACGATCCATTTGTTCAGCATTTGCAACACTACGTACTTGGAAACCTTGTTCAGTTAAATAACGCTCTAAAAGTGCTCGTAGACGCATATCATCATCAACGGCTAGAATTTTATGATTCTCTTGCATTCTATTACTCCCAAAAGCTTTATTGCTTAAGCGAACTATCTATAAAAAATTATTAGCTCAGATAGCATTTAAGGAGATATACTTAAGTCGAGATGATTACACATTATATCCTCTTTATTTATTAACATTTCAGTAATTATTACAGGTGGCACAACAAAGTCACGGTACTGATTGAGCATATATGAAATATTGATCTAAATTAAGAGCAGACCTCTTTTTGAGGTGGTGTCTTGCTATTTGTTATTAATCAGGAACAATACCACTATCAAATGATAGTATAGAGATTATTTAAGTATAGTTATTTTATCTGAGTGTTTGCAAAAATATGTAAGATAGCTACACATCTAGCAGTATTCTTTCTATAATGCACTAATATTTATATTGTCATAAAACCTTTAGTAGTAACTCTAAACTAATTTGGAGCAGTTAAGCATGTCGTGTAGATCGATTCATGTAGAAGTATTATAATACTAATACAGTTATTATTGTGATAATAATGTTATCATGGAAGACTAGAAAATTTCCCCCCATGTATCCTGAAAGTATATGCTATTGAGCAGAATATTATTAGGATTAATATCATGGGTCTGCTCATTACTTGGATTTCTATTTATAGAAATTATATATTATCTATTTAGATAACTTTCATTATAGAGAGCTATTGTTGGTTAGTTTATTGGCAGTATATTACCTTTAGAGCAGTGCTAGGACTACTGTTTTATTTTTTTGTTAGGCAGATACTTATTTTGCTTGCCATATCGTAAAATTTCAGTTATTAAAAAATAATTATTAGAGAAATAATATTAATTATTATTTATATTTTAATTTTGTTATCTAAAGTATATGATCATGGTATACGTATTATTATGAAATGTAATTTATAACCTATAATTCAAGATAATTCATATAATGTAAAGTAAATTTTTAGGAGTTAGTTGTTGCATTTTACATATGTGTTACTGTCTTCGTAATCTTTAGGTTTAATGTATACGTTTATATTTTAGATTCCTTGGTTTAGTTAACATTACTTACTTACCTAATTACTTACTAAGTGTATTTATGACTAGTATTTAATAATAGATTAAATAGGTTTAATGATTTAAATTTTCTTTAATAAATAGATGCTGCTTAAACCAATCATATGCAGTATTATACTTTGTACTCTCTAGCATATCATACCTTTTTTTGTTCATTAAAAATGTTTTAGCATTAGTATTGGTATTGATATAATAACAGTAAGTATGTGTCAGTGAGTAATATGCGATTTTTATATTTTTTTAAGTAAGTAGTTAGTATAGCTTTTATTGTTACATATTTATTCTTAGTTACATTGAGCAATATTTTCTATTGAACAGACTTTATGCTCATGTCATCTTTTTTTATAGTTATACCTTTTATATTAATTTTATTTATTAAAAATACGATATAGTAAAATAACAAAATGCTCATTATTTCACTATTCTTAATTTTACTCTTCATTATTAAAGATTGCGTAAAATGATAAAAATATAAAGACTAAAAATACATATTAACTATGTCGCTGTATATGTTAGTTTTTTAGTAATAACTCGATAAAGATAAAGGTTTATCAGAAATGAACTGATAACTTACTATTAGTGTAGTGCATTTAATAAAGAATCAGATGATTTTGGTGTAATGAATATCTATAGGTAAATAAAAGTCGTTTGACACAAAATAAAGAATAGTAACGTGAAAAAATATCATATTGATTAAATATAAAGAAATATTAATTAAAATGATCATACATCTATTAGTATGATAATAATATTCCTTTACCAAAGAAGTAATTATGGCTATTATGTTATAATCAGTATTTTGTAGAGTATTGTTATTTATTTTATTTAAATATTATTCAACTGCGGGCATATATTGTTTACTTACTTTAGTAGAATTCTTTACTGGCATTATTTGATCAATATGCCTAACTATGCTATAGTGATGTATTATTTTAGACTGATGCTGTATTTATAATATATATTTTTGCAATATAGCTTGATATGTGATCAAAGTAAATTGTATCTATTATCTATTATCTATTATCTATTATCTATTATCTATTATCTATTATCTATTATCTATTATCTATTATCTATTATCTATTATCTATTATCTATTATCTATTATCTATTATCTATTTGCTGGATTAGCGTAATATTTTACTCTTTTATTATAGCTGGCCACAATGAAGTTACTAAGAGTTTGGATAATACCTAAATTATGTAAGTAACTTTTTGAAGTGTTATCTGTGGTTAAGGCATTTTTATTTGGATATTATTCAATCCATTTTATCATAGGGCAAGTGATACGATTGATTGATATAGGAGATAAACGTGACATCAGACTATACGATACTATATGTTAATATTTTAATTAGTTAGATAATATAAACTGAAATTCTATTCGATAAGACGAGTGTTAGTGAAGTGAATAATTAATGCAGAGCTATTAATAGATATGGCGTAAATATCATTATAATAGCTAGTTGTATGACATATTTATACTAATAAAAGCATGATTAGCGTAACTTTGTCTGTAATAGTGAAATTAACATTGTATATTAATATAGATAAGTTACTCAAAAACTCTGTCCTGCTTTTTAAAGTACATAAAGTTACCTACATTAAAAAATTCATCTTATGTTTATATGTATAGATCCGGCGCAGAGTGTTCTACAATCTATTAGTAATTAATAGTTACCAAGAGTATATTATTAAAAAATTACTAGTTAAGCAGTTGTATTGAGTTATAGAAGAGTACATGAGCACTGTTGATATTTATTTAAATTTTACCCAATATTAATTTTGATGGGCGCAGCTAATATGATTCAGTATAATTATATAAATATCATTTAGTTATGATATAATAATAGTTATTCGCATAGTGATATGCAGTTATTAAAAGTTAGTGTTTTAAGTTGGAAAGTTTTAAGTAATGAGTTATTTAACTATGTGTTAATTGGGTGGTGGTTTCTACTGCCTACTACATAATACATAATACATAATACATATTATATTTAATATTATTTTAATGGTTAGTTGATATATATCCACTCTAGGAAAGTGTACCGAAGGTAATGTATTATACAATGAGTTAAGTGGGTAGCATACAATCTATAAGTAAGGGTTTTTATTAAAAATTTTAGCCCAATAATATAAAAAATATTTTAAAAGAGTGTGTAAAATTACACTGTAGTCCATATCGTAATTTAAAGTTACCATTTTTACCAAGAATATTAAAATCGCCAAGAATATTGAAATTTCTTAATGATTTTTAATTTGAGATAAATGTGGAACATTTTATTATTAACTTCAACAATTTTAGTATCTTAATTACTACTAGAATAGTATTAAGGAGATTTAAAGTATGTAGTATCTATGATAGAGAAGTTTATTAAATATCCGCATATTATATGTAAGCTGTAATAATTACATTATAGTGCGCATGATATAATAAAGGTTAATTTATAATATAAAGATACTACGTCAAATATATGTTTATATATATAAACAGGTGAGTATTTATTTACTTTTAGATACTAATCATAAGTGTCTGCGTTAAATATTTTAGTATCTTTTTTATAAAAAAGAGTTAAATAACTAATCAGTGCCTTAGTTAGTAAGGTGTCACAAATTATGCTTGATTGGATCGGTATTAATAAAAATATTAATTTTTAATTTTTAATAGAGTAAATTACAATAGAATTTTTGTTAATAAAGATTGCGTATTATTGCGTATTATTTGATGCATTGTATGGTAATAATACTAATTATAAAAATCTATAGTTGACAATAGGCATTCTCAATTGTTTGCGTAGTGCGTAGTGTGTTACGGTATAAGAATGTGATTGTAGTAATACAATATATTATCAATCAATTATAATTACTAGTGAAAAGATGCAATCAAGATCTTATTGATAAGGTTGATTGTTTATTGAGCCCTGGGCACTAGACATTCATTAGTGGGCGCAGTAAAACCTGCATAAGTTAATTAAAATTGATGTTGCTAATTTTGAATTAAGGACATATACCTTATACATTTAAGTTATCTAGGTATCTTATTGTTTTTAGGTATTTATGAATAAATTAGCACATGATGATTATCATAAGCATTTAATTATTGACAATAATAACAGATATCTCTATCAAAGTCAAGATAAAAAATAGTTAAGATAGCACTATAATTTTAAAGCAGGGCCTTTAAATTAAGTATAACTCTATAACTACTACCTCATTATACTCATTTGTGCCTTAGTTATAATGTATTTCAAAAAATGATGATTATGATTATGATTATGATGCTAACAATTGATTAGTAATGTTCATTTATTTATTGAAATAAATAATGATTATTATTATTATTCCTTTTTTATTTCTTATAACGTTTTATAAGTGAGTAATATCATTAAAAAAATATTATTTATCGATGAACGCATGATAATCATCAGCCCGACTATCTAACTTGCGCAAGGTTAATGACATGCATCTTCTATTTAAGCATTCTTATAAAATTACGGGTTTCTCTAGCGAGATTGGGATAGCTTATCGTCAAAAATTACTATCACTTGGTATGTTGCCTGGATCCTCGTTTGAGGTAGTTTGTGTTGCACCGCTAGGTGATCCGATAGCAATTAAGACTCATCGTGTTAGTTTAGTTTTGCGTAGAAAGGATCTAGCACTATTAATACTTGACGAGAAATGCTGAGTCTTAGCTATGAGTCTAATTGCTGTTGTTATGCCGCATCAGCACTCATTTCACTAATTAGTATTATGTTTAATTATGAAAAAACGTACTATCGGTTTAGTAGGCAATCCTAATTCTGGTAAAACTACACTATTTAATCAATTAACTGGTGCCAAGCAGCGAGTTGGCAATTGGGCAGGAGTTACCGTTGATCGTAAAGAAGGTAAGTTCACTACACCAAAGTCTGAAGTGAAGTTAATTGATTTGCCAGGCACTTATTCCCTAACCACTATCTCAGAGCAAGTTTCTCTTGATGAACAGATTTCTTGTCACTATATTCTAAGTGGCGATGCCGATCTAGTAATTAATGTTATTGATGCCTCCAAGCTTGAGCGAAATCTCTATTTAACTCTACAAATATTAGAACTAGGTATTCCATGTATTGTTGTGCTTAATATGCAGGATATTGCCAGAAGTCAGCATATATATATTGATATTATCGCACTGTCATCACGGCTTGGTTGTCCAGTGGTCTCTATGGTATCAACCAAAGCTGATGGTATTATGAAGCTAAAGCAGATGATTGATACTCATCAATGCAATGAGTTAAAAACATTGGTGCAATACCCTTCGTTATTATTAAAAGCAGTTGATATTCTAAGTGTAGCTATGCCGAAGAATATTCTTCCAGAGCGTCGTCGTTGGTTAGGGTTACAGATACTAGAGGGTGATATTTATAGTGCTAGCTTAGCTGGCTCTGCTGTTGCGTTACTGCCTGTGGCTAGGCTAGTACTACAACAGCAGGAGGATCCTGCATTAGTGATTGCAACTGCTCGTTATCATTCAATTACTACTTTATGTAATGAAATTAGCAATTCGCAGCAGGCGATGCCGAATCGCTTAACCGAACTGCTGGATAAGATTATTCTTAATCGATGGTTAGGGGTTCCGATCTTCCTATTAGTTATCTACCTGATGTTCTTTCTTGCAATAAATATTGGTGGCGCACTACAGCCTATTTTTGACATTGGTTCCGAGGTTATTTTTATCCAAGGAATTCAGTGGCTTGGTTACACAGTTCAATTACCAGAATGGTTGATTATTTTTTTGGCACAAGGTATTGGTGGCGGCATTCATACTGTTCTGCCGCTAGTGCCGCAAATCGGCATGATGTATCTCTTTCTATCTTTCTTAGAGGATTCCGGTTATATGGCTCGTGCAGCGTTTGTTATGGATCGTTTAATGCAGGTGCTGGGGTTACCAGGAAAGTCCTTTGTACCATTAATCGTTGGATTTGGCTGTAACGTACCTTCGATTATGGGTACTAGAACGTTAGATGTTCAGCGTGAGCGACTAATTACCATTATGATGGCACCTTTCATGTCTTGTGGCGCTCGTCTAGCGATTTTTGCGGTATTCGCTGCCGTATTTTTTGGTCAAAATAGCCCAGGAGTGCTATTTTCGTTATATATGCTCGGAATTATAGTTGCGATTATGACGGGTCTAGTATTGAAATATACTATCATGCGTGGAGAGGCTGTACCATTTGTAATGGAGTTACCAGTTTACCATGTTCCTTGCCTAAAAAACGTATTGCTACAAACTGGGCAGCGGTTGAAAGATTTTGTATTTAAAGCAGGTAAAGTTATTGTGATTGCTAGTATTTTTATCGGAGGTTTAAATAGCTTTACGTTTAGTGGTCAACCTGTTAGCAACATTAATGATTCAGCTTTGGCGTCAGTATCAAAAATAATGACGCCGCTGCTACAACCAATGGGTGTACATAACGACAACTGGCAGGCGACTGTTAGCTTGGTTGCTGGTGCTATGGCTAAAGAAGTAGTGATAGGTACACTGAATACTCTTTATACTGCTGAGCGTATTAGTAATCAGAGATTTAATGTTACTAGCTTTAATCTTCTAGACCAACTGGTTAGTGCGTTACAAAAAACTTGGCAAGGGCTGCGAAATACTTTTAGCTTGAGAGTTTTGTGCGATCCTATTGTAGCTAACAAAGGCGAGGGTGAGATAGGCGTTAGTTCTATTGGGGTAATGAATAGTAAGTTTGGTTCAAATGTTTCTGCTTATAGTTATTTAATTTTTGTATTACTCTATGTACCTTGTGCATCAGTAATGGGTGCAATTGCTCGTGAATCAAGTCGTGGTTGGATGATATTCTCTATTTTATGGGGACTAAATATTGCTTACTCATTGGCGACGTTATTCTATCAAGTAGCTACTTTTAATATGCATCCAGAATATAGCTTGATGATTATATTGGTAGTATCGCTAGTCAATTTTTTAATTGTATATAGTTTACGTCGTTCTCGTCTCCGAGTGACATCACGTTTATGCGCTACTATACCGATACCTAATTGCAGTTGCTCTCGAGGTAAATGTCATTAATGATCAATATTTAGCTGTATATAGTTTGTCGGTATGCATAGAAACATTTTGGACTTATTGTTTGATCTTGTAATTAGGTAAACACGTTATACAGATATCAGCAATATCTTAATACTCAAGGTTAGCAGACTTAGATAACTAGATATAAGTATTTTAAGTATGGCATAGAATTCGTATATTTGTTATTTATGACTCTTGAGTATAGTTAGGTATTTGAAAATTGAGTGCGCTATTAGCTGTAGGAAGAAAACTTAGCGTTACTAGTCTTATTAGTGTTATATGTTATAATTAGTATGTAAATGAGCGTTTTAGGTAGCTAGTTGAGAATCTTATAGTTAGTATTTGTAGGCTTGTTGTAGATATGAGGTAGGAAAATATGTTATGTGTTTGCCGTGTTATAAAGTCAGTAGTGATTTTATAGTAAGTAATTTTATCGATGACTTTACTAGCGGCGTTAGTAATAAGAAAATATGGTTACATTATATAATATATATGATGCATCAAAACATAATAGCATTTCACTGCAAATCATAGAGTTTAGTTGTTATAATAAGTAATCATGAGTAATTGGTATAATTGAAATTATTACAATATAAAGCATAAAGATAGACGCAGTCTTTATGTGGATTATAACTACATATTAGGTTTATCTCTATAGGGTTATAGGTTAATCAAGATATAGGTCAATATATACGGGATGGTGTAATGAGTATACTATATGTTATGGATATAGGCTAATAAATTATGTTATGTAGATAACAATAGGTCAGAATAAAGTATTGTAGTCAGTTCTCTAATAATAATTATTAATATGTGATTAAGTACATAGTGAGTTTACTTACCTACTAAAGAGTAGATATAAAAATATTGATACTGTAAGTTAATTATTTTAGTATTTATCTGGGTTGATCGATTAATTGGCTTTACTGATCATTTTGATATTAACTATAATATAAGTGTTAATATGAGTGGTATCAGCTCAATAAGAGCTGTTTTCATAGCTTTTATTTCTGCCTTATAGGTTAGTTGTAATTTATTTTATAGTAACTGCTAATAAATCTAGGATTCATACTAATGAAGCCAAGTTAGGGGCAATTATTGAGTAATTTTATATTTGATTTTTTTGTATACTTGATATATCTAATGATATTATGATATGAATTAACTAATATTGATTTAGATAGTAAATCTAGATCTATTATATATTAAATTATCACTACTATGTTTAGGTGGTGTTTTGTAATCCTATTTATATTAGGCATGAGTACTGCTTAGAAATAATATATTGTATTTTACCTTCTTGGTATATATTAGATGTAATTATTGTTATACTATTATCATAACTAGAAGGATAATACTTACTTATTAATGTATTAGTATAAAGTTGACCATTCATGAAAGATAAATAATATGCTACAATGAAGTGCATAACTAAGTTTTATTATTAAGGATAATAGTTAAATAGACGATATATAATATCTTTAAAATTTTCGATAATACTTAAATAATTTTTTTGATAAAACAATACCATTTTAGTTTAAAAAATATAAATAACGCTATTATTACATAATAATTGTTATATTAAAGACTACTATAATATATACGAGCAACTATATTATAGTAGATAAAAATAATTTACCCATCTAGATGGGTAAATTATTAGAAAGTTATTTTAAGTCAAAGTAAATGTGTTTTTTGACTTTACTGTACGTATTTGTATTAAGATCTGCTACACTGAATTAGATATTATACTAAAATTTTAGTTGTGCTTAAAAGTTAGGTGAATTCATAAAATATACATAAAAATAGATAAAACTACACTAGTATACTATGCTATATTTTGACATTCATATCCTAATTATGGGTACAAGATTACGCTTGTTTTTATCTATTACTTGTCAGTTCAATATTTACTGATTAAAATTTTTATACTTCATTTCGTTACTAGGGACTAAATATATATCACTAGTTATCTGCTACAATAGTAATTATGATTCCTGCTACTAAGTTAGCTGTAAGAGAGTAAAGGGCTGGATATTAATGTATCCTATTGTATTTTAGAGACGTTCTATAAATAGAGTATTATAAGTTTAATAGAGATAATTATAATAAGATATTATTTTTTTGTTGCTAGTATACTTATTGCATAGTGTTTATTAGTGATTAGCATTATGTTAAATACATTATATTTACTAATAGTAGTAATATATACTTGGTATTAGTTAGTGCTATATCACTTAATATTATAACATAATATACCTACTGTACATTATAGTTATTACTATAGTTATAGGTGTATAAGTATCTTAATGATATATAACTTTGTTATTAATAATGGAATAATTTAGAGATTATAAATAGTTATCATTGTGATACTAAGGCATTAATAAAATAGTAATATTATTAGAAATTTTTAATTTATTGGGCACTAATTCAACGGTTTGAAAAATAGATATAAAATATATATAATAGTATGATGATTAGTTCTTATAGAATTTAACTATTAGGTTAATGCTATGATCTATATAACAGATGCTGCACAGGAACACCTGACTAGATTACTTGAGAAACAATCACAAGATACTCAAATACGCATATTTGTAATTAATCCTGGAACCCCAATAGCAGAATGTGGTGTTTCTTATTGCCCACTAGATGCAGTAGAAGATACAGACACAAAACTACAGTTTGAAAAATTATCTGTATTTATTGATGAGCTGAGCGCTCCTTATTTAGATGATGCTGAAATTGACTTTGTAGTTGATCAACTAGGCTCACAGCTAACATTAAAAGCCCCAAATGCTAAAGTACGTAAGGTGGATATAAATGCACCGCTTACCGAACGCGTTATATATTTACTGCAATCACATATCAACCCCCAATTGAGTATTCATGGCGGTCGCGTTAAATTAATAGATATCACTGATAATAACTTAGTTATTTTGCAATTTAGTGGTGGGTGTAACGGTTGTTCTATGGTGAATAGAACTCTTAGGGAAGGTATTGAGAAAGAACTATTGCTATATTTTCCAGAGCTAAAAGGTGTATGTGACATTACGGAGCATCAGCGCGGTAAGCATTCTTATTACTGATATTTTTATTAAGATCTTTAATCTTATTAACATGTATTTACGGTGTAAATGTACTACTACATAGTATAAGTATATTTAAAGTAGTGTTAAATTATTGAAATAGTAATTATTATTTGTGTGTTATTAGTATACTTACTATTAGTGTACTTGCATTGTAATATTTTATATTAATAATATAAGTATAAAATTTATTAAAACTACATAGGTTATTATATTATTAGTCATTAGTTATATGTTGATTTAGTTATCGCTCTAATAATTAATCAGAGTATTATTTAATATGTAATTAGTGTTAAAGATATAATGGTATGATGTAATCATGTCATTATAGTATATAACTAGTATACATGTTAATAAATTTTTTTATTTCTACCATAAATAGATAGCAGTAATATATAAACAAGAAGTTTTCTGTGGTCATAAGTTAGCTAAGAGGATAAGTAATATTAATGTGGTACTTTTTAAGTAAAAAGTAAATTATTGCTTGAAGATAAATCTATAGTGTTAATATTTTATTCATGGAGGCGTAATTACATAAAATATTGTTATATTTTTATATATAGGTGTTAGTAATATAAATTATTTTGATATACTTAATATTAAGTAATGTTTTTTACTATAAATATCATACTTTTATTTTTTTAGTTTATGTATTGTATTTGTGATTATCATTATTTTAAGTACTAAGAATAATATTAGTATTTTTTATTTTACTAAAATTAATCTGTAATTACTTATATGTAATGTAATATAACCTATATAATTACATCTATTGCAAATCTCGCTAATACCTCAGTCATAATAGTATTATAATATATCCCTTATATTTAGAATTTGAGATCATCTATTGCATAAATTATATCTTGAATGTTTATTGTATTATTATCTTAATTTTTTTGACATTAAGCATTATTTTTTCGTATAGTGTCTGACATGTTTTAAAATAAAACTATAATCGTTATATTTAATGTTGTCTATAATTCAAAAATATTATTTATTTTTTAGATTTCATAGCTTGTTTGAGGATATAGAGTTAACTTTGCGCAGTAGAGTAAAATTATAAATTTAGTGTATTAACGTTAATGATAAGGAATGGAATGTATACGGCGTGATTCTTGATAGTTTAGTTGCCTTGATTATTTGCTACTGACAGGATGCTAGCTAGCAAACAAGTTATATCTGACAGCATTAGAAGTAGAGATATTATTTTACGTCATGCTTTGTTTAGTAAAGCAGTGTACATTAATATTAAGTATTATAGATCCACATTATGGTATATATTTAAATATAGTTGCTGATTGATAGTACTTATATTTATTATTAATTATAAATAGTGTTAAAATCTATAATTACTTATATGTTATAGTCATTAGTAAACTACTTTAGTGTATAAGTATTGATATAGTTTAGTATGGTAATTCCATGTTTAATGGGAAGTTGTTATTACCGTTAGTATTCCTAGCATGTTTAATATTTAAGTGTCATATGTATTCAATAGTATGCTAATTCGTTTTTTGTTACGCTTTTGCTTTGATAGGTTATATTTAACTTTTTAGTAATCGGATAACTAATTTAGGATTATTGTTGCTATGTAGTCTAAATAGTCTTTTAGTATCTTTGTATTTATGAGTAGATTAAGCAAGTGAATATATAGATTATATAATATATAAAAAGTATATTTTTAGTTATTTCGCTCATTATTTTTAGTGACAAGTGATAAAAATATCAATAGCACGTAAGAATAACGATGTATATTGTGTATATCATATATAGTAAAGGATATGTGCATGATAGTGTTGATTATGACGAAATAGTAAATAACAGAGTCTACTAAGATGCATTATAAACACTAAGTATTAAATATTAAGTATTAAGTATTATATATAGAGCTAATTTAACTAAGTATTAAATTTATTCAATATCATTATTTAGAATTTCTAATATATTACATCATTAGATGTAAATAGTTTTTATGTAGATTTACTTCGTTGCCCTGTAATGTATCTATTAAGGGCACGAGAGGTTTGTGATTAAATATATTAGCATATAAAATAGTAATAGCGACCTTATAACAGTATATGTAGCATACGACGCAGCGGTTCCGCTGCGCCCCAAAGTAATTGATCACCTACGGTAAATGCAGCTAGGTAATTTGGCCCCATATTTAGTTTACGCAGCCGACCAACAGGCGTATTTAGGGTGCCGCTGACTGCTGCTGGCGTTAGTGCACGTATGCTTATTTCACGATCATTTGGGATCACATGAACCCAGTTGTTATGCATTGCTAGTGTTTGTTCGATTTCAGGCAATGAGATATTTTTTTTTTAGCTTGATTGTAAATGCTTGGCTATGACAGCGTAGTGCGCCAACACGAATACATAAACCATCTACAGGGATTATATTAGATGTGTTCAAAATTTTGTTGGTTTCTGCTTGACCTTTCCATTCTTCACGGCTCTGTCCATTAAGAAGCTGTTTATCAATCCACGGTATTATGTTACCAGCTAGTGGTACATCAAAGTTATTAGTTGGTAGTTTACCACTACAGGTGGCCATAGTTATCTTCCGCTCTATATCTAAGATTGCTGAAGTAGGGTTACTTAAGTCTTGCGCAACTTCATCGTACAGCATGCCCATTTGGGTTAATAGCTCCCGCATATAGCGTGCTCCTCCTCCGGAGGCAGCTTGATAGGTGGCCACTGAAACCCACTCCACCCAGTTATTGGCGAATAGTCCACCTAGTGCCATAAGCATTAGGCTAACAGTGCAGTTTCCACCAACAAATGTTTTTATACCTTTATCTATGCCCTGTTTTATCATCTCATAATTAAGTGGGTCTAAAATAATAATAGTGTCATCTTGCATGCGCAGTGATGCAGATGCATCAATCCAGTAACCATGCCAACCATTTTTACGTAGCTTAGGATACACTTTGTTAGTGTACTCTTCGCCTTGACAAGTAATAATTATATCAAGAGTTATTAATGCATCAAGATTATAGGCATTTTGTAATTTATCCTGCAGGCCACCAAATATTGGTCCTATTTCACCTGGTTGTGAAGTGGAGAAAAAAATTAGGTGCATGACATTAAAATCATGCTCCTCTATCATACGATGTATAAGAACTGATCCAACAATTCCACGCCAACCGATAAAACCAACATTCTTCATAACAACCTTGCCCTATCTTAGAAAATATAATGAGATTGAGTTATATAATGTTTCTTTACCTTATAAAATATTAGAGTAGGCGAAAAGTTAATTTATTTGATAATTAGGTTTTTTTGTTAATTTTGCTTATAATTTGTTATTCATACGGAGAGAATGATACGTTTTATATGTTTTGAGGTAATAATGACAGAGATGTTTTCAGCTACAGTGTTGCTATTTTTAATTATGGATCCATTAGGTAATCTGCCAATTTTCATGTCGATACTCAAGAACCTTGATCCATCACGCCGTCGCTTGGTGCTGATGCGTGAATTATTAATTGCTCTAATATTAATGCTTATATTTCTTTTTGCCGGTGAGAATATATTAGCTTTCCTTAACCTCCGTGCGGAGACCGTTTCAATTTCTGGCGGTATAATTTTATTTTTAATAGCTATTAAGATGATTTTTCCATCTGAGGATGGAAATAGTTCTTTGTTTTCTGTCGGGGAGGAACCATTTTTTGTACCATTAGCGATACCTTTAGTCGCTGGTCCTTCTATTTTAGCAGCGCTGTTACTATTATCGCATCAGCACACAAATGCAATACCTAATTTAGTACTTGCATTATTAATTGCTTGGGGTATTTCTGCAGCTATCCTGCTGATGTCTAATTTATTTTTGCGTGTTTTGGGTGGCAAAGGCCTTAGCGCTTTAGAGCGGTTAATGGGTTTGATACTAGTGATGCTTTCTACTCAGATGTTTTTAGATGGCATTCGGTCTTATATGAAACTATAACAGGCATACTAATGCTTGTAGTGTGAGCAATATATATGTAGTTAGCAATACGGATGAGCTTTGAATATAAGTAAATGTATTAATAAGCAGAATTTAAAAAATAGTTAGTTACTATTACAAGCGCGACCTTATTCTTGTACACACAGTTCTTTAGATACGGAAACTTAAGAGCTAATATTTTTTAAAAGATACTGACTATTCTACTGTATAGAATGGTAGGCTATAGAGCCTATCTTATTTTATTTATTATTAGGAAATAATTGATATTTATTACTTTTATTCATAAGAGAATGCTGAAAAGTGAGCATGATGACTACATTTTTTTAATATATATAATTTAGATGAGTTAAATCAAAAGTAAGCAAAGGATAAGTGTATTAGAATAGTTTATTTTATTGCTGTAATAATAATTACATGGTGTTTGGTACTTATTTTAATTATATAAAACATCTAGATAATATTGTCATTGTTTAAAAATATTTAATATTTTTTTACTGGAGAAAAATTACTTTGATCTATTGTATTAGTTACTTTATGTAATAGAAATATAGTGTTAAACTAAAAATTGTTCAAGTGATTATTTTAGTAGAGAATTAAATATATACTAACATTAGTGATATTAAATACTTAAGTAGTATGAAGTATATTACTAATGGTATGTAGATAGTTAATTTTATATAAACTAAAATATTTTTTTAACTGATATAGCACTATCAAATTTTAAGTAAGAGATACTAGTTTTATTCTATATTAGATCGTTAATGCATAATATAATTAATAGGGCTATAAAAATAATTTTAAAAATTTAATATTTACACGCATAGCCTGAATTTTATTTCAACTTTGCGATATTAGATTATTACTGGTTCACGGTATTTAATTGAGCCAAGAATTATATATAAGGTATTTAAGATAATGATGTTATATATATCAATATATTATATAAATTAAAATATACTAAGATAATTATAATAAAGTATTAATAATATATCAAATGACTATATTTAATCATTTATTTATTATTTATAATAGCACATGCTTAGTTTGTGACAAACAAAGCTTGAAGACAGGCTAATAAGTGAAAATTATTGATATAATTTACGCACATGATATTATCATTGCTAATATAATATGCGCTGGATAAATATATTAGTATCATAATATAATATTAGGTAAATTTTTAATTTACGATTATTACGCATCATTTTGATTACTTATCGTAGTTAATTTTATAGATTTAGCAACGCTTGGTCATGATATAGTCATTAATCTCTTGAGATTGTTACTGTATTGGGTAGATTTTCTTAATTTTTTGTAAGGATAAGTTTAAATCTAATAATATTAATTATTGCTTAATAATTAATATTATTAGATTTATTTTATCACTACGTTATTGACTAAATTAGTATTAGTAATAATTAAATTTATATCTAAATATATTTTATTATGTGCTTTATGTAATATATTTAGTTTATTTTTAGATGTTTATTTCTTAATATTATCAAATATCTTCCATGTAAAGGTTAATTGTGTATCAAGTAAATAGCTATTTTAGTTTTTATTTTATCTAAATAAAGAAAGTAAAATTTTACATTAGATAGTATAGATGGTATGCAGTTAAAATAATGTATATTTATGCATAACTTTAAAATATTATAGTAAAGATAATATTAAAATAGTATTTTGTTTTACCATATAAGTATATACATTTTGTGGCAATTATCTTGGTTTTGTATCAATTTAAAAAATTATAGTGGTATTTTACTAGAAACCTTTCCCAGGATGTATGAGTTCAATAAATGTAATAATTATATTAATAGTTATTTTTAACTATTTAATTATTTTATTTAAAAGTTGTTATTGGTGATTATACTGTAGTCATTATTTTAGTAATTTGGCTCAGCATAATACACTTAAGAATTTTTAGATAATAACTAAAATAGTTCATAACATGAACTTCAGCTTCTGTTATAAGCTCTAGGTGGAGATTTTATTTATATTTGTAGTCTTTTTAAGGTGTTTTTATTCTCATTTATAGTTAATATTAAGTGCTAGTGCGGAAGGTATGAAAGGCTACAGATAATGTTTCTTAAATATTATCACCTTAATGGATATTTCTATTATTTTATTATAGCAAAAGATTGAAATTCTAGTAACTCTGAGTGTATAATAATGTAGAATTTGCTCCTGTGTTAACTGATAGATTAATATATAAATATTACTTAATATCTTGCTATAAAGATATATGTATGTTACATATCTTGAGTAGAGTGTGATAGTTCGTATGGTTTTTAAGGGGCAGTTAAATAACCATTCAGTTAAATGAAATTCAAATAATAGTTTTAGTCATTAGTTACGACTACCTCTAGTATAGAATCGCTATGATGGTATTTATTTTAGCTAACTCTTAGCACTAGTATTATTACTATAACTTCTTTGTGATGTATTGGTATTTTTCAATACTTTCTACAATGATTTTTGTGCTTACATAATATACGTTTATTATAACTATATCTCATATATGGGTGGTATTAGATGGGGTAGGCCATAAGTCATTCTTTGTTATAACTAGTTTTACTACAGTTACGTTTCGTATGCAGCTTTATTGATTTAGGAAGCATGGGTTGTGTAGTATTGTTATTAACAACCATGAAATACATATACAGGTAAGTAAATATTATTGATACTCGTTGCTATACTCTAGATATTATAGTATATAGGAGTCGTTCAGTAATTTGCATGTAACGTAAATATATTAAATTTTAGTTTACAAATGGTTAAAGTAACTGCTGTTGTCTTATATAGTATTTAATTATACTAGTAAATATTGTAGGTTATAGGTTAGGTAATCCTGATTTATTGTTAAAAAGATAATATTTAGTATCATACATGCCTCTGCATGTGCATAATACAGCAATATTTGCTTTATATATTATGCCTATTTTATTTTTCAGGTCATCGGACTTATGCGCAGTGACTATGATTAATTAAATGTAGTCTATTGGCTAGGTTTTTTGAGCTATATCTAAGTTGATTATCGTATTTTTAGTTCTAATTATAATTCAAGATGGTACACTATTAAGTGATAATACTTAGGTTATTAGTGATCTGTAATTATTTTTAATACTTGCTGCATATTGCGTTAAAGTATATTTATTGATATACTTATATGCCATGTATTAGTATACAATGATATTTTATTCTATAATATTGTATCAATAATATTGAGCATCTTTATTTATATGTATAGATACATTGCTTTTTGATATTTTATTATATTAAAAATATAATAGTACAAATATAAATATAGATAAACTAAGATTAGCTGCGCGTCTAGATTTTTAAAAAAACATTCTATTTTTTGCTTTAAAATTAATTTATATTGTATCTTTAATGTATAAATAAATTTCGTGCGCCTATTATTGGTTTATTAGTTAGGTTCTTGGATGTCTAGATATCTCTCTATTTCTATTTTATCCAAGCCAAGCGACATCATCTCTATTCAATTTTAAACACCTAGTTTATTTAATTATTTTAGATATGTATGCAGAATATTGGTCTTAAGATGATTAGTTAATTATTTTAGAATATATTACAGTTATTAGCATTTATAGTGTCACTAATATCGATATATTTATCTTTTAATTTTAGTGTATCCATTTTTAAGCTATGATCATTTATTGAAAATATAAATATTATTGGTTTACATTAGTCTAGGTAATATCTATGTTTTATTGAAAATTAACATTTTCATATTACAGGTATATAATTTGTAATGTTTTACTTAAAGTAATGTATATTTGTGTGTAATACTTGCATTTAATGTATTACATACTTAGTATCAGAATGATTCCATCTGATGCAATTATAGAAAACTGTAATCAATTAGGTATTGTCTCTTTAGGTTTTAAATAAATAAAGATAGGTTTCTATTTTTACAAATATTTAAGTAATATGTAGGTTAGGTAAAGGTTAAGTTAGGCTTAGGTGTATTATTTTAGTGTACCGTAGAACGGAATAGATATTGTAATTTAAATATTTGGAGGTATAATATCTTATAATGATATAGATAGTTAATCTATATTTATATTTTGCAATAGAGTTATTTAAGAATACTTTCTTTTTATTTAAATAATTTTATTATTATAATTTTAGCTAAAACGTTAATACTATAAAAAATAGCAAATCTTACTTATTATGCCATGTTTTTTTATTAAGTTTTCATTTTCGGGAACGTCATTTCACAGTATTTTACTATATGTGTACCATGTATTTGCTTGTAGCAAAACCAGATCAGCAAGAATAAAGGAAGACCAATGTAGGTTGTGGTAACGCTATACCAGTTAATTTCATCTTCAAGGAATGCTTGGTAATTTTGCCCCAATATTATAATTAAGCATAGTATAAAAGCAAAAACAGGTCCTAGTGGGAAAAAACGTGAACGATAAGGTAAATCATTTAAATTATGACCATTTTGTATATATCCCTTATGGAATCTATAGTGGCTTATGGCAATACCTATCCAAGCAATAAAGCCAGTCATCCCTGAGGTATTAAGTAGCCATAAATAAACCCACCTATTACTAAACATTGAACTCAAAAAACATAGACCAGCTACTGCTGTCGTAGCATAGAGTGCGTTACGTGGTACTCCTCCTGAAGAGAGTTTAGAGAAGATGTGAGGTGCATTTCCTTCTATGGCTAAGGTAAATAGCATGCGAGTTGAAGCATACATACCAGAATTACCTGCAGATAAAACTGTAGTCAAGATTACTGCATTCATTAGTGATGCTGCTGAAAGCAGGCCGGCATATTGGAATACCAAGGTAAAAGGGCTAACGCTGATATCTTTTATGTTGTTACATAACAGCCTAGGATCAGTATAAGGTATTATTAAGCCGATAATTAAAATAGCAAATATGTAAAATAATAAAATACGCCAAAATACTTGACGTACCGCACACGGGATACTTTGACTTGGATTTTCTGATTCGCCAGCAGCGATACCAATTAACTCAGTGCCTTGAAATGAGAACCCTACGATCATTATCACTCCCATAATTGCTGAAAAGCCACCTACAAACAACTTACCATGCAGTGCCCGGTTTTGCCAGCTGCTACGCTCCCCACCTTGGAGAATACCAGAAATCATTAGTATCCCTATACTAATAAAAATAATAATAGTAATGACTTTTATTAGTGAGAACCAGTATTCTGCCTCACCAAAACCTTTAACTGATATGTAGTTTAGTAGAAACATTAAACCTAGGAATAGCGCGCTCCATGTCCAACCTGGTATAGTAGGGAACCAATATGCCATCACTAATTGTGATGCTACTAAATCAACAGCGATAGTTATTGCCCAATTATACCAATAGTTCCATCCTAATGCAAAACCAAAACCTTCTTCAACATATTTAGCACCGTAGGTAGCTAAAGAACCAGATACTGGCATAAATGCTGCTAGTTCGCCAAGACTAGTCATCAGGAAGTACATCATTAAGCCAATTAAGGCATAGGATACTAAAGCACCACCAGAGCCGGCTTGAGAGATGGTGGCCCCGGAGGCAATAAATAAGCCTGTACCTATGGAGCCGCCAATAGCAATCATAGTTAAATGTCGGGATTTTAATTCACGACGTAATTTAGGAGCTTGATATCCTGTTGTGTTTATATTCCGCATAAGTTACGCATACTCTTTTTTTATTAGACATACGATCTAATTATAATAAATATTAACTTGTACAATAGTAATATTTTACTCAATGTAATTTAATTTATAATTAAGCAGTGATTATTAGTAGTCACTTTATTGTAATATACATTACACTAATATTACTCTAGAAAAAGATAAAGATCTTTAATATTAATTGTATAGTTTTAAATTAATATGCGGCGCTGTTTTTGAAATAATTAACAAGGTGACCTTGAGTAATTTTTACTAAAGATTATAAGCGATATATAAGGTAGTAGTATCGTATTATTTTTCCAAATATAGATGATATTTATCATTTCTTTTATTAAGGAATTAGATTAGTACAATAACTAATATTATATATATTAGTGTAAAGTAAATGTTGTATCTTATAAGATGCTCCGAGATAAATTATAATAATTAGGGTATGGAGATATTAAATTTATTACATTTTGATATGTAATGAGTATTATATCCATACCTACTATATACTGTTATTATTAAATATGAGTCAATAGATTTAATTATTGTTCAGATATAACTGTATATCAGCAAGTATATGCCATAGAATAGCATAAAATTATTTAGAAATATTTGCATTAAGTCATGTAGTTAGCATGAGAATGAATTATATATTTTATGCATACAGAGAGATGTGTATAATTTTATGAGTATGGTATATTTTATATGTATACTAGAATATATTGATCTCAGTATTTAATAGCTATTTAAAACATCTAAGTATGCCTCGTGTATAAGCTAGTTATTTAACTGTATATTCCAGATAGGTATTATTTTGTATATGAGAATAACTTATAATAATTATATAATAGTTATTACATAATTGATATATATAAAAATTATATATAATTACACCGTAAAATAATTAATAAAATACTTAATGTTATTAAAAGTTTATTTTATGGTTGTTCATGTATTGGATAGAAGTAAGATATTAGTATTAACTATAGTGTTATTACTTTAATATGTGTGTTACTGATTAACTATTTTGTACTATTCTACCATAGTAAGTAACAATCTATCTAACTTCTGCATATTTGATATATTTTAATGGCTCAATTATACCAGGAGTTATATGACTAGCGAACATGCTAGCAGAAAAATGCTATATAATTTTACAAAAACCTAGTATACTTTTTTTATTTTAAGGTGTATTAATTAGTGTTTTTAAGCGTGAGTTCGAATTACGTTAATTAGCTATTTATTCTAAAATAATGCTATTGCGTAGATAGGTATACATTTTAATTTTCAACAAATCATAAAATTTATTATTATAGTAATTAGATTTCATTTATAATTAATATTTAGCGCTAAAATGGTTATTTATGAAATACAAGTGGTATTTGTTGATCATTTTTGTTGGGATATAATTATTAATAATATTATTATCTTTAGTGCTTATTGTTGTAATTTCAGTAGTCACTTAATTTTATTTATTATGCTAGAATATTTAGTGTGTTATAGCAGATAGCTATATTTATTAATAGTTAGTTTATATAGATACTATTAAGTATCTACCACCTTAAAATTATTCATGCTGTAATAATAGTATTTTATAAAAAGATAGTATGATTAAATATTGTATGATTGAATTATTTTAGTGTTGCATCGAAAAATATTAATAAACGTATAATAATATGTATGATGCTGCCGGTATTAATATTTTTTAAATAAAATCAGAGAATTTTTTAAAATCAACTTTAGTATAAAATAGTCTTATATAATTATAATATTTTCTATATATAAAAGATATTAGCTTTGAATAAATACTTATGTAACTTATTTATTGATAATAAAATGCATGAAGTGAATTATTATTCATTAATATGAGTTAGTGAGATAGGTTATAGTAATTTAATCTATTTAAATTTTATTTTGTATTACAAGCATCTAGTAAGTGATCGATTTAATATAGGATTGAGTTCAATGGCAACTAAGACCCAACTAAATTGGTTAAAGCAGTCTTCTTGTTTGCCCGGAATTTTGCTTAATAGTTTACTGACTATAGGGGCTGTCTGGGCTAATAGTTTTCCTTGGCTAGCCAGATTAGGTCTTGGAACACCAACATTAGCAATTTTATTAGGTATTCTTATCGGCAATACACTATACCCATGGTTGCAGTACAGTTGTCACAGTGGTATTCAGTTTATTAAACAATATATGTTGCAGTTAGCAATCGTTCTTTATGGATTTCGGTTAACTTTTCAGCAGATTGCTGATGTTGGTGTGACCGGTATTATTATTGATGCGCTAATGCTAGTTACTACTTTTCTATTAGCTTGCTGGCTAGGAAAAAATATATTCGATATTGATAGTGACACTACAATATTAATTGGTGCTGGTAGCAGCATATGTGGTGCTGCTGCATTACTAGCTGTCAAACCTCTATTAAAAGCTGATACTAGTAAAGTAGCTGTAGCGATATCTACTGTAGTGATATTCGGGACGTTAGCAATGCTAATTTATCCGTGGTTATATCAATTAAATACTCATATGCAGTGGTTATTGTTCACTCAGAAAACTTTCGGTATCTATATAGGCTCAACTATTCATGAAGTAGCGCAAGTAATAGCAGTTGGACACGCCATAGGCAAGGATACTGAGAATGCAGCGGTCATCACCAAAATGATTCGTGTTATGATGTTAGCACCTTTCATCTTATTACTTTCTGTCTATATTCATCGCGGTAATTCTAAGTATAAGGTAGAAGCATCATCTATTAGCATACCGTGGTTTGCTATGTTCTTTATTGCCGTTGCAGGATTAAATTCTTGTCAATTTATTCCTGTAGTGCTCGTGCATCACCTAATTACTATCGATACTTTGCTACTAGCAATGGTAATGACAGCATTAGGACTGACTACTAATATTAGTGCGATATATCAAGCCGGGATAAAACCAATTGCGCTCGCTACACTACTATTTGTCTGGTTGCTAGTCGGTGGAGCGGCAATTAATCAATTAATAGAGTATCTGTATTAATATATAGTTTTATTAATCACATTAGGTAGTCATCAATGTTATTTTATGACCTTGGTAAAACGGGAGAGTAAAAAATGAAGTTTATTGGTGCGCACGTTAGTGCGTTAGGTGGTGTAAGTCAAGCAGTTATCCGTGCTCATCAATTAAATGCGACTGCATTTGCTTTGTTCATCAAAAATCAACGTCAGTGGCAAGCATCTCCTTTGTCTACAAAGGAGATTGATCAGTTTAAAAATTTCTGTATAACATATGGATATAGTTCAAGCCAGATCTTGCCGCATGATAGTTATCTGATTAATTTGGGTCATCCGTGTGCTGAAGGATTAAAAAAATCAAGGTCTGCCTTTCTAGATGAAATGCAGCGTTGCCAACAACTAGGATTAAAGTTGCTTAATTTGCACCCTGGTAGTCACTTGCTACAGATTAATATAGATAAATGTTTAGCACGAATTAGTGAATCAATTAATATCGTATTAGATAAAACTCAATATGTAACGGCAGTTCTAGAAAACACTGCTGGCCAAGGTAGTAATTTAGGATTTAAATTTGAGCATTTAGCAGCAATTATTCATGAAGTTGAAGATAAGAGTCGGGTTGGTATTTGCATCGATACCTGCCATGCTTTTGCGGCTGGTTATGATCTGCGTACCAGGGAGGACTGTAATCAAACCTTTAAACATTTAGATGATATTATTGGTTTTAATTATTTGCGTGGTATGCATTTAAACGACGCAAAAAGCGGCTTTAACAGTCGTGTTGATCGCCATGATTGTTTAGGTTTAGGTAATATTGGAAAAACAGTATTTAGTTATATTATGCGTGATCCACGCTTTGATAATATTCCATTAATTTTGGAAACAGTCAATCCTGATATTTGGCCTCAAGAAATTGCTTGGCTAAAGGCACATTAATTTTAGTTAAAGGTTAATTAATATATGTAGTCAATTAATAGATGTAATAGATGTAGCTGAATTCTATTATGTGCTTGAGTAAGGAGTTTTATAAGTTATATTAATAAAATGTTTTATAAGTCGTATAAATAAAATAAACGCGCAGTTTGAACTGCGCATAAAGTTTAAGTTACAACTAATGCATCAGTGCGTTTCAGTAAGGCATAAGTTAGACCGGAGAACAGTGTACCAACTGCGATAGCTACTAGATATAATAGTATAGGAGTAATAGCACCGGGAATGAGTAGTACAAATAAGCCACCGTGCGGTGCCATCAGCTTAGCGCCAAAGACCATTGATAATCCACCAGTTAGTGATCCACCTATGATACAACAAGGTAGTACACGTAGCGGATCGCGTGCAGTGAACGGAATAGCGCCTTCAGAGATAAAGCATAGCCCCATAACTAATGCTGCTTTACCGCTATCACGCGCAGATTTGTCAAATTTACCACGTGCTAATAGCGTTGCTAAACTCATTGATAATGGTGGTACCATACCTGCTGCCATGATTGCCGCCATAGGCGTATATACTGATGTACTTAGTAAAGTTACACCAAAAGCGTAAGCTGCTTTATTTATCGGGCCTCCCATATCAGAGCATGTCATCGCCCCAAGAATGATGCCTAGCATTGTGGCATTGACTGTGCCTAATGATTGTAGCCACCTAGTGAGAGTATTCAGAATTGCTGCAACTGGTGTACCTACCATATAAATCATCATTAGACCGCAGATTACGCTAGCTAATAGTGGAATAATTAATATTGGTTTTAGCGCCTCCATATTCTGTGGAAGGTGTAGATTGTCACTAATAGCTTTGGTAATATATCCTGCAAGAAAACCAGCAATAATACCGCCGAGGAATCCTGCACCAAGATTTACTGCTAGCATCCCTCCAATCAAACCAGGAGTTTGTCCAGGGCGATCAGCAATAGAAAAGGCGATAAAACCAGACAATACTGGCACCATTAAAGCAAAAGCTGTTCCGCTGCCAATTTGCATCAGTGCTGCCGCTAGTGTGCCTTTTACTTCAAATGCTTTAATGCCAAAGATAAACGATAGAGCGATGCATAACCCCCCCACTACCACCATTGGTAACATATAAGAGACTCCAGTTAGTAGGTGTCGGTAATAGTGGTTACCATTTTTTTTATTAGTGGCGCTACTACTTTTTTGTGTTTGTGGGTTAAATATTTTAGCTGCTACTAGTGCCTTATTTAGTTCTTGTTCAGTTTTCTTTAGAGCTAATTGAGTAGAGGTGTAATATATTGGCTTACCAGCAAATTTTTCAAGATTTACTTCAATATCAGCTGCTACGATTACTAAATCAGCCGCAGCAACTTCTTCTGGCTTGATAGTATTACCAGTACCTATCGACCCGCGAGTTTCAACTATAACTTCCCACCCACGTTTTTTTGCCTCGTGTTTAATAGCTTCTGCTGCCATAAATGTATGTGCAACCCCAGTAGGGCAGGCAGTGATTGCAACAATGTGTTTTCGATTAGCAGATTTTACTGGCGTTACTATATGATTAGGTGCTTGGTAAATTTTAGCTAATATTTTAGCTTGTTTCAGGAAAGCTTGTGGTTTACGGATAGCATGCTTGAGTTCGCCTATATAAACCAATTTATCGTTCAGTATAGCATTTGCTAATGTAGTTTTTCCTACTATTATCACTAGTTCAGCATCGGCTAATGATAAAGCAAGCATTAGGCCAGTTTTAGTTAAGCTCGCTTCAAGTATACGTTTAGCTAGGTAGCATCGACCTTGCCCCAATGAGCTGTCTATCACTAGCAGTGTTTTCATTGTTCCTCCTGCTTGTTATCGAATGGTTTTAGATCGACGTGTGCCATTACTTCAGCTAGTTGCTGGCGATTAGTTATACTAACGCCACTTTGACTTACTGATAGTGCTGCAATAGCAATAGCTAGACGTAAAGTATATTCGTGAGATTTACACATTAGTAGACCATAAATTAGCCCCCCAACCATCGCATCTCCAGCCCCTACAGTACTAATTATTTTAGAGGGCGGCGGTTTAGCTAGCCAAGCTCCGGATGCATTAACCCATAGCGCTCCATCAGCACCAAGAGAGGTAATTACATGCGCAATGCCCTGTTTATGCAATTTTTGAGTTGCAGTTATTATATCTTTTATACTTAGTAATGAATGACCTGCCCAAGTCTCTAGTTCGTGTCGATTAGGTTTAATTAGCCATGGCGTGGCTTTTAATCCAGCGATTAGTGCTTCGTTACTACTGTCGAAAATAATATATGGACATTGTGTGCTTAGGCGTATCATCCAAGCGGTAAATTCATCAGGATCAACACCGGTTGGTAAGCTGCCGCTAATAGCGACCATATCAAAATTATTTAACCAAGTAAGGGAATCATTTACAAAATGCCGCCATTTCTGTGTAGTAACTTTAAAACCAGAAAAATTAAAATCAGTTACTTTACCATCTTTCTCAGTTAGTTTAACATTAATTCGAGTACGACCAGGAATAATTTGAAAACGATTTATAATAGCTAAATCACTAAACATTAACTGGAAACCATCCTGATTATCCTTACCTAAGAAGCCGCCAACTGTAACATTTATCCCCAATTCTCTGAGGACTTTGGCAACGTTAATGCCCTTACCGGCAGCATGAATATCAGTAGTTTTTACTCGATTCACTGTTCCGCGTTTAATATCTGGGCAAAATCCTACTAGATCATACGCTGGATTTAAGGTAATAGTTGCTACTTTTTTATTCATGTTATCTTCTTTCTCCTAGTCCTTCAGTAATTGCTGCACCAATAGCCTCTAGAGCTGCTTGGGCATCAACTCCATTAGCAGTAAATTTTAGGCGATGGCCTTTTTTTACCCCTAGCGCCACTACTTTAATTAGACTACGACCATTAGCTTGTTTGTCGCTTCCGTCTAAATTAGTAACGGTAATATCGCTATTAAAGTTTTTTATGATATTAACTAGCGCAGTACTTGGTCGGGCATGTAGGCCATGCTCGTTGTTAATCACGTATTCAGCAATTAAGGTAGTATTTTTTTTTTCTACTGCACTAGTTAGTAAGGCAAGTACAGTGGCAGCATCAGCACTTAGCAACTGCTCAGCCTTATTAGCTAGAAGTAAATCACTAAGGTAATTTAATACTATTAATGATTCACTATCGGCTACGGCTAATGTTAATAGTAGTGCTACTTTTTTACCGTGCTCATTAAATGCTAGCGCGGGACGACTAACAGTAGCTGCGCTAAATATAGCTCCTTCGCTGTCATCACTCAGCCAAATGCCATGCCCTAAATTTAATGGATTACATGTGATAACCTTACTTACAAATTTCGCGTTGACTGCCCCAATACGTTGTAAAAGTCCTGCATTCAATGCTTGTAATGTAATCAAGTTATCGGTTTTAACATCAAGTTTAATAAGAGAAATATCAAACCGAAGTTTAGTTGCTTGTTTTTTGCCTGCGAGAATGTTATGTAATTCTGCTATTGAAGTAGTGCTAGCTAATTGTTTAGCTACTCTGTTATCACTGAGTATATGGGTAAGTTGACATAATAATTCTAAGTGCTCTTCGGAGCGTGCAGCAATACCGATCACAATATAAACTGTGTGACCTGTATCCCACTCAATGCCATATGGGAACTGGAATACTTGAACACCGGTATTTAAAACTAAATCACGAGTATTGATAGTGCCATGTGGTATAGCAATTCCATTACCTAAATAGGTGGAGGCTTGTAGTTCGCGTTGAAGCATGCCATCTATATAAGCAGCACTGACGAAGCCTGCTTTAGTTAGTGCGGTAGCTACTTGACGTATGGCGCTCTGTTTATTCTCGGCTTTGGCGCCTAAGTGAATATCTTGTTGTGACAACTGGAACATGACTTGCCTCTTCTACTGAATTAAATTAGTCCATTTTGTTGCAAAATATATTCTCTGTAAGAATATAGTAGGTAATAACATATAAATGTTCTAATCAGTGTGTAAGCGCTACAAATTAGAAGAAAATTCTCTCTATTTCCTATTGCATATTTTTAAGCTTACATATATGTTTTGAAAGAGTCATTATGCTCTCGGAGAGATTATAGATAGTATGGAGCTATGTCGTTAAAATATTAATTGCTATGGTTAAATATTTATGCGAAGTTTTTATGCTTTCTAGTTGTAATATGGCAATCTCAATATATTTTTAGATTTGTCATATAGCTTGACTCACGCTATTTATAGCGTACGCTGAAGAGTTATAGAAAACTAGATCATATTATGAATAAGATTTATAAAATAAATTTGTAACCGCTCGTTTATAATACGTACACTTAACTTTATCACTATGTTAGTCATGAAACAAATTAATCCCATTAGTAGTAAAAATTTTTGTGGAGTGTTTTAGAAAATATATTACTTAGAATCAAGGCTTAGTAATTAGCATTTTTAATATTCCTCTACTGCTATATTAAGCATACGCTCTTTTATAATTATCATTACTAGTTCTTAGTTTAATATATACTCTTATATATTATTTGATCTTTTAAATAAGCAGATATTTGACTTGATACATAGGGTATCTTAGTCATCTAGTTATTTTCATGCGTTTGTATATTTTATCTTTAATTTTAGTATTATGGATTAATTATTAATTTTGCTTTATAAGGTAAGAGTTATATAAAGGTATATTAGTGGTGTGAATTTATAGTATTTACCTGATGCCAGTTCTGTCTAAAATGGTCTTTATTGCTTTTAAATATTTCTGTTAATTTGCTTATTTGTATCTAAATGTATTATGGGTTACTGTTGACCGATGTTAAGGCTTGAGTAGTGCAAATATATATCTACTATTACATTTACGTCCTAGTAGAAAGATATTTATTGTTGTGATGTATCCACTGATCACATCAGTAAAGTAGTTTTTAGAGTATATAGTTTATAATTTATAAGCTTGTATAAATTGACGTTTTTTACTTATTATTGATGTATTCTAGTTTTACTAGATTTGATAATGGCTAATATTAGCATGGTATTAGGATTTATAGAGATATATCAATTACTTGTAACTTGGGGTTGATTACTAAGTTTTATTGATGTTATATATAAGATATATAAAGGTTTTTTAATAAATATTTGATTAATTTTAATGTTTTACTTATTTTATGAGTATATTTAGAAGTATAATATAGTATATTTTCTCACAATGCTCATTGTGTGCTGGACATACTAATTATTATGTTTTCAGTATTTTTTATTGTAAGCAATAGGACATTAATTAAAGAAAGTATGTATGACCTGCTAAAATAAAAAATGTATATATAAGGTTAAAAATCATTTAAGCTTAAATATTAGTAGAAGATTTATTATTAGTATCGCTATCATTAATCATGTGATTAATATATATTATATTTTTTATTTAATTTTATTGCTAAACTGGTAATGCATATTTTATTAGTATCGTAAATTATATTTCTGAATAAGAGAGATTGATTACTGTTACTAAATTATAGTAATAGGATATTCAGTGAATGTGACGGCACTGATTATTTTACTTGACGTCTTATCTATTAATAAAATTGTTATTTTCTGTGATAGATCATGAATGATATATAGAAAATGATAGGTAAGTACGCTGCTCATATATAAAAATATATTGCTTGATTGTCAATTATATATGTAATAAATACATTATTTATACTTTGATCAGGTGTGAATAAGTGTTTAAGTAATATTGAATTAATATAATTACTTTGCTCTGTTGTGTTTTTCTAATCTTTTCTAAAAATATAATAAGAGTAGTAATGTTATTAGTTATTTTTGCTAAGACTGATTATAACCAATAATGATTATTGACTATAACGCTATTATCTGATATAATATACATTATTTGTGCGGTATGAAATTAATATTTTTTTTCTTAATGATTATCATAAATGTTATTAGATAGTTAGTAACTCGCCTTGGCTATTATAGCTGTAAGGAAGTTGAGGTATATCATATGCGATATGCGATATGCGATGGTAATATCTTATAAGACTGCTATAAGAGTCAAGAAGCATAGCTGAAATTTGCATTTGCTCATGCTAGATAGCATTACTTATAACTATTTGGCGCTACTATTATTTATTATCACTAGCATTGATGAGTATTTTACTGATAGATACTAGCTGACAGATACTAGTATGGTGTCAGGTATTTACTATTATGCTTCTGTATTATAGCGATAAGTAATTAAAGTTCATGTTAGTAAGTATGGGCAAGTGTTTAATGATTATTTTAGTTAATTTCCCGAAACTTAAATTAATTATATTGACTAGTTCATGTTTTGAGAATATTTTATTGCTTTAGGTAGAGTTCTTTTGCTAATATTATATTATGTATTGTAATTCAGTTTATGCTAAGTTAGTTATTATATTTATTGCTGAACTCTCTAGAGAGAGTTAACTTTTATTTAAAGAGAGAAAAATGTTTATTTTAAATGCGCAAGTACGTAAAGAGCAGGGCAAGGGTGCAAGCCGGCGCCTGCGCGTATTAAATAAGTTTCCAGCTGTCATTTATGGTGGTAAAGATTCTTCAATTTCTATTGAAATAGTGCAAGATTCCATAAAGAATATAGAAGTTAAGCCAGAGTTCTATAGCGAGAATATCATTCTAGTTATCAATGGACAAAAAAAACTATCGTTAAGGTACAAGCTGTACAGCGTCATCAGTTCAAACCAAAACTTACTCACATTGACTTTGTTCGTGTATAATTAATGTTAATTTAATTCTCTGATATTGTCACAATAAAATTCAGTGATAGCGTTTTTTTATTTAATTTAATGGCAGATAATAGTTATGTACTTTTAATATTCATATGGTGCTCTTATTAAATTTGCCACTTAATTCTAGAGTCTCAATTATTTATTATGTTAATGAGCGATATTATAGGAAATTTACTTCCTCAATTTTATTGCATCAATATTTAGGGGAGGGTAGTTTATTGTCTTATCAAAATTCATCATTAGAAACATTTCTTTGTGATATGTATATAAATATTCTGTAGGTTACACATCTTTATTTACCAAAGGTTACATAAATTTTTTTATATGATAAAATATTTATATATTTGTCTTTAATTTAATCTTGTTACTAATTTACTGTATTAGTAGCAATAATTTTATGTATACTTATATGTTGTGTGTTATTTATTTTACTTAATTATAATTTTTGTAAGCATGGTTGATTATTTGCAATAATTTTTTTATTTTTATTGTGGTATTAAGATTATTTAGCAGTTAAATAAATTGTGTATAAAAAGATCAATATACATTTTTATTATTTTTTATGTAAGGATTAAATAATGGATTAATTGTGTATTAGTTTTGCAATAAAAAAAAGAAATTTATTTTATAAAATAAGTAAAATTAATATTTATATAATGGATATGATTAATATATAATTGTTTATTGATACTTGTATTATAATTAATTACTATGGTTATAGTAATAAAATATTCATCTATCAGTATGGTTTATGAAACAATAATTAGTAAAATACTTATAATAAGTTAGTGGCAGCTAATTTTTAAATAAATACCCTAGTATTTTACTACTTTCATTAGAAATTTTTTATTCTTAATTGTAAAAACACTAGTTTTACAGTATTTATCTGTGTTAGTGAAATAGCATATATTTTTATTTTAGTATTATAAGCATAATATAATTAATTTATCATATAAATATATATATAAAATTATTTTTATGCGAGGAATTTTATTATTTAACATTACTTAAACATTAATTAAGTGCATTTTATTAAAGGATATAGAGTAGGATAGTTAATATCTTGATATATAATATATGCTTATATTTTAATTATGTATTTACGATGTAATAGTTTTATAAGACTACCACTAGGCTGTATTATTATATTAAGTTTAGTAGTTTCACAGACCTAAGGATATAATCTTATAAGTATTTACTTAATATATTATTAATTACTTATGTCTAGTTATTCAATGAAATATTAGATACTTAAAAATATTGAAGGTAATCTTGATATCTTGGTTTAAGAGGCGCGTAGTAAATTGCTCAAGAGGACGAGTATAATGTATATTATAATAATATGACATAAAGTTCATCGGTTAAAGCAGGGCTATTGTATGTTAGAATAAAAAATTGTATTTGTTATAGTATTTTATAAGTATGTTCTTTAAATAATAATTTAGTTCGCCATTTATTTATGTTTTCTTAAAACTAAGAGTCTATGTGTTTTAATGTGTTTGAAGTTATTATTAGTAGCTAGTAGTGCTTATTTACTAGCAGTCATCTATCAGGTCTTACCTAGAGATTTCTTCAAATAATTTAATGAATACATTTGATATACTAATTAGTTTTCTCCAGAAAGTAATGTGAGAATTATCAATGGGATTTAAAAGATGAGGGGTTAATAAAAAAGTATAAAATGAGATATTATATAATAAGATTTATAGTTGCGTTAAGTTAGTAGTTATAATATGTGCAAAAATAATTGATTGGTAGTGGCAGAACCCGTGGATTGACTTTTTTAAAAAAAATATTATATACGCATATTAATGATAATATAGTCTATATTTTTTATAGTAACTAGCGATACTATAATTTAATGTAATTTACGAGAGCATCTCACTGGAGAAATATACACTAGTAAAAATATTATTTTTTAAGTCATATAAATTTTTATTTAAAAGATAAAAATAAAATATATCAAGATATAGTTTATAATAAAAATTAGATATAGTTTATAATAAAAAATTATCAGTATTATCGGAAATAAGCTATCTGGGATGATGAGTTAGAAGCGTTAGTTTTGTTTCAGTTAATGTCCTACTTATACTGATTCAGTTGGTCTTTATTATATATTATAAACTATCTTTTTCTGTTGGTACGTATATATTTTTATCTGCGTTGATTAAAATACTTTATTGCATATTACTTACTGGGTGTATGCTTAGTATTTTACTGTTTATTTTTACGGTTATTATATAGTCACTATTGCGTTTAGTTTTTATTATTCTAAGATATCGTAGGATGGATAGTGTTGTCAACTATAACAGTGAAGTTTTTCAATATTAACCTGTATATTAATTTAATAATATCGAGTTCAATAATTAACTAAGATTCATATAAATGAGCATACTATTAGTAATTATATGCAATCTTATTGATCCTAGTGAGATCATACTCTAAATGTAGCGTTAGCAGAAGATGATTGCCTTGAATTACTATCTATTTAGTAATTTGTTTGTAGTGTATTTATCCAATATACCTAATATTCTTATTGCGTGTTCGCCTTGTATTAGGGCAATTTCCATTTCTATTGCTTAATTATTATGCAGTGTTTTAATTTGCTTATATTATATTAATTTTTTGCTGAAATATTTTGAAAAAAAATAATGTTATTCGTCAATAAAATACAAGTTATATCTAATGTAATGAGATTACTGTGAGATAATGTAATAAAAATATCGATTTTATGACCTTTATAACACTAATACAATAAGTCATTATAACTTAAATGAGTAGCCAGTGTTCTTAGGGTATCATATGGAAAATCATGTTTACTATAGATTATTGCTTAAGGAGATATTGACTTTAAAAATACTATAATATAATAGATTAAGTCGATATTAGCATGTGGAGTATATGCCATGGCATTGCATCAATTTATTTAGATAATATTTTTATATTTAATTTCTTAAAATTAATAAGTGCATGTAATAAATAAGGGTATCTTTGTGGTTTTTCTATTCAATTATTTTATTATTTTAATATTTTAATATTTTAATATTTTAATATTTTAATATTTTATTATGTTAGTTATTCAGTTTACTCAAGTTTATTTTTTAAATACTTACTACATAATGTAATGACATCACTATGCAATAATACTAATACTCTTAGTGTTTGCATTTAGCAAACAATATTGATTTTTGTATTAATATTAGTAGCACTCACATATAAGTACTAGGCTCAATTAAACCATATTATTAAAGAGTGATCGCGAAGTAATTTTATCCCGTTCTAGTTGTATATATTGGGTGTCATATTGGTAAGGTATTATAGTATAAATTATTAGTATATTAACTTAATATAGCGGTAAAATATGTATTTTACATTGGCATCTATTAAATAGCGCCAAAAAAATACTTATAAAAAAAATTATTTTCTGTATATCGCAATAATAATTAGATCTCTAATCCGAGGCAATCATCAAGTAAATGGTGATAACGTTAATGCTAATTTTGACATTAGGAATCAATATGATGTATTAGACGTATAATAAAAACAAGGAGAAGGGTAAAATATAAGAGCTTGTGGTTTTTATTATTAAAGGTGTTACTAATATTAAATTTTAGTTTCTAATTAGCTTCTATATCTAAGTGATTGAGTCAATATATATTTTTATCAAAATTAAGAGTTGGTAGTAGGTTTTCCTTGACTGTTAATACGTAATATGTTTTGGTTGTGTGCTGCAAATAAGTTAAATTTTCTTATACTAGTCAAGAATTATTAGTTATTACATGAGATTAACTAGATAGTTATTCCCTTAATGATGCTAAAATTGTATATGTATAATATATTAATATAATGTTAACCGTTTACTACTTATGTGAAAATGTTTATATATATTGAATGTAATTATAGTTATTAGGTAAAATAACAGTTATAATTTTAGTTTATTACACTAAGAAAAATATGGCTATGCATCTAAATTCAAATTATCTGTCTTTTTTCTGTTTGTATGATACAATACGTATTAGTATTTGCTTTCGCTATGATTTTAATAAGTTATATATTTATGGTTAGAGTATTTCACCAAAAAAGCAATTATAGAAATATTAATGTTAGGTAATATTTAGATAATTATAATTTGATTATATCATTAGATGTAATACGTAAACCAGGTATTAATCTATTAAGATTGTAATTAGTTATGAAAATAATTAAGCACAATTTACTAGCAGGTTGTAAAATCTAATATGTTACGTAAATCAGTTATCGTCTTTATCTATATCATGGAAATATACATTGCCTGTTTTTTAAGTAATTATTTTTTATTTAATTAACTAAGTAATATTACTTGTATGGTTTAGTTTGAGGTATTTATGTACAGCAATTATAAATGTTAATAATGCATTAATTAATTAATTGGTTATTTATAAATATATTGAATAATAGATTTTATTATCAGTTTAATGTTATTAATTATTGTGCTAAATATAGATTTTTAATAACGTGTTAAATATAATGATATGCTTTAAATTAGCACAGTCTGTAATTATAACTACATTATTATTATGTGATCATTTTAATTTATTACAATGCGGCATGCTAAAAAGGTCAGTATTGATAAAATAATTTTAAATAAGTTTAAACATGGATAAATATCATATAATAAATTGTATTAATTTTGTATAATAAAATTTATTTGCGCAATAGTTAGATTACTAAACTTAAATAGTATTTTATCAGTTACTAGGAAAGACACCTCATCTGGATAGAGATGACGTTTATTATTTATGCAATATTTAATTCTTTTTGCCATAAAATTTTAGAAAGAGTAATATAATATATATGGCATGTTTATATAGTAGTATGTTATCAAGAATAGTATTCTTAATACGCTAATTTTATCTTGTATTATATACTGGAGGTACTCGTATATAATAGAAATTAGTAATTTTACTTGTCTTTATAGACTACTTAAATTTTACTTACTAGTACTTTGTACTGTGCACTCAATTTATAGATATTAATTAAGAAATAAAAAATTTTTATTTAGGAGTTAATATGTATTTATAATAGAGTAAGAAGAGATTTTGCTATTAAAGCAAAAAGCTTTACTTAATTAAATTCATAGTAGTAATAAATTTATTAGTAGTATGCAAAAAAAATTAAATTTTTATTTTTAGTAAAATGTAGTACAAAGTACATATTAATGGTCTTTAACTGACTACTACAAGTATATCTAGTTATTTATCTTTATTAAGGGTAGTGCTATCCTAGGAATAGCTTGATGTTAGTTATTTCTTGTCTATTTAGTATAATTTCTCTACTATCAAATTTATAAGTAATAGTAGTAATATTATATTGCTAGTAAGTGTATTATAGATAATACAAAAGTATTAATGCTTGAAGTTAGAAGGATAATATTAAATATTATTTAAGTATTGCTTTTTCATTATATAATAAGTACTTAAAATAATATGGATGTTTTGTTTCTTATTATCTATGATATCTATTCTAGATTTACGGCTATTACCTTTATTATTAAGTGATGCATCAAATATAATGGTATTTCTACCGTAGGATACGTTTATCACGGTTATATATTGCATAGGTATAAGATAATAGATAATAGATAATAGATAATAGATAATAGATAATAGATAATAGATGATTAGTAAATATTATCTTTGTCCTAGATGACTATTATACCATCTTTATACTATTTTATAAAAAACTACACAGATTAAGATATACATTTAGTAAATAGTCGTTATAATATAGTCGTTATAATTATATTAAGATTTTACCTTAAGTTAATTGTTACTAAGGAAGGAGAATTCAACGTATAGGGTTTAATTTATAATTATATTAATAATAGCAATTAATTATATCAGTCATAATTAACGTTATGATAGCGTCGTATATGTACTTATATATTATCGGTATCTTTTATGCCTAAAATCGTAAAAATGTTTTGATAGTAGTATGTTATACTAAAATTTTACTAATATTCTATTTACTTAAGTGAATGTTTATTTTAAGGATAAAGTGTACTATAGGTATAGAGTAGCAACTAATTGAGTATTAAATTCTATAATTAAATTTAGTATTTAGTTTATTTTTTCTACTTTTGCTAATATATTTATTGTTATGCAAAATTCATTGTGATCGTTATAACTAGATAAATATTTTGTCTCTGTATTTAGCGGAGGAAAAGTTTTTATGTATTTCTATTAGACTATGTGAAATAGTATCATACTTTATTTAATGTGACATATGGTATATAATAGTGTTAATTTAATTTAGTAGTACATTTTATTAGCATATTAAGAGGTATCTAGATTTATTATTGAGTTCAATATTAGTAAATTAATCCTATAAAATCGCATCCCCGGCTGGGATGCACTTAAATAAAAATGGTTATTTGACGTATTTGATCTTTATGTAAGTAATATATCTTATTGATAATTATGTAATTCACTTATAAGTTGAAAATAATATATATTAATACTTAAGTTACGTATAATGCTTATGTTATTATATGTATTTTTGCATATGTAAACAATCATAGCTCAATTAATACAATTATATATCTCCTTTCTTCTTCTTGCTAATCATTACTTATGTATTAATCATGGTCTAGAGTATTATGATGAGTTTATTAAATTTATTAATAATTTGAAATCCTAATAACATAATTTATTAGTATAAATTGCTAGTACATTAGATTTTAGGATATCAGATGTATTTTTATTTCTTGAAGTTAAGTTTAGTAAAATACTCTATTCTTTTAATGTTGCTTTAATTTACTGAATTTTACTGTTTTTCTTTAGAAATTGTTCTATGATGAGTACATTTAATTATATGTTATTTAACTTCAGTATATATATTTAATATAATTAGCGATTACATCTAATTTTTACATTAGAAATGTCCAGCTTTTTAATAATTGCAGTTTTGTATTTTTTATATAGTATATCTCTGTCATTTATTAGATATATGACATTATTTTTTAATGTAAATTCTAATTTCAGGTGTTGCAATATTTATTGCGGGACACTTTACTATTGAACTTCTTAACCAGTCTTTAATAATTTATAATATTTTTGGCCAGGGTTTTCAATTTTTTATGTAAAATATAAATAATTATATCATTTAGACTGCAAAACATTAATTTTATATGAAACGGTATTTAGTTTATTAATTGATTTGTACAAAGTGCTTGAAGATAATTCGAAGATATTGTTAAATATTTTTATTTAATAATTAATTAATGTATACTCTTATTAGAGGAACTCATCAGTATTTACATAATTTATTTACATGATTGTAAGCCAGTGATAGATCATTTGTAAGTGTTTTTTAAGATATATTAAATATATTTTAATTAAATTATAAGTTAGTATTTTAATTTGGTTTTATTTTTTGGTTCTATCACTATAGTAAGTTGTTATTATGCTGTAGTGATGTAGTAACTTAACTAATAAAATTACACGGAAGAGTATTGTAGATAATGAAAGTATTTTATTATATAAGATAAATATTTTTTTGATCCAGGAGAGCTGGATACCTAATTAATATTGGCGCAAGAGTGAAGATATTTATCTTATATTTATTATAAAGCGTTTTAATATTTATGAGTTTTACCAGCAAAAGCTATTATAATTTTTTATAAAAATATTGTTTTATAGATAAGTTTATTTTTTATTAGCACACTATAAATGGTGCGCTAATAAAAAATTCTATTAGTTTTTAATATTTGTTATTTATAATGGGATGTTAGCATTCGTTAATAGATTAGTGTCAGCGCTTATATAAATATATTCTTATTTTTTTATAGTTAATAATTTAAAATATCTCATGCAGGATTAAGGATATTTTGTTTATACAGAATTAATAATCTTTTTATTAGCATAGTATGAGGGGAAATATTATTGGTAGGGCGGTATAATATTAATGATAACGATAGGGTATTAGTAATCAGTTCTGAATATTAAGGGGTATATTTCAGATTATCTCTTACTAGAAGATAAACTATTATTACGTATATGGATTATTACGTCTAGTGTGCTTTTACTTTTTGTTGTTATTAGATGGGCGGTTATATTTTTGGCTCTAGCATAGATGCTGAGTCTAGTTTGTTTACAAATAACTACCAAGAGTATAACGCATGAAGTAAGTTCCTTAGGTAAATAGTGTAACCATAATCTTAATAATGCTTTTATTTAATTAACTAGTATGAGTATTTAGGATTAAAAGAAATTGAATGAAATGATATGATAAATTTGTAGAAATGTTAGTAACAATAGTGATTGTATATTATTAAGCATTATCTTGCTGATTTAAAATTAAAAATTAAGATATTAGGTTACGCCTTATAAATATCAAAATTCATGCTGACGATATTAAGTTATTAATTATTAGTGGTTAATTATAGTATTTGTTAGTTAAAAGTTTAATGGTATTGTAATAAAGGGTTGGGTTATAGTCCAGGAAATACTCAGTTTAATAGTTATTGAATGAAAAGGTAGGTTTTATTAATACTATTATGAGTATAAATAATAGCTCTTAGTATTAAAAATAATATTTTAAGTTACTAAATAATATTTATTATCTTTAAGTTTAAGTTGTGCATACTTATCTTTTTATTTTTTCATTATATTTATATTTTCATATGAAAAGTATATGCGAAAACTTATTAAAATTATATTATGTTTAATAATATATTATCTACGAAGTAGATTACTATATTTAATCCTCTAAGGAGACACGGTGTTTCGTGATAGTTTTTTGCATGTATTTTATAATAGTTTCTTAGGGATAGATTTTTTACTAAAAAAGTGGCAGGTTATTTATTGGAAGTAAATAATTACTTTATCTTATTTTATATATATCGTTATAGTATTACCTACATTAGAGTAAAATCCATAAAAATTTAGAGTTATGTGTTATGTTTATAATAGCAAAGGATTTAGCTAAATTATGTGTTATTTACCGGAGGTAAAATTGAATAAAGTGCTCATTGAAGAGAGCGTGAACGGATTATATACAATCCAGGATATGCTGCGTTTGGCAGTAAGTCGTTTTAATGCAACAAATATTTACTATGGTCACGGAAATGATAATTCATGGGATGAAGCATTACAACTAGTATTATCAAGCCTATTTTTGCCGCTAGATATTCCAAAGAATATGTATACTTCCCGTTTAAATCGCAGTGAGCGTTATTGTATTATGGAGCGTATAATGCGTCGTATCAATGAGCGCATTCCAGTCGCTTACTTAACTAATAAATCCTGGTTCTGTGGCATAGAGTTTTATGTGGATCAGCGTGTTTTAATACCACGTTCACCTATTGGCGAGTTAATCAATAATCGTTTTCATGCCCTGTTACCACATTCACCACGTCATATTCTTGATATGTGTACTGGGAGTGGTTGTATAGCTATTGCTTGTGGTTATGCTTTTCCGGGCGCAGAAGTAGATGCTGTAGATATTTCTAGTGATGTTTTAGCTGTTACTGAGCGAAACATTCAGGCTCATTCTATGGAGCATCAGGTTATCCCTATATACTCTAATCTATTTCGTGAGTTACCTGCGATTCAGTATGACCTAATTGTTACGAATCCCCCATATGTTGATGCGCAAACTTTGTCTAATCTACCTCAAGAATTCCATTTTGAGCCAAAACTTGGTCTAGCTGCGGGCTTGGATGGTCTAAAATTAGTGCATCAAATCTTGGCGTCTGCTCCAGATTATCTTAGAGACGACGGTATACTAATTTGTGAAGTAGGTAGCAGTATGGTATATTTAATAGAACAATATTCGGATATTACTTTTACATGGCTGCGGTTAAAAAATGGTGGGGATGGTGTATTTATGTTGACTAAAAAACAACTGATTGCAATGCGCTCTTTAACGTCTATAAAAGCTAAATAGAAAACTTATAATAATTATAATTTATGGCAGGAGGAGTTGTAATGGCGGGAAATACTATTGGGCAAATTTTCCGTGTTACTACTTTTGGTGAATCGCACGGGATATCGTTAGGCTGTATCGTCGATGGCATGCCGCCTGGTCTACCATTAACTGAGGCCGATTTGCAATATGATCTAAATCGTCGACGACCAGGTATGTCTCAATACACTACACAGCGCCATGAACTAGATCAAGTACGCATTCTCTCTGGTATATTTGATGGAGTGACTACTGGTACTAGTATTGGATTAATAATAGAGAATACTGATCAGCGCAGTCAAGATTATAGCGTTATTAAGGATGTGTTTCGTCCCGGGCACGCTGATTATACTTATAAACAAAAATACGGACTATATGACCATTGTGGTGGTGGTCGTTCTTCGGCGCGTGAAACTGTTATGCGTGTAGCAGCTGGCGCAATAGCTAAAAAATATTTACGAACAGCATTTGGTATCGAGGTACGTGGTTATATAGCACAGATTGGTGATGTGATCTGTGAATTACAGGATTGGGAACAAGTAGAAAAGAATCCATTTTTTTGTCCCGATCAGAAAAAATTAGATCAGCTTGATGATCTTATATCTTCTTTAAAAAGAGAAGGTAACTCGATTGGTGCTAAAATTAGCTTAATTGCTGAAACTGTGCCTGCAGGCTGGGGTGAGCCAGTATTTGATCGGTTAGATGCTGATCTAGCGCATGCTCTTATGAGCATTAATGCAGTAAAAGGTGTAGAAATTGGTGATGGTTTTGCTGTGGTAACTAAACGCGGAAGCGAGAATCGTGATGAAATTACGCCAAAGGGGTTTAATAGTAATCACGCAGGAGGTATTCTCGGTGGTATTAGTAGCGGCCAGCCTGTGATTGCTCATTTAGCTTTAAAACCAGCTTCTAGTATCACGATTCCAGGTTGTACTATTAATCGTCAAGGTATAGCGGTGAAGACGGTAACTCGTGGTCGTCATGATCCATGTGTAGGTATTCGTGCAGTACCAATAGCAGAAGCTATGATGGCAATTGTGTTAATGGATCATGCACTACGTCATCGGGCGCAGAATAGTAAGAATAGTAACATTATCTCTTAAGAATATTACAATAGCAATGGATTATGAAAATTAGATATTAGCTTTAGTTATGCTTGGGGTAGCAAGTTCCATTTTAGTGCAATCACCTTAAGCACGGAATTTATTATTATTTATTTAATAATTGATGTGTCTTGTGTGTCTATTGTCTGTTTAATGGTTAGCTTAAATATAAATAATTGTACAAGATATATTTAATTTTCATTTAATATGCAGATATTAATGTATTATGTTTATATATTTAGGTAGGTTAGTTAACTACAAAGATCAGGATATAAAATATCAATAGTATTCATAGTATACTGGTACTGTATCAGCTAAGTGCTCGCTAATATATAATATAATGCCATAACTTTATGCACTTATTAGGAGTTATTAGGCAACAAATGAATAGATATAAAGAAATGCATTGCTTCATTACTAGTAATAATGTATCTAACATTGCGCTAGAGATCATGTTATTTGTATATTTTATTAATTTTATTGCTGGTTATTAAAAGTTAATTACTATATTATAGTTTATGATTAATGAGATGTTAAATGATTCTTGCTTTTTCTTTAAGAAATAACAATTAGTTCAGTAGTTTTTATTCAAAATATTAAAAGTATACGAGCTACATTTTGTTTATTTTCATTTGGAGTTTATATAAAAATTATAATAATCAATAATTTATTTCAATAGCTTATTTATTACTAAATTAGATTTTTATGTATCATGTATGTATCTGTAATAAATAATAGAACATCCTATATATCTTAGCTAGCTAGGATAGTATGGTATGAATTTACCACTGAAGTGTCTGCTTTATTATGCTCTAAAGTTTTTAATGATATTGAATGTGTACTTAATGAAAACTTAGTTGTAATATTTTTTATTCGTGCATTATGTCGCTATCATAATTGTAGTGATTAGGTTGTGTGATTGTTACATAGTTAACACGTCTTCTAATGTTAGGTATAAAAGGGCTTAAGATTCTATAATTAGCGACATTAGCTAAGAATAAATGTTGTTGATGTAAATTTTAATTTTTTATTAATATAGTTAAGTACTCTAATATAGTACTAATTATTTATTTGTTGATTATTTTGGCAAAGTTATGTATAATAGAGTTTATTGTTTTTACGGTTATTTATTATTAGTCACTTTATTGTGCTAGTTACTAGTAATTATGCGTTGTTAGTTTGTTATAGTATATAATTATATATTGGTTACTAATGCTGATAAAATAATATTTATTATTAGTCTTGACTAATGTTAAGATTAGCACAATAGTAAAGTATCTATTTTTTTGATGATTAGTAGTCTCTCATATAGAGATATATATACCTTATTTTCAGATTGTATATATAGTATTTTTTTTTATTAATGGCAAGATAAATAGTATTTATTGTCTAGTATTATAATAGATGTTTTAGTGGATCAAAATACTAAGGCGATGCGTATAACAATATTCCTTTATCTAGAAAGATTTATATTAGGTTTTATGCCTATCAGATAGGTAATAATTGATTTTTAAATATACATTATATTAATAATTGTGTGGTTCTTTAATATTTAATTATTTTAAAACTTAAATGTAGTATCTATTACTTTGAATGCATTAAAGTATATATTGGTTTTGAACATATTTTCACACTATTAGTATAGTAGTATATTAGTTAATTATTTGATGCGATCATGCTGATGCATTGATTAGATATGTAATAGTTTAGCTCTAGTTACAAAATTAGTTTAATATTTATAGCAAATAATTTTTTTAGTTATTACTTAAATTAATGTTAATCCATTAAAGTGTTAGTGCTAGTTTGTATACTCTATCTGATATTTTGTGCTCGTTTTCTCATTTTTTGTAATTCACTATTATGAACTTAATGTTTTTATATACAGTATTTGAATTATTGCTAAAGGTTTATCTATAACATAGACTGTAATAGTGAATTCAGTTAATAAACTTATTAGATGAAGCTTTAAGATTATTATAAAGTTATATTTATATTTGCATCAATATATTAATATTTTATTATTAATTATCTTTGCGTTTATCTAGAGTAAGTTAGGAGCATATTTAGCAATTTGAAATTTGCATTTAATTAAGTAACTAACTAGTATTCTTCAACTTGGTCAAGCTTTTATTGATCCCCATTTTTCCGTCTATATGCTTCTATTCTAGAACAGAATATCTAACATCACGTGATTGAGATTAATTGTATAAATTGAATATAAGCATGGCTTAATACTATTCTGGTAGTTTTGATTTCGTAGTATTATTTCACAATTCCTTTATTTTTTTAAATAGATTGTGTAGATGCAGAAATATTTGTTCTGTGAGTTACTAGATTCTATGAATCGTAGATTTTGATGAGTTTGCTGATTTTGCAATAGAAATCAAGACGTTATTGGAAATGTTATAAACATTAACGCTTCGGCTATCAGTATATGCAGTATCAATTATAAGTATATTTATTTTGGAATCTTAGTGAAAACTGTCAGAAAAAGTTTAAGTAATAATTAATTTCTTAACAGGTAATTTAAAATTAGGTCTGATAGATATAATAGTTAGTATAATGCCTACTATAGGGTGTAATTGCTGGATAGTGTAAGTAGTTACAAGTGCTTTTTACTATAAATACTTATATTTACACAGTTTTTGTTTATAATTATCTTGTATGTAAGAGTGATAATGTGAAAGTGTATTGATATTAGAGCACTATAGGTTACTAATTATTTAGATTACATTGGATTATGTGTTTATGTTTGTAATTCTCTATATTACTTGCTTTTTTATAATTATAAATGGTTACGATATATACTAGCTCTATTAAATTTATATTTTTGTATTGTGTTAGCAGTTTGCTAATCCTCCAAGTATATAAGATGTTAAGAGTTTCTGTATGACAATTGAAGCTTATCTTGGCATATTTTTAAGGCTACTTTATTATTAAATATTCAATAAGTATTGATTTCTGTCTTATAGATGGTATTTATTTTTTTGTTGTATCTTTATGGTGTATCGCTAGATACCTGCTTTATGTAATGTGGGTCATATAAATTCACGACAGTAAAAGTTAGGTATTCGTCTTGAGGTAATAGAAAATAACTTATAATGCTAAATTATCATCTAGTATATATATTATATTTTTTAGATAGTGCTAGGTTATCTAGTTACTACATATTATTCATATATGCTAGCAGTATTGTAATATAACTGACTTAGAGTTTAGTTGTTACGTTATATAGCTATCGCTATAGCAAGTTAGGTGACATAGTAGCAGAAGAAGCGTTGTATACAGAACATATTATGGATTTAGTTCTTCATAGTTACCGGCAATTTATAGCGTAATATATATGTGTTATTACTAGATGGACAAACCACTTATAGACTATAAGGTTTATAAGCTGTAGTTATTAAAGATGGGTATTGGGCGGTATTTAAGTAAAACTGGTGAAATGCTTAAGTATAGTTATTATCAAGTATGGTTATTAATAGTGTGATTTTATACTTAATTAGTTTTGTGATGATAAATCACTGGTGCATATCATTATTAAATGACTATGGTAGTTTAGAAATGTATAGCAGGTTTATTCTAGTTGTTTTTTATTAAAAATAAATCTTATTACATTGATTATAAAGAAGTCTACCTTTTTCTACATGTTAACATTAAGGTCTAATTTTCGATATATTTTATTATATATTGTTTGTAAGTAAAGAAGGAATACAAATTATAGCAGCTTTAGCAGGGAGACGCAAATTGGAGAAATAATGTTGAAAATAATGATCAGACTTGTTCAGCGTATAACTGTACGCTAGAGTGTGATAGGAAATCTTTTAAGTAAATAAAATTAAGTGCGGAAGAGGTGTTAAATGAAACGTGCAGTGATTACTGGCTTGGGCATCGTCTCCAGCATTGGTAATAACCAGCAGGAGGTTCTGGAAAGCCTACAGAAGGGTCAATCTGGGATCACCTTTTCCCATGAACTAAAAGATTCCGGTATGCGTAGTCACGTATGGGGTAATGTTAAATTAGATACTACTGGTTTGATAGATCGTAAAGTAATACGTTTTATGAGTGACGCATCTATTTATGCTTATCTTTCTATGGAAGAGGCTATTAGGGATGCTTGTTTAACTTCTAGTCAGGTATCTAACGATCGTACTGGTCTGGTGGTTGGTTCTGGCGGCGGTTCACCACGAAATCAGGTAGCTGGCTCTGATGGTATGCGCGCTAAAGGTTTACGCGGAGTTGGTCCTTATATGGTAACTAAGGCTATGGCTTCTGGTGTTTCTGCATGCTTGGCGACTCCGTTCAAAATTCGTGGCGTTAATTATTCTATTAGCTCAGCCTGTGCTACTTCAGCGCATTGTATTGGTCATGGGGTTGAATTAATCCAGATGGGTAAACAAGATATTGTCTTTGCAGGTGGTGGCGAAGAATTGTGCTGGGAAATGGCTTGTGAGTTTGATGCAATGGGAGCATTGTCCACTAACTATAATGATACTCCAGAAAAAGCATCCCGCACCTACGATGCAGAGCGAGATGGCTTTATTATTGCTGGCGGTGGTGGTATGGTAGTGATTGAAGAGTTAGAACACGCCCTATCGCGTCATGCGCATATCTATGCGGAAATTATTGGTTATGGAGCAACTTCAGATGGAGCTGATATGGTGGCCCCGTCAGGAGAAGGTGCAGTACGTTGCATGAAGATTGCTTTGCAAGGTATTGATACTTATGTAGATTATATTAATGTCCATGGTACGTCTACGCCTGTTGGGGACTTGAAGGAGCTAGAAGCAATACGTGAAGTATTTGGTAATAAAATTCCGGCAATCTCATCTACTAAGGCAATGACAGGGCATTCTCTAGGGGCTGCTGGAGTACAAGAGGCAATTTATTGCTTGCTGATGGTTGAGCATGGTTTTATTGCGCCTAGTATAAACATTGATAATGTAGATACGCATGTAGTGGGCATGAATATTATAACTCAGCCAACTCAGCTTAAGTTAATAACAGTTATGTCTAATAGTTTTGGTTTTGGTGGCACTAATGCCACATTAATTATGCGCAAGTTGTTATAGTAGTAGTGATATCTGGCGTAACCAGGTAGTAATGAATATTTTCAAGAAACGTGTCTATACTTAATCGAAGTTATTTAGATTTTAATAAAAAGTTAATTTTAATTACAGTACCATCTGTCGTTATGGCAAAATAGGTTATTTATTAGCCATGTCTTTTATGGTATCGTAATTAGTAGCCTGTAATGCGTACAAAGGGTTTCATAGATATAACTAAATAATGATAGTTATCACTATTATTATGATTATATTGATTTAATTAATAGTTATTATCTATTTTTGATATAGATATTATGTTATTTGTATTATGTTACAATATAGTTAAGCGATTAAATTGATTTTTTTTTGTAAAATATAGCACTCCATTCTCTCTGAGCTATATTATATCAATAAATTTTAAGTTGACTATTTTATCTAATTTAAAATAATATCCTTGCCCCTAGACAATTTTCGTTATATATTAATCTGTGATATTGTATATGATAATAGTTAATGAAATATAGAAGAGAAATTTATATTATACGTGATATTTTTAGTGCGAATATTATACACTTTCTGCATTTAGAATATTATGAAGTGACAATATATTTTATTTGGTTATATGCGAGTATGATGATAATAAGGGAGTATTAATTATATATTGTTTTATTAATGCTCCTAGGTGTTTTACTTAGCTAATCGAGTATTTATAACATATTATTTTTTATTATGTATGCTGTGCATAACGGGAAACGTATAGTACTGTTATTAACAAGCTTAGATATTTAAATATCAATGTATTTAGTAAGTGTACTAGGCATGTTTATAAGAATAAATATGAGAATATGCTTTTGCATTGTAATAAGTTTAAAGTATGATATAGTTTTAATTTAATTAAATTAGTTGTCAATTGAAGTTTAATTGTAATTGTAGTTATAATTTTAGCATATTTTACTTTGTTCCTATCAAGAAAGTTACATATAAATAAAATAATTGCAATTAAGTATATAGAATTAAGTACACTAATAGACATGAGAATAAGATTTAAATAGTATGCATAGAAATATAGTAGGATCTAAAGGATTATGCTTTAATTTTAGTGACAGTATTTAATATTTAATATTTGTTTAAGATTACTGAAATTGAGTAATATATTTAGCTATTTGTAACACAAATATTAAATTATTAATATTTTTAGTTACAGTACTCGGGATGTTAGTATATTAGTTGATATATTAAATTTAAAATTATAACCGAAGTTTAATGAGTATTATATTATTCAAGTATATATTATCTTAATGGATGGCATTTAGTTTATTATAATTTACTATACATTCTTAGATGTTTTTATTTTATATATCCTATGTTAGCTTAAGGATAATCTGTATTTAAAATAGATATTAATTTGTGTAATCGTTAATAAAAATTAATACTATTATTAATTTAAGTTTTATTAATTAGTATTTAATGATCACTCTTTGTATTTAAGAGATAATATTATATAATTATGTTAATATGTAATTTACCCTTAATATATTAGGGTTAAAAGATTCTAAAATATATAGCATTAAGATGTTATTATTGTCCATCATTAATTATATTTAGCGGTATATATATTATTCATAATTTTAATATGGCATGTTTCTTAATCTAATACATTTCATGAAGATTTTATGTATGCAATATAAGGTTTTTTATTTTATTTTCTATTATATATAGAGTATATCTATTTTATGAACAAATGTATACCTTAATGTTTAGGCGAAGATAAATAAATGCTTGCTTTTAGTTGCAAACTATTAGTGTTTTATATGCAAAATGGCTAACTTAGCATAAAGAATATTTGGAAAATTTTATAGCAATGAATAACATATGAGGAAATGTTACGTAATTTAAAGATTAGCTGATAAATATACATGTATAGTAATATTATTATTAAAGTAAGTATTACAATGTTATTATATTTTATAATATAAATTAGTTAGCTCTATAAATATAGAATAGTCTGGATAATATTATTATATTATATAAAATTGGGTTTTTAGTAAATAGAGTAAGTGCTAAATGTATAATTATTAATATATTATTTATATTGCGTTTAATAATTTATTTGTAATAAATATTACAATTTATATTGTTCTATGGTTAAGAGCTCTATTTCTACTCTTATTAGTAGGTATTTTAGATATGTATTTATTATTAGGGCTAGAGTGATTACTCTGGAAAATAGATATAAGTGTTTAATAAATAAAATAAGTTATAAATAGATATCACGAATAATGTAATTTTAATGCTATTTATTACTATGGATAAAAATAGTTTTGGTACAACTGAGGTAGATTATTATGCTAAGTATAATTCAAATACGCTTAGAAATATTTCTGAGTATATTTACTACAACAGTAATATCAGTGATGTTAAGAGTATTTTAAAAATAAAATGCATTACAGAGATCAATAAACATATTTTAAAAAATTATTTTTAATAATGTCTAGGTTAAACAGTTCAATCATATTGTTTAGTTTTTTACTATATTTAATATAATTTTTTAATTTTTTATATATTTAGTGTTTAGGCAAAAATAATTATTATTATTAGTAGCATAACTTATTTTATTTTTTATTTTGTATTATGTTATATTACTTTAAATAAATAATCTATCTTAGAGCGTAAATAGCGTGGCCATTGATCAATTATTTATATTTATATTATTTTTAATTTTAATAGAGGCTATTATCGTTATGGTTTTCGTTTTTCTAGTGTGCGATGCCGTGACTGTACATTCTTGCCATGTGAGCGAAAATAATTGGCTAATTGCTCTGCTATATAGACCGAACGATGTTTACCACCAGTACAACCTATCGCGACTGTTAAGTAGCTACGATTATTGGTCTCTAGCATTGGTAGCCATTGCTCTAAATAATTATGTGTCTGATAAATAAAGTTATGTACTTCAGTATGACGATTAAGAAATGATGCTACTGGTTTATCTAGACCTGTCATTGGTCTTAGTTTAGGGTCCCAGTGTGGATTAGGTAGGAAGCGTACATCGAATACGTAATCGGCATCTATCGGGATACCATGTTTAAAGCCAAAAGATTCAAGTACCATTGTTAATTCGCGCCCGCGTTTACCTAATAGGCGGGCGCGAAGTATCTCAGCTAGCTCATGTACTGACATTTCTGAGGTGTCTATTATCAAATCCGCTCTTGAGCGTAGGGGATCAAGTAAGTCACTTTCTTCATCAATAGCGCTTTCTAGTGATATTTTTGTGCTAGATAGCGGGTGTAGTCTTCTAGTATCACTATAGCGGCGAATCAATGTATTGCGGTCAGCCTCAAGAAATAGTAACTGCGGTGAGAAGCTATATGTTAGTTGAGTCATGGCGCATTCAAATACCTCTAGTGATTCTGGCATGTTTCGTACGTCGATACTTAATGCGGCGGAGCCGTTGCGTTCTGCTAATATTTTAGCGAGCTGCGGTAGCAGATCTATAGGCAGGTTATCAACGCAGTAAAAACCCATGTCCTCTAGCGCGCGTAAAGCGACGGATTTCCCTGAACCGGAACGGCCACTGACAATCATCAGCACCATGTGGTCACTCTCCTGCTATTTTAGTAGCATCCATTACTATCACCAGAAACCTTGTTATTCCGGCTTGAGCCGGGGTTCGTTTTGCTATTCTGACAATAAGTCACTTTAGATAGGTATTAATTAGTTATTTTTTTAAAGCTTTGCGTCAATTTACTCCGTGCGCAGATAGCAACATATAGTGTTATTAGCTAGGAGTTTGATAGTTAGGAATAAGATATGTAAATATGTTTTGCACTGATTAGTTCGTTTTAATAAGGTGAATAACCGATCAACCCGTTGGTTGTCGATGATGTTAAAGGTGATAGGTTGTTTAAGGTGAATAAATATGCTAACCGTTTTCAATATATTATTTTTTAATGCTCTACAAGAAATAGTAATACTGTTGCCTATATTCGTATTTTCTATATACTCATTAGTCAGTACTGTGTTAAATATTATTAGCTGCTGTATTTGGAGCGTGGTGGATGCAAGTGTGCTGATAATATTCAAAGCCCATTTTTTGTTTATGAAATGTATTATAATTTTAGTGCACTTGATATTTAGCGCAGAGCGTAATTTTTTATATTTGTTATCCATATCATCTTCACTTAAAACTACGCTGCCATAGAATCATCAAGCAAGGTAATTTTCGCCTATTTTGAACCCTAGTTACCATATGATCAGTTATTATTATAATAGGTAACATGTTGATCATTAAGAATATTATAAGTAAGATTCTAGATGCAAGTGGCAAGAATATTAGTGTTGCCTTAGTTTGTCATTATGTTTATTCAATTAATTTATTAATTTATTAGTCAGTGTATCAATTAATGTCTATATACTTTATTCTTTTGCTTGGGAACAAATTTGCCACTACCCATATGTTCCGTTGCATGCTGAATTTGCTATATCTCGCTATTATTAAAATAAGATAGACTTGATTAATATGGTAGAATAGAATTCTATTTTGGCAAATATTTTAATTATGAACTCAAGTAACAACTTAGTGATATCAATACAATATTTAGTAATATTAAGTTTAATATTGTTTTTTGTCTTTACTGGACTTAAAATTATATGCTTATTATTATGTCATACGGTGTAGATAAAGACTCTCGGCATTTAATGTTATTATGCCGGATTATGATGATTGTATTTATGTAAATATAGTTACTAATTGGCTTATGCTCATTGATTTGTTTTGATGGATTATCGTAATAAATACCTACTCAGCAGTAGACTTTCTGTAGAGCATGATTTATTTAGATGTATTTTAATATGTATATGGCTAGGGAATAGTATTTGTACTCTAAATGCGGTGTATTTTGAGGCACAGTATCTAAATTATAACGTATTAAGTTATTAATTTATGTATATATATGATATAGCTATTAGCTAATAGTAGTGTCATAGGCTTTATTAATTTTAAGTCTTTTAAATTATTCTCTTTTCTTAAAGACATAGTGAGTTACTGTCGAGAGAGTGTGATTGTAGTGTTATGAATCTTTAATTAGTCACTTAGTGGTTTGTCGGTTAGTGCAAATAAATTAATTATCATCTTGATTATATGCGTTATTGCCATGGCTATATATTATTTTTTTAAATTTTAAATATGAGATATTATTTGTGTTAATTTAAGTTATCTAATTATCTTTTGATTGATTTATTTGTAGTTTCAAATTATGTATTTCGATGAGTTAGTAGTAATTAATTATTTTTAGTTTAGATTGAGCAATCTAATCAATGTTATAGATTTTAGTATATACTATTCTTATGCTAAGTTAGTTATATAAAATTATGATAGCTATAAGTGGTTAATAAATGAAGATTATCTAGAGTTACTAATGTTATTTTATTTAAACCAGGTATAGTTCTTGTTGTATTTGGTAGGCCTAAATTGAATCTAATATTATTTTTATTTTGTATGTAACAATAATGATAATTGCACCATTAAAAATTTCCAGTTTTTTCTTTGGAGGTAACGCTATTAAATGTTTGAATTATTAACTACTAATTAACTACTATTAACTACTAAAGTAATAATCGATATGATGCAATGATATAATATTTATTATCAGATTATAATATCGTCTTTTGTGATTATAATTAGGTTAGATGCTAGTCTTCAAGTTCTTTTAGTAGTTGTGCTAGTTATGTTTAACTTAGGTGGTAAGTTATTAGGTGCTAGATTTAGGAATAATGATAACTAGTTGGTTAGTGTTACTTGGAGGTAAAATTTATTAATGATGATTAAAGTATTTTATTCGACGTACGTCGAATATAAAAAATAGGAATGGGTCTAGATATTTACACTTTTAGTTTTATTGCAATAATTAATATGGATAATAGTATATTAATATTTTGATTATAATCATGATTAAGAATCAAGTTATGATTACTATATAGTTTTAAATATATTTTTTATTTTTTATTATACTCTTCGCGTAGGAGGAGGGGTAGTGTGTAGCAAGTAATGCATTTTTTATAACGTAGGGCTACAGTTAATGTTGTATTAAATCTAAGTTATAAGACTTATTTTATAATATTTAGATTATTTTAGTTAAGCGTTAAAAGTTATGGTATGTCTATACTTAGAGACGAAATGTTTCTCCTAAATAAACGCGTTTTACCTGTTCATTAGCTAAAATAGCATTTGGTGTGCCATGAGCAATGAGTTTACCGTCATTAACGATATAGGCGCGGCCACAAACATCCAGCATTTCACGTACATTATGATCAGTAATTAATACTCCAAGACCACTATTGCGTAAATGTTCGATAATTTTTTTAATGTCGATAATAGAGATTGGGTCCACTCCTGCAAAAGGTTCATCTAACAGTATAAATTTTGGGTTAGCTGCTAGCGCACGAGCAATCTCAACGCGACGGCGTTCACCACCAGAAAGTGTTTGTCCCAAGTTGTTTCGTATATGGAAGATGTGAAATTCTTCCATTAGCTCTTCAGCACGATTAATGCGTTGTTCGATAGTTAGATCAGTACGTATTTCTAGTATTGCCATGATATTGTTATATACACTTAGATAACGAAAAATAGAGGCCTCTTGTGGTAGATAACCTATGCCTCGGCGTGCTCTAGCATGCAAGGGTAGTAAGCTAATATCTTCTTTATTAATGATTATACGTCCAGTATCACGTTGTATGATACCAACTATCATATAAAATGTGGTAGTTTTCCCAGCACCATTTGGGCCAAGTAAGCCAACTATTTCACCAGATTGCACCCTGAGACTAATATCTTTAACAACCTTAAGACCCTTAAAGGTCTTGCCTAAGTTTTCTGCAATAAGTGTAGTCATAAATAATTAGTTACCCTTACCTCTTACTTTGCCTATTTGTTTCTTTTAACTGTGATGGTAATAAAATAGTGGTTACATGCTTACCTTTATTGCTAAATGCTTGCATTTTTTGTTGTTGAGCTAGATAGGTTATGCTATCTCCTTTTATACTGTTACCTAGCTCTTGTAGATAAGCATTGCCTGTTAGGGTAAATAACTGTGTTGGTGCCTCGTATTGTACTTGTTGTGCACAACCCGCAATTGGTTTACCGTTATCTTGCATTTGGTATAAATTAACTGGATCACCAAAAGCTTTAATATAGATTTTTTTTTTATCACCTACCGAACGGAAGGTAACAACTTTATCAGCACGTATATTGATAGTGCCTTGTTTAATTATAACGTTATCAGTGAAGATGCTGATATTATTTTGTATATCTAGTAGCTGCTTCATTGAGTTAATAGCGATAGGTTGATTACTGTCTGATTTAAGCGCCATGCTAGGAGAGCTAATTACAAAAATTGTATTTGTAATTAATAAGTAACATATTAATTTTTTTATTTTAAATTTCATAGTTAGTTTTAACTTTATCAATTAATTCAGCAGTTTTATTTTGTAAATTACCACGCATTTGCATGCCGTTAGAAGTGAAATGTATTCCATATACGGTTACTTCTTCATTAGAGGTAATATCTTGAGTACGTAGATTTATTTGAGCATTATTAGTTTTAATTTTTTCTAACTTTAAGGTGGCGGAGAGATTATTGACTTCAACATGGCCATAAAGATACAGAATTTGATTTTTAGTAAGTTTGGCGCGATCTGCACGTAAAGACCAAGTTGCAATTGCTTCTTCATTAAAGAGGGTCATTGTTGGTCGAGTAAACCAGCTTAGTTCACTTGTGAGGTAATATTGCACGTCCTCTGCTTTAATCTTATAGATTATTTTACCGATTTTATTATATACAATAGTAGTTGTTTGTTTACTTTGATGTATTGGTGCTGTTTGGTATTGAACTAGCTGCGGTATAGTATGATCATCAATATCTGTAATGTCCCAGTTGATTAGCGTTAGGGTTATTGATGTTATCAATAGTTGAACCCACCATTTATTTTTACTCATATCCATAGATCCTTAGTTGATTTAGTTTTTTAGCTAAAATCATTATGTTATATAGTTGTAGTTGGTCTTTTATTCTATAATCACTGAAAATGTCAGTCATATGATAGCAGGCTGTAGTTTTAGTAAGTGCTATATTATAGATATAGATGCTAGCCAGTGCTTGTATTAAGATGATGTTTAGTATCTTATGGAAATTTAAGAGCGTATGAGATTTTTTATACAAATGGTTAATATAAATAGTATTAATTTATGTTTATAATATTTTGTACATTATCCAGTAATGATTCTAGCAATGATTACTGCTTTAATGTTTAACGCTGTAGTTATCGGTTAATAACTTTTGTAGTTAATATTAACGTGGAATACTTGCAATATTTTAGTATAGTTGCTTATTAATTAAGTTATTAGCTAATATATTATTAATGTCATAAATGAGTAGTTAAGTTCTATTGGTACGTACAAATTATGTTTTATTATACTGCTCTGCAGTAGGCATATATGATATTAATTGTATTAATATTAATTGTATTAATTTTAAATTAAATCACACCAGCGCGCAGCATGTCGTGCATATGAACTACACCTAGTAATTGATCACCATCAGCAACCAGTAATACAGTAATATGATTTTGTTGCATTAGTCTTAGTGCATCAATTGCTAGTACATTTGGTTGTACTCTTACTCCTCCTGGAGTCATAATATCAATTATTTTAGCATCGTTTATATTTATCCCCATATCAAATACTCGACGCAGATCGCCATCAGTAAAGATACCAGTAATACTCATTGCATCATTACATACGACCGTCATTCCTAGATTTTTGCAGGTGATTTCTAGTACGGCATCGCGTAGCGATGCTTTAGTGTTTACGTGTGGAATTTCATCGCCACTATGCATAATATCACTTACTTGCAGTAGTAAGCGTCGGCCTAGTAAACCACCTGGATGCGAAAGAGCAAAATCTTGTAAATTGAAGTCGCGTGCCTTTAATAATGCAACCGCTAGTGCGTCACCCATAACTAATGCAGCAGTGGCACTGGTAGTTGGTGATAGACCGAGCGGGCAAGCTTCTTGCGGGACTTTAATACATAGGTGTATATCCGCAGCTTTACCTATAGTGCTATTGGGGTCATTGGTCATACAGATAAGTGGTATTTGTTGTCGTTTCAATACCGGGATTAGTGCTAAAATTTCATGAGATTCACCTGAATTAGATATCACAAGCACGATGTCTTGTACGGCGATCATTCCTAGGTCACCATGGCTAGCTTCAGCAGGGTGTACAAAGAATGATGAGGTACCGGTGCTTGCAAAAGTAGCAGCAATTTTGCAACCAATGTGGCCGGATTTGCCTATACCCATAACTATAATCTTACCACAGCAGGCAGCTATAGTTTTACAAGCGCGCGTGAAATCATCATTAATATAGCGGTCTAATTGCGCTAATCCTTCACACTCTATCTGGAGTACTTTTCTTGCAACCCGTTTAAAATCAAAGTCTGGTTGCAATTGAAAACTCGACATACTTACTTCCTCTCCCCTAGGGTTTACTAAATCTTCCTAAAGAGCTAAATAATAACAGCGTAAAATAAGTAATAAAATTATATGATAACAGGCTATTGATGAGGATGCTAATGGTTAAATATTACCTAATAATTATTTTAGAAGCTTACGAGTATAACGTGATTTATAGGTATCAGAATAGAAAGTGCTAGCACTTTTATCGTGTTGAAATATTATAGACAATATACAGACAATAATATTGTTTATCACCACACTATTCTTTTTATAAAACTAGTCATTGAAGATCGTATTAATGTCGGTTAGTTTGAACGATAATCATTATTATTTCAAAGGTAAATTATATTGCGCTAAAATAGCATACGACGACTATAATGTTGTTGGCAATTATTATTTATAGTAGTAGCATGATACATGCTAGTATCATAGATACTATCGTAGATAAAATCAAAATAACATTATTCGGATATTAATATTATCTTAATTTATACATTTATTTTATATTTAGGTATTTCTATCTACATACCACTAGTATTATAGCAATTTTTAATATTAGTAAAATGAATTAGACTAGTGAGTAATATGGTCAATATTATCTCATTAGGTGTAACTATTTTAGGGACATTCTATAAATATGCAATTTTATCATAAGGTAACTACCGCCATAAATTTTAGTTTGTATCATCTTTATTTTGATTCTGATTACTAGTAGTCGAATTATCGAAGCTCTCTCGTGGAGATTATAATATCTGAGAGATTAGGATTTAAAAGATTATTTAATGCCATATTATATAACTTATATAGCTGGTCGGCACGCAGGATCATCGAGATGATTAGTTTTAATAGTAAGGCGTTTATTTTACAAATGGTTATATTGATAACTAGATACTGCTACCTGCGTGAATATAAATTAACTGTAGTATGTTAGATTAAATGATCTATGTTAGATATCAGTCAAAATAAGTGAAGAGATATAATATTATCGAGAGTAATACTTAAGGACTTGCTGTTTGGTGTAATATGACTAGTGTGTTAATATTTATTATGAGGTAAGCTAGTTTTCTTGTTATTGGCTATTATAAAGGATAATAAATTAATTCTATTAAGTTAAATGATTTGTCATATCTACTTTGGACAGTACTTACTTTTTTTGTTAAATATATGCCTCAATTGTTATATATTTGTTTATGTATTAGTCAGTGATAATAATTTATATTTACTAGAATTAATTTCTAATTATATCATTAAAAATTTTATTTAAAAACTTATTTATCCATGAGTTTAATATGGGTTCTTTTGGTGAAAGCTAGGTGATATAAAAATTAATAATATAGTTGGGAGATTGCATATATGAGGTATAAATTAGTTTACTCAGCAAGTGGGTAAATATGTATAACGGTATGACATAAAGGGGCATTAACATGTGCTACCAAGTAAATAATTTGGTTGAAGTTAGTAACATGAGCTTCTCGTATGCCAATCGACTAATATTCAAAGATATCAATCTAACTGTGCCACGTGGTAAAGTGACAGCCATCATGGGGCCGTCTGGTATTGGTAAAACTACATTATTACGTTTAATTGGCGGTCAACTGACACCAGATTGTGGGGAAATTTGGTTTGATGGCGTCAATATTCCAACATTATCTCGCCATGTATTATATAACACACGTAAGAAAATGAGTATGTTATTTCAATCTGGTGCGTTATTTTCAGATTTAACTGTATTTGAAAATGTTGCTTTCCCATTGCTTGAACATAGTGATTTACCATTGCCGCTTTTGCGTAGTATGGTGTTGATGAAGCTGGAGGCAGTAGGTTTGCGTGGCGCTTCAGCACTAATGCCTAATGAGTTATCTGGTGGCATGGCAAGGCGCGTAGCTTTAGCGCGTGCAATTGCATTAGATCCGCAGTTGATTATGTTTGATGAACCTTTTGCCGGTCAAGACCCGATTACTATGGGTGTATTGGTTAAACTGATAGATAAACTAAATCATGCTTTAGGTATTACTTGCATTGTAGTATCGCATGATGTTCCAGAGGTATTAAGTATTACTAATTATGCTTATATTATTTCTGATCATCAGGTGATTGCTAAAGGTACTGCTCAGCAATTACAAAGCAATACTGATGCCCGTGTGCGCCAGTTTCTAGATGGAAATGCTGATGGACCAGTGCCTTTTCATTATCAAGCAAGTGACTATCAGACTGAATTATTAGGTAGGGGAGGTAAATAACTTAATGTTATTACAAGCGTTGGCTTCTTTAGGTCGTCAAGGTATTAATGTCATGACCAGATTTGGTTATGCTGGATTGGTATTATTATACATATTGTTTAGTCGGTTAGAGATGCGTAAGCAGTGGCCGTTATTATTGCAACAAATTTATGTTATTGGCGTGCAATCATTGCTTATTATAATGATTTCTGGTTTATTTATTGGCATGGTATTAGGGCTACAAGGATATATCGTACTTGCTACTTATAGCGCCGCTTCTAGTTTAGGTATGATGGTTGCGTTATCGTTATTGCGAGAGCTAGGCCCTGTAGTGACTGCGTTGTTATTTGCAGGTCGTGCTGGTTCTGCACTTACTGCAGAGCTTGGTTTAATGAAGGCAACTGAGCAAATTTCTAGCTTGGAAATGATGGCTGTTGATCCGTTGCGACGTATCTTAGCTCCGCGTTTTTGGGCGGGTTTGATTAGCATGCCGTTATTAATGACTATTTTTGTTGCATTAGGTATTTTAGGTGGAGCTATTGTTGGTACTGATTGGAAGGGTATTGATAGTGGTTTCTTCTGGGCCGCAATGCAAGGTGCAATTGAGTGGAAAAAAGATTTACTAAATTGTTTATTAAAAAGCATGGTATTTGCCATTACTATAACTTGGATTGCGATCTTTAATGGATATAACGCTGTGCCTACTTCCATAGGAATTAGTCATGCAACAACTTGTACCGTAGTGCATTCGTCACTGGCGGTTTTAGGATTAGATTTTATGCTGACAGCAATTATGTTTGGGAATTGATTTGATGCAAACGAAAAAAAGTGAAGTTTGGATTGGAGTATTTATGATTACGGCACTATGTGCCATGATATTTATTTGCATAAAAGTGGCTAATATTAAGTCAATAAGTAGTGAGCCAACTTATCATATCTATGCTGATTTTGATAATATTGGCGGCATAAAAATACGTTCGCCAGTTAAAGTTGGTGGTGTGTTGATTGGACGTGTAGCTAATATTGAGCTTGATAATAAGACTTATACACCACATGTAACGTTAGATATTCAAGAAAAGTATAATAAGATCCCGGATACTAGTTCTTTGGCAATTCATACTGCCGGTCTATTAGGGGAGCAATATTTGGCGCTGAATATTGGTTTTGAAGATCCGGATATGGATACTGCTATTCTAAAAGATGGTAGTACGATTCAGGATACTAAGTCAGCTATAGTATTAGAAGACCTAATAGGTCAGTTTCTCTATAAAAGAGATAATATTAACCAAGGAGATAAGGCAGCTATAATGGTAGCACCAGAGCATGTTGTATCAAGTTATTAAGAGAGGAATCTGGTATGTTAAGATATTTATTTATGATCTCTTTATTAGTTATTACGTTTTTTACGAATGCAGCTGATCAGACTAATCCATATAGTATGATGCAAGATGCAGCAGAGAAGATATTTAGCCGATTGAAAATAGAGCAGTTACAAATAAAGAGGGATCCTAACTATTTACGTACTATTGTGCATCAAGAATTAATGCCTTTTGTACAAGTGCGATATGCTGGTGCGTTAGTGTTAGGTCGTTACTATAAAGAAGCATTGCCATCACAACGTGAAGTTTATTTCACCGCCTTTCAGTCCTATCTAGAACATGCTTATGGTCAGGCTCTGGCAATGTATCATGGTCAAAGTTATCAGATTGCTTCTGAGCGCCCTGTGGGTCATGCCAATATCGTAGTAATTCGAGTAACTATTCTTGACAATGATGGTCACCCGCCAGCACGTCTAGATTTTCAATGGCGTAAGAATACTAAAACCGGTTATTGGCAGGCATATGATATGATTGCTGAAGGCGTGAGCATGATCACTACTAAGCAGAGTGAGTGGATTTCAACTCTACGTATGCAGGGTATAGATGGCCTAACTAAGCAGTTGCAGGATGCTGCAGCAGAGCGGATTTTTTTGGATCGAAAAAACTAATGTCAACGGTGCTCAGCTATGAGTCTAAGCGTCATACTTTGATCTTGCGTGGCGTACTAGATCGGAAAACTTTATTGCCACTATGGCAACAACGAGCTATATTATTAGTAGATAAAATAAAAATTGATGTATCACAATTACAGTATGTTGACTCTGCTGGGCTAGCTTTGTTGGTGCACCTGTGTGCATATCAACATCAGTGTGGTATAGAATTAAAAATTTTTGGCATTACTGATCGTCTTAGAACGTTAGTGGCATTGTATAATCTACAATCAATAATACCTATTGATGTTAGTTAGTAGTATTATTGTCTTTATCTAATACGATGAATTTACGTATATCCTCCACAAAATAGATATTTTTACACCCTGTCCTAGTAAGTGTATATTATCATCATCATTTTTAATGAAAAAAGTATAATTATACACTTGCAAAGTATTCTATTAGATAGATGAGCATTATTTAGATCCAAACTAAATAGTCTAATATAATAGGTACTCTGTCTTAGATAGTGAGTTATATCATCAAGATATTTAGTCTGCTTATTGCTTTTTATATTATATTGGAGGCAACTCTAGTTGAGAGGGTGCGTATTTTCACAAAGCTTTAGAATATTACTAGAATAAGAAATTAATGCTAATAAGGGATGCTAGGGTTTAATGGAAACGGATATTATTAATAATATAGTTATAGAACTAAAGATTATGGAAAATAAAGAGATAAAAGATGTCTTGATGCAGGCATTGGCACTAGATCAAGTGTATGTATCTGGTGATAAAGGTCACTTTGAAGTGATTGCAATTGGTGAACTTTTTTTCGCTATGAGTAGTATTAAAAAACAACAGAAAATTTATGCGCCGTTAATGGAATATATAATGGATAACCGTATTCATGCTTTATCAATCAAGGCATATACTCCCGCGGAGTGGCAGGAACATTGTAATCTTAATAAATTTAGCTTGACCTTATAGGCGACAAGATTAGGTAGTATAACATATAGAGTATCAAATGGATAAATTTCGTATACATGGCCGAACTTGTCTTAGTGGTGAAGTGTCTATTTCAGGATCTAAAAATGCTGCTTTGCCAATTTTGTTCGCTACCTTGTTGGCGGAAGAGCCTGTAGAGCTACAAAATGTTCCTAAATTACAGGATATTGATACTACTATTAAGTTACTTAGTAGATTAGGAACTAAGATTAAGCGTGATATTTCAGTCTATATTGATTCTAGTAATGTGCATGAGTTTTGTGCGCCTTATGAGTTAGTGAAGACCATGCGCGCATCTATTTGGGCACTAGGGCCGTTAGTAGCACGTTTTGGTTATGGACAGGTTTCTTTACCTGGTGGGTGCGCTATCGGCGCTCGTCCGGTAGATTTACACATTGTTGGCTTAGCAGCACTCGGTGCCAAAATAAAACTAGAGGAAGGTTACGTTAAAGCCTGTGTAGTAGGTTGTCTTAAGGGTGCACATATTGTCATGGATAGAGTAAGTGTTGGCGCAACTGTAACTATTATGACTGCTGCTACTTTAGCAATAGGTATCACTATTATTGAGAATGCTGCACGTGAGCCAGAAATTGTTGATACTGCAAATTTTCTTAATATGCTGGGGGCGAAAATTAGTGGTGTTGGTAGTGATAAAATTATAATTAAAGGTGTTAAACGTTTAGGTGGTGGGGTATACCGGATACTATCTGATCGTATCGAAACTGGTACTTTCCTACTTGCTGCCGCAGTTTCTGGCGGAAAAGTATTATGCCGTAATACTTGTTCAGAAAATATGGATGCAGTCTTAGCTAAGTTGCGTGAATCAGGCGCTGATATTGAGATAGGTGATAACTGGATTAGTTTAGATATGCATGGCCAGCGTCCCAAAGCAGTTACTGTACGTACCGAGCCGTATCCTGGGTTTCCTACCGATATGCAAGCTCAGTTTAGTTTATTAAACTTGGTAGCAGAGGGCACTGGTCTAATTACTGAGACAATTTTTGAAAATCGTTTCATGCATGTGCCGGAGCTAATTCGTATGGGCGCACAGGCAGAATTAGAAAGTAATACTATGATCTGCCATGGTGTTAAACAGCTTTCCGGCGCTCAGGTTATGGCGACTGATTTGCGCGCTTCTGTTAGTTTAGTAGTAGCTGGTTGTATTGCTGAAGGTATAACGATTGTTGATCGTATCTATCATATTGATCGTGGTTATGAGTGTATTGAAGAGAAACTGAGATCCCTTGGGGCAATAATTGAGCGTGTGAAAAATGCATGATAATAATATTTATAAATATATTGATACTAATAGAGACTAAATCATTATCCGCGTGATTAATAATTTGATTATTATTTGTTTATAGCTAATTATTATATTTATCTATTTATCTATTTATCTATTTATCTATTTATCTATTTATCTATTTATCTATTTATCTATTTATCTATTTATCTATTTATCTATTATTGTGTATTTATATCTATATGATAGATGTTACGCAGTCCTCTTGGTAGCTGAATACCATTGTGTCCACGCTCACCACGGAATTTTTGTAGATCTTTTGGTTTTAACGTTAGTTTGCGTTTTCCTGCATATAAGGTTACAGGAGTTTGTGGTAATAGCGCTAATAACCAGGATAGCTTATCTTGGTTGGTTTTCTTGTTTGTTGGAATTGAGATAATTTGATTACCCTTACCCTTAGATAATTGTGGCAATTCGATAACCGGAAACATTAACATGCGCCCCGCAGTAGTTATCGATAGTAGCATATTATTTTCGTCTTGAATCTTTATTGGTGGTAATATTTTAGCATTATTAGATAAGGTGATAATCATCTTGCCTGCGCGATTACGTGTCACTAAATCACCGAAGGTGCAAATAAATCCGTAGCCAGCATCAGATGACATTACTAGCTTTTGATCATTTGTTGCCATTAGTATTTGTTCGATAGTAGCAGATGGAGGTGGTGTTAGTTTGCTGGTTATCAGCTCGCCTTGGCCGCGTGCTGAAGGTAGTGTTAGTGGGTCGAGTGCATAGCTGCGTCCGGTAGAATCAATTAATACCACTGGTTGGTTGTTCTTACCACGCGCAGTGTGACGTAATCTATCGCCAGTTTGATAGCTTAATTCTTCTGGTTTAATATCATGGCCTTTTGCGCTACGTATCCAGCCAATTTCGGATAATATAATAGTTATTGGTTCGGATAGCATAAAATCGTGTTCGTTCATTGCCTTCGCCTCTGCACGCTGAATAATAGGAGAGCGGCGATTGTCGCTATAATGTAGCGCATCAGCTTGTATTTCTTTCTTGAGTAGGGCGTTTAATTTAGACTCAGAGTCTAATAGTTCCTGTAGTTGATAACGTTCTCTAGACAATGTATTCTGCTCATCGTGAATCTTGCGCTCTTCAAGTTTGGCGAAATGACGTAATTTTAGTTCTAATATCGCTTCCGTCTGAGTATCAGAGAGACCGAAATCCTGCATTAGTATTGGTTTTGGTTTGTCTTCGTTACGGATAAGGTAAATTATCTTATCGATATTGAGGAATATCCCAAGAAAGCCTTCAAGAATATGCAGACGTTTGAGCACTTTATCAAGGCGATAGTTTAGTCGACGAAGTACTGTATCGCGTCTATATTGCAACCATTCAGTTAAAATTTCGACCAATCCCTTTACTCGTGGTCGGTTATCTAAGCCTATCATATTCATGTTAATACGATAACTACGTTCTAGATCGGTAGTGGCAAATAAGTGATTCATTACTCGCTCAATGTCAATACGGTTAGAGCGTTGGGTAATCACTAAACGTGTCGGGTTAGCATGATCAGATTCGTCACGTAGGTCCTCTATCATCGGTAGTTTTTTAGCTCGCATCTGATGGGCAATCTGTTCTATTAATTTAGCGCCGGAAACTTGATGTGGTAGGGCAGTGATCACTGCCCTATTATCCTCTTTGTTCCATACAGCGCGCATGCGTACTGAACCTCGCCCGTTCTGATAAATTTTACGTATTTCGTCATGTGGGGTGATGATTTCGGCTTTGGTGGGAAAATCAGGTCCTTGTACAAATACTAGTAGTTCATCGAGCGAAGCACTTGGTTTATTAATTAGTGCTACCACAGCAGCCGCTATTTCACGTCCATTGTGTGGTGGTATATCAGTTGCCATACCTACAGCAATACCAGTGCTGCCATTAAGTAAAATATTTGGTAGTCGTGCCGACAATATCTTTGGTTCCTGGAGCGTGCCATCAAAATTCGGTATCCAATCAACTGTGCCTTGTCCTAGTTCAGTTAACAGTATTTCAGCGTATTTAGATAACCTAGATTCAGTATAACGCATGGCGGCGAATGACTTTGGGTCATCTAGTGCCCCCCAGTTGCCTTGTCCATCTATGAGAGGGTAGCGATATAAGAAAGGCTGTGCCATCAATACCATGGCTTCATAACAAGCGCTGTCACCATGTGGATGATATTTACCAAGTACATCGCCTACGGTCCGTGCAGATTTTTTAAATTTAGCATTATTACTTAATCCTAACTCGGACATGGCGTAAATGATACGTCGCTGCACTGGCTTAAGCCCATCACCAATGTATGGTAATGCTCGATCCATGATGACATACATGGAATAATTTAAATACGCATTTTCAGTGAAGGTTTTTAGCGGTATATTCTCTACTGCACCATGAGTTAGATCACTCATTGTTTAATTATCCTTATCATGCAGCATAGTAGTTACCCTTGTATTACAAATAGTTAATTATGCTTATAATAATAACTTATCTGTTTTGAGTTGTCATGGTAATTACCATGATTATTAGTTAGCGGCTATGTTATTGATATATTCATGCATTACTTATTTATTTCGTTTATTAGTTATGAGGTATTAGGTATTAGTATTTTAATGCACTTAGGATGTGACACGTATGTGACGTAATGTTTATTTATCTTTAGGTGACGCTAGTTATACTTTAATTATATTTTTCTCTAATTTGCAGAGTGTTATAGTGAGTGCTAGATTGAAGAGTATTTTGAAAGAATAGTTCAACGAAGTAGTATTTCAACTATATTACCTTTTTCTTGTAACCAATTGCGGCGATCTTCTGTGCGTTTCTTTGCGAGCAACATGTCCATTATTGCCAGAGTTTGATGCATGTTATTAGCACTTACTGTTAACTTAACTAGGCGTCGTGTGTTCGGATTTAATGTAGTTTCGCGTAATTGAAGTGGGTTCATCTCACCTAACCCCTTAAATCGTTGGATATTTGGATTTCCTTTGTTACGCTTTAGTTGCTCTAGTACGGTAATTTTCTCTTTTTCGTCTAAGATATAGAATACTTCTTTACCAAGGTCAATACGATATAGTGGCGGCATAGCCATATACAAATGGCCGCCCTTTACTAGCGAACTAAAATGACGGAAGAATAATGCGCACAGTAGTGTAGCAATATGTAAGCCATCAGAGTCAGCATCTGCTAGGATGCATATTTTTCCATAGCGTAATTCACTAAGATCGTCGTTGTTTGGATCGATACCAATTGCTATTGAAATATCGTGTATTTCTTGCGACGCAAGTACTTCGTCAGAGGGAACTTCCCAGGCATTCAGGATCTTACCTTTTAAAGGCATAATTGCTTGATATTCACGATTGCGTGCTTGTTTTGCAGATCCGCCGGCTGAATCTCCTTCAACTAAGAATAGTTCAGTCATACTTAGATCCTGTGATGTACAGTCTACTAGTTTTCCTGGTAGTGCCGGTCCACTGGTTAATTTCTTGCGCACTACCTTTTTGGTAGCTCGCAAACGACGTTGGGCACTGGAGATAGCCAATTCAGTTAGTTGCTCTGCAGCTTGAATATTTTGATTTAACCACAGTCTAAAAGAGTTTTTTACTATGCAGGAAACAAATATTGTACACTGACGTGAAGACAGGCGCTCTTTTGTTTGTCCAGCAAACTGCGGATTTTGCATTTTTACTGATAATACATAAGCACAGCGATTCCAAATATCTTCTGCTAATAGCTTTATGCCGCGTGGTAAGATGTTACGGAATTCGCAGAATTCGCGCATTGCCTCTAGCAACCCTTGGCGCAATCCATTGACATGAGTGCCTCCATGTATAGTAGGTATTAGGTTAACATAACTTTCGGTTAGTAGCTCGCCTACTTCCGGTATCCATAGTAGCGCCCAATGAACGGCTTCTGTATCATGAGTAAAGTTGCCAACAAACGGCTCTGTTGGTAGGGTTATTAGACCATTAACTGCTTCCATTAGGTAATCGTTAAGACCGTATTGATAACACCAGCGTTGCTTGGTATTATTCACCTGATCAGTAAAGGAAATATCGATGCCTGGGCACAGTATTGCTTTAGCTTTCAGTAGGTGACTTAAACATGAAGCAGAGAAATGTGGGTTATCAAAAAATTGCTCGTCAGGCCAGAAGTGGATACTAGTACCAGTATTTTTCTTGCTGCAAGTACCAGTTATTATTAGATCTTGAACTTTATGACCGTCTTGGAATACGATACTGTAGATATTTCCATTACGTTTAACATTAACTTCTAATCGTTTAGATAAAGCATTAACTACAGAGACTCCTACACCATGAAGCCCTCCCGAAAATTGATAATTTTTATTTGAGAATTTACCTCCCGAGTGTAGACGGCATAGAATAAGTTCGACGGCCGACACACCTTCTTCTGGGTGGATGTCAACTGGTATGCCACGACCATCATCAATAACTTTAAGAGATTGATCCGTATGTAGAGTTATGTTAATATACTTAGCATGATTAGCTAAGGCTTCATCAATACTGTTATCTATTACTTCTTGTCCAAGGTGATTAGGACGCGTTGTATCAGTATACATACCCGGACGACGGCGCACTGGTTCTAAACCAGTGAGTATTTCAATGGTATCAGCATTATAGCTGGTTCGAGTCATCGTTAATTGATTTTTGGTTAGCCACAATATACCCTAATTATTAGTTTAGCAGACATGTATTCATTTTGCGTTACAAATTTCTGTTTTGTTACTTGGTATTTGCTTATTTATTAGTTTATTTTTTGTTCTTAAATTTCAGTTCATCAGATTTAGTATACGTATTTTACTTGATATTGCGTTTTAATTATATAAATATTATTATAGATAGTTAACTTAATAACTAATTAAAATAATTAACTCTTTAGTTAGTCATATATGACACTCAGAGTTAAATCTATAGAATAAAAATATAATAATATAGCCTTGATTTTTTGATAGATGTTTATTTAAAAAACAAATAAAAGATGTATATGGTAATATCAGTTATGGCCTTAAGATTTATAATCTTATATATGATTTATAATCTTATATATAAGTGGCGAGTGTGTTATGCAAAGGTAATTATTATCTAGACTCTATTCTTTGCTGATAAGTAGTACAATAAGGCCTAATTACTTTCTAAACTAAAAAGTTATCCTCTATTTTGTAGCTAAAATATTAAAGAAGTTAATTCTTTTAGTATTATCTCTATATCATTTTTATATCGTAGATATAATATTACTTTATCATATATTTTTAGTTCGTGCAGGCTTTATTTGATTTTTACTAATGCAGTGAATCATCAACTTAAGATTTTTTATTGCTAGCGTATAAATATCACTATATACAGTAAAGTATTCCGGAGGACCAGTAGACGTATATCAGCTATAATACATGAGACGATAATATTAGGTATTTTTCAAATTCGTTCCTTTACTGAAATTTTAACTATGTTTAGTATCTCTGATTTAACATCTATATTTACAAGTTTAATGATATAAAATATCTGAGTGATAATCCGTGATCTGCATGTTGAGCGCTATTGCCTTTATCTATTGAGTTGATCACAAGTAAGGTAACTTGGCGGTATCAGTAGTACCCATATAGATTTTATCTTGGTTAAATTATCTTTTGCTGTACAGTGAATCGACCTCTGCGTATAATGACTTAGTGAGTAATTTAGATGCTAGCAACTAAGAGAAATATCGTTGATAATAAAATAATAATAGTATTAATCAAATCATGTTTGGTAAAGAGTATGATTAAGAAATAAAGTTATTATTGGTTGAAATCTAAATATTATTAAATGTACTCATAGCTTAAGGTAATGACTTTAGGGTAGCATAAAAAATTGTTGCTAGTAACGTAGCTACATAATCATAGTTTATTATATTTTAAAAAAGTAAACACAAGACATAAATTAGTAGGTATTATTTATTTATAAGGTATAATATTTTAGGTAAATAGATAATTAATGATCTTCATTGTCATTGTTTATTAATTATGTGATTTAGTAGTGTCTTATTTGGTGGTATCTTATTAAACAGTATACTGTTTAAATCAGAAAATTTATCAATATATCAATTACTTAATTTTTAACTATTACTTAATTTTTAACTATTATGATCTCTCAGTGAAAATGATGTAACATGACACGATGTAACATGACACAATGTGCTGAATATTATAAAATACTTCTATTAAGAAATATTAAGTATTAAGTATCAAGTATAGTAAATGTTAGCTAGTAAATGCTTTTGGGCTAAATCATTATTGCAATGATAACATTAAGCTAATATCACTTGTTTGCATAGTATTTAGTCAATACTGCATAGTAACTATATATAATACAGTATCGCATAGTTAATTATGCATATTTTAAATGAATTATAGAAATACTAATAATTAATATTGGATGTGTCTTAGCTATAAGACCATTCGTTTCTTAAGAATTTATAATGTAATGTTAGCCATTGTAGTGCAATTACTGATGCAGCGTTATCAATGATACCTTCTTCAACCCAATAATAAGCTTGTTCACGACTAACTACATGAACGCGGATATCTTCATGTTCTTCTTTTAGTCCATGAATACCTTTAGCGACATTAGCATTTACCTCGCCTACCATGATCGATAAACGTTCATTTGTTCCTCCAGGACTGGCTAGATAGCTTAATACTGGCTTGCAGCGTCCAACTTTAAGACCAGCTTCTTCTTGCGCTTCGCGCCGGCATACATCTTCAATATTTTCTCCATTTTTTATCATTCCTGCTATCATTTCAAGTAACCAAGGTGAATGGCTAGTATTAATAGCAGCAATGCGTAATTGTTCAATTAGTACTACTTTATCGCTTACTGGATCATAAGGTAGCAAGACTGCTGCTTGACCGCGTTCGAAAATTTCTCGCTGAATCTCTAGACTTGTCTCACCGCTAAATAAACGATGACGAAATCGATATAAGTTAAATGAAAAAAAACCATGATATAGCGTTTCACAGGTAATAATGTCCACATCTTCTTTGTTAAAAGATACTGGTGTTGGCTGTAAACGTTGCATAGGATTATACTCCTTCATTTTTATGGAGATATAATAAATAATTTCATAATATAAGATAAGATCATGAGATAATTTATTATTGATTTACGCTAAATTATTAGAATCAAGATAAAGTTTAATATTGATTGTTGGGGAACTAAAAGCTAAAAGATATGACCAATGGTATATTGAGTAGCCCGGTGAGAATAGCATTCTCTACTAGAATTGGCGATTCTATTTATTGATTGTTAATGTTCACTTAATAATATTAATGCATAATAGGGAATACAAATGAACAAAATATTCCTCTTTCTTATTAGTATCAGTATTAGTCTGGGATGCTTTAGTCTAATGAGTCGGGCAGAAGATTTATTGCAGGTCTATAAGCAGGCTAAAGCAAGCAATCCAGGATTACATAAAACTATTGCGGATCGTGATACTGAGTTTGAAAAAATTAATGAAGCGCATAGTTTTATGTTACCATTATTAGAATTAAGCGCAGGTGATGTTGATGATTATAGATACGGTAGTCATCATAAGATGAATTCTATCATAACTCATGGTTCGCTATCATTAACGCAGACTGTTTTTGATATGTCAAAATTACACGCATTAACACTACAGGAAAAAACCGCAAATATATCTAATATTATACTTCAAATTTCTTCGCAGGGTTTGATTCTTGAGACTGCTACTGCTTACTTAAATGCGCTATATGATATGGATGTACTATCTTATATTTATGAGCAAAAAAAATCGGCATATCGTGCGCAGGATCAAGTTACTCAACGTTTTAACGCTGGATTAGTAAGTATTACGGACGTGCAGAGTGCTCGCTCTAACTATGACACTATACTAATGTCTGAGATTACTGCACGTAATACGTTAGATAATGCTTTAGAAAGGTTACGTCAGGTTACTGGTGTTTTTTACTCAGATTTGGTTTCGTTAAATATTGCAAGATTTAGACCCCAGCTCCCAGAAGCAATGAATACCTTATTGAAGAAGGCAGAAACGCATAATTTGAGCCTAATTTCTGCGCGTTTAGGTCAGGATTTAGCTCGTGAGCAGATTCGTTTAGCACAGACTGGCTACATGCCAATAATTAATATTAATGCATCTATAGAATTAATGAACACCAAATATATTAGTTCTAGTAATATTGATAGCTTTTTAGATAGCAATACTAGGCAGAATAAAGTTAGTCTTAATATGAATCTACCGCTTGATACTAGGGGTGTTATTAAGTCCCAAGTGCGACAGGCGCGATATGGTTTTGTCGTTGCAAGTGCATTGCTGGAAAGTGCACATCGTAATCTAGTTCAAAATGTGTGTACATCATTTAATAATTTACACGCCTCAATTAGAGGTATTGATATTTATAAAAAAGCAGTAGTTTCTGCTCAAGATTTCCTAAATATAATAGAATTTCGTTATAAACAGGGGATTAGTACTGCTGTTGATGTATCTAGCGCGACTACTGCTCTCTATAACCTCAAACAGCAATTATCAGGAGCACGTTATACTTATTTAATTAATCAATTAAATATTAAATCTTCACTTGGGACATTAAATGAAAAGGATTTAATGGTACTGAATGGTTTACTAGATAAACCTATTTTACTTTCTAAGAAAAATATAACACCTGTAGTGTATTAAGTAAGATATTCATACTAATGGTTAAAATAGTATTAAATAAGTATTTTGCTAGCTACCTATTTTTTGCTAGCTACTTATCTATGTATTATCTATTGATATGCAATAATGGTAACTTATTATAAGTTATAATACTTATATACGTATAAATATTGATGGGCTTATCATTGACTGGGTCCTATTTGATTTTTATTATCAGTAGCTTTAATTTTAAGCTTATTTATACTATCCTTAGTTACTAATATATAGTAAAACAACCCAAATAATGGGATGAATTATGATGAAACGGATAAAAAATATTAACCAAGAAATATGTCATAAATCTTGGCACACGCATCCTGTAACACCATTAGCTCTTGTAATTAGCGCTGTGTTCATTATGTCTGGCTGCGAGAAGAATGATGAAACTATTGCAATATATCAAAATGTTGATGATTGCTTACCTGTGAATACTACCACGCAAAAACAGTGCACTACGCCCCACTATGATACATTGACAGCAAATGAAAAAAATACGCCAGAATATGCTTCTCCTGAAGACTGTATTACCACATTAGGTCCTACGCAACGTACCGAGGAAAGTGAGCATGCTGGTATAACGACAGGGTCTCAAGGTAGTAATAGTTGGATGCCGTTAATAGCGGGTTATATGATGGGTCATGTGATGGGGGGGTCTGGATTTGCTAAGCAGCCACCTTTTACTTCCTCAAATATTACTAATCTAGATCGTGGTAAGTTTGTTGATGCTAATGGTAAAAATAATGATACAACAATAGCTAATGGACATACCACAAATACACCAAAAAGAGATATAACTCCAGATTCTTTAATTACTCATACCACAACTCGCGGTGGTTTCGGAGAGACTATTAGTAAGCATAATAGCATGAAAAGTCGTAGCACTGTATCTAGTTCTCGCAGCATGGGCGGTTAATTCATGAAGCGTCTTATGATTATCGAGCGTCCGAATTGGCAGGAACAAGCTACCGCGTTAGGTTTCTCTTTTTATAGAATGTATGATCAGCCGTATTGGTGTGAAGATGCTTATTATCAATTGACATTGGCAGAAATTGAAGAGATTGCAAGCGTTACTTCTAAGTTACATCAAATGTGTTTACAAGTAGTGGAGAAAGTAGTAGCTAGTGATTTATGGATGAGTAAATGTCGCATTCCGAGGCAGGTTTGGGATTTCGTGCGTCGTTCTTGGTATACCCACCAGCCCTCACTATATTCGCGTCTTGATTTGATTTACGATGGTGTTGAACCACCTAAACTATTAGAAAATAATGCTGATACGCCTACCTCATTATATGAAACCGCTTTATTCCAACGGTTGTGGCTTGAAGAACAAATTAAGGTGGGTAAACTTGCTCCGCAAGCGGCTCAGTATAATTGCTTGCAGGAAAAGCTAATTAAACGCTTCGCTGATATAAAATTTCACCATAGATTGAATTTGATGCACTTGGCTTGCTGTCAGGGTAGTGAGGAAGATCGTGGTACTGTAAAATACCTACAATATTGTGCATCAGAAGCTGGTTTTGATACTAAGTTTTTATTTATGGAAGAGATTGGTCTAGATCAGCAAGGTCAATTTACTGATGTACAGGATTATGTGATTGATATCATATTTAAGCTTTACCCATGGGAGTTTATGTTGCGTGAGATGTTTGCCGCTAAGTTAGATGGTGCTGATGTGTGTTGGTTAGAGCCAGCCTGGAAAAGTATTATCTCAAATAAAGCGCTGCTTCCGTTGCTATGGGAAATGTTTCCCAATCATCCGAATTTACTGCCAGCCTACTTTGCTGAAGATAGTTACCCGCCGTTAGATCATTTTGTAATCAAGCCATTATTTTCGCGTGAAGGGGCTAATATTCAAGTTTTTAAAGGGAGTCAGCAATTAGCATGCGTTGATGGTCCCTATGGCGCAGAAGGCATGATTATTCAAAAATTTCATTCATTACCACAGTTTTCAAGTAGCTATACGCTTATTGGTAGTTGGTTGATCGGCAATCAACCTTGTGGTATTGGTATTCGCGAAGACCACCATTTAATTACTCAAAATTTATCACGATTTTATCCACATATTATATTAGATTACTGAAGTTTCTGAATGAGTAAATGTTAGTTAGATAGCTGACGCTTTACTTTAACCGATTTTCGGATTACGAGTATGGCGACGATAAGCGACTACATCCTCAATAGTTAGTACTGTCATATTGTGTTGCTGAGCGAAAGCTATTACTTCTAGCGTGTGTGCCATACTACCATTATCATTGGTAAGCTCACATAATACGCCAGCTGGTTTAAAACCAGCCATCGCTACTAAATCAATAGTTGCTTCGGTATGACCACGACGGCTCAGTACACCATCTGGTTGTGCTTTTAGTGGGAACACATGTCCTGGGCGACTTAGATCTTCTGGTTTTGCATTATCAGCAATAGCTGCACGAATAGTACTTAAACGATCTGTTGCGGAAACACCAGTAGTAACTCCCTGTGATGCCTCAATGCTTACGGTGAAGGGGGTCTGGAATTGGCTAGAGTTATTAATGACCATCATAGGTAAATCAAGCTGTTGTCGGCGATCTTCAGTGATACACAGACACACAATACCGCTTCCGTGACGAATAGTTAGTGCCATTTGTTCAACTGTCATGGTTTCAGCAACAAAAATCATATCGCCTTCATTTTCACGATATTCATCATCGAGAACCATAACACCGTGCCCATTACGTAATGCATCAAGAGCCTGTTCAACTCGTTCTGTCTGTGTGCCAAAATCCGAAAGTATTGTCTGATTCATGGTAAAAACCCCTCATTAAAAAAATTATGGATTAACAGAATCAGGATTGTTTTGAGGAGTGGTTAGAAATAGCTAAAACATCACATGAGCTATAATACGCCCTATATATATAGCTACTCTCCCTTATTTAGATTACCACCTTCAAGTTCGGAATGATACCGGATCTGCTTATCCCTAATTCATATTATTATATAGAGTGTCGTTTATTCTTCATCGCTTTACTTAGGCTCTAATTAATTAAGGCATGTTAGTTATATTACTATTTTTAGGTATTTGATTATTGCTATAACAATCATATATAAGTTATTGATTAATAATTTATTAAGGAATTTATCCATAAAAGACTAATTTTAATTTGCTTGTTAAATATTGTTTAAATGCCCTATAGTTTTTACTACAGTGAGTTAGTTAGTAGGTTAGTTTACCGGCATTGAGCATTCTCAGTTTATTCTAAGAAAAGTATGTTGACTATATCGCTAATAATTTAATAGGGCAATTAGTAAACAGGTACTGAGAAGTTTATAGTTTATTTGTCTAGTAACTATCATCATACTAGATGATAATGATTGAACTATGAAGGGATACTTGATAATTGACCGAAAAAATGAATACAATGTATGTAAGGTTAATTTATCAATGCTTAAAGTTATATATTAGTTAAGAGAATATCTTGAGAAAATATAAAATTTATTAGATATTATGGTCATAATTAGTTCATTTTAGTGTAGTCAATCTTGCAATATTGAACTTACAGAAGTTCACATATTACTATGTACATGTCTATGAGATTATAGTATAATTATAGTAATATATAACATTATAAAATAAGTGTAATGTTGTATTTGGCTAAGAAGTAAAAATAGGGATCATTTTTTGAGATGTGCATTCTTTAGCTCCTGTTATTACCCATGTATAAGTTGAGGTACTCAAGAGCATTAGCTAATTATACAGCCAAAAAAACATACTTAGTAGTGCAATAAAATTTGCTAGCGCTAATTATTATATTGCTTAATAGTTTTTAATACTATTAATGATGTTAGTTGTAGATAATCCTTTTTCAAATGCTAACACTTTAACATCCCCATTGTTTGCCCATACTTCTGAGCTACCAGCAATATCTTCTGGTTTATAGTCACCGCCTTTTACTAGTAAATCTGGTAAGATATCGTTAATTAAGCGTCGTGGAGTATCTTCTTCGAAGGAGACTATCCAATCTACTGATTTTAGTGCGCTAAGTACAATCATGCGATTTTTTAGTGTGTTAATTGGGCGAGCTTTTCCTTTTAGTCGCTTAGTAGAAGCATCGCTGTTTACTGCTACAATAAGTCGATCACCTAGTTTGCGTGCATTAGATAAATAAGAAATATGTCCAGCGTGCAGAATATCAAAAATACCGTTAGTCATTACTACTTTTTCCCCACGCATTCGTGCTTGTGTTACAGCGGTTTTCAATTGGGCTATAGTCATTACGTTGCATTTATTGTCAACACAAAAGTTGATAGTATTTTCTAGCTCAACTAATGAAACGCTAGAGGTTCCTATCTTACCAACTACCGTGCCAGCGGCAGCATTAGCTAGGAAACACGATTCTTCCAGTGAATTTTTTGCAGCTAAGGATGCAGCTAGCACGCCAATAACGGTATCACCAGCACCAGTAACGTCAAAAACTTCTTGAGCTTGGGCAGGTAGATGTAGCGGTACGACTCCAGGCTGTAGTAAGGTCATGCCGTATTCAGAACGAGTTATTAGAAGTGCGGATAGCGAAAAGTCAGTAATTAGTTTCATACCACGTTCTACTAGATTGTTTTCATTTTTACAGTGACCCACTATTGCTTCGAATTCAGATAGATTTGGTGTTAGCAGCGTAGCACCGCTATAGCGTTTAAAATCAGAACCTTTTGGATCAATTAGAATCATTACTTTAGCTGCCCTGGCTAGTTTAATTATATTTTGTACTTGATTTAGCGTGCCTTTAGCATAGTCTGATAACACCAATACATCGATATGTGGTAGTGCTTTTTGGATGAGTCCTAATATTGGTTGTGTGTCGACGTTGTAAAAGCTGTCTTCAAAGTCGAGACGGATTAGCTGCTGATTGCGCGATAGTACGCGTAGCTTTGTTATTGTCGGGTGAGTAGGTATCGATATTAAATCACAGCGAACGTTTACTTGATTTAGTTTATCATGAAGAGTGTGTGCCGCATCATCAATGCCAGTTAATCCTATTAGATGTGTATTAGAGCCTAGTGAAGCTATATTCATTGCTACGTTAGCTGCTCCGCCAGGACGCTCTTCAATATGATTCACTTTGACCACAGGAACTGGAGCTTCTAGCGAGATATGATGAGTTTGGCCATGCCAATAGCGATCTAACATAATATCACCTACCACTAGTATATTGGTATTGCGAAAATCAGGCGGTTTAATTTTCATCTAATAACTTCCAAGGAAGAACAAAATTATGTGCCTCTGATATTAGCATACACAGCTATAATAGGATTAAATGTATTATCTAGCACTCGTATCACTACTTTAGCTAATAGCCTTTACGGTTCTGTATTGATATGGTTATTGATATTTTAGTTCTAATATTTTATTAGTTTATGTGTAAAAATTAGATAATGTATATTATTGTATACAGTAATATATTTTTATATTCGTATTTATATACAAGTAGAAAATTTTTACTAGCTATAATTATTAAAGGTTAAGATTGATGTATTATTTTGCTATTATCTTAATGGTTATTATATATTAAAGTAATCTAGTATGTAGTATTCTATAATGCAATTAATATTAATAATATTTATTTATTAATTTTTATTTTACAATAAAAGTAGACCATATTGATGGTATTTTAATGAGTAGCGTTTGAGTATTATTTTGTGGTTTTATAGTTAAATTTCTTACATATTAATTCTTCTATTGCATTATAATCACCTTTATTGTATAAGAGTCAAGTCTATATAAAATTATTCTTAAGTTTAGGTTTAGTATGATTGAGTGTTTATTATTATTGAGTAGTTAATTGATATGTTAGTTACAATTCAAATTGTATTTGTAATTTTTTAAAGCCATAAACGAGTATTAATTTGTTATATGTAAATATTTGTTGCATATAAAATCTGAGGTAATAGATGGTTATTGAGCATATGCGTGATGTATGCTGTGGAATTTGGATAGAATTAATAGTTATTAATCTTTTTATTTATTATGAGTTTTGATTTTAAAGAAATTATTATCTATAAATATGAAGTAATAGTAGTATTGTAATACTACTTTGGACGATAATTTTGGATTACATAATAATACTATATTTTTGTAAACAGCATGGTTTTCTAGAATACAATATTATAATATTTTCAGATTATTATATCATGTAGTTGATCATTTTATTATCGATAGGTTAGGTGATTGCTTATTGTTATTATTGACAGCTTTATCACTATTTGATTATTTACGCTGGTAATGCGTTTAGGATAGTAATATGTAGTTATTATTATTTGTATTATACATTTTTATTATTGTCATCCTTACAATCATTACAGCAGATGATATTAGTACATCTCTTTGTAGGAGTATAGTTAATTATAATAATTAACCTAGTATTATATATATTTATTATTAGTCATATTTCAAAAAAGAGAGCTATATAGTTAGTTACTTATTGTACGTTTTGTACGTTTTTCACTAATCTTTCCAATAATAGTCTATTAATGGATGAATAGCGTTGTCACTGTACAATATAGTGGTGTATTGATTAATATAAAAGTATAAGTAATGATAATGTTAAATATATATTATTTTACCTATTAATTTAGTAGTTGCATAGCATATTTGTGTTTAATTTACCTAGCAATTAACTACGATACAATTAATATTTTAGTAATATTATGCATTAGCCATGATACTTATCAAATATGTGGGTGAAATGAGTTTCATAGCATATGTATATGATTAATTTTGCATTGTAATTAATGAGATTTGATTCCCCCTAGCCATTTATTGGTATATGCTTGTAAATATTTCTATAGTTCATTTATATCATTTGTACGTTGTAAAAATTAAATGTCCGTAATCATTATTTTATTAGTCTACTTAACTAGTAGAACAGTATATATTTAAGAAACTGAATTAATTTTGTATTTTTAATGTTTGAACAAGTAGCGCCTGGTATAAATTTTATACATACGCTATATAATTAACTATATTTTAATTTGTAATATTATTAGAATTAGCAATAAACTATTAATTTTTATAACATAGTAATAATTTGTTTAGTAAATATTTATTGTGTTTTAGCTTTATAGACTAACTGAGGTATAAAAGTGTGTGATTTGATTAGAGCATGAGATTGTCATGTTAGTTTATAGTTAGTTTTATTTCTAAGTATTTTAGCAAAAATCAGTCTTGATTAGTTTTTATGGCAAATATACCAGTATCATTAATATAGCTAATTGATATCTTGGGGCATTCATTTTTTTAATATTTATTCTTATATGATAAATAATTTAATACTGTTTATATTTAATTATATCTAATTTTAGTAGAATATCATAAAAAATTAAATCAAATTGCCAGCTTGCCTTGCATTAATAGCTATTAATTACTATTAATTTTAGGTAGCACTGGTAATAAAACATAATATAAATATATATAATATGACAATTATTGTATAATTTATATAATATAGGCAGTTTTATCTAAATAATTTGTTTATTGTACGTTTATATTAATACTGTTAAGTTTATTTTTGTCTAAACTATTACATACGTATAATAGTTTTTAGTACAATTTTAATACTAGATAATAATCTTAAATATCTTGTTGATTTATAGTGTTTTTGATTGTACTTAAGGTTTATTTTTAATTTAATTAGAGTAATAGTAATTTTCTAAATATTTAATTTATGTTTAGACCTCAGTGTATTTATCTAGTATTATACTTGTTTTATTTTATTTTTTAGATATTACTAATTATTATTTTATTTAGGATCTCTTTATAAATTATTTTATTTTATCTTTTGATTAATGATAATAAATATATAGTATTGCTATATTTAATTTTTTGTTCTATGTATAGTAGGTTTTTGCTTATAATATATACATTAACTTATCATAATTCATATTCACATATAATATATGTAAGCAGTATATAGCATATATTACTATATAATGAAATACTACTTATATAGTAAGCTATCTGTTTTTCTTGTGTTGGTTTGAATATAAGTATAGTAATAAATAAATTATACTGTTAGTTATTTACATATCTTAATGATTGCCTATTAGTGAGTTTAATATGTATTTAGTGTTTATTAAAAATATAAATATAGAGATAAATAGATTCTATCTATGTATGAAATTTAAATAACTTAATAATAAATATTAATTAGTTATCATATATAAATATATTAGTTTAATGAGTTTAATAATTTATTTTTGTCATGCAGTTATATTAATAGGGTAGCAATAAATATTAGATTTAATACAATATATATAAATATATTTAAATAATAAGTTATATATTTCTCTATATTATATAGTATTATTTTAGCTAATTACATGCATCTAATATTACCCATTCTTTAATATATTTCTATACTTTTTAGTTTTCTATATTTGCTGGTAATATAAAAATATATCATATGATTTAATTGTACGATATAATGATTAATATTAAGTAGGCATATATATTAAATTATGCTTAATATATTTACTTATATTAATATTATTTTATTTTAAAGGTATATATAATATGTGCATACTATATTTGTGATAAATTTAGCACTGATTTTAATATCATGCCTAGTATTTATAATGGTATTTTCAATTTTCTAAATTTTAGTAAAGAAGTGATTTTATGAAGCATTAATAATCGCACTAACTATGGTAATAATAATGTAGATATTAAAAACTATTCCTATTAGACAACTTTATCGTCTACTAAGATACTTAAATTAATATACGTATGCATTATAGTTAGATTAGTAGTTAGTATTCTAATTATTAGAATAACAAGTATACATAGATGTAACCTACGATTTAAACAAATATATCATTAAATAATAGTTATAGTGAGTAGGTTATAAATAAAATACATAAATAAAATCAAGATTTTATAAACTAAAATCAATAATAAAAGATATGAATGGCTATTAATTTTTAATTTAAATACAAGAAGTATATTATTTGTACTCTGTAGTATTTATATCTATCAGCTGTATCTTTAATGTTGGTTTGTTGCTACTGTAATTAATTATCTGGTGCTATAACAATAAGAATTATTATAGTCATTGACTAGCTTTTAGTTTTATTTTATTATATTTTATATAAGATTTTATTTCTATTTTATGTGAACCCGATAAATAAGTAATCAAGTAAAATAGAGGGTTGAGCTGTGAAGATTTACCTAGTTGGTGGCGCGGTTCGTGATTACTTACTGAATATCCCTGTGCTTGATCATGACTGGGTGGTAGTTGGTGCTACGGCATCAGAATTATTATCTATTGGTTATCGCCAGGTTGGTAAAGATTTCCCAGTATTTCTTCATCCTGATACTCGGGAAGAGTATGCATTAGCCCGTACTGAGCGTAAATCTGGTCATGGTTATACTGGATTCTCTTGTTGTGTAAAGCCGAATATTACATTAGAAGAAGATTTACTGCGTCGTGATTTGACTATTAATGCTATTGCCCGTTCTTCGGATGGCGTGCTAATAGACCCTTATCATGGTGTTGCTGATCTAAAAGCGCGTATATTGCGACATGTTTCTAATGCTTTTATTGAAGATCCTTTACGTGTATTGCGTGTAGCACGTTTTGCTGCTCGCTTCGCTCATCTAGGATTTATTATTGCAGAAGAAACTCTTGAATTAATGCGTTACATTGGAAGTAGTTCTGAATTATCTTCACTAACAGCAGAGCGTGTATGGCAAGAAACTAAAAAGGCACTACAGAGTCAGCATCCCCATGTTTATTTTCAAGTGCTACATGAATGCAATGCATTGATGGCATTATTTCCGGAGATTGAGGCGTTATTTGGTGTTTCAATGTCAGTTAAGTTACATCAAGATATTGATGTTGATCTGCATACTAACGCAGGTGCTCATACTATGTTAACATTAGAAGCTATTGCTCGGTTAAGTCCATTAGTTGAGGTACGTTTTTCTGCATTATGCTATAATTTTAGTAAGGTCTTAACTTCTTTGGGGCGCTTGCCTAGTCAGACAGGGCATGGATTTACTAGTATTCAGCTAATTGAAGATTTTTGTCAGCGTTTACGGATCCCTAATCTATTATGTGAGTTGGCTAAACTTGTGGCTAAATATCATAGCTTAATCTATATGGTACATCAATTAGCACCAAAAGTATTACTGCAGCTATTTGATGCTATTGATGTTTGGCGCAAGCCGTATCAACTTGAGCAGATTATTTTAGTGAGTAAGGCGGCCGTACATGGCGTTAATAGTTTTAATAATAATTTATATCCACAGGGTGATTATTTGCGCCAGGCATACAAGGTAGTAAGTATGGTATCAAGTAATGATATCATAGCTAGTGGGTTACATAATATAGCAATTCGTGATGAACTTAAGCGTCGTCGTGAACAAGCGCTGATGGAATGGCAGTTAACTCAAAATATTATTCGTCCTTAATGATTGATCATTTTACCTAATAAATGATCAGCTTTGCATTTTATATAAGTCTCTATCAAGGTAATATACTATTTAATCATTTGTTATCAATGATTAGGTAATATGTTATTTACAATTATCATAGTGATAGCTATATTTTGCAATAGTGATAGCTATATTTTGCAATAGTTAATAAAATTGCATAAATACTTTACACATATATCATAAATTTAGTAGCCTAAAATTAGGTGATGTAAAGTACAAATGTGTAAAAGATGGGTATAAGATGAAATTTTAAAAATTGTTTTATATATTTAGTGATTACTTAGAGACTCTTCACATAATTTTATGTATGCATGGTTTATTGCATGTTTTTGCTTGAACTAGTTAAAGTAATTAATATTTATCTTTATAATATAACTAATTCAATAGAACTACTTAGCATGAATGATATAATTATAGTATATATGAATGCTTAGTGTTGGATATAGGGAGCTATAGTGTTATATAGCATGATTACATGGTAGGAGTAGGACGCACTCCACGTTCAATCACAACACCAACACATTTAGCGTGTACGATTGCGCCTGGTTTACTAACTTTGATGCGGACCCAAGGTACATTAAAGCGTTGAAATAAAAGATTTGATATCTCCTCTGCTACCCGTTCAACTAAGGCAAAATGATTTTTTTCGATATGCTGAATAATAGTTTCACTAACACTCGCATAACTTAGACAATCATTTATATTATCACTAGCGGCTGCTTTATGATTATTTGAACTAATCTCAATATCTAAAACTAGCTTTTGGCGGATGTTTTGTTCCCAATCATAAACTCCAATCGTAGTAATTATAGTAAGTCCTTCAATAAAAATAAGATCCATGACATTATTCTCTATCGTTTGTATTAGCCGGTATCGCTTTTAGTAAATAGTAGATATTACACATCTTATGAGTAAAATAATATTTTTTTAAATTAAATTGCTTTATGGGCAATACCAAGCATAGACATATATAATAATTGTATATACTTAGATGGAGTGATATTATTTTTTCGTAATTCTAATTTAGGTTTTATCAGACGCCTAATTTATGTATATTTATTGTAGTAGTCTTAAAACAGACTGAGGCTTATATAATATTGGTTACTGCATAATTCTTATAAGATTAGTATTTCATGCAATGAAAATTGTGTTTGTAGTGTAGCTGTTGTCGTGTAAGTTAAAATTTTCTTTACTGTATCTAGGGTGAAAAATAATTATTGTATATATAAAATATATTAATGTAGTGTAGTAATCTAATTGCATATCATTAAGTTAGTTCTTTGAAATTTTTTAGTCTAATGATTAACATCTAATTATTAACTGGTATTACTCAATCGTTACTTTTTTCTAGAGATTGAAGATAGTGCGCATATTATGTTGTTCTACGTCTAATAGTTAAATTTAAAATTTATTTTTAATTTTATGCTTTATGCTCATAATTTTTTCTTATTTATTGATAAGATACTTATTACGATAATATTTAATTTTTATCTTTCTTTCGGGAGGAAAGAACATTGATATCTATTTAGTAATGGATCATAGCGTTGTTATAGGTATGGTAAAAATTAAAGATAAATCAATAGAAGGATGAGATTACTAGACTCTATGGTTTTTTATATAACCGATAGTTCTGTTAACGACCAACGTGGTCGTACTAAAATACTAAGTTCTTGGTTAGTGTTATTTTTTAATCTTATCATGCCAACATACGCAATCATTGCACCATTATCAGTACAAAATTGTGGACGGGCATAGAATGCTTTTGCGCCGCGTTTTCTCATCATTATTGATATTTTGGTTCGTAATGTATGGTTAGCGCTAACACCGCCAGCCATGACTAAATTTTTGAAACCCGTTTGCTCTAACGCGCGTTTAGATTTAATCACTAACGTATCCACTATTGCATCTTCAAAAGCACGAGCAATGTCAGCATACTGATTGCTGCCACTGCAGGCTCGAATAGTATTAGCGGCACATGTTTTTAATCCAGAGAAGCTAAAGTCTAAACCCGGACGATCTGTCATGGGTCTCGGGAAGGTGAAACGCCCAGCCACCCCTTGCTGTGCGATTTTTGATAGCATAGGTCCACCGGGATAATCTAGATTAAGCAGTTTAGCAATCTTATCGAATGCTTCACCAGCAGCATCGTCAATAGATTCCCCTAAGTGTTCATATTGACCTATGCCGGTGACGCTAATCAATTGAGTGTGTCCCCCTGAAACTAATAGAGCTACGAATGGGAATACTGGTTTATTATCTTCTAACATTGGCGCCAATAGGTGTCCTTCCATATGGTGCACTGGTATGGCTGGTACATTCCAGGAGAACGCTAATGCACGTCCTATAGTAGCTCCAACTAATAGTGCTCCTATTAATCCTGGACCGGCGGTATAGGCAACGCCGCTAATATCTTTTGAGGATAAGTTAGCTTCTTTTAGTGCTGCTTTGATTAGTGGTACAGTTTTACGTATATGATCACGGGATGCTAGTTCCGGAACTACGCCGCCATAGTCAGCATGTAACTTTACTTGGCTATATAATTGATTAGCCAATAAACCATTTTGTTTGTCATAGATTGCGATTCCAGTTTCATCGCAAGATGTTTCTATGCCTAATACTCGCATTATATTTTCTACCATTGATATACTATTATTAGTTTATCATAAAATTTGTTATTTACTGTTAGTACTAAAGATTATATTGGATAGCACATACTTTTATTTATGAGTCATGCAACATGTGATAGAGGTAATTTAAATCAAAAGATGTATATTTCAAGAAACTTATAATTAGCGTATAATATAAAATTATGTGTTTTTAGTGTTTAACGCGATATTCAATTGCCTTGCAGTACTTTACAAAATAGTATCTTTTGCAGTAAAATTTTACACTGTTTTGAAAAGGCTGGCATTTGGTCGGCCTCAAATTGCATTTTATCGAGGTGGTGGGCAAATGCCGGTAATTAAAGTACGTGAAAACGAGCCATTTGATGTTGCTTTGCGTCGTTTTAAGCGCTCTTGTGAGAAAGCTGGAGTTTTAGCTGAGGTTCGTCGTCGTGAGTTTTATGAGAAACCTACTACTGAACGTAAACGCGCTAAAGCCTCGGCTGTGAAACGTCATGCAAAGAAACTAGCTCGTGAAAACGCACGTCGTACGCGTCTGTATTAATTCTTTAGGGCAGAACTTATATCGTCGTGTGAGTTTCTTGTTTTTAATATTGCGTAGATTGAGTAGTTACGTATGGAGGTTGTGCATTTATTAATATAATGCTCGGTTTATTATCGTTTATAGGTTAGTCAATAGCACTTATGGCTGGAAGAATTCCGCGCTTATTTATTAATGATTTATTAGCATCTACTGATATTATAGATCTTATCTCTGCGCGTATTCAGTTACAAAAGAAAGGCAAAAATTACTATGCGTGCTGTCCGTTTCATCATGAAAAGACTCCTTCTTTTTCCGTTAATAGAGAAAAACAGTTTTATTATTGTTTTGGTTGCGGTGCGCACGGTAATGTTGTCGATTTTTTAATGAATTATAACAGAATTGAGTTTGTCGAAACGATCGAAGAACTAGCAATTATGCATGGGCTAGAAGTACCTTACGAATCAGGTACTAGGTTGATTCAAATAGAACATAATCAGCGTAACAGTCTATATCAACTAATGGAACAGCTTAGTATATTTTATCAGCAGTTACTATATCAACCAGTCGGTAAGTTGGCACTCCATTACTTACAAAAGCGTAAGTTAAGTGATGACGTTATTCGACATTTTGCTATTGGCTTTTCTCCTCCGGGGTGGAATATCATATTAAAGCGCTTTGGTTGTGATGATCATATTCGCAGTATATTAAAGCATGCCGGTATGTTAGTGACTGATAATCAAGGGCGTTTGTATGATCGTTTTCGTGAGCGCGTAATGTTCCCTATTCGTAACAAACACGGGCGTGTTATCGCTTTTGGTGGGCGCGTGGTGGATGATGGCATACCAAAATACTTGAATTCGCCAGACACTGAGGTCTTTTACAAGAGACGGCAATTATACGGTTTATACGAAATACATCAAAAATATCCTGTCTTGCAACGAGTATTAGTAGTAGAGGGTTATATGGATGTAGTCGCATTAGCCCAGTACGGTATTGATTATGCAGTAGCCTCACTTGGAACCTCAACAAACGCTGAACATATTCAGTTGCTGTTTCGTATTACTGATAATATTATTTGTTGTTATGATGGTGATCGAGCGGGTCGCGAAGCTGCCTGGCGTACGTTAAAAACTACGTTACCTTATTTAAGCGATGGTCGTCAGTTGCGGTTTATGTTTTTACCAGACGGAGAAGATCCAGATACTTTAGTGCGCAAAGAGGGTAAAAAGGTTTTCGAAGAACGGCTAGAGTTATCACAACCACTTTCTACTTTTTTATTTGAGACTTTAATGTCAAAAGTGGATCTTAGTAGTCCAGATGGGCGAACTAAGTTAAGTGCACTGGCAATTCCCATGATAAGTCAAATATCCAGTGAAACATTGCGCCTATACTTACGACAAAAGCTAGGTCAAAAGTTAGGTATACCTGATGAATTTCAACTTGAGAAGTTATTAAGTAAGCAAGATAAAAATAGAAGTTATTATCAGGTGCCTGAACTAAAGCGTACAACTATGCGTATCTTGATAGGATTGTTGGTACAAAACCCAGGTTTAGCTACACTGATTCCTTCTCTTGAGTCTTTAGAGCAGTATCAACAGGCTGGATTGCCGCTATTTATTGAATTAGTACAGACCTGTTTGGCGCAGCCAGGATTAACTACTGGGCAATTACTAGAGTTATATCGTAATAATAAATTAAGGCAGCAGCTTGAAACTTTAGCAATATGGAACCATATGATTGTTGAGGATCAAGTTGAGCAGATTTTTTTAGATACATTAGCAAGTTTATATGACTCCTTTTTAGAAAGAAGGCTTGAGGTACTTATTGCACAAGCTAGAACATATGGATTAAGTCAAGAAGAGCGTAAGGAAGTATGTTCAATTAATCAAATGTTAGCAAAAAAACATTAAATACTAATGACTAGAAGTATTGATACACCCAAAACTATAGCTCTATGCTATGCTGTTATAGTAGGGCGGCGCAGTAACAACAAAATACCATAAATGCTATTGTTGGCGCTTTCGCCAACCTATACAAACCCCAAATATTCTGAAGTGTGGAACTGTCTTATGGAGCAAAACCCGCAGTCACAGCTAAAGCTGCTTGTTACTCATGGTAAGGAGCAGGGTTATCTGACCTATGCTGAGGTAAATGATCATCTACCGGAAGATATTGTCGACTCTGATCAAATTGAAGATATCATCCAGATGATTAATGACATGGGCATTCAAGTAATGGAAGAAGCGCCTGATGCTGATGACCTAATGTTAGCCGAGAATACTAATGATACTGATGAAGATGCAGTAGAAGCAGCTACTCAGGTACTATCTAGTGTTGAGTCTGAGATTGGCCGTACTACTGATCCTGTGCGTATGTATATGCGTGAAATGGGTAGTGTCGAATTATTAACGCGCGAGGGTGAGATAGATATTGCTAAGCGTATCGAGGATGGTATTAATCAGGTGCAGTGTTCTGTTGCTGAATATCCAGAAGCTATCACTTATTTGCTGGAGCAGTATGATCGTGTAGATGCAGGTGAAGCTCGCATGTCTGATTTAATCACTGGTTTTGTTGATCCAGATGCTGAAGAGGATATTATACCCACAGTTACACATATTGGTTCTGAACTGTCCACTGAAGAACAAAATGAAGACGATGAGGCTGAGGATGATAATAGTATAGATCCTGAGCTTGCGCGTCAGAAATTCGCTGATTTACGTAATCAGTATGAAGTTACTCGTCTAGTTATTATAGAGAATAGCCGTAGTCATGCTAACGCCACACAGGAGATTTTAAAACTTTCTGAAGTATTTAAACAGTTTCGCTTAGTGCCAAAACAATTTGACTTCGTGGTTAATAGCATGCGGTCCATGATGGACCGTATTCGTGCTCAAGAGCGTATAATTATGAAGCGGTGTGTAGAACAGTGTAAAATGCCAAAGAAAAATTTTGTCAGCTTATTTGCTGGTAATGAGAGTAGTGATACATGGTTTAAAAATGCACAGGAAATGGTTAAGCCATGGTCGGAAAAGTTAAAGGATGTCACAGAAGATGTACAGTGTAGTTTACAAAAATTACGCGAAATAGAAGAAGAAACAGGTTTAACTATTGAGCAGGTGAAAGATATAAATCGTCGTATGTCGATCGGTGAAGCTAAAGCTCGTAGAGCGAAAAAGGAGATGGTTGAAGCTAATTTACGTTTAGTTATTTCCATAGCTAAGAAATATACCAACCGTGGTTTACAATTTTTAGATTTAATCCAAGAAGGTAATATTGGCTTAATGAAGGCAGTAGATAAATTTGAATATCGTCGTGGTTATAAGTTCTCAACTTACGCCACTTGGTGGATACGTCAGGCTATTACTCGTTCTATTGCTGATCAGGCGCGTACTATTCGTATTCCAGTGCATATGATTGAAACTATTAATAAGCTGAATCGTATCTCTCGCCAAATGTTACAAGAGATGGGTCGTGAACCAATGCCTGAAGAACTCGCTGCTCGTATGTTAATGTCGGAAGATAAAATTCGTAAAGTGCTAAAGATCGCTAAAGAGCCTATATCTATGGAAACACCAATTGGTGATGATGAAGATTCGCACTTAGGGGATTTTATTGAGGATACCACGCTTGAACTACCACTTGATTCCGCGACCTCAGAAAGTTTACGTTCTGCTACGCACGATGTGCTAGCTGGTTTAACTGCGCGTGAAGCTAAGGTACTTCGTATGCGGTTTGGTATCGATATGAACACTGATCATACGTTAGAGGAAGTAGGTAAACAGTTTGACGTTACCCGTGAGCGTATTAGGCAGATAGAGGCTAAAGCTTTGCGTAAATTACGTCACCCCAGTCGCTCGGAGGTATTACGTAGTTTTCTTGACGACTGAAGCTGTTCTGTCATTATCAACAATAAAAGCTTCGCATGAGATTATAGAAAAAGATATACAAATAAAGTATATCTTTATATGTGACTACTATCAGTTATTTGCTTTGTGTAGCAAAATTTATCAATAAATATAAAGATATTTTATAAGGCCAACAAGAGGATCTACTCACATTGTTGTATTATTGTTTATGTTTGTTAAAATTCATAATGAGTTATTAAAATTAGAACTATATTTGTGGTGGCATTGTATTAATAATTATCTCTTTTCTAATATAAATACTATTTGTGATTTTTTTATATATAAATTAGTTTTTATCTTAGATATATTAGATTGGGGGTCATTAGGATAGTGTGTCAATCACGTAATAGTAAGATAGATACTTATAACTGTTTTAATTTCTATAACTGTTTTAATTTGTCTTTATTCTTTCATTGCAGAACTTTAATTGGATTTTTTAATATTAAAAATATGAATTTTCCAGCAAGTATGTTATTAATTAATATACCTCTAAGCTACGTTAAGGGTCTTAAATTGCTAGTTTATTAGAAATGTGCATATTTCTTGTTTAATGTTTTTAGTATATATGAATCTATGTAGTCATTAAATAATATCAAGGAATATTATCTTGGTTCTTATTTTAATACTAAGTAATAATAGCTATATTTTTTTATTTTCCTTTACGTACTTACAATTATGTACGTTAAGTAACATATATTAAAAACTAAAAATGCACGTGTTTTGTGAGTAGCGCTATATGTACCTCTTTTGGTTCCTGTGACTTTAGTAAGAACATGATTATGTTGATTATAAGCTGAATAATATATTGGATATCTGAGATTACATGCATAAAGTATTTGTTTTAGTATGTGTGCATTGTACGCATGCAACTAGATTTGCTATCTTATCAGTATCATTATTATATTTTAAGTATTACCCCCTAGTTCTTATGTTAAGAATTTTTTATTGATACCTATATATTGCCTTAGTGTTTTTTAATTTATGCAATTAGCATGTAGGTGTTGTGGTGGAATATAATAGCTCTCATAGAGTACTTATAATATATTTCAAGTAAATGTATTTTATATTAGAATGTTGATCTAGATTGTTTATCTTATTAATAGCCTAGTCTTTGTAGTTCAGTTTTGTAATGCCCTCTGGTCATGGCGTCACATGTAGTAGCTATATAATACTAAATCATTGATCATAATTGTATTAATAATTTTATTATAAAAATATCATTGTTTCATAAGAGTTGATATTCTTATTTCATTTTTTTGATACTTATATATCACAGAAATACTTATTGGGTACTATTGTTCAAACCACTTAATAATATAACTTAGCACTAAGTAAGTTTTACATCTTCTGGATATATAGTTTTTATCTTTTTGGTCACAATTATCATTATTGCTTAAATATTTTTAAACAGAGTATAGTTTATTAAATAATATTTTCTTGTGAAAGTCTAAGATATTCAATGTACGGCAATGGGTATTATCTTTGATAGCTATTTAATAATTCTCTAATTTAGTGATATTAACGTAGGTATTAAATATCTAGAAATCTAATAATATTATGTAGATGTTAGAATATATAAAAATAGCATAGAGTTTATGAAAAAAATAAATAAATTATAATTCTAATAATATGTACATGATAGCGCAGTATCATTGTTTTGTTAAGCAACATATTAAGTATGATACTAAAAATACTAAAAATACTAAAAATACTAAAAATACTCAAAATACTTAAAATTTTTTTTAAATTTTATATAAAAGCACTTATCTAATAACAGAAAAATAAATATATAAGTGAAAAGATATATTTTTTAAATAATTATTTTGCTTATTAATAGTATACTAATTTTTAGTGTATATAAGTAAGTTGATTGTAATATAATTTAATATTATAGCTAATATTCTCATTACTTTTTGCTATTACATAGCACTTAATATGTAATAGTTTGTTTATTTTATAACTTATCCGAATAGGTAATATTGGTATAAGAGTAATTTTAATATATATTATGGTAATAAGTAGGTATTATATATTACTGTATATTTACATTATTACTATTTTATAGTATGATTATTTTTTATTAAAAAAAATAATATTTTGTTAAAATTTCTTAAAATTAATGCTGTAATTCAATATGGTAAGGAATTAAAAAATAAAAATGTAGCAATACTATATCTAAGATAATTTGGGTAATTCTATTTTGGGATAGAATATTATAATAGGTATTATAATATAATATTTTTTATTATCACAGCTATAATTATATTAATTATGTCTTGTAGTTAATGCTTAATTAACTGATCATCAATAGTTTATATAAGAGTTTATTAACTATTATTAATTTGATAGTAAGTGGTATTTCTTATTATAATATTTATTATATCTACTCATATTATGCAGATTAGTATTGCCATATAATATCAAAATATCAAAATATTAAATCTTAATTACTTAAATAAAAACAATAAGTGAGATGATTTAATATTGGTAAAGTCTTATTTTTTTAGTGTTAACTAATGTTGTCAGTATATTTTATAGTGTATGTAGTAATTTATTAGGAGGGGTTTTTATTTTTTAAGTACATAAATAATATGATAATTTTTCAATTATAAATATTTTTTAATCGTTATTTTATCGTGGTTAATTACATCTATATAGTTAGTTTTATATAGTTATCTTATTTCAAGGTAATAGTGCAAATTTTTTATAGAAAATATTATTTTCTATTATGTTAATGCTGTGATGTATATGATTACTAATAGTTAATTAGTTATTGTTATATAGTTTTCTATTTTATATTTAATTATTAAGAATATAATAAGATAACTATTATGTCTTAATATATAAGATATAAAGTTTATTACTAAAAACAGAAGAAAAAGATTTGTATAATAGTATATTACTTCATTTATTATGATGCTAATAATTATTAGTATTTATATTTAAGTTTAATTTATTGTATGATATACATATTTTATATATGCTTATATAATATTACGTATATTACGTATATTACGTATATTACGAATATGTACTATTAGTTATCATCAGTGATTTATAAAAATCTATTTTCTATTTTAGTCATATAAAATATTATTTAATATTTTTTGGCGAAACGCTTAAAGATTATATTAAAAATAATGATTTATCAGTTATTATTATATCAATCATTAAGATATTGAATGCTATAATTACTCACATTACTTAGCATAATTTAAAAGCAGTAATTATTAATTATGCTAAAATATTTTTATTATATTAAAGATAAATTTTTAAATAATAATATCGATTATGGTTTTAGTGTATATATTTTTTATATCTTGTAGTAGCTGGTAGTTAAATTTGTAGAGCTACTGTATTAGTAATTAATTATATTTATAGAGTCTATATTATATCTTATACAATTTCTAAAAACTAGTTGTAGTATATGCATACTTTATCATCTATAAAATATGAGTAGTATATTTATATTAGTACTGATAATTATTATATCTGTTTAATTAATAAAGTATTATATTTATATTTTTAATAAGATATAATAATAAGATGTTTATAATGTGTTTTAAAAATATACTATCTGATAGTATCATTATTTGAAGATAATGTGTGAAAAAATGCTAGTATTTTCGTGCATTTTATATTTGTTATTAAATTTAGCTGTCTCAATTGGACGGATGTGTTGATTTTATTTTATATTGCGTCTGCAACTTAAATAAGTTAAATAATATTAAATATCTATAGTAAAGTATTGTGGTTAGTGCAGTACTTTAGGATAATTCTGTTGATTTATTTTTTAAATATAAAAATTAGTATTTTTAGGGTGTCAGTGTGTAATATGAGCATTAGGAAGTTACAGTTAGCAGTATTATGCATTAGATCTTAGTATATATAGGTAATACGATATCTAGTAATCTTTAGTACGTATCTCCAATAATAGACAGCAATGCCATTTATGATTAAAATTACTAGTTCATTATTACTGCGATTAAATAATTAGTATTATATTATGTAATTAGTTATGTATTTTACAAGTAAATATTTAACAATTATTTTAATGGTTGTATGATGTAGCTAGTTATAGTTAGTTGCTTAATATTGAGTTTTTATAATTTATTTTTTAATATTATAACTAGAGAATAGAATGCTTTTATGAGTGTCTTAGTAAGATACAGTAATATTAATTACATTTGTTATTGCAATTTGTGTATTATCTTCTTCAGCGGCTAGGTTTATTTAGTTTTAGTTATTAATAAATTTTTATGTTATAAAAGTAAATATTGCTATTATTAATCCCTATGATATATATTTTAGAACTCTATAGTTAATGATTGGTAGTATCAAGGTAACTATGAGTAAAAGTAAATACCAAGTTATTTTACTAAAATTATCTTTAATCATATATGTAATACATAATAATAAATTATATTATTTTATAATTTTCTATATTTTTATTAAACATATTGCAGAATATTGTATCATTTGTATATCTAATGTTTTAAATAGATAATTACGTACATTCTCATGATCCCTGAATGGCGATAAGATAATAGTCTTATGTTGCCTTTTGAATTGTGAGCTAGTGATTGATATTTTATTATTATATTTATTATTTTATATTTAACTGAAATTTATTCCCATTATAGTATTTATACTTTGCTGTAGTGTTAATGTATATTTTCTTATGTTGTGAATAGTAGAATATATTATAACATGAATTTATGTATAACTCTTAACTAGCCTTGTATAGTTTATTAAATATAATATATAAAGTATTATCGACTTATATAGTGGTCTTGAGTGAAATGTACAGCATACCTCATATAATTGATGTTATCTGATAATATTATCATATATTATATAAATAATTATTTTTTAAGGTATACAGCTGTTATTATCTTTAAATGTGATTTGTGCAGTAAAATATTTTATATTTTAATTTTATTAATATTTGTTTTGTTTATTACTTAGTGTAGATTACTTTAGTAAATATATTACTATTAGGTTGATAGTAACAGGAATGATAGCATAGAATATTTAATTCTATGTCATTACAATAGTAAGTAAATACAATGTTTGTAAATAATAAAATTAGGGTTAGATTAATAACATATAATACTATATAGTCATGATATCAACATTTGCTAATAAAATATAGCGCAGTATATAATGATTATTATCGGAATATAATCTCTTCTCTCAAAGAGAATAATATCCATATATTATCATAAATAATACTTTTGTTACTATAATGACTCATTAAGTAAGTATATATATTAATTAGAGCCATGTTCTTTTTTATATTTAACATTATGAGTATATGCATTGTTATATCATGTATTATGAGTAAAGAAAAATGCGCATAGCTTATTAAGCTATGCGCATTTTAAGTTGTTAACTAATTAGTATTAGTTCATACCATATTTTTTGAGTTTTTTGCGTAATGTACCACGATTTATGCCCATCATTCGAGCAGCACGAGTTTGGTTCCCACGAGTGTATTGCATGACTATGTCCAACAGCGGTTGTTCAACTTCAGCTAACACCAGGTCATATAGATCATTAACATCCTGACCATGCAGTTGGGCAAAATAGTTCTTTAGTGCTTGTTTTACTGAGTCCCGCAGAGGCCTGTAAATCACTTGATCTTGTGAATTTACTGTGGATACGGTTAGTACATCAGAATTTATGCGTTGTTCGAACATGGTGCTATCAGCTCTTTTTTACACTAAAATTTTCTAAATATGCCTCCAACGCTTCTAGCTAGTTTTAGCATTCTATATAGCGTTGAATGTGCGCCGAAACTGGTTATTTAGGGCATGTTTCTTAATATACCAGAACACGTGCTTACAGGCAATTCAAGTTTCCCTGTTTTGACTGTAAAGCCACACAATTACTGAATATATATTTCTAACAAGAGATTTACCTTACCAAGTGATATTGGTGACAATAGCTCCCCAATACTTATATACTGCTGCATTTTCTGAAAGATTCAAGATTTTTCTTAAGCTGTTTAGTTTATGATCACAGCATTAGCTCCATCTCAACTAAGAACTGCTCTTTTTTATACGGATCAGGTGTTCCCTCTCATTTATGATAATCGATATAAAATATTCCTATTAACTATTCGAGGCAATATTATACTCCGTGTTTTTTTTGAACAGCTAGATACGGCTGCGTTATCAACAATTATATTTTATATATTGTAGCTTTTGAGCATAATTATAAACTTTATATCTTTATGGTTTATTATTTATTCAGTTTGTGTCAATCTTAAATATTATCTATATATTTATAGATTTTACTATCTTTTAGCATTGTTTTTAATTAGGTATGATTATTAAAATATATTGATCTTGTAGGTTTTTTACATTTATTTGGTTATATAGACCTTATTGGTATCGATAACTTCTTTGTGATTAGTCACGTTTATATGTATAGCGGTGATCTTATCATTATGGATTGTACTATGTACTTTCATGAGTATTATTGATTGTTATAGAATAAATTTAATGTTAATTATCATGTATTGCATACGTTAATATAACTTATTGATTTACTAAACATATGGCTACTGAAAAGAGAATATTTTAGATATTTTTAGATATATTGATCTTTATATGCAATAAGTATATAAATCCTAAAGCGGACAATAGTGAATACTAATTATCAGTATGGTGATCCTGCAATGTATAAGTTGTTAATTTTTAGTGCTAATAAAAACATAACAAATAATACTAACCTATAAAAGTATTTACATTATATATTTTTACATTGACATAAAAGTCCAAGTTTTAAGCACTTAACTATAATATATTATAGATATATGATTTATAACAAGTTATATTGATATTTAATATTTAATATTTAATATTTAATATTTAATATTTAATATTTAATATTTAATATTTAATATTTAATATTAGTTAGTAGTATTACATCATTCTTTAATTTTATAATTTTGACAATTTGTTTATAGTACACTAATATAATATATTTTATTATGCACGTAACTTCATTGGTTCGTTGGGTCAAGAGATCTAAATAATTATTATTTATAGCGGTATTTAGTAATTTAGTAATAATGCCAGCTTTTGTACCAATTTAGCTATACCATTGATCACTGGACTATTTACTAGTAAGTTTAGTTTATTAATTATTTTTTATATATAGTAATAAATGCCTATATACTGTATAAGGTGTGTAATACTATAATTTATATGAATATTTTTGTGGTATTGAATTTATATTAATAGCGTATTTTATATTAATTTAAATGTAATGTTTACAAGTATTTTTATTTTAAAATTAATAATTACCTATTTGCTAGATTGATACTAGATAGTAGTGCTGATCTGTGTATATTACAGTATATAGTGCGTAGTTTTGGCGCTACATTAAACTTAAGCATTTTTTAAGTGTGCTCGTTTTAGATCCAGTGCGCTAATTTAAATACACTCATAATTGCTTACTATCGCGCTTAAATTTAAAGCTACTAGTCTATTTTTTTCAATGTTTGTCTTCTTATATATTAAACTAGTGCTGTGATCTTGTGCTCAGCAATATATTTTTCTGATATCACTGGTAATTAGATTATATAATTTTTTACATTTTGCGAGAATATGATATTAATATTAATATCCAGAGACTATATCTTTTAGGTATTTTAAACATTTAGTAACGGTGTATATTTTAAAAGGCTACTAAAATTAGGTTATCTTGAATCAGTATAATATTTAACATTTTTATCTAGTGGCTGCAGATATTAAATTTCGGTTATATATAAGACATAGAAATTATTTTTAGAAAATAATAATATGTTAAAGAGTATCCTCTTATGCACTTATTAATATAAACAATAGTAGGTAAATAATATCATGTATAAAACAAGTTTTAGTAAAATACTGATAAGTAGGTTTAGTTAGTGTGATATATGTTTAGTTAATAGTATTACATAAAGACTATTATAAATATTAACATAATATTAATATAGCTTAGTATAAGCTGCTGCAGGAAGGCTGTTTCTATAATTTATTAGGTAATTTATTTTATTTATATCATCATTTTTTGGTATGAATAACTCTATTAACAATATGGTTTATTATAATATGGCAGTAGATTAAACACTGATAATAAGCATTATTATTTGCATCGTGATATCTAGGAAATAGAGAGGATATAAGTTAGTGGCGTAATAATGGTTAGTACTAGAATTATTAAATTTATAATATTTAGGTGTAATAAGAACGCGTTACTTAATGTACTGGTTAAGTATATGTTGAATATTATTATTTTTTAGTATTATAATAAAATAGAAATTTATATTTATTTTATTTTTATATGAAAATAGAGCGTAATCGTTTATTATGGCACAAATATAGTGTATCACAATAAGATCTAAAATTAGTTGACAAATAAATAGGTATATTATTTGATGTTATCATGAGATAGCATTGTTATCTAGTTAATCTGTCATGTTTTATATATTAGATTATATCATTAAACTGTTTTATAGATTGTTGTTATTATGTTTAAGATATCGCTTAGTATTATTATGATAGTTAAATAGTTATTTAGTGTGTAAGATTGCTAGGTATAATTTTTTATCTGGTGCAAGTTATATAGATAGTAGTTAGATCATAATTAAAAATTAAATATCTCTCATTATATATTATACTGTCTTTATCTCTGATTACACTATTGCTAAGGTAGTTTTTATTAAAAATATAACAACGTTCACTTTTTTTATAGGTAAGTGTCGAAAGGTACTATATTATTAGTAGGTTGGTAATTAGAAATAATTGGTAAAAATAAATTTTTTTATAGTTCCCTGGAGAAAAAAATCACAAAAAGACTAGTGTTATTTACTAACGCAAGGATATGAGTTTTATAGATATGTTTATATAAGTTATTATTATAGTCAATAAGTAATACAATAGTTTTTATATAAGTAGTTAGTAATTAGTAATGATTTAGTAGACAAATAAATGTACTGTCGAGTGCTTGTATTATGCAATAATCATTTTGGATATAGTATTTATATATTCGTTTAAACTATTAGTTTTAAATAATATATTGATTAAGTATAGTATATTTTACGTCATTATGGCATGGTTTGAAGTATTTTATTTATGTTAAAATAAAGGATGAGTTATTAATAATTTTATGCAAGAAAAGAGTGTAAAAATAAAATTATTTATCAGCAGTAGAAAATTATTTAATTATTTTATTTTTTAATATAAAAATATCTAAGTTAACTTATTAATTAGTGTATTTATGTATTTTGATAAAAAATCAATGTAAGATATTTTTAGTAATATATGAGTGTATAATTATTACTGAGTACTGATTTAATGTTTACTATTATAGTGATCTTTATTTATAATTAATTAGTAAATAACTTATATGTGCTCTTAGAATGATAGTTAAATACTAAAAAGTAAGTTAAATGACTATGATATTGAATGCAAGGGGTATGAAATAATGGTTTAAAAGTTAATAAATGTATTTATAAGAGCATGTATTTGTATTATTATATCAAATATACATTAAGCAAGGGGAGTAGATATGCTTTTAAAAAAAAAATAAGATTACACATCTTGGTAGTCAATCTGACTACTTAGATCGTTATGAGCCAGCATTACTAGAAACTTGTACTCGAGTTTATGGTAGAACGTTAATTGGTGTTAATCAAAATAATTTGCCGTTCAGTGGATTCGATCTATGGACTGCTTTTGAGATTTCTTGGCTTAACCTTAAAGGGAAGCCAATAGTATGCATAGGGGAATTTATATTCCCTCACTCTTCTATTAATTTAATTGAATCTAAGTCTTTTAAGTTATATCTAAATAGTTTTAACCAAACACGTTTTAAAAGTGCAGAAGCAGTAAGTATTATAATGCAAAAAGATTTATCAGAGGCGGCAAAAGGTTGTGTGGGAGTAAAATTATATCCGGGATTTATTGGTTATCCAATGCAGCTTCATTACCCTCCAGGTGAAAATATTGATAATCTAGATATCTCTGTTGATGACTACACCTTTAAACCGGAATATTTGCATGGTGCAACAAATATCCAAGGGGCATTGATAACAGAAATACTATTCTCTAATCTTTTAAAGTCAAACTGTTTAGTTACTCATCAACCAGATTGGGGTAGCTTAATGGTTCATTATCACGGTCGAAAAATTGATCGTGAGCACTTATTACGTTATTTAATTTCATTTCGCAAATACAACCAATTTCATGAAAATTGCGTCGAGCGTATCTTTAATGATATCAAAGAATACTGTCAGCCAAAGAAACTTAGCGTTTTTGCTCGCTATACTCGACGTGGTGGTTTAGATATTAATCCTTTTCGTAGTGACTTTGAAGTGGTACCATCTTTAGGTCGTTTAGCTAGGCAATAGATCATTTCATCAAAATTAATGCACGGTAAGAATATGTTTCTAATTATCTTAATATCTTACTAGTAGTATATTATAAAATAGCTATATAATTAATAACACTGTAGTTTGGTTAGTAGTGTGGCTAATATAGTATATTATTTTTAGATAAAAAATTTTATTTAACAAAATATTAGCATCTATATTAGTAGGGATTATTACAATTTTATTAGCTAATTGATTCACCTATTAAGTATTATATTACTTAGCATTAATTTTCTATTGCGTATTTATGCGTCATCGATAATATAATCAAAGAGGTTTTAGTATACTATTATAATTAATATTGCAATATTAATAGTTATATCTATTTATAGTTGTATTGATATATGAGCCCACATAAATTCATTTCTTAATAAAATATGTATAGTATGATTCGGTCTGAATAATTGACCAATAAGTATTAATTAAATATATTATATTGTACTAAAATATATTATCCATAATAGAAATAATTTATTTTTTAATATTTAATTAAATGTTTATATTATTATGTAAATATTAGTACTATATTTTATATAATCTAGTATTAGCTAACAGGTTTAAGTTGTCATAAAGTTATATTTAAAGATAAAATATTATTATATATGACCTATAATAGACTTAATTCATTGTTCTGTTTTTAATAATTATTCTTTCTAGAAGCTACTAGAGAGATATTTGTAGTTAATTTGTTTATTAACCAAAATAATTCTATATTCACTCAATACTTATTGAGTGATTTTATAATATTTACAGTGTATGGTTGTTTATATAATTTTTTTTTGAGAAGGCTTTATTTATATAAAATATTTGTATAATGTAAGTAAAATAAAATTTTATATAGATATTGTTATTAACTTTTTTTTAAAATTATTTCTTTACTTAAAATTAATTATTTTTAGCTGGCATCTTTTAGACTACAATACTACTGATATGCAAATATAAATAAGGATATTACGGAGTATGATGAATATATATAGATTTATATTGATAGATTATTTTGTTGGCACAGCTAACTTAGTTTGTTATTAATTACGTAATATTATTTTCTTTAATAGAAGGATGGTTACGATAAGTAGATATATTGGGCATAAGTAATTGAAATTAGCTTACTATTTTGAATAGTAAAGCTTGTATATTTGCACCTTAGTATTTTAGTTAGAGAGATAAGTATGTGTGTTAAAAGTTAAATGAGTATGTTAAGGGATTTTATCTACTATCTAAGTATCTAATTTTATATGTTGCAGATAGTCAACTTTACTAGAGGCTATCTTATTTATGGACAGTATATCACGATGCGGTTATGTTTTAAAGAGTAATAAATTAAATAATTAGGACTATGAAATTACCAGGTAAGATTTAGTAGTGATTTCTTATTATTTAATCAGTTCATTTATATTATACAAGGTTTATTATACTGGATATAGTTATATAATCTATAGTAGATAAAAGATGTCAATAAATAATATAGTAATATGGAAGTAGATATTAATACTAATCTAGCTTAGAGGTATAACTAAATTATTATATTCATTTTATAGTTAGTGAATGCATGTTTAATTTACGCAGGAGTTTGTGAATTAGATATTAAGCTATTGATACAGACGGATTATAAGTTAATCATTATAGCTGATTTATTATGCTATTAAAATTATATTAATTATTATAGCCAAGATCAGGAGAAGGTGATTTGTTAGGAGCAAAAATACTATCTCTTTGGGTACAATATATTGTGCATTATAGCAGTTTGTTGAAAGGATGAGATATATAAGATTGAATAGGTCTGCAAGTAAATTTCGATGTTACTATTTTGCTAATGGTAGTATTGTATTAAATTAAAGAAACTTAAGTTATACATAGTAGTTAGTCTTTGCAGTTAGTATTTTTGCACAATAACACCTGATAGCTTGGATGATCTAGTTATCCTAAGCAATGATTGTAAAATAGAGGGATAAGCTATATATTTTGTAGTAGGTATAATGGGTAGCAGCTATGTTAAGGTATTGTTATTATTGCTATAATATTACTGAGCATGTTTGTATTATTTGTTATCTAGTAACAGCATTTTGTCTATTTTATGCCATTAGTTAATTTATCTTACTCGCTATGTCTACGTTATTATTCCATTTAAATATATATAAGTTACTAACTAGTAAACATATATTCAAGATTAGGTATATTTTAGCGTAATATTATAATATATCAATATCATTGACTAGTAGCGTGAATAAAACAATAGTTTTTTGTATATAAATACAATATAGGAGCTCTTCCAGAAATTTATTGTGTTCAAGGAAATTATAAAGAATTTTAAGAATACACAGAGATATCGCTAATTTAGCTAACTATAGGCATTATGTTTCTAGTAGAACCCTTTTAGATATCTATGATATAAAAAGTCATGGTATACAAGTATTATAGCAAATAAGTATAGAGCTATATACCATAATATCAAGATATAATATCTTGTAATGATGTTTATCTCTAGTTAGTAGAAGTAAGCTCTGTAGTATAATATATTATGAAGATTATAGTATATTTACTAATTTAGTAGTTTTTGAAGTTGTACAACTAATAAAATACTATAATCACTATTATGTAGCATATTTTATATATTGATTGCTAAGCAATATTATAACTATACTCGAGTCTAACGTACATTGCTTTGTAGTTTACTTTGTGACGTTAGAAGGTTGCGTCCTGATGTTGTGTGATAAAAGATGCTTTAACTCACTCCTATTATGCATTGCTGCTTAGAAATAATTACTGATAATTAATTTTGTTTCTGGCCAACATCACTAGATAGATTAGTATCTATATAATGAGTAATTATTTTTATTTAATATAAAACTAAATATACAGTTGCCTGTATGTAATTACAGTCTTAATATTATAGTAATTAATAGTTTGGCATTTTATAACATAAAGGCTGTAACTTATAACTTCATTATTTTATTATTTATAATAACTTTTTACTTAGTTTTGGTCAACGTCTAAATAATAGACTGAATAGTAGTATACTGAGTCATTTTAGTTACTTTAGTCAGTAAGTATCTTTTTTATAGACATAAATAGTTAAGTTGTATCAATCATTATAAGTAGTGTAAGTGGTATAAGTGGTATAAGTGGTGTATTTGTAAGCAATATTATTTTTATAATTAAATATTCGTATATTAAGGTCGATAGATATAAGATATTGACGATTTTAGAGGTAATTCATTAGCTGATTTTAACAGTCTTGATATACTTATAGTAGATTATCTAAAGATAATTGATTCATCTTATTTAATATGAATACGATTTATTAAAATTATATTAAATTATATAAAATATATATTTTCATTTATTTTTAGTAATTAAATTTAGACCTTATATATCCATATATCTTAGGTACATTATTATTTTTTAGGTTGTTAACTATTACCCCAAGACATATATCTAAATAATTTAATGAGTCATAAAGATATATATCTTGATATTAAATAGATATAAGGGAATAGGATTAGAATCCTAATTAAGATATAACATAATACTAAATGTATTATATAAATATTATTTATTAAATAATATTTATATAATGACTGTATTTTTTGCTACCTTTGATGTTATTTTAGTTATGGGTACTCTATTATTCCTAATTTTTTCTATGTATAAAATAGATCATCATCTGCTAATGCGTCATTTATAATAGCTGATCTCTATTGTTTAGTTTATTAAGATCTAAAGTTATAATTTCTTTTTATATATTATTTTGAATACTACAGTTTATCCGACTATTTACTATTTTTTGTAATAATGCTAACTAGGTTGTATTAGTTTAGTTAAATGTTAGTTATTATATTTTAATACTCAATATTCATGGTATATGTATAGTCTATTAAAATTTTTTTAGTGCTCTGCTTGATTATATATTTTTAGTGATTGTTATGTTTTATAATGAATAACATAATTGTTATTATGTCCAAGCGCCTTATCTTTTATAAGATTAATTATATTAATACTACTATTTCTAGTAATTTTAGCTAGTATACATTATAAGTTCAAGTACTTTTTCTAGGAAAATATTTTATAAGAAATAAATAGTAATTAGATACGTACTACTAACATTAGTATGGCTAGTATGTAGCGTTCTAATTACCTGTTAATAATATAATTTAGTAAAAATAATTATCCGTGTTATCCTTTGAAATATTAGGTAAGGTAATAGCACCTTACTATACCTAGTATTAAGTATATCAGTATTTATTGTAATATATCACTAGTGTTAATGTTTAGATATAATCTATTTCTATGGAAGATATATTCCAGGGTAAATTAATTATAATAAATTATTAGCTAGACATAATTATTGAAGAATATGGTATGCTTGTTATCACTATTTTGTAATATTAGTGTATAGCATTAATATGTTTATTACATAACGTACTAGTATGCGTATTAAATATTTAATGTATATTTATATAGATATTTAGTCACCTTAAGAATTAAGTTGGGTTAGAGCCTATAGATAATATAGTAGCATATATCACGTTATGAATATCTGCCATATTTTATCCTAAGTTAAAAATCTGCCTCTCTATGCTATAAGATGTGATGTATCTGTTATCTAACGGGTCTATTATTAATCTATAAAATATAAAAGTATCAGCATAGTTAGTTATAGCGATAATATTTAGTTAGATATTAATTTATACGATAGTTTGAATAAATTGTGCTGCTGATTGATAATATTTTTAGTATTAGTAGTTCTTAGGGTATTATTTTGCTTTTTTAAAAATTACTAAGCACCACATAGTATTTGCGAAGATATTATAGATGCGTGCGTAGTTGTTACTATATATGGGTATGCTTAATTATTGGCGATTATATTAATTAGTAGATTATTTTTTAATTTTTATGACGGGAGATATTGATTAGTTAGAGGCATAGTAATGTATATCAATTATAGTTAGATATATGTCTTTTATGTATTAGCCGATAAGTATGTAATTGTCTCTAGTGTACTTGTAGTATTCGCAATAATTTTAAATGATGTAGTATTATTAGATGTTATCTTTTGTGCATGACATGAGATTATATAAAAATATCATTTAACGAAATGACTAGTAATTATTGCTATAAAACTAGCATACTATTATAGTAAATTAGTTTAATTTTATTACTATTTTGTATTTATCATTACGTTTAAGATACATGCCAATATTTTATTATGATTGATAATCATATATTTTATGGGCTGTAAATTTTAATAGTAGTAAAATATTGTTAGCTTGCGTAATATATAAATATATAAATATATAAAATATATAAAATATGCAGATAAATATATATCTAGATTATGTTATTTCCTGGTGCTATTGTCAATGCTTATAATGCTAATATAGATGTTATTGTAAATATTACTTTGTTAAGTAAATGATATATTTTCTGTTTATAAAGCTTAATAATTATAAGGCATTTAGATATTATGTCTCTACTAATTAAAATTAGAAATAGTATAGGTATTATATTGTTAGGTTATATGCGTACCTGTTTTACTTTAAGTTATTTGTACATTAGATATGCTCACATGTAATAGTGACTCATAAGTTTTATTACTTATGACTCTATTGCTATTTTTTTATAATTTAATATATTAAGCGATAGAAGTTTATTCTATAAAGATAAGAAAAAATATTATTTTTTATCTATATTATATTTAGTAATTTCTGTATCTAGCTGGGCAATCTTCGCTGACATCAAATTATAGCAGAGCGTTACTAGTTCATGTACATTTTTTTTACTATAGATGCTGGTGTCAATTGGTTCCATCATTTCTACAATAGCTTGGCCGTTATTCCAGCGATTAAGCTTGATTTTACCGCTAGTCGTTGAAATACAAATTGGTACAATTGGAACGCCAGCAGCGATAGCTGCATGAAAAGCGCCAGTTTTAAATGGCATTAGCCCACGTCCTCTGCTACGGGTACCTTCTGGAAACATCCAGATTGAGATATTTTTACTTTTAAACTGCTTAACTATTAGAGATATGGTATTATGTGCTTTATTGCGATGATAACGATCAATCAGCAGATTGCCGCTTAGCCAATACAAAAGGCCAAAAAAAGGAATCCATAGTAAACTTTTTTTCCCAACGGTAATGGTATGTGGTTGCACAATATTAGCTGCTGTCACCATATCATAGTTATTTTGGTGATTAGCTATATAAATACAATTACCATTGTTAGCGCTATTAATAGGACGACGTATTCTTACTTTAAGACCGAATAAAGTTGACATGCGACCAAATAAATGACCAAAGATTGCTACATTACGAGGATTACGGGGGCTGAATAAGCAGTATACAGTACCGAAAATACATACTAAAATACAATAAAAAAATCCGATAAAAATACGCACAATAAATAACATAAAATCTCCATTTATTCTACTTGCCACGCCATCTTCTATGTTCTGTAGATTTTTTATCATTGCTTAAAATTTGGTGCTATACATAATAATTTTACGTAAGAAAATATTAGTTATCTTAAAAGTGGCCATATAAATAATAAGAGTCTAGTTTTCGCATTACTCTTTTAGAGTTGATAGAGTATTGTTGATTTTATGGATCACTTAGGGAAATAGGGACACTTTTATTTGCTATTTTATTCTGCACTTTATTACTTATGTTACGGAATATGTAGTCATAGATACTAGTATTAAGTAGATACGTTGAATATGTTTGCATATTTGATTAGAGTATTATAGAGAGATATAATATTCACTACTTTAGGTAAATTACTTGATGATATCATTAATAATGACCTAATGTAGTATTATAATATTATTATCGTAATATTATTAATTCTTAGTTATAAAGTTTATCATTGTTAGTAAAATTTTTCAGATATTATTTATTCTTGTGTTATCGTATTGATGTAATATTTCATATGTGTTATTAGAGAAAAGAATATTTTTTTTTACTTATATGTTATGATTTCTTATACTACAGAAGCTTATAATAGATAAGATCATAATCTTAGTCTAGTATGTTAATAAGGTAAGATAGAGTACTTAAATTGTAAGTGAGTATTATCAATATTTTGATTGTTATGCGCTAGATTGAATTAGATATGTGTTTAGTAGTTATTAAATCAGTTCTGTTACTCATTTATATGCATTAAGCTAATATTTATTTTATTTTATTTTATTTTATTAGTTTTTCATATATATCAATATTTTATAGCTAAATTTTTATTTCAGGCTGACTGAATAGGTAGGATGTAAGTACAAATTAAGCCTAGTCTTATAGATTTATGGTTTTAGATCTGATTAAATTTGCTGCTATATATAATATTTAAGCTCTATATTATCTTGAGTATGTCGCATAATCTTGCATATATACATTTTAATATTACCATTAGTAAGGTTATAAAATATTTAGTCATGCGAATGTTTAGTGCGATATTAAGCAATAAACATATAGTTTTTCACCTGTTTTCAGTGTGCTAATTAATTTAATCCGCTAATAGTCTTTACAAGCTTTGATCCCGCCTAATTTTACTAAGCTTAATTTCTTTCGTTGCGTAATTGTATGCGCTTGCTGTATTTATTATTATTTTTTGTCTTATACATTTATAGTTCATAAAATGCATATTTACTTGATGAAGTTCCTTGTATATTTTATGAGGCTTATTAAATTCTAGTATATGTAAGGTACTCTTACTCATTCATCGTGAGAGAAACTAGATTCTAGAGTATTTGCGTTCTGATTGACAGTATGTTCTCAATAGTAAATATAAACATATCAAGCTAAGTTTTATATGAATAATATAGAGACTTATAGTCTCTATATTATTCATGGCGCCTGTAATTACTATAAACTTAATTATGTCGGTGATTACTACGATTAAATGTTAGGTAATACTGATCTAACTGAATGGATTGATTGATATTTTATACGGGTTTAGTTAGATCTCGTTAAGGTTATGATAATTGTAATTTATTTCTAGTAATAAATGAATTATATCACTAGGAAGTTAGAGTTTAGCTCTTCTTGTTAAGAGGAGTTTATCTTTGTATAATTTTCACTGTGGTCATATTTTTAGTAAGGCAAGATTATAGGTACTTTATTTAAAGATATGCTATAATAATACTATTTTATTTATTTTTAAGTAACTAACCTTAGATTTAAATAAATGCATGACCACGATCTTAGCTTCTTTGAGATATCGTGCTATTATGCTGAGTATTTTATATTACTTATTTATCTGTTTATAATTAAGAACTGTATATATAATTGTATCATTAATAATATTTTATTTATTTAAATTAGTCACCGTACTCTACGGGTACGTACTATGTTCTTATAGTTTGATTATGTTTTATTGTGAATGTGTTAAATTATTTTGTAAATAAATACTGTATATGTATTGTGCCATGCAGTTGATTATTAGCTATAGGATCGAATGACTATAGTGTAAGTGCATGTAGGGTGTATGTAAGTGTAGTTGGTATGGTGCTTAAGTGTAAATGGTTGATAATATTTGTAGACTGATATGAGTAATTTTATTGCAATATTAAATAATTTTAATATATTATGTAATAATATATTCACTATAATATCTGTAATATAATTTTACGATACTCAAAATAACTAATTTTATAATCATATGCCTTTTAGTTGTATTTGCGTTGAGATTAAGTTTTTGTTGATGTCACTTATCTTTACATAATTACTAGTTACTTATTAGGAGATGCATTATTACTAACGGATAATAATGCCAGCTTGGGTGTTAGTGTGTTTATTGTATCTTTTAATTGTCTATGCGATTTGTAGTGCTCAATGTAGATGCGTAGTTCTTTAAAGTGACTTATTGGTTAATATTCAATAAAAATTAGTATATATCTAGCTTATTATTTGTCTTATTAGTAATTAATATCGTTAAGATCTTTGCTGAAAGATATTATAAGGCCTTAGAGTTAAATAAAGTAATTATTTAGATTATATATAGATAGATTTGATACCTAATGATTTATGCTTTACTTGTTTTGATATGATAAGTTTTTAGCTTAAGGCTTAAAACATATTATTGTAATGACTCAATTGATATTAATGTTGTAGTTAATGAATATTAAAATAGTAATATTGATGTTAATTATTTTATTATTTAAGGTAGCTATTATGCGCCAGAGCTATTTTGGTTAATTGGATGTTTCATCTAAATAAAATACCTTAGCATTTCTAAATGTAAATATTACTAGTAAAGTTAGGTGGAGGATCTCTAATGCAGATGTAGATTAGGTAGGTTCTTTAGGTAGATAGAGGAACAGTGGTTTTATAGTTACTTATACTCTAATATTGTAACTTTTGTTAGGGTATTTGTTACACTAAGTTACAGCTGCATATGATCTTAGTATGAATTAATATTAGCTAGTATAAGCTGCAGTTAGCTAGTATAAGCTGCAGCTTACAGTTATCATTGAGGTATGTATAGAAGGTATATATATATTTTTGGGATACACAAGTAATAAGTGATTGCGTTATCTTTATTATATTTATAAGTGTTAATAACTAGATTATAATCTAGTATTTGGAATGAGTTAGAATTAGTTTTTAATTAAGAAGTTTATGCTAAAGTAACTTTTAGTCATTCGGTTAATTATAGTTTAATTTTATTAAATTATCTTTAGTATTTACCTTTGCTACTAGCAAGGTATAATATTTTCTAAAATTTTAGTAAATATTATAGCTGATGTACTTTTATGATAATAGAAACATTTATGTTAAGTGCTGGTAAGTTAGTCAGTCTTTAGTAAAAATTTATAAGTAATATATTAATAATTAAATATTTCTCAATGAAGAAAAAATTTATTAACTTAACATACGTGGATACAGGGCTTATAACCCTGTAAGTGCGCTGTTATCGTTAGATTGCTGGTAATAATGTATGTAAGTGTCAACAAGATAATAAAGAATTATATGATTCTCCAATAGTTTATGGTGATACTAAATAAATTATATGGTAATAAACACAAGCCCGTGATTGCTCTTCACGGGTGCATGGTTTTATTTATTATGTGGTTGTATTTCGTCATGCAATAAGTCAGGTGTGTTATCTGAGTAGTCACGTGGACTCTCTATTTTTTCTTCATAATTGCTTGCCTTTTTTTTAGTAAACTTATATTGAAAGAGATTTTTCTGATTTGGTAGTTCCAGTAATAAGTTATTAGATTTTTTTGCAATATGTTGATATAATAGATTATAATTTTGTGCCATATTATCAAGCAATTCTGCACTATATGTAAAGTGATCAACTAGTTCTTGACGATACCGCTCGAGTTCAATTTTGCTCTTATCAAGCTTGTATTGTAAAGTATATTGTTTACGTAATTTAAGGCTGCCAAAGCGCATCGCTATCGCTCCAGTAGCGATGCCAATTATAAAAACAGCCAGTGTATACGCCCAAGTCATAATGACTCCTTTTATATTTATTGTTACGAAGGAATTTTATCCATATAATTCATATAATTATATATTTTACTTAATTATATAGTACTCATAATCACTTCATTAATGAATAGTATACGTAGTATAGTACCAGATTTTAGGTATATAACGATTATTACAAAGCTATATATAAGGTATTGCTTAATATATTTTTAAGGAAAATATATTTTTATATTGTTAATTGTATGCCAATAGCATAATACACTATATTGGTAAGTTTTTTATCATTATCTAAAATGCATTATACGGTGATAATAACACTAGATAGATTTCGTTTTTATTAATTTTGGTTTAATTTTTTTTATACTATAGCTTATGGAGTTGCTGTATTTAAAAATAAGAATAAAATTAAGTGTATGGAGTATGTTTAATAGATACGAGTAAGTTATGACTATGATGTTATAAGTAGACTATGTATATTAGGCAATATTACTACCTAATAAGCACCAATACTTATTGGTGTTTGACAAAAGTCTTAAAATTAGGCGTTTTAAGAGTCATTAACATCATACATGTTAGCTCGGGAGCTGGGATAGTAGGTTTTTGAAAGTGAAAGTAAGGGATTAGGGAATCTAGCAGGGATTAATATATCAGCCGCAGTAAACTTAGAGAGCAGATATACTCTATTTTAACCTATAAATAGATTGTAATAGCTACTATATTTTTACTGTTACTTGTACTATTTTATGTCACTGTATATGTTTTAGTATATGTTGTATTTGCAACTATTATGTATGTTATTAGATATCTTTAATGTTTAGCTAGATCTTCTATGTTTTAATAGAGTGTAATGATGATATTAGTGTATATTATAAAATTGATGGATAAGCATTATCCAAATCATCTAATTAATTTAATACTGATATCTGCCATTTTTACATACTTTGATGCATTTGATGCAAAAAAAATGATATTTAAGGGTACTGGGTGTATTGACTTAAGAAATTATATATACAATATATTGTATATATAGGTGTTATTCGTAGAGAGATATGTGATCTTTTTATTAAGTTTTATGAATCTATGTGATTTAGGGGTTAGTTAATTGCGTCATGCTAATATATTATGTGTAATTATATTGCGTATTAATTCTAATAATACCATGACATGCAATATCACATGTAGATGTTAATGCTAAAGAAGTTAAATGTAAAATATTGTTAATTATTCACTTATTGATAATAAATGTACTTTATTAATATTAAGTTAAATTATTGATTATTGCTAATATGTGAATAATTTAGGTCTAATAATAATAGCTATTTGGTCATATTTTAATATGATGTTCTATCTATTAATATTGTAGAGAGCATAGAGTAAAGAGCTCCTAAAGAAGTTTTTAACATAGTTAATTGAACTTAATCGTTGATTTTGCTTGCTATCTATTGATAGCTATTGAGCTATTTATTATGATAGTGTGATATTTTAAAAATATATTAGGATATAGCTTATATATTATATTATAATTGAAAGTTATACATTCAAAAATTATTATAAGCGCTAGATTTACTTAATTCGTGAGGTTTAAGTTCTTTGAATAATCGTACTAATAAATTAGTAAAGAATATGCAGCAATATAGCTGAATATAGCTGAATATTAGCTTTGATAGCTGTGCTATTTAGTTATTACTAAACTATTCTTGTTATAATCTTATGATTAGTAATAGCCTTATGAGCTAATTTGATGTACAATGTAATTGTTGCTGAGAGGATAGAATCCTATTTAAAAATTTTTCGATATCTATACTCTGCTTTTCTACAATCTTAACATCCCATGTTACAACAAAACCTTTTCCTAAATAAATTTTTATAATGCTGGCAATGGTTATTCAAGAGGGTCGGTTTGCTAGATTTGTATAGTCGTGTAAAGTTTAGCTCTTTTCTAACGACTCAGTATTCACTAACATATAATTAATTATTGGGTAAGCATTGTTAATGAAAACTTTTACCGCAACACCAGAAACCTGTAAACATACATGGCATCTTGTTGATGCAGATGGTAAGATTTTAGGTCGCCTCGCTACCAAGATAGCAATTCGCTTACGTGGTAAGCATAAAGCAGAATATACCCCACATGTAGATACTGGTGATTATATTATTGTTCTAAATGCAGATAAAGTTTCTGTAACGGGTAACAAGCGTACAGATAAGGTTTATTATCGCCATACTGGTTATGTTGGCGGTATCAAGCAAGCAACATTTCAAGAAATGATTGCTCGTCGCCCTGAGCGAGTTATTGAAATTGCGGTTAAGGGTATGTTGCCAAAAGGACCCTTGGGTCGTGCTATGTTCCGTAAACTAAAAGTTTATGCTGGTACTCAACATAATCATGCGGCGCAGCAACCGTGTATTCTTGATATTTAATCGGGATTAATAGTAATGGCTGAAAATCAATATTATGGCACTGGTCGTCGTAAAAGCTCTGCTGCTCGTGTCTTTATGCAGCCTGGCAAAGGTAATATCATGATTAACCAGCGCAAACTAGAACAATACTTTGGTCGCGAAACTGCGCGCATGGTAGTTCGTCAGCCGCTAGAATTAGTTGACATGAATGGCAAATTGGATTTGTATATAACTGTTAAAGGAGGCGGTATCTCTGGTCAAGCTGGAGCTATTCGTCATGGTATTACTCGTGCACTGATGAAGTATGATGAGACCTTACGTTCTGAACTGCGTAAAGCTAACTTTGTGACACGTGACGCACGTCAAACTGAACGTAAAAAAGTTGGCTTGCGTAAAGCGCGTCGTCGCCCTCAGTTTTCTAAACGCTAATCTTTGTTGCTAAAGTTGCGTAATTTGTGTAAAACCCTATGCAGTTTGCTGAATAGGGTTTTGTTTTTTAGTATTAATCTTTTATAAAAGTAGTTTTGTGATATTAAAAATAATAATAAGATTATTATTCCCCATTGGTTGACAGATTGAACCTAATAAAATACCTGGTCCCGCCCTACTTTGTTTGACAACAGTGTGCTCATGAGTTAGTTTTGTAGCAAAGTTGATTACTAGTATTTGTATATGCTCTGAAAGATAAGCGGATTAGTTATCCGCAATATTTTATCAATAACTTGGAGTTTTTATGCTATTGCTAATTAATACTAATCAATAACATTATGCTCTGATCTGATTGATAGTTTTGGTTATTTAGTGCCTATTCTTCTTTTGAAGAAAGGAGTTAGCATCATTAAGATTGAGTAGGTCGAAATGAATAATCTACTGCAAAATTTAATAGATCTTAATTTTTATTAAATTATTTCAATATTGATTAATCTCGAATAAACTTTATATGCATTACGTATTATTATAAAATATTTAGATAAGTATTTTTTACATTTACAATTAATAATAGTTTATTTAGTTGTTTGTGGTGAAAGTCGGTTGATAATGTTATGTTTTTTGATAAAATTAGTGCTCATTAATATATAATATTGAGCCTAGTAGTGACAAGGAAGTAATATTTGCTTGTTGCTAATTGCATGAATAGTTACTGGTTATTGTAGCTATTTTAGTCTAGCAGCTTATTATATAAGTAAAGAGTTTAATCTTGTGGGTTGCTACCTGCTCCCTAGTTGTGGTGTGCGCTGTAGTTAGGTATTGAGTTACGCTATGTTGGGTACAAGGATCTTAAGGTTATTTGTACTATGTATTTGAGCGTGATATATTTTATCGTTTTTAACGAAATTCGAACAATAAATGCGTTTATATATTTGGGTCTAAATATATGAAATATCTAATCATATGAGGCTATTTTATTGGTACCTATTATGACTATATTATAATCAGTTACTGAGTAATAGATTAATATATTATTTAATAATAAATATTATAATACTTAGCCTTTGTACGCTAATAGAATTTATTCATTATAATCATATTGTCTTAAGCATTATTCGATTATCAGTAAGCAATCTTTAAGTAGATAGTTATGATGCTTTATGTTAGTAATTTTAGTTGTATGATACGTTATATTTTAATGATTATTAAAGCTGTCTTGACATGCGCTGCATGCACAATAAGATGTGCATAAAAATAGCGCAAGTATCCTATGTGAATAGTAATTTACTTATGATATGGATAGTGCTATTTTATATTCAGTGAATCATATTATTAATTAATTTTATGAAGTTTATGATATCTATAATAAATAGTATATATTTTTAGGGAAGAATATTTACGATGAACTTAAGGGCGTATTTGGACGCTTAGAGTTACGCATTATTCAATAAACTTATTAATATAAGAAATAAATTATTATATGTAGTACCCTTCTTATTTGTTATTACTCCTTGTTAAGTTGATAGTGTATAACTTAATGTTTTTTATATTATTGAACTTAATATATGCATAGTGTAGTAAAAATAAAAGTTAGGTTATATATAACTTATAGGTTATGGTTTGTGGTATAATAGATATATCTATACATGAGCAGGTTGCCTTTAGTAGAGAATTATTATTTGATAATAATTATTATAACTAAATGTGTATCATACACCGTTTATCGCTATTAGCAAAAATTTTTAGTATCAGTTTTCTAGGAAAATGTTTTTGTTAATATTGATAATAAAATTTATTTCTTTAATTGTGTATCGTATACTAATGGTTTATTTTATAGTATAAAAATTAATATAATATTGTTATTACTCGATTAGTATTAAACATATATTAATAAAATAGTTATTTCAATACAAAATATTAATAATTAATTAAAGATTGGTATTATAACTTCTATCTTTGATTTTTTTTATTTTAATAAAATACATATTATTAACAGTAATTAAATTTATAAATAATTATTTTATTTTTATATATCATCTAGCTGGCGCTAGATAAATATTATTTAACTAGTATTATATATATCTAATTCAAGAGATATAATCATGTTAACTGAATATTTCTTATAGCTTAAGTATTTACTTAGAACATAAAACAAATATTTTATCCCTTGTGATTAGTAAGAATTAAGTTTTGCAGTTTTTATCATGTACAATGCTAAAATATGATATTAAAGTAAATATAATGATGTTTTATTTTATGATGAAAGATATGTATAATAGTTATTAACATATATTTTTATATATTAAAACATAATAATATATTTTTTAAATATGCATTCAGCAGTCTACTAGATTGATGCTTGATTAACATATTTAGCTATATTTTATCCGTGCACCCTCTTACTTATCTGTTGTTAGAGGTTAGCTTGACACTGCTATTATTTTATTTATATGGTTAAATATGAATACTAATTATTAGTTTTAGTAATTATTTTTTAGTATTATTAGGATATATTAAAGGTAATATATTTATGGTGTATAGCCAATGAAATCCGGAGTTTTAATTATACTTAAAATTATGTTTTATTTTTTATAATAATATTAATATTAATATTATTTATAGCTATTTAACTAAAGTTATATTATATATATTTTTTATTTTTTAGTCAATTAATTTTAGATCTATATATACAGATATTCTAGTTATATTATCATTTTTAAGTATTTGATTATAAGTATTTATATCGTGAATAAATTATTTATTTATTATTCATAAAGTATAATATGTATACTAGCATTGCTAGTTACTAAATCTTGGATATCATTCTTCATAATTAATAGTCCATAGTGTATTATTAGATTGAATCGTAGTAATAACATATTAAATACTTTTTTACAAAAGTGAACTATACTATTATGATAGTAGTTAATTTAATAATGATTAAACCTAATCAATACTCTTTTATTTTGAAGAAAACTTTAGGATAAAGATTATGCAAAAATAAATTTTCATTAATATTTTTAAGTTCAATCTGATTGTTGTAGTAATTATTATTACCATAGCAATAGTATACAGAAATTAGATATCATGAGTTTTAGGTATATGAATATTATCTGGAAATTATGATTAATTGGTTTAATATTTATTAAATAATATATAATTTAATTATGGTAAGTAATAGGCTAATGAATTATAATCGAAATTATATTAGACAAATCACTATTAGTTGTTTTAGGCGAAGATATAAATCTTCGTGTTTAAGTAAGCATGAGATAAGATTTATTGCAAATATAGTTATATTATATTAAGTTATTGTTTATAATAGCAACTTGTACACTGTTTATTTTAAGCAAATTGATACTCTCCTTTAATGAACCGGCTAGTTTTTAGCTTGGCCTTAGTTTTGAAAGTTTATTTAATAACATTAAATGAGATATTTAATATAATATTATATTCAGTGCATTGAGATATTATGAGAGACTACATTTATTTTAAAGTAACATTTGGTGTCCATATTTTATGTCACTATTTGGTTTGGTATTGGTTATGATGAAAATATACTGCATACATAAGTTAACTAATTATTTGATAGTTAAGTAGTAAGTATTAACCTATTTTGTCTCCCTTGTTAAATATCTTTGAGTGTTTTTATTCTTATCACTAGTAATTAAACATCTACAATAATGGTGGTATTGGTGAATTTAACTAATAGGTAATTTACAAGATATTCACTGATAATTATATGATTATGTATTATCATTATAACAAATAATATCTATTCTTGAATTGTAATATTTATGCCTAGTATTCAGGTATAATTATAATGCTTATGATCAATAGTAATATAATGCAAGATATTAGTTGTCGTGTGCTAGTATATATTGAGTTCTAATAATGATTAGAGTGTCTATGATTATTTATTAATGTTAAGCTTGATTGAGTGTGTTACCGCTATATTAGTAAATAGCTTTAATTATAATTGAGTGATAGAGTTATTAATTTCTAGAGAGTTGAGTATGAAATTAATGAATTTGTCTTATAACGTTAACTATTAATTAGTGAATTAATATAATCCATTAGATTCTGGTAGCTAAGTATTTAATTATAAATTTTTATCTATTTATAAAAAATAACTAATATATCTTATATAGCTATAAGATATATTGTCAGTTGTGTAATATTGTTTATAATTAACTTAGCATTAACTAGTGGTAATATCATAAATTAATGGGTATAGAGTATAATAATATTAATTTTAAGTTAAATGAAGTAGTCTTATAGTAAATTGCTAGAGAAAAAAATAATATCTTTACATCAATATTAATTATGAATCATATATATAATATCAAATTATATTTGAGTACTAAGATGTATGAAATCTAATTAAAATATCATTAGAATTTCTAAGAATATTTGATAATAATTAAAGTTATAGTAATTGTTCTTTTTTAATAATATTTAAAAATAAACAATACTTAAGCATGTAAATATATTATTAGATATTAATCTTATAACCTTTGTAGGTTTACTTATAGATGTGAATAGTATTGATAGTAGAATATTTAACTTAGTCATAAGAGTGATGGTATGTCATAAGGTTATAATTATTATAGTATCAGATTATCACTAATAGTATATAGATCTGACATATTATGTACCATTTCACTGGTAACGTAATGTAGTTCATTTAATAATAGTTAATTTTATTTTACTTTTGCTATAAAATTAAATAAGATGTAATATCTTTGGTGGAATATTTAGTATAGAAATTTTTTAGGAAGAGAGAATAATATTCTCTCTGCACATCATCAGGTAAATTATGATTATATATCTTGCGATGATTAATGCAGACAACTTACTAGCTGTATTTAAATATCTGATGTAGATACTAGTGTTAATAGTGCCATCAAAAATATGTAAAATTAGGGTAATTTATTTTACTTTATTATTATTTAATCATCACACGCGTAAGTGGCAATAAAGTAGTAATATGCTGATACAGTAATATCCAAGCCATACATTTATTAATAGAAAATTTTATTAATAAAAAATATTAAGCTAAAAGCAATTATCGTATGTTTAATGTTTAAGAACATGAGTAATATATAAAGGTACTATGGTATAATAATATTGCTTAGCTAATATTGAAGTAAATAATATTAAGCTATCGATATATAGTAATATAGAATCATTATATTACTAGTTATGATTTAAAGGTGTCATTAGGTAGCAGTTAGTATAAAAATTAAAGACGCTGCTTTGGGTTAGCGGTGTTACATAATCTCATTAGCTTAGCTAATATTGTTGCTTGTGTTGTTAGTTGTTATGAGATAGTGTATAAGTATTAGTTAAATTAATAGTAGTGTGATTAGATGTAAGCATTATTTAGATAGGTAAGATTACTAAAAATTAATTTTAGTCCGGAGAATGTGACACTAATTTTTTATATTAGCACTAGCATCAAAGAAAATATAAATATTTGAATAGATATTCAGTGTCCTGTTTATTTAGTTAGATAACATTACTAAATACTATATATTTAATGATATAATAATGCAATCTATATTAGAATATTCCGTAAAACGTATTGTGTTAGTGGGCATGCTTTAATTTTATGCTTTGATGCATTAATAATAATTTTATTAGTAGATATGAGATAGATAAAAATAATTTTAGTGTAGACTATTTAATAGTTTCGTGCAAAGTTGCTTAAATACTTTATAGTGATTATATTTAATGTCTACTAATTTTAAATATAATCTTTATGTGTATTGATGTAATGATATAGTTTGGGTTTTAAAATCATCTAGGTATTATTTTTTTATATTTTATATTATACATCTTTGCTAATTTTATTAAAATAGTACTGAACTAAATACTATATAGTACTGATATATCTTTTTTGATTAGTTATTATTTAATACACAATAAGTGGTTATTAATGTATGATTTTATATTACTAAAAATTTATTAAAGTGACTCTTAGTACTTTAATTCATAAGATTAAACATTAGTTACTAAGACTTTTTACAGAGGGTATAAAATGGTGTAGTTGTTAGCATGATAATTTAACTATAAATTATTACAGCATTAATAATTTATAGTTAGTAATATTTAAATATTATGTTATATAGTATTTTGTGGCGTTACAATATAATTTAGTTAGTAACTAATATTTAAGATTAGTCATAATTGTCTTCCTGCTATAAGAATTATATAATATATATAATGTTTATTTATGTTTTTTATGAAAAAACTAACTAATATTTAGTGAATTTTATTAACTATAGCTAAATAATAGTAAGAGCACTAAATAGTTATTAATCATGATATTAGGTATTTTTTGAATTTTTGATGCCCCTTCTATATAATATATATTATTGATAGAAGGTATATTAGCATATATAATTATCTATATTATTTAAAGTATTACTATTACTATTACTATCAGTAGCGCCTAAAAGTATGTACAGTAGCGCCTAAAAGTATGTATTTATGAAAAGAGGTCTATATTAAACTTGTTTAGAAATGAATAGTTAAATATATTAGAAATTAAAGTATTTAATAGTTTCTGCTTATTGAGACGTTCCTGTATTACTATAAGTAATCATACAAATTATATTTATATATAAAATTATTAATTAAGTATTTCATGTAGAATATGGGGTGAAAGGTGCATTGATTATGATTAAACGCTTAGAATATCTAGGTAATATTATACTATGGTAATTACTAATATTTGATATTGTCATGTAATATAAAAATATCTATTACATGAGGTATGATCATTTGTGTAGTTGGAGTAGAAAAAAGTCAGTTTAGTTTTAGGTATTAGAAGATTTTTAGTTTTTTTATCTACTGATTTAAGTAAGTAAATAAAATGCCATAGTAATTATTAATAGATCTGTATAGATGAGTATAACTGTATATATGAGTATAATATTAATACTTGTTTTCTAAAGCAACTGTTATCGCTAAAAATACATTTGTGCGGAGGATAGAATAAGTAATAAAATGAGTCAAATATCATTTAATTAGGTATGATAATATTAAATGTGCTATATTTAAATGCCGATATTTATCGGTAGTGGGTTGATTAACTATCAAAAAATTAATTTTTTATTATTTGTTCTATAATTTATTGTCGTTATGTAACGTTTACTTATTGATATGTAGTAAACAATAGGAAGATATATGTTTATTATTAATTACGTAAATTTATTTTTAGCAACTAAGTTCGATATCTAGTAAAAAGTTATATGTATTTTTATTAAAAAACAAGTCTTAGATTATTCATTTGCCAGTTATTATTAGATAATATACCTTTATCTTATAATCAGATTTATGAATGTTTGGATTACAAGATAGTTTTGCAGAGTAGATGATAAGAGCTGATGGTTTTTAATAATCTCTAGTATTTGCTTTTAGCTTAAAGCATGTTTTTACTTTTATCTTATAGATAGGCACTATCTACAGCATACTTTTATAGACGGAAAGAAAATTACATACTGATATACTTACATATGCATCTATTAATATTAATTGGATAACATATAGATAGAAGACACTAAAAATATTTATTTAAGTTTTACTATCATAGAATGAGGAGTATCACTTACCTCTTCCGGCTCTAGTTAATATTTAGAGTCCATGTGAAGTCTAGGAACATTGGATGAATATCATCAAAGAATTGATACATGCTTTATGGCGACAAGATTTCGACGCGCTAGCTAACTCTCCACTGGCATGGAGCCTTTATGCTCTATTATTTATAATCTTATTTTTAGAAAATGGTTTGCTCCCAGCAGCTTTTTTACCGGGCGATAGTGTATTAATTTTAGCAGGTGTTTTAATTGCTAAAGATGCTATGAATTTTCCATTAACTATTTTGATTCTGACTGCTGCTGCAAGTCTAGGGTGTTGGATAAGTTACATACAGGGTAAATGGCTCGGCAATACTCGAATAGTGCAAAGCTGGTTATCGCACTTACCGACACATTATGCTCAACGAGCGCATCAATTGTTTCGTCGCCACGGTTTGTCTGCTTTATTGCTCGGTCGATTTTTAGCATTTGTCCGTACCTTGCTGCCAACTATTGCTGGTTTATCTGGTTTAAGTAATGCACGTTTTCAATTTTTTAATTGGATCAGCGGATTGCTTTGGGTACTTATACTAACTTCATTAGGTTTTTTATTGGGTAAAACGTCAGTATTTAATCAATATCAAGATCAATTAATGTTCTGTATTATGCTATTGCCATTAGGATTACTCGTGGCTGGTTTAGTTGGTTCTCTTATACTACTCTGGCGTAAAAAGCGCGCAGATAGTTATAACTCAGCAAAAGGGGCATAATATTTATATGACAATATCCTATTTTATGTTTTATTGGAAGCATATTATAAGCTCTATGCATTAAGATAATATTATTACCTGATTAATTTTTATAGTATCTTATTTTTTTGAGAACTATATAAACATCATTAGTTAATTAATTATCAAGTAAGTGCAGTACTGTAGTATAAGTTAACTATAGTTTAAGAATTTATAAAAAATATAAATTATATATCTAGAGATATAATTTATATTTTTACTTTGGCATTAAGGTGATATTGACTTAGTTAAATATCGATTGCAAATAAGTAAATATTAATGAAAAACTATAGCTTTGTGCTTATTAGGGTCTATTGTTCTAATATAGATTTTTAGTATTCTTGTTTTAGCTGAATATCTTGTGGTAATGCTATTAGCTAATGCTAAATAGCATTAGTTATATGGTTATATTTTTTAGATTAAAGATTAGCAATATATTTAATGTATCTCCTAACTTTATAAGGAAAGTAATCACGACTGCTTGAATGATAAAAGAATTAGGTATCTCCTATAGTTAAGAGTGATAGTTATTTGATGATATTGACAATATACTGTAAATGTAGGTAAATCATTTGGTGTTTTTTATAATTAGCAAGGATGTACTTAATGCCTCTGCCTGCCATTTTTATTAGCGGTAATATAGTCTATTTCGTAATATGTTATATGATATAGCGTTTGACTTAGTCAGCTGCAGTAAGGGGTGATTACTTAATTCCTGGTGGATAATGTTTTTGGTGTATCTAGTTGAGTTAGGAGTATTTTCCGGTGAGTGGAAATAAGTTATTGATAGTTATTTTTTGTTATTTTGTTGCTGTTATTATTAATGTGTTTCTATCAAAAAGATATTTATCTCTCAATTATATTGATAATAAATTTCATTTTTAATTAATTAACTAATAATGTTTATATGATTATAAGAAAAATTAAAATATTAGAAAGTCAATAATATGATGGTAGTATTTGTATTAATATCATTTATAATGAATTGGTAAAAAATGAGTAATATATTGGTATTATAATATGGATGATTACATCACATCTAATGCATTAAGCACTTGTATCAGATTAGGTGTGTATAAGTATAGGTATTATGCTTAATCAAGGATTATATTTCACATAAATAGCGCAGAGGATTTTATATTTGCAGTGATGATTGAAAAATAATTATTAAATTTTTGATCACTAATGTGTCTTGTAATTAATTTTAGTGGCAGTATATAGACTATACGAGTTTTCTGTTATGCTTATTTAGTTTCTAAGAAGAATAGTATACTTCCTATTTTATACCTTGTTACTAAGATTGTATCTTTACGATAAAGATATGGATTATTTTTTATAATACCTTGTTTTTAGTAAGTACTTGTTTTTTCTATGCTTAAATATAGTTAAGAGTAAAGATTATGTAATCTTAAGTTCTCGTTAATAATCTAAGTGTATATAATTTATTTTATTTAACTTCAGATCTTATAGTTATGAGTTAATGATAACCATGAGTCTTTTTTTATAATTTTATTATACTAGTTATAAGTTAATAATATCCAGTTTAGAGGGTTTTATTTAATATTCTTAAGTACTGACTAGTTACATTAATAACTAATGTTATGCGAATTGATTACCGTACTAATACTATTGTATGAAGTATTAATTAATATATTTATATTTTATTTTTGAGGGCTCCAAGTAAATATTATTGGGCACTAAGTATTATATTTTTTAGGGTGTAATAATTTGCATATATAATATTTTAGAGTTTTTGTTATTTATTATGGTTTAGCTATGTGTATTAGTAAAAGGATATAGGTGTAATATATATGAGTTATGTGAGATTCTCGTGAATATTATGTTTGATTATAGTTAATTTAGTTGCTTAATATATTTTTTGTAGGCAGTTAATTTTTATATACATTGTTTCTATAGAAATTCAATGATAGAAAATGTATTTACTTTAACAGTAATAGTGCCATCTAGTAACACGTTAGTGTAGCAGGGTATAAAGGGAGTAATTTATATTCTAATAGCTGTTAGTATTTTAGTAATTGATAGTAATATATGATATTTATCATCCTATTATAGTACTTAAGATGAGTAGTTAAAAATTGCTAATTTTATTAATATGTATTTTATTAATAATAATATCATATTGATTATAGGTATATTATATCATTTTCTTAGATGCTTAATAAAATATATTTTAACAGGTAATGGATTTAAATAAGTATTTGCGTGTTTATTTTTCTTACGAAGAAAAAAGATTATAAAAAATTAATTTTTAAGTCAAAATAATGTGCTATTTGTCATATAATTTTATTAGGCGAATGAAAAAAGATTATATTTTAAGTAGTATTAAGATCTTAACTACTTATATCATGATACATGGAGTATTTGTATTTCCTTAATAGTTAATATACCCTTAACATCATTAGTGACTTTAGTTTTAATTTAAAAATTCTTTCAATATTTTTAGTATTTTATACAATTAATGTTACAAAATATTTTATTATCATATATATCACTCATAAAAAGAAAAAACTAAATTTAGTTAGCATACTGATTAATATATTTATTAGAAATTTACTTAGAATATATTATGTAATATTTGATATAATCTGGGATTAAGCTTATTTGATTAATCAAAGGTATGCTGAGTTATATAATATAATAGGGAGATGAGTAAAGTGATCAGTTATCAGACTATATATTTTATGATACCTTATTCATACTATGTAGTCTAAAGATCTACAAAGGATTAAAATTTACCTAGTGACTATAATATATCGTTTTAATAGGGATTAATTTTAATAAGGGCAATTTTAGAACTGGCACAATAATATATAAAATACACCTAGCTAAAATTGGCTAATAACTCGGTCATTATTAATGGCCTTATGAGTGATATCATAAGGAGGTAAAATATATATTAAGATATTACAATATATAATTAAATTTATATTTATCTTTTAAAATAAAATGTTTATATATGAACTAATAATATAAAATTATGTTACCCGTATCCTTACGAGTTATTTTATTATCCCCTATACTAGATAATTTTGCTTGTAAGGCGCCTAATGATCAGTAATAAATTTATTTATATTCTTTATATAGTAAAGTTTATCAATTATATTGGATTAGAAGAGGAGATAAGCTAAGCAAGGTGCATACTAGTTATGTCAATAGATAGCTATAAGATCTACTGAAATAAAGTAAGGTTGTTATAGATAATTGATATATGTAATCTATGATTATAATAGATAATTTAAGGAATTTGTCAAATAATACAATAAAATTGAATAAATAAAAGATAAGCGAAAATAAATTTAAAGATAATAATTTTTACGTAGAAATATACTTCTTAAGTAGATTCTTAGTAGATAAGTATGTACTAAATAAAAATTAATTTTTTGTTTTTTATTTATTGATAATTATTTTTCTAAGATAATGTAAATGCTCTATGTTATATTATATGCAATATACATATTTTAATTAATAATTATTTTCATTGTTATTCATGCGTATAAAGTTACATATTAAGTTCAAATGTCTATGTAAAATACTGATTTATAACTTTCTTTTATTATTTTAAAATACTTTTATTCGAGCATGATTTATTTTTTCTGCTGGTTTTATTAACTACTATGTTAATTTTTAATAAAACTAATTTTTTAAAAACGTGGCCCTTATTTAGTTATAAGCAAAATAATTTTATTAATTAGAGTAAGATTTATGATATTTACTATTTTTATTGTAATCAGATTTTTTGGCTAGCAACAATTTCTAGTATAGTTACTGTTACTATCTTTGTTGTCTCTGTTATCTCTAGTATAATGTAATTTAATATAAATGATATAGTAAGTAGTTATATTGATACATTTACATAAAAAGTATCTGATTAAGCAATGAATAAAAACATCATTTCTGCAGCTATTTATTATAATCCTTTATATATATCAAGTAAGAGATATCAACTGTTCTTTTTTAGAAATCTGCTTTTATTCTGATAAATTAAGTTGTTTTATTAATATTATTAATTTTGAGTATTACTTTAAATGTTACTTGAAGAATCATAAATAACTCATTGTTATCTATATTATTTAAATATTTTGCGCATTAGAAAACATTCCAAATAGTATTTTGTTAAATTAGTATATTATTAGAGGAGTTGATCGATAAGCCGGGTTCTGTCACGGACAGTCATTCCTCTAGGCCAGTAATCACTTACTGGCTCAAGCAGCCTACCCGAATTCAGTACGGGCCGTACTATTGAATACCTATTTGGCTTTGCTCCGGGTGGAGTTTACCGTGCCACGAATATTACCATTCGCGCGGTGTGCCCTTACCACACCTTTTCACCCTTACCTGATCTCGTTTATACGGGTCATCGGCGGTTTACTTTCTGTTGCACTAGTCGTAGGCTTGCGCCTCCCAGGCGTTACCTGGCACCTTGCCCTATGGAGCCCGGACTTTCCTCCCCTTCACTCATTTCTCTGAGGAGCAGATAATGAAGCGGCGACTGTCTAATCAACTCCAGCATAAATAGTATCTGTTTATATGTAATAGGTCAACTAAAATAGATCAACTACTTTATTATTTTTTGTTGCCCTAGCGCATATCTGTACAGCGCATTTTTATTTACTCTATGTATTTTTGCTGTCAGCATTACAGTCTTTTTTTAGTGATAATTCTTTTTGTAAAAATTTTAGTGTGTGCAGTGAGTCAAGTGGAATTATATTCTTTTCTTTCTTGTAACCTTCTACAATAAGTACTATTTCTCCACGGTAGCGTATTTTTTCTTCTTTCACCCAACTAAGCAGCGTTTCTACGGGTGCGCCATGGATTGATTCCCATCTTTTAGTTAGTTCACGAGCTAATACCACGTAACGTTGTGGTCCCCAAATAGTAACCATGTCTTGTAAAGTGCTTACTAGGCGATGAGTTGATTCATAGAAGATAAGTGTACGTGATTCTTCTGTTAGTGCTATTATTTTATCACTACGCCCCTTTTTTTTTGAAGGTAGAAAGCCTTCATAACAAAAACGTTCTGTAGCGATACCAGCTGCGCAAAGAGCAGTAGTTGCTGCACAGGCGCCCGGCAATGGTATTACCCGAATATTAGCTGAGTGGCAACAGCGTACCAAGTGATAACCGGGATCGTTAATAAGTGGTGTACCGGCATTAGAAACTAGCGCTATACTTTGGCCTAATTGTAACTTTGTTAGTAGTTGTTTAGATACTTGTCGCTCATTATGGTCATATAGTGCAAATAATTTTGTGCTAATTGCAAAATTTTGTAATAGCCATTTAGTGTGACGTGTATCTTCTGCTGCAATTAAGTTCACTTTTTTCATTACTTCTATTGCGCGGTAAGTTATATCTCCTAAGTTACCGATTGGCGTAGGGATCACATATAGCGCTGATTCATAATCAATAGATTTTTGCTGTTTTTTCATTGTTTTATCCGGATTATATATTAAATATTACTTATTTTAAAAAACACGACTGGATATCGTATGCTTTTCTCAACACTTGTTGCTACTAAAGCAGGTACTCCTAAGCTGGTGCTACTTACTACAGCATGCTTAGTACTTGTAGGTTGTTCAGGTTTGGTTCTGCAAACATCGCCTGTTAATATACAAGATAGAGTTCTATCCTCCGCAAATGACTATCTTTTGAAATTGCAAAAATGCGATAATAACAGCAAGGCTCACTGGCAATTACTTGCGATTCGTGCATTGTTACATGAAGGGAGATTGCTCGAGGCTAGTGGGTATTTAGGGCAGCTTTCTAAAAATCTTAGTAGCGTACAATTAGTAGAACGACAAATGCTAATTGCTGAATTAGATATACTTAATAAGAAAAATATTCGTGCTCGCAATGTTTTAGATCAGCTAGATAGTAGTTTACTATCCATTGATCAAAAGATACGCTATTATCATGCACAAATTACTGTTAATGAAGGTTGTTATTTTTTGCCATTACTACGTATTTATATTGCTCAAGAACGATTGTTGAATGGTCAAGTACACCAAGATAATCTTGATGAAACTTGGCAAATATTACTAAAATGCACGCCTCAGCAGATAAATAGTGCATTTATTAATGCTAACGAGAATGTTCTGCAGGGTTGGATGGATTTGCTGCGGTCATATCAGGATAATAGGCTAGCTTTAGACCCATTACAGGCAGCTATTAAAGATTGGAAAACTCGTTACCCCGAGCATCCTGCAGCAAAAACATTGCCGACGCAATTAAAGCGAGTATTTAGTTTAGCTCAATCTTCAATTACAAATATTGCTTTATTATTGCCACTTAGTGGCCAGGCTAAAGTATTTTCTGCGGCCATATTGCAGGGTTTTGAAGCCGCAAAGAATAATATTGCCGTGCCTCCTATTGCACTAGAGGCGTTATCAGCTATTAACTCTAATCAACCGTTTGTTATTCCTGCAGCTCCTAATTCTGGTGAAGCAGTCAGTAATTTGTTATCTTCTTTAGATCATCCAGTTACTTCTTCAGTGTTAATCAGCCCATGGCAAGTATTTAATAATCATCAAGTTAAGGTGTATGATACTACCGACCAGTCATTAGTAGTTGTATTAAATAAGGTGCAACAGGATGGTATTACATTAGTAGTTGGTCCATTGCTAAAAGAAGCGGTTGATCAGCTTTCTGATATTAATACCTCATTGAATATACTTGCACTAAACCACCCAAAAACGACGAATGATCATCCAAATATCTGTTATTTTTCGTTATCGCCGGAAGATGAAGCGCGTGATGCCGCTAACCATATCTGGGGTCAACAGCATCGCTATCCGCTATTATTAGTGCCACGCACTTCTTTTGGTAATCGCATTGCTGCAGTCTTTAATCAAGAATGGCAAAAGCTAGGCGGTCAGACAGTACTGCAACAAAGTATTGGTTCTATGGATGAATTGCGTCAAGCGGCAAATAGTGGTGGACTTCATTTGACTGGGACACCGATTACATCTGCTTCTACATTACCAAGTATGACTACCAAAAATACTCCTGCTGTATCCTTTAGTAATGAGATAAAGAAATCTGATTACATGATTGATGCAATCTATATTATAGCTACTCAGGCCGAGTTAACTTTGATTAAACCTATGATTGATATGGTTATAGATTCGCGCAGTAAGCAAGCGATATACGCTAGCTCACGTAGCTATCAGGCCGGATCAGGTATTGACTTTCGTTTAGAAATGGAAGGTTTACAGTTTAGTGACATCCCATTACTGGCTGGTTTTAACAGTTCATTATTACAAGAGGCTATGTCGTTCTTCCATAATGATTATTCACTCTTACGTTTATATGCTATGGGTGTTGATGCTTGGATATTAGTAAATTACTTTGATGCACTACGTTATGCTCCTCTTTTGCAGATATCAGGAGTGACTGGTATCCTGACCGCCACACCTAGTTGTGTAATTAATCGAAAACTTACTTGGTTACGGTATCATAATGGAATGGTAGTGCCAATTTCATAAATAAATATACTACATCAGATAGGTGTCTAAGTGATAGGTGTCTAGCTTTTTACTTAGTGTTATCTTGGGGATACTACTTTTATTTTTTATATTTCTGACCATATATAGTTGGCACTTAGCTTCACTTTATTATCCATAATGGATAAACTTTGAGCTTAGTATAGTAGGTTATTGTAAGAAAAATATTTTTATCAGTGCATTGTTCAATATTATTGATTGTAAATAGCGTTAGTCGTTGTAAAATGCCATATTTTGGGCATAGTAATATAGAGTCAATATGTGACATATGATTTTATTATTTTAGTATTATGGCTCTCAGTAATAGCTAGTAAACCAGTATATTTAAATATTTTAATGTAAATTAATTGAGCTTTATCTTCTCACTGAGTGTATTCAACGTGCTGGACAAAATTAAAGCTTGTTTTACCGAAAGTATCCAAACCCAGATTGTAGCAGCGGAGTCTTTGCCAGAGGTAATATCTCGTGCTGCAATGGTTCTAGCTGAATCTTTACTTAATGGTAATAAGATTCTATGTTGCGGTAATGGTGCCTCAGCTGCTAATGGGCAGCACTTTGCAGCTAGTATGATTAATAGGTTTGAAACTGAGCGCCCTAGTTTGCCAGCAATAGCACTGAATGCTGATAATGTTGTTCTAACTGCTATAAGCAATGATAGACTGTACGATGAAGTGTATGCTAAACAGGTGCGAGCACTTGGGCATACTGGGGATATTTTGCTAATGATTTCGACTTGTGGTAATGGTCGTGATATTGTAAAAGCTGTTGAGGCAGCAGTCAAGCGTAACATGACGATTGTTGCGCTTACTGGTCATGATGGCGGAGAATTGGCTAGTTTACTGTGTCAGCAGGATATTGAGATTCGTATCCCATCGCATCGTAGTGCTCGTATTCAGGAAATGCATATGTTGACCGTAAATTGTCTTTGCTATCTAATAGATAGTATATTATTTCCTCACCAGAAATATTAAGGAGCAAGGATGAAATTAAAAGTCTTATCTACAGTATTATGTAGCTCCCTACTATTACAAGGCTGTATAGCTGGTGTTATGATAGGCGGCGCTGCTATAGCTACTAAAACTGCTACTGACCCTCGCAGTATCGGTACCCAAGTAGATGATGCTACCTTAGAAGCTCGTGTAGAAAACGCATTAAATAATGATCTACAGTTAAAGAGAGAAACGCGGGTAGTTGTTACTGCGTATCAAGGTAAAGTATTATTGACAGGGCAATCGCCGAATGTATACATGACTCGTCGTGCTACAGAGATTGCTATGGAAGTTAAAGGTGCTAGTGAGGTATATAATGAGATTCGCTACGGTAATCCAATTAACTGGAGCGCAGTGTCCTCTGACACTTGGATCACGACAAAAGTAAACTCGCAATTACTTAATAGTATTGGAGTTAAATTAACCCATGTGAAAGTTAATACTGAAAATGGCGAAGTATTTTTATTGGGTTTGGTTACGCGGCAGGAGGGTTATATTATAGCAAAAATTGCCAGTCAAATTAGTGGCGTGAAGCGTGTTACTACTGCTTTTAGTTATATAAAATAATTATTAATTTAGTATTATATTTAGATGTCATCATACTGACATTGATAGGATAGATAATATCTTATTATTGATATTAGTGAGCATTAGTATCAAGCTAAGGCCGATTTATTGCTAGCACTACTAATGCTAGTGTAGAGTATATTTTATGTATTTTGGTGTATCTGATGTATGTTAGGTGCATTATGCTGTTAATGCGTAAGTTATTTGAGCAGTTGTATTTGGTGAAGATTACATATTACTAGCATGTATATAGTTGTTGTATACTATATGTATTGAGAATAGTTGTAAAATTTGCGCTTATTAGTATATATTCTAAACTTTGTATATTTATGTCTAAAAAGTAAACCGTATTTTTATAGTTTTTATTATTTTATTTAATTTTTTATATATTTTTACATTTATTTTATTATCGTAACTGCTAGGCATAAAGTTATTAAATATGGTGATTGATAATGTTACTATATAATAATAATTTAAATCTAAAATAAAAATTTATTGTTTATTAAAAATGTTATTTAATGCTGCAGTAGAAGTTTTATTACTATATTTGCTATTAATCTAATTTATTAATAATAATTAAACTAATAAATAAAGTGCATTTATATACCCCAGTTTTTGCTGGACGACTTTCTCTAATTGATATTATACTATTTATATTTATTTTAGGTATTTTAGATAAATATCTAAATTAAAGCATGCTTATACATTAGAGCTACCTAACTTATTTATTTAATGGATCTTTGGGTTATGATTAAAGCTAATGACTGTCGTCTAGTTACTAGAATATTATTCGTAATTTTGTAAGTAGCGTAAAAGTAGTCTATGGTCTAAAATATTTATTTTGTCTTTGTAATGACGTATATATTATATTACTATGACTCTGATTAATGTATTGTTACTAATTCCAGTATCAATTACTTTTCAGTATTTATTAAATACAACATGATACGGTATTAGTAATACTTTCTTAAAAATTAGTTATTTTATAGATTGATTATGTTATTAATGAATGACGATAAATATAATGATTTCTAAAATTTCTATTTTATATGACACGCTAGTAATAACAAGCGTTTAGATATGTTGAGAACATTTTATTATCCCCCTTAAATGTAAGTTACATTGAATATTGTTAGCAGAATACTATGCCTAACACAAGACTTTAGGACGGTGTTAGTGTTATCTGGTTAAATGCTAATATAATATGTATCTTACTTTTATACCGTTTTTAGTGTCAGCATGGCTTGATAAATAGCAGGTTTTGTTAAGAGAGTAATATAATACATCCTTGATTGATGTGATATTTAAAGCTGATGATTTTTTACTGCTTTTTATAAATAGTTATAGAAATATTATAATGATAGATTATGTATTAATTATACTTGTAGTATCTGTATAAACAGCACTGTTTTATATAATTTAAGAAATAAATCATGTAGTCAAATTATTAAATAATGATCTTAGATATAACTTTATAAATTTATTAAGCTTATAATTACCTAATAATATTAATATTATTTTTTGTTGGCTTAATAACATGCATAGGACATTTGTCTAAATATTAGCTGTACCAGTAATTATATTTAGGTGAGTTAAGCGAAAGTACTTAGGTTAGTTAGCTAATAGTAGAAATAAATATATTACGTAGTGATTTACAAAAAAATAACTTTATTACTATTTGTTAGGACGGTAATAATTATGTTAATAGCTGATAGATATTAAGTTTTTTTGATGCAATTTATAAGATAAAGTTCGCCTAAGTATATGTAAGTTCGTAATGCTGAATATGTTTGTATTAGAGTGATGTAAGTAGGATAGATATAGTTATTATAAATAAAGCAAAATAAGTATTTATTATGGGCATTATAGGGATAAAATAATAAGTTGTTTTAATATTTAAACAGGTTAAGAGTTAAAAAGTTAATTTATATATTATGAGATATATTAGTGCTAAGCAGTATTTTAGGTGATTAACTTGAGTCTAAAAGATATATTTAGTGCGCATATCTTAAATAGTTTAGGATTTTTAGGTGTTATAATTTTTATAAATAACTAAACAGTTAATAATAAGAAAAAATAATATAATATTATGGGTATAGGTTATAGAGGTAAATTAGAATACGTAATATTAATATCTATATTAAATATAAGATAAATCATACCTATTACAGCTCGTAAAGCGAGGTTCTATTATCTATGATACTATGGTATTCAAAGTAACTTCTGCCTGCTTTTATTTAAGTGTTGATTTTGAGTTGAATGTTTTAGTATATTGGATATGTGCGTTTAGACAGAGAAAAGATGCGTATATAAACAAAGCACTGATTAGTCTGAGAAAGATTATTAAGTCATCTAATACACATTTTAGTGCGCTAAGTTAATATTAGTAAGCTTGGTTTCTTATCATGTTATATGATAAGCCATTGATGTAGTTTTCTAGTGTTATTGGTGGTCTTTAAATTATTATTTACCGTTACATTCATTATTATAGACTTAAGTGTATAATAAGTTATTATATTAGACAGGTATACTGAGTGAATTAGATGTATTTATTATTTTGGGGAGTCTCTTAGCCCGCTGAGTAGAAGATTATTGCAATAAAATAGGCGCTATGTATTAATATTTTGTTGCTATATTATAGGTTAATGTTGATTGTATTCTAATATTTAGAGACATTGAATATACTATATAAGTCAATAAACTGTTATGAAACCATATAGGAGCATTAGATATTTTAATTTACTAAAGAAGCTATCATATTAAAGTATTATAATTGTAAAAGTTAGTTTTATTAAGAGAGTATAGATACTCTACTATTTATTACCGCATAATAATGGAGTTGTCTTCTATATTTGATTTGTATTAGGTAAGTTTATTTGTTTAATGTATAAATCTAGATATAATATTTGGCGACATCTTAATAAAGTATTAAACATATTGACATGATTACATCAGCTTCTTAGTTTTAAATAAAATAATAAATGATATGTAAAACGATTTAGGTTGTTTACGAAAAATTATCAAATATATAATATTACATCTTTAAAGTATAAAGATTAAATGTTTTTAGCAAATTAATTTATATATTATCTATAATAATAGCACATAGATGATGGTTTGGATCTCAGTGTGGTTAAATGTATTTATATTTTTATGAATTGTATATTATTATTAATATCCTCTTATAAGTTAATAGTAGTAATTTATTTTGCAGATAGTTTGTTATATATAATTAATATTCAATGATCTCTTATGATATCTAATGATATTAAAATATTTTTTATTATAAACATTAAATTATGGTTAATTTTAAAAAAATTTTTTATAAATATTATAAAGTATTTCACATCTGCTCTTAGATTATTTAACGAATTAATATAATATTGTCCAATAGTCCTAATTAAGTTATGAATTAATGATATAGACGTTATTTAAAAACAATAATTATAAGATAAGTCGTGTAATAATATATTAACGTATTAGAGTTGCATTAGTTTGCTGAGGTGATAGGTAATAAATATGTATAACAGCATAAGTTTAGAATTGCTTGCTGTTAGATAAATATCTAACGATTATATTTCATATTTCATATTTCATATTTCATATTTCATATTTCATATTTTATATTTTATATTTTATATTTTATATTTTAGTTTTATTTAAAATTTTATAGTATTGTTGATATAATATCTTATTTATTGTATATTGCAGGAATATAATACTTTTTTGTTAAGAAATTAACTATTGCTAAATGCTAGTTTATGAAGATTAATAAATCTGATGGGCTAGGTATATAGAGTAGTTTTGTTATTTTAGCGTGGTATGATATACAATTAGGTTTTTTAGTAAAAAATATCTACATACATTTTTTTAAATAAATAATTGTTATATTTTTATATATTGTTTTTTTTAAACATTAAATCCCAGACACTATGTCCTAGAATTTGACTGCGTAATTCAAATTTTGTTAATGGCCGTGTATTTGGGCGCGGTAGGTAATTATTTTTACTGGAGAGATTATAGTATCCTGTGACCTTATTCATCACCTCTAATATATATTCTGCATAAGGTTGTGAGTCAGTAGCTACATGAAATATACCACCCATTTTTAGTTTCTTTAGTACTAGATGAACAAAGTGTAGCTGTACAATACGGCGTTTATTATGGCGTTTTTTATGCCATGGATCTGGAAAGAATAATTGCACTGCATCCAATGAATCATCTGGAATTGTATTTTGTAGTACCTCAACTGCATCATGACATATCACGCGTAAGTTGTTTAGTTTAACGGCATAGGCATCTGCCAGGCAAGCGCTTATACCTGGTAAATATACCTCTATCCCTAAAAAGTTTTTTTGCGGGTTTTTTTTAGCTGTCGTTACTAGAGATCTTCCCATACCAAAGCCAATCTCTAGTGTGATTGGTGCGTTATGGTTAAACAGTGCAGTGACGTTTATAGGCTTATCTTGATATTCCACGCCCATTATTGACCAGTATTTATGCAATGCTTGTTTTTGATTTTTAGTTAATCTTCTCTGGCGTCGAACAAAACTAAGAATATGGCTACTTGGTTTATTGTTTGTATTACATTGCGAAGAGATAACTGCATGAATCATAAGTGTTTATGTCTATTGAGTTATTAATTATTAAAGGTATAATGATATCAAACATTTTACTGTAGTAAGTATTTATTGAGTCGGTGTTTATTGTAATGCTTTTTGGAAAACATATAATACATAGTATTACAATTACTTACTAAAATTTTGTATTATTTTTTTAGTATTTTATTTTCTTGTTACATAACATAATAGTGATTACATGTTAGTTCTTGTTTAGTATTAGTTTGATAGCAATAAAACATTGTCATAGATATTTTGTAATATTGCTATTTAAGTATAGTTTTGTTAAGTGATATTGTATTGCAGTAGGCTTATATTATTTTTTATGATTCCATATCTTGAAATATACAGGCATATTCCCTTAACACTCACCCCTAGTTAAAGTTCTATGGTAACAAGTATTGCATCTAAAGTTTAGTCTTGGGTTATATATATGCTATCATTTGCACGCAGTAAAATTTATTATTATGTATTATTTAGTATACTATATGGTTTTAGTCTATCTACTTAGATGGTTGCATCTATAAATTAGCGGTTTCATTGTAGTTGTAATATCATTATTAGTTTAGTTAGGATTATATATCCATATTATATGGAGATACTATATTCGTAGTAGTTTTTGTATAACCTAAAGAGATGTAAGAAAAGCGGTTAAAAACAATTTTATATAGTTATAAAGAATATGGTAACTGAGTTAGGGTATTAGTGATTTTAATTACGCTATAATTTATTTAAAACAATAACATATCTCTACTGACTGCAAGTTTTGTATATTTAATATTAGTGGTATGACCTACATAAATCACTATTTAGTAAAATTCTTGTATCAAGAAGCTAAAGTAAATATTTTTAAGAAAAATTTTTTATTTTTTATTGTGTTAATGTGGCTATTGTATTTAGTTAAAGGAGTACTTAGGTATTATATTGTGTTATAATTCATGTTTTTCTATAGCTTTAGTATACGAAATGTAAGATTTCATTTTATATCTAAAATAATGCAGTATAATAAATTTATGCTTAGAATGATGAAATGGATTTAATTATATATTGCGTAACTGCTATTTTTGATATTATTTAAATATAATCATAAATTAGCGCAGTCAGTGTCTAACTTTATTGACAAGCAGATATCCTAGATATTCTCACATAGCTACTTGCAGTTGGGATATTATATATTTTATAGTCTGTAAGAGCTATTGTAAAAGTAGTCTCCAATCTTACAAAATTTATCTTCATTAAGAAGGAAGTGGTATGAGGCGCATTATTTTTTGTACTTTTTTAAGACAGTATGCAGAAGGGCAAGATTTTCAGCTTTACCCAGGCGATATCGGTAGGCGTATTTTTAATGAAATATCAAAAGAAGCCTGGAATGCGTGGATTAAGTATCAAACTATTCTGATTAATGAAAAAAAATTAAATATGATGAACCTTGATGCGCGTAAATGGCTCGAGCAAGAAATGCAAAAATTTCTTTTTGAAGGACAAGATATACATATTTAAGGTTACGCAGTATTAATTGTATAATGTTACTGAGCTATAATTTACTCTAATATATTAATTATACTTTACAGTTTTTAGGTGCAAGGCAAGAAAAATGTATAAATTTAATAAATAATAGGATTTAATTTTTGAATAGTCATTATATTAATCTCTAAAGCTTATTTATTGCTAAGTATATATATTATTTAAAGCATTTCTTAATTTAAATTTCTTATTACTCATTTAGAATGTAAATAATTTTCGTATTATATTTGTATATAGCATATATAATATAAAAAATTAGCTTTATGCATTGTGGTATTTTATTAATTAACAAAACTATTTATTTTATCTATTTTTATTTTTATTCATGATAACCATATTAATTAAGAATTATTCTTTATTTCATTGGTTTTATAATATTAAATAATAATGTTAGCTTTATAATAGCAAACAATAATGCACTATTTTGACATAATTTTAGTTTATTATTAATAATATATCAGGTTTTGTTTAACTTTTAAGTAAAGTTATCATTGATTACTTTAATAATATGGATTAAGTTAATTATGCATCCTGTATAATGAACTAATTATCTATATTAGATTTTATTTATAAGGAGTTTTATAGTGTTAATAATATTTTAGGAATATAATATTGTGCGTATAATCAGTATTATGAATTATATTTGATATTAAATTGTAGGTAGATCATTAGAGCATAGTTATTAATTTTTCTATGGGCTCAATATATTGAAATTTAATAAAGATGTACAGGATAAATAAAAATAATCAATATTCTTGATTACCTGTTTTAAATAATAGAGAATATTTATTCTTAATACCTACTAAAGATATTACAATACTAATATTTTAATATCTAGTTTATTTCCACAGCAGAATATTAAGAAATTTTTTTCTAAAAATTAGTTAGCCGTGTTATTAAAATATGTGAAATAAGACAATATAAATAACTCATGATAATATAGTATGTACTGGATAATAAATCTAAGAAATAATCTATATTTATAAAAAAATATAGATTAGGGATTGTGGTATATATTTTTAATTTCAATTTAATAATATATTAAGTCTTTTTACTATTTTAGTATAGTAGTCGCGTACTTAGCAATTTGTATCAAGTTGTAACTATAGCGCTAACTATATGCTTAGTAATGATTCACGTAGTAATAATAGTGTCGTATATAATATATTAATAATGTGTAATTTTTTATATATAGCGTCTGTGACAGCTGACCGAATAATTGATGTTTATAGTATTATTTTATGATATTATCATATGTATTATATTTAATAATTAATTAGTTATTAGTTAATAATTATTAATTAATATGTTATTATTAACAATAATTATTATATATTGCGTATAGAGTAAGATGATTAGGATATTTAATTTTATAAGGATTTTAGTATATTGTTAAATATAGTCAAAAAATATTTATCATCTTATAATCTTAGAATGTATAGTTTGCATACTGCATTATATTATTTTTATTAGTTGTACTATAAGTTAAGTAACAATAAATATCGCAAACATGACTTTTACTAAATATCATATCACCTATCACATTATAAATTTTATGATTACGGTTTTATTTTCTATAACGTACTGTTAGTCATTATATGTCTCTTGTGAAGTTTTCGCAGTATACTAGCCTTTTTATATATACAACTAATTTCTTATGTCAACTATAATATTAATAGTTATATTAATTTTAATTATATTATCTAGTATATTATATACTTATACATAATTTAGATATGTATGTTCTATAAATACTATGTTAAGTTATATATTTAAAATATCATATAAAAATATTCAGCAATTTGAGGATAGAAGTACGTAAATATCTTGCGCAGTATTAGATTAATATTTGTCTATACTTAAATTATATTTTTGCATCTTATATTTTCGCAAACGTTAATGATAAAGGATACTTTAATCTTGTTAAGATTTTATCACAGTATATTTATCATCGTATAATATCTATTATACTATGTAGTTATAAGTTTATATGGGTATTTATTTTATTTGCTTACTACGATAATTTTATTTAATACGCATTTATATGTTTTTAGATTAGAGTTTTATGGTTATTGTATGATTCTTCTTGGTAATAGTTATGATGCTAATATGGGAGTGATATAAATCATAAGCGCGAAGACTATTTGCTTTAATATATTAAATATTGTCGATGGTAATAGTGCCAAAAGTTTAAAGTATATGCAATGTATTGGATGATAGTGTGGATTATTTACTAGTTTAATGGTAATGGAAAATGTCTCATCTTTTATTTTGGATTTTTATATATTATAAGTGATAATTTTATATAATGTATTATACTAGGAAAGGTTATTAACTGATTGTAATAATCAGTTTAATATTTATTAAAATATGATTATCTTTATAGATAAAATATAAGTATTTATTGTTTGTGGAATGTTGATTATATGTAGTATGACTATCATTGAATAGAGATATATTGGTTAATATTATTAGTACTTAGAATAGTTATACCAGACTAGTATTTATAGCATTGAAATACTAAGATATATTAGTATTCTATGTGAAGTATATTATTATTAAAATATCATTTATTTATAATAATTTATAATAAATACTTACTTAACAGATAGCTGCGGTATTGATATTAAGTTAATATATTAACTCTAGGTAGATTTAAAGGCTGGTCCATTGCTTTAATAATGGTTTTTATTTCTCAAAATTTTAGGTATATTTTAGATATTTATTATTGTTTAATTAATTTAATTACTAGTACCAGTGTACCAGTTAGTATTAAGATCAGTATTATTATAAATAGTGTTAATAGTTTTTATAGGAGTTAGGTAGTTAATTAGCATATATAATATAATTATGCAGATATGCATAATTATGGTAGTAATGCCACTGTTAAAGATTTAGCATGCTTATTGTCTTTTATTATAAACATTCATTAAATAGTATACGTTATTATAGAATAATACGATATCAATATATCGATAGTATATCTACTAATAATGGAATATTTAGTATAGTTGTTATTCAATGGTTATTTATTTTTTTGAATATTAGAATAAAATAGTTGGTATCTTCAATTAATTTACTCCACGGATAGAATAAAAGTATAACTGTTAGAGAATTAATCTAAAATATTAGAATACTATAGATCATTGGATTGATCGTTTTGGGTATACTTTTTGCGAGCTGCCAGCTTAAGCAGTACTAATATTTATTGATTTAGGTCACTGTGTTAAAATATAATTGTATATTATTATTAATATTATATAGTTATTTAGCATGTTAGCATGAATGCGGTTATCAGTCATAAGTTGGTCACGGAGGGTTGTGAGTTATCTATGTAGCTACAGAGTATATAGATTCTGAATCTGATGATACTAATAATTGTTACAGTTTTTGACTGTAGCAAATAAAAACTTAACTTTTCTTATATTTTATGTTAACTAAATTCATAGTATTAATCATTAGAGGTCATTAGGGATCATTAGTGATAGTACTATTGCGGATGCTAATTTGTTAAGATTCGACTATTAGTGTTTGATATCATATAGATGCCTATTGCTATTGTTGTAATGTTACTATCATAACTAGTAGATAGGGCATTTAGTAATTGCATCCGGATAAGAGTGTAATAAAATACTTCTAGTATTTGCATAATCAATAGCTAACTTCATTTACTATTAGTTTTTATAATCATTTTAATATATAGGCGCATAATCAAGAATATAATAAACTGTTAATAGTATCATCAAGAATATTCTAAAAATCTGCTATTTTTGTTTTCACAATACTAAAGAATAGTGGATTGCTAGCTGTATCACCTAGGTAAATAAGTTAAATATAACGGTTTAGAGAGCGCATATTATTTGATAGCAATGTTACTGCTTATTGAAAAATTAACTTTTTGTTATAGAATAATTATTCATATTTTATAAATAAATAGTTGTGGTATTTTATGATGGCAATATAGTTATGAAATCAACTTAATTATTACTTATTTATAAAGGATAATTTAAATATAATTCATAAAGTATAATTAAAATATAAATTTTTATTTATTGCGTGACTTTAATTACTAAGTTTTTAGTAGTGTATATATATAATAATAATTATAAATTTCAGTTCTGCACTGTAGTTGTGGTTAATATAATTGAGCTATAAATAAATATATTATGTATAAATATTGCATAGCATTTAAATAAAATTTAATTACTTAAATTATCTAAGTTAATATAATATTTATACAATTAAAATGTAGCAATAAAAGATACATCATGTATTATTTAATGCTGGCTAATAAATAGGATATATAAATATGTATATGCATTATAAATATAATAATGATATTTTATAATAAAAATCTATGAGAATTTAATTTGATCAAGTATGAGATGTACAAAAAATGAATATTTTTATTGTTATGGCTACATAAATATGGATATTAATAATATATTATGTTTTATTGTGAGAAGTGATATTATGATATAAAAGATTGTTTTTGCTTTATAGAGCAGTGGTATATTTGCGTACATTCATCTATTGCAGGTCTTTAGCGATTCATTAGTCTGGTCACTAGATTATTACTTTGAATAATAATATAATATACTATGGATAATCTACTATACCTGAAAGGTATAGTAGATTATTACTTACTATGTTGATGTTGTGCTATTATGAATGAAAATGTATGAACATTTAGCGTATATTCATAATTGCTTGTCATATCGTGCTTTAATCCGCCTGAAGGTAGATAATATTGATATTTTTATATAACAAAAAGTATTATGATTCTAGCCTCCTAGAATATTAAGCTACCTTTATTTTTGTGTAGGCACATATAAGAACAGAACCGCGTGAAATCTTGAAGTGTCTTATTTATGCTATTAGTATAATCATGCTCAGCATGAGACATGATTATCGTTTTTTTAGTAACAGAGGTATTAAGAACTGTTCCATTTATGGAAATAGGTTTTATGTTAATTAAGTTTGAGATATATAATTTTTTTCGAGATATATAGTTTGAATATATAGCTATAATATATATAGCCTTAACATGTTAATGTTAATCTGAACATGTTGATATTAAATAATGACCTTTCTATCGAAAGTTTATTATTAAAGAAGCGCCAAAATACTGGCTCCAAATAAACCATTAGACAGATAAGGAATACCACCATGTCACAACATCTAATCAATGACGTGGATCCGGTTGAAACTCGCGACTGGTTAGAGGCAATTGAATCAGTCATTCGTGAAGAAGGCGTTAAACGTGCTAAGTTTCTTATAGAGCATCTATTAGAAGAAGTACGTAAGGAGGGGGTTGTAGTGGACTGCTCTGCAGTTCATGATTACGTCAATACTATTGCATTAGAGGACGAACCAGCTTATCCGGGTAATTTAGATCTGGAGTATCGTATCTGTTCTGCGGTTCGATGGAATGCTATGATGATGGTTTTGCGTGCTTCTAAGAAAGATTGCGAACTAGGTGGTCATATAGCATCTTTTCAGTCTTTTGCCACTTTCTACGAAGTTTGCTTTAATCACTTCTTCCGTGCACGTAACGAAAAAGATGGTGGTGATTTAGTTTATTTTCAGGGGCATATTTCACCGGGTATTTATGCTCGTGCTTTTATTGAAGGTCGACTAACTGAAGAACAGATGAATCATTTTCGTCAGGAAGTTCACGGTAAGGGGTTATCATCTTATCCTCATCCAAAATTAATGCCGAGATTCTGGCAGTTTCCTACTGTATCGATGGGGTTAGGGCCAATATGCGCTATCTATCAAGCGAAGTTCTTAAAGTATTTGAAAAATCGTGGGTTGAAAGATACTTCGGAGCAAATAGTTTATGCTTTTTTGGGTGATGGTGAGATGGACGAGCCAGAATCTAAGGGTGCGCTCACTATTGCTATGCGCGAAAAACTAGATAATTTAGTATTTATCATTAACTGTAATTTGCAGAGGTTAGATGGACCGGTAACCGGTAATGGTAAGATTATTAATGAATTAGCAGATGTTTTCTCTGGCGCAGGCTGGCAAGTATTGAAAGTAATCTGGGGTGAACATTGGGATGAGTTGTTGCGTAAAGACACTAGTGGAAAATTAGTGCAATTAATGAATGAAACATTAGATGGTGATTATCAGACTTTTAAGTCCAAGGACGGTGCTTATGTGCGTAAACATTTCTTTGGTCGTTACCCAGAGACAGCTGCATTAGTCAAATATATGACTAATGATGAAATTTGGGCACTAAATCGTGGTGGTCATGATCCAAAAAAAATTTTTGCTGCTTTAAAAAAAGCACAAGATACTCGAGACAAGCCGACTGTAATCTTGGCACATACTATTAAGGGATATGGTATGGGGGAAACTGCAGAAGGTAAAAACATTGCTCATCAAGTGAAGAAGATGAATATGGTAGGGGTGCAGCATTTCCGTGATCGTTTTAATGTTCCGGTTGCTAGTACGGATATTGATAAATTACCGTATGTTATTTTTACAAAAGATACCGAAGAGTACCGGTATTTACATGAGCGTCGTCAGGCCTTAAAAGGTTATTTGCCAAGTCGTTCGCCAGAGTGTACTCAGAAGTTAGAGTTACCAGATCTGGAAGATTTTAGTTCACTGATAACAGCACAGAGTAAGGAAATTTCAACTACTATTGCTTTTGTGCGTTTTTTAAATATAATGTTAAAAAATAAGTCAATCAAGGATCACTTGGTGCCTATTATTGCTGATGAAGCGCGTACTTTTGGTATGGAAGGTCTGTTTCGTCAGATTGGGATTTATAATCATAATGGTCAGCAGTATATTCCTCAAGATCATGAGCAGGTTGCTTTCTATAAAGAAGATAAGAAAGGCCAAATATTGCAGGAGGGTATTAATGAATTAGGTGCCGCATCTTCTTGGTTAGCTGCTGCTACATCCTATAGTACTAATGATTTACCAATGATTCCATTTTATATTTACTACTCAATGTTTGGTTTTCAGCGTATTGGTGATCTTTGCTGGGCAGCTGGTGATCAGCAGGCTCGGGGTTTCCTGATTGGGGGAACTTCAGGTCGAACCACTTTAAATGGCGAGGGTCTACAGCACGAGGATGGTCATAGTCATATTCAGTCTTTAACTATTCCTAATTGTATTTCATATGATCCTGCGTATGCTTATGAAGTGGCTGTAATTATGCATGACGGTTTGGTACGTATGTACGGAGAGTCACCGGAAAATATTTATTACTATTTAACTACATTAAACGAAAATTACTCTATGCCAGCAATGCCGCGAGGCGTGGAGGAGGGCATTCGTAAGGGTATTTATAAATTAAAGACTTTAGAAGGCAGCAAAGGAAAGGTGCAGTTATTAGGGTCTGGTGCTATTTTGCGTCATGCCTGTAAAGCAGCGCAGATATTAGCGAGAGATTATGGTGTTGGTTCTGATATTTATAGTGTTACTTCTTTTACTGAATTAGCGCGTAATGGGCAGGATTGCGAGCGTTGGAATATGTTACATCCTCATAAGGTGCCTCGTGTGCCTTATATTACTCAGATAATGAATGAGGCGCCTGCTATAGCGGTTACCGATTATATGAAATTATTTGCAGATCAGGTGCGTGCTTATGTTCCGGCTAACGATTATTGTGTACTGGGTACTGATGGTTTTGGTCGTTCGGATAGTCGTGAAAATCTTCGTCATCACTTTGAAGTTGATGCATCTCATATAATAGTTGCTAGTTTAGCTGCATTAGCTAAACATTATGAGATTAAAGTTTCTATAGTTACTGATGCGATTAAAAAATTTAGTATTAACCCAGAGAAAGTTAATCCGCGTCTGGCATAAGAGGTAGAAAATAATGTCTATCGAAATTAATATACCTGATATTGGTGTAGACGAAGTTGAAGTAACTGAGATTATGGTACAGGTTAGTGATAAAATTGAGGCTGAGCAATCGCTAATTACTGTTGAAGGTGATAAAGCTTCGATAGAAGTACCATCGCCATGTGCAGGTATAGTAAAAGAGATTAAGGTAGCTGTTGGCGATATAGTTAAATCTGGAAAACTGATAATGATTTTTGAGCAAGATGATTTTAAGCAGGCGCCATCTGAAGAAAAAATCGTACATGCACTTAATGTTATTAAATATGTTGCCATTCCTGATATCGGAAGTCAGGAAGTTGAAATAACTAAAGTAATGGTTAAGGTAGGTAATCAAGTCGTTACTGGGCAGTCATTAATTACTATTAAAGGTTATAAGGAGTTAACTGAGGTACCTGCACCGTTTACTGGCACAGTGCAAGAAATTTGTATTAAGCCTGGTGATAAGGTAAGAACTGGATCTTCAATTATGGCACTTATCGTGACGGATGAAGGATCTTTGGTTACAGATGGTGCTGCTGTTACAGGAGCAGCGCTAATCCCAGTTACGCAAGAAGTTGAAGCTACTGTACCTATTGGTGCTATTACTAGCATAGATAGTCAAGATAAATTTAGTGAAAATCTTGCTTATGTACATGCAACCCCAGTCATCCGTCGTTTAGCACGAGAATTTGGGATTGATTTAAGAGATATAAAAGGATCTGGTTATAAAGATCGTATCTTACGTGAAGACATTAAAGCTTATATTAAAGGGTTAATTGATCACACTGCTACTGCATCATCTGCGGTTTTACCTAGTATGCGGCCATGGCCAAAAGTCGATTTTAGTAAGTTTGGTGAGATTGAAGAAATAGATATTGGGCGTATCCAGAAAAATTCTGGTGCTAATTTGAGTCGTAACTGGACTATGATCCCGCATGTAACTCATTTTGATAAAGTTGATATTTCTGATTTGGAAGTATTCCGTAAGCAACAGAATGAAGATGTAGCTAAACGTAAGTTAGACGTGAAATTTACCCCAGTAGTTTTTGTTATTAAAGCCGTAGCATGTGCTTTGGAGCAGATGCCACGTTTTAATAGTTCATTGTCTTGTAATGGACAAAAGCTGATAATTAAAAAATATATCAATATAGGCGTAGCAGTTGATACACCAAATGGTTTAGTTGTGCCAGTATTGAAAGATATAAATAAAAAGGGTATAATTGAGATTTCTCGTGAACTGACGGTAATTTCTAAAAGAGCACGTGACGGTAAGTTAACTGCCTGTGAAATGCAGGGCGCTTGCTTCACTATTTCCAGTTTAGGTGGAATAGGGACAACTTATTTCGCACCGATTATTAACGCTCCCGAAGTAGCTATTTTGGGAATTTCTAAATTCGTTATGGAACCACGTTGGAATGGTAAAAAGTTTATACCGCGCTTAATGATGCCGATGTCGCTTTCTTTTGATCATCGTGTCATTGATGGTGCTGATGGTGCGCGTTTTATTACTATAATTAGTAATATACTATATGATATTCGTTGTTTGATTATGTGATTACTAACACGTATAATTTATCACTTTATATTTTAGTATGATTTTTATTTATTTTTATAATCTAAAAATACTACGATAGTTTATTTTAAAAAAATTTTACTAGGTAAAATACATTATTTTGTAAGCTGTAATGGCATAATGAGCTCTATGCATCAAGGTATTATTTTTTAGAACAGTAAATATATTTAATAAATTTTAAGTGATAGGTAGGTAAAGAATTTTTTAAGGTATTTATTTCAGTACGTTATTATTAGTACATTACTAATTTCAGTACGTTATTATTAGTGCATTACTAAAGTAGATGATTAAAGTGAATAACGAAATAGCTTAAAAGATAAATATTGTACTAGGCTCGTCTAGTTAGATAACTAATTAAGGGTTTATGATGAGCATTGAAATTAAAACTCATGTCGTAGTATTGGGTGCAGGACCAGCAGGATATTCTGCTGCCTTTCGTTGCGCTGATTTAGGTCTTGAGACTATATTGGTAGAGCGTTATCCTACTTTAGGTGGGGTGTGCCTTAACGTAGGATGTATTCCTTCTAAAGCATTATTGCATATTGCTAAGGTTATTAAAGAGGCTAAAGCACTAGCTCCACATGGTCTTCTGTTTAGTGAGTTAAAAATTGATATAGATAAAGTTTGTATCTGGAAAGAAAAGGTGATTGCTCAGCTAGCTAATGGGCTAGCGAGCCTTGCTAAGAGGAGAAAAGTAAAAATAGTAAATGGTGTAGGTAGGTTTACTGGTGTTAATACTCTAGTTGTTGAAAGAGAAAAAGACTCAACAATTATTCATTTCAATAACGCTATCATTGCTGCCGGTTCTCGTCCAATGCAATTGCCATTTATTCCTTATGCAGATGTGCGTGTATGGGATTCTGCTGATGCATTAGCATTGAGAACAATTCCAGATCGTTTGCTGGTTATGGGGGGGGGTATTATCGGTCTAGAAATGAGCACAGTATATCATGCGCTTGGTTCACAAGTTGATGTGGTTGAAATGAGTGATCAGCTTGTCCCTGCTATAGATAAGGATGTAGTTAAAATCCTCACCAAACACATTAGCAAGCAATTTAACTTATTGCTAGAAACTAAAGTTATTGCATGCGAGGCTAGAGCAGAAGGAATCTGTGTTACTATGCAAGGGAAAAAAATGCCAATAGAGTCAAGATGTTACGATGCGGTATTAGTGGCTATAGGTCGTGTACCAAATGGTAAGCTGCTGCATGCTAATAAAGCTGGTGTTAATGTTAATGAACACGGTTTTATTGAGGTGGATAAGCAGTTACGTACTAATGTGGCACATATCTTTGCTGTTGGCGATATTACTAGGCAGCCAATGTTAGCACATAAAGGTGTACATGAAGGCCATATTGCTGCAGAGGTTATTTCCGGAATGAAGCACTACTTTGATCCAAAAGTAATTCCATCTATTGCTTACACTGATCCAGAAGTAGCTTGGGTAGGTCTAACTGAAAAGGAAGCGAAAGAACAGGGTATTGACTATGAAATATCTATCTTCCCGTGGGCTGCGTCAGGGCGTGCTATTGCGTCAGCTTGTACAGATGGTATGACTAAACTAATCTTCGATAAAGTAACACACCGTATCTTAGGTGGAGCTATTGTTGGTGCTAATGGGGGTGAGTTATTAGGTGAAATTAGTCTAGCTATTGAAATGGGATGTGATGCTGAAGATATTGCATTGACTGTTCATGCCCATCCAACTCTTTACGAATCTATAGGTCTATCAGCAGAGATCTATAAAGGAAGTATTACTGACCTACTAAACTCGAAAGCAGATAAGAAGTAATGATTATTAACTATATTAATATTAATTAATAATTATATCAATTATATAAAGTAAAGTGATTTTTTATTATTGTAAATTATTTATTATATTTGTTATATATATTATGATTTTAATTATATTTTTTATTATTAAGATTAATTGTTATGATATTTAATAATGGAGTGACTAGTTTATTTATAGCTTATTACTAGATACGGAATACGTGAGTAAATTATTATTATTTTTATGTTAATATATTAACAAAAAATTAAGCAAAGTTTAATTAGTAAAATTAATAATATATTGAATAGTTTTAAGTATCAGTATCAGTATCAGTATCAGTATCAGTATCAGCGCTGCTATAATAATATATATTATGTGACTAATATAGTGAACTAAATATCAATTTAAAAATACTTAGCAGCATATACAATGATTATGGCAAGAAGAAGATTGTTCTAGTGGTAATAATACTGTAAATCACTATATTTTTATGTAGGATTAGTTTTAGTAAAATATAATAAGTGATGCTAATCATCTTGTGAGTGAATAATTTAAAAATTACTATATGATCAAGTAGTAATATTACTATTAATTGATTACGTAGATGTTAATAAATTCAAAGATCTTAAATTAAGGTTTTTAACTTGTATAACCAGTACATAATTTAGTATTATTTTAATTAATTTTATAACCAAGATAGTGAGTCATATAATAAATACTGTAATATGTTTAAAATAATATCTATATTATTTGTGATACACTTGAATATAAAAATTAGTACTATTTATAATTAAAATTATAACTAATATGTTAATACTATTTAATGGTTTCTACGATGTCTAATAAAAGATAAAGTATACTATATTTATGGGGAGCAGTAAGTTAATTATTAATATTATATTAAATATTATCTACTGCATATAAACAAGAAGAAAGCATTGCTATTGTGTTATGTAGATTATCATTAATATTAAAAAATAATAACTGCTCTCTAGAAAGAGAGATTGTATTACATATAGACATTTTACTATATATTTTAATAATAACTTTACTATACGTTTTAATAATATTTACTATACGTTTTAATAATAAATGCTAAATACTGAATGTGAGGGTATAGTTTTGAGGTAATATTAGTTCTTGCTTGACTGAAAATAGTTAATTTAGATATCAGAAAGGCATTTTTCTAGTTTATTTTGAAGACAGAAGTATTGTGTATTATCTATTAAATATATTATTAGCTTTTTGTTATATTTGTTATTAGTTATAATTTCTGCTTTAAATAAGTATGTTTATAGTATAATTGTAATTAGTAATATTTTATTCGTTTTTAAAAATATACTAGCGTATTAATAGCAGTTATTAGTATATTTTAGGTTAATATAATTAATGTGATCGATAATGCATAATATGTTATTACAATATTTTTGAATGGTGTATTAGTTTTTAATTAAAAGTTGATAGATTATTAATGAATTGTATTTAGATATTAGTACTTAATTAATAATTAATCATATTATGCTATTTCATTAATTATTTTGTATATAAATTAAGTTATAACTAGTATTAAATGTTTTTATTAATATATGGCATAAAAGTTGGTTATATTTGGATGGTTACTAATATTTGATAGGTTAAATATTACAAATATAAGATTATTACATTAAGTAATCTTTACGTGATTATCTATGACGTATTAAAATATTTATCCTATTTAATATTTTTATTAATCTAATGATGTATTTTTTGATATACTATTTTTTCACAATAAATTGATTGACGTATTATGTGTTATTGTATTTTTACAGTATATCGTAGAGTAATTTTGCTATATTAGGTATATTATAGTATTTATTTTTAATTTCATTACATACTAGTATCTGCTATGTTATGCAGCGGTAGTAGTTTTTACATCATTCTCTAGATTACTATTTTCCGGTTAGTTTTTGCATGATTTCGTTTATTATAGATACTAATTATATATCTTTAGATATGCTTCAGTAGTCAGTATTATTTTTTACAGGAAAAGATATTAGAGTATTATTTTTTTGCGCTCTTGTATATGCTATTGTTATTTATTTTATGATCAGCTAGAATTAACTAGTTTTAGGTTGGTATAGTAAGAGATATATTTATTTTTAAACTATAAAAATGATAGGTTGTCTGTACTTTAAGTTAGAATAATAATTCTAATTAACTGATATTTATGTTGAATATTTAGTATTTAGTTATATTCTTAAAATAGATAATTGGTCTTTAGTGCACTGATAATAATACTAGGTATATTTTAATAATGAGCATAAAGTTAGCGTGGATAATAAAATTTATTTTATATGTATTGCACTATGATTGTGATGTACTCTTATTATATGAGTTAGTAAGTAATAATATTAATTAAGCATTAGTTGGTACTTGTATGATGAATAATATCTTGTTACTTTGTACCTGCAATATTAGTATAAGTTTTAAGTGTATAGCTCTATCCTGCCTAATCTGTGATGTGGTCTAGAATGTATCATTTTATTTTATGGGTTATAAAAGAACACGAGAAACTTAGATAATGACTAAATATAGCAATCAATACTGGATGTATCACGCATTGCAATTAGCACTGCGTGCGCAAGAAGAAGGAGAGGTACCAGTAGGGTCATTGCTAGTGCTTGATAATAAGGTTATTGGTGAAGGTTGGAATCAATCAATTGGTTATCACGATCCTACTGCCCATGCAGAAATTATAGCGCTACGTAAAGGTGGGGTTACGTTACAGAACTATCGTTTATTGAATACCACTTTGTATGTAACGCTGGAGCCCTGTATAATGTGTGCTAGTGCTATAGTACATAGTCGCATTCGTCAGTTGGTATACGGTGTTGCTGATAAAAAAACAGGTGCAGTTGGTTCACTGATAGATATTTTACATTATCCAGGTATAAATCATCATGTAGATGTTATTTCAGGCGTTATGGCAGATGAGTGTGCTATAATGATTAGCAATTTTTTCCGTTTTCGTCGTCAGCAGAAAAATGTGCTAAAGTCAATGAAACTTTGTGGTAAAAAACTGGATTAATAGTCAATTATTAATTTTAGTTTAATATATCAAAGAATTATTTATCATAGAGTTATAATTTTTGTCTTAGTTGCTTTTCTTGTTTTAGAAAAGCAACTAAGTTAATATTAATAGTGCTGTATACTTTATATAGTTACCAATTGTAGAATTATAGTTCTAGTTATAGATTATTCTTAGTATAAATTGTTTAATAGTGATTTAATTGCTCTAGATTATTGCTATATTATATTTTAGTTATTTTAAAGGTATCTATTAGTTTATGTTTGAGGTTATCTATTATAATTAGGTTTATTTATATGAGCGCTATATTACTTATAATTATTATCTATAATAGGTAGAACATTTTAAGTCAAATAGTCTTTGACAAATTCATCTAACTTTTAATAAGTGATATACGCCATACACTTTTAGTACATTTTCTCAGTATGTTTAAATATTACATAAAAGTTTAATTCAATTATATTAAGTGGATAAAAATATTTTCATATTAACGTAGTGATAAAGTTTGCCTGAGTAAAATTATGTGTTATCGCCAAGGTTAAAAGCTAGCTTTTTGCTTGGTAAAATTAGTTAAATATTGCTGCATGTATATTATATATTTTGATATTGTTGTACCTTATATATCAAGTCATTAACTGTTTATTCGACACGTTAAACATATTATGTGATATGTATGATCCTAATAAATAAATAATTAATCATCATATGTAATTATTGTGGACAATATCGAACGCAGACACTAAAGGTGAGTAAGGTGATTAGTGTGGCATTATTTATAATATGTAGGATGGCCGCTAAAACACTAATGGAAAATGTATATTAAGAGTACGGCATTAAAGATTTATTAAGTTATAATATAACTATATTGATAATAGTTAATTTGTCTTTCTAGTTACACAAGTATGAATGCTATAGAATGCACCAAGTATTTTATGTATATTCTATCATTAATATATATCAAATATTTTTACTATAATTAATGCGAAAATAATTTCTTTATTGAGGCGTATTCTCTATAATTGTATGTACTTTTACCCTATTACTCCATGGAGTAATAGAGTTAGTAGATTCTCAGACGAGATAAGTGTAATTATGAAGATATTGCGGGGTTTGCCCGCTTTTTCAGATTGTCGCATTAATAAACTGGTATCTCGTTGCCAGGATGCTAAATTGCAGATTAATCATATCTATGTTGAGTACATGTATTTCATTGATGTTAGTGCATCAATTAGTGTTGAGGAATACAGTAAGCTTCAGTGTCTGCTTAAGCATGACCCTTCTTGCGTTTCCGCAGCCCCTAAGGGGCATTTAGTATTAGTGATACCTCGTCCTGGGACCTTCTCATATTGGTCTTCTAAAGCTATCAATATAGTACATCGCTGCGGTTTACAGCAAGTGCTTCGTTTAGAGCGTGGCATAGCATTTTATGTTCAGGCTCCTGCATTAATAGATAGTGAGTGGCAGCAATTGACCACCTTGCTGCATGATCGTATGACGGAAACAGTTGTGAGTAATTTACAACAGGCTAAGGATTTATTTATACATCAGCAACCTGCTCAATATGAATTAGTAAATATACTAGGCGCAGGCCGTAATGCGCTTAATCAAGCTAATGCGAATCTAGGTCTAGGTTTGGCTCAAGATGAAATGGATTATTTACTAAATATTTTTACTGCTCTTCAGCGTAACCCAACAGATATTGAATTATATATGTTCGCTCAGGCTAACTCTGAGCACTGTCGTCATAAAATCTTTAACGCTGATTGGATTATTGATGGTAAATTGCAGCTGAAGTCGTTATTTAATATGATAAAGAATACCATTAATCATACACCGGACTATATTTTATCGGCTTATAAAGATAACGCTGCAGTGATGGAAGGCTCCCATGTTGGTCGTTTCTTTGCTGGACCAGAAACTGGTCAGTATGATTACCATCAGGAACAGGTGCATATTCTGATGAAGGTAGAGACTCATAATCATCCGACAGCAATCTCCCCATGGTCTGGTGCTGCTACTGGATCGGGTGGAGAAATTCGTGATGAGGGTGCTACTGGTATTGGTGCTAAACCAAAAGCTGGTTTAGTGGGTTTTTCAGTATCCAATCTTCATATCCCCGGTTTTCAACAACCATGGGAGGAGCATTTTGGTAAGCCGGAAAGTATTGCAACTGCACTTGATATAATAATTGAAGGTCCTTTAGGTGCTGCTGCATTTAATAATGAATTTGGCCGTCCAGTATTATTGGGCTACTTCCGTACTTACGAAGAACGGGTTAATAGTTATAAGAATTTTGAGCTGCGTGGTTACCATAAACCTATTATGCTTGCAGGTGGTATTGGTAATATTCGCGCTAATCATGTGCAGAAAAAAGACATTAATATTGGAACTAAGTTGGTTGTTTTGGGTGGCGCTGTAATGAATATTGGTTTGGGTGGTAGTATTGCTTCTTCTAGGGATTTTAGTGACTCAGATGCCAGAAAAAATTTCTCTTCGGTACAGCGTTCTAATCCTGAAATGGAGCGTCGTTGTCAAGAAGTTATTGATCGTTGTTGGCAAATGGGTAAGCAAAACCCAATTCTGTTTATTCATGATGTTGGTGCTGGTGGTTTATCTAATGCAATACCAGAATTATTGAGTTATAGTAAATGTGGTGGATGTTTTGAGTTGCGCGCCATCAATAATGATGAACCTAGTATGAGTCCACTAGAAGTATGGTGTAATGAATCTCAGGAGCGTTATATATTAGCAATTGCGCCTGCACATATGACGAAGTTTATTGCTATTTGCTGTCGCGAGCGCGCACCTTATGCGATTATTGGTCACGCTACTAAAGATCAGCATATAATACTAAATGATTGTTACTTCAACAATCGGCCAATTGATATGCCTTTAGATATGTTATTAGGTAATACTCCGAGAGTAATACATGATGTTTTTAGTAAAAAGCCCTCTATTACGCCACTATTACGAGAGAATATAACGCTGTTAGACGCAGTAAAGCGCGTACTGCATTTACCAGTGGTAGCAGAAAAAACTTTTTTGATTACTATCGGTGATCGATCTATAACAGGTATGGTAGCTCGTGATCAGATGATTGGTCCTTGGCAGATTCCAGTGGCTGATTGTGCAGTCACTACTGCTAGTTTAGATAGCTATTACGGAGAAGCTATGTCAATTGGTGAGCGTTCACCAGTTGCTCTCTTAAACTGTGCTGCCTCTAGTCGTTTAGCGGTGGGGGAAGCTTTAACTAACTTGGCCGCTACTGAGATCGGTGAATTAAAACGTGTGAAGCTTTCTGCTAACTGGATGGTTGCTGCAGGCCATCCAGGAGAAGATGCTGGTCTATATGAAGCGGTAAAGGCAATAGGTGAAGAATTATGTCCAGCATTGGGACTTACAATACCAGTTGGTAAGGACTCGATGTCGATGAAAACTCGCTGGCATAAAGGTGATGAACTACGTGAAATGACTTCGCCTTTGTCGTTGATAATTACTGCTTTTGCTCGTGTAGAGGATGTGCGTCATACTGTAACTCCACAATTACAAACTGATAAGGGTGATACTGTATTATTATTCATTGATCTAGGTAATGGTCACAATGTGCTGGGCGCTACTGCGTTATCTCAAGTTTACCGTCAACTTGGGGATCAGTCCGCTGATATACGTAACGTAGCGCAATTGGCGAGCTTTTTCAAGGCTATGCAGCAACTAGTAGCCAATTGTGCCCTATTAGCTTATCATGATCGTTCAGATGGTGGCTTATTAGTAACGTTGGCAGAGATGGCATTTGCTGGTCACTGCGGAGTTACTGTATCTATTGATGGTATGAGTGACGATGCTATTGCAGTGCTATTTAATGAAGAGCTGGGCGCAGTGATTCAGGTTACTTTATTGCAGTTAGGTTTTGTGAAGAATATATTTAATATACACGGCTTAGGGGATAATGTACATCATATTGGCGGTGTAAATACTAGTGATCGTTTAGTGATTTACCAGAATGGTAAGGTTATTTATAGTGAGAGCCGCAATATTTTGCGTACTTGGTGGGCCGAAACCACTTGGCAGATGCAGCGCCTTCGTGATAATCCAATATGTGCTGATCAAGAACACCAAGCTAAGCAGGATGCGCAAGATCCAGGTTTAAACGTTAAGCTCACTTTCTTACCGCAGGAAGATATTGCTGCGCCATATATTGCGATAGGGGTTCGTCCTAAAGTGGCAGTATTGCGTGAGCAAGGAATAAATTCTCATGTTGAAATGGCAGCAGCATTCCATCGCGCTGGTTTTGATGCGCTTGATATACACATGAGCGATCTATTAGAGGGGCGACATAATTTGCAGTATTTTCATGTGCTCGTGGCTTGTGGTGGCTTTTCTTATGGCGATGTATTAGGGGCAGGATATGGTTGGGCGCAGTCGATTTTGCTTAATAATAGGGTGCGTGATGAGTTTGCGTTATTTTTTGATCACCAGCACACTTTAGCATTAGGGGTGTGTAACGGTTGTCAGATGATGTCTAGCCTACGGGAATTAATCCCTGGTGCTGAATATTGGCCTTATTTTACGCGTAATTTATCTGATCGTTTTGAAGCACGTTTTAGCCTAGTTGAAGTATCGTCTAGCCCATCGTTGTTTATGCAAGGCATGGTAGGTTCACGTATACCAATTGCTATTGCTCATAGCGAAGGGCGTGTTGCAGTAAATAATCCGGAGCATTTATCTGCGTTAGATCGCAGTGGTTTAGTTTCGCTGCGTTTTGTTAATAATGCCGGTCAAATAACAGAAGATTACCCAGCAAATCCGAATGGTTCGCCAAAAGGTATTGCGGCCATCTCTAATGCTAGTGGAAGGGTGATGATAATGATGCCGCATCCAGAGCGAGTTTATCGTACTGTTAGTAACTCTTGGCACCCAGAGGACTGGGGTGAAGATAGCCCATGGATGCGAATATTTCGCAATGCTCGTAAACAGTTAGGTTAAGTGATGAGATGGTATAGATTAGGGAAAATGATTATGTTTTTCCTGTTATTATTTTAAAATAGATACAATGTAATTCATAGTAAAGAATTAATTATTTTATTATAAAGAATTTTTAATACTTATTAAAATTTTGGGGCCTAAAATAAGCTAACTACTCCTATAAATGTCACATATTTTATTTAATACAGTTATGAATAATTTTAATTTTTAAAGAAATATAATGCTAAATATTATTTTAAAGATGTTATGCTATATGATTTATTTTTCTATTGCTATATATAATTTGATGAATAATGTATATTTAAAGTAATATTATTAAAATAATTTTTTCTTATGTTTTAGAAATTACTACATACTTTAAATATTTTAAGCATCTATATCATTAAGCTAGATTTTTAATGTCAGAATTTTATTCTGAAAATTAATTGCATATAATTTATTAAGGTAATTTATTAAATAATTATTAAAAAATATGGTACAATAATATAATTTAAGTTTTCATAAGTTTATAAATGAGTTTAATGAGGTAATGTTTATTATCTAAGTGATTTTATAAAGTGATTATAAGTACTTTTATTAAAAATTAAGTGATATGCAGAATAAGGTACTAGCCTCTTTTTACTAAATTAATGATAACCTTATTGCAAGTTATTTTAGAATAATATGACTAAATTATATTTTTATGTTTGTTATTATAATTTTGTATTTAACTTTATTTTCAGGTTTTGTGCTAACCTGGTATTATTTTATTCTTTTATTATTACTATAATTGTGAAAGATTACTTCATGTTGCATCGAATATTGTGTTTTTTATTGTATGAATAGTGTAAAACATTAGTTACTAACAATAAAGAAAGGTTATACCTTATAATATTTATTACTTAGTTAGTTAGCTTGTAAGTAGACTTAATAATATTATATTAAAAATATAATTTATTTTTTTTATCTTAAGCATAGGTATTAAAATAATATTTTTTATTTGTAAACTAAAGTTGTTACCTTGTGAGGTATTTCAGATGGAGTATAAATTAGGTTATTAATTAAATAGTAGGCACTAGGTTATACATATTTTTTATAATTACTAATAAATAAGTTATTTGCACCTGGTTCTATAGTAAGTAGTTAGATACTAAAATGCAGTAATATGGTTAGGCATTTTTAATGCATTAAATTTTAGTTATTTTATTAAAAATAGAAAAGAGATCTATAATAGTATCTCAGTACTGCATTATTTAGTAGGTCTTATCTCACAAAGCTTACTAGTGTTGTGTATTTTTTAGTGAAGGGAATAACTAATATAGTTAGAGATGGACCATTATAAATATTGCTTAGTATTTAACTCACACTAAAGATATTGCTAGTGAGTATATGTACAGTTATTGAATATTAGTATAACTGATGTGGCTATTATAGTTATATATCAATCATCAAATAGATAGTAGTTATTTGAATTATAGTTCTGGTTTATGATAAAAAAATAATTAAGCTGCTATTTAAATATAGCTATTCATTAGTTAATATTCAGTATTAATATCATAATATTTAGTTATATGAGATGATTAAAATAGTAACAGCTATACCTAACTTGCTTTTACCAATAAAAATTATAAGCATTAATATTATACTGGAAATCAATATTTACTAAGTAGAGTATAGGTTGTTAGTGCGCATACTAAATAATCTATATTTCAGTACTATATGCTCTTACTAAGGCATAGCTAGCAATATTTAGTATTGCTATAGCTAGCTTAGGCTATAGGTAAAGTATATATTTTTAATATCAGCATACTAATTCTACAAGTAAAGTAAATTAATATGCTTTAGCAGTGTATGATATATATTAAATATAAGTGGTGGTAAAATACAGTGGACTGTAGTTGTAGTTTACTAAGTTATATTCATATTATATTTTTAGTAATTATTTATTCATGGTGATTACTTATATATATTTGCTATTGCAAAGAATTGTTACTAATAACTATGAAGGAAAAGTAATATACGCAGTGCGTAGTTATATATTGATACAGAAGTTAAAAACCTTTTATAATACGAAATATTATCTAATGCCAATTAGTAGTTGCAGAATATAAATACAATAGATTTAACATGTATTGTCGTGATTTATAGTGATAAAAATTATAATTGATGTAGATATATGTATATGGAAAGCACTAGAGTTCGTAAATTTTAGTACAAATAATTGCAATAATGTTGCTAACAAGATATTAAAACAATAGTGCTATGATGTTAAATATATTATTCCTGTATAGGTATAGGTATAGGTAGATACTTTTATAGTTGTATTATAATATTGGTTTTTTAATAATGGTATAATATCTTATTTTATTGCTTGTGGTTATAGGAGAGAAATTAATAATTTATATGAAAATATCTTTTCAAGATACGATAGATTTTATCTATAATTTTAGATAAGCGAATTTTATTTTTAGAGGTATTTTAGTTATTTATTATAATCCTACTCAGCAGGTCACCTGTATTGCTTATAACGATGATATAGTTTATAGAAATAATATTTGATGTGCATAGAGCAGAATTATTTTTTATTAAACATTTTTTAATATTAATTATTTGCATGTAATTGATCTATCGATAAACAAGTGTACGCTTAATTTTTAGTCAAAGCTGAATAATAATTATTATACTTAAATTAGATATCTATATGGTTAAGTATACGACTATGGATTATAGTTGGATAATTTTTAGTAAGAATTTTAGGTATCATAATAAGCATGTAATCGTATTTTTTTTAAAAATAAAAGCAATGCCTATAATAAATATAATTCTAAATATCTTTACCTCTGATATAATTGATTGTAATTGTATACTTTATTTCGAAGATAAAAAGCAGGTAAGTGGATTATATCCTTTAATTTCTACTTTATGTAATTAAAGTATCTCCCAGTCTAATAGTCTAGGAGTAATATATGACTAGACATCATCTTAGCTATTATTAACAGCAGTTAACCTGTTAATATTAAAATTATATATAATATTTTATAAGATATATTAAAGTATATAATAGTTGAACATAGAAGAGATAATTATTAATGTACTGTAGTAACCATAATACTGTAATATTATATGAATGATATAATATTGTATTTAGGTATAAGTGCTAGTAAAAATTTATTTATTGATAGCAGATTAAGTATTGTAATAACAATATTCCTTGTTAGTAATAATTATTAGTTAAATTAATATACTATAAAACATGGAGGTACTAATTAATATTTAATGTTATCTTATATTCTATAACAGAGTACAGGCAAATATTATATGTCTATATTATAAAGAGTATTTGCCGTTATTTTTAATAAAAGTATCTTAATACAAATGATCTTATACAGTAGTCGTAGAATATATTACTATGTATTTATGATTAATCAAATTTATGCATAATGATAGCATGTAATTAAATTATTTGCTATTTTTATACGGTATTATTAATAATGTCCTGCTGAAATTAATTAGTACTTGCCTGATAAGCAAATATTTTCATGATATCAGTGATGTACTTATTAATGAGCTTAATAATGATGTACGTAGGAATAGATTGATCTGTTGATATATCATTTATCAACATCATATAGATATGATATATTATAATTTTAGAATTATTAATTCATGCATGACAGCGATTAATATAAAAACCTATATTGCATTTCTGATATAATAGATGTTCTTTATAATTCATATTTCACTGTTGTAGTAAATTATTTTTGCACTATATATTTTATAATATTATTGATGAGGTGATACTGGATTGCATAATGATAAGTAATAATATTAACATGTAGTAACTTATACTTGTATTACGCTAATTTAATACCTGATTCATTAGCCTAAAATAGTAACATAATTTAATATTAGTTTATTTACGAAGAAAATGTTGATTATTATGAATTAAATTTAATTGTTGAGGTAATTATTGGAGTTATAATGATTTGTTTATATTTAGATAGTTTATATACAGTTAGAGAGTTTATACTTATAGACAATAACAGAGAAAATTATCCTCATTGGCGGTAAAGTATATTGCTTACAGATAGATGATATAATCTATAGTTACGACATACGCTGCTAGTATTTCATAATATATAAAGATAAAATGTGTTCATTATGCAGTAATAGTGATTTGTACTCTATACAATTTTATTGTTTATTTTGTTACACAAAGACAATAGCCAAAAAAATTAGATAAGGCCTTATATTAACACTACTATTAGTATAAGGCCTTATATTAACACACACTATCTGTATTTTATCTCTTATTCCAGACACTATTCTTGTTTAAGATATTAACTTTGTACGCTAATATCGGGTCATCTCTGGCATCTAATAATCTCATATGAGAAAGTCTTATTTAGATAAAAATATATAATTTATTTAATAACTAGTGATAAATAAATATGTATAATATTGCGTAATATAGTTAAGTTTATCTATTAAACATAGATAACTACGAAAACTAGTATTAGTGATTGATAATGCTCTAGAGTAGGACGCGATGCGATAGACACTATGCATTGTCGCTAATTTATTAACGCGCTTGCTTGGTCTTGATTGTAATATATGCGTAATCACTAAAGGTAATGTAATTTATGCCTTATATATCCCGGGAATGACTATATGCCTTTATAACTTGTTATACTGCCATGCCGCAGATTTTAATATTTTTAAGCAAAAATGCTTACTGCTCATCTGATGTGAGTATCTAAACAAGTCATGTAGAATATCTAAATGCTACTCTATTTATCTTGGTAACATTTATAATATAATATTATTAGAAATATTAAGTGGGATGATAAATAATGAGTAGATCACTGTCCATCGTCTTAGCTCAGCTTAATTTGTTAGTTGGCGATATTGAAGGTAACGCTGAACGTATGTTGCAGATCGTGCAAGGTTATCAGGGGGCTGGTATTGATCTGATTATGTTTACCGAACTGGCTCTGTGTGGTTATCCACCAGAAGACTTACTATATCGTAATGATTTTTATCAGCGATGTATTGTCCAGTTACAACGCTTACAACAAGCATCGCGTAATGTTGCAATTATGGTTGGTCATCATTGGCGTGAAAATAATAAGCTATACAATGCGTTATCTTTATTTTCGGAGGGTCGTGTATTAACTCGCTATTTCAAGCAGCAGTTACCAAACTATGGTGTATTTGATGAACAGCGCTACTTCCACGCTGGTAGCAAGACATGTGTAGTAGGCTTGAAGGGTTATCGCTTAGGATTGTTAATCTGCGAAGATCTATGGTGTCCGGAACTCGTGGACGCTGCTAAAGCCGCCAATGCCGAAATAATATTATCTATCAATGCATCACCATATCATTATGAGCAGTCTTACATTCGTAATGCGCTTATAATAGATCACTGCCAGCGCACTCATTTACCATTGATTTACCTTAACCAAATTGGCGGTCAGGATGAACTAATTTTTGATGGTTGTTCAAAGGTAGTGGATGCCTTTGGTAATATTACTCATAGATTAGCTTCTTTTACTGAGCATGTAATGCAGTTACAATTTAATGATCTAGAGATAATACCAATGTACGCACCGACTAGCGAATTATCGCAATTGTCTCAGATGTATTCAGCATTAGTGTTAGCGGTACGTGATTATGTGACTAAAAATAGTTTTAATGGTGTTATATTAGGTCTTTCTGGTGGTATTGATTCAGCATTAACATTAGCTATTGCCGTTGATGCGTTAGGTAAAGATAACGTGCAAGCATTGATGATGCCATTTCGGTATACTTCAGATATTAGTATCGCTAGTGCCAGAGAGGAGGCTGCAATTCTTGGCGTAGAATTTAATATCGTATCTATTGAACCAATCTTTGATGCCTTTATAGGGCAGTTATCATCGCTGTTTGTAGATTCTAACCTAGATAGTACTGAAGAAAATCTTCAGGCAAGATGTCGTGGGATGATACTGATGGCACTATCTAACAAGCGTCAACGTATTGTATTAACTACTGGTAATAAAAGTGAGATAGCAGTAGGTTACACCACATTATATGGCGATATGGCTGGCGGCTTTGATGTGCTTAAAGATGTGTCGAAAACCTTAGTATTTAAGTTGTCTATATATCGTAATGATATTTCTTACGTGATCCCAAGGCAAGTTATTGAGCGCCCACCTTCCGCTGAGTTGGTGTTGAATCAATGCGATCAGGATAGTTTACCGCCTTATGATATTCTAGATGCAATCCTTGAGGGGTATGTTGAGTGCGATAAATCAATTGATGATTTATCTGCGGCAGGATTTAATGAGGATGTTGTACGTAAAGTAATTCATCTAGTGGATGTTAATGAATATAAGCGTCGTCAGGCCGCTATTGGACCGCGTATCACTGCTCGTAATTTCGGTAAAGGTCGTCGCTATCCTATTACGTCAGGTTTTGGGCGTAAAAATTGGTAATAAATAATTAATCGATATATTGATTAAATATTTTAGACACTATCATGTTTGTGTATCTTTACCTAAGGTTAGCATGATTAATATAATCACAACTAAAATAAAAGGATTTAGTAATTAAAAGCTATATTTTTTTTAAAGTAATACTGAATATATTATTAATTCTTTTTTCTAAAGAAGAATAGACAATATAGTCTTTTAGAATATCTATTTTATTTATGCATAAAGCATGATATATTACATCTTAATAATTAATATTAATATGTAAGGTTTTGCTATAATATACTTATACGGTGATTATTAGGGGCATAAATCAGATAAAGTAGTTATTTAATACGAGTGTTTATTAAGAATATTAGTTTAAAATTGCATAATTTTAGATATCTTGATGTATGATTTTATGGGTTAAAATAATAATGGAAGGGACGAGCGTATTATAGAAATAAAATAATATTATTTTATTTAGCTATATTATGTAAGCAAATTATTTTTTTATTACAATAGTAGATAGTTAATAACTATGGTTATTAACTTTTGGAAAAATTGTAGTGTAAATACCAGGAATATTTTAATGGGATTAGTGTATTAAGTAAATATCTTATATAATCTTAAGGCAGTAGTTTGTTTAAAACTTATATCCAGCTCTCTCCCTGCTATGTAAGTGAGAGTGTCAATTGTTATTTAATGCTTCAATAATATACTTATTTAATGATTTAAAATTAACTTATTTTAGTTAAGGTATATAAGGAATGAAGGAGGTGCCAGATGTTAAAATATAAAACAAGTATTGCTGATTATGATATAGAGCTATGGCATGCAATTAGACAAGAAATGATTCGTCAGGAGGAACATATCGAGCTAATTGCGTCTGAGAATTATACTAGTCCACGTGTTATGCAAGCTCAGGGTTCACAACTTACAAATAAATACGCTGAAGGTTATCCAGGTAAGCGTTATTATGGTGGTTGCGAATATGTGGATATTATTGAGCAATTAGCTATTGATCGAGCAAAAGAACTATTCGGCGCTGATTATGCTAATGTACAACCGCATTCCGGTTCTCAGGCTAACTTTGCGGTATATACTGCGTTATTACAACCGGGAGATACTATTTTAGGTATGAACCTGGCGCATGGCGGTCATCTTACTCATGGTTCTTCAGTGAACTTTTCTGGTAAATTATATAAGGTGATAACTTATGGTGTTGATGAAAAATACCAGATTAACTATGACGATTTAGCCAAGAAAGCACAGATTTATCAGCCAAAAATGATTATTGGTGGCTTCTCTGCCTTTTCTGGTATTGTGAATTGGGAGAAAATGCGCGCAATAGCTGATAGTATTGGCGCTTATCTGATTGTTGATATGGCGCATGTTGCTGGTTTAATTGCTGCGGGAGTCTACCCAAACCCGGTGCCATATGCACATGTCGTTACCACTACCACTCATAAAACTTTAGGTGGTCCGCGCGGCGGTATTATTTTAGCGTATAGAGGTAATGAAAAATTATATAAGAAATTGAATTCAGCAGTATTTCCTGGAAATCAGGGCGGCCCATTAATGCATGTCATTGCTGGTAAAGCAGTAGCGCTGAAAGAAGCAATGGAGCCGGTATTTAAAATTTATCAACAGCAAGTACTTAAGAATGCAAAGTCTATGGTAGAAGTTTTTTTACAACGTAGCTATAAAGTAATTTCCGGATGTACCTATAATCATTTATTATTGCTTGATCTAACTGGCAAAAATCTTACTGGTGAAGAAGTGACTGCTGTTTTAGATAGGGCAAATATTACTGTCAATAAAAATAAAATACCAAATGATCCGCAAAGTGCATTTATTACTTCTGGCGTACGGATTGGTACTCCAGCAGTGACGCGACGTGGTTTTAAAGAGGCCGAAGTTCGTGAATTGGCTAGTTGGATATGTGATATACTGGATAATATTCATGATATTACTACCATTAAGAGCACTAAGCAAAAAGTGCTAGATATTTGTGCTCGTTTGTCAGTTTACTCTTAGTTTTATTTTTGTTGTGATAATTATCTTAAGGCTATTATTAATAGTGGCTATTTTTATTAGAATTAACATATACTAATGCTGTATTATTGATATATAATTATTAAGGAATTAGTATTAATTTTCTTTTTGGTTCAGTTTTTAATGGTCATATTTTTACTTTTTGCTTAATTAAGAAATAATTATTTTTTATGCCATTCATGCTATTACATTAAAATTATATAATTATATATCTTAATTCGTAATTAATTAGTTAAGATGTTATCTTGCTCTTTGGTTGCTGATTATATATTGAAGATGTTTTTAAAATAGTTTATATATTGCATATATAGGTTTTGAAGGAAGTCAGGACGCGAAAACAGAAGCGCTGTACACATAAGTATATATATTATATGTAGGTTACAGTTGATAACTAGTAGATCAATATATTTTAGCTTGTAATTAAAATCTAGAGTATATACCATCACTAGATGATAGTATCTATTTAATTTACTTATGGTTATAAAAATTTTGTCTATCTCGTAGGTGTATATTTAATATTTTATTTTTGCGAATTACCTAGTTACTTACGTAGCAAGGATAGTATCGCTTTTACTATGCGTTGATTTCCTGCTACTATGTTGCCGGAACTCATGTGATTATGAGTATCAATAAAGTTACTTACTAAGCTACCAGATTCACGTACTAGCAGTGTCCCTGCTGCTAAGCCATAGGGTTTGATATCAATTGCAAAAAATCCATCTATACGTCCTGCGGCAATATAAGCAAGATCTAGTGCAGCAGAGCCAGTACGTCGAAAATCAGCGCACTTTGTTAAAATTGTGCAAAGTGTCTTGATATGTAAATTGGTATCTTTTGTGCATTTAAATGGAAAATCTATTGCTAGGATTGCGCTATCCAGATTTTTAACATCGGTACCACGCAGTCGATAACCGTTAAGTTGCGCCCCTTGACCACGGTTAGCTGTAAATAATTCATTACGTATCGGATCATATATTACTGCTACTTCAGTATGGTCTTTAATGCGCACTGCAATAGAGATAGAAAAATGTGGAAAATGTTTTATGAAATTGGAGGTATCCCCTAGAGGATCGATGATCCATTGTACTTTCTGCTCTTCACCAAATAATTTACCGTGTTCTTGAGTAATAATAATATGTTTTGGATAATATTTATGAATTACATCAATTATTAGATGATGTGTATCATGACTAAGATTAGTGATAAAGTCACTTATATATTTTTGACTAGCTCCTATGGTAACCAGGTTTTCATATTTTTTAGTAATTAAGTTACCTGCCTTACGAGCTGCACGTATAGCGATAGTCAGCATGGGATGCATGGATATTTTCCCAAAAGGATATTAAATAATAAAAATAGTATCAAGTATAGCAGATGTGTAATAGAACGCCTACTGATTGGGTTAAGATGTGTTAACTTTTTACAATACTAAAGAGTTTTTATGTTGCATAATATTCGTATTGTTTTAGTGAAGCCTTCTCATACTGGGAATATAGGCTCGACTGCTAGAGCTATGAAGAATATGGGGTTAATGAATCTCTATTTAGTTAATCCGTTAATAAAACCTGATTCTCAAACGTTTCTTTTGGCTGCTAGCGCTAGTGATGTTATTAGTAATATTACTTTTGTAGATACTATTGATCATGCTATTAGTGGTTGTATTCTGGTAGTGGGTGCTAGTGCACGTACACGTACATTAACTTGGCCAACATTAGGTCCCCGCGAGTGCGGGGTACGAATAGTACAAATGAGTGAGTGTGCGCCAGTAGCCTTAGTTTTTGGCTGTGAACGAGCTGGTTTGACTAATGATGAGTTACAGAAGTGTCAATATCATGTAATTATTCCTGCAAATCCAGATTATAATTCATTAAACTTAGCGATGGCAGTACAAATCTTAGCGTATGAGGTTCGCGTAGCTCATCTTTACTACGAGCAAAGAGGGCAAGTGCATCAGGAAAAAATACCTTACCCTTTAGTTGATGAGCTTGAGCGATTTTATCAGCAACTTGAGCAAATATTGCGGTATATTGGTTTTATTCGATACTCGCATTCAGGTAAAGTAATGAGTAAGTTGCGTCGTTTGTTTACACGCGCTCGCCTAGAAGAATCGGAACTAAGTATTTTACGTGGTATTTTAGCATTAATCGAGAAGGACAATAAGTGTTAGTTAAAATAAATTATTATATTATTACAGATCTCTATAATATTATTTATTACTTAATTAGTAATCACTGATATTAGATATTATCAAATATTTTACTAGATACATAGACATTTAAATATAAAAGATAATTATTAATTTAGATTGGTGTTTTAAGTTATTATACTTCTTTTATTTGAGTATTTCACTAATTTTATGATTATTAATAATTATAAATATGATGATTAGTAATTATGAAATATATTTTTTATTTTATTTTATTTTATTTTATTTTATTTTATTTTATATATCTATATATCGTTTGTTATATTTTAGATAAATGATTAAATTTATAATTTATAATTTATAATTTATAATTTATAATTTATAATTATTAATTAATTTTATTCCTATACTTAAATGAAATCATAAAATAGAAATTTTATACTACTCAATACGTCGTTTATTAGTTTTCGCTTATGAAATATTTAAATATAATGAAAGCGTTGTTATTATAAAATATGTTACTATATTAAAAATTAGTCAATATAGCCTTGATCACTGTTTATTAGTTTACTATGATTTTAAAAATTATAATAATATATTATAAAAACAATATTTATTCGGAGTATAATATATAAATTTTTTATGAATAAATGTATTATTTATAATTTTTATTTTTTTATTACTTATTATTTTTACTTATTGTAAATTAGTGTTAGGCTATTAGTTATTAATACTTTTTCCTTTTTAAAAATATTTTAGGATATTTTATATCATAATTAAAGTCAGTTACTAATGCTGATATGTAGCCTCCTATTACTATAGGGCAGAGGATTTTATATTTGCATGAGTCATGGTAGCTAGGAATTATCTTGTCACTATTAGGAGGTACTACTTCAGTGCGAAGGGGAATATATAATAATGCAAGGTTATAATATATTTCTTTTAAAATATTTAGTAATTTATAGGCTTAATTATGACTTCATAATCTTGTAATAGTAAAGTTTAAGTGACTTCTATTACTTTATCGATGGCCAGTTTATTTATGTTACTTAATAAATAGATATGGATATTATTTTAGAACTATATTTAAGTATAAATACTTTAAATTATTTGGGAAAAAATATGGTAATTAGAATAGTGATCTATGATCATCTCAGTAGTGAGCTAGTTAAGTACTAATAATAATTAGTAGTTGTTAAAAATTTATATATATTAGTATAGGATAGCAAATATTATGTATTTTAGGTAAAGTTAGTAGTTACTTTGCCTAATATCTTATCTAGTAATTAATTATTTCTACATTATAGAGGTAGCAGATAGATGTTCTTACTATGAAATAAGATCATGATACTTATAATTTTAAAAATAAATAATATTTTATATTTAATTTTAGTAAATACAGCTAGACATCTAATAGTGAATAATACGACTTTTATTCTTACAATAATAGATCATCGTATATTATTTAGAATAGATAAGAAGAGTATCTTGGGTATTATTAATTAAAGTAAATATGCTGAGTAATTGTTATTTCTGTATTACTGTATACCTTCTCGCAGTAGGGGTATTAGATATTGCAATTTATGTATTTACAATCTATTTGTAAGGTTATGCAGTAAGTTACTTAATTATAATGTTATAAAATAAGGTATATATTTTATTTATAGGGCTAATAGTAATTTTTTATATTAAATATAGATTAATTATTATAGATACACAATGCGTGGGGTGTATTATTTATGTAAGTTATTTTATTGCAAGAAAAATCTAAAAAGGTTAAGCATTAATTTTTAAAAATTAATATAATTAATCTTAATTTTCTCAGTATGTATAATGATATCGAGTAATGGCTGGATACTAGAAGATTTTAATAAAAACCTTAGGATTAATGTAGGTAATATTTACTTAATGAAATGATTAATATAAGAATTCAGTCTTATTGAGATAATGATAAGTATCACAATCTCCATAGGATATGAAAATAAGATAAAATTAGCTACAGGTAACCTATATTGTATAAAAAGTTTGCGTTTGTATGATTTTATTCATTAGTCTATTAATTTTTAATTATAGTTTATAAATGATAATTTTTTAAATGATCATGCTTAAGTCAATTTATTCTGGCTTTACAGATTATCATGTTTGGTAAAAAATATTAACTAAGTTAAATGATTTTATCATAAATATTAAAATTTAAGTTATAATGCATTAATGGATATTTATTGAATTTTAGTTTTAAAGTCTAAGATTGTTATGCAGTAATTACTATATTTTCAGTAGTTTAGTTTTTAAAAAAATTGCTAATTTTAGTGATTTTTTTATATATAGGATATCTCTATTTTCTAGAGTAAATAGTTCTCTTATATTTATTATAATAGCTATAGTTAGGATGATATTTTTTAGATAAATATTAGTTAGTTAACAGTTTATATTATAATTGCAATTATTAATTTAATATTATAGTTAATATAATATTATATTATATTATATTATATAATTTCTGCTTGGCGATAAATTATTGATGTATGTATTTGAGTATGAGTTAATTAATTTTATATATTAATTGCTTAATAATTTTATTTTAACTGCATACGTTAATGGCTAGGTGTTACTAGTTATTAGATTTTAGAATAATAAATTATGTCATATAGATAAGTAATTATTAGTAAAATTATTAATATTAATTTATTTCAGTAAGATAATAGCTATACTTTAATATTTAAAGTAATGCACGGAGAGTTAATGTAATGAGATTACCAATATATTTGGATTACTCAGCAACGACACCAGTGGATACGCGAGTAGCTGAGAAGATAATGCAGTTTTTGACCTTAGATGGTACTTTTGGTAACCCCGCTTCTCATTCTCACTGTTTCGGCTGGCAGGCTGAAGAGGCAGTCGATATTGCTCGTAATCAAATTGCTGAATTGATAGGAGTAGATGCACGTGAAATTATATTTACTTCAGGGGCGACAGAATCTACTAACCTAGCGATTAAAGGTGCGTTACACTCTTATCAGAAAAAAGGTAAACATATCATTACCAGTAAAACTGAGCATAAAGCTGTATTAGATACTTGTCGTCATCTTGAATATGAAGGCTTTAAAGTAACATATTTGGTTCCTCAGAGTAATGGTATTATTGATTTATCAACCATTGAATCGGCAATACGTGATAACACTATTCTTGTTTCTATTATGCATGTAAATAATGAAATTGGTGTAATACAAGATATTGAAAAAATTGGAGAGATATGTTTTGCACACGATATTATCTATCACGTTGACGCTACCCAGAGCGTAGGAAAATTACCTATAGACTTAGGTAAATTAAAGATTGATCTTATGTCGTTTTCTGGGCATAAAATTTACGGCCCTAAAGGTATTGGTGCTTTGTATGTACGCCGTACCCCACGTATCCATATTGAAGCGCAAATTCACGGTGGAGGACATGAGTTTGGTATGCGTTCTGGTACTCTACCAGTACATCAGATTGTTGGTTTGGGTGAAGCCCATTATATTGCTAAACAAGAGATGACATCAGAAATGATACGCTTACGTCAGCTTCGTGATCGTTTATGGAATGGCATAAAAAATATACAAGAAGTGTATTTAAATGGTGATCTAGAACTAGGTATATCTAACATTCTTAATGTAAGTTTTAATTATGATCAAGGTGAATCATTGATAATGGCATTGAAGGATTTAGCGGTTTCATCTGGCTCTGCTTGTAGCTCCACTAACTTTGAGCCGTCTTATGTACTACGTGCCTTAGGGTTGAATGATAAATTAGCGCGCAGTACGATCCGTTTTTCTATTGGACGTTTTACGACACAAGAAGAGATTGATTACACCATTCAACTAGTATGTAAATCCACCGGTCGTTTGCGCCCCCTGACGCCACTAAAGCCTCTTTTCACCGCTTTAAGTAGAGCTTAAATATGAAACAGCTTATAATTAAATTATGTCCTAGATTCATAATGATAGCTTTGTGGCGTAAAGTAATTTTTATTTAAAGTAGCGTATAGCTTTTTCTCTTAGTATAGAGAATATGCTAATGGTATAGTGAACATATTAGTGGATGTTATGGTAATATAGTTGGTAGATTAAATTTAATTGTTAATGTGTGATTAAAGCTATTTGCATTAATAATTATAAGTATGATGTATTTTAATTTCTAGTGTGATAATGATTTATGGTCGTAAGCATATGAATCAACCGGACTACACAAGCTAAATATTTCTAGACACTAAATAATCAATATAATCACTATTTTAATGTTTTTGTAATATGTAATAAGGGTACTATAAAAATAGTTATTATTAATTAAATTATAAAGAAATATAGTGCAAAGTAGTGTCTATTACATAATTAACACCTATTATAGGCTGTTATTTAATGTTACTTATAATATTTAATATGATTAACCATGATTGATATTATTATATAAATAGTTTATTATTTTTTAAATAAGTTAAAAATTTTGTACTGCATCTGATGATAAGAATTTATGTATTATTTAGAATAGTTTATATATAAATAGATTCATAAAATAAAATAGATTATTCGTTCCTAAAGATACGATCGCTTAGATATTTTATAAACAGTAAGATATTAATCATCTTAACTTTACTGATCTTGATTTTATTAAGTGAGGTTTAAATTCAAGATTGAAATTGAATAACTCCAGTATCTTAATTAAGCATTTTTGTTAGGTTAGCTATAACGCTTGATAGCTATTATATAATTTATACTGATATATATATTTGCCTTAATTACTAATGGGTTAATTTTTTATATACTAGATTAGCTGGTCTAGAAATAAAAGTTATGCATTTAAAATTTAATAAAATAATTAAGATATTTTAATTTATAAGTTTTTTAAAATTGGTTACCTAAACATGGGTAAATATATAGAGAATAGTATTCTTTATAGTTTTTGTATGCTATATATTATAAATTTTATCTAAATATTAAGAGTATACTATGTTATATATAGTATATATAGCGCCTTACTTTATTTTGGCCTGAAATTAACAATACCCACTGATTATTTCTTATCTATATTTTAATTCAGAGCCTATATTGTTCATCTGAACATCATTATTTTATTAATGGTCTAGTTAAAATGTTAGATGTCTGATACATTTGAGGTATGCAGCAATCGCTAATTAATTTTGACAGCCTATCTAGCATATATTAATAGGTGTGAAATATGTGTTGTTTTTGTATATTATTACTTTATTTACAAATGGATAGCACACGTTGTGTTGTGTATAATTATTTTTTATTAAGTAATTAGGGCTCACTTAAGAAACTTAGATGTAGAAGATTTATTAATTGAGTTTGGTACATAGATAGACTATACTGATAAAAGATCTAAATATTTTAATGATAATGATTTGTAATAGCCTATCTTATTAATATTATACATAATATTATATTATATCATCAAATAATAGTACCAGGTAATCGAATAGGTATACCATTCATAAAAACAGCGAGATATTAAATACTGCTTTTTGTTACGGAAGTTACAATATTACCTAATTAAATATTAGGTGGCCTAGCCTCTGCACCAAGTTGTATCAGTAATATCTGTACAGTAATTTTTGTGAAAAAATTAATTTATTTAGTATTACGCTATTAGTTATTACTATGCCTAATGGATAAAAATATTATATTAATAAAGTTTCTGCTACAGTCTTTCATGGTAAACTTATGAGCACATAAGAATAAATTTAAATGGTTTAAAAATTATTTTTTAAATATTTTAGTTTTAGTAGATAAACATTAACTGCATATATATTTTATTTATTTAATCATTCTGGCTTTATTGCTTACATCTTAGCTACTTTAAAGTATAGAGGTAATTATGACTATAGAGCGTACTTTTTCTATTATTAAACCTAATGTTGTAGCTAATAACAATATTGGAGAGATATATACTCGTTTTGAGCGCGCTGGCTTTAAGATTATTGCATTAAAAATGTTGCACTTAACTCGTGAACAAGCGGAATATTTTTATACTGAGCACAAAGGTTACCAATTCTTTGATGGTTTAATTGCGTTTATGACTTCAGGACCGATTGTGGTACAAGTATTGGAAGCGGAAAACGCCGTACAGCGTAATCGTGATATTATGGGGTCAACTAATCCAGATAATGCATTAGCTGGTACTCTACGGGCTGATTATTCAGATAGTGTTACTGCGAATGCTGTTCATGGCTCTGATACTATAGAATCCGCTCAGCGTGAAATAGCTTGCTTCTTTTCAAAAAGTGAAATTTGCTTACGTTAATTTTTATTATTTTCAGTCATAGCTAGACTTGTAGTTGCAGTGAGTTGTAATAATATTATTTTCTTAATTATTTGATGATCAATGGATAAATTATTTTCATTATTTAGTGATATAATATGTAATAACTAAGCTGAAGAGCATTATAATAGAGTCTATTTTATCTAAGTATTCTGTCGTAAACATTATTCTCTGGTAATACCTAAACTCATGAACACAGAGCAATCTACTGTGACAAAAATAAATCTATTAGATTTTAATCGTCAGCAAATGCGCGAGTTTTTTAGGCAAATAGGCGAGCAGCCTTTTCGCGCTAATCAAGTAATGAAGTGGATATATCATTATTATTGCGATGATTTTAGATGTATGACTGACATTAATAAAATACTACGTAATAAATTACAGCAAATTGCTGAGATTCGTGCCCCAGACGTCATTAAAGAACAATACTCAGTCGATGGCACGATTAAGTGGTCAGTTGGAGTAGGCACGCAGCAGGTTGAAACGGTCTATATTCCGGATCGTGATCGGGCTACTTTATGCCTTTCATCTCAGGTAGGGTGTGCTCTAGAGTGTAAATTTTGTGCAACTGCTCAACAAGGTTTTAATCGTAATCTATGCGTATCTGAAATAATTGGTCAAGTATGGCGAGCGATAAAAATTATTCGCGCAATGAAATTTACAGATGCGCGACCTGTTACTAACATAGTGATGATGGGTATGGGGGAGCCACTGCTTAATTTAAAGAATGTAGTGTCAGCAATCAAGATTATGCAGGATGATTTTGGTTTTGGTTTATCTAAACGTCGTATTACTTTATCTACCTCTGGCGTCGTACCTGCTTTAGATAAGTTGAGCGATATGATCGATGTAGCGTTAGCGATATCGTTACATGCACCAAATAATAAAATTCGCAATGAGATTGTGCCAATGAACTCTAAGTATAATATAGAGAGTGTCTTGGCTGCAGTACGTCGTTATCTTGCGAAATCTAAAGCTAACCAGGGTCGAGTAACGATTGAGTACGTAATGCTAGAATATGTTAATGATAGTACTAAAGATGCGCATCAGTTGGCAGAAATACTTAAGAGCACGCCGTGTAAGATTAACCTGATTCCATGGAATGCATTCCCCGGAGCGCCTTATAGTCGTAGTGCTAATAGCAGAGTAGATAGTTTTATGAAAGTATTGATGAAGTATGGTTTTACTACGATTATTCGTAGAACCCGTGGCGCTGATATTGATGCTGCTTGTGGGCAGTTAGTTGGAGAGGTAATAGATCGCACTCAGAGAACCCTAAAAAATAAAAAGATAGAAGATGCTATTGATGTGCGGGTGTTATGAATTTTATTAAATTATTTTATTTTTTAAAGGTATCTAGACGTCCTAATAATATATATAAATGCATAAGTATTAGTATAAGATCAAGAATCTTATCATTGTTATTCTGAGTTAATTATTACGATGTGTTACTAAAAATTGTGCACAATATTTAATATACGCTTTATATGTCCCAGAAGATTTATTCTAATAGAACACAAGAGATTTAGGTGGTAGAGTTTAGAAATATGCTTATAGATATATTTATTAAGATAAATATATATTTATAAGATAAATATGTTTGGTTTAATATTAATTATTTATTTTATTTTTTATATATACCTAATTAACATAAATATTTCGTTACACAGTTTTATTAGTAAATACTCGAACTTATGTTAGGCAATCATAGCATATTAGATAATTATGGTGTGTTTTTTATATTTTAGGGCAGTATATAGTAGTATAATACTTATTTAGTGGTATCGTACTATTATAATAGTATTGTATTTAAGTCACGGATAGATAGCTAGAAGAGCGTAGGTTACTGTTTATCAAATATAAAAATGATAAAAATGCAACTATTGTTGACTTGTGCACTGCATATTGATTCGTAAAAGATATTTTGCTGTTAGCAAAGACAGGGAACTAATTTAGATAAGGTAGGCCACACTTAGTGGTAACTTTTATTTATTGGTGATAGATAGGTGTTGTTGATTAGTAGCCGTAGTTTATGGTTATAGATGCATTCTGCTGCGCTAGCATAGGGTGTCATGATGCCGTTTAGCGCTATAGTAAAAAGTTAGCGCTCAGTTTTTTACAATTCAAACAGTACCAGTAGTTTCTAACTAATGAATAATGAAGCAAACCAAGATAAAAGTGAATATATGACAACGGGCCAACGCTTGCGTCAAGCTCGTGAACAACTAGGGTTAAGTCGCCAGACTGTAGCGGAACGTCTATGCCTCAAAAAATCTACCGTGTGCGATATCGAGAAAGATAATATTTCTTCCGATCTTGTTTCGACCTTTGTGCGTGGTTATATCCGTTCTTATGCTAAGCTAGTGCATATTCCTGAGGATGAACTATTGCCAAATTTGACGGAGCAGGCTCCGCAAAAAATAGTTAAAGTGGCCCCAATACAGAATTTTTCATTAGGTAAATACCGCAAAAAACGTGATGGTTGGTTGATTAGCTTTATTTGGTGGATAATATTAATAATAGTTATCATAACTGGTGTTTGGTGGTGGCAAAATCACCAAGCTCAGCAGGAGGAAATAGCTACGATGGCTTATCAGCCATATATGCCGTTAACCCAAAACGAAGGTAAACAGGAATTATTAAATAATAAAAAAATAATAATAGTACTATTCCATTAATCAATAATATTATTACATCCATTGATAATGATACTGCGATGTATGCTGAGCATACGATTTTACAGTAGTCTATTGTAGCGTTACATAACGGTAAATATAGCTAGGAAATGTGCAGCAGGCTGTATACACTTAGATATTACATTGTGTTACTGATATGGAGATCATAATTACTAATAATCTTAAATTCTTAGTAATAGTATTTACATCAGATTATTGGTTGTAGATCATTGACGCTACAAATAAAAATTTGTTTAGTGTTCTGCAAAAAATGTTAATAATTTAAATGTAATAGGTTTCGCTCTATATAATCTTATTATAGGCGTACCTATAGTAGTATATATATTATTAAGGTAAGTTAGTGAATTTAAGTCAGTTCATTGCATTATATCGTATTGCTTATATAATTATCTCCACGTATTAATTACGTTGTAAAGGTAGTGATATTTTAGACAGAGCTACAAATAGAGAGTAAGTCATGTATAATAACGTGCATATCAATAGACGAAAATCAAAACGTATTTATGTTGGTCATGTGCCTATTGGTGACGGTGCTCCTATTACTGTTCAGTCAATGACAAATACTCGTACCACTGATGTGGTTGCGACTGTTAACCAAATTAAATTACTAAAGCGTATTGGTGCTGATATTGTTCGTATTTCAATTCCTTCTATGGAAGCTGCGAAGGCGTTCAAGTTAATCAGACAACAGGTAGATGTACCGCTAGTTGCCGATATTCATTTTGATTATCGCCTTGCGTTACAAGTAGCGAAATATGGTGTGGATTGTTTACGTATTAATCCTGGTAATATTGGTAATGAATCACGTATCCGCTCGGTAGTAGATTGCGCGCGTGATCAGAATATTCCAATCCGCATAGGTATTAACGGCGGTTCGCTAGAGAAAGATTTACGTAAAAAGTACGCTGCACCAACACCAGAAGCTTTTTTAGAGTCTGCTATGCGCCATATAGATATCCTCGATCGTTTAAATTTTGATCAATTTAAGGTTAGCGTTAAAGCATCTGATATATTTTTAGCGGTAGAGTCTTATAGGTTGCTTGCGTCACATATTGAGCAACCGTTACACCTTGGTATCACTGAGGCTGGTGGTGCTCGTAGTGGTGCAGTTAAGTCAGCCATAGGTATTGGGTTATTGCTATCAGAGGGTATTGGTGACACCCTACGCGTTTCGCTTGCAGCTGATCCGTTGGAAGAAGTAAAAGTTGGCTTTGATATCCTAAAATCGTTACGTATTCGTGCTCGTGGTATTAATTTTATTGCTTGCCCAACTTGTTCACGTCAGGAATTTGATGTAATTGGTACAGTACATGCATTAGAGCAGCGTTTAGAAGATATTATTGTACCAATGGACGTATCGATTATTGGCTGCGTGGTGAATGGACTAGGTGAAGCGTTAGTTTCAACTATAGGTGTCACTGGTGGTTATAATGAAAGTAGCTTTTATGAGGATGGTATGCGTCAAAAAGAGCGCTTTGACAATGCGCAAATAATTGACCAGTTGGAGGCAAAAATTCGCGCAAAGGCATTAATGATTGATAAAGCTAATCATATCTCTGTCAATATACTATAAATATAAGCTGTTTATCAAAATAGAGAATTTTTTATATTTTCTTATACATTAAAAAAAGTCAATAGTTTTTCATTTAGTCAGTAGTAATCAGGTTCTTATAATTGAGTTTATTTTTCAGATAATGATAGAGAGCTGACGTGGCCAAGAACATTCAAGCCATCCGCGGCATGAACGACTGCCTGCCGAAAGATACTGTATTATGGCAGTATGTTGAAAGTGTCCTTAAGCAGGTACTTGACTGCTATGGATATCGCGAAATACGGTTACCAATTGTAGAGCAGACACCATTATTTAAGCGTGCGCTAGGTGAAGTGACTGATGTTGTAGAGAAAGAAATGTACACTTTTAATGATCGCAATGGTGATAGTCTTACCTTGCGTCCGGAAGGTACGGCTGGATGTGTTCGCGCAGGAATTGAACATGGTTTACTCCACAATCAAGAACAACGTCTTTGGTACATTGGGCCAATGTTTCGTTATGAGCGTCCGCAAAAGGGTCGCTATCGACAATTTCATCAGTTAGGCGTGGAAGTATTTGGTTTACATGGCGAAGATATTGATGCTGAATTAATTTTGCTGACTGCTCGCTGGTGGAAAGCGCTAGGCATTGATATACATGTTAAGTTAGAGCTAAATTCCATTGGTTCGCTAGAAGCGCGTAATAATTATCGTAAGGCGCTAGTAGGTTTTCTCGAGCAGCATGTTAGCGAATTAGATGAAGACTGTAAACGTCGTATGTATCGCAATCCATTGCGTGTGCTGGATTCTAAAAACCCTAAAGTGCAGATATTATTGAATAATGCTCCACGCTTATCTGAGTATCTGGATGTAGCATCACGTGTTCATTTTCTTGGATTATGTAAACTTTTAACACAAGCAGGTATCCAATATACTATTAATGAGCGTTTAGTGCGTGGTTTAGATTACTATAATCGTACGGTGTTTGAATGGGTCACCACTAGTCTAGGTGCGCAGGGTACTGTATGTGCTGGTGGTCGTTATGATAGTTTGGTGGAGCAATTAGGAGGGCGTGCACTGCCAGCCTTAGGCTGTGCCATGGGATTAGAGCGTCTAGTATTATTAATGCAAACAATAAATCCAAATTTTTATATGCCATTTGTTGTTGATGTTTACATAATCTCTTCCGGCATAGGTACAAAGAGTGCAGCAATACAGCTAGCAGAACAAGCACGCGACGCGTTACCGCATCTAAAATTTATGACTAACTATGGTGGTGGTAATTTTAAAAAGCAGATTACTAATGCAGATAAATGGGGGGCTCGTATCGTATTAATCTTGGGTGAAAATGAAGTAGCGGCAGATCAAGTAGTGGTAAAAAATCTTCGTAGTGGTGAGCAAGAAACGCTATTACAAAGTGAAACTGCCGCCCGTTTGGCTCAAATATTACATTAAGGAGAAAGCGGCCTTGGTAATTTATACTGCTAAAAACAAATATTTTAACTCCGTATTTCAGTACTTAGCTAAAAATACTAAAATACTAATAGTATTGGTAGTAATAGGAATCGCTGCTATATTTAGTTTGTATTTTTGGCAAAAAGATCAAGGTATTAATCTGGTAGAGGTACTGCAATCTTACCAGGAAGCTAGTGATCTTTTAGTAACTGGCACCTCTGAAGATGTGGCTACCGTAGAGAGATTTGTTGAGAATAACATCAATAGCTATGGTGTATTAGTTGCATTGCAGTTAGCTAAGCATTTTGTTAAGCAAAATAATTTTTCTAAAGCTGAGCAGCAACTAATAGAAGCGCAGCTTTATACTAAAGATGTTAATCTGCTTGCGCAAATTAACTTACGTTTAGCTCGTATACAGCTACAGGAAAAAAAATGCAGTGCTGCGCTAAAAACGTTAGACAAGGTGAAAGATGAAAGCTGGACATCGCTAGTAGAGGATACACGCGGTGATATATTGTTAGTCAAGGGCGATACTGAAGGTGCTCGCGAAGCTTATAGTAAAGGCCTTAAGTCTACAGTTTCTCTAGCGCTTAAGGCATTATTGCAAATTAAGTTAAATAATTTATCTAATGAAGGTCATCTTCATGCAATTGCATAAAACACTTTTCGTTGTTTTAGTGTTTGCTGCTTTCTTGAGTGGATGTTCGTTATTACTTAAGAACGAAGACGTAGTTACTATGTCGCCATTACCGAAAGTTAAAAATCAATTTACGCCAAACAAGATATGGAGCACTTCAATTGGTGATGGTACTTCTAAGTCTTATTCTCATTTACGTCCATCTTATCAGAAAAATACTATTTTTGCTGCTGATCATTATGGCATAGTGAAAGCATTAAACGCTATTAGTGGCATAGAAAAATGGAAAGTAGATCTTTCTAAACATACAAATTTCTCCCTTAGTGGCCTCTCAACAGCATTGTTGCTAGGTAATTTAGTTGCATCAGGTGATAAAATTTATATAAGTAGTGAAAAAGCAGTTGTTTACGCATTAAATACTAGTGATGGTAGTGTAGCATGGATATCTAGAGTTGCCGGTGAAGCAATTTCTTGCCCGGTGATTAGTAATGGTATGGTGTTTATTCATACATCTAATGGTAATCTGCAGGCACTGAATGCATCTAATGGCAAGGTTAGATGGACAATTAATCTTGATATGCCTTTTTTGTCGTTACGGGGTGAATCTGCACCAGCCGTTGCTTTTGGTGTAATTATTATCGGTGATGATAATGGTTATGTAAATGCTATATTGATGGAGACAGGGCAACTAATTTGGCGGCAGCGTATTTCCCAGCCTAGTAGTTCTGATCAGATTGCGCACCTAAATGATGTAGACACTACGCCGGTGATCATTGAAGATATAGTGTATGCATTGGGTTATAATGGTAACTTAACGGCATTAGATTTACGTTCTGGTAGGATTATATTTCAGCGTAAATTAAGTTCAGTACATGACTTTATAGTTAATGCTGGTTATATTTATTTAGTTGATCAGCATGATCGCTTGTTAGCATTAAATGCTAAGAGTGGAGTAACAATATGGATTCAAAATGATCTATTGTATCGTAAATTAACGCCGCCAGTTATGTTTCATGGTTATTTATTGACTGGTGATGCTAAAGGGTATTTACACTGGGTTGATCCCGCTAGTGGTCGTTTTATTGCCCAACAGTTAGTGGATAAATCTGGCTTCCTATCTACCCCGTTAGTAGCGGGTGATAAATTGTTTATTCAGGCACGCAGTGGGAAAGTTCATGCTTTAACTGGTTAGTTCTTATAAACTTTAATACCTAAAAATTTTTTAGGCCGTTAAACTATGTGTTTTAAATACTAATAATATTAGCATTTTTTTTATTTTACATGCTACAGTATGAATATATATCTGTAGTGCAATAATATCTTATTTGTAAAATAATATTAAGGCATGAAATATGATATCTGTAGTCGCGCTAATTGGACGCGAGAATGTAGGTAAGTCAACTTTATTCAATCGCCTAACAAAGACACGTGATGCACTAGTAGCTGATTTTCCAGGGTTAACGCGAGATCGTAAGTACGGGCACGCTGAAGTTAAGGGTAATGAATTTATTATTATTGACACTAGCGGTATCGGCAGTCAGAAAGATGGCGTAGAAATGCTAATGGAAAGTCAGTCTTTTTTGGCTATTGAGGAAGCTGATATTGTTTTATTTATAGTAGATGCTCAAACTGGCCTGATGCCAGCTGATGAGGATCTTGCTCAGTATTTGCGCGTTAGCCAGAAGATGACTTGTTTAATAGTTAACAAGATTGATGGTTTGGATCCAGATATTGCTATTGCCGAATTTTACTCTTTAGGCTTAGATAAAGTCCATGCTATCGCCGCCTCCCATGGTCGTGGTATTAGACAATTAGTTGATCATATATTGTTGCCATTTGCTTCCATAAAAGAGCGTGCAATTAGATTCACTGAAGAAGATAAGAGTGTTAGATTATGTTCAAAAGAACATGATCAAAATTTTGATACGGTTAAACATTATATGGGAGTTAACTATAACTCACCAGATATGCCGATTAAGATAGTGATTATTGGGCGCCCTAATGTAGGTAAATCTATGTTGACTAACCGTATTCTTGGTGAAGAACGTTTAGTCGTGTATGATATGCCAGGTACTACTCGTGATAGTATCTATATTTCGATGGTGCATGATAAGCGTAAATATATACTTATTGATACTGCTGGATTACGTAAGCGCGGAAAGGTAACGGAAACGGTAGAGAAGTTCTCAATAATTAAAACATTACAGGCTATTAAAGATTCTAATGTAGTATTATTAGTCATCGATGCACATGAAGGGGTTTCTGACCAGGATCTCTCATTGCTTGGTTTTATCCTCGACAGTGGGCGTTCATTTTTAATTATAGTTAATAAGTGGGATAGTATTAACAAAGAAGAACGCATACATGTAAAGGATATATTAAATCTACGTCTAGGATTTGTTAACTTTGCTCGTGTGCTTTTTATTTCTGCGCTGCATGGTAGCGGTATAAATAATCTCTTTAAATTAGTGTTAGAGGCTTACACTTGCGCAACTAATCGAATAAATACATCAATGCTTACGAAGATTATGCGTCGGGCAATTGACGCTCACCCTCCGCCATTAACGGGGGGGCGTCGTGTACAGTTAAAATATGCTCATGCAGGTGGATATAATCCACCAATTGTAGTAATTCATGGCAACCAGGTAAGTGATTTATCTAATTCGTATAAGCGTTATTTAATAAACTATTTTCGTCACTCATTAAAGGTAATTGGAACACCAATTCACCTTCAACTAAAAGAGGGAAAAAATCCATTTAGTGAAAAATGTAATCTACTTAAGCGCAATCAACTACGCAAACGTAAGCGCTTAATGATTTATCTTAAGAAAAAATAGATGATTATTTATTAAATATAATTATTATTGAAATTATAGTAATACGTATTATGTAGAGTTCTTTTATTAATTATGTACAATAGTGCATAATCATCTTTACTTAAAGGTAAGTACTGTTCTGTAATTTATTTTAACTGATTATATCGTATACTATTATTCATCAGTATAGAGTAACATATATTGCTTATCACGTTTATTATTAATAAAGGTATGAGTTTTTATAACTGTATCAGAAATTATTAATATTTAGTTCTTGATTATTTTATTAATTAAGTAAAGTATTTTATTGGGTACTTATTGATTAGAGTAATATAATTATTTTAGTATGAGTATGAATTTATTAGGTGTATTTTTTATTTTTATCTAGTATCAATATTGTTAGTTACTCATTATACTAAAATAGTCATTTACTTATTATCTTGAAAATTATCCTTGAAGCCTAAATTTATTGGATATGCTATATCTTGTAGCTAGATATAGAAATTTTAATTATCTTGAATATTTCTTTATTGCGCCAACACATATAGTTAATTTAATATATTTTTAATGCTAAAATCAGCTCTTAGTTTTCTGGCTATCACGATAGAAATCAATACGTATTACAATGCTCCTTTAGTTTTGTAATTACTATTACTAGGTTATTCATGTATAATTAGGTTAATATTTTTAATGAGTATGGATTTTTTTGATTTGATAACGATATTTGGTCTGTTTTATGAAATTATATTAAATACTGATAACTTATGGATAAATATTTTATCTTCCATAGAGTATTGAATAATTCTGTTCTTTTCCAAAAAAATGAGTAATAAATACGTTCTAGCTATATAGTATCTTGTGCTCTCTTATAGAAATTTTGATATAAAATAGCACGTGATTTTAGTAGTTATCATAGATAGTGGATGAGTAAGATAAAATTATATATACATATAATTGGTTTAAGTATGTGTTATTGTGGTTAGTATTATAGAGATATATTGCTCTTGGTGATGTTGTTGTACTTTTAGTTATTGGTTTATGTTTATATTGCTAGATTTGGTGCATGGCTACCTAGCAATAATTATTTGAGTTATTTATATGATTTAATTTAGTAAAATTATTACCTATTATTTAGTAGTGCCTTACTAGTTTTGATAGTATTTAGATTTTATAAATGCTTAAATTTACATTTTGTTTAAGTGTAATTTTAAGTACAGCGTAATTTACTAAAAGAAAGTTTTGTATATAAAAGTAGATTTTTAATCTAATTTGTTATCTAGTTATTAATGAACTTTCGATTTATATACTTGCTAGGTTAAGTTTGTGTGATTATTGTCAGTAGTCCGCAGTTTATAGCTATTCTATTAATTAGCGTGCTAGTGATAATAGTTAGCTAATTGCTTTTAGTTAATTATAGTGTAAAATAATCTCCTTTAGGATTAGTATAAAGTTAGTTATTTAGTATTTGATGGTTGCTATTATATATTTTATTAATTGTGTCATATGTATACTGATATTTGTATAATTATAAATTATTAGTAAGTGTGCTCAATTTTTTTGCAAGAATAGCTTTAATGTATTATTTTTGTATAGCCTATTACAGGAGATGCTATAATTTAAATAGATACGCCATTTTATTCTTCTGTCGCTAATATGGATATTATTATAGATAATGTAAAATATATATTACTAATTGCTTCTAGTATATATTTAGATAGTCGTTTAACGTAATTCATAATTATTATTATGACTATAATTGTCGTCTAATATTAATTAGAGTAGTTAATTATTTGAATATTAGTAAAATGATCGATACTTCCAGATTGATAAAAATTTAGCAATAAACATATTCATCATTGCAGTTATTACTAATATAACGTGGAGATATAGTAAATGGTACGTGTTTATTATTAATATTTCATATTGTTTCAGTAAATTAATATAATTAATGCTCATTTAGTATACTGTGTTTATTGATGTTAGTTAACTGGTTTTTAGCGCATATTATTCATATTAGTAGAGATAAGCAATATCTTGATATAAGGTAAAATGATACTTTAAATCATAGGATGATATCCTTAAGCTTGCTATAAAATATTAGGCAATATTGCTTTTTTATAAGGTTAGTGATACTTACAATACATTTAGATCAAGTGACATTATCAGATGAGTTGATATTATATTTTTAAACGCTATATTGGATGATCCTCTGTTACTTAAAAGTTATTTTTATTAATTGAACTATTATTTTTTAATATTGCATAATATATCTACGTGAGATTTTTTATAGTTTTAAGATGTGGTCTATGTGACTAAAAGTTAAATTTTTTAATAAAATACTTACATTTGCTTGATTCTCAATGGAATCATACTTGTATTAAATCATAGTAAAATACTAGCTTAGTTAGATAACTATTTATGATCTGGGTGAATTTTTAAAGTATGTATTAAACTATTTTATATTTTATGCTTAAATAGGTAAGCAGGTAAGCAAGGGTTTTTTAATAAAGCGCTGAAGGCAACCTATTACTATTTGTATATTGTTATGGCAATATCTTCTGTCCCTTTCACAGCCACTTTAGTGAGATATAATCCATGCTACGCATTGCTAAAGAAGCACTGACGTTTGATGATGTACTTTTGATTCCTGCCTATTCCAAGGTTCTGCCTAATACCGCTGAACTTAGCACTCAACTAACAAAAAATATCCGCCTAAATATCCCTATGCTGTCCGCAGCTATGGATACTGTAACTGAATCTAGTTTAGCGATAGCATTAGCTCAGGAAGGTGGTATGGGATTTATTCATAAAAACATGTCTCTTGAGCGCCAAGCTGAAGAAGTTAGCCGAGTAAAAAAATATGAAAGTGGTGTAGTGACCAATCCACAAACGGTTACTCCTGAAACTACCTTAGAAGAAATTAAATTATTGACTAGGCATAATGGTTTCGCTGGCTATCCTGTTGTCACTAAAAATAATGAGTTAGTAGGTATTATCACTGGTCGTGATGTACGTTTTGTGACTGATTTGAGTCAACCAGTTACTGCAGTGATGACGCCAAAAGTATGTTTAGTTACAGTACAAGAAGGTGAAGCTCGTGAAATTGTATTGCAAAAAATGCATGAAAAACGTGTTGAAAAAGCACTAGTCGTAGATAATAGTTTCCATCTGCTGGGGATGATTACTGTTAAAGATTTTCAAAAAGCAGAGCGTAAACCTAACGCGTGTAAGGATGAGTTTGGGCGATTACGTGTAGGTGCTGCAGTAAGTGCTGGTTCTGGTAATATACAGTATATAGATGTTCTAGTCGCTGCAGGTGTTGATGTGCTGCTGGTCGATTCTTCACATGGCCACTCTGCAGGGGTTTTACAGTGTATTCGTGAAATTCATGCCAAATACCCTAGCTTGCCGATCGTGGGTGGTAACGTTGCTACTGCGGATGGTGCAAAAGCCTTAGTTAAGGCTGGGGTAAGTGCAGTAAAAGTAGGTATTGGACCTGGATCTATTTGTACTACTCGGATAGTAACGGGTGTAGGTGTGCCACAGATTACAGCTATAGCTGATGTAGTTGGTGCTTTAGAGGGTACAGATATTCCGGTGATTGCTGATGGTGGCATTCGTTTTTCTGGTGATATTGCTAAGGCTATAGCGGCTGGTGCTTCTTGCGTAATGGTTGGTTCTATGTTAGCCGGTACTGAAGAATCACCGGGTGAAATTGAATTTTATCAAGGACGTTCGTTTAAATCTTATCGTGGTATGGGGTCGTTAGGCGCAATGTCTAAAGGTTCTGCTGATCGTTACTTTCAAGCTGATAACGCTGTTAATAAATTAGTACCAGAGGGTATTGAGGGTCGTGTAGCATATAAAGGTATGCTGAAAGCTATTATATATCAACAGATGGGTGGGTTATGTGCCTGTATGGGTTTAACTGGTTGCGCTACTATTAATGAACTGCGCACAAAAGCAGAGTTTGTGCGGATTAGTAGTTCCGGTATTCAGGAAAGCCATGTACATGATGTGACTATCACTAAAGAATCGCCAAATTACCGAATGAGTTAATTATGTAGTCGTATGGCTTATTGAGCTTAATATGAATGGCGTATAGATTGCGTCATGCGATAATTTATTAATGTCTCGTTTTTCAGGATATGTGATCATATCTCTTTGATTATGTCTTTTCCGGAACGTGTTTTTATGCAAGAGAATATTCATCAACATCGCATTCTTATTCTTGATTTTGGTTCGCAATATAGTCAATTAATCGCTCGTCGTGTGCGCGAAATTGGTGTTTACTGTGAGCTATGGAGCTGGAATGTGAATGAGGCACAGATTCGTACTTTTAATCCTAATGGTATTATTCTCTCTGGTGGTCCGGATAGCACTATCACAGATGATAGCCCACGTGCGCCAGAATATGTATTTAATGCCGGTTTGCCAGTATTGGGTGTGTGTTACGGTATGCAAATTATGGCGATACAGTTAGGCGGGTGTGTACAGACTTCCAAAGGTCGTGAGTTTGGCTATGCGCAAGTTGAAGTCATCAATGAATGTGCGCTATTGCGTGGCATGGAAGACATTATTAGTCTGCCGAATAAAACTCTATTAGATGTATGGATGAGTCATGGTGATATAGTTACCTCTATTCCAGCAAACTTTACAACTATTGCTAGTACTGATAGTTGCCCGGTCGCTATGATGGCCAATGAAGAAAAACGTTTTTATGGTGTGCAATTTCATCCAGAAGTCACACATACTTACCAGGGTAAGCGTATATTAGAATGTTTTGTTTTAAATATTTGTGAATGTAAGATTTTATGGACTACATCGACTATTATTGAATATTTGATTGAACGCATCCGTGAGCAGGTAGGGGAGGACCGTGTTATTCTAGGTTTATCAGGTGGCGTCGACTCTTCAGTTACTGCAATGTTGTTGCACCGTGCCATTGGTACGCGCCTAATTTGTGTTTTTGTTGACAATGGTTTATTGCGCTTGAATGAAGCTAATCTAGTCTTAGAGATGTTTAGTACTCGTTTTGGGTTAAATATTGTGCATGTGTCGGCAGAGCATCGTTTTTTGAGTGGGCTAGCTGGCATTGCTGAACCAGAAACTAAACGCAAGATTATTGGTCGTTTGTTTGTAGAAATATTTAATGAAGAAGCTTGTAGGCAAGCTGGAGTAAGATGGTTGGCGCAAGGTACAATTTACCCAGATATTATTGAGTCCGCAGCTTCTACTACTGGTAAAGCGCATATAATAAAATCACATCATAATGTAGGTGGTCTTCCAAAAGGAATGAGGCTTCGTTTGCTTGAGCCATTGAAAGAATTATTTAAAGATGAAGTGCGCAAGATTGGTGTTGAGTTGGATTTACCGTATGATATGTTATATCGACATCCATTTCCTGGGCCTGGTTTAGGCGTACGTATCCTTGGTGAAGTCAAGAAAGAGTATTGTGATTTATTGCGTAGCGCAGATGCAATTTTAATTGAAGAGCTGCATAATACTAATTTATATAATAAGGTTAGTCAGGCGTTTACTGTCTTCTTACCTATACGCTCGGTAGGTGTAATGGGTGATAGTCGTAAATACGACTGGGTGATTTCATTACGCGCTGTAGAAACTATTGATTTTATGACTGCACATTGGGCGCATTTGCCTTATGATTTTCTTGGTCGTGTCTCTAATCGCATTATTAATGAGGTACAAGGTATTTCTCGAGTGGTATATGATATTAGTGGTAAGCCTCCAGCTACAATTGAGTGGGAATAACTTTATAAGTACTTAGACTATTAAAAATAACAGTAATTATATGAATTTATTAGCGAATAAATTCATTAGGGTGGTTATTTTAGTTAATTAGATAAACTGAGGTATTGGTATTTATTGAACTTATGATTCTTATTGTACATGAATATAAATTGTATTTTAGTAATACACATACCCTTCAATTATTATTCTTGTGGTGTTTTAATTTCCTAATATTTAAATTTTTAAGGTGTAGTTTTATTTAAGTAGTTTTATTAATGGAATGTATTTTAGTATTTCAGTGTTTTATATTAATTTAGTTATATTTATAGTTGCGCCTAATAGTTATATGGGTAGTATTTTGAGTATTTATTTATATGCAACACCATAGTATCTTCATATACTCGCTTAAAGTAATTATTTTAGATGTTGTGTATAAAAATTTTATCATTAAAATATTCATAGAAGAAGATATGTAAAATAATAAATAATATATATTGTATTTTTTTAAAAAATTATATGTAGCTATTAGTGTAGTGGTTAGTAACTAAATAATTAAGTAATATTTTGTATTATCTTAATATATAAATTTCGTTTTTAGTTATTTAAAATAATAGTAAAAGATTGGTGTAAGGTATATAGGTATATGAGATATCATTATTGTATTTAGCGTTATCATTAGTGTATAGAGCCGGGTAATATATTGTCTTATTTTTATAAGAAATTATTAATTTATACTATAGCGGTTAATATATAAGAACTTTACATTTTAAATTATAAAACTTTAAGCTATAAAATATAATTTAAAGATACTTATTTTGAATCTATATTTTAATTTCGTAACTAATATTTATAATTATAATTAATTTCTATATTTATGTGCGCATGTTTAAATATATTAGAGTATATATTGTAGTTTTACTGAAAATTACTCATTAGCTTAATAGCTAGCATTAATTATTGATAGTATAACAGCTTTTGCGATAATAAACATATTATATATTAGTATACGATACAGGAGTATCATATACTTAAGGTCATAAGTTAAGCGCTTAATATTAGTTATTTTTTTAATTATATAATAATTATTGAACACAACTATGTTCTGTTTTAGGTGATAAAATTTTAGGATTAGGTGCAACTAATGTGTTAAAATTTTTGATTTTAATGTGAATTAAATTTTATAACAATAAATTATTAGTTTTTTGGAAAAACAAAAATTATATATAATATAATCTTTATATTTAGCTGAGTACTCTATTTTATTTATTAACGAGGTTAATTATTGTATTGAGAGGTTGATATGGAGCTAGATATGAGAGTTATATAAATTAATTTATGCAGCTCTGTTTAAATACAGAAGGGTGCATTATATACGATAAATATTATTAACGATTTATAATAAATGATGTGTTTTAGTTAGTTTATCTGTAATATATTTAATTTTCTTTACTTCTATAGCATATGATTAAGTTAGTTTAATGGATATAGCAAAATAGGTAAATATACAATTTTATATATATCTTCTACTATATTATAGATTTTACTAATTTAGTTTACTATCCTGTCGTATTTTTATGATAAGTATTTTAAGTACTGCACACTTTATATTGTATGTATAATTTGCGATACATATAGGAATAAATATTATTTATTATACATCGGGATTAATGTATATATTTTGTATAATTTTTCTTTATTTATTTAACAAATATTTCATTATGCATTATATTACATAATATGTCGTTATTTATTATTCACAAATAAATCTCTTTAATTATTATAGTATTGGTATTAGTGAACACATGTTTTTAATATTATCGTATTTTTAATAAAGAAATATTTGGTTAGTAATTATTTTAAGTACAAAGATACTGTAGCAACTTTTAATAGTACACAGAAAAAAATTAGGTATTGAATAATTTTATTCATTTTTTCTATAATAATTTATTAGCTAGATTAAATAGACTAGAGGATCATATATTACCATACTTATGGTAGATTATGGCATATTTAATCATTGATAGTTAAGAAAAATTATCATTATAATGTTAATAGCTTAGACGCTTTAGCAGTTTTAGTATTGTTATTATAATTATTGAATGGTTAATATTATTATATAAGAATTACTGTACTTTGATTCTCTAATGTAATTTTAGTGAGTTAATAAAATTATCGTAAATATATATTATGATATTGCTTATAACACAATATTATTATTTGTTCTATAAATAATAAATTTAGTATAATTGTCATTATAATGAGGCATGATAAGAAGATAAAAAAATAAAAACATTATTATTTTTCTGCGGTTATTCATGTAATATATTATTATCTTAGTCTAAAAAGTTAATTTTAATAGAAATGATAAATAGTATCGCAAATATCTTATTTTTTGTTATATAATGTATTAAGATTAAATTATTAATTAATATGTTAACAAAATTAAATGAAATAAAATAAAATAAAATTCTTAATTTTTAATTAAGAGTCTTTAATTACTAGGTTTTAGTGCTAGCATGCATTATTTATAGGAGCAAAATAATAAATATCACATGTTTATCATAGTAAAGCTAAGATAATAGAAGTATGTAATAAAATTATTAATTATTCATTGTAATGTTATTTATATCTAAAGTGATATATAATCATAGTGTTTTCGTGTAGGTGCTAGGCTAGGTTAATTTAAAATATGACTGATTAATACTTGAAGTAAATATTAGTGTTAATGGTAACTTTATAGTTAACTATTACTTAATATAGCTTGACTATTAATTTTATTTAATTTTAACTTATGCGCAAGATATTGATATTAGCACTACTTAATATTGTAAGCTAGGCTAAATTTTAGGAGAGAGACTATAGATAATTATTTTTGCTATAAATAATGTTTCTAAACTTGACTGTTTTGGCTTGGTTATCTTAAGCAAAGTGTATCGTGATATTTTCTATCGTGGAATTAATATTACTTAATACCAATTGCAATTGAAGTTGTATTTTTTAGAATAATTACTATATAAAAGAAAATTATTGGGATCTCTAGTTATTAGTAAAAATAAAGACTTTAAGTTAGATTATTTATTTATAGCAATATAAGCTCAATGTTAGTAATTTACTGAGCTAATAGTGATTATCTATTAACTTTATTACTTTAGCGCACCGCATCTATTACTGCTGCAGTTAGGCGGCTAAGTCGCTCTGGATCGATAATATAGGGAGGCATTAAATAAATAAGTGTACCAAATGGCCTTAGCCATACTCCACGTCTAACAAAACCACGTTGTAACTGCACTACATCTACTGGTGCGTGCATTTCTACTACCCCGATGGCACCAAGCACTCGTACATCCGCTACTTTTGGCTGCGCTGCTAGGGGTAGTAACTGTTGTTTAAGCTGCGTTTCAATAGCGGCGACCTGTGCTTGCCAATGGTTTTCTGCTATCAGCTTCAGACTAGCCTCAGCAATCGCACAGGCTAGCGGATTACCCATAAAAGTTGGTCCGTGCATAAAGCATCCCGCAGCACCTTTACTAATTGTATCTGCTATCTGACGGCTAGTCAGTGTAGCGGAAAGTGTCATATATCCGCCGGTTAGCGCCTTGCCCAGGCAAAGAATGTCTGGTATCATTTTTGCATGCTCATAAGCAAATAGTTTACCTGTACGTCCAAATCCAGTAGCTATCTCATCTACTATTAGTAGTATTTGATAATGATCGCAAAGTTCGCGTACCCGTTTAAGGTAAGTTGGGTGATAGATGCGCATACCGCCAGCACCTTGCACTATGGGCTCCAGGATCACTGCCGCTACTTCGTTAGCATGTTTATGTAATATAGTAGTAAATTGAGCAATGTCTTGCTCATTCCATTCTTCGTGAAATCTACATTTTGGCGCCGGGGCAAATAAATGTTGTGCGAGTAATCCCTGGTATAAGTAGTGCATTGATTTATCAGGGTCGCACACAGACATCGCACCTAAGGTATCACCATGATAACCATGCCGTAGCGTGAGTATATTATGTCGCCGTTCTCCGCGTGCCTGCCAGTATTGTAGTGCCATTTTTAGTGCGATTTCTATCGCGACTGAACCTGAGTCAGCCAAAAATACACATTGCAATATTTGTGGCGTCATATCGATTAGTCTGCGGCATAGTGCAATAGCGGAAGGGTGGGTAATGCCACCAAACATAACATGCGACATTTTTTTTAATTGTTGTTTAGCTGCCAGATTTAACTTTGGGTGGTTATAACCATGAATCGCAGCCCACCATGAGGACATTCCGTCTACCAGACTCCGTCCATCAGCTAGATGCAATTCAATACCAGTAGCTGCTTCAACTGGATAGCATGGTAATGGATGTAGCATAGAGCTGTATGGGTGCCATATATGGTTCTGGTCAAACTCTAAGTCAGACTGGGTCATAGGCATGATTGTAAACCAATTTAAATTTAGAATAGTTGACATTATATCCACAATATTTACACTGATGATACTTTTCGTTTTGGAGACGCCAAAATGGCCGATCGTATTTGCTGGACAGCTGGCCTTGCTCAAGCCTTATTTGATAAACCATTGCTTGAGTTGTTGTTTGAAGCTCAGATAATACACCGCCAGCATTTTGATCCTTGTGAGATTCAGGTGAGCACTCTACTGTCAATAAAGACAGGCGCTTGTCCAGAAGATTGTAAATATTGCCCTCAAAGCTCTCGTTATAAAACTGGTCTAGAGTTAGAGCGTTTGATGCAGGTGGAGCAGGTTTTAGATGCTGCCCGTAAGGCTAAGGCTACTGGCTCTACTCGTTTTTGTATGGGAGCTGCATGGAAAAATCCTCATGAACGTGATATGCCATATTTGCAGCAAATGGTGAAGGGGGTAAAGGAGTTAGGTATGGAGACTTGTATGACGCTAGGGATGCTAGATCGTGGTCAGGCTGAGCAGTTAGCGCAGGCCGGACTGGATTATTATAACCATAACCTTGATACTTCCCAGGAGTTTTATGAAAGCATCGTTACTACGCGTAGCTACCAAGAGCGTTTAGATACTCTAAATAAGGTGCGAGATGCAGGTATTAAAGTGTGTTCTGGTGGTATTATTGGATTAGGTGAGACGATACGAGATCGTGCTATTTTGCTAGCACAGTTAGCTAATTTACCTAAACCACCCGAGAGTGTACCAATAAATATGTTAGTAAAAGTTAAAGGCACACCACTAGCGGATAACAAAGATATTGATCCGTTTGATTTTATACGTACTATCGCGGTGTCACGTATTATGATGCCAACTTCCTATGTGCGCCTTTCTGCTGGGCGCGAAAAGATGAACGAACAGACTCAAGCGATGTGTTTTATGGCTGGTGCTAATTCGATCTTCTATGGTTGTAAGCTATTAACAACGCCTAATCCAAAAGAAGATAAGGATTTACAATTATTCCACAAGTTAGGTTTAAAACCACAACAGATTGCTACTGAGCATGGTAATAATTTGCAGCAGCAGGTATTACTTGATCAACTAATGCACGTTGATGGTACTCAATTTTATAACGCCGCACAAGTCTGTGATTAGCTTATAATAGCGAATGAGGTAGGTATTAGGCAAGTCATAGTAAAGTAGGCAAGCCATAGTAAAGTACATATAATATACTATTAGTAATTAGGATGATAATAGTTACTAAATTAATTATTTACTAAATTTATGTTATTAGTGGATATTATTTAGATTTTAGTAATTATTTTTTGTTATAAATTATGGTCTTATTGATGACCACGAGTTAATCATAGCGGATGTAATGGTATACTGTGTAGCCAGTATGTCAGTTACATGATTAATTGCAGTCCTGTATATAGGGCCTAAGAATAGGGCCTAAGAATGTTAGTAATTTAAGTAGCCATGATATTATTATTCTTTTATATTTAAATGTTTTTTCTAAAAAAGGAGTTTTGCTAGTATTAATAAGTGTCTAGGTTTTCTTAGTAGATTATCTTGGTTATACTTTACTATTGAATATTGTTAGCTATATGTTATATTAGTAATAATTACCTATTTCTTTTTATTATAAATATAATAATTACTAGATAGCTCTAGTTAAGTATAGCTCTAGTTAAGTTTCTCTTAAAACTTTATACAGAGCTATGGTTAGTAGTAGCTATCAGTAGTAATTTTTAGCATAGATAGTGATTATGATCTGGTAAAGTTCTCAATAGTCTTATCTATGCCTTAAGAGCGTAGTAAGTCGTAGATAATGGATATGGTATTACTAATTTATAAATTTATGCGTTGATGGAGCCATATAGTAGTTGCTAATATTAAATAATATGTATTAAATTATTTACAGTGCATTTTAACAACGTTACTTGTTTTCAATGACGTATGTTTTTATTTTTAGTAGAATATTGATTCTATCACCAGAATGCATTTTAATTATAATTATTCTTAATGACACTATAAATTTTTATTTAATTTTTTTCAATTAACAAGAAGTAATTAGGATATTTTTATATAGTATACTTATTGCGCACATATAGATTATAACGTATTAGGATATTATTAATTTATGTATTATCTTTGTGGTCATGCGCTCATGCTTTATATAGTATATTGATTGTTAATCATATATTCTATATAGCGTTCATTTTTATCAGGTATAAATAAATATTCAATATAATCAATATTTATTTTTTTATGATCAATATTTTACACTAGAGTTATCAATTATATTGATATATCAATGGTATTTTAGATGATGTTATCGAGTAATACATTTTTATTATGCATCCTTATTGTTTTGCGTTAACTATATACTATATATTGCATGATGTACGGTATTAATTATAGGTAGTATTTAGCAGTACTAATTTTTAGTAGAAATAGCGCTATGTAAATGGTTTTGTGTTAGTAAACGGTAAGTTCACTCATATGGCATGTGATTATTGTTTGTCTATTTAATAGTAAATTTTGAAATATCTAGATATATGATAGCACATACTAGTATAGTGAAAGCTATTATTTTGATGTATTTACATAGAGATAGTTACGTGAATCTTATTATTTGCTAAATATTACTATGTATAAAAGGTTGATATATATTTAGGTATTATTTTAATTTAGTTGGTATTTAATATACGGTTGTAATTTATTGTGATTAAACGTTGCTTTGTCACTGGTACTGATACTGCAGTAGGCAAGACTGTGGCTAGTTGTGCATTACTACAAGCTGCTCATCGAGCGGGTTATTGTAGTGTCGGCTACAAACCGGTGGCCTCTGGCGGGATCATAACTGCAGATGGCTATAGAAATAGTGATGCTCTTATGCTGCAGTCTAATAGCAGCGTGATAATAAGTTATGACGAAGTAAATCCTTATATTTTTTCAGAACCAACTTCACCACATATTATTAGTGCCACTGAAGATCGACCAATAGAATTAGAGCGGCTTTCCACAGCACTGCATAATTTAGAACAGCGAGCCAATTGGCTGCTAGTTGAGGGTATAGGTGGATGGTTGACGCCATTATCATTGCAACATACTTTTGCTTATTGGGTGCAAAAAGAACAACTACCAGTAATTTTAGTAGTAGGTATGAAGTTAGGTTGTATTAATCACGCTTTGCTAACTGCACAGGCCATTTTACAATTAGGATTACCGTTAGTTGGCTGGATCGCTAATAATGTAATAGTACCAGATAAGTGGCATAAAGAATATTTGGCGACGTTATGTTATATGTTGCCAGCACCATTATTGGGTAATATTCCCTATTTATTTAATATTAAATACCAATTATTAGGTCAATATTTAGATATTAGTTTATTGTAAATTGATTAGGACTTCGTGCGCATAATAATATGGGGTTATAGATATTGTCTTTACTAAAGTGAATTCTATACTAAATATAATAAATATTAATATACATTACTGCTATTTTTATAAGTGATCAGGAAAGTTATCATTTGGTACCTTATTGAAGATAATTTTTATGTGCATATCTCTAGAAGGTGGCCGAAATAATGAGTAAAATTTTTAAATTGTATGCGGATTTTAAACCAGCTGGCGATCAGCCGATAGCAATTCGTAAACTTGAGGATGGGATAAAAGATGGCTTAGCTCACCAGACGTTATTGGGGGTTACCGGTTCAGGAAAAACTTTTACTATTGCTAATGTAATAGCTAACCTAAATCGACCCACCATGGTACTTGCTCCGAACAAGACGTTGGCAGCACAGCTATATAGTGAGATGAAAGGTTTTTTTCCTGAAAATGCAGTAGAATATTTTGTATCTTACTATGATTATTACCAACCAGAAGCTTATGTGCCTAGTTCTGATACTTTTATCGAAAAAGATGCTTCGGTAAATGAATACATCGAGCAAATACGACTCTCTACAACTAAGTCATTACTAGAGCGCCGTGATGTTGTAGTTGTAGCTTCTGTTTCAGCTATATATGGTTTAGGAGATCGAGAGTTATATCTCAAGATGATGTTATACTTGAATAGAGGTATGATCATTAATCAGCGTATTATACTACAGAGATTAGCAGAATTACAATATATCCGTCATGATCAGGTTTTACAGCGTGCTACTTTCCGCGTACGTGGTGAGGTGATTGATATTTTCCCAGCGGAATCAGACAATTTAGCATTGCGAGTTGAGTTATTCGACGATGAGATAGAGCGATTGTCGCTATTTGATCCGTTTACTGGTAAAATTCAACAAATAGTACCATGTTTTACTATTTATCCTAAGTCACACTATGTAACCTCACGTGCTCAGATGCTAGAAGCAATGGAACAAATTAAGTCTGAGTTATCTGAGCGTCGTAAAGTTCTATTGGATAATAACAAGCTCCTAGAAGAGCATCGATTGAGCCAACGTACTCAGTTTGATTTAGAAATGATGAATGAATTAGGTTATTGCTCAGGAATTGAAAATTATTCACGTTACTTATCTGGTCGCAGTATCGGGTCGCCGCCACCTACTTTATTTGATTATCTTCCGTCTGATAGCCTGTTAGTAGTGGATGAATCTCATGTTACTATCCCTCAAATTCGTGGCATGTTTAAAGGTGATCGTGCACGTAAAGTAACCCTTGTAGAATATGGTTTCAGGTTACCATCTACGTTAGATAATCGTCCTTTATGTTTTGAAGAGTTTGAGGCAATGGCGCCACAGACTCTCTATGTATCTGCAACACCAGGTAAATATGAGCTTGATAAATCTGGTGTAGATCTTATTGATCAAGTAGTACGTCCCACAGGGTTATTAGATCCAGAAGTGATAGTGCGCTCAGTTACTACTCAAGTGGATGATCTTCTTTCTGAGATTCGCAAACGAGTAATACTCAAAGAGCGTGTGTTAGTAACTACATTAACTAAGCGCATGGCAGAAGATTTAACTCACTACCTTGAGGAACATGGTGAGCTTGTACGCTATCTACATTCAGATATTGATACTGTAGAACGTATTGAAATAATTCGTGATTTACGTTTGGGAAAATTTAATGTTTTGGTTGGTATTAACTTATTACGTGAGGGTTTAGATATACCAGAAGTATCTTTGGTGGCTATTTTGGATGCGGATAAAGAGGGGTTTTTGCGTTCTGAGCGTTCATTAATACAGACTATTGGCCGGGCAGCACGTAATCTCAATGGTAAGGTGATTTTATATGGTGATCGTGTTACCGAATCTATGGCTAAAGCTATTAATGAAACTGAACGTCGACGTATAAAGCAAAAAGCATATAACGAAGAGCATGGTATTGTTCCACAGGGATTAAATAAAAAAATTAGTGATATTTTACAATGGGGTCAGCAGCTTAGTAAGCGAGGTATATGTCAGAGTAAAAGTCAAATAAGTAAAAATACAACGGATGATCAAAGTTTCACACCAGCTATGTTGGAGCACAAAATTCGTAAGTTAGAAGATCAGATGTATAGTCATGCGCAAAACTTAGAGTTTGAGGAGGCAAGTTTATTACGTGATGAAATACGTCACTTGCGTGCAGACTTTATTGTTCATGCATGATAGTGCTATAGCAGTATTTTTTGTATATAATTAACGAAAGTTTTTATTACTTACAGCAAAAATAAAGACCATGATATGTGTTGTCATTGATAACTCATTAAGGATTATGGGTTAGGTTTTAGGGGCACATACAGACATTTAGAGAATGAGTAAAAGATAATTATAATATAATTTTGCGTTTATCGAAGGTGTGAGTAGCTGCACTGCATTTAGCATAGTATGATTTTGTTTTTTTTGCTTTTTATAGATGCGTCCAGATTAGACCAGTTACGTAGCTATTATAAGTTGCTAGCCTTAATGGTATTGCGTACCTTTAATTAAAAGATAGTTATTTAAAAATAAAATATATCGTGCTCATAATAATATGCTGAGTAAAATAAGTATATAAATAAGAGAGCGGTTAGAGTTAATAATATTATGATTAATAAATAGTTTTTAAGATCTTAAATTTTTAATATAGGTTGGGATACAGGTATAGGGTATGATTAATATTATTAACAGCGGATTAATTTACTATAGAGTATATAGTAAAAGTAATATCTAGCTATAGGTATTAGTTAATGTCTCGACAGCAAAATTTATTATTTATAATATATAAAATAGTAAAATATTTAATAACTAGTTTAATTATATCAGAATTTAAAATTAATGATTAGTTAGTTTTATATAAAAGATTAAAATATAAAAAAATATTTTATTATGTAGGTACAATAATTGATAGATTATATATTTTCTGTATATGAAGTATTTTCTGGATATTAGTATTGTAATTAGGTAAGTTCTTAGTGTACATTAATAAGTCATTATTATATATATAATAATATGTTTTATGTTTATGGAGAGATGCTGTTATATTACTAATAGTTTGCAGAAATATTTTTTCATATCACTATTTAACTAGCTTTTAATTGTTTTATTTTTATCTATGAATAATATATAAGTAATTAATACATCAGTTGATGAGTAAAGAATTACTATTATATAGGTGAACATTATAAATATTCATATATATCATAGCTGCATTCAATAGTTATTGAAAAAGTAATTTTTGATTAACAGTAACTTTATATGCTAAACTAAATAATGATAATTTTGGTCTAGGTATGAAGACATAGATACTTTAGCGCTAATATGATATAATAATACTATTTTCATAGCCTTTGATATAAATGTAACATTATGAGTTATTACAACTAATAATAATATTTTATTGTCTGAGTATTTTTTATACTATATTAAAAGTAAAATTTGTTTATTAGTGTGGTTATTGCATATCGTAGTATGGACTTTACTGCTAAGATATTAGTACAGGATGAATAATAAACTAGTAGATATCTCTAAAGTATGATATCACTCTTTAGTGATTATTATATACAAGGAGATCAGGGGAATAGTAGTTACGTAGCGGCAATAAAATTATTTTAGCACTATTGTTTGTATAGTAATCCTATAAAACAATATTATTGTTTCTTGCTATGATTGTATAGAGGTATAGTATAATTTAGTGCGTAATAAATATAGGGTATAAAAATTTGAAATCTTATTCTATTTGCAAAAGGTAAAAAATATGGATAGATATTCACGTTCTAATAGTTCTATTATTGAATATGTTAATGGCGGCGTTCGTGTTTATATGGCGCATGTCTATGGTTGGATGACATGTGGTTTATTACTAACTGCGTTTGTTTCTTGGTATACAACTAAAAATCCCACTATCTTTAATTTTATTTTTTCTAATCCAATTATTTTTTTTAGTCTGATTATAATGGAAGTATCATTAGTGCTTGTGCTGTCTAGTATAATTGATCGTCTTAGCGCTGCTTTGGCTACTTCTTTATTCATGCTCTACTCAGCGCTAACTGGATTGACGTTGTCGAGTATTTTTATTACGCAGGCATATAGTTCAATTGCTAGTGCGTTTATAACTAACGCAGGAATGTTTGGAGCAATGAGTTTTTATGGATATACTACTAGGCGCAACTTAAGTAGTCTTAGTAACATATTGTTGATGGCAATAATCGGAATAGTAATAGCGTCTTTAGTGAATATCTGGCTAAAAAGTAGCGCGATAATGTGGTTAATCACCTATATTGGTGTCGCAGTGTTTGTAGTTATTACTGCCTATGATACTAACAAATTGAAGTCAATTGGAGATCAGTTAAGTTCTAATGATAATGATAGTTTACGTAAACATGTAATTATTGGTGCACTTACTCTTTATCTTGATTTTATTAATTTATTTTTGATGCTGCTGCGTATTTTTAGTAATCGTCGTTAATAATATTTTTTTTAATAAACTTTAACAATTTTAATATATTATTAAGATAAATTAATCTTTTATTCGTTTTAGTATAATTTTTTATTATAATTTTTCTTATTCTTATGTGGTCTTCTATATTGTATGATACTAATCTATCTTAGAGCATTTAATACTTTATCTGAATTATTTGCTAAAGATACAGTACTTAATATTTACCATACTTAATATGAATGGTTTCAGGAGGATTTAGAGTTTTGTTATATTATAAATTATTTACAATATTCAGCTTAAGATATAAAATATTGCATGTTATTGAATAATAAGGTTATCGTTAATTAACGTCAACTTAGTGTCAAAAAATTCATTTTAATATTAGCTAATCATATTGGCTAGCTAGCGTTTAGACGAGTATGGATAAAATCGTAGGCTTTATTATGTTTTTATTACAGTTATCTTAATTATATAATCAATAGATAAAAGGCTGCTACTTATTAAGCATACTAATATTAATTTCTGCTCGTTAAGTAGATGAGCGGATTAGTGAAAATATTAATACTTACAGTAAATAATTAGCCATCTTATACTTTTAGTATTATGGTAGTATAAATAGTAATCTACAGGCAATAAAACTACAGGATAGTATTGATATATTAGTGGTAATTTTAGGTTGTTTACTAGATATGAAATATTAGCACTTTGTTGATCTATCTAAAGCTAAAATTTTAACATTAGATGAGGCAGCTCGAATGCTAGATAGGGGCTTTATCTATGATATTTTAGCTTAGTCGTTAGGTTACCTTATAAGCTTCAAAAAATTTTGTTTTTTACTAATTGTTTCGAAGGTGTTCAGGTATTAGCTAATAAGCTAATGTATAATCAGTTTTTAGCGACTTAGCGACTTAGCAATTTAGCAACTTAGCAACTTAGCGCGTTGCGATATTATTATTAAGCATATTAAGTACAGCGTACGCTTGCTGATAATAATTGAAAACAAGAATTATTATCGTAGATGATTAGTGCAGGTAATTTAAAGCAGGTATTAGTATTTATTCGCACCAAGTAAAGCTTATTAAGCATTATTTAGTTAAGTAGCTAAATAATGGTAGTACTATTTCAATAGTAATCTACAACAATCAAATTTAGAGCGCTTATATATGCATTCTAGCCAATTTTAAAGAAGGTGAAATCCGGATATTTGTAACTATTGATATAGTGGCGCGTGATATAGATATTGATCAATTACCACATGTGGTGAATTATGAGTAATTTAATGTTCCTGAAGATTAGGTGTATTTAATTGTTGGTATTGAGCGTACTAAGTTTACTAGCCAAATAATGACACTAGTATATATCGACATACATAAGATGATACGTAATATCAAGCATTTGCTAAAATATGAGATTACGTCTATTTTTTTTAGCAAACTATAATAGTCATGGATCCAGCTATTTACGTTTGGCTAATTATTAAAAATTGGCAGGGTTATAGTATGATAGGGTGATGCAAAGTGTTGCTAATATTAGCAGGCGTAAAAAAATATAGTAGCGTCATTGTTTGACTATAGTGGTGCTAAATTTTCTATTATATATTATTACATTATTACAAGATTATCTTATCTATCTATTGATAATAGATACTTTTCTTTCTGTTGGTAATAGATACTTTAGTATATATAGTTTATTAGAAAATATTATGACTTTATGTATACTTTATATAAAGTTATATATCATTATGAATGATAAAGTAATTGAGGATTTTATATTTAGTGATGAGCGTTGTATTTAATACCTGGTAATTATTTTTTTCGATAAAATATCCTATTTATTTGTATATTAGTTGGTTAGTGAGAGAGAAAACAAAAGATATGTATAAAGATATTAATTTATGCTATTATTTTAAATTTAACTAATCATGTGTCATTAGGTATATACCAACAGTAATAAACTAGATGTTTAATGATAGTATTACCTTGATATAGTATATTTATTTTATCGCTAATTCTAAGAATTATATTATAACATTATACATATTTTTTAAAATTTGATAATATATTAAATTATTAGATAATGTTTACAATAACTAATTAAGAGCACTTTATTTTACTTGAGTTTTAATTTTAATTTTAATATTATTAATTAATAATAAAGTTATTAATTAAAGTAAATTTATTCAATTGTAGATATTATTTGTTAATATTACTATAATATTAGATAGTAATATACTAGTTAGTGAAATTTTATTATATCAGTTGGCTAAATTAGCGCATGTTAAAAATTTAAGTACGTTTTTATTAGGAGATTGCTCCTATAAATTGATAATGTATTTATTACAGTTGGTCAATATAATGGTTATGCGTAAGTACATTAAAGAATCAGGTTATATTATTGAGCGTATCGCTTACAGTGATTAATAAAGTCACTAAGATCTATTTAGTTACCTTGACTGAGTTTCACAATGAAATTTAAAGACATTAGAGTATATGAAATAGTCTACGGTGATTCACCGTAACATAGTTAGGTACTAGATGTAATGTTTTGAAATGGCTTAACTTAATGTGATTATGATAATCTAATATAGAGCATAGTGTATTATTTGGTTAGAAATTATGTAATTGTTTTAAAATATTGTATTATTAAAAATATTCTAATAATAGATTCTATATAGGACTAGTATAGAATGGTTATTATATTATTTACATAAGTAGGTATAATGAATTGATGTTGTTGTGTAGAGTTATCCACGTATTCTTGCTTATAATAAGAATGTGAATTCTGTTATTTACCTAGTATCAAATAAAAATCATTATCTTTTTATTGATTGCTAGTTTCATGAGATACTAATTTTTTAAAATCTCTATATTCTTGCTGCACTTGCTCCATACGCTTGCGAAGACTAAACCAACCTAAAATAAGGATAATAGCTAATAATGGAATTGCGATGATTGTATATGTACCGTTAGGGTAGTCAAATGTCATCATAATTATAACCATTAGTAGGAACGCTAGTGTTAACCAGGAGGTAAATGGGGCACAGGGCATCTTAAATGATACTGGCTTGACATGTCCTGCACGTATGGCTTTTCGTAAGCACATCTGACAGATTATAATAAATATCCAGGAACTTATAATGCTTAGTGAGGCTATATTTAATACGATTTCAAATACTTTAGAAGGGATTAAATAATTTAGTAATACACCGATCATATGTATGCTGCAAGTCATGAGAATACTATTATAAGGTACTTTATGGCTGCTCATGTTAGCTAGGAATTTAGGCGCAGATCCACTAATCGATAGTGCACGTAGGATACGACTAGTAGAGTATAGTCCAGAATTAAGGCTAGATAACGCTGCTGTTAGTACTACGATGTTCATCGTAGTGTCTATATAGGGTACCTCTAGTTTGCTTAAGAAAGTAACGAATGGACTTTGATTGGCATGGTAGGCATTCCAAGGTAGTAATAATACTAATAGCAGTATAGATCCTATATAGAAGATACTGATACGTAAAATAATATTGTTAATTGCTTTTGGCATTATTTTTGCTGGTTCCTGGCATTCGCCAGCTGCAGTACCTAGAAGCTCAATGCCAGCAAAGGCAAAAATAACTCCTTGTATTAATACGATGGCAGGTAATACCCCATGCGGAAATAATCCACCATTTTCAATAATTAAGTGCAATCCAGTAGTATGGCCTTCTACTAGCTTGCCGGTGCCGAGGCAGATTACACCAATTATTAAAAATATTGAAATAGCAGCAACTTTGATCAGTGAAAACCAAAACTCTATTTCAGCAAACCACTTTACACCAATTATATTCATGACAGCAATAATTACGAGGGCGAGTAGCGCAAATAGCCACCTTGGCACTTCGGAGAAGGCACTCCAGTAATGCATATATAGCGCAACAGCAGTAATATCTACTATTCCAGTCATAACCCAATTAATAAAGTACATCCAGCCGACTATATAAGACGCTTTTTCGCCGAGGAACTCATGAGCATAAGAGACGAAGCTACCACTAGTAGGGCGGTATAAAATTAATTCCCCTAATGCACGTAAAATAAAGAATGAAAAAACCCCACACACGAGATAAACTAACGCTAATGCAGGTCCTGCTATCTCTAAGCGGCCACCAGTACCAAGAAATAGGCCAGTTCCTATTGAGCCTCCAATTGCGATCATTTGTATCTGTCGGCTACTCATACTTTTGTTATAATCAGTTTCATGAATATCTAACCATTGTCTTTTTGTTCTACGATCGTTATGCGCTGATTGGCTATTCGATTCCATTATCTATCCTATTCATCTATGTGTAATGCTATTTTTGTTCAAGTAAAGCATTTATTATTATCATTGATTATAAGAATAAGATATTGACATAATTCTTTTTATAATTACTACTAAATAACTATAGATAAACTACATTATTTAATGCATGAGATAATACTTAAATAAATTATAAGTCATATTGCTAGGATGGGAGAGGGGTAGAGTATTTATGCTGCTATATGATTTGACTTATAGTACAAGAGTTTTAATTATTTTTAAGCATCTTTAACTATGAATGCTAGCATACTGAATTTTATTAATATTAGTTGTAATAGTTTTTCTGTACTAGTCATTAGATACTTACTTGCTACAGACTAGCAATCAACATTAATATTAAAAATATAATATTAATATTAGCCTTTGCTAGGACATTAATGTTTCTTGCATTTAGTAAATATCTAAGTTAATTAATAGCTATATACTTTAAATTTGAGGGCAATATTTTATAATCAGCGCTTATAGTTATAGTGATAGTTACTAAGATTTTAAAAAGCAGATTATTTAGCTGGTCTTTGTTAATAAGATATCTGACTGGATTGAGGTATTTATTATATCTAATATAATTTTATTTTCTATTGTTATAATAATATGATTTATTGTATTAGTGAATTTTGTGATAATAGCTTATGTATTTTTGGTGTCGGTAATAATAATTATTATTTATTTTTTATAATATATAGTATAGGTATATTATGCTGGATAAGCAATGTATAATTATCTATATTTTTTGTTAAATTTGTAAAATAAACTAGATTATAGTGCAATGCATTAAACTATTTCTATTATCTAAATAGAATATTAATTAGCTTAAGATTATTATGAAAATAATATAATTTATACGTAAAATCGTGTACTTTGCTCTTACTATTATGACTATTACAAATTTATGTAAGATATTTTATATGGTATTTACGTTATATTTATTTTTTATGATTAAATATAGTTATTATTGGTTAAATATAACTTCTACTTTAATGCGCATACAATAGTAGTATTTATTTAGAGTTTAGTCATTAATTAGATAGAGTAATTTTATTAGTAAGTACACTATATTAGATGGATTTTAATTAGATAATATAGAATCTAGCTATAGATATTATTTTCTTTTTTAGTTATAATAAATTATTAGTTGATAAATTTAATTTAAAATTAAATTAAATATTATTAAAAATAATGATATAAGGTAGAATAAGATATAAATATTTTTATTTTTTTTGAGTGATACGTTACTTAATTACTTAGCAGTCTTATGATTAAAGATATGATAACAATATATATAGTAAGTATTTTTATGGCTTTTAAATATTAGATAGGAATAATAACAGTATATTAATATTATATAGCAATAATAATTTTTATCAATATGCGAGCTGTATCCATTACTAGTTCGTGTGGGGCGTATGGTATTATACAGTAGTACTATATTCTGTAAGAAGCTGGTAATTTAAATTATTAAAATAGCCAGAATAGTATAGGATTGGGGATACTTACATTATAAGATGATTAACAAATTTATACTAATAATTAATTTTTTGTTTTAAGCATTAAAATTATGTAATTATGTATAATGAATACTTAGAGCTAGTAGTATAAATAGAAGTATCTTAGGGAGTTAGTAGTAGCATTATTAGATACATCTAATGCAGAGAGGGTAATGCGGAAGTGATTAAATTTCATCAATTTTGTCACCAGTATTTTAACTTTATATAGGATTTTGAGTAAAATTAGCGCGAATTAATATTTATACACATAGTATTTATTATTATGTAAATCATCTAATTTGCCCTATTCTGTAAAATTTTTTGATTGGTGTATGCAGATAAGTAAGAAGATAAATTTTTAGTTTTTTTAGCTTATTGTACGTATTGCTTTTAGTTGCTAGGATTATTTAATTGTGATCTCTTTATATATAATTAGTCAAGCTGTTGTAATTTTTTATTTTTTAGATTATTTTGGAGTATTATTAAGTTAAGTTCATTATTTTATGCATGATATTTACTGACAATTAAGTTAGTACGCTACTAGCGTATAAGTTTATAAGTTACTAACATATTACGATATTTAATTCAGTTAGTAATTTAATTAATTATTTATATAGTTGACCTGACTATTAGAATAATCTATTTTCTTAGTACTTAAAATATCTATATAACATAATGTTTATAGTTAGGCAAAATATATAATTATATATCTCTTACTTTTATATATAAATTTAAAAGAGTATTACTCTTCTTATATGTTTATGTTATTTTTATAATTAAAAATGGATTTATTTTTAGTACTAATAAATATCAAGTTATCCATATATTAAATACAAGTGTATTATTAATATTATACTAAATAGTATTTAATCCTTTATTCTTTGTGATAATAATATTATTTAATATACTTAAAGTTAGTATAAAATTAATCATTAGACATTTACTACTGTGTTTATAGGTAGTATTTATACTTTTTATTGAGGAGAAATATTTATGTTAGATATAATGAAATATTACCATATAATTTTTTAATAAAAATTTTTTATTTTTAAATTTTATAATAACTATCTCTGTATTAATAGATTACTAATATATCTTAAATTATTATTGGGGTACTGGATATTAATTAATCAAGGTCGTACTGCTATACATATTTTATTAAAAATTTTCAATAAATAATTTATATGTATACCCGATTTATCGCGCAAGTTAGATGTCTTAAAAGTTAGTAAGGTATCTTGGGTAAATATAATATATAAATTTTTAGATATATTATTAAGAATATATAACGGTATGAGATATATCTATAATAGTAGCATAGTAATTTTTTATATATTCTTTAAGATTATTCTATTATAATTTGATATCTTACTCAAGTATTGTGATATCATTTATTATGATGTATTAAGAATAGCAAATAAAGTAAGTAGAATCAAGAGTACACTATCCTAAATTAGCGTAGTAAATTGGTACTTTATGTATTATAGTATAATACTAGTAATTTATATTACTGATATTAATATTTATAATTATTAATATAGTTATAGTTATTTTAATAATTAATTATTAATGTATATTATTTATTTAATGTATAATTTTTTGTTTTATGCTAAGATATCTTATAAATAAATACTTTAAAATTAGTAGTCATTATCTAAAAATTAATAGAAGTTACTTTTTATTAAAAAAGTAGATGACTGCATTTTACTAAAGAGGATATGTTTAAGTTGTATAGTAGTATAGCATTCACTATAATGATGGTGGTTTAGAAATATATTGGTCGATGATAATGTTAAAAAATGAGATGCTTTATTTACTTAAAGTTTATATGATTATAAATAATATACCAATATTAGCGTATTAGTTCTCAATTATTTGGTTTTAAGTTTATGATAAAATTATATCGATTAAAGAATAGATATTTGTTTGTCTGTCCTGGTGAGCTAACCAGAACAGATTAGTCTATTAGACTTTGCGGATACTCTATTGTATATAAGTTAAGTGATATATATAAATACTATAATGTATGTGCTTACAAAATACCTATTTTATGGAGCATAAAACTAAGATTAGGAGTTATTAAGAACACTTTCAAGCTACTTTAGTGCACTACATACTCATTTCTAAGTCTTTTAGGTTTTTAAGTATAACTATTAGTAACGTTTAACTGTGATTTTGAACATATCCTGTTTTATTTATTCTGGTTACGCATTAGTAATTGATGTTGGTGTTCATTACTAACGTATTGAATCTCTTTTAATATTACACTTATATCAGTAAGTGTATAATTTTCGGTAAATCTACCGCTAAGTATACTTTCTTGTGTAAGCCTACCTTGTTGATAGAGCTCCCAAATTTCTTTTGAATACTGATTATTAGATATATCTGGCGCATATTGACTGTAATACAATGACATGTTATTAATGTCGCGTTCGAATATGTTTTTGGCATTTTTATTGGCAGACGCATTGATTACTTGTGGTAAATCAATAATCACTGGTCCATATTGATTCATTAGCACATTAAATGCTGATAAGTCACCATGTACTAATCCAGCGCATAACATGCGTACTGCGTAGTTTATTATTAGTGCGTAATCTTTTCGTGCTTGTTCTGGCGTTAGACTGATATCACTGAGTCGCGGCGCTGCCTGACCTTCTTTATCGGTAATTAGTTCCATAATTAGAACGCCATTTATATAAATATCCGGTTGTGGAACACGTACTCCTAACTTAGTTAATAAGCATAACGTCTCGATTTCAGTTTGTTGCCAGATTATATCTTGTTGTTGACGTCCAAATTTAGAGTTTTTGCTAATAGCGCGTGCATTACGACTATTGCGTGTCTTGCGGCCTTCTTGATAATGCACTGCATGCTTAAAGGTGCGTTTTTTTGCTTCTTTATAGACTTTAGCGCAGCGTATTTCTTGCCCACAACGTACAATAAATACATCAGCTTCTTTACCACTTTTTAAACGACGTATTATATTGTCGATTAATCCATCATCTACTAGTGGTTGGAGTAATTTTGGAGTTTTCATATATTTTACTCTATTTGGTTTCAGTTGTGAATGTTTAACATAGCTTGATAGCACAATATTGATTAAGAAAGAGAAAATTATTAGCAATGCATTAGGCTTAATATGGGTAATGATATGTGATTATGTAGGCGCAGAGTGTAATGTTATGTCGTTGTACATATTTTTTTATTTTTTGAGCAATTAACTTTAAATACGGTGAATTAAAGAAGGATGAATTATATTACTAGATTGCTAGGTGCTTAGATTTTATTTTGAGAATCATATATTACAGCAATATATTAATAAATTTTAATAAAATTTACATAAAGATAGGATCTTTATCCTATTAAATAATATAGCTAATTTTATTAATATTACTTAGTTTTATATATAGCGGCTACATAAGGTACTTATTAGGTTTAATGTACACTTAGCATAACATATTTTAGTGACAAGGTAGTTAAGTTAGATAAGGTATTGTACTATATAATAAATTATAGACTCAGTATGTTCAATACTAGTTATTTTGTAATAATAATGAAATATTTTAGTCACACCTTTAATGTAGCATGCTTGGGTTAAATTTTGGGTACTGCTAATATATGCAATGTTTGTGATTTTATATAGCTTCTTAGATTTCATTTTAATAACTATTATTTAATGTTAATAGTGCCAAAATGACTAGTGATTTAGTTAGACGCGTTAGTTTATGTGGTATCTAAGAGGTGAATGTTATTAACACTCATAATTCAAAAGGATCAGCTTAGTCGCCCGCATTAGTATCATAAGCTTAACAAAAAGATATAAGGTCTATTAGGTAATGGTGTATTATAATATAATCTTATCATTGTATTTATAATATTATAAGTTTTAATTATTGATCTTGGTCTTTATTAATTTTTTACTTGCTCATGTTTTATATTTTAACTATGCTATATTTTTTAATAATAGCTACCACAAAACTATCTAGCTACGCAATATGCTGTTCAGCAGATGAATATATTGTATTTATAATTGCATAAAATTAGCTGTGTGATGATGATACTCTATCATTATTATATGAGATATATTCTTATTGTATTTATATCTATTTATTTGATTAATTTACTTGATGTCTTTGTGATTGTAGTCCATTTACTAGATATATATCTTATCTATATGGGTAGCTTGTATTAGGTGGTAGGGTATTCTATAATATACGTATGAGCACGAGATCTGAATAGTATGAATAGAAAGAACAAAATAATTACGAAAATCATTAGATTGTTCAAGGAATAGGCATTAGTTACTATATTTGTCTCTAAGGTGCTAGATATACGTGTAGTATCAGTCAGTCATTAACTGAAATAATCTTAATATTTTTATATAACTTATTAATATTATCAAGACTTGCACTGATTTAGTTATTGACTTTATCAATATACGTTAGAGTATAATGAGAAACTTTATCAAAGTTGGTAGATGATACTGATGAGAGTATTAGTTTTCTAATAATGGTGTGCATATAGCAAAAACTTCGTCTAGTGCAGCTATTACTGTATTTTTAAGATGAGTATATTTATATTATAGATTAGCGATGGTTAATATGATCCTAAAATAAATAAATAGCTTATAGGGGTTTAGTCTTTTGGGTAGCGGTTATTATCTTATAATTTATCTCATAGAGTAGATTTTCGCGTGTATGTCATTGACTGTTATGTGGTTAGATAAATAATTAATGTATTTTACTTGCTTCAGGAGGATCTTATCCTAAGGTGTAGTTATGTTAATTGCATATCATATTTAGTATAAATAGTGTTATTTATAGGTTTCTAATGCTGTTTATTTTATTGAATATCTTTATTTAATACATCTATCTATAATTTTATGTGGCTTGATTATTTAATTTTAATTATCTTTATTTAGTTTAACTACTAGGACATAAGAATATACCTAAAGGTTAGCAATAGTAAAATAGAGTACTTTTTAGGTATATAGTTTCGTAATGTTGTATCTGTAAAAATAATTTTTAATTAGGATTAATGACTATTCATAATGCCTTGTAGTTCTTTGCAAGGCATTATGAATATTAAAATATGCTGTGTGTTTAAGGGTGCATATAGAATTATGTCATAAAGTTATTGTTAGGTAGAGAAGATATTAGGAATAAGCATTATATCATTATTTACTTCGCTGAAATTAAAAGTGAATATTTATTATACACTTAGATTCTGTGTGTAGAAGATAATTGTCCTTAAAATTTATAATACAGTAATTTTATTTTTGTGTGTGCTAAATTAGTTATTATGGGATTTAAATGTTTTCTATTAGGAATTAATAGAACTGATGATTCTTTTATTGGTAATGTAGAACGAGTATATATATTTAATCCAGCAAGGAAAATACCACTCATAGAGCTTAAAGAACATAATATAATAATAAAAAATTTTTTTAACATAGAAATTATTCACCAAGAATTTAGATTAGCAGTAATTATATACTTTTTAGCTAGCGAAACAAATAAAGTTTTGAATATTATTAACTTAATGATAAGGATTATGTAGGTATAATGATAACAAGTGACGAAGCATATCATAGTAATTTTTTCTATTTATAGAATTGATAAAATAGGTAATTAAGTTTAAATAATATTATTGTATAAATATTTTATTTATTACTTACTTTAGTGCTCTTAAATTAAGGTTTCTTAGCGATTTTACGTATATTTTTAGCATCTTATAATGATAATGAGTACTATGCATAAATAATTAATAAGTTATTTATTTAAATAATATTGACAATAAATTATTATATTACAGTAATTAGGTACTAGTATTTTAGATGTTTTTTATCTTAGTGGAATACCATATTCATATCGTTTTATTTTAGTATTATGATTGAAATTGTATTCTATATGTGGTAGATATCATTGAATCTTATCAATAATATACTTATATTATTTCATTTGTTAATTTTCCATTAAATAATTTAGTAAATAATAAAATAATTTAGTGATACATTTAATTCCTGTAGAGGATAATAATTGCTACTTAGTTATATTTACAGTGGTAGCTAAATATCTTCAATAAACCATATAGTTATTTTTGTAAAAAATTATATCCTAGTTAGATTAGGAGTTATATGTTTTATTAAGTGATAATATATTCAATTTAGTTAATATGTATTACTGAATTAATATCTAATTAACTATGTATTCTAGTAACGAATCACTATGTAATAGTTTTTTAGTTATACTAAAAAGTATAATGTACTTTATTTAGATGCACATTGTAATAATATATATTAACTTTCTCATTTTTAATAGGTGTTCATTACTGACGTTATTTTTGGTGCTAATATTTTTATGTGGTCATGATTAGGTATATAGAATAATAAGGTTAACATCCTATCATTAAGCTGCTTTACTAAGTAAATATATTTACTTTTTAGCTTAAGATACTGAAAATATACTAAAAATAGTGAGGTTAAAGTTATAGAAAAAAATAATTCTTATAATTTGAGATAGGATGAAGAATATAATTAAAAATATAGAAAATAATTAGTATTAGTAGATATATTCTATATCTATAACCAAAAATTATTTATTACTAAATATATTTAGTATCATATTATGATCTATCTTAGATAGTACGCATATATTACTTGTCTTTATAATTAAACATTATATTTGATAATAGTAAGATATTTATAGTAACGAATACTAAATTTTATTTATTATATTTGTGATCATTATATACTTTGTGAAAGTAGTAATAATTTTTATACTATTTAATGCATAAAATACTCATAGGTTTTGGTAAGTATTACTAGTATTATCATATATAATTATTGATATGTTAATACAACAGGTACTCATTAAGTTAACTCTAGTGACATTTAAGTATGTTATACTGTAATATTCACGTTATATCAATGAATATTTATTGCTAAGAATCTAACTTATAATATACATTCATTAATATATTTATTAGATGGATATTATGTTGATAACTATATATGGATTATTATACCTTTTGTTATTTATAAGTGCTAATAGGTAAGAGTAAAATTATTTGAATATTTTTGACCATAAATTAATAATATCAGAGCAAAATAAAGTTAGCATGATTCTAGTACTCAATTAACATGTGTAATAATAATCATTATTATAGAATATGTAATTGTTATTATATATTCACATATGCTTTACATGTTCGTAAAAAATTAAGAATAGAGATCTGGCAATAACTAAGTATATTTTAATCATGGTGTAATGGCATACTAAGTTCACCTTAGCATAATTAAGCTTAAAATATATATTATATTATATTATATTATATTATACTAGTATGTATTTAATATAGCCTTAGTTGTATTAGGAATAAGTAATACAATATCATTGTATAGCCTAAACTAAATATGTTTATGCGTTAATAATTAATAATATATAGCAGTATCTGCTAGGAATATTAATAAATATTAAATTATTTAATTTATTGTTAGGTAATTCATAAGTAATCATAATATGTAGAGTATTGTACTTGGGTTTATATGATTAGTAATAGCATAATTTTCTATTAGTATCTAATCATGAGATTTCAAATAAAATAATATAAAATGATGCTTATTGGTATAATATTTATATGATCTATATTATTTTATATAGTTTAGGTTAAATATTATATACCGTGCACATTACTAGAGATAATGTTATCTCGCTGCATTATTTAGCTTAATAATATTGCTTAATGATCATCAATATACTCTGCAATATTAATTTAGGTAAGTTACGTAAATCGCAATACCTGCAGAGACAGATCATGTTTTAAAAGATATTAATAAATAAATTAGTTATACTTAAATAATATAAGAATATAAATTATCTGTATTTTCACTATATTAACATATTTTATAAATAAACGAAAAGGAATCAGCTGTAGTTTAAAGTGTTATTACGGAGCGCATTTGTATAATGTTGTATTTACCAAATAGCCTAATATTTTTAGATAAATAAAGGATATTAAAGAGTATAATAGCTCTTATGTAATAACTGGAGCATGACTTTTGATCTATTGGGTCACGCATAACTTTTCTTTAATAAAGTTTTATCTCTTTAATATTAAAGTTAATTAAAATAATTAGGTGGGTCGTATAGTCATGGCTAAAGATTATTGATTTTAGTTATGTGCTATTAATTTATGAGAAATTTTATTATTAAATTAGGAAGAATTTTATACTTAAGTAAATATTCTAATGATGTAAAATTATATTTTACAAATATTGCGTAAGTAAGCAAGTAACAGGTCTCATATAATGATAATTTTTAGATAGGATGTTATGATCTAATGAGATTATAAGTAGAGCACACGATGCTAGTATAGTACAGTGTTATATCTATAGAAATTACTAAGCTAGATTATAACACTTAAGTTACATTGAGGTGAGGTTTTATTAAGCATAAAAATAAAGCCAGTGATATTAGAATTTAGCCCATATCTATTATAGATATTTATTGTCATCTATTAGGTATTACTTGCATTTAAGAGATTATGCTTACAGTTTTAATATTATAATATATTTGACTATTTTTATTTAAAATTTTTTCTGTTTGAAAGTTATTACTTGAAATGCGATTAGTACTACTAGTATATAGTCTATATCTATAAATAATATATGGGTAAGTATGTTTTTTAATATGTTACGTATAAGATTACACTTTTTAAAAAATCATATAATCTACAGTAGATCCCATGGTTTTTAATGCAAGATTAGTAATTGTGTACTAAATATATATCATTTGTACTAAATATAAATTATTTGTTTTTAGGCAAGATATAATTTATTATCTTAAGTATAATATTATCCTAATGCATGTAAAATTTATTAATAAATATTACTAATAGATAATTAGTATCTTTAATACTTTTGTAATTATTATAATTTGAGTAGTTTAATTAGTAATTAGATATCTACGTCAGCAACAGGTAATTTAGTTCTATAGAAATAATGTATAACTAAATATTATTCGCTTGTATAATACTGCCTAGCTTATTAATTACTGTCGTTAATCTTGCTAGTAAATTACATGATTATTGCTGATGTTCAAATATTTTTTAGTATATCATTAATGAGTTAGATTAGTTAGATTAATTAGGTATCACGGATACATTCGTAAATGTTAGCTATTTAGGATAATTATATATTTTATTATCAATATAATTTTTTAATACCCATTGCTTAGAGCAACCATTTAGTTGTTTTTATAAGAAATTAGTATTTCTTATTTTTTATTTAATCAGTGATATTATCATGCTATCTATGACCAAACTTAGTTCTTGATTTGATTATGTAGTGCTGTAGCTTCTTAGATCAAGAGGTTACTGAGAACCGAGATATTAAGATTCTTAGTTAGGTTGACAATAAAGTTATTATTTTTTTGTATGCATTTGTTGTACTAATTAGATATCATTAAAAATTTATATGTAATGATATGTAACGCATATAATATAGCAGGTAAATACTCAAATATATATCAAGCAATGCTGCTGCAATATAGTAGTTTATAATAGCTACTTTCTAGTTGTGTCATAGATTTATTTATTTAGCAATATTTAATACTGAAAACCAATGTGGAATATTAGGTTGTATTGTAATTTACTGAATTAGTAGCACAGAAAAATAAAGTGTTATTATATAATATAAATCATCTTATTACACACCTATATTGCTAATATTTTAGTGACTAGTTATAGGACATATAAATTAGGATATTTTAATACAATTAATATTATACGGCTTAACTTTTACTCTGATAAAATATGTGTAAATTATTAATAAATTATTATCAAAGAAGATGTATATAATAATATGGTATTAGGTAACCTAAAGAAAAATGATGGGCTTAAAATACCCATCATTAAGTAGTATTAATTATGAAACATGTTGGAGAAATTCCTGTAAACGTAAACTAGGTGGATAATTTATTAGGTCATAGGGATGCCCATCTTGCGAAATCTTGCCTTGATCAATAAAGATCAAGCGTGATGCGACTTTTTTTGCAAAGTCAATTTCGTGAGTAACAATAACCATGGTCATGCCGTCTTCTGCCAGATCTTGCATAACTTTCAGCACTTCGTGGCGTAATTCTGGGTCAAGCGCTGAGGTTGGCTCATCAAACAGCATTATTTTTGGTTTTACTGCTAGAGCACGTGCTATAGCTACGCGTTGCTGTTGTCCTCCGGATAACTCAGATGGATAATGATGGGCTCGTTCAACTAATCCTACCTTTATCAGTAGTTCACGCGCTAGTTTTTCTGCTATTGGTTTTTTGAAATGACGTACATGGATTGGACCAAAGGCAACGTTTTCTAGTGCTGTTAAGTGGGGAAACAAATAGAACTGTTGAAAAACCATACCAGCTTCTTGACGAATTAAACGAGTATCTACTTTAGGATCATTAACTTTCAGGCCATCAACGATTAGCTGACCACTAGTAATTGCTTCTAATTTATTTATGCAACGGAGCAGGGTAGATTTACCAGAGCCTGAAGGACCAATAATTACTACTACTTCGCCTTGATTGATTTTTAGATTGATATTATATAGCACCTGGGTAGAACCAAAGTGCTTAGAGACATTATTAAATTTAATCACAGGATTTTCATCCTTCTTTCTAGACACCGCAGTATGAAGCTTATCACTAAAGTAATAATCAGATAAATAACTGCTACTGTGCTCCAAATTTCTAGCGCTCGAAAGTTACTAGCAATAATTTCCTGACCTTGACGGGTTAATTCTGCTACGCCAATCACAATGAATAGCGAGGTGTCTTTAATGCTGATAATCCATTGATTTCCCAGCGGTGGGATCATTCTGCGTAGCGCGAGTGGCATAATTATATAGTGGATTGTTTGATATTTTGATAGCCCTAGTGCGAGACCAGCTTCACGGAAGCCGTTATGAATCGATAATACTGCGCCTCGAGTAATCTCCCCTATATAGGCGCCTGAGTTGATCATAATGGTACAAACAGCAGCGCTGAATGGATCAATGCGTAGATCATTACAGATCATTGGAAGGGCGAAGTATATAAACATTACTTGTACTAGTATTGGGGTACCACGAATTATCTCAATAAATACTAAGGTAGTATAGTTAACAATCCATCCACCGTAAGTACGTGCAATACCAGCGATAAGGCCAATCATTATTCCACCAATCAAACCAATAGCCGAGATCCACAAGGTCATTTTTGTGCCTTCTAGTAGAATAGGGATGGTAGGCCAAACTGCGCTCCAGTCGAACTGCATAATAATTCTCCCGGTAAACTCAAAATATAAAGATTAGACACAATAAAACTCATTCGTTAAGTAATGGCCTTCTTAATTTAAGTGAGTATTATTGTCTGAATTACTTAGGGTCAGTGCCGAACCATTTTTTGTAGATTTCTTTGTAGGTACCGTTATCGCGTAAGATTTTTAGTGCATTGTTTACTTGTATGCGTAATTTATCAGCTCCTTTCGGAAAAGCGATTCCATATTGTTGTGCTATCAATGAGTCCCCTACGCTTTTAAATCTACCAGCTCCTGTAGTTTTAATGAAGTATAAGATATTGGGCGTGTCATGTAGCACGGCATCTGCGCGTTTAGTGCCTAATTCCATATAGGCATTATCTATATTAGGAAACTGACGTAGGTGCTTAGTATTAAGGTGTTGCTTGGCGTAGTCTACGGAACCAGTTCCGCTTTTTACTGCGACTACTTTATTATTTAGATCTTTAATGCTTTGTATTGTGTTATTATTTGCATTAACCATAATTAGTAGCCCGCTTGTATAGTAACTATCAGAGAATTCAACAGCTTTCTTACGTTCTTCTGTAATCGTAATACCAGCTAGCGCTAGATCAATATTCTTGGTTTGCAGCGCGGGTATAATGCCGCTAAAGTCCATAGGTTTTAGGGTGTAATCTAATTTTAACTCTTTTGCAGTCGCTGCCCATAGATCGATATCAAAACCAACATAATGCTTATCTTGTTTGAATTCAAACGGTAGGAAGGTGGTATCAATAGCTACAACTAGTTTATTTGTTGCATGGGCGCTAATAGTAAAACTTAGGAAGATTGCAGCTAAGGGGATATTAAGTATCGATTTCATATAAATCATTCCTATACATGTTATGAGTTACCTATTTTATAATGCAATTGTTACTGCAAAAAAGTACGCTATTTTTATACTTTTTATAAAGTAATAGGTTTAATTGAACAAGAGGCCTGAGAGGCAGGCTATTATGTTGTGCGCCAAAGTAAAGAGCTAAAAATATGCTTAGAACTTATTTTTATCGCTTATGGTTATCATTATCTAAATATTAGATACGAAGCAATTAATTGATAATATTATTTTAATACTGACAACTAGATATAATCTTAATCATGTTAATGAGATGGATGGTGTACTGAGGAGGAAACGATATATCGATCATACATCAGATGATCTTAGCGTATCAATTCCTATCTATCCGTTAAGATGTCTTCTTAATATTTCCTTGTATATGTGTGTAAATAGTTAATATTAAACAATAAATAAAGGTTATGACAATATGTTATATATATCTCTTATGCTATACACAATTACAGTAATAAGTGTATTCTTATTTAATACTATTTTTAGTTCCACTAATTTTAGTATGGCATCTATTTTAATAACTATCACTAGTTTAAGGCGTAGTATTGAGAGTGATGACCTGAGTTACTGTGTTCTTGAATATTGCAAACTTATCTTATAGCTCACTCATAAGTCACTTATATCCTCTTCTTGCCAAGCATTAGTATTCCATATCTGTAATTTTTATTTAACTATAAGCTATAGCTATATTTTAGATAGACTATCTTTACAGTGACTATATGCATTATTGAGTGCTATTACTTTATCTTTACGTTTGAGTAATTAGTTTTCTTCAGTAATATAGCACTGAATGCAGTGAGTTATTCCCTTTTTTCGGCGTACCCATAATAAGGTTTGATTATGCGTGACTAGTATCCATATCAGTCAATATTATTATGTTGTGTCTGTCACTGCTTGTTATATATCTAATACTTATATCGGGCTTAGGCTTCTATTTATTATAGTTAAGTGTAACTTAGTGAAGTTAAATTTTAAAATGTGATCTTTAAAGCTATTTTATAAGCAATTGGTATTCATGAAATTTGTATTTATATTATAGTATAACTATTAATTAGTATGTTTTTATATATTTTATTATGAAGATTGGTGCATCTTAGTTAGTTATTAGTATCTTTCATATTAGAGGGGTTGCAGTTTTCCTTATGATGTAGTATTAGCACTATTATGCAGTATAAGCTTGAGATAGATACGATTATTATATCTATTTATATAATATATTGACTAGTGTATTAGTTACTACTGAGCTAATCTTAGCTATTTGTGATATTTAGCTAGTGATTATTGTAGCTACTTACTGGTTGGTTATTGTCAGCGCTGAAAATAGGGTCTAGCTGCTTATTATTTTTTGTGCGTAAGAGCTTGGTTTTACATATAGTGTAATTTTAGTGGTGTACTAGTATTAGTACTATTACTATAATTTATACTTAATATCTTTAATGGTATTAATGTTAATTTTTATACTATATAACAGGTAGATATTAATCTACCGCTTAGTATTCTAATGTAACAATAATACTAAGTGATACTTGCATCTATTTGTACGTTTCTACTATATAGTAGAGTCTATCTGTTGGGAGTGTGCTATAATCTATTGATTGCTTACTGATAAAATTTAATTATTCATATATGTATATATAAGTGTTCATTTATTTATAGATGCATTTAATAGTATTGATTGTTTTAGGAATAATATTTTTATATAATACTAGGTATTATTATAATCTTGACTGATTATGAGTGAATACCAAAATCTCTAGTTAAGATATTAATCTTAAGTGATATTTAGTTAAGTTTTATTTCATTGATAGTATAATTAATAAATATATAATAGTTATTATATATTAATTAAATTAATATATTAATATTGATTACAATATTGCAACATTTGACTAGGTGCGATTATTGATGGTGTAGATTATATTGAGTAAGGTCAAAATATTTTATGTATAAATTAGCATTATTCAATTGCGATATTTATTACAAGTGAAATCTTGTTAGTATAAAGCCAAAATAAAGTAGTGCTATAAATTAATTGTAGCTATTATTAAGTAATAGTTACTGGTTATTACATTTATTTTTCTATAGTTCTGTATTCTATTATACCTAATATTTTACAGTATAAATAAAAAAAATTATATTTTGCATCGATAGATATGATGTTTTCTGTAATTCTTTAATATTAGTAAAATGTGATTTAGTTGCTATAGACGTAATATAATATTTTATATGCTTTCTGAAAAGCATTATTGATATATTCATAAATCACTAGGTTATGTTTGTAGAGAGATATACTGAGCATAAAGATATATAATACTATTAAAATAAAAACTGATTAATATTTGTAAATGTTTCAATGCTATATGATATATTTTAGTTCTTAATTAGCTATTTTGTTACGAGACTATGATATATTCTTATATTTATAATGGGTATTTAATATTTCAAGTAAAATAATACTGTGGTTAATTTTATAGGTACTAAAGATTTTGATTTTCTGAAAAGAATAATTATAATGTATTGTATAAATATTCTCATATGATACATAGGCTATTTCAGTTAACATTTTTATGAGTTTTGTATTAAAAATATATTATTATGGTTAGAGAAACTTATACTCGTAATTATATTAAATTATAGTAATTTTATTATCCTTATTAATTTGTGATAATATTATTTAAATTAAATTTTATTTAAATGATTAAATCTGAATTATAAAAATTATGCGTTATATTAGTATGCATATTTATGCTAATAAATTAGCAATAGTAAGTAACAGTTGGAGAATGAATATTTATATATGAATGTCATACTATATTATAGGAAATAAATATAAATTATGGATTGAAGTTCATAAGAGATGATATTTATCAATATTTATATTGATTATATTGGTAAAATAAAGACATATGCTATAGTATATAATACAGAGACAACCATAAAGATATACAACTATGTTAGTGGAGTATTATTGATCATCTTAACTGTACACTAGGATATAATTTTAGTTAATATTAATTTAATGATATTAGTCAGACGTAATATATGCATTTGATTATTAACTAATGGGTAGATAGGGTGCTTTGTATGAGCATATTTACTAGTTTAATATTTATAGTTGCTGTTTCTGTAATAGTCTATTATTACTTATAATAAAATATCTATGTTCATTAAGATAAGTATATACATTTAAGAAATGAAGCATATTATTTATACTATTATTAGTTTGTAATATATAGTTTGTTGTAGGTAGTTGCATTGCGAATATTATTAGTTAGTAGCGTGGTATGCTGCATAAGCCTTTCCTGAATGCGATGTATTAACTATGACTAGTGAGATAATTTTACTTACATCCATATTATTAATAAGGTAAATAATTAATACAACTACTGGAACATTGTTATTAACTGCTTCAAGGTATTTGCTCTCAAAGGTTAAATATTATTTAAGAGATCACTTACGTGCTTTTATTATTACTCTAGATTTTTTTTGCAAATACTACTTAGCTACGATGATAAAAGCATAGTTGTTTTTTTCTTAATAACAATTAGTACCTAGAGATTTTTTAGAAAATCGATCAGTCAATTTAATTAGTGGCTTCAGTTTATTAGTTTATTTCTCAGTTGCTTAGTTTTATTTATTTAGAATAGACAGATGTTACTAATTAGTAAGCTTATCATTATTCTTTACTACTAAAAATATTTATGAATCTTGCAATTGTAAGTAAAGTGAATTAATTATTCAGCTATAGTTTTAAATGTATGATGGAGAATGATTAATGTTTTACTATTTGCATGGTATATAAATTATTAGAATAGAGGGATTATTATTGGCTTTAAGGATAGTTTAATAGATATAATATATCTAACTATCTAACTATCTAACTATCTAACTATCTAACTATCTAACTATCTAACTATCTAACTATCTAACTATCTAACTATCTAACTAGTCCATATTTTTATTTTATAAATGTTTCTATTTATGTCTTTTATTGATTATATTAATAATAATATATTGATTGCATAAAATTCCATTTACACGATATTACTGATATGGCAGGATATAATTAAAGTGGAGATTCAATATATTACTATAATATTTTATTTTTACATTAACTCCTGATCACGTTTATAAAAATATTGTAGATCGTTTAATATATAAATTTTCTGCCTCTATCATCCCTAGATATTCAATATTTGTATATAGTATAAATAATCAATACGTATCTCTGCATTTCAAGGGTACCTTAGTGTATTTGTTGCGATTTTAGGTATAAATATCTATTTTTATACTTGAGTGCTATAGTTATAATAATTTTTATTTATTATATTATTGCTAATAGTCATATTAACGGTTAATTGTTTTTTATTATGATCGATTAAATTTTTATATTATAACCTGATCATGCTCGGTATATAAGGTATTATAATTGCATGGTTAGTAAAATTAATAATTGAGACTTATTATTTTATTAATACACTATGATAGTGTTTTATAAAATAATTGATTATATTAATAAAATTAATTTTGTGCCGATTAAACTAGCTAAAATATTTTTTTATAAAAAAATATAAAATATTATTTTACAAGTATCTTTAATTAATTAATTAATTAATGTTCTCTATTTTTTAGATTGATATAAGTCAGATATTGTCTTGTTTAAATCAAGTAATATGATTATGCTTATTTGAACATCATTATGCGACATTAATATCTTATTACTTGCATGCGCACAGAGATCAGGGATACGTCCTTACTTTATCATGTAATAATATGCTATTATGTTTTTCAATCTAGGTCATAAGCGCTTAATCTAATCTATTAGAAAAGTGCTGATACCTGATGTAAGTACAATACTTTAAAATATTTTTATATATACATAGTAATTTTATTGACAGTCTTTTTAAGCTTGCAGATTATAATAACATATTATTAAAGTAATCTGTTATATAATAGTTGTGCGGCGCACAACTATTAGTAATTTTATCATTAAAGGTATATGCATAATGAGTAGGTAGTAATTCAGTTATGTAGAAACTATTAAGCAACTATAAAATTGATATATAAAATGATACTAACAAAATTATTAATTAATTCTGTATTTCTTGCTGTATGAATCATTATTTTTTAGAAATAGAAAAGCACTATAGAGTTAAATATTTACATTTATAATATTAAGATAAAATTAAATATAACTATAATTATTTATATTTTAAATATATAGGTGCTAACTCGTTAAACATTTATTGGTTGTAATTTTTTAAAGTTGTAGTTAACTTCTTTTTTAATATTGATAAGTAGCGTATAGCTTGCATTCTGCATAAAAGTTAATTACTAAGTAATATATTAAAATAAGTTTTCTTATTAATTGTGTTACTTGTTAGGTAATTAGATTATAATGTAATAAAGTATTCGGCGGTAATATTATTCTTATAATTATTTGTTGGTGTATGTTTAATATATTCACTATAGTAGATATATGTAAGTATAGTGATTTATGATATTTTATGGATTTATAGTACCTATATTTAATTTCGATAATTAGAGATAACTCATAAATTATTTATTAAAAATACACATGAAGTAGTATTGGTTATGCGCTGCATAATAGTTTTTATTGCATAAGATATAAATGATCATTTAGTTATATTTTTACGCACATGCAGTGATGTGCCATAAGTAACATTGTTAGCGATATTATTAGTGTTATCATTAGATAGTACATTAGATCGAGTATTTCACTTAATTATAATATGTTTAAGGTGTTTTATTTTTTTAATCTTTATAGGATAAAGATTGAGTCACTTTTATATTTTTCTCGTAGTAGATAAATTGAAGCATCACTTCATGTTAATAAAATATCAATACCTATTATACATAATATGCTTATGAAATTATATTAATAGTGAATCTCTATAATTTTTTACTTTAGCTTGTTATGTTGAATTTAATATAATTACAATGTATATTGTATTAATATTTTAAAATATTTAAAATTAATATAAAGGTAGTATTATTTCTTGACGATATTTTATTTATATTGATATTGATATTGATATTAAAAGTATACGAATATTATAAAAATGTATAATTTTAACACATTTACTATATTGATTTTGTTGCTCTAATCTGTATGTTAATTATTATAATATTTTTATAAATTTTAGCAATGCATTAATAAATATTAATATTTAATTATTAAATTAATATTTATAATTTTGTTACATTTTAATAGATTTATTGGCATTGTAAAGACAAATTATTATTTGTAGTGACATTACAAGTCGCATATATGTACATCTAATCTTTATTATTAACAATATGAGAGTAATACTTTACTATCAATATTTTATATATTTCAATAATACTGAAAATATAATTAATATTACTTTAAATATAAATTTTATGTTAATATCAAAAAAATTATAATTTATGGATTTATGAATTTAAATTTGAAAATATAAGAAGTATGTTTATATATAATTTTCCTAGTAAATGATAGATTATTTATAATTAACTTATTTGCTAAGTATTTATTTTAAATAAAATAATTTATTATATAATATAATTAAATTATTGATATTTTTAGTTATTATAAATACCATAAGCATAGTATTTATAATAAGATAATTATCGCAATAAACTTGCATATTCAATATTTATTTTAGGTATTGTATATTTAATAGCTACTAAAATATAGGTTATGTATGTTATAAACTATTTACGAATAAGAATATTAATGTTTTATTTTTATTATAAAATTTATACATTAATAATATGTATCTATGATGATCCGACAATACTACAAGATAAGTGTATATTTAGCGTGAGTGGTATTAAACTTATTACTCAATAAGTCTTTTATATTTTTTATTTTATGGAGATACAATGAATAACTTATTATTATTAGTTACACTAATAGTTTCTATCACTTCTTTCAACGCAATCTCTGCCAATGGCAATGTTAAGTTTACTGGAGAGATTATACAGTCTACCTGCAAGGTAGTTGATAACGATAAAAATAAAGAAGTTTTTTTGGGTAAATACCCTACGACCGCATTCCCTACTATTGGTGCTACTAGTGGTGATAAAGCGTTTGAGATTCGTCTAGAGAAATGCGAAGCAGGTAGTTATACCCTACATTTTGATGGCAACACTTTGGTTGGTCATCCAGAGCTTTTAGCTGTAACTGGTGGCGCGATTGGTATTGGTATTGAAATTCTAAATAACAAAGGTCAAACTTTGTTGATTTCGCAGGAAGTTACTAATCCAACTGAGATTGTGGTTGTTGGTGGTTCTGAGAGTCTTGGTACTGCTACTTTTAATTTACACGCTCGTTATAAATCCTACAAAAACCAGATAACAGCTGGTGAGGCAAACTCTAATGCTACTTTCACAATTTCATATAAATAATTTATTTTTATTATTAATATTTTTCTTAGCTAAAAATTGACTAGATTATTATATTTGAGATATTTGGATGAATAAGTTTATTTCTTGTATTTTACTTGTATTTTCTGTGAATGCTTTTTCTGGTATTCAAGTAGATGCAACGCGTGTAATTGATAATAGTTCACGTAATTCAGCATCGCTCGCAATTAGCAATGATAGTGATGATACTTATATGGTTCAATCTTGGCTAGATACGGGGAATGCTAGCCAGATGCCAAAAAACTTACCAATTATAGTTACGCCTCCAATTTTAAAATTAGCATCTAAGAAAGAGGCTATTTTACGTTTTATATATTCTGGTAATGGGTTATCAAAAAATGAAGAATCTTTATTCTGGATTAATATACAGGAAATTCCACCAAGTCCTAAGCAGGAGAATGTATTACAGGTAGCAATTCGTACTCGTATTAAATTATTTTATAGACCAGATTCCTTAAAGATTAATTTGCAACAGCAGGCAAAATTACTAAAGTGGCATCATCAAGATGATAATTTATTAGTTATTAATGAGGGACCATTACATGTTACTTTTGGTAAACTAACATTACAAAAGGGTACTAAAAGTTGGACAGTTAATGCTGATATGGTTAAGCCACACGATATTTTACAAGTATCACTACCTCATGAAGCTTATTTAGCGAATAATATGTCATTTACTTATATTAATGACTACGGCGGTTATACAGAAATTAAAAATATAACTTTACATTAATTAAAATAGCTTTAGTTATGTCATTACATTTCCCTCTTTATATGTATTATTAATTAATTTTAGCCTTAATGAATTACTATAGATATCAAAATAGACAGTAAAAGATGGATGTAATAGTATATGGTTTAAGGTCTAATAAAGTGATAAGTAAAAAAATAAAAACCTCCTATGCAATGTCATTGCGTTAGGTTTTTTAACTTAAAAAAATTAATTTTTCTATTATGCTATTTTTATTTTCTAATCTTGCTATAGCAAAGGAGGTTTTTAATACTTCTTTTATTCATGGTGATAATAATGTTGCTCAAGTAGTTGCCTTAGGTGAGGGTGATGATATTTTACCTGGTATATATCCTTTTGATATTTATCTGAATGGGTATTATATTGATCATCGCAATATTGAGTTTAAAAAATTAGCTAAAAATACACCTGTAGTGCCATGTCTTATAGCACAGGATTATCAGAATTATGGAATTAAGCTACCGGATCATCTATTTGCATTGCAATGTTATGTATTATCAGAAATAATACCAGGTGCCCAGTTAAGCTATGATGCTGCTATCCAGCGGATTGATTTAAGTATACCACAATTTTTTTTAGTATCGCGCCCGCAAGGCGCCATCTTGTCAAAAGACTATGATCATGGTATTAATGCGGGATTTATTAATTATAATTTTAATCGTAATTATAATCGTCGTAGCAATACTCAATATAGTAAAACTATTGATTCTTATTTCCTTAGCTTGACTAGTGGTCTTAATTTTGGCAGCTGGCGTATACGTAACAATTCTGCAATAACTCATCAATCTGGTATAGGGTATCATTGGAAAAATATTTCTAGTTCTGCTGAAGTGGATATTGTACCTTTACGTAGTCACTTGGTAGTAGGTTTATCTAGTACCCCTAAGGTTATATTTAATAGTATTCAGTTTAGTGGCATACAGCTTTCAAGTATTAATGAAATGCTGGCCGAAAGTCAGCGCGGTTATATGCCAGTAGTACGCGGTATAGTGTTAAATAATGCTTGCATTGAGATCTATCAGAATGGGTACATGATATATAGCACTAATGTTCCACCTGGACCATTTGCGTTAATAGATATTCCCTCTACAACCTTGAATGGCGATCTAAATGTTATAGTCATTGAGACTAATGGGTCAACTAGTAACTTCGTCGTGCCATTTTCAATAGCACCAAATATGTTACGCGAAGGGATTTGGAATTATCAGTTTACTACTGGTAAATATCATGACGGTATTAGCCGTTATCAACCAAATTTTATGCAAGCAACTCTATCATACGGCATGACATATGGCATGACCCCTTATGGAGGTATATTAGTATCAAAAAATTATCATTCGTTAGCATTAGGATTAAGTAAAAACCTTGGTGCATGGGGTGCCATATCTTTTGATACGTCTTATTATAATACTAATTTAGTCAACAGTGCTGATAAACAGAAGAAAAGTTACCGCATTTTATATTCTAAATTTTTTAACCAATCGAACACAGAATTACAGATTGCTAGCTACCATTATTTGGATTCACATACTTATGATTTTAGTGATATTGTAGCAGCGTTTAATGGATATAAAGATAGTTATCAATTTCATAGTTATTACAGTAAAAATAATCTTAACATAGATGTACCAGGTTGGTTAGCAGCACGTCGTCGTATATATTATACTAATTGTTTTAGAAACAAACGCCAGTATTTAGAGCTTACTATAAACCAACATCTAGCTATCAGCTCAACATTATATGCTAACTTCAGCAATCAGTCTTACTGGGGTGGTATGAATAATGATTATTCAGCACAGATTGGTTTTAATAGTAGCTATAAAAATATTAGTTATAGCCTGTTTTATCAAGATGACCGTAGTAATTATGGTTATAATAATCACAGCATTAACATGACTATATCAACTCCGTTGAATTTTTTTAGTAAGAATTCGTCTGACATGAGCGCTAGCTTTAATTCCGGCTATAATAAACAGAATGGTAATACATATAATGTTAGCTTGAATGGTACTGCAATGGAGGATAATTTGTTAAATTATTCAGTCCAGCATGGGTATGATCGTCATTCTAGTCTAGTAGCTGCCGCCAGTGTTGGCTACCAGGGTAACATAGGAATAATTAACACCGGTTATAGTTATAGTCACAATTATCAGCAGTATTCATTAAGAATAGCTGGAGGTATCATAGCACATGATAGAGGCATTACTCTAACCCAACCTTTACAGAATAGCTTTATATTGGTGGAAGCTCTACAAGCAAAAGGTGTACGCTTAGAAAATCAGTTTGGCGTATCTATTAATTGTTTTGGTTATGCAGTAATGACCTCAGCTTCTCCTTACCGACATAATCGAGTAGCACTCCGCTCTGAGGATATTAGTAATAGCCTAGATATTCCGATGCTTGTAAAGGATGTTGTGCCTACTAACGGCGCAATCGTTCGTGTTAAGTTTGATACTAATACTGGACAGAGTTTATTAATACACAGTAAAACAACAGATAATAGTCTGCCACCAATTGGTGCTAATGTATTCAGTTTAGATGGTAAAAATAAAGGTATCGTAGGTACTAATGGTGAGATTTATATTTCTGGTGCTTTACCAGGTGATCGTTTGCTTGTTAAATGGGGACAAGATGTTAGTGAAATATGTTCGCTATTGATTCCAGATTTGCAATACCCTACTAAAGAGTTCATGGGTTATCAGGAACTATCATTGTACTGTAAAAAATTATAAAAGAAATAAATATCTTATATTTTAAAATATAAACATCTAAACATAGTATACTGTAATATATACAGTAAGCATATCTTTGAGTGATTTATAAAGTAATGAAATTCTACAGTATAAATATAATGTTAAGGTATGAGAGATGATTGTATGGAGTTAATTATTTAATACACATCTTTAAGTTTAATCTAATTTAATTTTAATTTAAATCTAGTACATGGGTATGATGTCTACATATTTATATTTTGGTATTCATCATCAATATGATTATTTTTATATCTAAATAGGTAGATATTTCTTGTATCATATTAAGGCATTATGGGTTAGACATATGTTAATATTATTATTTAACTTTATTAAAGTTATATAGTTTATAATAATAGGGGTATAATTTTCTTTACGGAGTATTATTTATTATTTCTGTATAATATATTATTATATATAGTTCATAATAATTATTACAGTGTATTGCTTTATGTACTATTAAGTAGGTGACCTAATTGTATCACTAAGTATAGTATTCTTCTATCTTGGATAGATTTATATTATGCATATTATATATGTCATATACTATGTTATTAGTATTGCCATTTTTCAATATAATATATAACATATGATAACAATACCTTAAAATAGTAATTGCTGTATTATATATTTAACAATATATATTGTTTATCTAATTATATAGCTATTAATTAGTTTCATGCTCTCGTTACGTACACTATGTATTAAATTATCTAGTAAAGACCCTCAGTATAATTTATGTGGTAATTAATTTTTTTGGGTTATAATAGAGTTTAGTATATAAGCTAAGCTATAGCAGCATGCGATTTATGAGCCATTTTACCTTATAATAAGCATTATATCTACCTAGAATTTACTTTATTAATAAGTTAGGTGTTTTATACTAGCAGAGATTTCCTCCTGTTTGCGTTAAATATTATAATTACAGTTTAGTATGTTAGTGTGAGTTCAGTAATTTAATAATATAGGCATAAATATTTATATTTAATAGCTTTACAGTTGACTAAGAAACTTACTTTTATGCCTGGAGATAGTATATGCTATCATTCATTCATTCATTTATTTATTCATGCTATTTTTTATCCGTATATTTCATCCTAGTGAATAATTAGTATCTAGCGTTTATAATTATCTGAAGTATATATACCTAAGTAGGTTTTTTTCAAAAAAATATTATTTCATGATATTATTATAGTGGGTAGAAAAAATTAATAAATCGATTAATGATGATATAATGAGGATAAATTTAGGTGATCCTTTTTTTCATGGGGTATAATATACCTAAATTATATTTTTAGAGGGGTAAATCTTTTGCTATTGAGTAATAATATCACGATGCAGTTTAGTGGTAAGCCATTATTTGAAAATATTACCGCTAAATTTAGTAGCGGTAATCGTTATGGGTTAATTGGCGCTAATGGATGTGGTAAGTCTACTTTTATGAAAATTCTTGGTGGTGACTTAATGCCAAGTAGTGGAAGTATATTTCTAGATCCTAGTGAACGTTTGGGAAAATTGCGTCAAGATCATTTTGTCTTTGAACAGTATAGTCTAATTGATACAGTGATTATGGGGCACAATAATTTATGGGTTGCGAAGCAAGAGCGTGATCGTCTCTACGGATTGGCAAAAATGAGCGAAGAAGATAGTTATAAGGTGGCTGAGCTGGAAGTGACTTATAGCCAGATGGATGGTTATACCGCTGAAGCCCGTGTTGGTGAATTACTACAATGTGTAGGGATACCGGCTAAAAAGCACTATAACCTAATGAGTGAAATTGCGCCAGGTTTTAAGTTACGTGTATTGCTAGCGCAGGTATTATTCTCGGATCCAGAAATATTATTGCTTGATGAGCCGACTAATAATCTAGATATTAATACTATTCGTTGGTTAGAGCAGGTGCTAAATGAGCGTAATAGCACAATGATTATTGTTTCCCATGATCGTCATTTCTTGAATACAGTATGCACTCATATTGCTGATTTGGACTACGGTAAGTTGTGTATTTATACTGGTAATTATAATGAGTATATGACAGCTGCTGCCTTAGCACGTGATCATTTAATTTCTGAGAATGCTAAGAAAAAAGCGCAGATTAATACACTGCAGTCTTTTGTAAGTAGATTTAGCACTAATGCGTCCAAGTCTAAACAGGCAACCTCACGCGTTCGTCAGATCTCTAAAATTAAATTAGCAGAGTTACCGGTCTCTAGTCGTAAAAACCCATTTATTCATTTTGAACAGGATAGAAAATTATTCCGTAATGCATTAGAAATAGAAGATTTAAGCAAGGTATTTGATAATGTTCCTATATTTAGCAAGCTGAATCTAATAGTTGAAGTTGGTGAAAAAGTGGCGGTAATAGGTTCAAATGGTATTGGTAAATCTACTTTACTAAAAGTATTAGTAGGTGATGAGCATCCGGATAGTGGCATAGTGAAATGGTCTGAACATTCTAATATTGGTTATTATGCGCAAGATCACGAATATGAGTTTAATGATACTCTAACTGTCTTTGAATGGATGAGTCAGTGGAAGAAGCGTGGGGAATCTGAGCATATAGTACGTGGTGTATTAGGGCGTTTACTTTTTAACTCGGATGATATTAAGAAGCAAGTTAAGATATTGTCCGGTGGTGAAAAAGGAAGGATGTTATTTGGTAAGTTAATGATGCAACACCCTAATATTTTAGTTATGGATGAGCCAACTAATCATTTAGATATGGAATCTATTGAGTCTTTGAATGCGGCACTGGAAGTATATAAAGGTACGCTAATATTCGTTTCTCATGAACGTGATTTTGTCAGTTCTTTAGCTACGCGTATACTAGAAATAACATCAAATAAAATAATCTATTTTACTGGAAAGTATGAAGAGTATCTACATAGTCAAGGTATTAAATAGTTAAATAGATTGTACGGTAAAATCACAGGTTGTCGATATAATATCTTATATATTTTATGAATTTTTCATTATATACCTAAATTATAAATATTTTAGCAAAAATAAAATAATATAGTTATTATATCCATTATTAATGACCTTCAGTTAATATAATGTCGTTATAGTTTATTAGTATATTTATTACTGCTATTGATTGTAGTCTATTAGTAGTATTTATTGTGCAGTTAAGTTTTATATTAATATGCTTAATGTAAGTAGTTTTTGTATTGTATATAAGTGTATTGCATCTTATATTTATTGATCTTTTTATTGATCCTTTTATTGATCGGATAGCATCCATATATTTTGAGATTTTGGGAATATATCGTATGTAGAGTTATGCATTTTATTTTTGTTATCATTTGATGGTATCTAAGATCAATACATGGATTAATCTTGTTAAGATATAACTTCTAAATTTTATTCTTCATTATATAAATATTCTTATTATAAGTAGGATGCTGTGTTTGAAAATTTGAGAGCGATATTTTTTAGATTGGTTTGAACCTATAATATTATCTATATGATTTTAATCATGCGTTCATGAATAAGTTATATATGTTTCTAATATATAAGATTATAGATGTTAAAGACAGTAATATGGCGATAAGAATATCTATATATGCAATAATTAGAAGTCAATTGCTAAAAAAGGTATTACGTAGGTAGTAAGATGTACTATAGCGCACAATGGAATAACTGCAACTAATTATTATATTTGCAGATTAATATTTTTAGTTTATATATTGTTAGTACCTTAAAAATATGTAATAGATATTAGTAGTAATTTATTTTTGTTAATATAAAATATCCTAGTTTCATTTTTATGGAATATTAGGTGCTTTAATTTAAATCGCTTAATATTTCATAGAGGGCTTTTCAATTTTATTAAAACTATTTTTTACTTTTGTGCTATACTATTTCTTTATGATGATCATATTAGTTTTAAGTAGAGTATATCTACTCGCTATAATGTATGTATTATTATTAAGTTATTTTTTATTACTTAATATAATAGCAATGAATTCTTATCAGCATAATACTGTCATACGTTAGTATATAGTTAGTTTATATTTTCTACATTACATCATGTTTCGTATAGATTATAATATGTTAGCTAGGTAATAACTATTATCGCAACAAAGTACTAAATTTAGTATAACCTGCTAGGGAAAGTATAGTTTATTATATTAAATTAAGTAAAATATATTAATTAGATTAATAAAAATAACAAGTAATTACCTATTTGCATAATTTTTAATCAGATAAAGTTATTTATGATCTTCTGTGATTATTCATTAATTTTTAGTAGTTACTTTACTTTAGTATATTCTATTTGTTATATATTTAGATGCGTAAATATAATATAAAAGTATAAGTATAGATACTGGATATATATTTAATATATTATTTTTAATTTTATACTAAGTATATAGTTTAAAAACTTAAATGTTAGTTTAATAAATTTGCTATAATGTAGCAAGCAATATAATATTAATGTTTTAATAGTTATTTGGCATGCATTATATAAACTTTTAGTTTAAGATAGAGAGCGTTTATCAAACCAGTTAAAGAGTTTTAATATTAAAACAAATAATAATTTTTATTCTTATTAACTAATTGCGTATAGTATTCAGTGGATTACTGTATTTATAATAGTTATAGTTCTAGAGTTGTTTCCCATAAAAAGAAAGGAAGGTAACTAACTAAATAATAAATGTGTTTTTCATACTAAACAATTGCATCTAAAGTCAATCTAACTTATAAGCTATTCTATGGTTATTAACTATATACAGCTATAGCTATTTCAGTTTATATTTATTTTTGCTAAAATATTTTGCTTCATAGTAGTTTTATTTTAAAAATAAGGGCTAAGTATGAAAAAGAAAATATCGGTTTTTAAATACATAAGTTATTACCTTAATCAGTATATAAGTCTCTTACAGACTATTTGTTTTAAACATTATTAGTAATAATTTATTTTTTTTATTATTTTTATATGTTAATATACCTATATAAGGCCACGGAGTTTGATATTTGCCAATGAAATTTGTATAAAACTAAGCGTAATATTTAGCTATTGTATAGCTATGCTCTTGAGATATTTTATAAATATATAGTCATTAACCTTCGAGGCTCTTATAATACGCCTCAGAACTACTGTTTTAAACAAGATAGTACCGGTAATATATCTAATAGCATAGATATAATCTATATATATTTACGTGGCATTAATTTTGAATATTGCTTAGTACTCTTGTTTGCCTATAGTTAGGTTATATTTCTTCGGAAACTACGTACTTTGTGCATTTACTTATTTCTATTATATTATCCTACATAACATATACCTCTATATTATCTTTAAATTTGTGTATTTATTCAAGGTTAGAGTTTATTATATTTCATAACTTATATTTAGTAATTATATTATATATTAATCATATTTAATAGCAGACTAAAAAATATTACTCTGGCTATCGGTTTATTTTTCGGATTCCTGACTATTATAACTACACTTGATAGCACCTTCTAGGTGCAGCACGAAAAATTACTGAACTTATAAAGTACTGGATTGTTTAGTGGTGATAATTTATCTCGATGCATATTACTCCTGTTTCTTAATTATAATATTATCATTATTTAATGCTAACTGATTTTGTTAATGCTAATAAAGCTATGTATTTTAGTAAAATACTAACTGTAAATTAAATTTTATATTATCAACGTTTATAAATTTTATCTTTAATGTTACCTAGTTTATCTATCCTTTTATTTAAATTTAGTTAAATAAGGATAAATCTTATTATAAGATAACCTTATATGATGTAATGATCATAAGTATTAAGTTATAAGTAAACAAGTAATGACTATTATGGAATGTTTGAGGGGGTCGGTAATATAGCTTCTATAGATATACTTTGATGTTAAAAAAATATGCTTTAAATTTTATAAATTAAAATGTCACAGTTATATAAATGCTTTTAAGTATTTAGTTATTGCTTAAGTATTATATATAAATTATTACTTAATTTGTTATTAAAAAGATGTCGATAAAGTTATATTAGTCATTTTGCTACTATATTTTATTTCATATTATCATTATTGTAATTTTTCTAGGATAAGATCCTTTACTATGATACTTATCATTAGGACACTCTGTTAAATTGACATATACTTTATAATAATGGTATAATACTAGTAATATTAGTTAATTTAGTCTTTTTAAATAAAAAATTTCGCTGGTGTGGGTATAGTAAAGGTTGTGTGTATATCTGAAATACGAGTAAAAGATTGCATTATCCTGTTAGTACTTACTTGATGACATATGTGTTCTAGTATATAATAGAGAGAATATATGACATATATAAATATATATGTAGAGTAGCTAATCTTTGTGAGTTAAGCAGTGCACATAATATAGAGCGTTATTATTTGTTATGTGTATATCATATAGTAAATTATTTTAGCGTATACAGGAAAAGTATTGTACATTATAGATATAATGTATATTTTAAATAATTATGTATTTTATTATTGCCTATATTATTTTTCGAATTATAGATGATAGGGATCATGATTATAATAGAATTATTACGGTATATATTAGCTTAATAGTCCCGTCCTAATTATAAGCATTATAGTAAAGGATCTTATTCTAGCGAAAATTAAAATGATATTGGTGAATATATGCTCTCTATTAATTATAGATACTATTTATTTCTAATAGATTACTATTACTTACTAAATGTTGTTAGCAAATTAAACAATAAAATAGGTACATGTTCTATGTCATGCAATGCATATTGCAGTAATATTTACTAGTTATCATTTAAATTAAAGTATCGCATAGAAGTTACTTCTTGTATCAAAATTATTATGCTTAAGTACTGTTTGCAATTGTGTTTATATTCTAGGTAATAATATATTAATGTATTTTAGCTAAAAGTTTTTTGTTTGTGCATAAAAGTAACGTAGTACTGAGAAATTTACTCTGTGATACATTAGTAATCCTAGTTATAGTAATCTTTATGTATTACATTTGTTTAGGAGTTAAGGTGTTACATTTTGTATATAGGCCACTGATCCTTAATTATATATGAGACTAATATGGCTAAAGATATCATCCTAACTTAAGTCTCACTTAGTAAAATGCTACGTTTAGTTAATTAATCCAGCATTAGCTAATGTGTGATTTGTAGTACGTTACCCAAGTTAGTGGATAGCGATATTAAAATACTAATTTTTATTAACTATAGATCAAATTATTATATGTATAGCATTTTAGTATTTGGTTTAATATTGAGGTAGTAAAAATTAATTTTAATTGAACGAGCAATGAAATCACTATCTTAAATTGCTATTATGCTTATAACCTATTTAATATAATTAATAAAATATAGATCATATGCTTAGGTAGGATCTGGATCTTATATATGATAAAATTATTTTAAATATATTATTAATAATACTTATTAACAATTTAGCATGAGGTAATTAGAGATCACCTTTGTGCCAGTAGTTTAGTGTTATAATAAATTCTTTTTATATTAACAATTAATTAGACATATCCGCTTAGTCTACTGAAATTAGATTTAATTAGTGAGTTATAAATATGCAATAGCTACTAAAATTTAAGGTTACTAGAGTTTGATAATATTATTTAGTTTGTTTAATTATTTAGCATACTTCATAGTATATATTAATATATAGTCGATATTAATGTTTGCGCATTGATATTATTATAGGCGAATGAGGTATTCTTTATTTTTTTGTTTACTTATGATATTATTTCTAATGTATTAGTAAGTGAGTTGAGTAATAAATGTTATATTAGCATGAATGATTTAGTAGAGATATACTAGATCTAAAAATTTTTATCATGTTTTAATATATGACGTAGTTTTGATTGATACCACCAATAAGATTACTCTAATCTAGATTATGAACCTGATTTGTATAATGATATAATTTTAAAGATGTATTACTTTGTTACTTTCGATCAACTTTCTTGTGTGTTATAAGTTATGACCTTTGATTTTATTAAGTAAATTTTTTAAAATAATATTGATACCTAAATAATTTTATCTTTACTGTATCATGCGTCTATATTTCTATAATAGTAATAATACATAGAAAGCTTAGAAAGTATTTTAGTTTATTAATTACTAATTGGTAATAATGTAGGAACTATAGATAGTATCAGTTATATCTAATTTGTAGTATGTTGATTAAGTAGTTATATTTAGGATTAAATGTATTGGTATTAATATGCTTTATGCTATTAATAGTGCATGAATTAATATAGTACATTAGATGTTTAGTAACGGAAACTTAATGTTATTACTATTGCTGTCTAGATAGCTAGGAAGCTTATTTAAAATAATTATATATTTCATTTTATAATAACACATTATGATATAATAATTATATTATTAATACTTTTATTGGGATAAGTTTTACTGTGATATAAAAGATCATTTTTATATTAATGTATTAATAATTAATAGAGAAGATTAAGCTCTATTTATAGAATACCTAATATGTAGTTTAGTTTATATTTTTGCTACTGTGAAAAATATTGATATGATATTATCTTTAGTATATATCATGTGTTGCACATATACCTACTTATGATTATATGTTTTTTAGATGTTTATTAGGCTATATCTTAATATTATGTATATCGGTAATATTAATATATTAATTTGTACATAATATAATATATTATTTAAATATATTAGTGTATGGTTAGATATTTAGGCATTTATAGCTTATTAGCGTACTAAGGTATTTATTTATGTAATAGTTATAACTACAGTGCATAAAATTGTTGTTAATAAGCTACATGTTATTATAGTATTACACTAATGTAAAATAATCAATAATTATAGGTAGAAAACTTTTGTAATATCTAATATCTAATATCTAATTCTTAGATTTGTACTAAATATAATTTTAATATAGTTACTTAAGGTAAGATATATTGGTAGTTTTATTAATACAGATATCTTATAGCATTATATAATGACGTTTATCGCTTCAAGCACTACAGTGATTGATTTAATAGTTAGCTATATACTGTATCTAATTGTAAGCGCTATTACATGAAAATAATATACGACATAGTATACTTATAAAATTTGTTCCAGAAAACTAGATTTGAGTAAATGTATGGGAATGTATTATATGATAATTTAGCTAATGGTTATAATAGGTTTATAGTTTATTGCATTGCTAAGTAGTTTGATGTTAATAAAGCATTATGTAATTAGTTACTGTCTATTTAAGTTATTGTTTAATATAGTGATGAATTTTTATTCATCAGTGATTTATGGAAAGTAGAATTTTTTGTATTAGCATGTATTTTAAGAGTTTCTTAAAGACACTATTATATCACAATGCTTAACTTAATAATATGATACTAATGAAAAGTAAGTATATTTATGTATCAGTGGCACACTAATACACTTACAGTAATCTTAATTCTTACAATAACATTGTTATAAATCTCTTTTATTCATTATCATATACATTCTTTATTCATTTTTTTATATTGCGTACGTTAGTGTTTATTGAGTTAGGTATCTAATTTATTTTATGAGATTTTTAGGTATTTGATTTTAACTACTAAAATTAACCATAATTTGTTGATTCATTAATTATTAAAGAAGATGTGTGTAATGTGCATAACAGTACACTGTGCATTAAATATTTTGTCTTAGCTATGGTAATAGTTCTATCAATCTTTTTAGTAATATGTTGGTATAGTAGTTACCATCTTCGTAAAAGTAGGTATTTCTGGTTACTGATTATATTTAATGCTGGGAATGATATTAATTATCTTATATTTAATAATAGCGTTTTATTATTATGCTGAAATAGCATAGATTATTTTTAAGATTGATATTATTCATTGTATCTCATGATAATATGTATATTATTAGTTATGGATATTTTAATATAAGTGAGGTGTAGTTATTGCTATTGTGATATAGCTATTCGTTGATTAATTATTTAGAGCGTTTAGATCTTCTCTTTGTGTAAAAGTCTAGTACGCTATACATTTTTTATGAATTTATTGTTTTATAGCTATAAGTAATAGAATAGCTAATATCCTTACTTAGGTCAGGATTCTTAGTTTTATTGTTGTGGCTAGTGTGCTTGCATATTAGTGTATTTACGTTAATGTTAAAAATTGACTATTATGTAACTAGCATTCAATATTGGTACTTAAGATCAGGATATGAGTATTCGCTATATCTTCTTGGTATATTTTATTGTTATAAATTTATTTTTCTTTATATATTAGTATCTATGCCATCATTGTTATTTGTCGATTATATTTCAATGCTAGCACATAATTGACAATATGGACTTAGAATCTACTCAACAAGGTAACACTAATATAGTGATTGCGAGGTTTATACTAGTGTTTTCTGCTTTAGTAATATGGTATACCATATTAGTATTTGATTGGTTGTGTGATGCATTGTAGGTCGTAATAGCAATTAAGCTGTATAGGTAAAGGGATATTGAGCTAATAAGTAATAAAGTAAATGGATAATTGTTGTGAGCCCTAGTGCAATAATATTGCATCTAGTTATGTATCAGTTACTAGAATTATGCCTTTAGTAAAGAGAATCTTCACCTAATATGTTGTTATTAAGTATTGGAAGGTTAAGATTTTTTGGAGAATATAAATGATATCACTACTCAGTAAAGAAGCTGCGCTAGTCTACACCGCGTTAGAGGCTGGTGGTCTGGAAACTCCACTTTACGGGCAAGTTTTAGATCGTGAAATACGTAAGCATCATATTAAAGAGCATATAAAAGAAATAATGAAGCTCCTTAATCTTGATCTATCTGATGATAGTTTGGCAGAAACGCCACACCGTATTGCTAAAATGTATGTTGATGAAATTTTTTGTGGCCTAGATTATTCTAATTTCCCAAAAATTACTTTGATCGCAAATAAGATGCAAGTAGATGAAATGGTCATAGTACGAGACATTAAGCTAACTAGTACTTGCGAGCATCATTTTATCACCATTGATGGTAAAGCAACTGTTTCCTATATTCCAAAAGATGCAGTTATAGGGCTATCAAAAATAAATCGTATTGTTCAGTTCTTTGCCCAGCGCCCACAAGTTCAAGAGCGTCTAACTCAGCAAATATTAGTATCTTTGCAAGCTTTATTGGGTACTAATAACATTGCTGTATCTATTAATGCTGTGCATTATTGTGTTAAGGCTCGTGGTATCCGTGACACGACAAGTGCGACAGTCACCACTGCGCTAGGTGGGTTGTTTAAATCAAGCCAAAATACACGTCAGGAGTTTTTGCGTGCAGCTCAATACAGCTAATTCATATACTTTTCAGTAAATATTTACAGTTGCGTTTATTAGTAACTTTCAATTTTTTAATTACTTAAATATTATCATTTATAGGAATAAATATTAATTTATTTTTTAGCATGAACATTTTAGGCTATGTATGTAATATCTCTATACTTAACTTATTACTACTGAGTACCTATATATGCATGTTACATAGATTAGAGAACTTGAATGTATATAGTTATATTTATTAACGTTAATAAGTTAATAGTAAGTAGTTATTTGTAGTGAATTATATTAGTGATAAGTATATATACTTAATAAGTAGGTCAGTTAGCTAGGATATTTTAATTTATAAATTAAAAAGTAAGTTGCTAAAAATAGTAAATATATACAATTCATATAATATAAATATATTTTATTAGGCATGTATTTATTCGTATATAAAATTATGTACTATTATTTTTTCATAATTAATTATTGCAATTCTTTTTAGGTTATCCGCATAATTTACGTGTTCTGGAAAACGTGTTATTTTAGTAAAAAAATAAATAATTTTATTAAAAATTTATAAAAGTTGATTTATTTTTTTATTTGTCTTTTAGATTTATATATTTTTTACTAGTGATTATATATTATTTTATTTAATAAACTTCGAGAACATACTCTTCTTTAGAATACATTAGTGAGTTAGTGCTATAAGATTTGTTAATGTTTATATATATTAAAAAAGATTATATCGTTCAGTATATGCACTATATAATAGTGCATATAAATATATTATTTTATTTAAAATCTATAAATTACATTAAATTGTAGTAAAATAATAAGTAAGAATAAAGAAGTTAGTCTTATATATTATATAATTTTGTAGAATAATATAGTATAGTTTATAAAGCGCTATATAGTTGAGTAGTCTATGAATACTCGTTACAATAGTGTTAAGTAGATTAGATTGTATTATTATAATTTCATTATCGCTTCTTTTATATTCAGTACGATTGGTGTATAGTTAAGTAGTAAATATTAATTTTCTTAGGTGCTACTGTAAGAATAAATAATTTTTCTATATATAACTGGATTAATAAGTAATAATACTAGGTAAGACATTTTCTTAATGATGAGGTTATTATCCATAATATTATTAATATAAATATTATCTTATTTATTACTTATCTATTAAATAATTATTTTAGTAATAATTATTTAATAGTGCAATTATAATTCACTAAGAAATTATTAGGTATGACTATATTTATAGTTTTTGTATTTAATAATGAACGATAGGTCTAGTAATAATATATTCTTGGGCTAAGACAAGCTATGCAATATTAGTATTATGTTTAATGAGCTAAGGAGTTGCGAGCATTGATAGAGATAAGTGACACTGATATTAATAGATGTGACAATAAACTATACTGCGAAGATAATAAATTACTAGTAGTAAATTATTAAGTTACACAAGTTTAGCGACCAAGGGTATGACGTATAAACAAATAGTAAGTGTTGAGGATTAATATATTACATTAATTCTTTCGCATATATAAGTGTGATTGTATTAAGTGATTAGATGATATTACATTTTAGTGAACAGAAAGGAAAACAGGACATTAACAATATAAATATACTAAACTTGTTGTTTAGTTTATAATATTTTATAAACGAATATTTATTTAGTGTATTATGTTTTTATAAATTATTGTGAATTAGGCTAGTGTAGAGTTAATATATTTTATGAATTATCTTTTTTAAAATTTAGTATTTTTATTAAACATATTAAATATCTTGAATTTAACTATTTCTATGTGCTCAGATATTGTATTTATTGTTTAATAAAATTACTGATTAGTGTGTAGAGTGGACTATTGCTGAAGTATTTAATGTTGATCAGGTATATAATTCTAAATTTGTGATTAAGTGAAGTTTTACCTTGAAATATTAGATATTAGTATAATAGCAGTTAAGGCATGGGGTTTGTATTTTATTATCTGTATTTTTAGCGCTAATATGAAGTATTTTCAGTGAATTTTTAATATTAAAATAGATTTTTTAGAAAAAGATCAAATACTTTCATTAAAGATACGCATATTATGTTACTTATATTACTGAAGCTAGAAAAGATTTGTTACCATCTATCATCAAGATTACTTCATTGTTAGTTTTGCACATTATGTATCATATTAAGATAGAGTTTTTTCTTAACTAGGATATACATATACCTATAGATTGATAATCGTTATTAAATAAATGATTGTGGATCAATTAATTCTTAACATTAAGATAATTAATAGACTATCTCTAAATTTACAATTTTATAGGTTGCAATTTCATAAATAGAAAATTCATCTTATAAAAGGTTGATTATTTGTCATTAGTTAGTAGTATAATGACTTGGCTTGTATATTTTCTCTTAATTTTATATTTTATTTTTAGAATAATGGTAATTTTTATTAAAAGTTACGATTAATTAGCGTTTTTGTTTTACAATTCATTTATTAATATCAATATCATTTTTTTATTTAGGTTGGTGATTTTAGTTGCAACTATATCAGTATAAATATTTTGTATCTATTTTTTTTAAAAATCTAACAATATTATCATAAATAAAGTAATTTCACTTATTTTACTAGTTTTTAGATATTTATAGTTATTCAGTATAAGCAATGTATTCATTAATTATTCATAATAATATGTATCATATTAGTATATTGTGATTAGTGTATATTGTTATCCTGATTGTAGGAGAGTATATGTATACTTATTTGTTATTGTGTTAAAAATATTAGAATATAACAGTACTTAATTTTTGATAATTGATTAATAAATATAGACACAGGTAGCATATTTTTTAAAAAATAATTATCAATATTTTATTACATTACTTTCATAATAACTATGAATAAGATGGATTTATAAGTGAAATAGATAATTTTACTTCTATTGGTTCTACAAGGATATATACTTGTCCCTACAATAGTGTATATAATATAATATAATATAATATATGCTATATCAGCTCGTACTTTAAGATTTATATAAAACGTTATGTATTAAATTTGAGTTATCTTAATATTACTACGATAGTAGGTATGTAATATTGATTTATGATAATTATAAAACAAATAAGTAAAAATGTATGTGCTGCTTAGCATGTTTTAACGATATTATTTAATAGATCATAAATGAGTATTTTAGATATTTTTGTGTTACTATTTTTTAGGTATGCAAGCAGTAGTTATGTTATCAGATTATGTTAATAACTAATATAAAAATTAATTTAAACATAATATTTAAAATCTTTAGAAGTAAAAGGTGTCATTATATAGTCTGTTGTGTGATAATAGCTTATCACTTTATAAGTGTATTGCTTGAATTATATATTTATAATGTAAATCAGATAAGGTGATACTAGAAATGTTTAATAGTGTACAGACATGCACAGAGATTATAATAAGTGATCAATTGTATAATTTGTTGTGATTATTATTTTAATAAAACGTAAAATAAGGAGTCAATATGTTAGATGAGGGGTCTGTATTGTTCTTTTATGATAAATCATTTATCTTTTATATTAAATTTAGCTAAGTATAGATTATTATAAATTACTTATTTTATATTTCTTTGTGCATTAAAGTTTCACCGTATTTCATATATTAACATAATATAGTTTATTATTTTATTTTCAGATAGCAACATTGATTTTTAAATGTAATATTAATTACAATAAATTATTAAATATAATAGAAGCATGAAGTTAGATATCAAGTATTATTATTTATTTTTAGTATTGCTATTTCTTTTATTAGCATAATCATAGAGTTATAAGTAGTCATATAATAAGTTTATTTTTTAATTACGTAGATTCTTTATTCGTATAGCGATAAAATATAGGCGTAGAAAAATATTTAATTATCAGTATAACTAATATTCTAAATATTTAGATACAATAAAATTATAATACTATAAGTTAATATTATTATCAATATTACTGTTGTTAGGTGTATACATGCAATAGTATTAAGTAAGGGAGGGTAAAGAACAAAATAATAATCTTATATTTTTTGGTGCTAGTAACTACAATATTTATTTAGTTATGTACTTCATGCTATGTGGTGCGCTAAATGCATTAGAAGATATATGTATCGTTACCAATCTGTCTATGATATGGCGTGAATATTTTTAGTATGATAAACGCATATGCTCTAATAATATAATAGTAATGATCGTTATAATGTATTTAATTATGATTATAAGTATGTCCGCAATTAATAGTGTACTTACTATAGCAATAAATATAATAATAGATAAAAAATTGCTATTTTTTAGTAAAAAAGATTACATCTTAATAACAATATCTCAATTAATTAATATAATTTTTATGAGATTAAAATATCTTATCTATTAATTAAATATTAATTTATTATTGGTATATCGTTTTTATTGTAAAGAATTATATATGTCAAGTTAATAATATTAATAATATATTATTGTTTATGAAGTTTATTATAAGTTTTTTAAAAACATATAAAATTTATATAGCTGTATTAATTACAATAGCTTTATTATAACCGAGTATCTCTTAAATTAATATATTAATTATGTAATAAAACTAATCAGTAGTCAGGTTTTTGTTTATATCGTGAGCTATTATTAGTGATTAGCTATATTGTTAAATAATGTATACTAATATTAAGCATACTTAATAGTGTAGTTGCTGTGTAGTATACAAAAATCTTAAGTAATTTTTAGCTATTTTAGTATTTAATAGCGCGGTCTTTTAACTTATATTTTTGCTGTGCATTGCTATCTACATTTAGCGGTAATATTTTGCCTTTTTATCTACAATTATCGGTATATCTTTAGACGTATATTAAGTATATTTATAAGGTACTGGATTGATAATTATAGTTATTACACGACCTTTTAGTGTTTTAGTATAAATAAGGTTACCCGTTATTTAATAGGTAACATGATGACAAATATTCAGCATTAGCATCCAGATATTATTGATGCAATATTATACTGCTTTCTATATTAGGAATAATATTAGAGGCTATGCTTTCATTAATTGAATCATTATCTAATTAGTCAATTACCGGTTGTATAGATATGATATCCTTTTTTGATGCGTTAATCATATTGGCTACTTGATCTAGATTGATACGCTGAAATAGGGGTTTAAATATATTTATCTGATGTCCTAATAGTGGCCTATGAAGCATATCCCAGCGTAGTTCAGTGTTTAGAAACTCTTCACTACGTATAGCTAACATATGTAGCACTGGCTTTAGATAGGTTATTAATAGACGGAATAGATTTATACCCATTGAGCAAATAGTCTGTAAGTCGTTATCACGATTTATCTCCCTCGCTACTACCCATGGTGCTTGATTATTTATATAGCAGTTAGCTACATCCGCTAGCCTCATGATTTCACGTATTGCATGATTGAATTGGCGATTCATATAGGCTTCCCCAATACTCTCTGCAGTACTTACAAAAGTAAGATACAGTTCTGGATCGGCCAGTGTATTAGATAATTGCCCATTAAAACGTTTGTTAATAAAGCTGGCATTGCGAGATGCCAGGTTGACAACTTTATTTACTATATCAGAATTTATTCTCCGTATAAAATCTTCTAAGTTTAGATCGATATCTTCTATGCTCGAAGATAATTTATTGGCGTAATAGTAACGTAAGCAATCGGCATCTAGGTGCTGCAGATAAGTCCTAGCTGTAATAAAAGTGCCGCGTGACTTAGACATCTTAGCACCATTCACTGTTACATGGCCATGTACAAAGAGGTTAGTTGGTTTACGAAAATAGCTGCCCTCTAGTATCGCTGGCCAGAATAGACTATGAAAATAAACGATATCTTTACCAATAAAGTGGTAAAGCTCAGTACTAGTATTTTTGCACCAGAATTCATCAAAATTTATATTATCATTCTTATTACATAAATTTTTAAAAGTACTCATATAACCTATAGGGGCATCTAGCCAGACATAAAAATATTTATTTGGAGCATTTGGTATTTCGAAGCCAAAGTAAGGTGCATCGCGAGATATATTCCATTGCTGTAGTCCGGATTTAAACCATTCTTGCATCTTATTAGACACCTGTTCTTGTAATATACCAGAGCATATCCATGTTTGTAGCATTTCGCTAAACTCGGGAAGATTGAAAAAAAAGTGCTCTGAATTACGCATAACAGGTGTAGCACCGGAGATTACAGATTTAGGCAAGATTAGTTCGTTCGTGCTATAGGTTGCGCCGCATACTTCACAGTTATCGCCGTATTGATCTGCTACTTTACATATTGGGCAGTTACCTTTAACAAAACGGTCAGGCAAGAACATATTTTTTTTTGGATCATATAACTGAGAGATTGTACGCTTTTTAATAAAGCCATTTTGCTTTAAGCGAGTATAAATTAGATTTGATAGCTCACGATTTTCATTGCTATGAGTTGAATGATAGTTATCGTAACTAATATTAAAATCAGCAAGATCTTGTTTGTGTTCTTGGTTAATTTTCGTAATCATTGTCTCCGGTTTCATATTTAATTGTTGTGCTTTTAGCATGATTGGCGTGCCATGCGCATCGTCTGCACAAATAAAATAAACCTTATGGCCACGCATGCGTTGATAACGCACCCAGATATCAGCCTGGATGTGTTCAAGCATATGGCCAAGATGGATTGAGCCATTTGCGTAAGGTAGCGCACATGTTACTAATAGTTTTTTTACAAATTTAGCCATAGTAAAATTTTGCTTTCTATTGAATAAAATATCTTGTAATCTTAACCAATTACATCCTCTGCCGCTATGGTAGTTTTGTATAAGTTATTTACAGTATCATTTTACGCAATAGATCTAATACCCCTCGCGTTGATCAATAATGAAAAGTAAGGGATTAGGGTAAGCGCGAAATTTTATGAGTTATATTACTTAAGGTTTTGTATTTTTTAATGACCTGTGTATTGGATATCTAGATCCTAGAATACAAAAAATAACTTTATCTTGATGCAGATTACTTATGATTAAGTATTATTTTTAATGGAATACTATCTATAGTTCTATATATCGAACATTTGTTTAGTATAGTAACGTTAATGCTATGGTATAGCGTATAGATAACGAATTGTTATAAGTTATTGTAGTTAATGCTACTGATGAGCATACTGGGTAAAAAATTATTATTTTGTAGTGGTATAATATTTACTTGTTTATGAGAGTAACTCATAATATTATTATCAGAATGAGTAAAGGTAGGGTATATAAATTAAGCACTGTTATTAATTGCATTAGCTTAGGTCCACTAATTATTATACTACATAATAGTACTTATGGTCTATTGGTTCATTTATTCTTATCAGGTATTATATTGCTTCCTAAGTTCTTTACACGATCAATATATACTCTCGATACATAAATTCATATACTCTCGATACATAAATTTAGTATAGTCATGAATTCTATTAGCACTATCCAGTGAATTATTCTTACGACTACTAAGCGTTAGATTGTGACCAGTAAATGTCTGGTATAGTTAACAGTACTATTTGTTATTATCGTAGCTATGATAGCTAGTGCTATCAACATTAAATAAATGCTTTTATAGATTATTTTAGTAATTACTATGCTGATAGTTACCACTTATTGCAATATAGTATTGCTGTATTCAGATTATTACATAATAATTTTTAAAAATATGTAATTGTAAGTATTAGGTATTTTAGACAATATGAGGGCGTATACTTATAGCGATAGTGGGTATCATGAATATATCTTTGGTATATTTAATAGATAGGGGTAAGTAAATAATACTAAAATATTTTTTTAAAATAGAGATCTAACGATATTTATACTGTATAAAATTTATATTTTAATAAGCTAATTTTAATCAGTGGGCTACTAAGTTCATTTTATTAAATGGCATTAATAGTTCATTATCCCCAAGATTATGTTATTAGTGAGCAGATACTTTTGTTAGAGTAAAATATTTGTGTGATAATTTATAGCTTAAGTAGTAAAGTATAAAGCACTATATTTATATAATTAACGTATTTGTCCTTATTGTTAATTAATAAAATTATATATTAAATACTATACTATATATGTGATATATTGCATTAATATGTTAAATGAATGTTTTATTTGCATATTCCTGCGAGTAAAGTACTATCACTAATAGTATGAGTTTGGTTAATTAGTGGGAGTTAAATAGATCTAGACATTATCTAATAAGATTATTATTAAAATAATAAATATATCTATTTATGAATTAATAAACAAAAATAAGTTACAAGCATTATAATGTTATTTATTATAAATGACTATTATAGTATTTGCAAGATGATAGAATAAGTCTTAATAATAGTAGTTTTTATACGTATTTAAGCTTAATATCTATATAAAAATAGATTAGTCACCTATAGTTTAAACGTGATCTTTAGATAGAATGATTTTATTTTTAATAATATCCTTCTACGTTAAAAATATACTATTTATATTATTTTATATCTCTCTATATATTTTATGCAATATATAAAAAGAGATATTTATGAATATATTTGTGTAATTTATTTAACAAATACCCATATATTTATATCATTGAAATAATATTTCTATAGCGTTTGATATTTATCAAATAATATTTTAACACTGTTTTTAGCTAGATTAGAAGAGCGTACTGATCTGCAGTGATAGTAGTCAGTTACCTAGAGTGCTCTAGTTTTTATAGGTTGTTTTTTATATATAGAAAAATTATATTAGGCAAAAAATATAATGCAAACATAATCCTGACATATAAAATATAATTCATAATTATCATGATTTATTTTTTAAAATATATAGTAATAAAAATTTTGACTATAATGTGAATTAGTTTTATTTTTAGTACTACCTATGATATGCATAGGAGTCTGATCATCTTAAATATATAATATTTTTAATATAGGAGAATTTTCATGGGTTACTTTAAGTGTAAGTATAGTGTTAATTAATGGTACCATGATGAAATTTTATAAAGTTTATTTTGTTTTGCGCCTATTACTTAGTTTAGTTATTTATGGTCACTAGTATAACTTATTTAATTACTAATATCATTAATTTTATACTTCCAATATCTCTATCTTTTATTTAAGTGTGTTTATATCTGGTCATAATAGCATTAATCTTATACTTGTTGATTACTTATAGTTAGTATTAAGGTAGTAATTAAGTTATTTTTAAGCTATTTTATATTTTATATGTGATAAAATATTTAGTATACTCTTACTGAGTAGCAGAATACTAAATGTATATATTTTAGCTATAAGAGTCAAAGTTTTTATTTTATGGGGAAAGATGAGGTGGTAATAAATATAATAATTATAGGCGCTATTAGTGACTTTTTGGCAAGATACAATTTTGCAGCATATTTTATCGGTATAGTTGGCTGTGTTATGAAAATAGTTAATTAAAATTAATATTTATTTACTAGTAGGTTAAGGTGATTTTAATTTATTATATTATCTATTACCTAAGTAATCTTACATGATTTATATCTAGGGACAGATATGTAATAGTAAAATTATATCAATTTTATTGATTATATTGACATAAGTATTAGAAACATATAAAATTTTACCATGATGTAGTAATATTATTATAAAATATATCGTTATACGTAAATTTTTAGCAATAAACTTAACTTTATCTAATATTTTGTCTAGGCAAAAGATAGGCTAGGTACAAGAAATATTAAAGATTACAAAGATTTGTAATGTAAATGTCTTATTTATGAGAATTTCTATTATCGAGTGAGGTAGCCAAGAGGCTTGCAGAGTTTAATATGTCACAATACATTGAATAGCAAGAGCTTGCAGCATATGATTTTGCACAAGAATAATATGTGTTCAGACAGGAATTAAGGTAGTAATACTGAGGTTAGTAAGGTAAGCATGGAAGGAATATAATAATATTATGCTTTCAAATATTGACTACTATAAAAATCACAGCATCTAGATATATAGTATTGTGAACAATAAAATAACCTATTAACTATATTTTATAATACATTATTTATATTCAAGTCATTAATGCGCACAATTAAGTGTAATTAATATTTAGAGTAGTATGTGATAACTGCAAAAATGCTGACACATATTTAGAAGTATTAATAAAAATACTCAATAACTCTATGACTCTTGTACACTTAACTTCGCTATTATAATTGTAGCACAATATATCCATGCTGCGCAATGAGGTTATATATTTAAATAACTGAGATGTTAATAGTGCATTCTTTAATTAATATTTTTCTCTTATAATTCTTACTATTAGTTCAGGTGATTAACTAATGTGTTGTTGCGCAATTTATTATCATGAAGCTAATATATTAAGACGTTCTTTAATAAAATTATGAATCTTATTATAGATCATTTTATTGTTGAATAATGTTTATGTTAAGCTGTTTTATTGATGAGCTTGAAATACTATAAATCTCTTAATAGTCAGAGAAATTTGTGTATTTCATGGTGCTAAATTATTGTTTTTAAAATTAATAAATAAATAAAAAAATCGTCATGCTGAAATAAGCGTATTTATTTATTATTCATTATGATTAAGTGTCGGGGAATTGAGTTTTTGTCTAGTATTGAAATAAAATATTTGTTTTCATTTCTATAGTTAAGCAATCAAGATATGTTGGAAAGGTTAATTTTTATCTGTATGTTAATTGTATATTATATATTTAATATGTCTTGGTATAATGGATGTCGTTAGAGTTTAGATTATTAGTTATAACTGATTAGTATCATGTAGCATATATAATACATAAAAGTTAATTAATAAGGATATACTTATATCGTATTAAATGTTTTATTATTTATAGTTTATGATCTTAATATGACGGTTAATTTATAATTTAGTCTTAGCGCTCTTTAGTTATATTTAGCAATATTTTTCATTTTTATGAAGGTGTTATTTTAACAATAGACAATATTATTAAGTATTTGTGTAATAATATTATTAAGTTCTTATATAATATGATAATTATTAGGTAACATATTTTAAGTATTAATTACTGGTGATTTATATCTTGTTTGATTGCTATTAGTTGAGCTTACTAAGTGGTTCATAATAAAAGTATAAGATATTTATTAAGCAACTAAAATATAAATATAATATCTATAAGGTTATGTTTATAAGAGTAGTACGGTAAATTATTAGTTACTTGCTTTTTTACTTTGTAGTATCTTTTAGTATATTTGTATTAGTCTAATTAATCTAGTTAATGTGAGATAATCATTATCTATAATAATGATAAGGCACATAGGTTAAAGCAACTAAAAGATTAATTTATATTTTTATTGAACATTTCTTTAGTGTATTTTATTAGAAATATTATTAGATAATATAGTTTTATAGCTTTTAAGTAATGTCTATAGCAAAACCAGATACTAATAAATGTTCATATATGAGTTTCGCCTTAGGTTTTATTCTAACAGAAGATTGCCTTTGTTATAAGGATTACGTTATTTAATCCCGAAAAGTCAAGGTATAAGTATTGCATGATATACTATATTATTAAAGTATGAACTAATATTAAAGCTATTGATTAATGATTAATAGTTTTAATAGAGAACTCTAATCTTAATGAAACAATATTTATGTGAAAGTAAATAAATGCAATATAATATACAATGTAATCAATAGTCTATAAGTTTTTATTTTTATTTATGAGAGCGATACTAGTCAACTATGATACCAATAAATTCGGTATAGGATGATATAAGTTATAGCTCAAAATATTAATTTATAATTAATAATTAATATTTTAGTTTAAAAAAATATTTATGCACTATATAGTAATTGAAATGATAATACTTAAGAGTAGTTAATTTTTTAATAAAAATGTGTAATTTTTAAAATTATTTCTCCTGTCTTGAGAAGACTACTCTATATCTACTGAATGTAGATATTTCTTGGTTACGTAAATAGTTGCATGGATGTGTGTCTTGATGGAGAAGAAATATGAGACTCTGTGATAGTGATATAGAAGCGTGGCTAGATAGCAAAAAATTAGTGATTTCGCCGCGTCCACCGCTTCAGCGTATTAATGGAGCTACAGTAGATATTCGCTTGGGTAATAAGTTCCGAGTCTTCCTGGGGCACACTGCTGCGTTTATTGATCTTAGTGGTCCTAAAAATGAAGTTAGTGCAGCGCTAAATAATGTAATGAGCGATGAGATTATATTGCAGGAAGGAGAGGTTTTTTTCCTGCATCCTCGTGAGTTAGCACTTGCAGTAACATTTGAGTCTGTGACTTTATCAGATGATCTAATTGGTTGGTTAGATGGTCGTTCTTCTTTAGCACGTTTAGGTCTTATGGTGCACGTTACGGCTCATCGTATCGATCCTGGTTGGCATGGTATTATTGTTCTAGAATTCTATAATTCAGGGAAGTTGCCACTAGCGTTACGTCCTGGCATGTTAATTGGTGCGCTAAGTTTTGAAATCTTATCTGGATCGGCTAAGCGCCCCTATAATAGCCGCCAAGACGCAAAGTATCGCAATCAGCAAGGTGCTGTAGTTAGTAGAATTAATACAGAATAAAGGTTAGTTATATGAAAAGACTACTGATAATCTTAGTGGGCTTATTATTATGTGTTAGTTGTAATTATACTATTTGTTAGTAATTTGAATTAATCCTAATTGTTTTCTACTTATAGTCTAAATGGTTTATAACAAAAAAGCGGTGATAATTTAATGTTAGACGCCTTTTTGTGTTAAGACATACGGCATTAAGTGAACATTTGTCTATTGACATAATGTTTATTATACGTATTTATTATACAAGAGTTCATGTGCTAGATATTAGTATTAAGAATATTCCTATTCATATTAAACTATTATTATTTACTTTCTTATTATATGTTTAATTAAATATGTATTATTAAAACAATAAAAATATTTTATTTTAAATAAATACCAAAGGATAGTATTTTATTAATGCCTTTTTATTAATTTATCTTAATGATTAATAATTTACCTTAATAGTTAATTTAGTATATAACCTCTAGATATTAGCGCATTAATAATTTATATTTTATATACTATCTAGTAGGTTGGCTAAATAGATAAAAGTTAAATATATTAATTTTATTTTAGTATAATATCACTAGCAGCGGTCAAAAATAGCATTATAAAGATATAAATTATTATCAGTAGTATTTATACTATATAATAATAGTTGGTGTTGATTTAAAATATTATTTTCTCCACATTAAGGGAAAGTTCATTATTAATATGCAGTAGAGGTGAGTATTTTTAAAAGGTGACTGTAATGCTAAAGTGCGCACTTAGGTTATTTGTTAGTAGTGTTACTAGATAATGTTTTTAATTTAATAAAAATAATGCTAATAATATTTGATTTAAAATCAATATTAATGTAACTATTATAAAAATAATATTCTTAATCATTAATGTATCTTCAGATAATTTTAACATATATGTATATGATGATCAGTTAATAATTATCTTACAACTAATTGTAAGATATACTGAAATAGAGATGTCACTAAAATTTTAATATGCTTTAAGTTAAAAAGCGCGCATCCAGTACGCACATATAATGAATAAGTGGTTATTTTATATTATTTATTTTTTTATTTACTTCTGGAATGTAGAATTAGTGTTTAGTTAGTAACTATAGGGAGATAGGATAGCTGAAGTATATAACATCTACTTAAGAATAGTGTGATATATAGTAACAAGGATATGTATATATAGTACGCTTATTATACTGCTATTAAATATCTAGTGTTGTATTCAAGTATAAACTAAAGTAGGATAAAAGTATTGATGTGAATGCTAGTTTTGAGCGATAGATATTGAGATAGATATGGAGAGGCTGTATTTGCATGAATACAGTGTATAATATAATAATATCGCGTTCAACTAATTAATTATAAGTAGTTATTAAAGATATAGTAATATAATTAAATAGTTATAAAAATAGTAATAAATTTAATTTTTTATTTTTATTAGTATTAATTAACTATTAACTAAAATTAAATAAAGACTGTATAAATATTTGATAATTTATTTAATGGCACTATAAGTAATATAATAAAATAGAACCAATATTTGTAATAAAATTACAAGCTGAAAATTATACTTAATAAGTTTTATTTTTAGGCTAATGTTAAATAAAATAATTTTATCATATGTAGTGACTATATTAGTTATATGGTGGCCATATTAGTTATTTTATTATTTTTTTAGGTTTATCAAATAATAATAGGATTCAGTATGGTGTTTTGATATATATAAATTTTAATTAATTATAATGATTAATTAGTTAAGATTCATCTTCTGGTTGTGATAACGGAGTAATTTTTACTTTTAAAACACGATGGCTGTTGACTTCTAGTGGTTCAAATAAGTAGTTCCCAATACATAAATGTTCACCTTCTTGCGGAATGTGCTGGCTGTGCTCCATTAATAGGCCCGCAATTGTATGATATTCACGTTTTTCTTCTAGCACTAAGGGTAAATATAGTACTAGATCTTCCAATGGCATATGGCCGTTAGCAGCCCAGCTACCATCTTTATTTTGCTGGATATCATACCGTGTATCAATTTCTTTACCATCTTCCGGTAAGTTACCAGCTATAGTTTTCATAACATCGGTTAAGGTTACTATGCCCTCAACAGAACCAAATTCATCTACTACAAAAGCAAAGTGTGTTTGTGCTTGCCTGAACTGTTCTAGTGCACTTAGTAATGTTAGTTGCTCCGGGAAAATTAATGGTTGGCGTACTAGTGTTCTTAATTCTAGTGGTACTTGTGCTAGCTGTTGTTTTAGCATATCAATAGTATAAATAACGCCCAGAGGTTCATCATTTGCATTATTTTCTACTACGACGATACGCGTATGCTGATTTTTTTCTAATAATTGAGTTAATTTTTCTTGTGGATCATTTAGTCCTAGATATTCTACATCATGGCGTGATGTCATTATACTGCTTACTGATCGTCTTGCCATTCCCATTACGCGCTCGATCATATGTCGTTCTTGCTGATTAAATACTTCGTCGCCTGTGCTATCTGCTAGTAAACTAGCGCAATGAATATCAAGTTCTGCTTCCTCATGCTTTCCGCGTAGCATGCGTAGTACCGCTTCTGCAGCTCGCTCTCGTAATGGCCGTACCCGGGATAAAAAGCGTCGTCGGTTGAATTGTGCTAGTTGGTTTAATATTTCGATCATTGCTGAAAAACCAATAGCTACATATAGATATCCTTTGGGAATAAGATATTCTAATCCGTCTGCAACGAGGTTAAAGCCGATCATTAGTAGAAAACTGAGACATAGAATAACAATAGTAGGGTTAGCGTTGACAAAGCGAGTCAATGGCTTGCTAGCTAGCAACATTAAGCCTATAGCAATACATACTGCAATCATCATCACTGCTAGATGTTCTACCATACCAATAGCTGTAATTACAGTATCAAGTGAAAATACAGCATCTAGTACTACAATTTGTGCAACTACTAGCCAAAAACGAGCGCCTTTATGTGATGTTTGCTGTACTTGGTCCTTGCCTTCTAGTCTTTCGTGTAATTCCGTAGTAGCTTTAAATAATAAAAATAACCCTCCTCCTAGCATAATAAGATCACGACCACTAAATTGGTGTGTGGCAGCTACAAATATAGGTTTAGTAAGCGTAGCTAGCCAAGAAATAGAAGCTAGTAATGTTAGCCGCATTAGCAATGCTATCAGTAGTCCGATAAAACTAGCTTTATCTCTTTGTTTTTTAGGTAATTTTTCAACAAGAATAGCGATAAATATAAGGTTATCTATACCTAGAACAATTTCTAATAAGACTAAAGTTGTCAAGCCGACCCAAATTGTTGGATCTGCGATCCATTCCATATGCCTAATTCTACCTGCAAGTTAGACTGTTTTTGCCATACAGGAATGATGAGTGTTACGACGGGAAAATTCAACTTCAATTAGAAAGGTTTGTAAAAATTAGATGTTTATTTTAATTAAGGTATTAAATAAATAATAATAGATTCACTGTTATTCCTTATATCTTATCTTTGACTGCATGCGGTAATAAGACCTCTTTAATAAATTACAGTCAGTATTTTAAGTTTTAAAATACTGCAAAAGTATAAATAGAAGGTGAATAAATCTTTTTATTTTATGGTTAGGTAAAAATTTATATGTTTATTGAGCTTATCATTTACTGGTCATATACTAATAAATAATAAGCAGGTATTTATGGTAAAATGATAGCGTTATATATAATAAAAATTATTAGAGATCGTTCAGTATATAGTTTGTTTGAATATTCGTTATGCAGTAACTTTGATTTATATAACTCAGTTATTGATATTATTTGGTGTTAAATCAGTTAAAATGTCAGAGTTAAGATAGTAACTATTAGTTACACTCTCTCTCAAAATGGGGCATTATTTTTTTCTGTTAAAAGAATCAGTGGTGTTATGGTAAGTTATTAGTAATTTGTTCTGTATTTTAAGTCCGTACAATATTAACTAGTTCATTAAGTTAAGGATACATATAGTAAAAATATATTAAATTGCTTATAAGATAGGTTATTTCTGACTGTGATAAAGGATTAGATAATTTTATTATCTGTCATTATAGTATGCAACCCTAAGAGTCGCTTGTGTCCAGTGTATTATGATGCTTATCTGAGATAATCTCTACGTTTATGTAGAATATATGCAGAGTTACAGCAAACATTGAACCATCTTTGTGGTGTCTGGCGGTGTCTGGTATAATGAGTGTGTAGTAATGTATAGCTAAGATTACTATTTTATGATGGCTGAATAATTGCGTTAAATTTTTATTTAATCTAAATACTATTTTAGAGCTGGTATGATAAAATACTACGTCAGCAGTCTCAGTAGCTGTATTCAATTTATTTACGATAGTCTGCTCATACTATGTTAGTCTTGGTAGTATAATATCTTATTAAAGATAATTTAACATTTTATGTTATATATAAGATCGCGTATTTTTATGCTGTAAATTAAAGACCGATGATAATGTAGCACTGTACCGATGTGTCTAAAAACAAGTTATAGGGGTATATTGTGAGGTAAATGTTGAGATTATGATGTTTATGCGATTTTGTCAAAATCTCTATATAAAAGTTTGATCTTGCTGCAGCCAGAAATGATGTAAATTCTGGAGAATAATTGTGGAATAGCGGTCAGTTTATGTTTTATGCTAAATTCTATTTAGAAGAATTAAAAAAGTATTGCTTAGATATTTTAGTGGTATGTCGAGCATGTACTCATTGATACTATATACGATAATATTTTTATTAATGTTGATCACTATGTTTTTTTATTTGATTATAATGAATCAATTGATTATATAGTTATGAGATAAACTCAAGATATTTTTATAATCTTACTATATAAGAGGTATTAATGTTATGTAAATACTAATTAAAATTAGTTGTTATTCTTTGAGTTGATAATTTAGCAATTATTCATATTAGTGTTGTTATTCTTGTGGTTAGTAAATTAAAATACAGGATGTTAAAAATAGTTAAATATCTAAAAAATAATAATTGTAGTAAGTATGAAAATATTGTAAAGTTTTTCGGCCACAGGCATTTAACATCTACGATATCTTTATCGATAGTGATGATTTTATTTTTATTGTATGACTATGAACCTAGGAATATCGTGTACTTTTTAAGTACATTATTAGTATCGTATTCAGCATTAGGTCGTGCTTGCATTCACTTCTAAAGTAATTATTAATGAGATAATTATTTATTTTACTAAAATTAGTCGATATTAATTCCTCTTGAAATTGGTTTTTATTTATAAAATTCAGGTAATATTTTTGCAGAGTTAATTACAGTGCAGACCGGTTATTATGCTGGGATGATGATAGTATTAGGATAAAAAATAACTGTACTCTTTGTTAATTTCGAGGTTTTATTAAGTAGTTTAATTCATTTTAAAGTATAGGATATTCTTGGTTAATTTTATAAAGAGCTAAAGAAAGATATTATATATCGTCTCGGTCGAGATTATGGGGAATATCTTATTTATTATGTGTAGTTATCAATGGCTATCTACATCTTAGTAGCATACTTATTAAATGACTGTTAGCGAATGCTCTACAATATAAAGGTGCACATATGTATAATATTGGAGTCATTGGTATGGAAGTAGTATGTTGTGTTACTTTCATCATAGTGTGAAGGGGGCTAAAAGTAACTATAAGTCATAATCTAATGAATCTTAATGTAATGAAGCTCGTGTGAACTACTGCATAGATAATAAGTAGCAATATTGGGCTTTTGGTAATAAAATAGTTAGTGTAAAATAATTTATCTCTTTTGATTATAGCAAATAAATGCGGTAATTATAATCATTTTAAATGAAAACTTTAATTACTTATTAAATTATTAATAAATGATATTGTTATAACTGCATTAAAGTGAATGAAATTTGTTATTAACTCCAGTAATGGCCCTACTGGGCTAGTTATTAATAATATTTAATGTTGTTTTAAGCATGTTAGTATTTTTATCTTGACTCTGAAATATATATTCATTTGAATGGTGATTTTTTAAATAGTATTCATAATCTATTTATTTACCAGGATGTTATAACTATACGATTAAAGCGGTGCTAATGTGTTAATCTGATAATAGTATTGTTTTGATAGTGATTTTAGTCGTTATTTATTGTTTAATAATTATAGAAGTTTTATTGAAGGTCATTATATTACTGGGCTTGTTGAGGTATTTTGCGCACCTATCCAGGTGTTAAGATTATTTATAGTCTTAATTTATATTTTAACACGATTAATATCTTGAACTAACTAGATGGTATTTTAGTTATGTCTAAAACTAGTTATGTATTTATTAAAGCGAATGCGTAAAGAAAATGTTATTTATTGCTGATAAATGAGCGCACAATATTACTTTTGTTATATTTTCTACTGCAGAATTGTAATAATTCTATAGTTATTAACAGCTGCTTTTCTATCTTATAAACATTAGACCTTAAGTAAACTAGTTAGTGATCGTATTTAAGCTAACTCTATTTGTGGTAAAATTAATTACACATTAACTAATGCCTGTTAAAAAATAAAATATTAGGAGTATTTATGAGTATAATGCTTTACATTATGACTGTACAGATAGGATTAGTGTTAAACATACCTACAGACTAGATATTGTATTTCAGAGCATTAAATAACGAGTTATTAGTGCTCTTGAATATAAAGTCAATAGGTAATATTAATATATTAAATCAAAAAAATAATAGAAGCACTGGAAATATTTGAGGAAAAACTGGTAAAAGAGTCACATCTAGCTATATAGTTAGATAAATTTTATTTTCGTGGTACGCAGAGAGTATAATAAATTTATTATAAGATTAAGTTTTTTAAAAGTAATATAGTTAATTTTATAGTTATTATTAATAATTATTATATATACATTAATTTTTTCTTTATATTATAAAATTTGCTTAACTATAGCTAATAAAAAATACTATTAAGTATTTATTATTATGTAAGCATAAGTAGCTGGGGTTTTTCTTACATTATTAATTAAAATTAAAATATTTTTATTAAAAGCGTGTATTTTTTAAATAAAAAATTAAATTTTCTTGTATATACTCACGAGTTATTAGCGTCTTATCTATAATAATGAAATTTTAATATTATTCTTAATATTTTAATAGTAATGTTCATGCGATATCTATGACTAAAATTATTTCTCTATTTATTATTGATATTATTTTTGTGTCAGTTTTAGGTGTGATGTTAGAAGTGATTAATGTTTTTCTCTGAAATTAGTTAATTTTTACTATACCACTTAAATTTTAGTTTTGGGTAACTTCTATCATTTATGTATTGAATATATATAACTATATTAGTATAGATATACTAGAGTATATTTCTATAGAAATATTGATTTATAATTATTAGCGTATTTTTATTCATTAATAATTTATTGAATGGGGCGTTTGGTTGTATAATGGTAGTAGTGGTGATACTGTGTATTTTATATGTTTTTTAAAAACATATAGCTGATATAGTAGATGAATGATAATGATAACAATTTTTGCAAGTATCTTTAGAAAGTATTAGAATAAAAATTCATTATGTTATAAGTTAATAAATATAATATATATTACAGTATAACTATATTTATCATATAAATGATTTGATTTTAAATGATATAAATTTTACTATTAAATTTAAGCAAGCTGTTGCTATAAATGGCGATAGCAAAAGTACTATATTAATATTAATTATAAATATTATATATCTTATCATAGGTAAAGTAAAAATTACTGGACGAGTAACACATCACTTAAATGAGTAATAGTATTTAACTATAACTTTATAAGTAGATAAAATATCTATATTTCGGGGTAATTGCCAGGTATTAACAATCATGATATTGATAGACTAATGCCTAAAATTAAATAATTTATAGAAATTGGAAAATAACATATAATAATACACTAGAGTGTACCCTATTAGTATTTAAATGATATTATCTTTTAGTATTTCTATGATTATTAGATCTGATATTTTGATTATTGATTAGCTATGATTTACTGGACATAATTGCTTTTAGCATAAGAGTTTAAAAATATTTGCATGTTGTAGAGTTAAGGGAGAGTATTGCTTATTGTCTGCTATAATATAAAGTGGCAAAATAGTCTATTTGTGATATGGGTGATCTCTTAATGTCTGAAAGACTTAGTAAGAGAGGCGTCTGAGGATATCTTGAATTATTATAACACTCTACTTCTCGCAGAGGTGAGTAACAGCATTAACAAATAAGCAGGATTATATTAAATGTAAGAGAATATAGATAATTTTCGCTCTAGTAATGCTATAATCGTAGCTATTGATTGATATTTTTATGATAATAAGCCTGTGGCAGTTTTTAGAGTTAGGTAGTGAGTTAATTTAAAAATTAGTGTTAAAATTAATAAGTATATTTGAGAGAGAATCTTAGGACATATGATTAAAGATCAATTGTGGTGACCAATTTTGGGGCCAGTACTTCCATATTAGCAGAGCATTACATGTTGTACATATAGGTAAATAAATAAAATTTAATTTTATATTTTATTAATTATGTTTATCTTTGGTTGCGCTTTAAGATTTCGATACTTAATAAATAAAATTTATATAAAAGCTATAAATGGCGTAATTTAACACTATAATTTAAAATTATTTATTTTGATAAAGACGTATTTGTAGGTGTAGTTTAGTTTTCATGGAAGGTAGAAATTAATGAAAGATAATTTTTTATAGTGTATTTAAGAATAATTATTTTAGTAGCCATGCGCTAACAAAAGAACTATTAAATCTTTATATGCCCTTTGTCGATCTACTAAAGTATGTCTATTCTAGAGAGATAAACATTGATCTAGTTTGTGGCTATAATGCATAACTAGAGATGGTGCAGTCTACAGGGTTTAATGGTATTGGGGTTGATCATGATAAAGAAATGATTTCGTATTGTTTTGATCGTAAATGAAATATTAAAATAAGTGATTTTATTTTTTATCTTAAAAGTATAGTATATATCAATTCATAGTAATAATATTTTCATTTCATCTAGTGGGGCATATTTTATTCAATAATATTAAATATTTAATAATATTAAATGATTAATTAAAGAATTTTTGAGGTTAGCTAAGCTAGGAGGGTTTCTAACTATAGATACGCCTAATTTTTAAAAATATTATTTTATCAACTAATAACATTTATCTTTACCCAATTCATATAATTCCTGTACTAAGTACGCCATTAAGTTTTTTACCGATCATAAAGGTTTCGAGCATAATAAAGTATTAGGTCTTTAAGAAGGTAATAGTGTATTTTTTTAAAGAAGGTATTTAAATTATTTATACACATAGTATTGTTATTCCTGATTATAGTATTTGCTCTTAAAAGTAAAGATAGATGATTATAAATAGTTTATTGGATGCGACTTTTACTGTTAACCATGGTTTGGGATAATAATAGTTATTGGTTAGATATAATCAAAAATTAATAAATTATTAATGATAAGGTATGATGAAATATTTAATTTAAAAGATATCTTAGAAAAGGTAACTATTCTAATTTAGAAAGAGAATACTGAGTTAAAGTTGAGTTAAAAGATAGTTTATTAGATAAGTATGTTAATACATTATGGCAGACAATTTTATTGTTTTGTAATTTTTATAGAATAGTAAAATTATATGCTAAATAAATAATAAGAAATAAATTATAAAATTTTTGATGACTAGTAAAAATTTATCTTCATAGGTTTTTTATTTTCTTATAAAACTATGCATAAGTCTTTTAAGCAATAAAAAATAAAAGTAATAATATTAGAAATAATAAATAAAATATAATTTTATGTATATAATTAAAAATTATTAGCTAAATTTAATATTAATAAAGATACATGTAATACATATAAATATTTTTCAAGATATGAACTTCAATTTTTGTTAAAAACACGAACTACCTATAAAGATTGAAAGAAAAAATAAATAAAACAATTAGAGAATATTTTATCAAAAAATTGTCTAGATGCTCTTTATTAATAATCTCATTATTTAAGGTACTGACTAATAATACCGTAATTAGTATTTTACGTATGTATATTAAAATTAAAATAGTTGTCATTCTTTAGGATTTTATTTTACTTATATATAATGAAGTGTATTTAAAAAACATTATTAAAAGATGGTATTTATAGAAGATATATTCTATATGCCGGTAAAATTTATTGCTATTAATTTTTTATTATTTAGGCACTGAAGCTATATATTAGCTATGATTCAAATAAGGTGATATTGTAAGTACCCTAACTACTTGTGTTTAGGAATTCTAAAAAATATAATTTTCTAAAAAATTAATATTTTATTTTTATAATCGATATGATATAAAAATTATATTTATTTTATGCATTATCTTAATAGGTTATAGAAGAAGCATAGAAAGGCTATTAAAAAGTTTTTATTTATCGCTTAAATTATTACGAACTTAATATTAATTAGTAAGATCTGACTCTCTGCGGAATATAGATCAATATTAATTGTATAGATTATATAAAAATTATAGATTAGATAAATGGCATATCATATTTACTAGATATATTACTTAATATTATTTAATTGTCTTGTAAAATATTTTTAATTTTTATTTTCTACGCATAGGCATAATATTTTTAGTTTGCTTACTAGGGGTTATTTATTATAGAGATAATGTTGTTATAGACAATTTTTTAAGTATTTTTATGTCATGGGTAATAAATATGCGTTATTTAATTTTTATCAAATATAGGATATTCTTAGTAAGATGGAAAAAGTTTTAATTAGTTATTATTTTAAGTTCCTTAGGGGGAGCATAATGAATTACAATAAAAATTTTATTTTGGATTACATTAGTGTATAATACATGGATATTTTGAGTAAAATTTTATGAAAAATATATTACCTCATCTGCAAACTATAGAATTCATCTCTTATAGAGAGCAGTGATCTTTTATATTACCGTTACAGCTTGCTAAAAGAAATATTATTGATTATATTGTTATACCAATCTTAGAATTAAGTAGATCAATGCTATTGATGTTATGATAGATTAAGAATATAAGATCATATATTTTTATATTATTGCCTAGTGCAATAATAAGAGATATGATATTTTTAAAGAAATTGCGCTAAATATAAGCATATCCTATATTACTTTGGTAATTCTATTCTTCATAGGTACATTTTTAAACTACTATATAATTACTCAGGTATTGTAGTGCTTCATCATTTTTTATTTTAGGAGTTATTGCTTATATGAATTAATCTTCTAACAGTGGAACTACGTAGAGTTTTAAGATATCAAATTAGCTAGTTGATCTTCTGTGTTTAAGTAATATATGGTTAATTATATAAGTGATATTATCTAGCAGTACTTTTATAACATCTCAGTCATACTAAATTATATTAGTATTACTTATTATTATAAGTATCTTAGAGAATTGCAGTTATTATTTTATAGGTATGATTATAGCTTATATTTAGTGATAATATGTCTTTTAATTTTTCTAGTTTGTAATATATTACGTAAAAAGTTATGTAAATTCCTAGGATTGATAATAATGAGTTTATTATTTATATTTTAGCTAATTAGATATATGAAGCTAAATCATAGAATACTTTTTGCTTTGTTAAACTGAGCATTATATAATAACAGAGTTTACTATTTTATTTTTGTTGGAGAAACTATCATGATAAATATAGATAATCATCTCTTAATTTCATTAAAAATTAATATAAGCAATATAATTTATCTTACTAGTCAGGTTAAATATAAATACTATAAAATATAATTAGGTGGGTACTAATGTTCGTGTGTAGTTAATTTTGTGCTCTCGCAGTTATACTGTGGTCATAATACTAGATGATATAAATTGTAATTTGGCTACAAAAATTAATATTAATGAATCTGTGAATGATTTATATAAAACTAGTGTTTTAATACTGACTTATAAATTCACAAAGAGAGAATGATATTACCAATTTTCTTAGGTTATTTTATATTAATACTAATTGTAGAGTAATGATTAAAAATTAAAATTTGCCGTAATGACTAAAATAAGAATATTAGATCAACTGATATCTTATGTTGAAAGATAGAAAGTAGCTATTAAACTGTTTTATGAGAAGTAGTCCATTATCTTTCAAATATTAATTAATAATATTGTTAAAAATAATGAGATTAATGTATTACGTAAATATTTTTAATTAACTGTAGATACCTATAAAATAGGCATTAAAACTATGAAAAAACAAATATTATTCGATATATCTAAACTTATTGAAAGAAACTCAAAGAGTAGTATTAAGCATGTAGTGATGTCTATTTTAATAAGCTAAAATAATATATTTAGGATATATTATTAAATTAATATATGTAATATTTTTTTCGTTAAAAACTTATTATATTTTGTATTTTACATGTCAGTTTTTTAATATATATACAATTAGATAGCAAGTAATCTAATTACAACCTGGCGCTAATATATTTTTTATATTGTATATTACATCTAGTATTATCTCACTTATATAATATTTTAGGTCAAATATACTACTGTGGTATTAGTGTTATTTTATTGCATATGATTTATTACTAGTATTAATATAAAATATATTTATCTATAGTAAAAAGGATATATAAGTGGTAGTTAAATTATATCACTTAACTTGATATGACTATGTTAATTTCTCAAATTATTGCTAATAAATTAACATATTCAGCTAAATATAACTCTCTAGATAGTTATTATTCATTTGATCTTTAGCTATTTTATTTATAGACAGATGTCGTTAACTTTATTTTTGTAAGAGGTAAAATGTAGATTTAGCAAAAATGCTAAAAAATATCATAATGTACAACCCTCTTAAAGGCAGGCGTAGTTGCACTACGTAAGTAATATATTTAAGTATTAGATATATTTAATCCTCTGTAAAAACATGATCAAGGTATTAATATTATTATTGCAGAAGGTATGGATAGTTGAATATATTATTAAGTGATTCTATGGTGATCAAGAGTTAAATTATTTATTTTTTGTCTGTTATTAGTAATTAATGTTTCGAGCATATATACTATTTTATATTAGTTGATTACTTCTAGTATTGAAAAAAAATTTTTGACCAGCTTTTAATAAACTAGTTTATATAATTTGATTATAACTGTGCATGACATTTCTATACGTAGAGAGGTTGATTGGGAACATGCATTTTATTTTTATAGTTTATCAGCGTATGATTTGTCTAGTGCCATAGATAAATGACCTGTATTGAGTTGCTGTACTGAAATTATAAATAAAATAGCTAAAATATTGATATAGGTTCTATTAATTGCTGAATGCTATTTTCAAAATTAAATGATTCATGTATCGTGCCTTTAACTTGTTAAGATTAATAAAATATTTTAAAAAATTAGTTGTAATTACTGGTATGACTCATCAGGACGGTGAGGATCTAGATAATTTTTTTGGAAAAAGATACGTAGTACATGAAACTTATAGTTGTATTAGTTTTATGGATTTTTTGGTGCATTGAAACATTAGGGATTGCTTAGCATCCAGATTTATAGATAGCTAAATATTATTTAACTGATCTTTTTGTGAATATTTGTTTATTTTATCAGATTGGGGTTAATGCAAATAGGATAACTACTAAAGCATACAATCTTGCAGCGCAATAAAGATTTGTTGACATATTATTTAAATAGTTAATCACTGCTGATAAAATTCTAGGTATTTGTTCAGTAAATTTATTTATTGGAAGTAATTCGTATTATTAATACAAAAAATTTGCTTTTATTAAGTATTAACCTCTAAAAAGTTTGGTTTAGTGCAATAAATATTACAAAAATAAGATATGCGGTGCTATATTTTAGTTCATATGCCATTGCAAAATAGTACGCACATTAGATTTTTATTAATTATCTTAAAAAATATATATTTTGTTTTGAGAGATATTTTTGTTTTGAGAGATATTTTTTAAGGTACGTAAGAGTAAAAGTTGTATCAATATAGTGATAGCGTAATAGGAAATACACGTATTCTTGTTAATATTAAATTTTATTGGTTGGCTTAAGTTATTCTATTTATTAGTAACTTTAATAGTTGGAAAGAAATTTAAGATTGGTGGCCTAAAACTAATCTAGAGTAGTACACTAGATAATGAGTAAGTAGCATATCAGTCATAATCCCTTATATTCAAGAGTTAGATTAGTAGCTCTAGAGGCATTACCTCTAGAGTACCAGTAGTGTATTCTAGTTTTCATTACTCCTGATTACCTTATGTTACTGGTGACTGTAAGTTTACATATGTTGTAAAGAATATTAATATGCTTACCAAGACAATATAAGAATTATTGAAGATGATGCTGGCCATAATTAGGCGAAGATAAATAGGATCAACTGTGCAAAATAATTTTCTTGACAATGTTGTGCATAAGGAACCGTTTGTACTGATTTGTTGGGATTAAAATCTCATGTTAACGATGTTTATCTTAATAAAATTTATTACATAGATGCATTTAGTAGTATAGAGTAGGTAGTAGTATGGAGCAGGTTATTTTGAATTAAGTACAATTGGTGCGTATTATCAAGTAGCGTAAACTATATGGTTAGGCAGTAGACGTAGCTATATTAAGAATAAATGCATTAGAAAACACATAACGTATTAAGCTATGTGTAATTTTTAAGTTGCATTTACTCCTTTTGATGAACGCAAAAAGTAAATTTAAAGTGTTGGCAACTAAGGTGGATATTATTAGTTATCATTTTTTATTTGTTTATAGGTTTATTGCATGTTATTAGTAGAATCAAAAATTAGAAATATTGAGTTATTACTTAGAGAAAATAGTATTGAAAAGTCATGTATGATGCATAGATACGTTTTTTAAATTATATTAATTATATTTTTCTATTTTTTTTACACTATATTAAAATAGTACTAAAATTATTTATCTATAGTAAAGGTTATTTTTATAGTTTAGATAAAAAATATTACCCTATTACTGATATAGTTAATCTAGTGTATTCGTACTGTAAAGTTAGTGAGTATTTTTCTTATTTATAGGTATATTTTATTATTATAAAGGTTTATATGCTTGACTGAAAGTTATTTAGTATGCTGACTTTGTATTAGTGATTATCAGTACCTGGCCCCATAGAGACTAAACTTAAACAACAAGCGTAGAATTTAGGACTAATAAATATCTATTCCTTTGGGGTAACACCTAATAAATATAAAGCTAAATTTTTATAAGTTATGGTGTAGTATTTAATTTTATTTACTTCTTAAAGCCTTCAATATCGCTTACTTGTAAAAGCTAAGTAAGCTGTTAATATTTATAGAGATGAGTACATTAACTATGTGTTTTCATAAGAAAAGGGTATTATTTATTACCATCTAACTGATCGGTATCACATGAGGCAATGGATATGTTGCGATGTGTATATTGCAGCAGGAGCTTAGGTAGGCAAAGCGCTATACTGATATTATTGCCAAACTCTTTTTAGCTTTATTTGCTCTTGAGCGTATGATGAAGAGATGTATTTAATTATATAATTATTATATAATAAATTAAACTAATGATCATAAAATAAATAAACTATTTTTAAGGTTAATGCTTCGTACAATGCTATCTATGGTCATATTTATTCTACACATAATGTATAATTATCTATTAATCAATATGTAATGCTGATGTTAGAGGTAAGGTTATATGATTAAAAATTCAATAAGATGACTAGGTTATTATAATGCATGTGATATAAAATACATTATTTAACGTAGTTAAAATTTTTATATCAAATATAATCTATAGGGCTAATTAGTATTTATATACTATTATGATGAATTAATATATTAGTTATAATTAGTAGTTGTTAGATAAAATTAATGGATAAATAGAAAACTATTGATAGTTGATTGTTCATTGTTAAGAGATATTATTGCATACAGGGGGTCTGAGGTGTTTAAACAGCAAATAGGCGTGATTGGTATGGCCGTTATGGGCCGTAATTTAGCATTAAACATTGAAAGTCGTGGTTATACTGTTTCGATTTTTAATCGTTCAGTTGAAAAGGCAGAAAAAGTCATTACTGATAATATAGGTAAGAATCTAATGCTACATTATGATCTACAATCATTTGTAGAATCACTGGAAAAACCTCGTCGTATTTTGCTAATGGTAAAAGCCGGTGAAGCGACAGATAAAACCATTGCTGCCTTACGTGTATACTTAGATAAAGGAGATATCTTGATCGACGGCGGTAATTCTTATTATAAAGATACCATCCGTCGTAATCAGGAATTATCTAAGAATGGTTTGAACTTTATTGGTGCTGGTGTTTCTGGTGGGGAAGAGGGTGCTTTAAAAGGGCCTGCTATTATGGCTGGTGGCCAGAAAGAAGCCTATGAACTTGTGTCACCAATCTTAAAGAGGATTGCTGCGGTAGTAGGTGATGAACCTTGCGTGGCGTATATTGGTGCTGACGGTGCTGGTCATTATGTTAAGATGGTTCATAATGGTATTGAGTACGGAGATATGCAGTTAATTGCAGAATCTTATTCACTTTTAAAGAAAGTATTAAATCTTAGTAACGATCAATTAGCAGAGACTTTTGCTGAATGGAATCAAAGCGAGTTAAATAGTTACTTAATAAGCATTACTAAGGAGATCTTTACTAAGAAAGATACAAAAGGTCGTTACTTGATAGATTTAATACTAGATGAAGCTGCCAATAAAGGCACTGGTACATGGACTAGTCAGAGCGCTATGGAACTAGGTGAGCCTTTATCATTAATTACTGAATCTGTTTTCGCACGTTACTTGTCTGCATTAAAAGAACAGCGTATAGCTGCCTCTAAAGTACTCGAAGGTCCTCAATATATTCCGTTTAATGGCAACAAGGATGAATTTATTGAGAAAGTGCGCCGTGCTTTATATTTTGGTAAAATTATTTCTTATGCACAGGGTTTTTCACAGTTAAAAGCCGCTTCTCGGGAAAATGGATGGGATCTATGCTATAGTGAAATTGCTAATATTTTTCGTGCTGGTTGTATTATTCGCGCTCAATTTTTACAAAAAATCATTAATGCTTACACTGCTAACGCTAATATTGATAACTTGTTATTGGCACCGTATTTTAAGCAAGTCGCTATTCAATACCAGCAAGCACTGCGTGACGTAGTATCTTATGCCGTGCAACAGGGTATACCTACCCCCACATTCTCAGCTTCAATTGCTTACTATGACAGCTATCGTTCAGCAACATTACCTGCCAACCTAATCCAGGCACAGCGTGATTATTTTGGTGCTCATACTTATAAACGCATCGATCAAGAAGGAGTATTTCATACAGAATGGATATCGTAATATTTATATGTTAAATAATAAGATATGCTAAGTTTAATTTAAATTATTATACTTGTTTTTATAAATTGTAAGTCACTAAGCTTATATGTTATGAATTTAGCTATCTTAGTTATCTTAGCTATCTTAATTGGTGTGAGGTATCTAATCTTGTTAACTTAAAATTCATTCACGCATATAGTAATAGGTTTTTAAAATCATAAAGATAAACCTATGTATGATATTCACATTAATGAAGTAAGGTACCTTACTTTTAGTACAGTATTTTATACTAATGGTTTATAGTTTTTTATCTCTATATTGCTATTTACTATATATTGGTTAATTAATCTTTAATTATATATTCTTAGCATGATCTTATCATATTTATTTTTTATACAGTGCACTTACTCTAGTAATTTTTATTTTACTGGCCGTAGTTATTTCTCAAGAATCGAATAGAGATAGGGTATTAGCTCTATAGAGTTTCGAGAGGTAAATGATTTAGTGTATTAAATATTAGTATAAATAAAAAGTTTTCTATGGAAACTAATATTATCTAGTTAGTTAATTTTGGTTTTTAATCATGGATAATGAATAGCTTATAGATTATATCTGCTGGTATATAGTCAATTAGGTTATGTTATCTGATGTTATCTAATCCGATGAGAATATTTTTATAATTTATCAATTAGAGTTTTATCATGTTTAGTATATGATAGTTTTAAGTTTATATTAGCTATAGTAGATTTTATTAGTGATTTTTGATAAAAATATTAATGAGGCATTGAATTTTACAATAGCTGCTCATAAGTTATATGCAATTTGCAGGCTAATTTGATTTATTTTATTTTGATGATGATATAATATCTTATAGATAATAAAAATATTATATTATGAATTAATTTTTTATTAGTACACTTAATCCTATTTTAGATTTAGTTATAGCAAAATAATTTGTTAGTTATAATCAGTATGAAATATTTTTAATTTTATTTATTCAGGGTTTTAATTAAAGTGCAGTGATATTGTTAACGTAACTAGATTATTATTAATAGCTATTCCTATAGCTATACTTATTTATAAGCAAGAATCATGGTGCGATATGATTTTTAATCAGGAGGTATATTAAGTTGAGTTTACAGGATCTGAATAATTATACTAGAGTAGTGTGTAGAATAATAAAGAAATTAATGCTATGTTTAGAAAAACATTACTTAATTTAAAATAGTTATTAGTATATTTAGTATTTTAAGTAACGAAAAATAACTCTTATTAAAATTTGTTTAGCTTATATCTTGAGTATTAAACGCTAATCTATGGATGTAATCAATATCTTAGAATAGGTATAATCATTAAAATTATACTGATGCCTATCAGCAATAGTATTATCAGTGATACACTATACTATAAATTATTATTAGATACTTAATAATAGGATATTGAGTTAATGATATAGCATGTTTGTGCTAGTTATTATAAGTCTTACTTATTATCAATTATGTTGCATGCGCGTAATCTAGGCAATCCAGTAAAACACTTAATTTTTTGAGAATTCTTGCTTATTCTTTTTAGCTTATAACGCTAATATTAGGTTAAGTATAAGTAATTTGATTACTGATATGTATTTATTTGTTATTATTTATTACATTTATTCATAAATTTTATTAATTATAGTAAAAATACAGCTATATTATTTTAATATTTTTGATTATATTTATGGAGGATCTGAAATAAGTAGCTTGATTTGTAACACGCTTTATTGTACTTCGCAGTTTCAAGATAGATTTATACATAATATTATATTCAGTAGCTCAAAAGAATTCATTATCTGAATAAGTCTTGTGTAGGATTATGAATTGACATAGTAGCAGCTGAAAAATTATGTCTTTTTAGTATTTAAAGAAGATTTAAAGTTAAATACTGATAGTTAGGTAATAAAGATATACTAAAAGTGGTTATTGCTCTGCATATAATAAATATAGAATTGATTAATTATATAATTCCTCTACTATACTATATATTAGATATAGTAAAAAGGTTATAACTAGATGTTTATGAGTATGAGCAATTCTCATGCTTAATAAAAATCTTCTACTTAATATCATATGTATATAAATAAAATATTTGCTTTATTTTTTGTATCATAAGTGTTGTAAATTAAAATATTATAAATAGTTTAATGTTAATACTTTAATGTTTATATTGAATTAAAATAATCTTTTATATAGATTGATAGAGTGGTTGATAAATTATATATTTTACGAAAATTATATATAAGGTATTCAATTAATATTGAGTGTTTTTGTGGGTGAGTTATATTCTGCTTCTATGATTACATTAGGTGTATAAATTAATTATATTAATAATATAAGCTAGTATTTTATTGTCATGCTCTCAGTATGGTGTACTAAATTAATAATTATACAGGACGGTGTTATTTTATATAATATGGTTATGATGTGTTTATTTATATTTACTTTGATTAACTTTTTATGTGTATTTTTACATATATCCCTTTTATAAGTTTTTAATTATATAATCATGTGAAATGATCATTACAATGATTAGGCATCTAAAAAGTCAGTAAAATCGTATAGATTATTTAATATATAAGCTCGGCCTCTTAGGAGGCTGATAAAATAGTTGAAAATAATTATCATTGTATGACTTAAGACTATCATCTACCTATAATATTATCTATGTTGCTCTATGTAGTAATTTATATCTCTAAGTATTTATTGTTATAAAAGCATGATAATCTATAGGATAGGTACTATGATTATAGTGTTATAATGGGTCTTATTTATCATAATAGAATAGATACAATACGGAATTATTGCAAATATAGTGCGACTCTTAATAGATCATAATTTTTTATGGAACGTAATTCTGATTAGTGTTAGCATTACGACCCATATATAATACATGTCTTTGATTTATAATCTATTTAGATGATAGAGTTAAATTAATTTTTGTTTCTTAAATATTATATTTATTAATACATTATCTTTGTCTAATTACGTTAGAGTATTTATATTTTGTTGTTATCAATGCTCAGTATGATCTTTTTTGAATAACATCAGGTTAAATGTATTAATATTAATTATGTATGGTTAGTAAGGTTATTATATATAATTTAGTGGGTATCTTATACTAAGTTATTTATGGTTTTGTTATAAAGAATAGTAGTAATCAAGAGTCATAGGATTAAAAGTATTCATTAATGATGCAATTATATGAATTACTAATTAGATGATTAATTTAATTAGTATATTACTAAGAATTATAAATTAAATCATTATTCTAACCCTCTAATTGAGAGTCCAATAATTGCATATTGGATATTATTTATCCTATCAGATTAAATAATATAGCAGAGATAGATATTACTCCCATTATAACCACAAATATATTGCTAATATGACCGCTATACTTACTCATAGCTGGTACCTTACGGATAGCGTACATAGGCATTAGGAAAAGTAGCATAGCAATTATTGGTCCTCCTAGAGTCTCAATCATGCCCAAAATGCTGGGATTTAGTGTAGCGACTATCCAAGTAGTTACTAACATAAAAATACTAGTAATGTTATTCATCGTATTAGTGCTGATGATTTTATTATGGTTTTTTATCGATTTTCGTATTAATCCGTTGAAGCTTTCACGGGCCCCTAAGTAATGACCAAGAAAAGATTTTGTGATCGCAACAAAGGCTATAATCGGTGCAATATATTCTATTATGGGGTTATTAAAATGATTAGCTAAATATGACAGAATAGAAAGGTTCTGTGCTTTAGCATCAGCTAGGTTATCCGCTGATAAGCTGAGCACGCAGCTAAACACAAAGAACATCACAGTAAGTACCATCATAATATGTGCATATGCTAAGATTTTTGAGCATTTTTTTTCTGCATATTTACCATATTCTCCACGCTTGGAGATTGCAAAGGTAGACAGAATTGGTGAGTGGTTAAAAGAGAATACCATGACTGGAATTACTAGCCATAAGGTGATGCAAAGGTCATGATTAATCTTAGTGTTCAGTTCAGATAATAAAAAGTTATGACAAATAGAACTATTCCATTGAGGAATAAGATATAGAGCTAGCAGCATGAGCACTGCAATAAATGGGAATACTAGGATACTCATGGTTTTTATAATAGTATGTTCACCTAGGCGCACAATAGTCATTAAAGCGGTGATTAATATTAGCGAGAGTAGTGCTCTAGGCAGTACAGGCATTCCTAGTTGATGAATAATAAAACTATCAACAGTATTTGTAATTGCTACACCGTAAACTAAGAGAATCGGGTAGATTGCAAAGAAGTATAATAAGGTAATTAATCTACCTGCATTTACACCAAAATGCTCTTCTACAACTTTAGTAATATCATCATTCGGATTCTTACCGGATAAAATGAAACGACATAGTCCACGGTGAGCAAAGAAGGTCATTGGAAATGCAATTATAGTTATGATAATCAGTGGTATTAAGCCACCTATACCCGCATTAATTGGTAAGAATAATACTCCAGCGCCAATTGCTGTACCATATAGGCTTAACACCCATATAGTGTCAGTTTTATGCCATGTGTTAGCAGAGTTAGAATTTGTAGAGGTAAGAGAGTTAGTTTGTGTAGTGTTCATAAATATCTCCAAATTGAACACGTTTATTTAAAATTAAAGTGCCTGATTGAACATACAAGATGAGATAGCATTCAATGGCAAGATGGTCATTTACAATAGAAGAAACTATTATGTTACATATTCAAATCTATGAGGTGAGTAGTCACTTATATTTTATTAATTGTGATTCACACGCTATTGGTTTGTACAATACGTTGTATTGTAAGTATTTTAAGGCAACAGCAGATTTTATGTAACTTAGTAAGTTAGTAATTAGGTTAAGCGCCGCTTGTTAAATTAGTAAAGTAATATATTTTAAGAATAATTTATAATTTATATCAAAACCCTAATTAGTTGGTTTTAGTGATTAAAGTTAGGTTAAATTTAAGTTAATAATTTCTTTAGTATATGTGTTTTAGGTGTTTTGTGGATAAGCATACTATCATTATAGTATGTAATTTATTATCTTGGATAATAAATTAATTAAGTATATGTGACGCGCATAATAAAGTTTAGAAACTGAAACATAGCAAGATAGTTATATTATTTTAATTACTGGAGTTAACAATGATCTATGCAACAATAGGTATAAGATAGGTATAAAGTTATAAATTAGTAGAAATATTAGCGAAAGTCTTAGCTATTATTCATTAAATTAATTATAAGTTGGCGTTATGGATAGCGGATATTAATCTTTTAATTATATGGAGATATTATGCTTTTAACCAGCCTTTACGGATAGCAGAGATAAACAAAAAATGATACAGGTTTATGAGTCGTGTAGTAATAATATCGCCAAATAGAGTCCATACGCATTGAGTAATTAAACAGCCGTTTAGACCTAGAAAAAAGCTAGCGAGCATATCTAATGGCCAGTGTATACCAAGATAGACTCTTGACCAGGCAATACCTATTGCGATACTGATTAGTATCCCGCTCAGCCATATGCGATACCAAAATAAAAACGCCAGCGCGATAGTAAAAATAGCGGCACCATGATTACTAGGAAAAGATGTATCTGGCTTATGCGCTAAGAAGCAATAGCCGATTCCGGCTGCAAATGGTCTTTGATGTGGTAAAAGTTTACCAATCGCAGCGGAAGTAATCATGGTAAATAATAGTGCAATAATTGTCTTAGTTACTACTTCACGTTGTAATAGTAGTTTGCTTTGTGGTCCAAATGCCCATAAACTAATAAGTAACAACGGTACTATAAAGATAGTATCGCGCGCTAAAAATGTGGCAATAGTAATAAGCCACTTAGAAGGCGCTAGGTTAGCATTAATCCAAGAGAAGAGAAGGTAATTTAATTGCTCCAAAATTTTAACCATCCTATTAATTGTTAATTAATTTGGTTATATACGATTCGCTATATACATTATTTTTTATTCTGAAAAGCAAGTGAATTTAATGACACTCCGACTATTAAGTTGAGGAATTCAATAGATTATTAAGTTTATTTTTAATAATATTCTGCACATATGCTGATTCAGCGGCAAATGATCTCTATGGGATGCGTTATATTTTAATAATAACATTGCGCGTTTTATTATAAAATTTTATTTTATGTATGATACAAGTTATGTATGATACAAGTTTACTCTATACATATACATTTATACATATAGATTAAGATTAAGTATAGCTATATTATGTTATGATGATATTATGGCATTAGTGTTAATGTCTAGCCTGTCTAATGTTTGCACGTTCGATAATTTGATGATTAGAGATCCTCATAGTTTTAGTGCTTTTTAATAGTATCTTGATTTCTGATTTAACTTGATATTGGTTAAGTATTTTATCATAGTACGATATTTATTAGGTATGCAATTATTCAGTATTAGCCTTAGTAACTGATTGGTATTTATAAGAAACTGAATATTTCTTATCTATTATATCATAGATTATAATAATTAGCTTATCAGCATAACCAGTTGCCTGAAGTGGCTATCGTTTTTTATCTTTTACGTCTTTTACTCAAGACTATCTTTAATTTTGGTGTATTATAGTTAATTGAAATGCTAGCGTTATTATTGGACTTGCTACATTTACATATTCATACATTTTGTACATGTGCGCTTAATCACTTATTTTATAATAAATGTGTTCATTTTACTTAAGATAGTAAGTATCCTATTTAATATCATTAGGTTTTATCTAGATTATTATAATCTTATTCTAATGATAACATCTATGACTCTGGAGTATATTGACGTTAGGTAGTTTAAGTTAATTATATGTTTCCGTATCAGTAGAGATCAAGTTGGATTTTGTATTTTAACCGCTTATGTTTTTAATTAACCGTTCATTATAGTAAACTGTATTTTATCTTTGTCGTGTGCATAATCTCGTATACTCATATTGATTTCTGTGCAAATAATTGACGATAGCATATATGATCTTATCATTAGAATGTTTTTCAACTAAGTAAAAGCGTCTATTATTTTTGCTTGCCTAATGCATGAGCATGGATCTGTAGTTCACTATCTTAAGTGATCTTGGTGTATTTACTGTAGTTTCCTTAATAAGATTCGCTTCTGTTAATTTTTATGTATGTCATTATCTAGATTTTTACTATTTCTTATAATTATAATATGCAAAGGTAGATATTATATCTAAGTAAAACTAAATTAATAATTACTTTATTTTTTGTACAATATAATTTCTTGATATTAAGGCATATAGAACTGATGTATAATATTATTAACCTAAATTTAATAAGGTGTATGCGGTAATTGATGAAGTTGGCTATAATAAAGTATTATTACTTTTTCATATTATCTATTTTTGTTCAAAACAATATCATTAAATATAATGTATGCGTTAATGTTTATATTTTGTTTAGGCGTTAATATCTATATATTTAGTTTTTTTAATTTTTTATATACTATATTTTATATATTATTAATATGATAATTGTTTGATAAATTATTGCCTAGTATTTAAAGCGTAAGTATTAAAATGTTATCAATGAATAATCTTTTATTGGAAGGAAAATTATTTTTATTAGTGTAAAATTCCAAATATTTATATTCTCTTACTAAGAAGAGTTATTATTGTTTTTTATGATCTGTTCTGGCATATAGTCTATTTATTTTACTGCTATTATTTATGCGGTAATTACAATGTATTGCTACTTTTGATTATATAATAGATGACTTAGTCATTTAAGTAGCAGGAGTCATTATAACTTAGAGCTTAGATAGTATATCTATATTCTATTTAATATTTTTTTATGCTAAATATTTTATTGTAAGTGTATCATAAAATATTGTTATTTATTTAAAACTTTATAGCAATTTTATTGCTTAGTGGATTTTTTATTAATTTATTTATACCTATAATAGCTATACTATTTATTCTTGGTAAGAAATTCATAAAGATTAGTGAATATATATCTTTGGAAAATTATTTATTTTATAGTTATCATTATATATATTTATAGTTAATTAGGTGTGTTGACCAAGGTGTTTTTTATCTTTATTAGATATAATCTAGTACAGATAATATTAATACTAACTAGTCATCTTTAGATAGAAAGAGCTATAGTTTATCTATGTATTTTAATTTTCATTTATTGTTCTTTAATATTAACCCTCAGTAATGGTACTGGCTAGATAAGGTCAATGACATTAATTTGTTATATTATGTAGATGATAATTATAAGAAATATTATATTGGAAATATTAAGACACTAATAGATAGAAAGTTAGGCAACAATTTAAATATACATGTAGTAGCTTAATTATTATTTGAGTAATAATATTCTGATATTTATTTTATTAACGAAAAGGATTCTATCTTGCTGATATCATAATATCTATATAAAGTGATATTAAAATTATTAATTTAGACGTATGCAAAGCATGATTAGTAGTTGAATTACCTAATGCTTTATATATTACTATACAGGAAATAGTAATAATTACAATCACTATACTATTAGAATTATATTTATAATAGGTGTAACTATTTATGATAAACTATAATAATATTCTTCTAATAGAAGAATATTATTATACAATATTAGTTTTTATTTTTGCTAAAAAACTGTGAGTTAGGTTGTTATTAATGTACGAACATTATAGTAATTAATTTAATATTGCTTAGAATATTAATGATATATTTATTGTATTTAGTATTTAGTATTTATTAATTATTAAGTATATCGACTATAGATAAAAATATCTTATTAGCTAATAAGAATATCTTTTGATAGGCAATAATATTTTCTTATTTAAATTTGGGTAAGTTTTTAGCCTTATTAAGTAAGTATGATAACCTAAACTTTCCGTTTATCTAACATAACTTTTTATTTTATTATCAAATTTTAGTTAAAGGTATTTTTGAAAATTGATTTAAATTCTCTCAGTAAAATTATCGTTTCTATCTAATAAACAGTTTCTACGTATAATCACATTGCGTACAGATAATTATTTTTTATATGGCACTTAAATTACCAGAGATAACGTAATTTATTGATTAGGCTATTGTATCTATGTCAAGAAATATTTTTATAGTAAATTTACTAACTTAGTTAATCTTAAGTTATTATAATACTAAGTATATAAATATATTTATTTATATCTTTAGTTGTATTTATATTAGGTATCGTCATTAGTAGTTATAAACATTAAGGCATTAATAAATTATAAATAAATTTGTTTCTATAATTAGTATCAATATTCTTCCAATTATACTATTTTTATATTTAGTACTTAACTTATATTGAATATTATTTAGTTAGTTATTAATTAAATTTTAATCTTATAATAAGGTTAAAATATAGATGAAATATAGATATATTAGACAATTTTTATGCAAATATTTGATGATTAATATAATATTAAATATATATTTAATAGAGACATTTTGTTATATTGTTAAGTAGAATATATCTACGTGATTATAGAGACGTATTAATAGATTGTTTGCTGATCTAGTTTTTAAAAAATTTCCCTCTCTATAACTAATATATTAGTTATGTTATTTAATGTCTTCATTAGCTACCATTAACAGTAGTGCTTATATTTTATTCTTTAATTATTACTGTCTTGTAATAAAAGTTTTACCTTTAGTTATAATATGTATTTTTTAACTTTTTATAGGGACTGTGATCTTAGGTGATGAGTTTTTATTTTATTGTTAGCTATTTTTTAATATTAGTCTACACTATTTAGTTATTGTAATTTTTATTTGCATGAATTAAAGTGATTAATAGTAGCATTAACGTGTTTATGTTGTATCGAAATATTTTAGTATATTATATTATTTTTACAAAGTTATAGTATAACTTTGTTATTAAAGGTGAAATTTTAATTTCATATCTAATTTATAGTGCATAATAAATCTATTTGCCTAAATACGAGCTATTAATTTCATCAAGCATCGCTAGCCGAGCATGAATAGTAAGAGTAATAGTATCATTACTATCTTTACAAAAATAAAAAGCTTACTTTTGTAAGTACCTTGATATTAAAATTTTGTATTATCTAGCGCGTTAATTTTTACTTAATTTTTAATAGAGTAATTATCTTTATTAGGCTTTAACGTATATAGTGGCTGTTTGATAGTATGCTTTATGTATTATAGAAACGCTACTTATATACTACATTATTTTAAATGCATTAGCTGTAAGAGGTTTTATAGAATATTATAATGAACCACAATACCATAGTAATATAATTTAATATTAAGAGCTTACTATGTTGTTAGTAATATATGTGTATTGTGACTGTTATCGAGGATAAATATTTTATATTGTGTTTGATAGTTACTAGTAACTAGTATATTGCATAATATAATTTTTATAAAATAAAATATATTTGTATTTTTTAATCAGTGTTATTTATACTATATTATTTTAAGAGTTTAATCTAGTAATTATGTATTTTTTATTTTAATAAATACATATTTTTATATTTTTCATTTGAATTAGATTTCAAATAATCTGTCGTGATACGAGTGCATATTGTGATAAATTAGTATAAAGTTAACTACTATTTTTAGCAATTTTATTATATTTCATTAAAATAGTATATATCTTGTTAATTATTCATACCTAGGTAATGAAGTCAATAATTAAGTCAGTGTTATTCTTATTTTCTTAAGGAGCATATATTTGTTATTTTTTAAAGTAACTTAGTGTTTCACTAAATTATATAAAATGTAAATTATTTTTATGAAAGTAGTAATATTTTATTTGGTACTTTCTTTTTTCAAATTGCAATATATATTGTTACTGATACTGATGATATAGAAAGCACTATGTTATTTGTTGGTATAATACTACTAATATAGTAGTTTATTGCTGCTAGATAATATCTATATCAATTATTATTTAAGTATGTAATGTAATAGATTTATATGATTTTACCATACCATAGTATAACTACTTTTTGAGTACTTATGAAAATAAAATATTTTTAGTTACTCATATTATGGTGAATATGTTATAGTAAAATAATTTATAAATAATAATATTTATAATCGTCTGTATTATATACTATGAATTATATGCTCATATTTATCTTTTGTACACTTTAGACCTTTTAGGCATTACTAAAATATAGTACTCACTTATTTAACTGACTATATTGTAAGTTGTTTTATTTTACTTCAAATATAATGTAAGAAAAAACTATGTGTTGAGTAAAAGAAAAGTTAAATATTTTCATTGTAGTGAATAAATATTTTATTGATAAGTATTTTTTAGATATATCAGTTTTAAGAAGAAAAGTAGCAATATATCAATTTTATGTAATGATGTTATTTATTTATTTATTTATTTATTTAGTATAGGATTATCAGTATTAATTGATAAGTTAGCTAAGCTAACGTAAGGTTAATATAAATTAGTGCTATAACTATTATTGATATAGCTAAACTAATATGTGACCTCCCTAAATTATTAAACATTAATTTTATTTAAATTAAATTAATGTTATAAGTCACTTAATATGGGCTATTAAATGTGTTAATAAAAATATTTTCTAGTATCGATATGCTAAATGTGTATGTGGTAATAATACCAAAAGTACCTGTTTATTTAATAGTTATAATCATATATTTAAAATTAGAGTAGCTACATAGGTAAGCATTATTATTAGACATTTGTATATATATTACATACCTTAATATATTTACATTAATGCGATTTGTACGTATATAATCTTGGTTATTAAGCAAAAATATTTATTTGTTTATATAAATAATTTATTTTATTTTAAGTATTATATGCTTCAGGAGCAGGTATAGTAATATTTAATGCTAAGATTTATCTACTGTACTTAATTTAGATTATCACAAAGATTGTAAAATATAATAAAAGTTTAATATAAATATTTTGTTATTCCAAATTGTTTTGATAAAGTTTATAATGATGTTACTTAATTATTATAATGGTAGGTTAGTTATGTTGAATTTTTTATATAAATATATTTTTTATATCACATTAGTGCTATGATCTTTTTGAGTGATATCTAGTGCAATTAGGGATTTATTTTTTTATGAGTACCATAAAGGTTATTTGGTTGAGTTATTATACGGAGGCAATAAAGATATATTGGAAATAATAATATTTTTTATATAGTTAATATTAAATAATGGATTAACTATATATACATGTATGAAAGAGTATACTCTTTTAGAGTAGCGGTTATTTATGAGGATAATATTTATTATATAACGTAAACATTATATAATAATATAATTTATAATCATTAGTTTACAGAAATATTAAGTATTTTACTTTATTATATATGGTGGTGATTTTCTAATTTTTTAGTGTAATGGATAATTAATTTATAGGTTTTTTTATTTAATTTCGTGATAAGCGGTGATTTTAAGTATCACCTAAAGTATGATTTAAGGTGTTACTTCTATATCGCAGGTTTTCTTCTATACTGCAGATAGAGGTAATTACTAGTTGATACAATTAAATCAATTAGATAAGTTGAATATAAGTTCAACTATTATATAAGTTTTGCCATCTATGCTAATAGTTTAATAAAATACTACAGGATAATATATTATGAATATAATAGTATTATAAATAATTTTACTGCATTCAGAAGTATAGTATATAGTAGTATTGTAATCGGCCTGTATAGTGATAATACATACGTATATTGTTTAAATATTAGTTATCTTTATGGATAACTCCCAGGCCCAATAGTATTAGGAACTATATTAATTAGTTATATTAATATATATATAAATATATTAAGTAAAATTTTATAAAGATTTATTCCGACAGCTATTAGCTAGCATCCTGTTAATTATAAGAATCTCTCTAAGAGGTTTAGAGGTGTTAGGTTGGCTATCGATCAGTAGTTAGAAATATTTATTAATGTAATTAATGCTTAAAATTATGCCTCATTAATCTTGTACTTAGGGTTACTAATTTAGTGTCAAACGATAGCACGGAAACAGTATAATATAGAAAATAAATAATGTAATTTATAGTTAAATGTAGAGTTTTTATAATGATTAAGTTGAAGTTATTTGTCTTGTAGCTATGTTTTAGAATAAATGCAGTAAAATAGGAAAACCTATAAAAATCAGAGTTTTTTAGAAAACTTATTGTTTTTATGACTGTTGTTTATGTTATATTTGATAAATAATTATTTATTTGTTAATATAATGATATAATGATGATTAAGATTAATATCTAATATGTACATCATTTGTATTAATTGTATTCAATACTTCTATTGAATTAGTGAAACTTTAGGAATATTTTGTCAATTAGATGTTTACGTTTAAGTAGTTGCTAGAGAGAACATTTGTGGTGAAAGATTATGCGATATTTTTTGTTATAGTAATGAGATTATAGGTATAAAATAGGTATAGGATTGTCCTTGCACCATTACATAAATTTTTATTAATTTTCTAGCAATCCACTTCATGCTCTATGCATTAAGGTATTTACTAGTTTTGTTGGATTGTTAGTATTTAATAGTAATTTTAATACCTAATGATCATTTATGATTCAATGGATTATAAAGCAAAATATGTATAATTACTACATAATACAATAATCCAATAATCCAATAATCCAATAATCCAATAATCCAATAATCCAATAATCCAATAATCCAATATATATTATTATCGAATTAATATAGTAAGTAAGTTTTACCATGGAGATGGTAAGCGGGATATGTTAGTGCTATTCTCTATTTTAATATTTTAAAGAATTATTGCTTTAATTAATAATTAGGTAGTATTAAGCTTGGCGAATTGGCTGAATATTTTGCAGGCTATGCGCTTTTTCGTGCTTTAAATATTGTGAGGCAAGTTTTATGGATTCACTCATTGTTCCTGATTTGTCGCTATTGCGACATTGGCTAGATCAATCAGGTATTTCTTTTTTTGAGTGCAATGCTTGCCCAGTGCTGCACTTGCCACATATGCAGAGCTTTGCAGGTGTATGCGATGCTAAAGTTGATTTAGTGGATAATGTAATTTTATTTTCAGTATTGGCTGAGGTAAAACCGACTGCGCTGATACCATTAGTTGCTGATCTAAGTCTGATTAACGCTAGCTCATTAACCATAAAAGCATTTGTTGATATTCAGGATGATAATCTGCCGAAACTAATTGTTTGTCAGTCACTTAGTATAGCTGTAGGAGTGACATTAAAACAGTTTACTCATTTTATGCAACAAAGTGAAGAGCAGATTTCACTTGTAATTCTCGAAGCGCGAGCTAATGATCTATTGTTTATCGACGATGAAGAAGAAAACTCTTCTAGCATCGAGTGTCAACCAGTATTGCATTAATTCTTAATGTATAATTCTTTTTTTATTTATTTCTGACCATATACAAGTTGTTATTAACTAGGTCCAGTTTTAATTACAAATTACGCTTAATCAGTAGATTATATCCTTTATTAATTTTTATTGTTTTCATTAATTATTATTCATAATTTTATAAATACTTTAACCCATATCATATTAATACGATATGGCTTTCATTAAATAATGCTAACTTCCTTATAAGGATTATAATATCTACCTTAGAATTCAATATTATACATATATTATTGTCGTCATGACTAGTGCTCAATAAGTATTGAGTAGAATATTATTTACTTCATTATGGTATGTTAATATTTGTTTTGTAATATAGTGTTAATATATAGATTTAAATATTTTATATATTATTAATTATATTAAGATATTTATCTTTTACCAAATTTTTTGAGTAAAAGACTTATAATCTTATGCATTAAGATGACTGAGTTATTTAACTAGCTTCAAGTATTTAAGTTTTATTGCGATAGTAATATATAAATATTTTATACATAGGTTATTAATAGATACATATATAATTATATGAGTCATCATAGTTATCATGGTTATTGATATTGCTTATAATGAGGTTTTTATTTGTTAAAGTCACTAGTTAGTTAAATTTATTTTTATGCACTTTAGCGTAGAAGGATAAAGTATTTTTCTTCAGTATCATTATTATTTAAGAAATAAATGTCTCGTATTTTTAAACTGCAGTATACTAACCTTGGTATCCTGGTCAGGATATTTATTTAATACATTATGATGAAAGATACATAAAACTACTATATTTATATAGCACATTAATTAAATATATATTAATACGTACTAGTGTTCTGCTGATGTAAAGCTATTGGGGTCAAAGGTAGACAACAGTGAATCGGCAGTGTAGATACATATTGATTATATGCTAACTAAGAGGGGAGATTAGCAGTTAATAAAAGTTTTGTATGTATTGTATTTATGCTTAAAAGTTTAATGTTGTGATTTTAAACATTATGATTTTAATTTAAATTAATATATTTTGTCGATAATTATACTACTTCATATAGTAGTATGCAATAAATGTATAGTTACGTAATAAATAATAAAGTAATCTTATTTTATATTAGCTAGCTATGATATTTAAATATTAACATATAGCACTTAATCCAGCTCATTAATAATGTTCACACACTATTAATGTATAGCTAGCTTAGATAAGCAGCAGTAAATACTTTCATATCACAGGCGTTACTATATATACATTTACTGTAATTCATTATTTCATTAATGTAATAGTAGGAGCTGGAGAAGTGCTTTTAAGTGCAATGATAATTTCACTAGATCAGGAAGATGGCGCATATTTATAAGCGCAAAGTAATAAACCATGTAGTGTTTATGATCGTGACAAATCCAATGTTTTACATTATTTTCACTAACTGGTAGGAGTTATTTGTACTGTATTATATAGTCATTAGCTGGTATAGGGTTTACTGCTTAATATTAATGTAGTTATGGCACATAGCCCTGGCTGGTATAGTAAGCGCCATAGCCAAGGACATATATGGATTGATGATAACTGTCCTAGGTTATAGCATATTAAAAAAATCTGTATCAGTAATTGCGTACTAGTAAATAATGTTATGTGGACTTTCATTACTAGTTTAGTAAAAGGTGGTGTTTTTAGTATTAAGGTTAATATTAACATTAATGAAAGCATTAGTGATAATATCAGTGTCACAATAGTTAGCATTAAGCTGATGTTTAGATCTTTAATAACATATACTAAGTATTGTGACATTAGGTTGTCTCGTACTTAAAATGCGTAGTATATATCTTAATATATTGAATAATATACTAGTTAAGTAGAGTGACTAATAGGTGGATAGCTGCCACAATCACATACCAGGTGAAATATTTTTCAGTACGCACTACAATGATTTTAGTTTGTAAGATTAAATTGCTTACACCGATTACATCAATTAATGCAATATATTTTAGTAGTATTAACTATTAATTACCGAGTGAAAGTATTACCTGGCGTTATATTTGTAGCATAATTAAATAAAAAAATACTGCGATTTTACCAATATCTAATATATATCCAGATTTTCACTATCTATGCGGCACAGATTTGATTGAATCTCTTAATATTCGTGAGACCGTAAGCTGAATATAGTATAGATAATTCAATGAAACCATATAGTAATGTATTTATTTCAATGCGATGAATCATTTGCTTAATTGATAATTGGCATGTACCTAAATTAATAATAAAATTATTCAATAATATGAATAGTAGCTGCGAGAGAGCAAAATAGATAAACAACATGATTAGTATTTTTGGCAAATTATGTACTAATGTAATTAAAATCACACTAAACCCACTAACTAACTAAACTCACTGACTATTTTACATCTAGTAAATTACTATATCGTAAATAGTATCGTAAGGATAAGTCCAGAACTTAGGATGCAATAGCACGGAAGAGGGTAATAGTCGTAACATTTTCTAGGGATTAAGTATTATTCATAGCTGTATATTACTCTGATACCATTTTTATAGACGATGTATAGTTATTATTTTGTTTAATTTTATCTAAGGCGACATTTAAATAGTTTTATAACTTAGTATTGTTTTAACTTAGTGCAGTATTTAGACTGGCTCCAAAATATTTTTTTTATCAGTTACTTCGTGCACTGTTATTACTAGTTATGCATTTTAATTCAGCCACTTTAATTAGCTATTGCTAATTACTGAACATTACGTCATCCTACTGTTTTTAAAATTAAGCATAACGCTTTGATAGCTGTTATAGGGTGTAGTAATTACTTTAGGATGTATGTTGGCTAAATATTTTTGGTAAGTAGTGCCATTTTTTGCGTCATTTTTGTCTGGTAATTAATTGTGATTAAACAAGCTATCTCTTAAAGAGATAAATAGTGCCAAGTGATTTAGTGTATCTACGTGAAAAGTACTTGCTTCTCATGTTCTAGTGTAATATCTAAATTAGATATAATTGCGTCATATTGCTTAAATTTTAGGTTTGGTGTTAAACTATTAAACCCCTAGTTAGTCAAGGTGTATTTTGCGTTTATCTTTTGATAAAGGGTGTTGATTGTATTGATATCAAACTTTATATTTTATTATTAGTTTCAATACATGTAAGTGGAGGATAAGATGTTTCAGTTTCAAAGCGAATAGTATTAATTGAGGATACAGACATATTGATACCTACTCGTATAATAGTTATGTAACATTATTTAATAACACAATTCTTAAATACAGTTAATTAAATCATTAATGTGATAAAAATTGAAAAACTGAGTAGTGTGTGGTTTTATTAAGTGATAATTGTCTTTGTACTAAATTAGTTTACCATTCTCTATATATACTACATCATCAGTAGTTTTACGGGCCACTATTTATTTTATGAGTGATTATGACCTAATTAATGCCGGTATTAGCCAGTTTCTAAGTAATATTCACAATCTGGGTAGTAATCTCTGGATCTAACTCTGCTACTAGCTTATTAAATATCAGTACTTGTGGTTTCTTCATTACATCCCTAACAATTGCTATATGTTGTTATTAACCTTAGATCATGAAAGTAGAAAATGATCAGAGAAATTGGTTAGTTAAGGATATTAAAATAGTTTATCTGCATGTTTTACTATTTGAGCCGTAGTTGATTATGGCGCTCAACATAGCGCTTTAATTAAGTTGTGTGTCACTGTAAGGTTAGGACATAGATTATAATTGCTGAAATAGCATGCTAATATTTTGGCGTAATGGATCAATTAATTATTCGCTTGGAATTTATATAAAATCAAATTGATTGCTAGTGATTAGTAATTGACCAGAATATGGTATTTCTAGTAAGTTTAATATTCGTAATAATGAACTTTTCTTATGTCATTTAGACTTAGAAGCGCTAGCATCCCCTATTGAGCCATTTAATGTAATGCTAAATTTAATGTAATATTAAACAGTACTTGGTGTATGCTATAATAATAGTAGATGGTATTAGGTTAAATGCTCATACAGAAGGATTGAATAAATACTGATCTCGAATTGTAATTTCGAAAGAATAGTTATGCAATAACTATTAAGTATTAAATTATATAGTTTTGTAATAAAAATTAGAATATTCCTGAAGAGAGCCTCAGTTTATACTATTCATATATCATATATTGATATATTTATAGTGAATAATTTAGAATATAATTTTGACGTTGGAGATGTTGATAATTGTAAGTATAATATTTTAATTAAGTAAAATATAACTTTAGTGGATTATCAGATAAGTTAGCTCAGTATAGATATATTTCTGAAAGTTTACTATTGTTTAGTATTATATCTAGGAATAATTAATGAGCTTTTTTAATAAAAATACCACACTTTTACAGGTTTTGATACAAATATATTAATAGGTTAATATTGCATTAAATAATTATATAGATATATAGAAAGTGTGATTTGTGCTATCACATTTGCAGCTTTATCACAGTTATCAACATTTAACGTAACACTATTTTAGTGTTTGTAAAATAGTATGATTAATCAGTTATCCTTATACTAATTAATAAGTTTATTAATTTTTAAGCGTAGCAATATTATATTTATATAATAATTTTTAGATGGTTAATTTAATATTTTAGGTTTATATATACTGTGGGTGAATAAGTAATTTAATTAGAGATATTAAATGTAGTGATCTAAGCGCCAAGATATTGAAGTTATATTTATTTCTGCGCTTAATTTATTTATCTTTATTAGGTGGATAATTAAAAATAAATGCATCTTAGTAGATATAGTAGTCTGTATTTAATTCAGTAGTTTATTCCTCTGAGTGATAGCCTGATAGCGTGATTGTGCTAGTTGTAAATTAAGTAGTGAATTTATATTTGATATTGTATCACATTAGGTATGTATTTACTCATATAGATTGATGTATATTATCCATGGAAATAATATATTTTATATTATTTCTTCAAGCATTTTTAATTAGTAAGACTAGCAATACTTTTAATAATACTGCATCTGTATTTTTTAATATACATACTTCTTACCTTTCGTGCTTACACATACTTAACTATTTTATATTTATTATTTATGACGCAAGTACAATACGAGTATAGTTTATGTTGCGTTTAGTCATAGATCTTAGTATATCAATATTTTAGTTTTTCTATAGTATAGTGTATTTGTTTTTTTGTTACAGTGGTACTTCATACTAACTAATGCATTCTTGATTAACGTATTAGCGTGCCCCTAGTAACTTTTTATTCAAATAAATATTATTTTTGCATAGTAATTAATATATTGATACTCTAGTTATACGATATTTATATTTTTCATGAACACTTTCCTAGGTTTCTTGTTTTATACTGTCATGCGGGTATGGTATTAATTATTAATTCAGTTATTTGCTGTTAATATGTATAATCTTTGATTATCTATCTTTGCTAATTGCGTGAGTATACGTTTATTTTTGGAGTAAAGGTTAGTGATGAATGGGTCATTACGAAATATGTAGTATTGTGTAGCCTATTATAAGTATGGCAGCAATGACATGATAAATAAGTATTTAAATACCTATTAATATATAATGTAATCTTAATATCCTTAGTATTTAACTGGACATTATAGTAGTAAAGTAATTAGTAGCAAAGTAATACTATTTCAATAGTGTTAAATACAGATATATTATAAATAGCATAAGACTATTACGTAATTATAGTTTGTCTGGATGATTATTTGATCTATAGTAGGGTATTTGTATATATTTTAAATATAATGTGATAACTAATATATCTTACCTACAGTAATGATATAACTTGATGGTTACTATATCCTAGGCAGTCTAACCATAACATTTTGCGTAGGTTATCTATGTATGGTAAGTTGTTTGTTACTTGCTTAAGTAGATTTTTTACTTTTTAGTAAAATAGGGTGATCAGCAAAAATGGAGAGGGTTGATTTAGTTACTTTGTTGGGGGTTTTAGATTTAAAAATAGAAAACTATATACATAACTTTTATGTGAGGATATCTAATGTTTTTTGTTGCTTGATATTAGTTATAATGCAGTAATTGTCTAAGTATAATTTTGTTGCTTAGCTGCTGATAACGCGCTTTGATTTAATCAGATTATAGCAATTATTTACTTTAAATTATTAACTTAGGTATGTAATGTAAGTAACATGATGCGCTTATTTATTGTAATCTATGATTTTTACGACCATTAGTACTATAAATATAGGATAGCAAGGAACAGAGAACGTGTGCTTAAGATATATATTAAGCCAAAGGCATTACTAAACAGTTGTTTTGTATCTAATGTATTTTTTGCTTATTTAATGTATTGATCTCTGTAAAAAGAGTTTTATTATTTATTATGATCATAAAGTTCGTGCCATATTTGGTAATAGTTTGATATCGTATAATTATACATATTACTGTAAGGGATATAAATATTTTTCTACATAGTATATTTTGTACTATAGATCTGCTCACATTATCATGTGATAAAAGGGTTTAATTTATGGACAAAGGCATCTTGTAGATAAAAAATAAGTAGCATATAGTGTTAATAACTAGAGTATAAATTATTTAGACTGACAGTTGTTAGTTAATGCATTTGATTAAATATATTCAGTGTCTTTCAGTATTATGATTTTGCGTTGTATCTTAATCAAGTTTTTGCTGGGCATGTAAGTATTAAATAATATATTCTCGTGCTTATTCTTATTGCGTCCAGCACAGGTAAAATAATGGCATAAAAATGTTGTTAAATAGATTAGATATTTATAGTGCTGATCATTCCATTTATTTTTAGCTAATTAAGTTACTTGCTATTGCGGTTATTTTATATATTTTAGTATCAGTCTTTATTATTATTTGTAGGATGTAGTATATAATATATTGCTATTTTATTTCTTTAGGATTTAATAGTTTCAGTAGATATAATGTGTAGAAATATGTTATTTAATATATTTGCTTCTTAAAGATTGTGTAGATAGGATATCCTAATTGTGATTTATATATGATATACCATTAAAATGCTTACTACATTAATATATTTACTATATTATTAATTATTACTATTGCTTCTATTTAATTTTAATTATACATTTAAGGTTTTTAATTAGATATATTTATTTACTCATGATGTACTCATCAGTATGGTAATTGATTTTTTCTAAATAGATATATTATGCATAACATCTTATTAACTATCTTATATAGATTAACAGCTTATTTTTGGGTAGATTTTCGTATCAAGAAAGCTGTTATACTATATTAGCTTAGTTTTTATATAAAATTGCTAATCGCTTATTATATCGTCTACGATAATAGATCGTGTAGTAGGTTTATTCCAATAGTTTCTGTATACTAAAGGATCTTAGTGATTATAATAATCTTAGAAAAAACTAAACATTAATACAATGTTAGAATTATTTATAGTGTATATAAGCCAAGTTCTACTGTGATTAAGGTTGAGGTTATTTAGTAACAAAATAGTAAGATAAATAGCTTATTGAGTGTAAGCTATTTATTTATAATACTATGATAAATATTTACTAAGCCTTATAAAATAAGGTTGATCTTTTATTTATTTTTGGGAATTATTTTATTTTAGGTATGATAAAATAAAGTATTCTAATTTTCTATCTATTTTTAGGCACTGCATTATCTCTTTAAAAATTATATATAATTAATTGATTAATCATATATATAAATAATTGATTTATAATATATATAAATATATGAATGATTATGCATTTTTAGCCGCAGGATTATTTTTGTTATGTTTTAATTGTATTGGATGCTGGGTAAGGAATGAACATTGTTGCTTAATCTTTTATGTTATTAGTATAAAATATAAAGGGGACGAATATATTTATAAATATAATTATTAGGTTACTAAGTGAGATTAATATTATCATGTCGTAGGTGTATTAGATTAAATATTCTTTCATTAACGTGTAATAATTATAAGTTATGTTTTACTCAACCAATAATAATATTATTAGATTTTATATAGTGATTATAGTACAGGTTGATATTACTCTTGTAATAGACATGATAGAGATATGATTAAATTCACTATTATTTATTGGAGCACTGATGGTTAATTGGAGACAAGGATTATCACTAATTATTAACATAATATAGAGGTTAAGCTATAATTAGCAGAGATTTATATTTTATAATAGATTATAGTATGCTTATTAAATTACCGCTCAACCCTATTTTTAAATGACAGTCCTTGAGTTTTTTAGATTATAAATAGTTTATTTTAGTATCACTGTATACATGTTAATGGCAGTAGATTATTAACTATTGTTATAGAGCTTATAGTTTGATTAGGACTATGTTAGGTAATAATTTGTTATTACTTATACCAGGAAGTTTAACATTATTGTTAAGATAATGATAATAGATATATTCTAGGTATATTTCGTAATGAAATAATTGAAGTAATTTCTGGGTAAAATAGAAGCATAATTTTATTAACACATTAAGTTTTGATAATTAAGTTAGTATGATTAGAATACGTGCATTAACTCGTTAGGAGCATATAACAGTGCAGTGAATAAATTATCTTTATCAATTAGTAAAGATGACGTTTATTAAATAGTAACAATATGTAATATCAATAGTAGTTATTTAGGATACTTATCCTATATAGCAAGTTTTTAATGGCGATTACTGCATTAGGTTATGATTATGAAATACGATAACTATCGTTATCTAATATTTAATTTATTAAAATTCTAACTAGCCTAATAGTATTTAATAATCAAGACAAAAGACGTTTAACTATATTTTATTAATATAGATTAATACAGAAAATATATTGAACATTGCCACTAATTTTGATAGCATTAAGGTTAAAGTATGCTAGAGATAAAATTTATTGTTATCACTTAATCTATTGTTGTAAGTTATTAATGATATAGTAACACACAATATTTTGAGGTCAAGCGTATAAACATGCATATAGTTATAGAAATAAGATCCTAAGCAATAACTTAGTTTTTTAATTAATTCCTTATTATTGGTTATGTGTATTATGTAAATTTATTTTTTAAAAATAGTACGTATACGCCGATTTTGTACTGGCTAAGATCGTAAGTTATAGGCGGATACTAAGAAAATACTACCTAGTGTACTAGGTACAATAATGCTATATGTTAATAATAGCAATATTATTTTGAAGTAATAAGTTCACTTATAGAAGTAGTTTAATAATTATTAATTTTAATAAATAATATATATATTATTTTAGTGATTATTAACATAATAATGAATTTTTTCTAATTAGTTAATTGTATTAGAGAGTAATATTGTAGTTAATTAATAATATTGACTAAGCAAGACTATAAAGTTAGGTTAATATATTATGAAGTATTATTAATTAAATATTGATATCTTTAAATATTAAATTACCTAATAATCTATATAGAGTTAGATTTATACATCAAAATGCATTGTGTTTAATGAGATAAAATTTTATTTATCTATAAAATAGTATATGCTAAAAATTACTCTAGCAATAATATTTTCATAGATCAGGATGTTGTGTATGTAAGTAATTACTATAATTAATTATAAAGATTTTTTAATTTTATTTTTTTTATTATAACTTATTATTGAATGAGTGTAGCTGCTGATGTATGTTGTTGTTATTATTTTATTTTTTTGTTTTAGTAAGTATTTAGGCGCATTTTTAAGTTATATAAAAAGATGGTATAGGTTTTTTATATGTATTTTACGGTTTTATTATATATAAAAAGTTAATAAGATAGTCATGATAACTTAATACATCAGGTACGATGATATGGCTTCAATTAGATTACTATAAATAGTTAGTGTATGTGTATAATGACATGTGTTGTTTTGTGTTATCTTATAATGGTATTATTCTTACTGAGTGAGATATAACATATGTATTCATGTGGTCATTATATAATAAGTATATTAAATGAAATCATTTTTAGACTTGAAGTACGTAAAATATTCGCTATTATAGGTGTTTAGTTTTTAGAGAATTGTTGTTGAGAATATCTATAATTATTTCGATAAATATATATCGGTAGGTATTAATCATTCTTCTAAGATGTAGTGATATGAAATATATACGCCTTGATCTAATTACATAATTGTAATTTTATTTTCTAATTTGACTATGCATTGCTATATATAATGCACATAGTATAATATTAAGTTGCTAATTATTTAGGTTAGAGTAAGCAATAGAAATAGTGTGATTAGTTAGAGATATTTTGTCTGTCTATATGGCCTTGTGAGCTTATAATTATTTACTTAGTATGTTTTATAATTGCTTGTAACATTGCATCATATGTATAAGGCTAGGATATATACGACGCTAGTCATAATTACATGATAATTGTGTAGTTATAGTAATAATATATTGATTAAGTACACTATTCATATTATTTTAATCAGTTGTTGTAAAGTAATTAACTATTCTTAAAACAACTAAGATAAAATATTGTAAATTATTAAATCAAATATATCATAATAGATATAATTTTCCCGATTGGGTAATAGTTAGTTATTTTATGAATGTAAATTTTATTTATTTTAATATAGTAGTAATGTAGTATGGTTATATTAAAAAAATCATAAGATGCATATACATAACTATGTATAGTATAATAATTAGTGTTATCTAGGTTTTATTGATTCAGTGATGAGAGCTAAAGTAAAATAGTTATTATCATATATTAAATTAATCAAAGTTTTTTGATAAAATTAATATTTATAATGATAAAGCATTTAGTTGTAATTATTCAATTACTCAGATGGCATTAAAGCATAAATAGATACCATATATAATCATTTGATGTTATTGTACACACGACGGACAACTGTCAGTAATAATATTAATATAATTAAAAATTAATAGCTAATATTAGGAGCTAGTAATATATTGAATATTTAGGTACCTTTAAGCACTATGTCTAGGTACTTTATAAATAATATTTATTGTAATTTCATGACAATACTTATTTACTGTACTGATAGTACCTAGGGGATATTAAAATAGTAAATGTTTTGACTAATATTAGGTCATGATAAGGAAATTGTCTTTATTTATATAGTAAATATTTTTTATGGCTCCTACAATAATTAACCTAAATATGAAATTATAATTGATTATGTTGGTATTATATTAATATAGTGTTTATATGCAATCTTGATTTATCTGGCTATAATTATTAACTGTAGTCATATGTTATAATTATCTTATACAGATGGTATCGATATTTTTGGTGAATTAATATAATATATTATTATTATATTCGTAAGAATATTATTACTATAATTAGTATTAGCAGATTATAATACTGTCTTTAGTAATACTAAGTACATCTAAGTCAGTATTTATTTTTTAAATAAAACTGATATTATTCTATTTTGTTTATTTCTGTATAAATTAAAATTTATTTATTATTTTGTTTTAATTTTTTATAAAAATTGATTTTTTTTGATTGGTAATCAGTAAAAACATCCTGATCCCTGTTTTCTAATGAATAGGTCATAGACTTGAGTGTTACTAAATTATTTAATAATATTTATTCCTATATTTTATATTTTAAGTATTTAGTATTAGCAAGATGAATTAGTACATTATATTAATGTATAGGTAGGTCATATAATACTAGGATAGTAATAATTTATTTATTATTGTCAGAGAATACAGTATTTTTATAACAGATCGACATTTGTAATATTTAAGCAGATCTTTTTCAAAATCTTAATCAGGTATTATTGTATAATATATTGGATAATTAGTTTTTTATTTATTGTATGTAAGTGATAATAATAGCACTAGATAAATCTTATTTAATGACTTAGTTAGTAACTAATTCATTATAGAGTTTTTATGTAAAGTGCATAAAATAAAACATTAAAACAGTCCAGTATCTGATTGTCCGTAATTTATACGATAAAATAAGGTTGCCCAAATAAAACTAGTGAATATTTGTATAATTGTGTCAATATAAATTAAAAATATATTTTATAAAAACAAAAATGATTGACAGGTAAGAATAATGATTCTTATTTTAAATTTTAAACATCTTAAAATAAATTGATGTGCATAAATTAATATATATTATTCATAATAATTGATAAGGATTAAATTTTTGTATACGTTAGAATTTATAGTTTACAAAAATTATTTTTATGGCATCTAACTAGTAATGTAACTTATACTTAGAGTACTCTTATCAAGATCAAATGATTTTAGTATTTTAATTAAGCGAAAACAAAAAAGTCAAGTAGTACAGGAAAATTACTACATAAATAAAATAATTATTTATTGTTTTATGCCCTAGATAGTATGTTTGAGATTATGAATTGGTGCTATCTTTATACTTAATTATTAGCTAGGGTTCAGTACTAGTATTATTTTATTATTATACGTAAATAAATACCCTAGAGGATAATTTTTTTAGTATCAATCACTTAAATTTTTTTATTTTATATGTTATATATGGAGTGATATTAATATTAAGATTAAAAAATAAATTTTATTTGCTGAATATTAGTGTTCTTTTGGTCGCTAGCAAATACTATAGTAATTTATCATATTTTAAAGATATTAGTAATGTTACTGAAAAAATAATTATGGTAGTTATGTATTTTGTGATATAATATATGCTATTGTTAGTTTGGGTTAGATTTTAAGTGGCACTATGAATGGCTAAAATATCATTAATTTGTTCCTATGCAGCTATAAATTATCTGTAGGTTGTTTAACTATTTACTAAAAGTTTAGCAATACTTTTAATATATACCGTATATTAGCTTTTTGCTTTTAAGCACTTAATATTAATAAGTAGATATTAGAAGATAATATTTAGATAGTAAATATACTAAAATATAAGATACATTATGATGCGTATAACATGTTTTTAGTGCCTTATGTTGTAGTATATTTTAATAAAATATATCTATAATCAGTACTTACTAGACCATTTCAGTAGCGTGATGGCTATATTAGTTCTTTGTCAATTGTTGATATCAGTCCACGCACTTAAAATAGTTAATTTATTCTACATTAGAATTTTATTTCTAAAGAAATATTTTTTTAGAATTTATAATGCACTTAAAGTTAGGTTAATCATATAAAATATTATTTTTTTATTTAGTATTAGGTAGTAGAGATATCGATTAACTTAATAAACTATACAGTCCTAAGAAAAGTTACCAAGAGGTGGGCGAGGTATTTGTTCTCCTTGTTAGATAATTTGTATTGGATGACAATATATCTGCTGGTCATTATTATGATAATTATATCATAATATTTGAATATATTTGAATATATTTGAATAATATATGTATTCTGTTATAGCTCTCTAAATAAAAATAATAATACACAGTTAACTGAACTAATTTTAGTTTATTATCATAATTAAAATTATAGTATATGATATTATAATTAAATTTATTACCTTTGGTAGAATATAATAGATAATGACGCTAATATAATAAGAAAAATTAAAACAGATGTTAGTATTAGTATTTAATAATAGTTTTAATAATGTTATCGATTTTCATTATGTGTTCACTAAGATAATTTAATTAGTGATGAATAATTTTTTATTTAACTATAAGTATAGTTAGTGGCCAAGAGTATATTGTAGTGAGTAGTTAGTTCATATATTATTGTTATTGATATCATTGCATGATGTAGATGATTAGATTATTAGTGTGATACAATACAAGGATCTAGAGCTAAATATAAAAAATGATTGATATATTAATATTTAATTAGCTTATCTTAACATTAGGGGAGGGCGCATTAGTCGCCTCTAATAGGATATGTTTAAGGCGACGGAATAGCTAAGAAAAAGTAATGTTAGGATATAACTGATTGTCTTTAGTAAGATAAACAGTTATAAATAAAATAAGATGTCCTCTATTGTAGTACTAGCTGTAGCCTGATTAATAGCTGATCAGCGACTTCGAAAAATAATACGGCCTTTGCTTAAGTCATAAGGGGTGAGTTCTACAGTCACCTTATCTCCAGTTAAGATGCGTATATAGTTTTTACGCATTTTACCAGAGATATGTGCAGTAACTATATGTCCGTTTTCTAGCTCAACCAGAAACATAGTGTTTGGTCGAGTATCAAGAACGGTACCTTGCATTTCAATATTGTCTTCTTTAGACATCGAGTCCTCTAGGTCTAATAACTTTCATTCTTACTAAGAAAGATAATGCCGAAAAACTGATACTATGTAAAGTAATGTAGGTTGTAATTTCATTATTTTTATATTTTTTTTTAGAAAAGTATCTGTATCTTACCATGTAAGTATGTTTTTTGAATTGTTAGTATTTTTAGCGGTCATGATTAAGGTTGAAAGTATAATACAATTAGACAATCGGTGTATAGAAATTTACATAACCTCCGTTATCACTAATGTGCGTCAAGTACTTAATAGTCAATTTATTTTCTTTTATGGGCGATAAAATTTTTATAAATTTATTATTAATATTTATTTTTATCTTGGTTAAAATAGTTAAATATTAAATTACCATAGAATAATATGCTTTCGCACGATGTTATGTATGCACTAGTATATTGGTAATATAGCTAAAATATCACCAAATAAGCATAATAAAAAATTTATGATCATTAATCAGTATATCCTACTTTAGGATTAACGCAGGTAATTTATGTGATAAATTTTCATAGAGACATAGGTATAGATTATTGTAATTACATTATGTTTGATAGTGGTGCGTAGTTAGTTGATATGATAATATTATTATATTTAATACTTAAAATAATACTAAGTTAAGAACATAATGTGATTATATTTGGCGATTATTTTTTATTTCTAGTATATTGATAAGATGATGTCAGATTATTTTAGGTGTGAAAGCTATTAATTATTATAGAAAGTTATTAATTATTATAATAGTTGAATCGTTTATATTATTACATAAGAGTTATTTATGACATATCACTATATATGTTTTTATTATTAGTGCCATATATTAATTAATATTATGATCATTAGTTAATTAACTATGATATAGATGACATTGTATGTTACAAGAATGAGTAACTGCCACTCATAGTAGCAAGTTATTGATGTGAGATGTTAGATTTAATTTCTTTATTTAGCTAGTTTATAAGCTATCGTTGTTGAATATTTTAGTGCTGGCATAATATTTAATCTTTATTAAATGTTATTGATACTATGGTCGTAATTACTGTTACGTAGTTTATCAATCTTTCTTTCTTATTATAGGGGCTAATTATAGCATATTAGATAAGCTTAATTAATGATTTATTGGTGAAGTAGGTCAAGAAGTAGGTTTTTGGTATATTTCATTAAAGAAATATGTCTGCTGATGAATAATCATAATTAGCCTTCAAAACATATTTTATTATTACTACTGTAATGGTTGATTATTAATCAATATTTTTATTTTAGGTATATTTTAGGTGTGAGGAAATAATTGTAAAATCATATTACTTAAAATATGCATAACTAATGAGTATAATATATCATAAATTGTTACGGTTAGTAACGTGTAACATAGTAATTTCTATAATCTAAGATATATTAATATTAGTTTGCCAAATCTATCATTAGAGGGTGATTACTATATTTAGTTTTATAATTTATTTAATTTATATTATTGTAATGATTATCTAATAGATGTTTTAAGGCTCTAGATAATGGAATGATACTTTATATGCTATTTATGCAGAGTGTGTATCTAATGATTAACGCGTGATAGTAATACTATTACCAGTCTTTGTCTTGTGCATTGATGCTCGTAGGTAGCTACAGCAATCGTTTGCCTATGATAATAGGCAAGTGATAATACTTTATACTAATATGATGTTTTATTTAATTTATCCGCAATAGTATAGACTACTAAAGATACTTGATATATATTTAATACATTATAAATTTTTTAATTTTAAAAAATAGTTTTTTATTTATATTGTTAATAATTAAGTTTTTTGTAATATTAATTACACAAATCTATTAATTAATGTTTTATTGGTTTTAGTATAATGAAATACCATGATGATTAATGATTACTAAATACTATTAAGCCTGAATAATAGTAAAATACTTTAGCTAAAACTTTAGATATCCCAATAATTATATTTTTATATGTGCAAATAAAAATAAGTAGTAAAATAACTAGATAAAGCTAATCTATTATATAGATCAATAGATAGATATTTGAGTTTAGTTAGTAAATTTATTTATTTTAATAAATAGTTTTATTTTTTATTACCGAGTATAATAAAAGAACCATATCAGATGGTATATATTTTATATTTTATTTATTAGAGTATAATTAAATGAGTAGCTATTAGCTATTGATATTAGAGTCAGCTCTTGATGTGTATATCACTCAATAATAATCAAGTATTGTTAGATTAAAATTTTTCATCTTCGATACTAATTTTGCATCTTCGATACTAGTTTAGTATGATAGGGTAATGAATATAACACTTTATCAATTGTAGTTTACAGTCCTACTGTTTGATTAGGGCTATTAGGGCTGAATATACATGATGTATAGCCATTAGATGTATATTAGCTATGTTATATATAATAATACTGCACTTGCTGCACTATATTAATTACTACTCTAGTAAGATATTAGTAGTAGCAAGAGATTAGTGGGTAGTATTTTGATTAACAATTATGTAGGTTACTCACCCAACTAATTAATTTTATAAAAATCTTCGTAAATTAGCTTGTGATTTGTAATATTTTTTCAAATGTTACTAAAAGTCTACTATTATGTACATATGTATGTTTTTATATCATTCTTGTAGAGTAATATACTTGATAAACTACAAATTAAAATATGTTATCTATCTAAATCATTTTATAACCTAGTTCTAAAATATTTATTTTGTCCTTGTTGTTAGTTAGGTAGTGGTACACTACACTATTTTAGTTACTGTAAATCAAATGAGATGGTACATGTAAAATATATTTTTTATAAACCCTTTATATTTTATAATTTATATATAAATATTAAATTTTACTCATTGTTATTATATAGGGTATTTATAGCTATGTATATTACAAAATAATATTTATGGTATTAATAATATCTTAAAAACATATTACTAGATAAAACCTAGTAATATTAGATTTTATTTTTTGTTTGTATGTATTCTCTTAGTGTTGTTAGATAGTACACTAGTATTGAAATGTACTTTTTTAGGAGAAGTGACACCTTGTATTAGAAGTATGACAAGGCATCAGTTAAGATAATGCTAGTATTAAAAATTAATTGTGTTGGATAAAGATAGGTTATCTAAATAGCGCTCTGCATCTAAAGCTGCCATGCAGCCAGTACCTGCTGAGGTGATTGCTTGACGATAGACGTGATCCATAACATCGCCTGCAGCAAATATACCGGGGATAGAGGTTTGAGTCATTTTACCATGGATTCCATAGTGTACTTTTATATAGCCATTTTCTAATACTAACTGACCGTTAAAAATACCAGTATTTGGGCTATGACCGATAGCAATAAAGACTCCCGCTAGTTCTATTTCTTGGGTTTTATGTGCCATTTTAGTGCATCGAATACGTATACCAGTTACGCCTATTTCATTGCCTAAGATTTCATCCAACTGATGATTGGTGTGTAGAATGATGTTACTGTTATTTACTTTCTCCATTAGGCGATTAATTAGAATTTTTTCAGAACGAAAGTTATCTCGGCGGTGGATTAAGTGCACTTCAGAAGCAATATTAGATAAGTATAGTGCTTCTTCAACTGCGGTATTTCCACCCCCTATAACTGCAACTTTTTTTTTGCGATAGAAGAAACCATCACAAGTAGCACAGGCAGATACGCCCTTACCCCTAAAGCGTTTTTCAGAAGGCAGTCCAATGTATTTTGCAGAGGCACCAGTAGCAATGATTAGTGCATCGCAGGTATATTCACTGCTATCGCCAAAAAGATAGAATGGTCGCTGCTGCAGATTAACGTCTATGATATGATCAACGAGTACTTCTGTGTGAAATTTTTTTGCATGCTGATACATACGTTCCATTAGGGATGTTCCAGTTATATCTTCAGCGTCACCCGGCCAGTTCTCTATGATACTAGTTGTTATTAACTGACCACCTTGCTCCATGCCAGTAATGAGTAACGGGTTTAGGTTAGCTCGCGCCGCATAAACAGCAGCAGTGTAGCCAGCTGGGCCAGAGCCTAAGATTATTAATTTATTATGTTTTACTGTACCCATAAATCACCTTATTCAAAATAGTAGATAGATAACACGGATGATAATTGTCTTATAGTAAAAGTTTTATCTAAAGTTGCAGTCATTGAGTATTGGTAGTTAATGACCATGAATGTACTTTTAAATACTAAACACTAATAAGCATAGAAATTTTGTTTATTGCAATGTTTTTGCTAATTTATTTATTTTTATTAAAATAAGTAGTTTATTGTTTTTTTGATGGTGCGCTCTGTAAATTTGCTAATTTTTTTTTAAAAACTTGCTATATTTTTACAAAAACTTCATGAAAAGAAAAATATTCTGTACTACAATAGTATTGGTAGTATTGGTAGTATTGGTAGTATTGGTAGTATTGTAGTATTGGTTTTTATTATGTCAAAGTTAAAACATTGCATCATAGAGATCATGATGCGTAAGTATTGTTAGATCTTTTATTAATTTTAACTTGGATTGTATAGTACTCTAATAACATTAGAGAGGAATGCGGATAATGGGTCTGTGCTTAAAGATAACGCCTATATCGCAATGTAAGATAAAAAGTTGTAAGAACAAGTAAGAAAATTAAAAGATACTCTAATAATGGTAGATGACAATTAATCAACACTTTAGTAAATATTTTGAGCTTATATGCTACAAGAAGGTCATAAATAAAATATAGAGAGATAATTACATTTCTAATACACAATTTTTAATTGCGCAGGCTGTCGCTATGTTTTATTTAAAGCAAGCGCTATTTTCGGTTCTGTAGTCGCATCTATGCCTATATTACATATATTAATTCGTATTCTCTGTAATTAACATTATTAGTTATTTAAAAATATGATAAATTATAACGCTGTTGATGTGTTTAAATAATTTAACTTATAGCGTAAAATATGATAAAATTAATTACGACTATATTGATTGATATAGTAATAGCCTTAAGAAGGCACTTTCGCATTATTTATGTTAGCTCCAAGCATTTAGAGATTTTTTTTAATCAGGGTTATACAGAAGAAAAGAAAGTTATTAATTTAAAAAAACTTAATATTAGTCAGTTTTTGTTAGATGTCATATTAATTATAATAGCTATTTTTGCTGTTTATCTTATGGTTGTGCTAATTAGTTTTAATCCTTCTGACCCAAGTTGGTCACAGACATCTTGGCATAAAAGTATTCACAATATTGGCGGTAGAATTGGCGCTTGGGTCGCTGATATGCTGTTATTTATTTTTGGGATGGTTGCGTATGTGATACCACTAATAATACTTCTTTTGTGCTGGGTGTTATATCGTCAGCAGTGTTATAGTAGTGATTATATTGATTATTTGATGTGCTCATTACGTTTGTTTGGCACAGTTATAATAATATGTGCATGCTGTGTTATAGCAGAGCTAAACATTGATGATTTTTATCATTTCATATCTGGCGGCGTGCTTGGGTACTTGCTAAGTAGTTTGATGCTACTTCAATTTGGTAGTATTGGCACCACATTAATATCACTTTGTATTTGGATAGTAGGGGTTAGGCTATTTACTGGTTTATCATGGCTTATTATTGCTGAGAAGATCGGTTCTGTGGTGCTGCGAGCTACTACTTTCATCATTCACTATACCTTTCGGTCAAAATACAATTATAATGATAATAGTCGTAATACTTGCCATGATTCTGAGCTGTCAGAACTTAAGTGAAATATATTGATTATAAATGATGATATATTATTACCCACATCTAAAATACTGCTGTATATCACCACAAAGAGACTTTAAGAGTTGTTTTTTATTAAAGGCGACACTAGGGGTAAGCAGGATGATCAGGATGACAATAGTATCTCCTATGCATGCTGATTATTTTGTATCTTTTATTAAAAACTAATTAGTTAGTATTATAGCTTATAAATGAGCGCATACAAAATATACTTTTATCTTCATAATTATTTGAAAGATTAGCGAAAAGACAATGTAGGCATTTAAGAGCGTTAACATGATTAGCGTTTATTAATATACTGCTAAATTAGCATGTTACGATAATTAGTTAGAATATACTTTAATATAGAAGTATATTTATGTAACGTTGTATTGCTTTATGTTATAATTAATGATTAACTTTATATTTTGTTGAGGTAGTACTATCGATTTAGTTATGAGCAATATGTTAGTAACTTACTGATTTTATTAATACCTTTATTATAATCTTTGCATTGGTGATAAAATTTTACGAATTAAACAAAGCATGGTATTCAGTCGTTTGGGATTTATTACAATACTAAGTTGTAGATATAACATATAACATATATCATTAAGTTACACTTATCCTTATGAAAATTTTAGTTTCTTCTTTAGTACTTACTCTTCTCTAGTACTTATCATGTTAGTGGATTACTGTTGATTTGATCATTTTCTTTAGAACAGTGTATCACATATTACTTTTCTGGAATAATGTATTATATAGAAAAAAGATGGCTTCATGATTAGGTGTAATCTTATTTATATAATAACTTAATTTAGACAATCTTTGTATAATTCCTAATAAGCAATAATATTGCTATTGTAGGCACTAACTACGCAGTAATAAACATCCCTGTGTAGAATTAACTAAATGTGTGTGTTTAGCTGGATTTTATCCAGATACAACAAAAGCCCTTGTATTTTTCGGTTAATAATTAAGTCAAATATTAGGCAGTATATATCAAATTAGTTAGTCTTTGTTTATTATGATCTAGATAAAGTAACTATAGTTAATATTATATATATTTTTCACTTATTTCGTTATGTAACTTACTCAATATTAGTTTTAGAAGTATAATTAGTCAGAGTATGTGTGAGATGCATATATTAATTATTAAAGATTAAGTTATGTTGTTACTAAAAGTACTAGATCGCTAGTATTAAGTAATCATTAATCGCTATTATTCATCATACTTATTCAAGGTATCTCTAGCGGAGTAGCTGTATTTCATTTAAGTAAAACTCTATATTTAGTTCATAGTAAGTATTAAAGTAACCTTAGGAATGAAATATTAAATTTGATATGATAATTTTTAGTATTTTGTACAATGTTATATTGAAAGGTGTATTTATTTCGCTAAAATTAAAAAACAAAGCTATTAGCATATCAAAGTTATTTATATTTTTTTGTATTTAGTAAATTATATCGAAAGACGATGTTAATGTATCGTATTGATATTTCATTAAAATAAAGTGCTATTACAAACAGGTGTTTACATGGATCTAGCCTATTTGGATAGTTATTAAAAGAGTGTATACTAGGCTAAAGTTGTATGTATTCTAATCTTATGGGTAATTATTAGAGCGCACAGATGATATAAAATCCATACCTATGTACTAAGTAGGTAGTTTTATATTTTTATTATGATTAATAAATTCATCGATTTAATGATGTTTTTTGATAAACTTTTTAAGTTATTATCGCTTATATAGGAATATAATGTGTCAGGTAGATATTGATATTATATTTAATATATTATGTATTTATTTATCATAAGTAAGTATTTATTGTTGTTATGGTAACATGATAAGCATATCGGTTATATAAGAGGACGTTGAGTGGAGTGGTGTTCAGGAAAGTAAAGAATATATATAAGGCTATAAAGACATCGCTCTATCTCTAGGGATATAGATTATAAGTAATAAATAAATCATATTTTATTATATCTGGTATTTAAATTCAATTCAATGCTACATTATTTATTTATAATGATTCCCCTAGTTTTTTAAATATGAGTAGAGAGTACAGTAGATATTATCAAATAGCATTATTATAACGTAACACATGCGGCAATGTATTGATATAGTAATATTCATGTAAGCCTAACTGACATGAGTCTAGTATAGAATACCCTTAGTATCTCTTTATAAAAATAGTTTTTTAGACTGGTATTTGTAAAGTGTTAATTAGTGCTAGATAGTTTCATAGAGATAAAAAGGTATTTGCTACATATGGGCGTCTAAGGTATTTTAAATCATGAAAAAACTATTATTAGCCTATTATCTGTTTTTATGTTTTACACCTATCTCGGTAGCAGCTACTGCTATACAGGATTTGCAAAATCGTTTAGCTAAGGTAAATAGTTTTCATTCTCAATTTTCGCAGATTATTATTAATAGTGATGGAACCATAGTTCAACAGGGCGCAGGCGAGCTATGGATTAAACGGCCTAATTTATTTAATTGGCACATGATTTCTCCGGATGAGAGCATGTTAATTTCTGATGGTCAGACCTTATGGTTCTATAATCCACTTGTTGCACAGGTAACGGCAACCTGGTTAAAGAATACTATTTTCAATACACCGTTTATGTTAATTATCCGTAATCATGCTACTGATTGGGCTCAATACTGGATTAAACAGAAAGGTGATGATTTTGAGTTAGTCCCAAAATCATCTACTGGTCACGTCATAAAGCAGTGCTACATTACTGTAACCTAAACTTGGTATTATTCGTAGTTTTACTGTTGTTGAACATAGCGGTCAATTAAATACTTATGTGCTGAAACATCAGAACAATGCCTTCATTAATTCAACTAAATTTATATTTATTTTGCCACAAGGGGTCATATTAGACGAGCAGCGCCAATAAGATTGAATAATATGTTTTTTGATTTTTTCTTAAATAAGTTCTAATCTTTATACGTTATAAAGATCTAATAATATTTACATACAATTATTATGTAGTATTTTTTGAGCATGGCAACAATATTATAGTAGAGTGAAGTATTTCTTGATAATGAGTATATTTTATGTTTTTATCTTTAGCATCAAAATAATATGGGTAATTTATTTTGCACGGCAGTATGCTTGGCGGTAGCTATTATTTTGTTATATTGTTAATGAGGTGTATCTCTATAATAAAACTAGAAGTATTATTTTTGATGTGTATTTAGATGCCATTATTATTTTTATCTTTATTATTACTAAAAATGTCTTAATTACGTTTTACTTGGTATTATTATGTATTAAGGCTTAATAAGTAGAAAATATTACTTGGTAAGTAGGTTAAGCGTGTTAGGCGTTTTAAGCATGTACTAATTTAGTTAATTAGTTATAGCAAACTAGGATTAAGTGGTAAGAATATTAAATTATTAATTATTAGCTTACTATAAGATATGCGCTATATGTTTGTTATTCATGATAGGAGTTATGCGTTTTAAGTATTCACTAGTTTAGATATTTTATTTATTAAAGGAGTAATCGACATTATAAAGTATATAATTATTAATACTAATAATATTTAAATATTAAGTATTAGGTATTAATATTTATTGCCCAGATAATACAGCAGATTATTATTATTCTTCGATCTAATCTAAGAGTCACATAAATTATTAAGTATTAATAACCAGCAGTAATCATTAGATAACGTATTGTACTAGTATTTGGTTATCACTTTGTAGTAATTAGACATATTATACACTGTAATCTATAGTGGATCTTGCTAAATATTAGTCTTACTGAGTATCCTACGTGTAGGTGTTAATCGTATGCTATAAATATTTCTTGCTGTATGTATAATTATGATAAAAGTAGTTGCAACAAAGGTATATGAGACATTATATAGATAATAATCTGTATGACTTAAATTATGCGTTAAAGAATAATATAATTGATGTTGTATGTACTAATTTTAAATGAAAATTTAATTTTATTTTAGAATAAATTGATTATATATGCTTGGATATTTGGGTAATAGGTCAAATAAATTGATAAACTTGATAGAGTTATTTTTATCATTTTTATGACCATGATAATGTTAACGTTTATACTATGCTAGATAAATCGTTTTTATTAAGTAGTAATTAAAAGTATTGCTTATTAATTAATTTTATGTTAACTGGGAGGTTATATTAGTAAACAGATAACATGACCATATGACTGTTAAAGGTGTGAATTATTTTATATTTAATATGAGTAATACTTGTAAATGAACTTAAACAGTTTTTCAAGAAAAGCTAGATACAGGTTATTATAGAACACGTTAGAATGGTAGTAAGGTTAGCAACATATTAGATCTGTATTGATATGAATACTTTACATGTTTTAAGTAGTGAGAGTTATGTACCTTAAAATCTTAAGCCTTAAGATAGCATAATATGTATTTTACCTATTGGTTACTAAATAAATAGCTTTAAAATAGGAAAAATTTGTATAATAGTATGAGTGAGTGCGCATATTTATTGCAGAATCATGATAGATAAGTAATAAATAATCTAAACAATTGAGAGTATCAGAAGATATAAATATATCTAAAAATGGATTAAGAACTAATTTTAATATTAATTTTGCGAGCACTTTATACTGGAAGTTTTTTGATCAATTATCGGGCGTTATATTATAATTATTGATTAGGCTGGGTATGGTCTTACATGTATGTTACGTGCAAACAATGTGCATAAAATAATAAACTTTTTTTTAATAATAAAAAATATACAGGATTAGCATGCTTGATTATAATTTGTTACGTAACGAGCTAGATACAGTTGCTGCTAAACTTTTTCGCAGGGGATTTAAGCTTGACGTTAATCTATTACGCGCACAGGAAGAACGCCGTAAGATTTTACAAGTAAAAACTGAAATGCTACAAGCAGAACGTAATTCTAGATCCAAATTTATAGGCGCTGTTAAAGTACGTGGAGAAAATATAGATTTTTTACGTGATGAAGTGAATGAATTAGTAGAAAAATTAGATGCAGTAAAGGCAGAGTTAGATATATTACAGCATGAGATACATCAATATACTACTACAATACCTAATTTGCCCGATGATTCTGTGCCGCATGGTAAGGATGATAGTCAAAATAAAGAAATTAGCCGCTGGGGTGAGCCTTATCAGCATGACTTTACCGTGCGTGATCATGTTAATCTAGGGGAAATGGTTGGAGGATTAGATTTTGTTGCTGCGGCCAAGCTGACTGGTGCACGTTTTGTGGTCATGAAAGGTAAGATAGCTCGCATGCATCGAGCATTATCACAGTTTATGCTTGATCTGCATACTGAACAGCATGGTTATTTGGAAGCTTATGTACCCTATTTAGTTAATCATAATACTTTATATGGTACTGGTCAGTTAACAAAATTTGGCAAAGATTTATTTCATACTCAATTATTAGAAGAAGATTTATATAGCAGTAATTACGCAATGATTCCAACTGCAGAAGTACCGTTAACTAACCTTGTACGTGATGAAATTCTAGAAGAAAACACTTTACCATTAAAGATGGCTGCGCATACACCATGCTTCCGAGCTGAGGCTGGCTCTTATGGTCGAGATACTCGTGGTTTAATTCGTATGCATCAATTTGATAAGGTTGAAATGGTACAGATTGTACGTCCTGAGGATTCAATGGAAGCTCTAGAAGCATTAACTTGTCACGCTGAGAAAGTGCTTCAATTACTAAATTTACCGTATCGTAAAATGTTACTATGTACTGGTGATATGAGTTTTGGTGCATGTAAAACTTACGATTTAGAAGTCTGGTTACCAGCCCAGAATACCTATCGTGAGATTTCATCTTGTTCTAATATGTGGGATTTTCAGGCACGTCGAATGCAGGCGCGATACCGTAGTAGAATAGAGAAAAAATTACGTCTAGTGCATACTCTAAATGGTTCAGGACTTGCTGTTGGTCGGGCATTGGTCGCGGTGTTAGAAAATTATCAACAAGCTGATGGTAGTATTAAGGTGCCCGAAGTATTGCGTCCTTATATGGGGGCGATAGAATGTATTAGCTGATAGTATCTTTAAAGCATGTTATATTATAAGTAATTCTAGGGATAGGTAAGATAATAGCAATTTGTTTAGATTTTATTTAAATAGTATATGAACTATACTCTACATTCTAGTTATATATAAGATTAATTAATGTCTAGGCATTAATATTGCAATGACTATTGATTAATTATTAGGTGGACAGAGCTTATTATAAAATAAAGTAGTAGAATTTATACATATTGCTAGAAATATATTTATGTTATAATTATAATGGTGATACTATTTATTAGTTTAATAGTATGATTATATTAATAACAATGTTATATACGATTAAAGTTAGTATTTATTATTATTTTTATTTGTTTTTTTAAAAGATATTTAATTATTTTTCTAGTTATATATCAATTGATAATATAATCCATTATATTTTAGATTAAATCTTAGTGATAGTTTTTAGTGATACTGTAGATGTAGTATAAATAACGCGATAATGTATATTATTTTCTTGTTATTTAGTAACTAAATTCAATGGATTAAGGTTTGGTAATGATTTAACTGGTTTTTGTGGTTGCTTGATAGTGACGATGGTAACTATAGATCACTTATTGATTAATTATTTATTAAATAATAAATATAATAATCTAATTTTAGATAATTATTAGCTATTACTAATGTGCACTTTTATTTATTGATTTATGTTTATATTGATTGGGTGATCTATAATAGAGAGGTGCTTTCTTTATGAGTTATTTGTCGATTTAGTATATATAATAACTTATTATAAGTTGAAAATTTTAATACAATGAAACATAAATATACGTTTACTATGTATCATAAAATAGTAATTTTACTTTAGTGTTAGTTAATTTATGCGCTAAAGCAGATTTAGTCCTAAATATTATTTATTTTATTACGGTTATTCAAGCAAATAATATATTATTTGTAATCTTATAACTAGGTTATTTATTAATGACTGTACTAAATTTTTGTTTCTTCTCGGTATTAATATTGTTTTTTATAAACGTAGTAATGTAATTAGACTCTTAGATAGAGGACTACTACACGGCATTAGTTTTTTATATTAATAATATAGTCTTAGTAGGTTTACTGAGCCCACATATAAGTTTGAATATTAAATTTTAAATATCATATAACATACTTTAATGACTATATTTTGAGTATTATTGATAGTAATAGTGCTGTGCGTCAATATATTTACATCACTGAATAGATTATTGCCATATTTTAATATTTTTAACTTATTTTTAGCTATTAAAGTTGTTGAAGTTTTTTGAGTAGAGAACTAATATCAATTATGATCACAGTAGTTACTATAATAATATGGTGATTATTATAAGTGTTTAGTAGGCTTTTATTATTATAAATATAATATAGTGTAGTATGTCTTTAGTTTAGTTATTAAAATGTTGTAATTATATACTTTATGATACTTAATGAATATTTTCTTTAGTTTTTAAATTAGCTTATAGCTATATGCTCTAGAATAATATTCTACTATTTAATTTTATTAAATAGATTAGTAAGTGTTTCAGTGAAACACTATATTATATAACTTAAATTTATATTTAATTAATAATGTAGCCTCTGTTGTGCAAACGTAATAATAGTATTAATGTTAGTACTGGAATTAACAATATATATGTAATTTGTAGTTTGCTTCCTGCTATAAAGATACAATTTTAAAGTTTTATTTAAATATCTTTAACAAACCATCTATTAATCTTTATGAGCATTATTGCTCATAAACATATTGTTAGTAATATGCTAGTTAAATATAATTTTTTAGATAAACATGGTTCTTGTGTGATAAGATAATAAACTATAAAGATTAAATGTTTTAATCATTTGTTATACATTTATCAGTTGAGCAGGTCATTAATTTTAATTTTTAGCTTATAAAAGCTATATCAGTTTATTAAGTGTATTGATACTAATTATATTTATTAGTAGTAAGTCATGAATATTGTTTATAATTATTTAACTTAGGTAGTATATAATATATTATTTTTTATTTTGCGGACCTGTATAAAAACTTATTAATAAATAGTTGTATTAAAGAACACTATCAGTGCATTGAATAGTAGAATCATACGTGTATTTTGCTCTTGTTTATCTGTATTTAAGTAAATTAGTTAATCGATATTATGGATGTGATTTGATGTAATCTGTAGTATTAATATATTCTTTTTCTTTATTTACATTATCCGCTCATAATAAGGCACTTAGACTATAGTAAACTAAAATTGTAAAATGTGACTATATAAAGTACAGTTTAATAATATTTGGAGAGTTTTATTAAATATATAATTAAACATTTAGAATATAGCTATAACAGTTAATATGTTTTATCTGGGCGTGTGATAATGTGCGCTTATCTGCTTCATAGGGTGTTACATTTTGAAATGACAAAGTATTTTATAATTCACTTATAGTATATGTTTATAGGTGTCTAAGATAAATGAAGTTATATTTATTTATTTATTTATTTACTCTTTAATAAATATTAAATACTAAATATAGTAGATTGAAACACTAAAGCTATAGATCAGGAATGTATATGTAGCGATTATATATATCTAATGCGATGTACTTCGTTAGTATTAATTATGTAATATTTTATGTACTAAATGCTTAGATATATTTACAGTAGCTAAGTATTAATTCTAAGAGTAAGATTAAATCAATAATTATACGTCTGATCAATAGGATTATGTTAATATACGAGCTTCAAATTAGTTAGATAAATATTTAGTATTTTTACTATCTATAAGTTAGTTCTCAGTATCATGATATAGTTTTATAATAAATTAATTTGTTTTATTAAGAAGGCTGGTCTAGATTTTATAAGAGGCTTTAGTAAAGCATGAGATGCTATATTATAGAATAAATATATTTTATTATGGTTATAATAATAGTGTAAAAGTTGTATCTGATATGATATATATAATGCGAATAGGTAACGCAGTGTTAAGATTAAAAATAATTTGTATGATAATTTAAGAATAAATCAGTGATCTACAGTCTTTAGTAGTGCAAGGAATAATTATTAGGCAATACTTGCTTACTTTACTAAAGAATATTATAGGTTGATCAATTAATATTACTTTAAATTAGGAATATATATTTATGTACTCTATAGAATGGCAGTGTTATTTTGTTATTCAGGTATTTTAAGTACTAAGTTTAGATTGTATCAGGTAAATTAGATGAATATTAGTGTTTTGTATAATCATGATATGACATTATAGTGTGTTATATGTTTTATTTGTATGGAGCAAATTTTGATCAGCGCTAGATATGGTGTTATGCTTAGGTTTTTACTAGATCCAAATATATTAATTATCCAAATATATTAATTATTTATAAAATAGTGTATACCTAAGATTTAGTTGAATATAGATGTAGTATTTTGATTATTTACTTAGCTAAGGTAGTGTTTTATTTAAAAAATAGTCAATTAGATATACAGATAGCCTGGAGGGACTAGTAGAAAATTATAAAAATATTTAGCAATATTATTTATTTTATTGTTTCTCTATAAAGACATATAAAATTAAATAGTTTCGGTTACGGCACTGATCTAAATATTGCGCTAGGATCAATGATATTTTTATAAACAGTCTTGCAACCTATTAAGTAGTATTTTGTAATAGGTTGTAATCCTATTACAATGATATTAACTTTATAGTATAGCACTCTAATAACACCTAAGAATAATAATTTTTTAATTTAAGATTTATATATTTTAGCTTGTATTTGATGATTAAGCATTATTTTATTGGAGATTTAAAAATAGTTATTCAGCCTGATTATATCAGGTGATTAAAGAGCACCTGCTATGGAGTATGTGTTGAAGACGAAGACGAGTATCATTTCGCGCCAGTTTACTCTTAGTTTATAAGCCTTGTTACAGTGCAGCACTATAACTGATATTATAGCTAATAGGTATATACACAATTGAATTAGAAATACATATAGTCTATTACTATATAGTTTATTATTTAGTTTTTACCATAAAACATTTTTTACCATAAAACATATTTTCTTTAAAAGATAAATTAGTATTTAGGTAGAGTTATTTAAATGATAAAATGAGTGATATAGTGAATATATATTAACTGCATGTGTATTTTAATTGCCCTATATATTGTAGCGTATATAGTAAAGGTTATAAGAGGAAATGATACAAGTTTATAATTTTAGCCCAGGTCCGGCAATGTTGCCGGTCGAAGTGCTGCATCGTGCAAAACAGGAACTATGTAATTGGCATGGACTTGGTGTTTCAGTAATGGAAATTGGTCACCGTAGTCAAGAATTTATCGCTATTGCACAGCAGTCTGAACAAGATTTACGAGATTTGTTAAATATTCCTGCTAATTATAAAGTGTTGTTCTGCCATGGCGGCGCACGTGCACAGTTTTCCGCATTGCCACAGAACTTGTTGGGCGATAAAACCACTGCTGACTATATTGATAGCGGTTACTGGGGACATAGTGCAGGTAGTGAAGCAGAGAAATATTGTACACCGAACATCATTGACGTAAAAATACATATTGGTAACCTAAGTGGCATCAAGCCGATGAAAGATTGGCCACTGAGTAATGAGTCTGCTTATGTTCATTATTGTCCTAATGAAACCATTGATGGCATAGCTATTGATGAAATACCAGATTTTGGTGATAGAGTAGTGATTAGTGATTGCTCTTCCACTATTTTATCTCGTCCACTTAAGGTCAGTCATTTTGGTGTAATTTACGCTAGCGCACAGAAAAATATTGGTCTTGCTGGCTTGACATTAGTAATCATACGTGAAGATTTGCTAGGTAACGCTCATCGTAAAGTGCCGTCTATTTTAGATTATACATTGCTCACCAAGCACAATTCAATGTTTAATACCCCACCAACTTTTGCTTGGTACATTTCCGGTCTGGTATTCAAGTGGTTGAAGGAGCAAGGTGGTTTAGTGGAGATGCAAAGGCGTAATCAGGCCAAGGCGAAACTACTATATAATACTATCGATAATTATGACTTTTATCGTAGTAAGGTGGCGCCCACTAATCGTTCATGGATGAATGTACCTTTCCAGTTAGCTAATTTAGCATTAGATAAGCTTTTTCTTAGAGAGGCAGAAGCTATTGGCTTATATGCGTTAAAAGGTCATAGGACGGCTGGTGGTATGCGAGCTTCTATTTATAATGCTATGCCATTAGCCGGTGTTCAGGTATTAACTGATTTTATGAATGATTTTGAGCGCCGTTATGGGTAAAAAGACTATTAACTAGTTTATTTTATTTATAACTTTATATACTGGTAATAGGTAACTATACTTAAGAAATATATGTACTCAATAGTCATAATGAGTTGCTTTATATTAACTAGTAAGATGCACTTTCTATTATTGATATACTGCATTATGTAAAGCAGTGCGCCACTCTTTTTATGTAGTAAAGTAACTTTATTATGCCTCTAAGAGTTCTTAAATTTATCATAATTTAGAGATTTTATATAGTGCATTTACTTACTTTACGACCAGTTGCATTGGTTAATGGCACTGTTAACTTACCAGGTTCTAAGAGCGTGTCTAATCGTGTCCTTTTGCTAGCAGCTTTAGCAGAGGGGAAAACTAGGCTTCTTAACCTCTTAGATAGCGATGATGTTCGTTATATGCTGAATGCATTAGAGAAGTTAGGTGTAAACTGTTGGTTTTCTATTGATCGCACAGTATGTCAAGTAGATGGGTTAGCTGGGCCATTAGCTGTAGATCAGCCATTAAAATTGTTTTTAGGTAATGCTGGTACTGTAATGCGGTCATTAGCAGCTGTGTTGTGTCTAAGTCATAGTGATGTGATATTAACGTCGAACCAACGTATGAAAGAGCGGCCAATTGGACCTTTAGTTGATGCATTGCGCCAGGGGTGTGCAAAAATTGATTATTTAGAACAACCAGGTTATCCACCCGTTCACTTGCATGGTGGCTTTTTGGGGGGGGATATTACTGTAGATAGTAGTATTTCCAGCCAGTTTTTAACTGCATTGTTAATGATTGCGCCATTAGCTCCACAGAATACACAGATTTATATTAAGGGCGAGTTAGTTTCTAAACCATATATTAAAATTACGCTACATTTAATGGAGTGCTTCGGGATTAAAGTTAGTCACTATAATTATCAAGCATTTCAAGTTAAGGGGTGTCAAACATATCGCTCGCCAGGCTATTATTTAGTAGAAGGAGATGCTTCCTCAGCCTCTTATTTTTTAGCAGCTGGGGCAATTAAAGGTGGTAGAGTGCGTGTAATTGGTGTTGGTTGCAAGAGTATACAGGGCGATATTCAGTTTGCAAATGTATTAGAAAAAATGGGCGCTCACCTTATCTGGGGTCATCATTTTATTGAATGTAGTTATGGTATATTACGTGGTATTGATATGGATATGAACTCTATTCCAGATGCAGCAATGACTGTTGCTACTACGGCACTTTTTGCCAAAGGCCCTACCACCTTACGGAACATTTATAATTGGCGTGTAAAGGAGACTGACCGTTTAGCAGCGATGTCTAAAGAATTGCGTAAAGTAGGAGCAGAGGTTGATGAAGGTAGGGATTATATTCACGTGGTGCCACCATCTAAGCTAAATGCCGCTGTTATTGATACTTATAATGATCATCGCATGGCGATGTGTTTTTCGCTTTTAGCATTATCAGGTACGCCAGTAACTCTCATTAACCCGCAATGCATTGCTAAAACCTTTCCATACTATTTTAAACAGTTAGCACAAATAATCCAATTGGCGTAATTATTAGATTATTTATTTAATACTCCTTAATTTAATTTATAAGATATAATGGTATGGTCCCTTATATTATAATATTTATCGTAATTTTATAGGTCAGATGCTAGTATTTTAAATAAAGTATAATCAGTGCGTATTGTTACCATTGTTTATTATTAACATAATAATAAGTTCTATAGGTTAGAAGAGTTATAACTAGGACTAATGAATATTAGTGACTTAGTTATAATGAGTATATCTATAGTCTTTTATATTTCAGATTACAATAATTAGGAATCTAGAATTAGGTCCGTTAGTGGCGTATAATTACATATGGTAAGTGTGTACTAGCTAAAGAAACACAAAGAGTTTTATAATAACAGGTTGTTATATTGCCTAATATTATTATACCTAAGTACGGATATATTTAGATAAAGTCTTATTGTATTAATAAAGGCAATAGATCTTAACTATAATGGATAATAAATCAAGGTGTAGATAATTAAGCTATGGCATCTGAGGGTTTTTACCTGTATATAATTGGTATGTTTAATATGGATAGCGCGATATTGGATACGTAAATGTCATACAGTGTTGACTGATATGAAACTAATTGAAGTAGTTGTAAGGAATATAATTATTCTCTTAAGAGAGAGCAGTAAGTAACTTAGCTTGTAGTGCGGTTGCTAAATAATGTTTGGTATTATTCATCACCTTTAAAGTAGGTGATAAGTATTGACTCAGCTCTTTTGTGGCTTGGATATTATCTTATTTATTGATTTTGTTTACTCAAGATTACAGCCTACATATCGATTAGACTCCTTTATTAGGAAATAAGAAAATATACTGAATATAGTAGGTTATAATAATGCATATAAGATATAATGTTATATACAATTACATAAAATTGACGCTTTTATTGTTGTGACACGGTAATGTTACTTTATGCGCATGAGGTATATCAATCTAATCATAGATATTAGGTTAATATTTAGTTATTGCAAGTGCATTGATTTGAAATAATTATGAATAAATGTATATTAAAAATTTATTTAAATCTTAACTACATGTTGCGCCTTATTATAAATAGACATAGTTTAGCTTCGTACATCTAGTGTAAAATTAGCAAAAATATATAGTAAAACTTATAAATAATGAGATTTATAGATAACTATAATTTAAGTAAAAATTATAGGTATTTTAGGTATGATCCAATATGTATAAATTAAGGATTTGCTAAGAATATTTTGATTGTATCTTTATCGGAAAATAATGATTTTATATAATTTATATAATTGCGTTTTTTAAAAAATATGATTTAAAATAATAGTATGCAGTATGATTGTATGTATAGTAGCCCATAACATTTGCACTTACCATGCAATTAGCTGGTGTTAGTGAATTACTTTTATATTAATTTAAGGATTATTTATGTTCCTGAGAGGCTTTATGCCCGAGGGAGAGAGCGGTAATAACTATAGCCCAGTAATCACTGTTGATGGACCAAGTGGCGTAGGAAAAGGTACATTGTGTATAGCCTTATCCGAATCTCTTGGTTGGCGTTTACTTGATTCTGGTGTGCTTTATCGTGTATTAGCGTTAGCAGCGTTAGATCAGAAGATAGATATTAAGTCTGAGGCAATGCTTGTTCAACTAGCCGTGCATCTTGATGTCTCTTTTATTACTAATAGGAGTAAAGTATTAGTTATTTTCGAAGGTGATGATGTTAGTAATGAAATTCGTACTGAAATAGTTAGCAAAACTGCGTCATTAGTGGCTAAGTTACCACTAGTACGCAATACATTATTGTGTCGACAACGCTCTTTTAGAAGGAATCCTGGCTTGGTTGCTGATGGTCGTGATATGGGGACGATCGTATTTCCAGATGCTTTGGTTAAGATTTTTCTAGATGCGAAATCTGAAGAGTGTGCTCGGCGCCGTAGGTTACAGTTGCAGAAAAGTGGTTTTAATGTTAGCTTTGAGTGCCTTCTAGCCGGGATACGGGAACGGGATGACCGTGATCGTAACAGGATGATTGCGCCTATGATACCTGCTGCCGATGCTTTTGTGCTAGATTCAACAGATCTATCAATAAGTGAAGTTATTCGGCAAGCTTTAGGATATATAGAGAAATTTATCACCTTACTGTAATAATAAGGCTAGCTAATTAATTATATTTTTACATTATTTATATTGATTCTACAAGTAATTAGGTAATTGAATAGATTTTACTTTTATAATCTAAGCTCTGTCGCTATGGAGTTAATGACAGGGTACGTGCAACAACCCCCATTTGGCGGGATGCTAAATGGACGTTAAATTAAAGAATCCTGAAGATTAACAACATGACTGAATCTTTTGCTCAACTCTTTGAAGAATCTCTGAAAATAATTGAAACTCGTCCTGGTTCTATCGTTCGTGGCATAGTGGTTGCTATTGATAAAGATATAGTACTCGTTGATGCTGGTCTAAAGTCTGAGTCTGCTATTCCAGCCGAGCAATTTAAAAATACATATGGAGCACTAGAAATCCAGATTGGTGATGAAGTTGATGTTGCTCTAGATGCCGTTGAAGATGGTTTTGGTGAAACTATGCTTTCCCGTGAGAAGGCCAAGCGTCATGAAGCTTGGATTACACTAGAAAAAGCTTATGAAGGTGTTGAAACTGTTCTAGGTGTGATCAATGGTAAAGTGAAGGGTGGTTTTACTGTCGAACTAAACGGTATTCGTGCGTTTTTACCAGGTTCTCTAGTAGACGTACGTCCAGTACGTGACACACTGCATCTAGAAGGTAGGGAGCTTGAGTTTAAGGTTATTAAGCTAGATCAGAAACGAAATAATGTTGTAGTGTCTCGTCGTGCAGTTATTGAATCTGAAAATAGCGCAGAGCGTGATCAACTTTTAGAAAACTTGCAAGAATCCATGGAAGTCAGAGGTATTGTAAAAAATCTAACTGACTACGGCGCATTCGTTGATTTAGGCGGTGTAGATGGTTTATTGCATATTACTGATATGGCCTGGAAACGTGTTAAACATCCAACTGAAATTGTGAATGTGGGTGATGAGGTTACCGTTAAAATATTGAAGTTTGATCGTGAGCGCACTCGTGTTTCTCTTGGATTAAAACAACTTGGAGAAGATCCATGGGTTGCTATCGCAAAGCATTACCCTGAAAGCACTACATTAACAGGTCGTGTTACAAATCTTACTGATTATGGTTGCTTTGTGGAAATCGAAGAAGGTGTTGAAGGTTTAGTACATGTTTCTGAAATGGACTGGACTAATAAAAATATCCATCCATCTAAAGTAGTTAACGTAGGTGATTTTGTAGAAGTTATGGTGCTGGACATTGATGAAGAGCGTCGTCGTATTTCTCTGGGGTTAAAGCAGTGTAAGCCTAATCCATGGCAACAGTTCGCTGATTCTCACAATAAGGGGGATCATGTTGAGGGGAAAATTAAGTCTATTACTGACTTTGGTATTTTCATTGGATTGGATGGCGGCATCGACGGGCTAGTTCACTTGTCTGATATTTCTTGGAATGTTTCGGGAGAAGATGCGGTTCGTGATTATAAAAAAGGTGATGAAATTGCTGCGGTTGTTTTGCAAGTTGACGCAGAGCGCGAGCGTATCTCATTAGGAATAAAACAGCTTGCTGAAGATCCTTTTAATAATTACCTATCTATGAATAAGAAAGGGAATATTGTCACAGGTAAAGTGACTGCAGTTGAAACTAAAGGCGCTACAGTTGAATTAGTAGGTGGCGTAGAAGGTTACTTGCGTGCATCTGAAGTTTCTCGTAATCGAGTTGAAGATACAACTTTAGTTCTCAATGTTGGTGATGCAGTTGAAGCTAAGTTTATTGGTGTTGATCGTAAGAATCGTATAGTAAGCTTATCTATACGTGCTAAAGATGAAGCTAATGAGAAAGATGTTATTGCTACTGTTAATCACAAACAGGAAGAAAGTAAGAATTTCTCTAGTGCAATGGCAGAAGCTTTTAAGGCAGCTAAAAGTGAATAATAATGAGACTTTTTAGCTATTCGGTACGGTAGTTTAGTGGCTAAACTTAGAGGATGTATGACCAAGTCTGAACTTATTGAAAGAATAACTAGCCAGCAATCACACATCACTGCAAAGACTATTGAAGACGTCATAAAAGAGATGCTTGAATATATGACTATAACATTGGCTAATGGTGAACGTATTGAGATTCGTGGTTTTGGAAGTTTTTCGCTTCATTATCGCGCCCCTCGTGTAGGTCGTAATCCTAAAACTGGTGATAAAGTGCAGCTAAATGGTAAGTATGTTCCTCATTTTAAGCCTGGGAAAGAGCTACGTAATCGCGCGAATATTTATGATTAATTGTTGTACTGCGTATAAGTTTTTCTGTTTAAGGAATAAGGGTGTCTTAGGGTGCCTTTATTTCTTATTTTTTAGTTGTTTTTATTATTGAATATAACTTATTTCATTCTGATGTCTATTGTTTTAATGTGAATAAATGAAACTTAAATTATTGATTTACAATCCTGTTTATAAGATACGATAATATCGTTATATCTTGACTTGATACATTAAAGATAGCTAAGTGTATTATTTAGCGTCATTATCACTGTATACTCTTTATTATATTGAAGAGTAATTAATTTAAATTTGATTAGATTTAACAGTTAGCTGCTATACCTATGATTTTAGTGCTTATAGTTAATAAGCAAAGGTGATTACTAATAATCAGTGAATGCATATTTTATTATTATATCTACTTTATTTACTGATACTTAGTATTTTCCATTATAGTCTCAGCTAGTTTATTGTGCTATAAATTACAATAAATTTAAAAATTAATATTAATTTATCATATAACTTCAGTGATGATATAGGTTAAGTTAAGTTAAATATTTAATTTATTAGTAATAGTGATTAATGGTAATATATTATTAGTGATGCATAAAATAATATAACTAACTCACGTAATAAATTAGTATTATTAGTTTTTTTAATACTTAAAAATTATAGCTAGCTATAGCTATAATTTTTATTTGGTGTTAAATTATATTTTTAAATATAAAAATTGTTTTAAGTTTGTATTTATTTATATGGAATAATATTAATTTTAATGTGCTCAGAATGAAGAGGTGGCTAAGTATTTATTTATGATTCATGTCGTTTTAATAATGCGTTAGTTTTTTATATAACTAATTTTATAGTTAGTATTTTTATGTAAATTGTTTTTTATACTAAATAACGCATAATGTGATTAGAATGTATACGGCGTTATATTAGTCCTTTGGTATACTATTTTAGTTAATTGTATTATTATCTTATAAGTCAGATAAAAGATCTAATGATGTATTATATTATTATATTATTATATTATTATATTGTTATGTATTTGGCTTTAGTTTTAATAGTGCCTAGGTAATAGATATTTTATTAGTAATTAATCTATATGATTTTAAGTAACACGAACGAATAGCACTGATTCTGAATATTAATAGGCAATTTAATGCGTATTAAATATGCGTGATCACGTATCATTATTATGAATAGAGCTAATGTTTAATTAATTTAGATTGTATGGGCAAATTAGGTACAGGCATAGATTATACTTAATATTATAGTTTAATAGTGGTAGGCATGATATTTAATATTTACTCCAGATAGTTTCTCAGTATTCCTGAGCCATATAGACTAATATCATGTTTTTATATTTTTTGAGCCTGCTTTGAATATATTTGCATAGTTTCCTACTATTATAATGTTTAGTTATTTATTATATGCAGTGTAATGACTAAAAGTGTTTAATTATGTTCGGTATAATTAGGTGACTAGTTTTTAGCTTTTAAAATAGCATCTGAATGCCTTCCTTGGGCTATTTAGTTGCTTTAGGTGAATTTGTATTTTGCTAAAATACGTTATTTTTAGTTATTGTAGGGCGGTGCTAGTGCGTATGTATTTATTATTAGTGCTAATTATTATAAATAGTAATATTATTTTTTAGTGATAGCTGATTTAAATTTTAACTTGTTGCTTTTTTATCCACTAAAGTTCAACATATAAGACTAAGACATAGCAGACTTATGTGTAATGTATTTGCTAATTTAACGTTATTATAGATTTAAATTATATCGATAATACGCATTAGAGTAATTTATCTGTGTAAGAATTTATTATTGATATTTACTGTTTAGTTGGATAATAGTGCTTAGTGTAGCTTGATTAGTTACATGTTGTGTGCTGAGATGGCTTGAGGTATTATTAGCTTATGCTAACAACGTGAATAACCTAATATTTACTGATTAATAAATGTATTATATATAGATTATGATCTAGTTATTATTGTGATCTATTGAGATAATGAATAAATACTAATTAGATGCAGGTTGGTGCCAGTAATAGATAATTTTTGTTAAAAGTTATTTGTCATAATTAAATATCAAATATTAATATAAGATATGATTATATTTGGTACATGTGTTAGTTAGAAAATATCCTGTAATATTTTTCAAAAATTAGTGCTGTAGAGATTGATACTGTAGTGCGATTATATGTTTTTAGTTAATAAAAGATAGAAGTAGTAATTATTAGGATGTTAGATATTATGTACTCTGCAAGTACTAACAGATTAGTGAATGATGACGTCTATGCGTCTGATGTTGATAATGTTAATTAAGTATATTGCCAATAGTGACATGATCGTAATGTATAGGTGCAGTTACTGAGGTTCGCAATGCAATCATCATCAATGATTGAGTGACTAGCTTTACTTTATAATGGTAAATTTACTTAACATATATTTCATGTGAAGTAATTTCTAAGATGAGTTGGTTCAGGTATTTATTCATTACAAATAGTGACATGATGTCGTTTAGTTAATATTGGTATATATTGTAAGTAATATTATATTATGTCATCCATTATTTAATAATTTAGCGTGTAATGAAAAATATCGATAAATATGAATAAATTATAATATTATATTATATAAATAATTTATACTAATGCCACGATATATATCGTCTTTAATAACTAATCAAAGAATTAAAAATATATATTTACTGTATTAGCAGTTTAAATTTTAAAATTTATTAAGATAGTGTAGATATTTTTATTTATATAGTCTGTAGCAGTTAGTCTGTAGCAGTTGTTTAAACATTAATAAAGCTAGATATAACCGATAATTAATACTTCGTTGCTATTATTAGCCGCTTAGTATATAGAGAGTAATAATGAGTAGAATAAGCTACTATGTTCCTTGGTGCTGGTGTATGCGTAATGAATGATCAGAATTTTTCTACTTGGCAGACATTTCGTCGCCTATGGCCGACGATTAGGCCTTTTAGGGCTGGTTTGGTCGTCGCTAGTATAGCATTAATTCTCAATGCATCTAGCGATGCTTTTATGTTGTCTTTGCTAAAACCTTTATTAGATAATGGTTTTGGAAAAACTAAAGATAATATTCTTCAATGGATGCCAATAGCGATTATCGGCTTGATGGTCGTGCGAGGTACTACCAGCTTTATTTCCAGTTATTGTATTTCTTGGGTTTCTGGCATGGTGGTAATGCATATGCGTCGACGTTTATTTGGTCACATGATGAGAATGCCGATTGCTTTTTTTGATGAGCAGTCAACTGGAACATTGTTATCGCGTATAACTTATGATTCAGAGCAGGTCGCATCATCATCTTCTCGTGCATTAGTTACTATGGTACGTGAAAGTGCATCAATTATAGCACTATTCTGCATGATGTTTTATTATAGTTGGCATCTTTCAGTTATCTTAATAATATTATCTCCTATTGTATCAATTGCAATTCGTATTGTATCTAAGCGGTTCCGTGATATTAGTAAAAACATGCAAAATACTATGGGTCAGGTCACAACTAGCGCTGAACAAATGCTAAAAGGGCATAAAGAGGTGCTAATTTTTGGTGGCCAACAAGTCGAAACTGATCGTTTTAACTCAGTTAGCAATCGCATGCGCCAACAGGGCATGAAGTTAGTATCTGCTTCCTCTATTTCCGATCCCATTATTCAATTAATAGCTTCCTTGGCTTTAGCTTTTGTATTGTATGCCGCTAGTTTTCCTAGTATAATGGAAACGCTTACTGCTGGTACTATCACTGTAGTTTTCTCTTCGATGATTGCTTTAATGCGTCCGCTGAAATCACTAACTAACGTTAATTCCCAGTTTCAGCGCGGAATGGCAGCCTGCCAAACTTTGTTCTCAATTTTAGATATGAAGCAGGAGAAAGATGTAGGGACCCGTAAAGTAGTAAGGGCTAAAGGAGATATAGAATTTCGCAATGTAACCTTTTATTATCCTAGTAAAGAAATACCGGCCCTGCGCAATATTAATTTGAGTATTTCAGAAGGTAAAACTGTTGCATTAGTAGGTCGTTCTGGTTCAGGAAAATCAACAATTGCTAACTTATTGACCCGTTTTTATGATATTCAAGAAGGTGAGATATTAATTGATGGGTATGACTTGCGTGAATATCAATTGGCGTCTTTACGTGATCAGGTTGCACTGGTTTCTCAAAATGTTCACTTATTTAATGATACTATAGCTAATAATATAGCTTATGCAAATGAAGCACGCTATAGCCGTGAGGAAATAGAAAAAGCGGCGAGTATGGCTTACACAAAAGATTTTATTGATAAGATGGAGAATGGGTTAGATACTGTTCTTGGTGAGAATGGTGTAACGTTATCTGGTGGTCAGCGTCAGCGCATTGCTATCGCGCGTGCATTATTGCGTGATTGTCCAATCTTGATTCTTGACGAAGCTACTTCGGCATTAGACACTGAGTCTGAACGCGCTATTCAAGGTGCTTTAGATGAACTACAGAGGGATAGAACTTCATTGGTTATTGCTCACCGTTTATCAACAATTGAAAAAGCAGATGAAATTTTAGTAATTGAGGAAGGTCGTATTATTGAACGTGGTGAGCATTTAACTTTGTTAGATGAGCAAGGTGTCTACGCGCAACTGTATCGCTTACAATTTGGTCAAGAATGATTGATCGCATATGGTCAGGTAGTTCTCCATTTTATTTTATATTGCTGCCTTTGTCTTGGCTTTATGGATTATTCAGTACGATAGTTCGTCTTAGTTATCGTTATGGCTTTAATAAAAGTTGGCGTGCTCCGCGCCCGGTCATTATTGTGGGAAATCTTACTGTTGGTGGTAATGGTAAAACGCCGGTAGTAATCTGGTTAGTAGAGAGATTGCAGTATCGAGGTTACCGAGTTGGCGTAGTGTCACGTGGTTATAGGAGTAAATCTGTAGTTTATCCAGTGGTGATTAATAAGAATACTTCTTCTCATGAAGGGGGAGATGAGCCTGTGCTTATTTATCAGCGCACTGGTGCTCCAGTAGCCATTGCACCGAGGAGATCTGAAGCGATTAAGGCACTGTTAAAGCAGCATCAGATTGATGTAGTGATTACTGATGATGGGTTACAGCATTATGCGCTACAGCGTGATTTTGAACTAGTAGTGATTGATGGGGTTCGTCGTTTTGGTAATGGCTGGTGGTTACCAGCAGGGCCAATGCGTGAACGTGCAACGCGTCTTAATAGTGTAGACGCCTGTATTACTAATGGTGGGGTAGCACAGGCGGGGGAGATTACTATGCTCCTGTGTGCTCGTGAAGCAATAAATATGCTTAGTGGCGAGTGTTGTCCAGTAACTAACTTAAATAATATAGTTGCAGTGGCTGGTATTGGTTGTCCTCGTCATTTTTTTGCTATGCTCGAAAAGATGGGGGCTGATGTTGAGCGAGAAGTTGCATTTGCTGATCATCAGCAGTATAAGTTAGGTTCGCTTTTAGCATTAACGCCAGCAGGACAAACATTATTAATGACGGAAAAAGATGCAGTAAAGAGCTATAATTTTGCACAGTCTAATTGGTGGTATTTACCAGTTGATGCAGTATTGCCCCCTTCTGAGGCAGAAGAATTATTAAAAAAAATTGAAAATTTACTTATTAATTACAAGTATTGTGATTTCTATAATTAATTATAATATATATATTTAAATGTTTTTATATTTGATGTTTATTTTTACTTTTATAATAATTATTATAATATATTCACTAAATATTATCGTATATAGTAAACATTTTTTAGTCACTGATTTTAGATTTACGTATGAAGTTATATTTGTTGTTTAACTTTATTTTTAATATTTTTGTTTTATGGATTTAATGATACATAATTAATATATTAATAGTTTATTAATTATAATGCGTAGAAATATATTTTTTAATAGTAGTAATACATATTATAACTTAATATATGATAATAAAATTTATTTAAGATAACAATAGATATTGTTTTATGTATTATTAATAGTTTGTCCGATAAAAGTTATCTCTAGGAAGATATAATACTGCGTAAATAATGTTATAATAAAATGTATTTCTAGATAAGATGTCTAATGATAAATGTTTTTATTGTATAAAAAGTGCGTAATAGTTTTCGAATGTTACATAATAAGTTAGAACATGCTTCTATGTAATAGAATAATAAAATAATATTAGTAGAAATTTCCTTATATTCGTTTACAGATAGTTAATAGGCATGGTAACTGTCATTTTTACGAAACGCTATAATGAATATTATTCTAGATTGCTGTGATATATAAGTTATAGATTAGGTATGAAGTATAGGTAGTTAGAATAGCAGTAAAGTGAATTATGTTATATTGGTCACGAGAGTAAAGTATTTTATTCATTATTTAGATAGAACATTAATCTAGTATTAGGTATGAAGTAGGCGATTTATGTAGTACATAGAACCTAACTAGATAAATGGTAAGTTTGATGTAAGAAGGGTTACTATAAAGTAGAAATTGACTTCGTGAGTTTTCTATTGTTATTTTTATCTTAATGTACTTATACGGTAGTAAGTAATTATTATTAGATTGTTATTTAATTTCTATTTTATATGCTTAATAAAAATATTTTATTTTTTCGGTAAAACCTTATTTTAATTAAATAAGGTTACCATAATAAAGTTAGTAATATATTGTAATCTAATAGTTATTTAGTATAAGTTATTACTTAAGGATATAAAACATAAATTTTATATTATATAGTATAAATTGTAGTGATTTTTTCTCTATAAAGCATATATTAAAAATAATTTTTTTACATTTCTATAATTTACTATTAATCTTAGCGTATGTGTTTGTTATAGTAACTAGCCAAAATTTATATTTATATAAATATTTACTTAAATATTATTTATAAATGTTTACTTAATATATATGGCGTTAATTTTTATTAAGTATATTAATTAACATTTGTAATTATTAGAATCAATTAAGTATGTATTTTAGATTAGCTCAATGTTATAATGTTATTTGTAATCTCGTATATTTAAATATAGGGTAATATGGTTCAGGTTACTACAAAAGTATTTAGTGGTGCGATAAATATTTTCTGCCTGAGATATTATATAGGCGTGATATTAATATTAAAATAGGTAATAAAGTAATTGATTCATTATTAATATAAGTTGCTTGATTATATCCATGAAGATAGCATAAAATATTTTAATTATTTTAATTATTTTACTTTAAGCAATTTATTACTTATTTATATCTTATAGCTAATAATTCATATGATAGAATACCTAGATTAGAGAATTATGTTATTTGCATATTACGGGATAATTGTATTATGTATTTAGTTAATTTTATCATATTAGTAGTTTTTAGTTATTTATTGTAATGCTAGCAGCGTATAGTGAAGGTTATATGTTGTTATACCATTACTAATAGTATATTGAATTGTAATAGTTAAATTATTTACACAGGCCTTCTTATTATTTTTTCTTAAAGATAAAGTTTCGTATGTAAATATTTTATTGTGATTTATATAAGGATCTTAATTAACTTATCTGCATTAGTATCGGTATGATATTTTATCTCTAGCCAATACCTACCTCAATACATAATAAATATGCCAGAGTATTAGTTATGCTAATTACTTTATTCTAGGTACTAGGAGTGATTTTGTTTGTAAATGCATCTTAATTTTTAGTAGATATAATATATCTAATAGGAATATAAAAATTTAATGTTGCAATTATTAATTTTATTGTATCAGTAATCAGGATAAGGATGATATGTAAGATTTAAGTTGCATCAAGTGTAAGATGTTAGTTAAATATCAGGTAGTGCTCAATAATATGTTGAGTTTTTAAAATTAGGTATTATTATAATAAATCTTCGATACAGTTTCAAGAAATTAAATAATATGCATACTAATATACTTAGTATATTGGAATATTCGTTTTGCGTAATATTTATTTGTGATTATTTTTAGTTAGCGGAAGATCAGTATAAGATGTATTAAAAGTCAAGTATTTGGGTAGCGCACTACTTTCCACTTACTAGAGTATATTTAGTACAGGTATTGAATGCGGCATTGTATAACGGTTACTTGTGATTTATAGAACCACGGAATCACTAAAGTATTTGTATAAAATATAACATTAATCACATTAGTCTTGTGTTATGTTAGTCTGAGCTCTGAGCTCTGAGCTCTGTGCTCGAGAGATTATCATGAAAATTACTTGCATTGCATCATAAAGCTTCCTGTGCAAGGAAGTGCCAAGCTAGTAGTAATATAACTGAAGGATATGATTAATTTAGATATAGCTGTGTTAGTAATCCTATCCTCTTTGTTTATATGAACATAGGATGTAACATTATATTCTTGCTAAGATAAATGATTAGTTTATAGCGTATTGTCATGTTGTTTTTATAGTTTTGCATATTCTTTATAACGTATCTCTACACTGGAGGGGAGATGGATCACCGTTTACTTGAAATTATTGCTTGCCCGATCTGCAACGGTAATCTTTATTTTAACAAAGATAATCAAGAACTAATTTGTAAGTGGGATGGCTTGGCTTATCCATTGCGTGATGGCACACCAGTGTTATTAGAAAATGCTGCTCGAAGCCTTTGTTTAGATGAGAAGCGGTTATGAGCTTTATAGTGATAATTCCTGCTCGTTACGCATCTACTCGCTTACCGGCTAAGCCTTTGATTGATATTAATGGTATACCGTTGGTAGTGCGTGTAATGAATCAAGCACATAAATCTGGGGCTAATCGTGTGATTGTGGCTGTTGATCATCCAGAGGTAGCTAAAATTGTTCAAGCAGCTGGTGGCGAAATATGCATGACTCGAATAGATCATCAATCGGGCACTGAACGCCTAGCAGAAGTTATTGAGGTTTATAATTTTCCTGATGATCAGATTATTGTTAATCTTCAGGGAGATGAGCCGCTGATCTCACCACTTATTATCCGTAATATGGTAGAAAATTTAATCACTAGCTCTATTAGTATAGTTACATTAGCAACTCCCATTAATAGCGCAGAAGATGCTTTGAATCCTAATGTAGTTAAGGCAGTAATAGATAATCAAGGATATGCACTCTATTTTTCACGTGCTCCAATTCCCTGGAATTTTAATCGACTTACTTTATCTCAAGATTTCATTTGCGACGCCCTTTTACGCCATATAGGGATTTATGCCTACCGTGCTGGTTTTATTCGTCGTTATATTAGTTGGCAGCCAAGTCAATTGGAGCAGATTGAGTCTTTGGAGCAATTACGTATATTGTGGTATGGAGAAAAAATTTCTGTAGCAGTTACTAAGGTAACTGTGGCCGTGGGTATTGATACGCTTGAGGATTTACAGCGTATACGTGATATTCTATATTAGAATCTGATAATCTATAAGTCATATTGCTAATCATAAATTACTATTAATTAGTTTGATTGGTATTAGTGTCATGGTAATCTGTAATTTTATAAAGATGTAATTCATAGTATATCATTAGCTAATGCTGTTAACATTATATACTAATTATAATCTAATCCTGCGATATGTTAATGTTTAATTCTCTCTCGAGAACAAAATATTTTGTGCGTATACACCTAGATTTTTACGCATTAGTTAATAATTAGTATTTATGAATGTATGCGTACGGAGTAAGCTAATAAAGACTAGCATAATACTTGATAAGCGAAATACAAGGTTTATGACTTTATATATCTTTTGATTAATTTTTATATATAGCACGCGAGGTAAAATTTAGACCATAGAATCTAGTACAAATAACGCAGATATCTTTAATTATATAAATTTTAGGTATCTTTATCTATATAAAGATAGTTTTTTTTAAAAAGTTAGTGAGATATCTATCTAATAGTATAAAGAGAATCTCGCTTTTTATGTGACGCTTAATATAATTATTAGGTGGTCTTAAATGAATTACCCTATATAAGGTAATAAAGATACGGCATTGTTCCATTATTACTATATAGCGTAATAGATTAATAAGTTATGTAGATTTAGTATTATAATGATGGCAATATTAGTGCTGAGCAGCCCTGATGCGTAGATTAAAATATTAGTCAATTAGGTAGAAAATTTTTTCTTGTCAAAAAAGAGCATTATTGAGATATAAGTGCATAAGTAATAGCATCAGGGTTTGGCTAATTAGCATGTTGCATAGTATTAGTATATACAATAGCGAAGATATAACTTGTTTATGATAATGCTGTTCATGATATTACTGAAAATTTGTATATAATATTACGATACGACCTTAAAGAGGGGACGTATTAAGCAGTGGTGTGTGTAATATAGTGGTATATTAGTTATTATGTGCTAGGTATTAGGTTTTATTTGATGATATTAGTGACGTATTAATCTAATATATTATGTTGTTGTTTAAGTATCTAGGTGAACAGATATTGGTTAGGATGTAAAATTTATGCAGTACTATATGCTAAGATATTATTTAATATTGAATGCAGTTGTCTAAGATATAATCTTATTACATTCTTTTAATAAAATTAAATTCATGTTAGCATATACATGCTTTTATTTAATACTAAGTAATTAATTTTTATTACTATTAATAATTAGTATTAATATATAAGAATTAGTTAATGTGCATTAATTTATATATTTTATTCTATTCATAGGGTAGAATATTTAAAATATTACTTAAATATATCAATATTACTATTACTATATAATAGTATGTATATAAATAGTCCTTACGTAATAAATATTTAACAGTAATATTATTTGGCGTAGTTGTTAATTGTTGCATAGGTATATTAGTTTATCATTAGCAATGACCGGCATAGAATTAATTTCTTCTTAGATTATAATTTTTTAGAATTGTTGTAGTATTCAATAATGGAGTTTTTTAACTGTCTTATATGATTGAGAGGTAAGTAATACATGCTATTCATATTAGTCACGGATACTTCATTATGTTACTAGACTAGGTTAGTATGCGGAAATTTTTAGTTATTACCTCCTAGGTAATATAATACTTTAATATTTTGCTTTAAATATATAAATATATGAGAGGAAGCTGATGATAATTAGCAGACTGATTTATGGTATATTGAAAATACATCTATGTGTTTCGTAGATTGATTTCTTTTTAGGACATCAGTATTTGTGTCGTATTATATATTAGGTAGTATGATCAGTTAAGTGCAATATACAGTTAATTTATATATAGGTTATTCTGTTTATTTATACATATTTATTCTAATTTTTATAGAGTTTTTATAGAGTTTTTTATAGATATAGATAAAATTGGTTTTTTAAAACCATATGTTAATTAATATTAAATTATTTTAATTATTATTAACTATGACCTAAATTTTTATATTTTGTTTGTTGTGTAAATATGCTTATGAGTTTTATTAAATAGTATAAAAATAATTTAGGAACTATGATTAGATAATAGGTCTTAAGCATGATATAAGATTAGTGTTTTATTGTAGTGGTGTTTCAGGGAAAGGCTAAAAGTATTATGTTGATAATATTTAAGAAATATAATAATAAAGAGTCATTACTAAGGTAATGATTATTATTAATTAATTGAGGTAGTGATCATACGCACATCTTTGATTATTATTTATTAATCATCACGATCTTTAACATACAATAGTAAATAACAATTAATAATTATAGATCATGATAGTTGATGCTAGCACATTTATTCCTAATGCCATGCTGTTTATTCTTTTCATGCTATTTTAGGTAGCGTACCTCACGGCTTGTATCTTACGCTAAAGAATTACATTACAGAATACTTGCCGGTTTTATTTTTACATATTTGATGCAATGACTAAACACAGCGAGCATATATTTGTTGTCATATATTTGTAGTAGATTATGGTCTACAACTGTAACACGAATATTAAGTGCTATACTATTAAGGGTACTATCAACTATGTAGTATATAAACTAGTGGTTAATATAGATAGTAGAGTAAGCGCTACGCTTAATTATATCCACTGCATGAGATAAAATATCTCTAGAGGGAGATGGTAGATCTATAGCTCAAGTATTTCAACTTGATTAATATTTATCATTTGCTAATTTTTTACTGGAATATTTTTAACCTAAAAACTTTTGAAATCATATACTGCTATAGTAAATTTTATCGGAGTAAGGTTAAATATCTAATGTAATATTTATTGAATAATATCATTGACAATTCATCTATTAGTCGTATGTTTGTTAATTTTTAGAAATACCATTAAATACAAGCTTCTCGAGAATACACAAGTTATTTTATATGAGAACTATATATTGTTATAATATAATAACACTTTATCTACTCTGATTTGCTTTGATTAAAGCATATTATCTTTAAGGGTATTGTGTGTTTTTGAGTCTACTTTATGTATTATATAAACTAATATTTTATACATGGACATAATATACTAACAATACGTCATAAATAAAATTATTATTTTTAGAAATGTTATTATACTAAAATAGTATAAATGGTAATAATAAAATATTACATAATCCCCTGTAAAAACTAATTATTAATCTGTGAATAATATATAATTTTATTATATATTATTTCTTTAATAGCGCGGTATCTATGTTATCTGTAGGTATATTGATTTTGATATGATGAGAGAGTGATTTATATTTATTTAATTATACTAAGATAGTGAAATGCTAATGTAACCTTATGTGATTATTATCGTCTAAGTTTTTAAAAATATAATTTTTGAGCTAGGTGCGTAATCATATTATTGCTAGTTATTGCGTAAGAGTAAATAATGCTTATTTAAAAAATGAGATATTAATAGCAATGATTATACTAAATTATATTAAATATATCTTAAATAATGATAACATATGGAGTTGATAAAAACACCAAGGGTATATTAGTAGGAAAAAATAAGTTATTTTGTGTTGTATTGTTTAGTATGGTTAATTATGTTTAGCAGCATGATATTTTTAGTAGAATATAATTTACATTATCAGTATTGCAGAGAGATGTTGAATAACATGATTTCTATTAGGGGTTATATATATTTATATAATGTACACTGTTTTACTCAGGGTAATAGTTTTATGAAATGAATTGGTATAATTTTAAGTCTGTTTGCGTTATATTCACGCTTTTAGTATATTAAAAAGTGATAATTACCTTAATAATTAATTATTTAATCTTGTTGGAATAAGTTGATAAGTAATGTACGTATTTTAGTAAATTACTAAGTTAGTACTAAATTAATTATATTTATGAGCGTGCTTTATTTACAGCGCCTGTGATACTAAATATTATCCATTAATAAATATAAGCTAGTAACTTGCAAATATTGGTATATAATATAAAGTTAACTTTTAAGCGTATTCGTACTAAGGTGATTATTGAATTTTAAATATTTTGAGTAATAATTACATGTTATTTAATTAAATAGATAATAATAACCTTGACTATAAAATAAAAATGGATGTTTGTAGAACATATTTTAATATTTATAGTTAGGTTATTATAAGTTATGTGTATAGTTAATTATTATTTCTTTTTTAAAGAAATAGGTTTTTATAATTTTAGTATAATATTGCTGTTAGCTAATTCTTTATTATTATATTTATTTAAAAAATAAATATGTTAGGTGATTAATAACATATTTTAGTGTAAAATGGAGATTTTACCTACTCTTGTAGGTTTTATAATATGATTTTTATATTTTATTGTTAATATATTTAACGATCGGTACCATAACTAAATATATATTTATTAATATGTTATTGAAAATATTAAGAGATTAAAAAATTTTCTGTATTTAGAGTATTTGTGCTTGAACTGTTAAATTTCTAGAAAGGATATTATTTAATATTTTATCTGTCTTTGCTAAGTGAGAGAATAATCTCTATTGGGTAGAGTTTTATTCCGCTAATTATGTATTAGATACCCTATTAGGTAGCTAATATTATGTGTAAGAATAATTATTTTTAGTTAATCACTATTTCCTTAATTATTTATCTAGGTTTTATTACAGTAAAGATATTAGATTTGATATTTGTTTTCTGTATTTTCTTTTAATATAATATTTTAGTAGTTATAATTGAGCGTACTTTTTTTATGTATTTAAATTTATATGCTTTGCTATAATACTTAATGACGCCTAGTATCTTTTATCGAATACTAATAATATATATTCAGTATAGTATGTTTATTGTTAATCTTTATTTTTTTAAATGTCTATTACTCTCTATATATGTTAGTTTTACTAAAAATATGATAATAGATCATTTAGAATCTTTTAAGAAGATAATGAATCAATGTTTTAATGAATAATTAAAGCTATTGTATTTATTTTATAAAGCTTTAATTTTATAGATATTATAATTAGCAATGTTATTGCTGATATAGTAGTAATATTATTAGAGTAAGAATCATTAAAAGTGTTATAGGTAATGACTAAAGTAGTTTACTCTATCATAGATATATATATTTTTATTAAAAATATATATTATTTAGGATTTTTGAGTTCTTTTATTTTGGTATATATGTTAAGTAATTTTATTTTTATAAATAGAATTTCTATTCTACTCCTAAGGATAGGAATATGATAAATTATTAATAATTATTAATTAAAAATTTGTTACCTTATAGTAGTATTGCTCAATGAATACGCGGTAATAAAATTATAGTTTTATTGTCTTTAACGATTATTGAGTTATTGGTATCGGATAGGTATATACAGAAATATCACTTTAAATTATATTCTTAAGTATAATGAAGAGTCAATATCTTGACTAATTTACTTCAACTGGAATACTATCCTAAGATAATAGTATTAGTGATTATTTAACTAAATGATGCTAATAATGAGTAGTTTTGTTATTATTAGGCGATATTGTGATAGATTATTACTAGAAAATACACTAATACTAATTTTTAGAATTATTATTCTGCTTTGTGCAACTTTTGTTGTAGGTCAAAATTTATACTATTACTATATAGTATATAGATTTAGTATAATAATTGATTACGATAGGATCGTTTTTAGATAGAGTAAATAATTGACATCTCCTTTTACATAAGTTAGCTTAACTATATATAGTTAAGTAGTTAATCTTGTACAATTTTTAATCTCATATCATATATTAATATCATTCTATGATAGATGATAATATATACAGAACAAGTAAGAATATTAATTTAGTTAGTTATTTTATTTGCAGTTAATAAAGATTATCTTGCTACTAAAAAAGAGCTATATTTAATAGAAAAGATAAATACGTAAAATTATTTTTAATAAAATTAAATGCCATAGTAGTACGCATATTAATTTATAAATTATTCGTTAGTATTATTGAAAGATTTTATTTAAAATAATATATTGAGAGATCTAGTAAGATTACTTTAGGTATAAATATAAAGTAACTTATTTTATAAAGTATAAAATAAGTTACTTAAAATTGAATAAAGTACATATAAGTATAGGCACGAGGCTATTATTAGTTTGCATGGTATTAATTTATTGTGGTTTATTTGGTAAATATCATATAGTATGGAAAGAAAAATATTAGCTAGTAATTAAAAGTACATAATAGTGTGTTTAAGTTTAAAATTAAGTTTTATTTACGTCATCATTAGTATGAATTTTGCTATTAGCCATAGGTAGTAGATAATCAGAGTTAGTGTATAAATTTATAATTGAGGCAACGTTTTATATTGATTAGTATTTTTATTATTCTATTTTGGAGAAAGAAGATTAGATAAAATCTAATAAAATTAGAGTGTATTAATTAACTGATTATTATTTTATATAATTCATATTTTTCTCATCTATTTTTTAGATAAGATTAATAATGATTGATATACGGAATAAAATGCAATATTTTCTATATTGATAGTTATTAATTTTAATATTACATATTAAGGTGCTTTTTATAAGTACTTTAAAATAATAGAATAACGAAGTACTTAATATTATATAGGCAAGTTTGATGTTTATTGAGTATACGTTATACTATGTAATAATTATAAATAGTGATAATATTATTTATATATAAGTTATTTTGAATAATTGTAATATTTTGATAAAGTATATATTTTACAGTAGATTGAAGAGTATATAGATGACTTATATTATGTGATAATACAAATATAGCGTATATAATATTTGAATTACTTGGATGTTATCTATCCATATTTTTTATTTTTTGAATTAAAGGTTACATATTTAGTGCTCTCAAGCTTTGATAATTGAATGGAATGCATAGGTTTAATATTAGTAAAGTACTGTGTTTATTTTTATATTTTAATTTATTAAAATACTGATTCTTCTTGAACCCTATAATTAATTTTCCTGAAAATGAATAGAATGCAGGTATTTTTTAATTTTATTTAAAATAAAGTATCTGTCGTTTATGGATTGCTACGCTTTAATATATAAGTAGTTCAAAAATACTATATAATAAGTTTGCTAAACTATATTAACTTCTGAATTATAGGATATAAACTAGGTAATATATATATTTAAGGAGCATAGTAGGAATTTATTATTTATATGTAATATTACGTATTAGTACAGATACCTAACCTGTTAGATATAATCAAATTACAAAAATATTTATCATGATGTTTATACATGATTTTTGCTATAGTGAAAGTGTTATCTTTAATGCTATATCTCACCCAAAATTTACAATATATATAATTTTTGTTAGGATATTTTAGTAAGTAAAAATTTAAATATTTATGAAGATATCAAGCTAAATTTTAACAAAAATTATATTACAATAACTGATGTAAATAAATGATATATTTGTTATTATTATTTATATAAGAGCAATCTTATTATTTAGTCTTTATTTAAAGACTCAATTGTCTGTAAATAGTATTTAGTTATAAGAAGTCGAGAGAGTTACTTAAAGTATATTTTATCTATGAATTAAAATAATAGACTATGTGTTCTTAACGCATATTATGGCTTCAATCATGATTATTATAATCGCTGGTGATAATTTCTATCTAGTTGGTATTGTATCGCACAGTATATATAAGTTAGTAACAAAAGTTAATATTTGTAACAGTATTACATTGCTATATCAATTTTCTCCTTTTTTTAAGTAATTAACTATATAATTAGTGTATTAATATATCTATATGATATTTCTTAATTTTTATTATCTTATTTTATTCTACAAATGATTTATAGTTTATAGATTAATCTTTTTTTAATAAAAATATATCTAAGCGCATAGATTTGAGATTTTATCTATTAACAAATTTTGTATGTAGAGAAGATATTTTAGTAAAGTGTTAGCATTATTAATGCTTATAAGCTTACAATAAAGTACCTATAATTATGGTACTAGCGTTATTTTATATTTTTATATAAATTATATTATTGGTATTTATGCTTTTATTTAAAACTGTAGTTTTATTTGATATAAGGGTATCTAACTAAATTATTAATTTATTCTAGCGGTGCTATGAAATATTATAAAAATAATTATTTAGCAGAATACTATCTTAGATACTGTTTCTGCGTAAACACATTAACTATATCGAGATCATAGTAAAGGTAGCTAAATAAGATGAGAGTATTATTTTGAGTTAGATAAATAATCCACTTTAATTGTTGGTATAGATAACATAAAACTATATGTTTGATATAGAAAAATATTTTTTGTTTAAATAGTTAGTTGAAAGCGATAAGTGAATGGTGTTAGTCATTGATGTTTAGGTTTAGTGTTGTCTTTAATTATATATTAGAGTATAGTATTAGCTAATTACTTAATGTACTTAGCATGATGTACTATATGCTATATAACCTCGGTGTTGGTGATTTGAGATTTTTTTATGCGTTAGCCATAGGGTTATAATTAATGTCTTTGTACCTAGGTAGTATCACAGGTCATAATATGGGTTATGTTTGAGAGTCAGTGATATATTCATATCTTACTATATGCTCTAAATTGGCTTATTTTTTTAATGCTTATTTATTTACTCAGGTAAAATATGTCTGTTTTATAGAGGAAATAATAAGAATAATAAGATCTTTTATTATCTTTTTAAAGCATAGAAATAAGAGCTTCATATAGTGATGCTATATTACTTAACTAGTGATGTTACGTTATTCAACGTAATGCCTGTAGTGTTAAAAAGTTAGCAGGCTATAGTATATAAACTAAATGCATGATGCATGAATAGAATTTATTTCTACGTTGTACTATTATATAAAAAAATGTTATTTTAACTGGTAAAAAATTGAAAGTCCTATTTAGTACTTTTTGCGTATGGCGCTAAAATTCAACTAATGCCTATATAGTGGGCTCTAGTTGAATTTTAGTTATTGCCTACTTCCATAGTATACGTAGTGTAGTGTTAATAAATATGATAACTTTTATAGCTGTGCCATGAGATGGTAGACTGATAGTGAGCCCGAATAGGAATAGTTGCTTTACTTGACTCAATGTATGCCCTGTGAGTTTTAATATTATCCGCTACTATCAGTGCTCGCACCTATTCGTTCATTGTATAGCTTGAAGTTTTTGGGTAAGATTTAGATATAGCTATAATTAACTATTTAGTGTTAGAAGAAAAATACGCAATCCTTTAATATTTTCTCTTAAATATTTAGTTAATCTTAATATACCATATCGTATAGCGGTAACCAGCTGCAGCTCGCAGAAATATTAATTGATTACTATCACTCATCTTTAGTATTATTAATACTAGTTCAGTTGTGTTAGCAACTATGGAATAGGTACTACATTATCAGTACTTACTTGATCCAGGACACTTAGCTGCCCATTAAAATTTCATGCATATTTAATAGTATTAAATATATATTTAAACGTTTTTAGTCCTATACAAGTGAAGATATTTTTATAATTTAATTTGTTATAAGATTACCAATGTAAATATGTTTCATGTTAATTTATTTGGCGATTAATCTAGCCATCACTTTTAGATGGCTGGTGCAATTAGAGTTTGTGTAGTACTCTTATTTTTTGTTGGTGATGTTAGAGATTTATTTACCTAACATTAGTTATTATATGTAGGTTGATTGATACTAGAATATCTTTAATAATAAGATATTTTTATTACTTGCATGCTCTAATAGATGTCTTTTATCTTTTTTTACATTAATTATCACTGGTGTTTTATTAGTTTTGTTTTAGTAAGCACCAACATTAAGGTTAATTTTGTTCAAGTTTATATCTATGCTAAAGATATTACTCAACTTAAGTATAGAGTTTACTGGTTAAGTAGTAATTTTTAAATACAGTAGATGTTTTATATCTGGAAGTTAATTATATAGGCGGATTAGGGAAACATTAGCTATCATGTTTTTTAATTGTTTATGAAAAAAATTTTTTATTACTTCGGAGTAATTTTAGAAAATTAAATTATCAAGAAGATACGTAGTATAATAAATTAGTGATATACATAAGAATTAGATATAAAGTCATAAGGTATTCGTTGAGGTATTAGTTAAAAATATTATGATATAAAAGTATATTATGATACATATCTATTATTAATAGTTAATTAATATACGAGTGATATTTTATTGAAATAATAGTTAAGTATTTAAAGAGTTAGTAAGATAGTTAAGTATCTTGATTTATGGTGCTTAAAGTTAGTTATGCAAAAAATATACAAGAATATGTATCATAGTATGATGAAATTTAGACATTACACTAGTAGTAATATTAGGGATACTTACATTATTGTGTATTTGCTAATCAATAAATAGAGAGCAGCATAACTAAAAATAGATTGTATAATTAGCTAAGATAGTTGCTTTATAAGAATTCTATTATTTTTGCATTAGTGATGACGATATCGGCAGTATTTTATTAAATTCAAAATATTTATTATAGCATAAATATAATATTTTAATTATGAATTTAATATACTAAAGATTAGAAAATGAACATATACTAAAGATTAGAAAATGAACATAGTTTCATAATACTAATATCTATTATATGACAAGATATTTTTCTTGTATTAAGTTTATTTTAATTTATTTTAATTTAAATAAATATTTTTTATTAATGAGCATAGAAAATAAATATTTTTAATTCTAGCATATTAAAATTTAACAAATAAAACTTAAGATTTTTAATCTTATAGGCAAGTGGTTTTTATTAAGTATTGTTTATCATGTATCATTATTGAGGATAGTTAGTAGTAACGACTCAAGCTTACTAGAAATAATGATATTTTAATAGAGTAAATAAGATTTATTAGTTAAATTTTACTATTGTATTATAAGTATGCAATAGTATGTTCTTATGTCTATAAGATATTATTAAGTTGTGTTAAAATAGTGGTGTATTTAATTAAAGTAGTGGCATATTTAACACTGATAGATTGTTTAGTAAATATATAATGTAATAATGAATATACTAATATTTAGCTTTTATTATAAAACCTATCAATGGTTATTAGTGATAAGGCATGGTAATTATTTTTTATCTTTATTAATAGCTAATAATATCATCTATATTAAATAAGATGCTACCACTAAGGTTATGCTGATTTTGAATTGATTTTTTTTATTTATTTTTGTATGCGGTGATTTTTAAAATAAAAGGTATCAGAATACTAGATATTGATAATTTATTAATAATATAAGAGAGTTATATTTATACTTAGGTATAGTTATATATATAACACAGATATTACTAAAGAATGATTATGTATAATTGTATAGATAAAGATAGTTTATTTATAATCATTTTATGCAAATTACTTAAGCTCCTAACATTATTATTAGTACAAGTAAGTTATTTTTAAGTACTTATACTTGAATTATAGAAGCCTATTATGATAATAATTTAATTATTAGTAATATATAATTTTAATTAATACTAATCACCTCTTGTAGATATCTTACTCAGAGTATTAACATATAGTTAAAATATTTATATGAGTATAGTTTTTAATTTAGTATAACTTTTAGTTATAGTGAAATTATTTTAAGAAGGAAGAGTAATATTGGTTGACGTAGAAGCTTAAAAAATGCCGATCATCCTAGGCGATCGGCATTAAATTTAAGCTATATTTTGCTAAATCATTGGCCATATACACGTTGTGGGTATTTTAGCTTTCTTGCTTACCTCAGTAACCAATTATTTTATCTTTAGGATCAATAAACCCGACCCTTAAAGCTAGTATACGATAGAGTATAAAAGTTGTGAAAATAAGTTCACTACCCCTATCACTGTAGTGCTGCCCGCCTCCAACGTGTATTATTCAGGCTATATACACTAAATTAGTATTACACGTAATAACTTAGAATTGATAAAGCAGACCTAAAGCGACGATATTATCTGCTGTAACTTCTGTAATTTTAGTATACTGATTGTTGCTTAGTAGATTAATTTTATAATCTACGTAAGTAGACATATTTTTATTGAATGCATAAGTGCTGCCAATAGAAACATATTTAATTAAATCTTGTTTATTCCTTGTATCTGTAGTGTTAATGTGCTTACTTTTAGCCTGCATATAAGATACTGCTGGTCGCAAACCAAAGTCAAACTGGTATTGTGCTGTCATGCCAAAGTTATAAGTTTTGCTAGAGATACCATTTACATAGAAACTTTTACCAAACGGTGGTATATTGCGGTTTTCTGCGTACATGACAGCCAGGTAAATATTGTTGGCATCATATTTTGTACCTAGAGTCCAAGCCTCAGCTTTATTTCTACCAATATCTGCATCACTTGTCTTCTGTGCTTCGGTGCGTTGAGAAGCTACATAGGCAGCACCAACACTTATGCCTTCACCAGCATTATATATAGATGAGATACCCCAACCTTCTCCATTCTGTTCCTCAAGATCACGTTTTTTAATAACATTTTTACCTTGATACTGCAAGGCAAAATTTAAGCCATCAATCAAACCAAAGAAATTATTATTACGGTATGTTGTGACTCCGTTAGCACGACTACTCATTAAATTATCGGTAGAAGAGTAAGCAATATCACTACCAAATTCTGGTAGCGAAGTTGTCCAGCTTTTTACATTATATAGGATGCCGTAACCACGACCATAGTCAAGTGAACCATAATCAGCAAATTTTAAACCAACTAATCCTAAACGGGTTTTGTCACTTTTGGACGCTAGAGATTGAAGTGGGTTAGTTTCAAGGCTGTACTCCCACTGACCATAACCAGCTAATTGATCAGTAATTTGGGTTTCGCCTTTAAAACCTAAATAAGCATAGGATTTTGCCCCTTCTTCTTTTCTGTCTTTTGAAAAGTAATGTAGGCCAGCAACGTTACCATAAAGATTCAGCTTGTTGCCGTCTTTGTTGTAGATTTCCGCCGCGTTTACTACGCTAGTAGCTAACAGAGCTGGGATGACTACTGCAAGAATGTTGCGCTTCATTATTAATTACCCTCTTTGGTGTTATTCGGGCACCTATGCCACTACTATAAATAATTCTTTTGAATTATTACTAGTAAATTGGTGCCACCATATATCTGAAAGCAGTGTTCCATTCACGAGCGGGTTAAGCTAGAGCGAAAATGCTACGAATCCCCCAATAGAGTTTCAAAAAGAAAAATTATAATACAAATTGTAAAATTTAGGGAATTTTATGAATATAAGCCAGTATTCATAAATGTACAAATCTAGATAATTCTAGTTTTAATGTGATTTAAATAAATTAAGATCAAAAGATTGTTAGCAATATTTATGCGTATATTGTTTCTGTATAATCATGTTCTAATCCTATAGTTTTTTAGGGTTTTTGAATTTATCTTTTTTGTATGTTTTTAGGGATTAGGAGTAATAGTATAGATTATTTGCATAGAGCACAGTAATGATTGTATAGTCTACAAAACATCGCTTCCTGCTAATAAGATAATTATTAACAGTCTTACTTCATGCCTTAATTGAGTATATTTATTCTCTTACTAATAGTTTTGATGAGATGCATTTAGCGCAATCAGTGGTGAATTATGAAATTTTTATTCTTGTTAATAGCTGATAAATTGTATTACGCATGAGTTTTTTATAAAATTAGTTTTGTTTTGTATCTATCTTTGTATGCTACAAGATATATCATTTAAGATGTGCTTTATCACATTAATAATCTATACTTCATGCTATATATTTATACCTATTTTTTATTCATTTGTTTGAGTAATTCATCAGGCATCCTATGCACTAAAGCGCTATAAGTACTTTATAACTATTGAGGGCTAGATGGTTATGTAGAGAATCATATATAAATTGTGTATCAAAAATTATTAATATATATAATAATATATTTTTATATCAAGCATATATATGTTGTTAAAAAATTAAAAAATAAATTTTTTATGTTTTATATTGAATAAATATATTTCTCTTTAGGTAACGTCCAGTAATTTAAAGAGATAGAGAAATTATTTAATGATCATATATTTTAAAATTTATGATACAAATGTATATATCTATACGATATAGTGATCGTTGCGTAGACCATGTGTTAGTTTGATCATGATAATACATCTTTATCTGTCTATAGTAATTGCATAGTGTTTTAGGAGTAGTTGAAGTGTATACACTATGCAGTGTATAGCGTTATTAAGCACTATAGCAGTAAAATGCTTATGTAATACTCTTAAGCAGATGCTTTCTGATGAGATAAGACATTAAACTTAGCATTATAATTATTGTTACGGTGGCATTCTATGAGCATACGTGCGTTACATTGTTACTATGATCATCGCTAATAGCCTGTATATATACTTAGAGTTTATCTGCAATATTAAGTATAAGTGCTATTATATATTTATCTGCTCTTGATGTATCAAGATAACTAGAGCGCTATGTATTGGCGATAGATTGTAATATTACAGTTGATATTATCGATTTTCTTTATAGGATCATAATTAATATTTATTCATGCTGTTAGCTCTATTGCTATTAATTTTATAAAACTTAACATTGTACTATAATTGTTTATTTTTATTAATGAAATATTATCATGCTGAAGAAAACACATATTGAGCATACTAATTTTAGTAAATCAAAATTTGAATCTATAATAATATTATTCAGTAGGCATAACCATTATAATCTATTTAGTTCTTTGAACTAAAATTATTAGCATTGCTAATATTAGCATTTATTTAATGTACAGTTTGAATAGTTAATCTGTTGCAAATATATTATTTGCTAGCTTCCTTAATCAAGTTTTATTAATGATTGTCATATCCCTAGTACTTTATTAAGGAGTATGAGTTTATGATTAGTAATGGATAAGCTCTGAAGTCCTAAATAATTTTTATGCCATAAATTATTAATTTTGCACTAATATTATGAAGTGCAGCAGTATTTTATTTATAAAATATTTAAATAGTATAGTAATATGATAAGTAAAGTAAAAGTTTTATAATAATATTCTTCTGCCTTATATTTAAGGATTGTGTGCGTTTTCAGTAGAGCAAGTTGATTCATGTGACTTAAAATACTTAATAGTTATGTTGTATAGATTAAACTTATTAAGAACTAATTATATAAAAATTATTATCTAGGTAAGGATAGATACATTATTAATAAACATATAAGTAGATCAATATTTAAGTCGTTATAAATATTTTATTTTGTGGTGGCTACAGATCAATAAAAAATAAATACACAGTAATTTAGCTTGCTTAAAGATACTGGATAAATTTTAGGTAATAACTATACAACTACACGCTTATACGTATTTAATAATATTTTATTTATTCTTTTTTATGTGAAAAGATATTGGTATTCTATTTATTTTTAGTAAGTGAGGTAATAGATTTATCTTATTTTGAATTTTATCTATTTTGTTGTAGTTAATATAATTATTAATAAGTTCTAAGTTACGTTTTTTAAAAAATAGCTATTTTTATAATAATATTTTATTATTATGTAATAGTAAAATTCTAATGTTTCTTTATGAATTCTTAGTATTCATAGTTAGTCTACGAATGATGGTTATGATTATAGGTAGATTTGTAGACGCTACTCAGATATTATCATTATACAAGTATGATATTAATGCTTTAGCTGAAATATTATGGATTTTGTTGTATAACACTATAGCTAGTTTAGTAGCTGTCGGACAAGTATCATTAATTATTATTAATTTTTTATTAATTACTTTATAGCGCTTATAAATTATAGTGAAACTTATTAGTTCTCAAGATTAAATAGAAATACTTTTTGTTATATTTATAGATAGAAGTCTATTGATACTTGAATGTACGATGTAGAGTTATGACTCTTGGAGCTATAGTAAATGTATTTAGTATAGTGATAGCGATTATAGGGTCAGTAATAGAAGATGTATCTTCTAAGTACCTGCTTTAGATAATTAGCTATATCGTAGTATATAGGATAGTATTATACATATGTTCAGTATAAACCATATAATATTAATTATATTTAGCGCTATTAGTTAGTACTATATTAATATATAATTATTTACTATAAGTTATTAGTAATATCGAGGAAAATCTTTAGGTTATAGGTTAGAGAATGTTTAATAATGTGATCTATAGCTAGATATTAGGTATCATTAACATTATCTTCAGCATTATTACAAAATAGGTTGTCTAGAATTAGATAACAAAATTTATAGGTACAGGGATAATATCATGTATTTCTGTATATGTAGTATTGCTTAAGATAAAATCCTGCCCATCATTAAGCGCATTATAAATAAAAAACTATCGAAACTAGAGTATTTAATTAATTAAATATTGCTATAGATAAACGTATGAAAGTTAATTTAATTATTAACCGCTCTATAATGTTAAGATACTATTTATTGATTACGAGCTAAGTATTTATTTGTATTAGACACTTTATAGCCTTTATGTATATTTTTATTGGTAAGCGCCTGATTATTTATGTAACATAAGTGTAAGTTATCAAAATAATTAAAGTTTATACTTTAGGGTTTTTATTAGGTTTTTATTATTAACTAAATATTTACTAAATGTTAGTAGTAGAGATTGTATATACTAAAAAGTATAATCATTAGCACAATAACACCTAGCTATATTATATCTCGTCTTCTAAGCAAGCACACTATAGACTTCGTGCTTTACTAAAAGTAAATATGGTAAAGTTAGAACTGATCTATTTATGATACTTGATTTTTTATAGTATATAATTCTTACGAGAGTCATGAATATTTTTTTGAAATGGTCTTGATGTATATTAAATCTATACGATTTTATAGATTAACTATACCTGTCTTTTACTATATCAATATCTTTTTTTGCGTAATTCGATCAATTACAGATATAATATTATATATTAACACGAATAGATGAATAAATAACTTATATATTATTTTTAGAGAAGTGTTAGATCTCTTAAGTGTCAGTAATATTGGGCTTACTTGAATACATCATTTTTAAATTTAATTATTTAGAATAAATTAGAGTATTTATTGCTAAGATACGATCTTAATGATCACCTGATTGATTAAAAAACTAATATTGAGTATTATTTATACATTTATTAGTTATGACGTCTTAATATTTATTTATTATTAAGATATGTAAAAATTTTATGATATAATTTTATATTATATTATAGAATATTTATTCTTATTAATACTTATTCATTTTCTAATTTTTAGATTTGTAGAGTGCATATGACTGTTTTTAGTAACATGTAATACTTAGAAAATATTAATGCGCTAATAGTAATATATAACTAAGATCTAATATCGATAAGTATTTAGCTTATTTTTTGGACACATAGTGTATTATCTATCTAGGAGTACTTTATTTTTAAAGGTGTATTAGTTTATTGATTTATAGTATTATGTATAATGTTTTTTAGTTAAAAATACTTATCTGTAAGGTGTTATAAGTATAATATCTTTGTATTTTATATATAATAAAATACTGAAGTGTATTGCTACATTATTTCATGAATAGTGATCTAGATACTTTGACATTTTTTGTTATTCGCATTTTATTTAATCAGGCGATATTACTGATACCTATCATCAAAACAACTTGATTAATTATTGTGAGCTATAAGGTAGTACTTACCAAGTCAAGAGATATTCCTTACGCCGAAGTATTTAAAACTATTTATTTTGGTAGATATCTATTTCTAGATACTGTGCGCTAGTTATATTAAATGCTCTCTGTATACTATCATGATATAGTGATCCGGTAATCAAGATAATCTGAATAAAGCTTGCCAGATAGCTGTTAATTAAATAAATTTAATATGGACAAGATGTAGCTTGTTTTTGTTTAAGGTAAAATATTAATGATTATATCATTATGATGAAAAATATTTATAAATGATATCTTAGTTTAATAGAGGCATAGTATAAATAATTTAATATTTTTAGTATTAAAGGTATATTAGTATATACATACATTATATTTTAGACACATTACTTGTAATGTTAAAGCGATGATTAGTCAGCAATTCTTAAGTAACTGGACAGTGGTTTGTTGTATTAATTTTATTGTTTTTATTTTAATTTATATCAAATCATTATAAATTATATTTTGTAATTATAATTACAGGTTTTTAAGGTCTCATATAATACGCTGTATTAGTATATCATGTATTATTATATTATTTAGTAAAGTAATAACTTAATGATGTTTGCTATTATCCATAGTCTATTACTAGATAGTAATTATTATATTTATACTATATATTAGAAAAGAGCTATAATAAGTTGTATACTAGGTCATTATTTGGGCTAGGTAAATTTTTAGAAAGTAATCTAGTTTATTGTCAGTATACAAATTATATTTGTTGTTATTAATAATCATTTTTATGTATGTAGAGAATACTTTAATATTTATTATAGCGCTATGAGCAGTATGGAAGATTTAGCATTTTATGATTAACTTACATATGGCATTAATGTCATGTTTAAGATTAGCAATCTTGCTTATATTTAGTGAAACAATTAGTGCAATTTTCTATAATTTGCAAAAATATTATTATATATAGTGATTATATGTCTTTGATTTGTTGTCTATTATTAATAGATTTAAATTTTTTAAATAAAAAATATTACTTGTATTAAGTAGTACATGCTTTTACCATATATATCATAATGTAATAGATAAAATCTATTTTACTAACCATTAAGTTAGAATTAATTTTATCAGGTATGAGCTAATCGTTCCTTGTTTGGTTAGGTAAGCAGTTAATAGTCTTAATATTTTTATAATAGAGTAAATTATTACGTAAAGTATCGCAATATTACTTAATGTATCTGTTGTAAGATAAGTTGATGTTTTCAGAGAAGGCGCATGGCGGTTATCTTTTTAGTAATACCCCGTTGCTGTATAATAGATTTTAATAAACTGTAATATAGTAAAAAACTAGAGATATATAAATAATTTGAGCTAAATACGCTAATTAGCAGTCTAATTAAGGACGAATTTTACTCAATGCATAAGTTATTATGTAGTAGAATATTATTAATTTAGTTTAATTTAGTTAATTTTTATACAAATGACTAAATTGTTTTAGTTAATCATATGTTGAATATGTTGATTTTGATAATCAGGTGATATTTGATATTTTTAGTTTTAAAATATATTAGTTTTTAGCGAAAATTTTAAAGATCTTACTCAGTTGTAATTCGTATCTCCTGGCTCAGCTAATGAGCGTTAATGCATTTGAAATGATTGAGTAGAAAAGCGCTGAGTAATTAAAAAGGTTAGAAATCTTGTCTGTCGACCTCTATATGTAGTTTTCAATGTGTTGAATCATTTCGAGTGATTTCATGTTACCGTTAAAATATGTTATGTAAATTAAGGGTAAGTCTTAATAGTGTCATGCTATTTTTTTATCATTGCGGATTGTTTAGTAGATTGTATAAGATGTATACAAGCAGAAATGCTTATTATAGGTTATCATGATTTAGTTTATCATATTGTTATAGTTCATTACTAGATGTCGCATAATTTAGGTAAATATAATATATATAATATTCTAATTTAATATAGGATATTAAATGGTAAAATACCAATATGTGATCCAAAAATTAAGAAATTATATGTATTATTCTATTATTAGAAAGATTTTATTTCAGTTAGATCCTGAGTGTGCGCATTCATTTGTATTGCAACGATTGCGCTGTATTATGGATTCTCCATTAAAGATTTTTATTCGCCAATCAACGCTAACTAAGTCGATAAGTTGTATGGGACTATCTTTTAAAAATCCACTAGGATTAGCAGGTCTAGATAAAAATGGTGAATGTATTGATGCACTTGGTGCTCTAGGGTTTGGACATATTGAAATAGGCACTGTAACTCCGCGCCCACAGTCAGGGAATGATAAGCCTCGTTTATTTAGAGTTGTAGAAGCTGAAGCATTAATCAATCGTATGGGCTTTAATAATGATGGTGTAGATAATCTAATTGAAAATGTTAAGAGGTCTTGTTTTAATGGGATCATTGGGATTAATATCGGTAAAAATGTAGATACACCAATAGAACAAGGTAAAGATGATTACTTGATGTGTATGGAGAAAGTTTATTCCTATGCAGGATATATTGCAGTGAATATTTCATCACCTAATACACCAAGTTTACGATCTTTACAGTATGGCGAGGCACTTGAAGATCTTTTAGTGGCACTGAAAAACAAACAAGAGGAACTTCGTAAGATTTATCATAAATATGTACCAGTAGTAGTTAAGATTGCGCCAGATTTGTCTGAAGAAGAATTAATTCAAATAGGAGATAGCTTGGTACGACATAACATGGATGGGGTGATTGCTACTAATACTACCTTAGATCATTCGCTAATTCAGGGATTAAAATACTATGATCAAATAGGGGGCCTGAGTGGTCGTCCGTTGCAGTTACGTAGTACTAAAGTGATTCATATTCTATCGAATGAGCTGAAAGGGCGTCTACCAATTATTGGTGTTGGTGGTATTGACTCATTAATAGCTGCACGTGAAAAAATTACTGCAGGCGCTACTCTCATACAAATTTACTCCGGATTTATTTTTCGTGGTCCGCGTTTAATTAAAGATATCCTTAATTATATATAACTTTATTTTATCTCTGTACTATATTAGTAGTAATAGCATTTATTTGATTTTTGAATATTATCAAGTAATTAGATATATACTAATTATAGTAACTATAATGTATACTAAAATTATACAATATTGTTATGGTGCTTATATGTATGAAGTGTGTATTTTGTAAATATTACAATATATCTGTAATAATGTATAAACATTATTTTTTTTAAAAAAAATAATATATTGACTATAGGTAGTCATGGTACTAAATACCATTAGCTAGTTAGTTATATATACCATAATCTTAATATGTAAATATATGATTGATATATTCTATAGATATTGTTTATAAATATTGTAACACTAATTTACGGTATATTTTTAACAGACTTATTAGTCTATCCAATAATACTTATGCAGTCTTGGAACGATACATATATCCTAATTATAGTTTCTTAATAATATTTTATCTAAATGTCATTTAATCATTATTATTAGCTTTATATACTAGTAACACTATTCATGGCTTACTGTATATAAATATAAATTTTAATATTAAAAAGCTAATTATTGATTAAAAATTAGTATTATAATTTTTTATGCTTTATTTTTTTGATTTTAATATCTTAAGTATGATACAGTAAATATTTAATTTATTTATACATATTATATATTTTAGATGTAGCACTAGATATCTTTACTATGCTTCTCATCAGGTGTCTTAATCTTAAAAAATAATAATTTATAATCACTATATAAGTTTTTTGATTTAGGTATTTTTATGTTATCAAAGAATAACTTGATATCTAATATACATTATATTAAAAATAATATTTTAATTTTTTACTGATCGCTAATTGATATATTTATCTTTCTAGTATCTTAGAGTTTTTGGCATAAATGAAAATATTATGATTATTAATCATTAAAAATATTTATCGATGACATACTAAATAAATTGTTAACAAGTATAGAGTGCAGTATTTTTAATTATTTTATTCTATTTTTTATAAAAGTTATAGGTTATCATGTAGAATTGTTGTTAATGTAAGCTACTTAAATAATAAATATTAGGGAGTATTTATGTATTAATATAATTAGTTAGTTAATAAGAGGATATGTATTTTCTAATTAGAAATAAATAGATATTTAATGGATGCTGATAATATCACTAAAGGTAATACTCTAAATTTTAGCTGTATTTGCTCGCTAGTATTAATAATGATATAATAAGTTACTAGTAATATTTACTTTGAATCATCATTGTATTTTAGCGTTATAAATTTGTTATTACGCGTACTCAATTATAATTATTTCTAGTATTCTAGTCTATATGTATGCCTATTAATAATAGGCAGTTAATAAATATAAATGTAGATAGTATCTTATACTATATATTAGATAATGCATGATTTTGTATTTTTTAAATATAGTATTGTAATTAGTGTAGTATTACTAGATTTGCCTATTGTATAGTAATATCTTTACTTGCTGTAAATGGTAGCTTTAAATATTAGCTTTTAGTATTAGTATAGCATGCTAAGTATTAGCTTTGATAAAAGGATATTAGACAGAGCGTTTTACTATTAGTATAGTAAATGCTGTATTGTATTTTTTGTTTAGTATAAAATAAAGAATATTGTAGTTAAAGTAGTTATATACATTGATATAGTAAACGTTTTTATAACGGCATCGCTAATTAGCATCATTCATTATTGAAGTTTTATAATTATTTGGTAGTATGGTGGATTAAAGATTAAGCAGTGTCTAATAAATATAGCGTTATTTTAAAACTTACTCTTATAGATATTTTGCTAAGATATATTTTAGTATATTTTAGTATATTTTATTAAGATTAGATAATGTTATTTATTGGTATGAGCAGGCTGCCTGAATAGTTTTTATATCTTTTATATATTTAGTTGTATCTTAGCAATAAAAAAAAGATAAAATATTATTAAAAGTAGAATATTGTAAGTGATACATGATAAATTTTATGTACTAGATGTCCTAGTCTACAGGAGCAGCTGAACGTTTAGATATGATAGGATATTTAATAATTTTTAGCTATATAGGTAAATGATCATAAATTTATTATATATTTTGATATAATAAAAGAGTTAATATAATTATATAAGATTGAGAAGAGTGCCTCGATAAGTTATTGTTCTTTTTTACTATAATTGTAGCAACAAAATATTTATTCTGTACCTAAGTATATTTGTATTGTGGTACAAATATTTAAAATTTATAGCAGTGATTGTCTTATAAGATATGTATTAAGCAATCTAATACTATTTAGTAGAAATTTAATGAAGAGTATTATTTACTGTATACGTATTACTTTTTCCCTTTAGATAAAAAGTAAATGCAAGTAAGTATATTTTATAAATAAAAGTATGTATTAGTTATAAAATGATAACATCATTTTTAATGATAAGTAAAGTATACATTCTTTGCTTACTAATACGCTATCCAGTTTAGAATGTTTTGAAAGAGCATGATAGAAGCAATGAATATGAATTATTGCAAAGTACAGTACTATAAGATAGTATTTATTGCATGGTAAATATTGTATTTTATATTAAATATTCGTACCAATTTTCTTGGTCATTTGTATATAGTACCTAGACTGAATCAATATTATTTTTTCAGGAATATGAATATATACTTAAGCATTTAGATTATTAACTGGACTACTGTTAGTACAGAAAATTGTTTATACACTCTAACAGCATTAGTAAAAAATATATGATAAGTGGTACAGGATTATTAAATCGCAGTTTGTCATGATGGATAGATGTATTTGTAATATTAAGTAATAACAGAGGATGGCTAAGTAATAACTATATATGATAACTAGATATTTTGATACGTTAATATTTAATATGTATTTGTGGGATTATATTGTGACAGTTACATTATATTTTTAGCAGAATCTATGATTGATAATTTATTTACCGTTATTTTTTCTATTTTTTAATCGCAAAAAATATTGCTAAAATTTAAAGTAGAAGTTGTTATAGTAGGAATACTATAATTAGTGATTAGGTGTCTAATATACAATTTTAGTATGTTATTGATCGTAGCATAAATCATAACTGCTTATTTTATGTTAGATTTATATAATCAATATTATTGATTATTGATTATTGATTATTGATTATTGATTATTGATTATTGATTTATTATGGTTATAATATTAGTCTTCGGTGTAAAATTATGTATAAATATTAAGAATGTAAGATTGACGTGTTATATAGCATAACCTTATATTTTTAGTTGTGATAGAGAGCGTGTTTATCTATAGGTAGTACATAGTAATATTTTAGTGTTAGCTCTATTGATATGAATAATTTTAATATGCAGTATGACTATCTTTAGTTTATTAAAAATGTGTAATGATTACTTTATTAAAATGTAATTATTATTTTCTCAAGTAATAATTACATTTTTAAGATAGATATCACTGTTTTTAGTTTATTAAAGTTGTTAGTGCGATCAATTATTTTTCAGGATTTTATTATAAAATTTGGCTTATAGTCCTAATATTTATAATTTTTAGCGAGTCGCTCATGTTCATTAAATGTTGTAATAACTATATCATTAATCATTATGTCTAATGCCGAACTATATACTGTAGTTATATTTATTTTTATAGGATACAGAAATTTATATAAAACTATAGATTTATTTACTTAAGGTAGCGTCATTATTTGATATATTGATATGGTTAAAGATATTTAATAAATAAGTCTAATCTTATCATAGTTATGTGTGTGATAAACAAGGTATGATAGTAATGCTTTCGTTACAGGTCTTGTAACGTGAGACGGGTATTAACTACTGACTTAATAATTATTTAATTGTTTAGTCTAAGGTTATTGCGAAGTTAGCAGATATCCTGCAAGAATCTCATTTAATTCATTGATGATACTGGTACTGTGCTAAATAAAAACTAGCGCCCATAAAATATATTATAAATACTACAGATTATTGATTGTATGTATATATTGATCATTAAGTAAGTACAGCACTATAATATTTTGGTTGGAATAGTTATATTTAAGCGTTTTATATCTTGCAGTGTAATTTTTTATTACATTAATTAATGAATTATTTAATATTATAGTTATTAACTAGTTAGCATTATGTTATAGAAATAATTTAATAATAGTATTTTTATATATCTTATGATTTTTTATTTTTTTATAAAAATATCGAGCGCTGCCTATTTTAGTTTTAATAAAAAGAGATTTTAGTTAACACACTATAACCTCTATATACCCTGTAAAGTAGATATTATGCAGGTATATAATTAATAAAATATTTAATTTGATGAAAAATAGTATAATAACTATATATTGCGTGTCAATGTATGGACTTATAAAGTCCAGATAAAAAGGTTATGGACACATTCTGAGATTTTTATAATTTATTCAGTTAAGATTTAGGGATATGAAGGTAATATATTTCATATCATTATGTTTAAGCTATAAATTATCACTATGAAATAGGCCAATAGCCCTAGTTCTTAGATTCTTGCTTTTAAGTGTAGTGCCTTAAAGATGATATTAGTGAAGTATTTTTTTTCATGGTAAATAATTTTATTGAATTTTATACGTAGTTAATTAAATATTAAGGGTATATTATCTACTGTATGAGTAAATTATATGCAGCTTATTTTTTAGCCCTTGGCTAATATTTATCTTATACGGCTAGTAATAGATTACCCTATAAAAAATTAATAGTAGTCCGTACTTAGTTATATGATTTATAAATATATATTTAGATAATTATTCATTTTTCGTAAAGATAAAATAATGTTACTTAATAATAGTTAGGTATTTTTATTTATTAAAGTATTAGTAATTTTAGGGCTATTGATTAATTGTTACCTAGGAGTGTATGATTAGTTAATGGATCAGTAGGTGATTATTTTACAGTACTTTAAAAAGTACTAAGCGATTAATATTTTTTGGTAGCTACCATTATATATTGGTTAACTATAGTTAAATGATTTTATATGGTATATATAATAGCAGATAAAATTAGTTACAGAAAATAAAATTTAATAATAGTTAAAGAAGTTAGTCACGAAATATGTGACCACTCACTGTACTAATTAATGAGATTATACTCGTCTTTATTAAGCTATTTAAAACATAAGAGAGGGGACAATAGGTAAAATAAAAGATATAGATTTTTTATATAACAAAATGTAATGGGTTTCAATAGTATTAGTTACTTTTAATATAGAGTAAAAAATATTTTATTAAGTTGAATAGTGTTAAAAAATAACTAATTAATAAGTAGATACTATCTATATTATAGATTATATTATTTTTTTATTAAATAGTAGTATTTAGGCGAAATTAAGTTATATACCTATAAAATGACTACAGCACAGCTTAATGTAATATATTTTGTAAAAAATATATAATATCATATTAGTGATATGGTATCTAGTTGACATTGATCTTTTAGTCTTTGATTTTTATTTTCTTATCTTATATCTCTAAGCTTATATTTTCAAAATATTAGATATTAATTATTCTCTTTTGTTTGTATTATGCACTAGCGCTATTTTAACCATGTTCATCTTATACACCTTTATGTATATGTTAATCATCTGTTGGTTTTCCTATAATATTTATAGAGAAAGTCTGCTAACATCAGACGTATATATTGGATATATGATAATGTTAAATTTATTAGTTAATTACAAAAAATATATGTTTTTATTATTTTGTTTTTTTAATTTTAGCGTAAGCATGATTATTGATAGGTATTTATTTATATACTAAAAATAGTATTTTTTACTAAAATTACTAGTACTTATTATACTAATTTAATACTAAATTTTAGTATAACTTAAGATCTTATAAATACAGTAATAAAAAAATAAGTTATAGATTAATAAATGAAATAATTATAATCTAGCTATTATAAGAAGATATAATGCTTATTATTAATATTGATATAGATCCTATGATAACTTTTTAAGTGTCGTTGAGATATTATTCTACCTCTTTAGGTACCAGGGTATGTATTGATGTTGATGTAATAAAAATATATTTTTTAGCTAGCATATTAGTAATGCACATATTATAAATGTGTTTTGCTATAGGCATGTTAAGATATCATGCATTAATTATGATCTCTGAATGATAAGGGTAGATGTTAGCTATAAAGATATTTTTGATTTTGATACTATAATTTTTATTATCAATGTTATATACTAATAGTAAAATGTAGGGACTACTAATGGTAAAAATAAAGAATAAAATTAATATTTATTGTCTAAATAACATATGATAATTGTCTTTAATTTTTCCTGTGTCTTTTGGATAATAAAACTTATTCAAATGAATTTTATTATTCTAATATATTTTATAATCATACTAGTAGATATTAATTTATTCTTAGCTCAGAAAGTCTTTTATTTGTTTTTGTATGCTTATATTGATTTTCGTTTAAATAAAAGAATTAGATAATATATGAATAAAAATATTTAGTATTAGCGCTGAGCTGTATTTTATTAAATAATTCATAGTAATGACTAGGTAATAGTTTTGATTTTGAAGATATATTAAAAATATAGCAAGTATTAAAATGTATAATTTTTAAAATTATTTAATAGATTAGCTATTATGATATAATGGCATATGTATTGTTTTATTTTAAAAATATCAAGAAAGATCTGTCTTAGTTGCTAGATTATATTATCATATTAAAAATTAAAGAGATAACTAACGTATTGCTAACGGTAATGTATCTAGATGTTGAGTAACATTAAGTTAAAGATATTGAATCTAATTATATATAAAGTAATCAAAGTTTAGACTAAAAATATGAAATAAAATGCTAGCCCTTTTGGATGATTAATATTTAAATAATTTTGAATTAACTGTTTGATAATGTAAAAATATAGTATTCCAGTTGACTATTCTATAGTAAAATAGTTAATAGTATTTTATATTTGATGATATTAATGAGTAACCATTAACTATTATTGCGTAATTTTAATAAAAACAACTTATTGGTACTAGAAGATGTCAGTAATTATTTAATTTAGTTAAAAAACAATAAATAATTCAATTAATGATGGGATGATTATCGCTGTTACTAAAATATTATAGCAAACCTAATACTTTAATTAAGTGTTTATGATGTCTTATTATAGTAGTTGTTGGTTTATATATAATAGCGTCTAATGATATAATATATAAATAGTATAATTTATTAAAAACTATATAGTATGATCTTATTAATAATAGTTGATGAGTGATTTGTTCTATAAGCAGTTGTAAAGATGTTAATTGTTAACTATAATATTACCATTATATGGCGCATATTTTTACTAAATTTACTAGTAATAATTTAGTATTTATTTAACATAGTTATTTATTACAAGGAAAGCGTTTAAATAGAAATGATTGAGGCATTAAATGAGACCAAGTATTTGATAACTTGTTATTATGCACTTCGTTATAGTATTAAAACTATAAGTCTTATATTTATACATTTATATATTGGTTTTTTAATAAAAAATTGATTAAAATATATAAAAGAATATTAGATATTAATATTGGTACTATAATTTACTAAATATTTAGTAATTTAATTAAAAATAATATAGTATATATAAGTAAGTTAATACATATTGTTATATTTTAGGTAATATTATAAAAATTTTAGTAATCGCAGTGCGTATTTAAAATAAGTATTCAGAAGATTAAAATATAATTTATTTGATATAGTTATAGAAAATATAATTGCTAGTAATGATAAGTAGCTATTAATTTCTAATAATTAGAGTAATAGTAAGATATTATTACGTAAATAGATAGGTATATAAAAATTATTTTTAATAAAAAATTTTTTATTTATGCTATAATATATATTTTTTATGTTATCTTATTTACTTCCACAATTATAATATAAATTATATATGTATATGTATATGTATAAATAATACTTCTTTCTATTAATTATTCTTATTAAGATTAAATATATTTATTTATTTTGCTTAAAATAAATCACTCATAATTTTATATTACTATTTTTATATGCAACTTGTCAAGTGACATGGAATTAATTGATAGCTAATATTATTAGATTTTCATATACCGTTGTTGCCATTACTCTATAAATATGATATTAATACAATTTCTTTTTAAGTTTTAAAGGATCAAGTATTGATCTAATAAAGTTAATTAAGAGTGAATTATACAATAATCTTATTAACTTTTTAAGTCCTGCTTTTTTTGCTTTTATTTGCTATAAAAAATAAAGATGGCGGTAAATAAAAACCGCCATTTCTATAATCAGAAGGCGATAGTGGTATCCTTAAATAGACCTACTTTTAAATCGCCAGCAGTGTAAATAACTTGACCATCTACCAGTACCTCTCCATCGGCTACCCCCATGATCAACTTACGATTAATTACGCGTTTAAAGTTAATGCGATAAGTTACTTTTTTTGCTGTTGGTAAAATTTGGCCAGCAAATTTAACTTCACCTACACCAAGAGCGCGCCCTTTACCTTCACCACCGAGCCATCCAAGATAGAATCCAACCAACTGCCACATTGCGTCAAGACCTAGACAACCTGGCATTACTGGATCACCAATAAAATGGCAACCAAAGAACCATAATTCTGGATTAATATCTAGTTCTGCTTCCATATATCCTTTATTGTGGTTGCCACCATCTTTAGTCATTTTCACTACACGATCAAGCATCAACATATTACCTGCTGGCAATGGTGGCCCCCCAGCACCAAATAGTTCACCGCGACTAGATGCTTCTAGGTCTTCTTTCGTATAGGAGTTACGTTTATCTATCATTGTTCTTAATAAGCCTTATTGTAATGAATGACGCATTTTAGCTAACGCGTGTACGTTGAACAAGTACGATCAGTTGCGGCTAAACCAAGGAAGCCAATGAAGTAACCGCGGCCAATAGTAGCGTTGCTGCGGATTTAGATGTAAAATGCGTTTACGGATGGCTGATAATAGATTTGGATACTGTGTATCGGCATAGGTGTACCCGGTGAGTAATGGTAACGCTTCTGCAACAGTATTAACGGCCCATATATGGAATTGTCTCTTACGCACTGCATTAATCACATCTTGACTGAGACATAAATTACGCATATTTGTTTGCGGTATAATTACTCCTTGTTTACCTGTCAGCCCTCTCTGTAGACAAACTTTAAAAAAGCCTTCAGTTTTTTCATTAACTCCACCTATTGGCTGTACATTCCCAAATTGGTCAACTGAGCCAGTGACTGCAATTTGTTGATTGATGGGTTTTTGTGCTAGAGCGCTAATTAAGGCGCATAGCTCAGCTAGTGAAGCACTATCACCATCTACTTCTCCATAAGATTGCTCAAATACAATAGAGGCGGAGAAAGGCATAGAGCGATCTAATTTTAATTCAGAGATCATGAAAGCTTGTATAATCATTATGCTTTTTGCATGAAGATTGCCGCCTAGCTCAGATTTTCGCTCAACATCAATGAAATCACCTTCACCGAGATGTACTACGCAACTTATACGTAATGGTTCGCCGAGACTAAGTGGATGACCAGGATAATCTAGTATAGAAAGTCCATTAATTTGGCCAATGATTTCGCCTTCCGTTGCAATTAATAGTTGACCTAATTTAATATCACGTAGTGCACACTCTTCAAGATAACTATTGCGCCACTCCCTTGTACTAAGAGCTGCTTGAAAGGCAATGGCTGTAATAACTTTTTCTTTGGTATATAGAGCTGCTTCTGAAAGTTGTTGACGAATCCACATTAAAGATAATGGTAGAATACTATGATCACCACTATAACGTATTGCATGCCTTATCAATAGCGGCCAGGTGTCAGTAGCTAGTGGAGGTAATTTTTGCTTGATCAGTACGTTATTAACGTAACCACACCATTGTATCATATCCTTGATATTAGTGAGCTGCAGATAGTCTTCGCATTCCCCATAGATCGCGTGCTCACTGAGCTCTGGTTCAATATTTTTAAAATCAGCAAGTCTATGATGATTACCTACTATAATCAGACGAAGCTCTAGTGGCATTGGCGGGATAGTGACTGGTATGGGGCGCTTTTCATCTAAGGATACCCAGTAGAACTGGCGTTGGGTTATCATTTGTTTAAGTCTTAACCAAAGCAACGGCTGCGCTAGAAGTGTGTACGCAGAAAGAATTAGTACGCCCCCATTAGCATGATGAATGAGACCTGGTTGTAGGCTAATTATATCATTATGTAATTTTACACATCCAAAAAGTTGTTCCGGTTCTACCCATTCTTGGAATACACAGCTTCCATCAGTAATTAATGGTTCTTTACTTTGTACTTCAAGGTTAATTTTATTATCTTTAATTACATATTGGGTATTTTTGCATATAGTATTCTGTGGATATAGCTGTTGTACTACATTAGATAGTAGTGCCAGATATTCTTGTATTTCTTGTGTTTGAAGCAGCATAAATTGCAAAGATGATCGTGGATGGCAAAATATCGCTAACGCATTTTTTAACCTAGGCTGCATAGTTATAAAGGACACTGGTTGCATTTGAGCAGCGTCATCAAATATTGCTTTATAATGGCTTACGTCAGGCAATAAAGATTGCCATTTTAGTCGATTATTAATCAAAGTATTAGATATAATTATTAAAGATAGAAAAAGTAATTATACAAGAATAATTATAGCTTAGCATATGAATAGTCATTATTGGTGTAAGAGAGTTGAATATATTGTAGGTATTGCGTATAAAATAGTATAAAGATAGCCACGTTTTCAGGAAAACAACTAAGAGTTGCGTTGTTTAGTAAAGTGATATGATAATTTTGGGACTCAAAATAATAATTTATAAATAAATATTTATAATAAAAACAATGAATTATTAATTAATAATCGATATTTTTAGCTATTAGTTATTTTGTTGTTATTTAATTTGATCGAAGTATCATTTCGATGATATTTAAATAAATAGCTAAGTATTTATTTAAATATCATAAAGTATTTATTTAAATATCATATATATCATTGATTTAGTTGTAGCTAGATCATTGCTGGTTAGGGTTATGCTTTTTTATAAATGTCTCTAATTTATTAAAATGAATAGTTTTTAACTATATTATTTTCAGATACTTAAAGTAGTAATCCTACATTACGTATTGTATTATGTAATCTATCATCACATACTTGTGATGTGCTAAATGATGTAATCATTTAGATGAACTTAAATAATTTATTAGTTAATAATTTATATGTAATTTTCTGTATAAAAGCCAGATATTTAAATATTTGGTAAAATAGCTAGGATATTTTGATTTATGATGTCTTAAATTTTTACCCAAAACCATGAGAGGGTAGTTGTATATGATGATATAACTTAAATAAATATCTTTAATGTGACTACAGCCTTAATGTGATTAGCGTAAGATAACCTTAGTTATTAAGTAATATGTTCAGATAAACTTTTTCACTCATGCTAAAAGTAAATTTATGTTTTGTGTTCTAGTATATGTAATATCTTGTATTACTACCACCCACTATCTACTATCTACTATAACACATAATACAGATATAGAAATATTAGTTATATTAGTATTACATTAAAATTATTATTTATAATAATAAATGTTTATTACATGATATCTTAACCAGTAAATATAAAAATCAATTATTTTATCAAGCTTTATACTATTGCAATTAGTTCATAAAGTATTAACAACTATTCTAGTTGGTATAATATTAGTGTTTCTCAAGGAAAAATTTAAGTTGCATGCCAGAGAATGCTTAATGACGTTATTGATATTAGAAAATTAATTTTTATTGTTATTATAATTAGTGTGATCGTTATTATATATTTGATATAGCTATGATTATAGGGTTCAAAAATTAGATAATTGAATTTGATTATTAAAATTAGAATTGTTAGATAAGTTTATATCCAGGTATATTGTTTTTTAGCTATATTTTAGGGAATAATGATAAAGCAAAAGATCATGAAACATTAAATAAATGCATTATTTAAATAATGAAATACAATCCTCTGAAGCGGTTATATTTAAGATGAATACCAGCAGTTATAATATTTTAATATCTAATATAAGTGGAGTTATTGAGTCTATAATATTTATTATAGTAAAATAATTAATTACTAAATATATTAAAATAGTATTATATATAAGATATTGAGTAATTTATTTATTCTAGATCATGAATGAATAAAATTTATTGCATAAATTATTATTTATATAATGAAACGGTGTATAATTAAATAAAGTAAATAATTAATAATTGATATAAATAGCATTTTACTAATATATAAATATATTAGTATGTATGAAGAAAATATTTTTTTTAAAAATACTATTTTGATCTTCTTGTTAACATATTTATAATGTATTTTTACAAATTATTTTATTATACTAGTTTTTAATATTTATTAAAAATACGTAACGTAAAGTAAATAAAACTAATTAAATATTTCTTAAAAAGATGCTAAATATTTTTAATAATGATTAAAAATCATAACTAGTCAGTAAATATTTTTCCTGACATAATAGAAATAAAAGTAAAGTGAAAACCTCGCATCGCGAGGTTTTTATAATGTAATAAAAAAATTATATTTTGATTAAGTTATAAACTATTTAATCCCTTTAACTTCGATCTCTACATGGCGATCTGGTGCTAGGCAGTGAATCTGTGATTTAGTGGCGTGACCAGATTTGTACCCACAGCTGTTAGTATTGAGAGAAGCAGTTCTTCCTATGTTAAGTACAGAGATTTTATCTGATGACATACCTTTGGAAATAAGAAAGTCAAGAACACCTTGTATTCGTTTTTCAGATAGCTTGCAGTTATACTCCTCGGAGCCGATAGCATCAGTATAACCTCGAATAATAACAGAATGCTCTTTAGGATTCATAGAGCTTAATTGCATATACAGTTGATCTAGAGTATGTTTAGTTTCTTCTTTTAGGGTAGACTGATTGAAATCAAATAGTACATTAGATTTTAAGGTAAAAGGTTTAGCTATAGTAATATTTTCTGGAGTTTGCACAATTGGATTAATAGTATTTTTTTGACTAAAGTGATAAGAAATACCTATACTAAGCATAGTATTATCTAAATCAGTACTAATAATACCTGTATTATTATTAATGTTTCTAATGAATTGGTAATCTAGTCTAGTCGCTAGGTTTTTAGTTAGCGCATACTCAACACCGATAGCGGTCAAAGGAATAACCCCGGTATCGCCAGAACTTAGATAAGGAGCGTTTTCATAGTTATATTTGGAGTGCTGATGCCAAACCATACCACCAAAACGTGTATAAATATCTAGATTATCAATAATCGGATAGCTTAACTTAGCTGCTAGTTGTACGCCTTGTAATTTAATAGCACCATTATACAGACTACCTTTATACATTGTACGCCCAAGCCAGTCATATTCTATTTCAAAACCTAGATACTTGTTTGCCTGGTAGCCGAAAAATGCACCAGCACCTAGCTTATTTTTGTGAGTAGAGTTATTATTGATTTCATTTAAGTAGCCTGTGCTAAATAAACTGATGTCATGGTCTTCAGACCACCCAAGTTTAGAACCTATATACCAAGTATTATTTTTTGGGGCTGCTTGCGCTAAGGTAGCGAAACCAGTAATTACTAATGCGATAGCTATCTTTTTCATTTGTGCCTCGTTATGATCCAAATAGGCTAAAAGCTTTAAAGCTGTTTAAGCCCCTGATTAAATCTTTGCATCAATATTTGAATACTCTAGTGACTCTGTTGAGTTTTTGCTGCTATAGAATAACCTCAACGATAGATAGTTTACAACGTGGTGCGAAAGTTACAAGTCTGATATGATAATGTTATAAAAAATATAGAGTGATATATATTGAATAATCATTAGTAAAGATAGAATCGTATATTATGTATTTCTATATTTCACCGCAGCTAGACTACATTTTTTGTATGATCTTAGTGCTATTTTGCTCAAATGATATACAATTAACAGGAATACTTTGAAATTTACTTTATTTTTAAGCGTTAATAGTAGGCGCAAAAGTTTAATAGATTGTAAAAATAAATACTAGCTAGATATATTGTAATGTATATTTTCTTATTTTTAAGAAATTAATTTAGTATTTTTTGGATTAAATTATTTGCATTATTTTTTTAGATTTTATCTAATTATTAATATGATTAATATTATTTATTCAAGAACGAAATTATTTTTAATTGTAAATTAATAAAGATAACTAATATATGGGTTTGGTATTGATAGATGTATGATTAATCTATAGGTATTATCTATTTTGTAGTTTATTTTAATTATTAATATTATCTCTCTCTCGAAGGGAGGAGCTAGTTAAGAATAGCTGCCTAATTCCCTACTAGTAGTACTTAGTTTATTTTCACTTTTATAAATTAATTAATTAGTATCATTTGTATTATTTGTTTTATGACTCAGTCAGATTATTATAACTATATCTTATTGAATTTATGTTATTGAGAGTGTTAAATGGCCAACGTATGTGTTTAATAATTTTTTATCATGAGGTTAGTAATCACTATATTAGATTAGTTCGTTATTTATTATATACAAATATGGTATAAATATTATTTACATTATTGTAAATAATGCTATTGATCAGGGTATTAATTGTATTAATATTATAGTTGAATAGGGTTAGTAACTTTACTATGTGTATATAATATATTATTTTTATAATTTTGCTATATAAGTATGATATTATAGTTTTAAGATAATATTAACGTTAATATTATTAGTACTGATTACTAATATGATTGTCTTTATGTTTTTGTTTTTATCAGCTTATGATAGATAATATATTATAATTTTTAATTAGTTATCTATATAATTTTAATTATTTTATTATATAATATTAATTATTAGTTAATATTTTAATTCATCTAATCTAAATTTAAATTTTATTTTATCATAACAATTATTATAAATTATAATTAATTTAATAGATAATATTTTGTTTCACATATATTAGACATCTCCTTTAGATCTAGATATATCTTTAATGATAGAGTTAGAAGTTCTATGCTCAAGATAGTGATTTATTATAATTTAGTTATTTTATAGTCTAGTTATATATTGAATGAATTGTATATTAAAGGAATAATATAGTAATATCATGCCATAGTACTATATAGTATATTGTGACGTGGTGTGAGCATGTGCAGTGTTTAAATATAATAGTAAAGATGATGCGATGATATTTGAATATTGTTCTGCTTCATATTGTATGAATATATTTATTTTTTCATTATTTAATACTTTTATACTGCTTTAAATATAATAATCATTTATACAGAAATATTAGGTAATGTTAAGCAGGATACATATATGTATTTACTGGCATTGCAGTGATTGCACTCCCATTTTTGTATATCTTAGTACAAGATTGATATTATACAAGATATACAATATATACAAGATAGCGTGTTAAGTTATTAATATATTATTAAATACATTCATGAAAATAAGATTGTTAATTACTATCTAATTTTATGAAATAAATGATTATTAATTTCTGTTAAGTGTATTGAGTTGTGAAATTCAATAAAGGCATTAGTTAATTATTGGGCAGGGTATTATATAAATAATGCTTTGATAATGGTATCTTAGTCTTATAGAATTGAAATTCTATTATATAATGTACTGGATAATATCAAATTACTAATTTGTCATATAAGTAGTAGGATTAAATATATATAGGTATTATAAATTAATAGGTCTTATTATGTTAATGTTTTTAAGTAAATTTCAATTAATTTAGTTCTATAAAGTTAGTATTATTCATTTATTGATGATAATAGTCTATTAGATAATAGTAGATTACTATTTAATATATTATTAATATATTTTATTTTAATATGACGGTTACATCATATGACTTAAGTTTAGAAAAATATAGATTTTCTATTCGAGTAATAACGCAATTATATTGCGTTATAAGGTTTGCACATATGTCAAGTATGGATAAAATATTTTAAGTATATTAAAATTCAGAAATATTAGAGGCACTCTAGTAATTAATATTTTTAGTAATAATTATATAGCTAACTTTTGTCGGCGGCAGCATTAATCTGGGAAGATTGGATTGCTGTTAGTGCTACGGTATATATAATATCGTTTACTAGCGCCCCTCGTGATAGGTCGTTCACTGGTTTACGCATACCTTGTAGCATTGGTCCGATAGATATTAGATTAGCAGAACGCTGTACCGCTTTATAAGTAGTATTACCAGTGTTTAGATCTGGGAAAATGAATACAGTGGCTTGACCAGCTACAGATGAATTTGGTGCTTTATATTTGGCAACATCTACCATAATGGCTGCATCATATTGCAAAGGACCATCAATAATTAAATCAGGGCGTTTTTCTTGCGCTAGTCGACTCGCTTCACGGACTTTATCTACATCACTTCCTTTAGCAGAATTACCGGTTGAGTATGAAATCATGGCTACACGTGGTTCAATACCAAAGGCAGCAGCAGAGTCTGCTGATTGAATAGCTATTTCAGATAGTTGTTCCGCAGTAGGGTCTGGATTAATAGCGCAGTCGCCATAAACTAGCACTTGATCAGGTAGAAGCATAAAAAATATAGAAGATACCAATGAACTTCCTGGTGCGGTTTTAATTAATTGCAATGGTGGGCGTATGGTATTTGCAGTTGTGTGAACTGCGCCAGATACTAAACCATCGACTTCTCCTTTTTCTAGCATCAATGTGCCGAGCATCACATTGTCTTTCAACTGTTCGCTCGCCATAATTTCAGTAATGCCTTTGTCTTTACGTAGTTCCATTAAACGTGGTATATAATTTGCACGTACAGTAATAGGATCAATAATTTTAATATTTTTTCCTAGTTTGACGCCTTGTGCTGTAGCTATATGCTGTATTTGATCTGGATTTCCTAAAAGTACGCATTTTGCGATGCCGCGTTCAGCACAAATGGTAGCAGCTTTTATGGTGCGCGGTTCATTGCCCTCCGGCAGCACAATACATTTATTAGCTTGCCGTGCTAGTCTAGTGAGTTTATAGCGAAAAGCTGGTGGAGAAAGTTGGTATGAGCGCTTAGAGGTAGTTAAAAGTGATTTTAACCACGTATCATCCATATAACTAGCAATATAGTTTTTTATTTTCTCAATACGTTGATAGTCGTCAGATGGTATGGCGAGGTGGAAGTGTTGCAAGTTGAGTACAGTTTGCCAAGTACTAGCGGTAACCATAAAAATAGGTATACCAGTTCTAAAGGCATTACTACATAATTTTTTTATTGTCTCATCTATATTGCAGCCACCAGTCAGTAGAATAGCGCTGATTTTTATGCCATTTATTATAGCAATACAGACAGAAACGAGTACGTCCATTTGATCTACTGAAGCAACTAATAAGGAATCAGGGTAAAATTGTTTTAGTATGTATGGTAGCTTCTTTTCGCAGAAGGTTATGGATTTTATGCGACGATTTATAATATCCCCTTCATTAATTATCTTAGCTTGTAGGTATCTAGCTATATCAATGGCGCGCGTAGCTATCAGATCAATATTCCACGGTATACATCCTAGTATTGGTAACGTGCTACTAGCAGATAACTTTGCGGGATCAATATGAGTAATTTTAGTTTTTATTGAGTAGTTAAGTGTTTTAAATAAATTAGGATGAGTGTAATATAGTTCATCATCTGGCGCGTTTAATTTATTAATTATTGCGCCGATAATATTCTTATTTTTATCACCACCAAAGCTGTTGCATGCTAGCTTAATTCGTTGTTTCATTTGTTTCAGAGAATTATTTCCTAGTTCTAGCACAAAGATTATTTCTGCATTTAGTGTTTTGGATATCTCGTAGTTTAATGAGTTAGTAAATTGGTATTGACAGGTTGGTATTAGTCCTTCAATTAATACTATTTCAGCATCTTTAGTGCTTTCATCGTAGCGTGTGATGATCTCTTCCATAAGTACATCCAGCTGGTCAGTACTAAGTAAGTCCTCGACGTAGCTCATATGCAACGATGTTGATATTGGAGTAGATAAATGAGCATCTACAATCTTATTCGGTTGGTTTATAATGTCATTATTAACATGAGATTGAATAATAGGCTTAAATACACTTATGTGTATATCCTGTTGTTCAATAGAACGGATGAGACCCATACTTACACTGGTAATACCAACGTTGGTACCATTGGGTATTAACATAATTATTTTACGTGACACAGCAAAACTCTCTTCACAGTTAAGATAGAACTGATGTATTTTATGTACATAATGTAGTCAGCCGAAAGGCGTCATTTGCAATGACGCGCTCTTCATTAGTTGAAATAACCATCGCTAAACGGCTACTATCTTTAGTGATTACACCAGATTTGCCGAAACGTGTGGTAATGTTACGTTCATGATCAATATCAAATCCTAATAAACTGAGTTTATCAAGGGTAAGTTTACGCACTGTGCTGGAGTTTTCTCCGATACCACCCGTGAAAATAACTGAGTCAAGCCTCCCTTCCATTAGAGCGCTATATGCGCCGATATATTTAGCTAGGCGATGACAAAATACATCCATTGCTCGTTTAGCACTAGCTTTATTATTATAGTTATCCTCTACATAACGACAGTCACTGGTAACGCCAGTTAGACCAAGTAGGCCAGACTCTTTAGTAAGCATTTTATTAATTTGATTGATGTTCATACCCAGAGTTTCATGTAAGTGAAATATGATTGCTGGATCAATATCACCGCTACGAGTACCCATCACTAAACCTTCTAATGGAGTTAAACCCATTGATGTATCAACGCACCGCCCATTGCGCACCGCTGTAACTGAACCCCCGCTACCTAGATGGCAGGTGATTAAATTTACTTTTTCTACCGGTTTGTTCAGTATTTTAGCAGATTCTTGTGTTACATAGAAATGGCTAGTACCATGTGCACCATAGCGTCGAATACCATAATCACGGTATAGGCTATATGGTAGGGCGTAGAGATATGATTCTTCTGGCATTGTCTGGTGAAATGCGGTATCAAACACGGCAACGTTTTTATCTATTAATTTGGGGAAATATTTAAAAGCTTCAGTGATACCAATTAAATGCGCTGGATTATGTAAAGGCGCAAACTGTATAGAATCTTTAATTCCCTGTAACACATCATTATTAATAATGACGGAAGTTGTAAATCTCTCACCGCCGTGTACAACACGGTGTCCTATAGCAGTTAATTGTGCAGCAAGGGATGATTTTTGCGCTAAAATATTGTTAACAATAAAGTTTAGGGCTTCGCTATGCGAAGCGTTAGCACCTAAGTTAGTTTGATATGCGTTGCCATCTATTTCCCATTTTATGCGGGCTTCAGATAGGTAAAAGCATTCAGCTAAACCAGAAAGGCACTTTTTACCGTTAGCAGCATTGATAATTGCGAACTTTAAAGAAGAGCTGCCGCAGTTAAGAACCAATACTAACTTACTTGACATAGAAGTACCTGCTTTAAAAAGTGAATTTTGCTGTTAAAGGGAAGATAAGAGCATATAGTATATTATATGTGGATTATCACATAACCTAGTACTTTTTGCTCGAGAAATGGATCATTAACTTTATGTAGGGGAAAATATTATATAATGATCAAAAAATAAATTTTTCACCATTTGTATCACTTTATAGTGGTCAAAATAAAATTTATTTTTATCTCACACTAATTAATTTTAATCAATTGATTTGTTAAAGATACAAGTAGTTTGCAGTAAATACAAAATAAATTTAAAGATTCTCATTTTTAGGTTCGGGCAATACTTTACATAAAGGCAGATATATGTGATATTAAGTAGAATAATTGATTTTACAAGTTAGTTGTAGGTATATTTCTTTCGTTAATTTTTTATGAAAATTGGTTGTTAGATAAACTTATGCCTATAGTTTTTTAGAAAAATTGCATGTTATTTAATATTTTTTGTTGTTTACTTGTTGTAAACACTATTAGTGTTATTTACTTTTATATAACAGTGTTTATCAAACCTATAGTAAACTATAGTAAATCATAATATTTCAACACTCTGTTATCTTGCGTTTTAGTAAAAATACATGATAATATATAAACTCTAATTGTAGTTTTATTATTGTGGCATATATTTATTTATTGCCACTAATATCATTATAGTTGTTTATTTATATGATTTGTACAATGAGCTATTAACTTTTAACAAAGTGATACTTTGGTCTAAAACAATATAGATTTACTCGGTATTAGTGGGTTTATTGAAATATATTGTTATTGCCTTAAGAAAATTTTTTTATAAGTGATATATTAATACTTAGAAAACTACTGACAGTCGGTAGGATTTAAAGCGTAATTATTAGGCTTTTTCTAAGACAAGAGTTGGGTTAACGGACTCAATAGGATTATAGCGGATTACGCACTAGCAAGTAAGGGTAATTTTATTTAGTAAAATGCTATAACTTAGAATTAACACGGTTATGAAAGAATTCATTGTAGAGCTATAGTATTGCTAGCTTTTAGAATTAAAAGGCGCCTTAGGGAGACGCGTCAGTTGATTATACTACTTAATCTACTTAATTTTATATATATTTATATTTCAGTATTTATTAATAATATAATAAAAATTATGATGTAGTTATATATAGACTACATCTAGTACCAATATTCATATATTGTTATTTTTTATATTTATGTGCTGGTCTGTAGATTATAGTATCAGGTACTTTTATATTGCTATCGATCATTTTATTGTCGTTAAAGATAAATGACTGATAATGCAATGCGATAAGTTTTTATATTATTATTTTTTGCATTAATAGTTATTAATGATAATTATTAATTGATCCCCATAGATGTATCATTAGCATGATTAATATCATTATTTATTTATGAAACCAACTATCATGCTCATAAAGCATACTGAGTTTCATCCTTTTTTATAAATCCATTGTGGATTGTATTTATTATGTATCTTAGATAATTCATCTTATCCTAAAGGTTATCTTATAGGAAAATATTGTGAAATTGGATTTTAGGTATAATTATTGCTTAGTTGATGTATTTACTAAATACACTTTAAAATTTTTTCACTATATAGCAGTGTGCTGATTTTTTACTATTGTTACTTTTTTAATATACTGTTTAATTTCCTATTTCCTATTTCCTATTTCCTATTTCCTATTTCCTATTTCCTATTTCCTATTTCCTATTTCCTATTTCCTATTTCCTATTTCCTATTCTTATCTGTATTGATGGATGTGTCATAGTATAATAATGTATAGGTAGTCTATATAGCTTATTGGACCAGTTTCTTGTGCTGCGATATAAGATCGTTGTTTATAGCAGCAGTTTTAATACTATTTTATTCGTAATGGATAAAATTTAGGTTGTATGTCTAGATCTAAGTGAGAATAGATATAGTTTTACTTATGGGCTGAACATAGAAGATGCTAAGGTTCTTTAAATTAAGTAGTGCTCACATGAAATTGCGTTGTTAGTGATAGATTAACTGAATCAATGCGCTTATATTGTAGTGGTTACCTAATATCACTTGTACATATGTTTCGTATATACATTGGTAGTATATCAAAATACATATTAATAGTATATAAGCACATTAAGGCTAGTTTATCAGTCTGTTAATGTAATTATCAGTATTTTTTATGGTTGTTTAGCGTTACCTAACTTTAGTGTAATCGTGCACATTAGAAGATTTAAATTACTCTTGAGGGCTAATAGTTATCGGTTTCTGCTGCCTATGTAATTAAATAATATTTAATTATATTGTATACGATTTTATCGTACATCTTATTTGTAGCAATAAGTATATTATATAGGATGGTAGCTCTACTAATTTGTGTTAGTAAGTGTTTGCTATAGACTATTTTAATTAGGTTATTTAGCATCTAGGTTGGGTTAATAATCATACTAAGATTATTATGTTAGGTTCGATTACTAATCCAGTTCAGATACTAGTAAGATATGTAATATACGCTTTGCTACTAAAAGTGTTGTTTATACAGCTAATGATTAATATCATACGCGGTTATAGGTTTGCATAAGTAATTTTGAATAATGTTAATATTGATTATATGATAAATACGGATACTTTATCACTAATAGATGCCTTAATGATAGAAGATGTATATCTTATACTTTATAGTACCGCTATTGTCTTGCGTGTTAAAAGATTCTTAAGAAGAAAATGTCTTTATTTGAGGTTATTCAGTATAAATGATGAGTATTTACTCTGGATCAGAACTGCTAAAAGCAGAATAATTACCAATAATTAGTTCTATTATATGCTTGCTGTTTTTCTTAAAGAGATTAGCTATTTTAAACATAAATACATTTATATTATAATAAATAATATTTAATTTGATATATTTTCAATAGCGTATATAGAAGTTTTAACCTCATTTAGTAGTAAGTATATGACGACTATAGAATACCGCAATATGCTTAATACAGTATTTTATTATATTCTATACGCTTATGTTAAATTATAAGTATGATTTAGTAATTTACCTTAATACTCAGTTTACGTATATAGATAGGTGTTAAGTGATGAAGAATAAAAGTATAAAGAAATAATAATATTAAATTTATATAATAGTATTATTGTATTGCGTAATTGATAATTGTACAGAATAGTGTACTGTATGAGCTAATATAATACATTGTAATTTACGCAATGTGTAATTTATTTTTGTATTAATATTTATTTTAATTAAAATAATTAGGTTGGAAATAATTATATTTATATCATTAAAATCCTTATGGTAATATTTTAATGGCTCATTTTATATTATAATATTATAAATATCTTATTTTTTGAGCAAAATACAAGGCTGCAGTATTATATAGTAAGTATATAAATTAAGTGCGAATATAAATAAAATTTTTATTTATTTAATAGAAAAATATTTTACTAAATATCTTTATTAGTCATAAGTTAATTAATATTAATAAATTATAATTTAAAATTCTTTCTTTTATGAAAGATCTGTGATCTTTATTTTTTATCCATGTCTTTCTGTCGATAGTAATGTTAGTAATATTATTTATTTAAATATATTTATAATGTACATTATATGAGTAGATATATTTTTATTTAAAAATATAAAAATATTTGATTGAGATTATTATACTTAGGTACTATATTTTAACAGTTATTTATTAAGTATATTTTATTTTTGCTGATGTATGTTGTTTTGCGTTACTTATATTTATTATTTGTATACTTTGTAAAAAGTAAATCAATATATGCAGTAATGATAATTAGTTATTAATATTTAGTGGTTACTTATTGTAGGAAAAATAAATTATTAATAGGTCATGGTATTAAATGTTAATTTAATCAGTAAATTATCGCATATATTTAATAATGTATCTTGTTTTTATTTAATACAAAAGGATAGAAAATATTTTCTGTATCTTGATACTTTGGTAAAAACTTTATTTTAATTAATCTTTATATGATTTATGTCTATTGACTAGAAGTTAGTAAATAATTTAAAATTAAAATATCAGTATGTATTTTATTAATACTAAAATAGCAATATTAACTGTAATATAATTACATTATATAGTAAATACTGTAAGTTAGTTGTGTATTATTTCTTTCTCTGTGTTTAGGTTATGGTATAATTTTATAATTAAATATTTTATCAAATGAATATGTTAAGTAAATGCTATATTAGTTGACCAGATATCTAGATTAGACGTTAATGATACATTAAATTTTCACTAGATCATGTATCATATGAATAATTATGTTCTTTCTAATATAATCCCTATAATTAATGCATACTTGATTGAAATAATAATTTATAACTTGTATTTACTAGGTATAATAAAGTATTTACTTTTGTGATTAGGTCGCTAATATTTTCATACTAAATACCTATGTTAGTAACAAATTGGTAAAGGTTATTCGCTATATAATATATAGTAGATTGGTTATGGTAGTGTATTTCACTAGTAATGCAAAATAATATTTAATATTATCATCATGCATTAATAATTAATATGCAATATAATATTGTCGAGGTTATTTTATTTTAGTTATTTTATATTTAAATATTTTAGTTATTTTATATTTAAATATTGTTTTTCTTTATTTTTTATAAACTTGTCACTTATTTTAATTTGGTTATAATTAAAATGTAATTCACATAATTAATATGTGATGACTAATCGCTATAGTGCTAATATTAATGCTATATATAGTATTTAATTTTAAAAAAAACTAAATCTATTAATATTTTATATTGGTTTTTAAAATTTATTTTACATTAAAAACATGATTTTTTAATAAAAATATTGTGCAGAAAAAGTAATATAATAGTATAAATATATTTTTATTTATTATAAATTTATTTATATGATTTAGTTTTTTTAAAATATTAAATATATAATAATTTTAATTTTTGAGAAAAATATTTTAATTTTATAAAAACTGATGTGATATTATCACACCCAATAAAATATTATATATTATACATTCTATTGCTAGATGTAGATATTTGTATTAATATTATATTAATGGTAATAATATACTCTTATTATGTGAGTTATTGTATTCTACACATAAAATTATCTTTTACTTTAATATAAAATATGATTTTATTAAAGAGAATTAAGTATAGTGTATCATATAATGTAATTAGATACGCATAAGGAGATTGCGGATATTATTGATAGCTTAATATTTTTTCTTCTTTTAGAAAAGTTTACCTAAGTAGTTTGCTTTCCACAAAAATATTTTATTTTATATATAAATTTATGCTATTATTTAATTTCTTAATAAAGTATTAAAATAGATTACTTTATGTATTAAAGTATTAGTAGTTTTTAGTATATTGATTGGTGAAGAATATTGAATTCTCTTGATGCCAAAATTAATTTTGTAGTTGAAATAAATCCATTATTGATAACTTTTATAATAAAATAACCTATTAAGTTTAGTTGATAAAGATTAGACTAGAGTTAATTTAAGCTCTTATTATAACTATACTATAAATGATACTTATATTTTATATTATTTAGTACATTTAGTGCTGCGTACTATGCGTAATAGTGAATATTTTTTTAAATTATACTTAATTTTGTGTATTAATTAATTTTTAAATATATTTCATTGTTACTAGGAATGTTTATCTCAATTTTGTCACAGACTTATAGGTAAGTATTAGAGAGATAACTATTGTAAAATTTCAAGTTATTGTACCGTTTATTATACATTTATTGTAATATATTATTTATCCAATGATTTATACTTATGTCTTAGAGTCATTGTTACTACTTAAATAGTAAGATGATTAGTATCATATACTTTAAAAAAGTTTAAAGTGAATTTTTAAAAAATATATATCATTGTATAAGATAATTAATATTGTTTGTATCTATATTATATTTTTAAATGTGTGCTACACGATACGTTTTGTATTATACTTATTCTTAATGCGTTTAGGTATACATATTGCTAGATTTATAACTTTTTACTCCAGTAAAATATCTATTGATCTATTAAGTTTTATTATATGCGTGTTATAGTTAGTGATAAATATATCTAGTGTCTTAGAATATTTTATTTTTAATAGTTTATATTCTGATTTTTTTATAAAAAATATAGTTATTAGTAAATAATAATGTAAGTAAAGGTCTTGAAGATAGCTAAGTATACTTATGACTCATATTATTTATTTTCTATGTTTACGTAATATAGTTATACGGTAGATTAATTTAGTTAGACTGATATTTTAAAGGATAATCACTATATTAAGTATTATCTTGTTTGCACTTAAAAATTTTTCTGAGATAGCGTTAGTTTTATATTGGATATTTTATTTTTAATATTGCGAGAATTTATGGAAGAGATGTTAATTATTATTCAGTATTGCTTAAGATATTTATCTTTATCATCTATTATATATAGGTAACATATAATTACCATTCATTGGTGGAGTATAATAATGAGCACAGTTAATAGTACAATTAATTTTTTTATATTTTCATTATGTATTTAGTGTGACCGCGACTAATTGCGATATTTATAAGTGTAATACCGTTAGTTTTCTGATGTGGTACAGAAGTTTTCTTGTTGGTTAGTTTTATTGATATACAGGAAATATTATGAATTAGTACTATTGTTATGGTAGTTGTAATAATATTAAATGTATTTATTTTAGCTATAATAATAGTGGCTGTGGTGATATTTATCAGCTAGTAGCAAATGATCAGTATTATGCGACATTAATAATAGGGATAAATTATTAAATATTGTCAGATATTATCGATATTTATCTGACTGGGTATATACATTAACTAGAAAGAATATAATAGTTTTTAATTGAATTTATGTAATACTATGAATTTTATAGTGAATATTTGAAATTACATTAAGATAACTATCTATAGAGTACCGTTGTTATATTAATTACGATAATAATCTTATAAGTATTTGAATAATTATTATTGAATATTACATAAAGATCATTTAGCATAATTTGTAGAAAACTACAGTTAGTGTAGTCAAGTCATGCGTTTTCAACTATAAATAGGGGTATATAATTATATAATATAGCTTTATATTAATTTTTATAATTATAGTATATTATATATAATATCTATAGTAATTTTCTTTATTATTTAGTTATTTTTATTTTGATGTAGCAATATATAAAAAAATATTATATTACGTATTTCTGTAGCATTAACATTAATAATAAAGGTATTAATTATTTTTCATAATCTTGATTAATATAATAATCTATGATTACTTAATCATACTATTAATAATAAAAATATTAACAATACTCTGTACTATCAATGAATATATTTTTACTAAATTGATTATTTTCTGTATCTCATAAAATTGTTTTCCTTATCTTAATATATCAAATATTAATATACTTAATATTGTTAAAAAATATACATTGGTAATTTATACAGTAGTATATATAAATTATTAGTTTTTATAATATTAACTATATTTTTAATTTTACTGAGGTAGTAGAGTGATTTACTAATCAACGCTACCAGTAAGTATTATTTATTAAGCAAAAAAGTTTACTAGATAGGCAATATATCTTTAATAAATAACCTAATTTATAGTCTTATGTATGATGTTATCTACGTTTTATAGTAAGTGCTTAACATTGGTACTAGTGGTATAATTATATTAGCTATTTTTTTGGTAGCATGTATTATTATACTTAGGTAGCTAAAATATATTGGTATTTACTAGATAAATAATAACTTATGAAAAATATTACTTCAATGTAATATTATACACAGGTATAAATAAGTAATGGTATAGTAATGCACTATATTAGATTAGTTTTAGGTAGAGTAGGATAAAATAATATGCTTGGATTTTAAATTAACTAGATAAGATACTTATGGTAATTTTTGTTAGATTAATATCGTGTACTGTGTTAGATGGCGCACATAAATCATGTAAGTCCGAAGCATTATTTATTTTAAGTATCTATTGTATAGTATTATTTATTAAAACATGGATGTTTATTTAAAGAATATTGCGTAATATATAATAAGCGCAACACTATAAATTTCTTAACTCGTAATAATGGTAGTAAGAATAATTTTTTAATGGAGTAAATATCTATTTTTAATTTATAATGATATTATCATAGCAAATTAGATTATATAGAGTAAGTAATAAATACGATATAGAATCAAATTACTATAATAATGAATAGTATAATATACTATAGCTATATATTTTTATTATATATATTTTAGTGATATATATTTTACATGTCTAAGAAAGTTATTCTAGATATAATAGATAAATGCATCTGAACTTTATTATTTATTATTTATTATTTATAGTATAACTTATTCTTAGAGGTATTATTATAATGCATCTATTGATTATTTATTAACTAAAATATGTATAATGATAGAATTGCGAAAAAGCATTTATATTTTTTTTTGTATTTCTAAATGCTCTATTTCGTTAGGTGTTAGTGGAGCTGTAATATCTTCATGATGTATTGCAGATAAATACTCTAGATATTTCTGGTCAATATCTTTAGTTACATAGATGCCATTAAAAACCGAGCATTCAAACTGAAGAATATCTAGGTTATCTTCGCGAACTGCGTCAATAAGATCATCTAAATTTTGGAAGATTAGGCCGTCAGCACCAATAATTTTGCAGATATCATCAACCTCACGTCCATGTGCAATTAGTTCGTTAGTGCTCGGCATATTAATACCATAAACATTTGGAAAGCGAATTTCTGGTGCAGCAGATGCAAAGTAGATACGTTTTGCGCCCGCTTCTCTAGCCATTTTTATAATCTGCTTTGATGTGGTACCACGTACAATAGAATCATCCACTAGTAATACGTTTTTATAACAAAACTCGTCACGGCAAGCGCTTAATTTTTGGCGTACTGACTGGTGACGAGTCTGTTGGCTAGACATAATGAAAGTACGTCCAATGTAGTGATTTTTTACGAACAAACCTTCGCGATAAGGTTTATTTAGGGTATGTGCTATTTCCTGTGCGATGTCACAGGACGTTTCTGGGATTGGAATCACTACGTCTATACTGAGGTCTTTCCATTCTTGTGAGATTTTTTGGCCTAGTTTTCGCCCCATACGGACACGGGCGCCGTAGATAGAGATTTTTTCTATAAAAGAACTAGTATGAGCAAAATAGACATACTCAAATATGCAAGGATGAGTTTTTGTGTTTTTTGCGCACTGATGGGAGAAAAATTGACCTTTTTCGGTGATATAGATAGCTTCTCCAGGTGCTATATCGCGTAGTAATGTAAACCCTAACGTATCTATTGCTATACTTTCAGAAGCTACTATATATTCGATACGGCTATCCTTCAGATGGCGTTTACCAAGTACTAGTGGCCGAATACCGTTGGGGTCACGAAAGGCTAATAAACCATAGCCGATAATCATTGCTACGCAAGAATAAGAGCCTCTAAGTTTCTTATACATTGCAGTAACTGATTTAAAAATATTGGTAGGTTCTAAAGAATAATATACATAACCTTCTAACTCATTAGCTAGTACATTTAGCAGTACCTCAGAATCTGATGTGGTCTTGATATTACGATGTCTCTCATTAAGTAGTTTATAACGTAATTCATGGGTATTAGTTAGGTTACCATTATGCGCAAGTGTAATGCCAAATGGAGAATTTATATAGAAAGGTTGAGCCTCTAAGGCACTAGAACAACCAGTAGTTCGGTAACGCACATGACCAATACCTATATTGCCCTGTAGGTGTTGTATATGATGCTTCTTAAATACATCTTTCACCAAGCCTTTTGCTTTACGTAGTTGGAAGCTCTTTTGAGTGTCAATTGTGGCAATGCCAGCAGCATCTTGACCCCGATGCTGTAACGCTGCCAGCGCATCATAAATTGATTGGTTAACTGGCGTAAAACCAGCAATACCAACAATACCGCACATACTATTTTCCTCTAAAGTACTACCATTTTAATAAATGGGTGGGTAAGAAACTTGACGTGCTTTGAAGATAGTTAAAGAGCCACCTAATAACGTAACTAAACTGAGGTATAAGTTTCGATTTTTGCCAATCTGCGCTATGTGACAATTCAGTAAAGGTATCTAAGAAAAATAAAATTACCGCAAAGATTATAACTCCTCGTATTGTACCAAAGCAGATGCCCAATATTCGGTCAATACCTGATAATCCGGTTTTCTCTATTATATAATTAATCACATAGTTACTTGTAGTACCAATGGTTAACATAACGATAAATAAAATGAATATTGCCATCCAGTTTCGCATTAGCTCATTTTCAAAATGAGTTAAGTAACTCGCAAGATTAGAGTAGAAATAACTAGCTACGAAAAAGGCACTGCTCCATGTAAGTAGTGATAATATTTCGCGAATAAATCCTCTAATTAGGCTTACTAAAGCCGAAAACCCAATTAGCGCTATAATGACATAATCAATCCAGATCATGAGATATCCTAATAGAGGTGTATTCTCTATTGTTTTGTTTATATTAAAATTAAAGATATTTTTAATTATCTCCCTAGTACATTACTGGGGACATTATTAGTGACTATCTTGAGTGAATTTTAAAATAACTAGAGTAAGTATATTTAACTTATAGCAAGTGCTAACAGAAAACAAACTTTGTCCCGGGAGATAACCTGATATTTTATTAATAAAAATTATTGATAAGCGTAATTTATAGTTCTCTATTTTAGAGAGTAACAATTAATTATTACTTATACTATTAACTGTCATTTTTAGTCTAGCGAGACTAAATTACTAATTAACGATTATCAAAATTAATTTTATAGGGTATTTAAATATTAATTTTTTATGTTTAAAGGGTATCACAATACCTAATTTTTTAGATTGGTGTCTATGTCTCTAGATTTTAAGTGTCTTTTACTTTATTAAAATGCTTATTTATTAGGCAATGTTCCATTGGAATAATGATATTATAACTAAAAATATTATCATTAAAATATAAAATTATGCTAATTTAAACGCGCATAGATAGATTATGGTTATTACATTTATCTTGAATGAAGAATAATAATTTAGTGCTTTATACTTATTACTACGATCTTGACATATATAGTGAGGAGTACTAACCAACAACATAACGCATGATTTATCGGATGTTATATAGTTTAATTTGTCCATTTTACTCATTAATAGCACTTTAGCGATAGTAAAAAAATTGAATTTTTTGTTGTACAGTGCCTAGACCGATATAAATGCGTACTAGTTATCTAGTAATGGGTCTAAAGGCACAGTAAAGAAATAATAATCAGGTAAGCGTAGTGATGTGATAAGCTTTGCAGCTTCAGTAGCGCCTCTTAAAGCACGAAGTCGCATAAAATTAACCTGTTTAACTAGAGCTTATTTTTTATTAATTATTACGTAGAAGTGGGTTTAAGCTCCATAATTAGCCCCAGTTGTACCTCCGTATTGATATTTAATTGTGTTGGTAGCTATACAGAATTTTGTATTGGTAGCGGTACTTCGGTATTTTATATTTTATATTGACGCCTTACGCGTTATCAGATCTTTAATAAAAAGTCCTAACTAGGTGGTTTGTGATACTGGTAACGGTTTAATTATTGATGGTAAAATAGTACTTTTTTCTATATTTTTAGGTTCTGGCATCAATGGTATTGCCGTGAACTTATCTTCATAATGTTTTTTTTTGCCATCTAATAGCGTAGGTAGGATTATGATTCCTAAGGCAACTAGAATTATTATCCCGGCTAATCGGTTCTGCAATAGACTGGTCATTTATTTACCTCATTCTCTTTTAATGCTATCATCACATGTGCTACAGCATAGAACGAGCCATAGACAATAATAATATCTTGCTTATTAGCGTCCCACATAGCTTGACACCATGCGTCTTTTATATTAACAAACTGGCGCGGTTGAGTTAAATGCTGGGCTAATAACTCAGATTGAGCACCGCGCGGTTCATGAATAGTTGCGCAATACCATTCATCTACTTGCTTTTCTAGAGCCGTTAGTGTATCAGAGATATTTTTATCAGACAGCATGGCTACTACGGCACGTACTTTTCCACCATTTCGTGGCAGCTTTGCTAAACATGTAGCTAAATAATTAGCTGCATGTGGGTTATGTGCTACATCAAGTATTAGTCTAGGTTCTTGGCACACTACCTGAAAGCGTCCAGGAAGCATCGCTGTTTGTAACCCACGCTCTATAGCTTTATGGGGGACGTCAATTGAGGAATAGATTAGTGCTGCTAGTGCAGTAGCTGCATTTACTAGAGGTATATTTGGTATTGGTAAATTTGCTAACACCATTTCATTATTTTGCCATTGCCAATGTTCTCCTAGTTCACTGTAATTCCAAGATGTTCCTAAGCAGTGAAGTGAGGTCTTTAGTTTTTCAGCGATTAACTGTATACTTATTGGTATATACATTTCACCCACAACTGCTAGCTTATTACTACGAAAAATACCTGCTTTTTCTTTGCCAATACTTTCACGATCATTACCCAACCAATAGGTATGGTCTAAAGCAATATTCGTAATTATTGCTATGCTTGGTGTAATAACATTAGTGGCATCTAAGCGGCCACCTAAACCGACTTCAAGAATCACTACATCCAACTGTGCTTGCTTAAATAGCTGTAACGCAGATAGAGTGCTAAATTCGAAATATGTTAGCAAGGTTTTGCCGCGGTTATTTTCAATCGTATCAAAGGAGTGGATGAATTCGATATCTTTTGGCTCTTTGCCTTGAATACGTACCCGTTCTGTATAGCGTAATAGATGTGGCGAGCTATAAACACCAACACGTAGACCAGCAGCTAATAAAATAGCTTCTAACATACAGCAAGTAGTACCTTTACCATTGGTACCGGCAACGGTGAATACCGTTGCCGCAGGATGTAATAATTTAAGACGGTATGCAACGCATCTCATGCGTTCTAGGCCGAGTTTCATTGACTGGCTATGCATATTTTCTAGATAGTGCAACCATTCGCTTAATGATGATGTGGTCTGAGGAATAGAGTTGTGTTGTGCCATAGTTATATCTAGACCCGGTTGATTAATTTTTTATGCCTTGTGGCATTAAGTTACATGTGCGCTCTTGCTTGCTTATATGTTAAGTATTATCTTGATTGCTTTGTGTATTAGTTGTCGTTTTTTTATCAAAATGTGGTTGTGGTTGATTGGTTAGCTTAGAGATAATACTAGCTATGGTTCGTCGCATTTCTGTTCTTCTAACAATCATGTCAATTGCACCTTTTTCGATCAAAAATTCACTACGTTGAAAACCAGATGGTAGTTTTTCACGTACTGTTTGTTCAATAATGCGTGGGCCAGCAAAGCCAATTAGTGCTTTTGGCTCAGCAATATTAATATCGCCGAGCATTGCTAGACTAGCAGAGACCCCGCCCATTGTTGGGTCAGTTAGTACTGATATATAAGGTAGACCGCGTTCCTGCATTTTAGCCAATGCAGCACTAGTTTTAGCCATTTGCATTAGTGAGATGAGTGCTTCTTGCATACGCGCCCCCCCACTAGCAGAGAAGCATATTAGCGGGCATCGATCCTCTAACGCTTGCTCTGTAGCACGAACAAAACGTGCACCAACTACATATGACATAGAGCCACCTATGAAGGCGAATTCGAAAGCTGCAGCTACAACTTGCATGCCGTATAATGTGCCTTTCATCACCACTAAAGCATCTTTTTCGCCCGTTGCCTTCTGCGCCGCAATTAAACGATCTTTATATTTTTTAGAGTCTTTAAATTTCAGAATATCTTGAGGCTCAAGATCGCTACCTAATTCCACCTCACTGCTTTTATCAAGTAGACTATGTAGGCGCATACGCGATGTCATACGCATATGATGATCGCATTTAGGGCATACTTCTAAATTACGCTTCAGTTCCGCGCGATATAGAACTGCACTGCAGCCACTGCATTTGGTCCACACCCCCTTAGGAATGCTTGCCTTACGAGTTTGTGTAACTTTACTTTTATAAAGAATTCGTTCAATCCAGCTCATTGATAACCTTTCTACTTTAAATCTGGCTAGAGCCAGTCCTCCGTTCGTGACTACAAAGCATCAGAGTCACTTACATGCAATAAGTTTCTTTTATTACACCATATTAATCTAATACTATAGATAAAAACTGATAGAGCCAAAAAGATAGGCGAGGATTTTACTTTTATTGTCTAGGTAATTTTGATATCTGAATATTAGCCAGTTTAGCATTGAAATAATAATAGCATGATTAATAGTTTTAGGTGTGAATGTACTATGCATAATACTTAAAAAATAGCTAGTATAAGTAAACAAGAATATAATAGAATAAGTTATTCTAGTTATCTAATCTATTTTAGATATTTGTATGTAATAATAAATATTATAAATAATTAATTAATAAATTTTAAGAAATATACGTATCTTTGGATTATTATTTTTACATCACAATGCCTATGATTATAGCGCCGATGATAGCTTAGATGATAACGTGATATTAATGAGTATTATCTATATTAGCTAATAATATTGCAAAATCATTTGCTATTGTTAGTAATAAGAATTATTTTTTATAATATATACTTAATGAGTTCAATGAGTTTAATTTAAAGAATAATTCTAGAAAGTTTTTCATTACTAGTGTAATTATAGTTTTTATCTATACTTGTTATAAACTGATGATGTTATTAATTGTATTATTAATAATTGCACTTCTGCTCTTACTTTTATTAAGATATGTTCCTCAATATTATGTATCTAGCATACTTGATTACTCTCGCTATCTAGTAGGTAGTTTCTAATAACGGTTAGTACTCAGATAATATAAAAATGACTACTAATTAGTTTAATAACATAGAATCTTATAAACTTATATGTTATTATGTAACATAATTTATGCAAGTATGTATTATAAAAATAAAAAATAAATGTAATAATCTGCATAAATTATATACTTAATGCTGTATATTATCTTAAAGAATCAGCGCAGAGTATAGCATTGTGATACACTAGTAATTCTATAAAAATAATGGCCCTAGCGTGGGGCTTGGGAGCGCAAAATGATCAGGGTAATCAACGGACACTAAATATAAACCCTCAGTTCGCGCGGTTGATGCTGCTAAATTACGATCTTTTAATATTAAAAGCTCAGCTATCCATTTCTTATTACGCTTACCACGACCAATTTCTATCAGACTACCAACAATATTGCGGACCATGTGATGCATGAACGAATTAGCTTTAATATCAATCACTATATATTTATCCCGGCGTGTGACATTAATATGTTTTATATTTCGCCACGGAGTACGTGATTGGCATTTCGCTGCACGAAATGAAGTGAAATCATTTTCACCTAGTAATGATTGTGCAGCGTGATGCATTTGAGCAGCATCTAATGGATCATGGAAATAAGTTACTCTTTGCCGTAATATTGCTGGTCGGTAATGGTGATTATAAATTATATAGCGATAACGTCGGGCTGTAGCGCTAAAACGTGCATGGAAATCGTTAGCTACAGTTTTTACCCATTGCACAGCAATATCTGGTGGTAGATTTGTGTTCACTCCCATAGCCCAAGCTTCTTCCTTGCGTTGTGCACTAGTATGAAAATGTACTACTTGTCCAGTAGCATGCACTCCAGCATCAGTTCGTCCTGCGCAGAACACACTGATCGGTGCATTTGCTATACTACTTAATGCTTGTTCCAAGCAGCCCTGCACACTAATTACTTTTTGTTGTTGTTGCCAGCCATAATAACGACTACCATCATACTCGATGCCTAGTGCAATATTTTGTATTGCCTTATCTAGTAAATTAACTTGAGTCATCAGTATACTTGCTCCTAGATCAGATATTTAATTATTGAGTCATTGACTTCCTGCTGAAATATATATTTCTGCGACTAACTAAAATTACAATGGCTTAATTATTATATATATTACCAATATTGAATGTATTTCTACTATAATCTTTAATGTTTTGTATTAAATAATAGTTTTTCGTCTAGTTAAATGCTTTTGATTAGTCTCTAACTATTGCTTATTATTTATAATAATTATATGCAAGCTTTATAAGTGCATAACATATACCATGATTGTAAAATATTAGTAATAAAAATAGTTTACTTACCTCAGCTCACCTATGAGCTTAATATGCTTAGTATATTTAATTAATAATTAATGGTTATTATATGGTTCCTCACGTATTAGGGTGTAACGTCAATAGATAAAATGCTGATTTTTTTAGCAAAAATAATTAATTTTATTTAAATATAATTAATGCATAGCATGCTGTAACTAGTTAGATTATTGTGCACAATTAATTTTGTATGCTAATGTAGACATTAATGATATGATATATAGGAGTGAAATATTTAGTTATTCGATTGGTGGTATGATAACTAGTGATAATTAATTGCCTCTTACGTCTAGTGATTATAGGTGCAGCTATTTGAAAGTATTTGTTGTGTTTTCAAATAATTATATTTTATAAGTTCTATATGAGTCTGGGTTGACAGTTAAATATGTAATTATATCATCTTTACTAATCATTAACTTGATTGCCGTGTAGTCAATATAACAGAAATTAGTGCTCTTAAAATAGTTTAGCTCAACTAAACTTGTGGCCCTATAAATATTAAGTAGAGAGATATTCTCTAATTATAAGATATTATATTTTTTATTGATATTTATTTAAAGATAAATATATTAGGCCATGATTTATAATTGTTTTACTATATCCTATGATAATTCTTAGTGATTTTATTTATTATAATATTTTTAGTTGTCATAAAATATACACTGATATCTCTATGTTATTGCACAATAAATTAAAGAATTGCTAATAGTTTACTATATTTTAAGTATTCACTATCTCTTTGATTACCAAAGATTACTAATTTATAGCTTATTAAGAAAATGTATATAATTTTTATTATATACAATAATATTAAATACATTTAAAGCTGATAATGAAGCTAATAAGAGTATTGCAGCTAAATAATTTGACTTAGTAGCGGTTTTGATTAGCAAACATTAAGGCTAGTAAGTAAAGTGACATATGTTAGGTTGTTTATTTTATGGAGAAATATAAGATCTTTATTGTTGCTCCTTTCTTTAAATATTATCAGCATAGCTTGATAGTAAGAAATTAGGTACATTGTACTATAGTTGTTATTATTATAACATAATGTGACTTTATGTACTATTTAGATGACATTAAAACCTAGTTTGTATAGTAGCTCTGCGCTAGTACTTGCCTGGCATTTAATGACTAGCGAAGACCATTCTCGTCGCTCTAAATAGTGTTTGCGAAGGTAATCAAATCCACCTATCACGCTAGATGAATGGCGTAGCATTATATCGTCACGACGTATATCATACACCAAGTGAATTAATTTTTTTAATGTACTTTGATCTAAAGATCCATGAAGTTGGATAGGACTGAATTTTGCTATTGGTAACATAGAGGATAATATAACATGTTGTGGTTTATTAAGGTAACGACTGTAGGCCTCAAATACTTGCTTAGTGCCATGAGCTTTACCCTCTAAAGTAAAGCCAGCAATATGCGGAGTGCCTATATCTACTTGTGCTAGTAGCGGCAGGGAAATATTTGGCTCTGGCTCCCAGACATCTAGTACCGTTTTTAGTTTTTTACCCTTATTCAATGCTTTTAGTAATGCTGTGTTGTCAACTACGGCTCCCCGACAAGCATTAATTAGGATACGGTTATCTGGTAATGCTGCTATTACATTTTCATCGACTAAGTGCCATGAGGTATAAGGACCAGATTTATATAGTGGTGTATGAAATGTTAATATATCAGCTTCCGCGACTAGTTTCTCTAACGGCCAAAATTCTCCTATGCTACCATTTATTGCTCGCGGCGGATCACATAATAATGTCTGGTTGCCCCATGCCTTGAGTCGTGCATTTAAAAGTGAGCCAATGTTACCGACGCCAATAATGCCGATAATTTTATCACGAAGCTGAAAACTATTACGTTCAGCAAGCACAAGTAAAGCGGAAAATATATATTCAACTACCGCTGTAGCATTGCAGCCTGGGGCGGATGAGAAACTAATACCTTGCTGCTGTAGCAAGTCTTGATCAATATGATCGGTGCCAGCGGAGGCGGTAGCTACAAAACTAATATGGCTACCAGTTAGCAATAATGCATTTACCTTAGTAACTGAACGTACAATTAGTGCTTTAGCTTCTGTGAGTGCTGTGCGAGAAATATGGCGTCCTGGCATTGTCTTTACAGCGCCTAGTTTACTAAATAGTTCCATTGCATAGGGTATATTTTCATCAATTAGAATCTTCACCATATTCTCCACAATTTACCATAATTTATATATGAAGCAGTGTGCCATTGAATTATGTTTATGTGAAGTACTTAAGGTTGGTGTTGTAGCTAGAATGTAGATTCTAGTGTTTAGAAGTAATTCTACTAAATTTGCGCTATAGGTAATATGTTTTTATTTATTGAATATTATTGATTTGTTATAATTAAAAGTAGTAATACTTAGGTATCTAAATAAGTAAATTTAATTTGTATACGTAAATATAGTGTATAATAGTAATAATTTGAAAATTAAATAATGTAAAATTATCATATATTTATATTATAAATGATCTTAAAAAATAAGGGGATTTGTATTTATTATGTAGTGTTAGAGTACTTTCTTATAAATTATAGATGTATAAATATTTATTGCTAAAGATTAAATTAATAATAAATTATATTTAAATAAAATATAATAATACATAAAAAATATAAATAATTTATAAAAATTTTAGTAGCACTAAAAAATAATAAAATATATCATTATAAATTGTTAATGTGATTTTGCACTAAAGCGCTTATTATTCAATGTATGTATGTATCTTATTAATATTATTTAATTTTTTGTTAATTTAATTATTAAGATAAAAATATATAAACAGTAGTTAATTAATCATATATCAAAATAATGTATATTATTATATCATTTAATATAGTAAAAATATTGTTACTAATTAATATAGTATTTAATATTAGTAAAGTTATTATTTAATTTATTAATTAATATTGCGTTCAATAAAGAAATAGAATTATTATTTAATATATTCAATGTCTATCGCAATATTTAAATATAAAAATTGTTTCTTATGAGCAATATCTAATAAGTATTGTCACCTAATAGTAATATAGCAAATTATTAATTTTATGTGTAATAATAATATAACTTTTGCGGCGAAGTAGATGTTATAAAGTATTGTACGCTATAGGTACGTATAAAAATTTTTATAATATTTTGGATTGTACCAGTTAGCCATAATTTTTATTAAGTATCAATTAATAAGAATAATTAATAAGGCATATACTATGTTCGAGATAGTTTTATTATAAGATGATTAATCTTATTATATTGTTTGTATAGGAAGCTTATTTTTATGAGCATCTTTTATGAGCATTATTACTTTCTTTAATCTTAGTGAAGAATTTATTTTTAACTAGTATTGCTACATGGCTAAACAGTTATCATGTCGTGTATTCAGTGCTATTTTTAATTGATACATTTAATTTTTTGAATCATATTAATATATTACTATAATATAATTTGCATAAAGCGTAATTAATGACGTCTACTACTATTCTTCCAATGTAATATACAGTGTATTGACGTATATAGGTATATTAGTTTGTTTAATTAATTCTTAGTACACTGATATGTTATATTTATGTACAAGAGGTACTATTTTTATGAAATTGAAACATCACCAATTTTAAGGCAAAAAGATCTCTATAATTAGTTGGATTTTGTTCTTAAAATTGCCTATATTCTAGGGTCAGAGCACAAATATATAATTATTGTTCGTTTATACCTCAGGCATCAAGATATTGATAGCGATATACATATCTATTAATATGAGTTATTTATTATTTATTACCTTGTTTTTAAAACGATATTATCTTTTATTTAATGCCATAGTAGACATACTATTTATTTCTCATTATTTTATTTTTTTCATCTTGATATTATCAAAGGATATTTATGATGAACTCTTTTGTCAAAAGATTGCTACTGAGTATAATAATTAGCTTACTGATAGCCTGTGATAAACCGCGGTCTCATTTACAGATTAATATTAACGGAAAAACTATGGGTACTTTTTACAGTGTAAAAGTAAGTGGTGATATCGCTATTAGTAAAGATCAATTACAGCAACAGAGCGATGCAGTACTTGAACGGGTTAATGATGAGATTTCTACTTATCGTCCTTATTCTGTCTTATCTAGTTTTAATCACTCTCGTAACATTAATCCACAAATAATTCCGTATGGCATGGCGAATATTATACTAATGGCTCAGCAGATTAGTCATGATACTGGCGGTGCAATGGATATTACTATCGGTCCCTTGGTAAACTTATGGGGATTTGGCCCGGATAAGCATCCGGTCAAAGTGCCAAATCAGCAGCAAATAGTAGAGGCGAAGAAGAAAGTTGGGTTACATCATCTTCACTTATTAAGTAATAGTAAAGGTGAATGGCTGCAGAAAGATTTAGCTGAAATGTATGTAGATCTCTCAACGTTAGGGGAAGGTTATGGTGTGGATGAGTTATCTCGATTAATGATGCGTAATGGTATCACAAATTATCTAGTCTCAGTGGGGGGTGCGGTATCTACAAATGGTGTTAATGGTCAGGGCAAGCCTTGGCGGGTAGCTATTCAGAAACCAACGGATTATGAGAATACTGTACAAGCGCTTGTAGATTTACAAGGCTATAGTATTAGCACTGCTGGTAGTTATCGCAACTATTTTGAGCAGAATGGTAAGTGTTATTCGCATATTATAGATCCGAATACTGGTATTCCTATTAGTCATGAATTAGTATCAGCTACAGTGATTGCCCCAACTGCTTTGGAAGCTGATGGATGGGATACTGGACTGATGGTACTAGATACGAAAAAAGCGTTACAGTTAGCTCAAGAAAAAGAATTAGCAGTATATTTAGTCAGTAAAACCAATAATCATTTTAGTACTATTATGACACCCCAGTTTAAGGCATTTCTAGTTCATTGAAATAAAATAACCGGCATAAATATAGCTGTAGTGGTCTTTATAATTATCTTATACTATAACGGTGAATCATCTAAGGTGATCTATTTGATATATTTTGTTTTGTTTGTTATTGATGGGGTAAATGTCGGCCCAAGTAAAAATAATAGATACATAAATTACCCACAAAGTAAATGTTTTATAAACTTAAATGTACTTCTTACTACACAATTTAGCACTTAACATCTATAAAATAATTACAGTTTTGATAAAATATATAAATACTGATATTTAAATATCAATTACGCTATTAAATCTCATATAAATTTAGACTATAATTTTCTATTAATATTACGAATCATGTATTATTGCCCTATGATGAATAATGTACAAAATAATTATAATAACATGAACTTTTCTACAATTACTGCTTAGTAAGTTTAACTTACTATTAAGAGTTATTAGCTAATTTAATACAATATAGTACTATAATTTATACAACTAATTTTACTATACTTTAATGATGTATATAATGTATATTATGTATTGTTACCTAAAGAATAATACCTTATACCTTATACCTTATACTCAAGTATAGGTTCATGCTCATGAGTCGCATATATTAATTAAGGCTATACTATATACATTTATTTTTTTACAGTGCTTCGTCTATGGTTTATAACATAAGACAATATGCTCTTATTACTATTGATAATGATTATAGATATATTATTTATATTTATTTTATCTCATACCATGATACCTAATCTTCTTCATTATTAATTTATGAATAATCAATAGATCATACCCCTAATCACCGTAAAGTTCAGGAGCTAATAATTTATCTCAGAATAGACAAGATTCAAATACAGTTACTGAAAAATAAAAATCTGTATAAACAGTATAGTCATAACTATAACTATAACTATAGTATAATAACAACAGTACCATAACAAAATAATAAAGCGCCAAGGATGATATTAGTTACAAATAATGTTGGTTATCTTGAGTAAGATATGATCTTAATTAAGTTACCCCTATTAGTATTGGCAATTAATTATTAAAATAACATTAATTTTTAATAGTTAACTTTTATAGTGCCATATATTTTACCTTAAAATAATATACTTCCTATCATATTTTATATTAGTATTAGATATTACTGATACTTAGACTTAATAGTAAGACAGATATAAAGCGCTATACGCATATTCTTATATAGCTAACCTATATCATAATGAGAATAGGAAAAAGATAAAATTATTTAGTGTTATACTATAAGTTTCTAATGAAGTCTTGATCTTCTAAAATGATAGATGTTTTGATGAAGCATCATGAGCGAATAAGATTAATAAAAATATTTTTATTAGGACTAACAAAAACTAATAACACTAATATAAGTGATAACTAAATAATCTGACTACCAAATAAAATTAAATATCTATATATGCTTGTTACAAAAGCTATATATAGCTATAAATTCATTTTATTAGTCGTTATTTAAAGTACTAACGAATATCTTTGATATTACGATATTATTAGTGGTAATTATATTATATTTATCTATAATATATATAAGATAAATATTTATAGTAATAATTAAAAATATCAATTTCTACATTTAGATATTGATGTATATAGTACAATGTACTTGGCAAATCTCAAGCAGGTATATAAGAATAATATATTATATATTGATTCATGTAAGGTGCGACTATTTTCCAGGAAAGTAGATAGAATATTTGAGTGATACAATAGAAAATTATTTTAATAGTGCTGGTGCGATAATAGTTCGTAATTCATGAATTACATGCTACTACACTAATTTATTTTATAAACTGCAAGTATTATTTTATACTTTAAGATATAATAAAATACAGAATAATTAGTCAGTTATAATTAGTGCATTACTTATATGTGTCATATAACTTAGATAAAGCTCTCTCTATCCAGTATAGATCATAATACATGAAATATGCTAAAACATGCAAACTATTTATTTAATTATAATTACTTATTTTATTTGCTAGTAAATAAGTATGAAAAGAGTATTATGCATACTTAAGATATAAATTTATAATAAATAATTTATTTTAAACTAAAATTAAGATTTATATAATAAATATACAAAATTTAACTTGATAAATTTAAATACTTATTAAGTAATTTAATATTGATCGTTAAATTAAAATAAATATATAGCAAATACATCAGTTCTCAAACTGAGATAACCCCAAGTTAAATAACTTAATTCTTATAAATAAAACTGTAATTAAATAGATCTTAAGTAAGAATTACATAAACTAATTATGTAAAGAATACTATACTTTGAGTATAAAAAGTATAACGCTTTGGCTCCTCTGACTGGATTCGAACCAGTGACATACGGATTAACAGTCCGCCGTTCTACCAACTGAACTACAGAGGAATTACTAAAACAATGTAATATTAATTATATAAAACAATTATGGTAATTGTCAACGCTAAATTAGTGATTATAGTTTAATTGGTCATTATTTAAGCATTAAATAGTATGTGTTTATATCTTAAATTTATATATAATATATTATTAGTATAACATAATGTAGTAGCTATACATAGGGGTGTATAGACTAAATTACAAAATAATCTAAATTATTTAGTTGCAAGCTCAATACTAAAAATAACAAATAACTTACTAATAAGTAGTATGAGTACAAGGATAACTACATACTAGTATGAGTACAAGGATAACTACATACTATGATAAATACCTGCTAAAAATATATAATTAATGATAGTATATATGATTTTGATCATCAAATAAAATTTTTTTATATTTTATGACAAAATAGATCTAAGCTAAAAGTGACAATTTAAATTGTAAATTTATAGTGTACATAATACTTTTTTCATCTTCATTTACTAGCGAGTAAAATAAGTAATTATAATTAAATAAATAGTTTGCATGTTTTAGCATATTCCATGTATTATGATCTATACTGGATAGAGAGGGCTTTATCTAAGTTATATGACACATATAAGTAATGCACTAATTATAACTGACTAATTATTCTGTATTTTATTATATCTTAAAGTATAAAATAATACTTGCAGTTTATAAAATAAATTAGTGTAGTAGCATGTAATTCATGAATTACGAACTATTATCGCACCAGCACTATTAAAATAATTTTCTATTGTATCACTCAAATATTCTATCTACTTTCCTGGAAAGTAGTCGCACCTTACATGAATCAATATATAATATATTATTCTTATATACCTGCTTGAGATTTGCCAAGTACATTGTACTGTATACATCAATATCTAAATGTAGAAATTGATATTTTTAATTATTACTATAAATATTTATCTTATATATATTATAGATAAATATAATATAATTACCACTAATAATATCGTAATATCAAAGGTATTCGTTAGTACTTTAAATAACGACTAATAAAATGAATTTATAGCTATATGTATAGCTTTTGTAACAAGCATATATAGATATTTAATTTTATTTGGTAGTCAGATTATTTAGTTATCACTTATATTACTGTTATTAGTTTTGTTAGTCCTAATAAAAATATTTTTATTAATCTTATTCGCTCATGATGCTTCATCAAAACATCTATCATTTTAAAAGATCAAGACTTCATTAGAAACTTATAGTGTAACACTAAATAATTTTATCTTTTTCCTATTCTCATTATGATACAGGTTAGCTATATAAAAATATGCGTATAGCGCTTTATATCTATCTTACTATTAAGTCTAAGTATCAGTAATATCTAATACTAATATAAAATATGATAGGAAGTATATTATTTTAAGGTAAAATATATGGCACTATAAAAGCTAACTATTAAAAATTAATGTTATTTTAATAATTAATTGCCAATACTAATAGGGGTAACTTAATTAAGATCATATCTTACTCAAGATAACCAACATTATTTGTAACTAATATCATCCTTGGCGCTTTATTATTTTGTTATGGTACTGTTGTTATTGTACTATAGTTATAGTTATGACTATACTGTTTATACAGATTTTTATTTTTCAGTAACTGTATTTGAATCTTGTCTATTTTGAGATAAATTATTAGCTCCTGAACTTTACGGTGATTAGGGGTATTATCTATTGATTATTCATAAATTAATAATGAAGAAGATTAGGTATCATGGTATGAGATAAAATAAATATAAATAATATATATTTAACCATTATGAGTAGTAATAAGATTATAAATTATAGACGAAGTACTGTAAACAAATAGATGCATAGAGTATAGCATTGATTAATATATGCAGCTCATTAACATAAATATATGTATAGGCATAGGCATAGGCATAGGCATAGGCATACATAGGCATAGGCATAATAGTATTATACTATAGGTAATAATACACAATATGTATAATTAAAGTATAGTAAAATTAGTCGCATAAATTACAATCTTGGATTGTATAAAATTAGCTAATGACTATTAAAAGTAGGTATAAATATGTTAAGTGTGATCTCAGAAAGGTTCATGTTATTATGATTATTTTGTACAGTGTTCGTCATGGGGTCATAATATACAATTCATAGTATTAATATAAAATTAGAGTCTCAATTTAGATAAGATTTAATAGTATTATCGATATTTAAATATCAGTATTTATATACTTTTTCAAAACTATAATTATTTTATAGATGTTAGAAGGTAAATGGTGTAGTTATAATTTAATTTTAGCTTTCTGGGTATTTATATAATTATAATCTTGATTATAAGTTATATTTTTTTGTGAATAATAGATAATACAAATATATAAAAATATTATATTTTTGATATCTATTTGTAATATTTTGTAAGTTATTACACGTACTTAGTAGGTAATGCTTTTATTACCTGAAATGCAATCATTGAAAATATAATCTTCCTTTTAAGGAATCACTTTGATACTAAAAGATTATTAGTGAGTTGTATTTTTTAATGTTTGGTAATAATATGCTTATATTAATATAATAATAGTATAAATATCTATGATATATAGTAGCGTATAATTAGAATAAACAGTTGCTATAATAGATATGTCTTTATAAATTATATTATTTATATTAGTATAAAATTATTAAGAAAAATATTTTTATGAAATATATCTAATAACTGGTAGTGGATCTGTATCGTGATGTATTTTAATACAAAATGAAATAATTTATATTAGCTGAGTATTTTTATAATGTATTAATATAGTTGTAAAAAAAGTAAGATACATTACTAATAGTTTAGTGTAAAAAAATAAAATTATTCATTTCCACTGAAATGAGCTTAATTATTAATTAAATAATTGAAGATGTGCAGCCTGACTGGTCTGATTTTAAGGATAGATTATTAAAACGCATTGTAAGTTAACTTATTAATTCTAAGTAGTGCTTTAGTATATGATGTCGAGTATTCTAGTATCGCTATGTTGAATTTATAGCTATATAAAGGAGTAATCTTTTTATAAATTTATGTTATAAGATATATCGCTATATAATAAATAACTGATAGTTGATAGTTGATAGTTGATAGTTGATAGTTGATAGTTGATAGTTGATAGTTGATAGTGTAATCGTATCATATTTAATGACATGGATAGATATTAATAGATTTATCTAGAGTATCTAAAATCGATAATATAAACATCGTTTTTTTAAAATCTTGATATAAATGTGTAGTGGGTTGCAAAATATTAATTTTATAAGTTTGTGATAATTATTATGTTATAATAGATTAATTTAATGAATGGTTAATAAAACATATAGTATTGAATATTAAGTATAGTAAGTAATATTATTATATATTTTAGGGATAGTAACTAAGTGTTGTTAGTAGCAATTTTGATATTATGTTGATAATATTTAATATAATAATATTATTATTATTCTTTAATGATAATTTAAATGATATAGTAGATTTTTTATTATCATGATTATAGTATAAAAACTTGAGGCGCGCTAGGTCAGATAATATATATGCCTGTTAGTACTACAGGTAAAGTTTATTATTCAGTGTCAAGATGATATTTTAAAGTAAATCAGACAACACAAGTAGTTATTGTGATAAATGAATTAAGGTGTGCGTTAGTTCACAGATGAGTAATATATATTATTAACATATAGTATAGTGTTTTAAGGTTTAAATAAATAGATCAGTTATTTATATCAAAGATAAATTAATTATATTTAGTAATATATTTAAAATTAATTTTTAACGCATATAATTAGATATAGTAATATAGATTATACAATGATTATTGGTTGTATTTATAACCAATTAATTAATTAACTAATTAGTTATAAACATTCATCATAATGAACTTTAATACTTAGAAATATAGTTATATATACGTAATCAGTGTATATATTAGTATATAAATATGATATCATCAAACAAGATTATATCTTAATACCACAATTAGTTGTGAATAAGCTTGCTTACTAAATATAGGAGAAATTTTATTGATAAATTATTTTGTGACCTATAGTGTGAGTATTTTTGGTTATAGCTTAAGAGATAGTATGTGTATATTATTTGGTAATATCTATAAATCTAAACATAGTATCAGTATTACAAAATTATATAAGCTTATGTGTAAGATAGATTAGCTATCATACTGCAATAATGCATCTTATCTAACTTTACTTATGATTTGTATTTTATTTAATAGTTCATAATGTTTTTCAATAATTTAGTATTTTAGTAATGTAATTATTAATACGTCTCTTAGTTTATATTATTAATGATAGCTTAAATATTACCAATACTTATATGTATATTTGGTTTGATGTACTTACTTAAGTTGTCAAGTAAAATACATGTTTTTATTATTACTAATTTCTATCATTAGTAATTTAAAATGATACATTATCTTAACTCGGAACACATATATTAATTCAATGCTTTTTAAAATATTTTTTATTTGGATTATTTATTGTTATATCTTTACTTTATTTATATAAAGTAATTTACTATTTTATTGATTAGTAATTATAACAATACTATTACTATATAACTGAATATTTGTGAGATATTATTTATAATGCTATATTAATACTCATAATATTTATATGGATATAACATTATATGCATAATCTATGAATTAATTATTTATATATAGTTATTAAGTTGGTAGTTAGATATTACAGAAATTGGTAATATAAATGATAGTCCTTAGCATGTAAAGTACAAGATATATTTTATAAAAAATAAATATGCGTATAATCGCATGAGATAAATTTTATTTCTTTTGTAGTAAGTAAAGCATAATGCTATATCTAGCTTAGACGTACTAATCTAATGTATATTAAATAAGCAATCATTTAGATCATAATCATAAATAGCATTGATTCCTAATTTACATACTTCATGAGAGGTTACTCTGACATTATACTAAATTAGTAGTGCTTAAGAATACTAAAGTACATTTGAATTTTTTTTGTATTTTTATACTAGTGTCTTAGTTACATAATATTATTGCTTATATTTATTACATGTATATTTATTTAGTATTGCTTGATATATTTACTATTTGTAAAAATTTTACTTTTTAGCTACATATCAGTTATCGTTAACTTATAGTATAGTATTTCATAATTTATACATAGTGCTTATTGCACTGAATATGTCTGTTTAGAGAGACAATTATTATGAGGAATTTGGTTACCTATATTATTATAGTTTTTCTTGGTATATTATCAATTTTTTTTATTATCACGTAGCTTGCTATTTTAAGTTAAGTAAATTAAATATTTAGTTTTATATTAAATGTTATCATTAAGTCCTATTAATGCATTGATATTATATTTTTTTCTTTAAATAGGCCAGATATATTTTGATCACTCTCAATTAAAATTAGGCATTCATTCTTCTTTACTAAAAGGGCACTTATTTTCTTTGTGAGATAACTGTATTTGGTCTGTATTATTTTAGCTTTTGTGCTAATATTTGTGTACATAATATGCGTAATTTCATATGAAATAGAGTATCGGTATAAATAAGATAAGAATAGAGATAATTATTGTATCTCTATAGTATTAGTCATAGGAATTATATTTATGTGCTCTAAAGATAATTTTGTCGCTAAATATAGCATAATCTAGTGTGTTGATATATATCATATAGTAATCTATCTAGTAAGGCAGTAGAATATTTTATTACACAAAGATACCTAAGATGATATTAAATTTAAATTTATTATAATATATAAATATTTATATATTATTCAATAATATTGTTTATATATGATTAAATAATTTTTATAGCTATATGTAAATTACCTAATTAGCATATTTATAATCATAAATTATTATCATTTCTGGTGTTTATGTATATCAATGGTGTATGTTAGTTTTATTATATTTGTATTTCAGTATATGTTGATTGTAGTGATTTTATTTATCTTCCTCTGTGTATTTTTTTATTTACTCTATGCATCTTTTATTTATTTTAGTAATAAGGCTTAAACTTTATTAATTAAATAACTTTAGTTGTCTCGTTAGAAGTTTACTTAGTATCTGGAAGTTTTTATCAAAAAATATATAAGTTATCAATTAATTATAAAATAAGATACTCATAAAGATATGTATTTAACTGACTAATTAATCACTATAAGATTATGCTTCATGGATATACACTTATAAGTTTTTTAGTTAAAAATTAAAATTTTATGTAATAGTTTAATTATTTTTTATAATACTTTAAAAATAATATAAAATTAAAAATAAATACAATAAATAAAATAAGGAGTAATTATCTGCTTATATAATTATTTGTTATTTTTAGGAAGGTATTAAAAATATTAGTTTGCTATTTTATTTGTGTTATATTAACTAAAGTTAAGATAAAATATTTATAACATCAATTAGTAATCTTATTACTAACCTAACTCAGTAGATGGTGGTTAGGGTATTTACTACTAAGAGTTAGTTTGATATATTATTTAAAAATTGCTGATTAACTAATTTTATAACTAAATAATAAAATTAACTGTTTAGTTAGTTTATTTCAAATAGAAATTTTGATAAAGATATATAGGATCAAGAAGAGTATATCAAGATATAAATATTTAATATTTATTATTTATTATTCAATAGTATTAGACGCTATAAAATGATAAAATGTAAAAATCTTTACTTATTTACGCCATTTTTATTGATAGAATTAAAAATGCCATAAATGATTCATGCATTATTTGTATTGCTTATTTTAGAATAAAATTCTATTTAAAATATAGTAACATATATATTAGGTATTAATATCGCAGATACTTTTATTCAAGTAATCAAGCATTATACAATGGATTGTAATAATACTTTACGGGCATAAGTAAAGTTATTGATAAAACTACCTAATAGTGGTATATTTATGTGCTTATTAAACTTAACAGATTACTCGTATCGATTATTTAGTTGATAGTAATATAAATCAGGTATTGGGCGACTATTTTATCTTTATTATCTTTATATGGCTTGAACAAATACGATATCATAGGTTAATTAGACCATGTGATAAAATTTAGTTTAAATTTATTTTTACGATAAATGATTTATAATATAGGTTCAAATATTAACATCAGATGATAATGATTTAGCGTAATAAATATTAGAAAATTCTTCAACTACATGTATGACATCATGTCTATTGCTTGGTAATAATACTACAAAAGTGACAATAAGAAGAGATTTTTTATTAAAAAGAGATGAATAAGTAGTAAGTCATGACTAGATTTTATATTCACGATTATGAAACTTTTGGTAAAAGTCCATCTATGGATCGTCCTGCTCAATTTGCTGGAGTGCGTACTGATATGGATTTTAATATTATTGAAGAGCCATTAGTTATTTATTGTGCCCCAGCTGATGACTATTTGCCAGACCCTGAAGCGGTATTAATTACTGGCATTACGCCTCAGTATGCATGTGCTAAAGGTGTCAATGAGGCAGAGTTTGCTAGACAAATTCATCATGTTTTTAGTATGCCTAATACTTGTATCCTCGGATACAATAATATTGGTTTTGATGATGAGGTTAGCCGCAATATTTTTTATCGTAATTTCTATGATCCATATGCTTATAGTTGGCAAAATGGTAACTCTCGCTGGGATTTATTAAATGTAGTTCGTGCCTGTTATGCGCTACGTCCAGACGGTGTTCTGTGGCCGAAAAATAAAGATGGGTTACCTAGCTTCCGGTTAGCAGATCTAACCCGTATTAATGGCATTAAACATACTCAGGCACATGACGCTTGGTCAGACGTTTGTGCAACCATTGCTGTAGCCAAGCAAGTTAAGCGTGCTCAGCCACGGCTATTTAATTTTTTACTGCAATACCGTAGTAAGTATAAGCTTAATACTCTTATCGATATCGATACAATGACACCGTTAGTGCATGTTTCTGCTATATTTGGAGCAGTGCGTGGTAATGTTAGTTGGGTTGCGCCATTAGCTTGGCATCCTGTCAATAATAATGCAGTGATTATGTGCGACTTAGCTGGTGACTTAACGTGCCTATTAACTTTAAATGCTAATCAGTTGCGTGAATTGCTCTACACACGTTATGAAGCGTTAGCAGTTAATAAGCCATCAGTTCCACTCATGTTAGTGTATATTAATAAGTGTCCTGTATTAGCGCCATCTAAAACACTGCTACCGGAGCATGCAGAGAGATTAGGTATTGATCGTTTAAACTGTCAGCAAAACTTACAAATACTGCGTAAGTCTCCACAAATATTGAGAAAAGTAATAGCAGTGTTCGCCGAACATAAACCTTATAAGGGTTCTGATAATATTGATGCGCGTCTTTATGATGGTTTTTTCAGTGATACTGATAGGGCAGTAATGAGTATAGTTAAACAGACTTGCCCTAAAAACCTTTCAACGCTTAATATAGTCTCTAGTGATGACCGTATAAAAGAATTATTATTTCGCTTCCGTGCACGTAATTACTTTAATACATTAAATGATGTCGAACAACAACGCTGGCTACAATATTGTAAAGAGGTGTTAAGTATAGAACGAATAGAGAAATATATGTTTCAATTAAATAAGTTATATAATTTACATGAAAAGGATAAAGAAAAAATTGTACTGCTGCATGCTTTATTTGATTATGTCTGTAAGATAGCTAATTTACTATAAAAATTTAGCTTCATGGTATGGCTTAATACTATATTAAACTCATTCCGCTAGTGATGCATTTCTTTATTTGCTTATGGTGCTCTTATATAGAAACTGCAAGTTAAAATAGATAGATTAGTCAAATTACCCCATGGAAAACTTAATGTTATTGAGTGTGCTTCTAGGTTAATCCAGAGTGCGCTTACAGCACTTACAGTTAGTATGCCTATTATTGTTGTGCATGTATCATTAGTAAGATTAAATAATTGAAGATATCTTTTTGCGTGCCATTTAGTTTTGCATCCGATGCAAAACTTAACTATCACTGATAAATTAACAAAGGTAAAAGTAGATTTATAAGGTAAAAGTTATTAATGTATTAAAATTGATTAGAAGAATAGCTATGACTAAATTAAAAGATACCGCGAACAGTAAGATTATACTAACTCGTAATACATTAAGTGCTAGAGAATATTATTTTGGATGCACATATATAAAGAGTAGGATTAGAAATACATCATTACGATCTATAATACGCATGAAATACGACACACTGATATGAGTTTTTATACTAGAAGTTTATACTTTTATGGTAGATATTATTAAAATTACTGATTGAAATCATGTTTTTGCTACATATATAGTATAATTTAGATTGTTAGGTATTAGGGTCTTTAAAATAAGAGAGATTAGGAAATCTATTTAAATAAATGAAGATATAATTACAAAAAATAAATTACTGATTAATGCTACAAGGCATATTGCTTTCGGGATTATTTTTTGTATCTTTAGTTACCTTTTGTAATGAACTGATACTATCAAAGCAAGGAATAAAAAACAAAAAATAGTAGTTCTAGTAATTAGAGGGGCTATATTAGTGTTTTTAGATCAAAATCAGAGGCTATTAAGCAAAGCGTCACTACTTTATCTGTGATTAATACCGTTTATTACAAGGATAGAGGGTAAAATAATGATAACTACTTGCACCGCTAGAATAATAGTATTCAGGTTAGTGATTATCTTTATGCCTCGTATATTAAAAGATGATCAATATAATTAGTGCTCTATAAAGATGCGTAATGGTGTATCACGAAAGATAGTTTCTAGATGCATTTTAGCTAATAATATATTGATCATAGGTATGAATAAATAGTTTAGTAGGTCTAGTAGCCATGACAATTTTACCATAAATATAATATGTGGATTAATATTGTTTCATAAGTAGGTATAAGTAGAATAAGCTGAAGTAAATTTTTGTACTAGTGTTTCATGGTTTAAAGTAATAAATAAAATCACAATTAATGCTAAAATAGATGCAGTCATAATATGTTCGTCTATAAGGCTTGAGACTATTCCAAGGGTATTAAAGATATTCATTTTTGTAGACATGCTAAGTTTATTATTACCACTAGTATGAAAGTGAGGACTTTATTTAATTGAATTTTATTGTGCTGTATTATATAATGTTAATAATAATATTCAATATTTCTTAGTTTTTTTGTTAGCGTACAGGTATGAGATTTGTTAAAATTTAAGATTACAGGAAAATATTACAATGAGCAATCTCATTTAAGAAGAGAAGAAGGAAATGATCAATAGTGTGTTAAATATATTTTGACTGCTCTACAGTTATATCGCCTATAGTTAAAAATTTTGTTTTTTTACTAATGAAGTTAGTAACTATTGCATAGTTTTTGTTCTTATTAGTTTTATTAGTATCAAATATTATATGGTTTGGCGCAAAATATGTACCTACCTTAGGTACTTACTTGATAAAAATCAATTTTAATAGACATTAAAATACTTGTTATTTTAATATATAAAAAATTTTGCGCTATAATGGCTTTTTAATGATTAATTAAAAAACATTGTTATAAAAATATTTTTATTGAGAATATTTTCTAATATAGTTATTCACTAGTCAGAATAATTATTCTTACATAAAAATTATGGATATAAATCTTAATTTTATTTTATGATAGTATTTAGTATATTAGAATACGATATTATTTATGATATATATCATTGTATTTTGGTTTAACATATTATTTATGTTAATTACTTGATTATTGCATTGTGTATAGAGTTACGTACTTAAAGTTAAGCAGTAATAATAGTAGTATTTGTTCAGGTAATAACAGAATCAGAATACTTATTTTGTGAGTATTAAACTTTATGCATTATATTTTAAGATAAGATAAATATCCCATTAGTTGTTTTGGACATTTATCTGTCCATGACAATAACATACATATGTTATTCATAAATTAATTCTCAAGCATGAAGATGCTAACGATATCAAATATATCTCAATATGGTTTTATATTTTTTATATATGAATAATAGTATATAAAATTAAATAATTAATTTATTTATTTATATTTTATAATAAATAAAATAAGTATTATTATATATAATATCTTGTTTTCCTTTTCTGGGAAAAGGAATTAAATTTTTATTGAGCTCTGATAGAGAAAAGCTATATAACTTTAAATATTTATGAATATGATATTTATAAATATTAGTAAAGTACTAAAATATATCTAAGGGCTGAGGATATTTAAATGCAAAGTATAATATATATACATTGTAGCTATACTGTTATATATCCTTATTCTGTTCTTAATATATCGTATATTTCATAATGATTTTAGTTTTTGCAATTATTGCTATATGATTACTATGTAGTAATATACTATTATTTTTAGTTAGTGTAAATATTTACTAAAGTTGTGTCACTAAGAATAATATTATATGTATTAGTTAGAAGTGCTCAGGGATATTGGACGGTATTAATAGTTCATGTTCATAGTTTTTATTATAATTAATTAGTAATATTATTACTTGCTTTTAAGTACTTATCAATATATGGTATAAAATAGACACTTGCATTATAATAGTATTATAAATAGTATAGATTATCGCTAGATAAGATATATATCTTATTAGTAGCTATATCTTGTTATAGTTGGTATGATTTAGTACATACAAGAGTCCTGAAATGTATAATGAAGCTTTATATCAGAAGATCAGCTTTATACTGTTTGTATAATTGTCAGATATGTGTTAAATTGATAATTAGTACTATATACTTGATATAAGTTAAGGAATTAATTTTTAGAGATGAAGGTAGTTATCGTTAACCTGTAAATAGCAAATTTTATTCTTGGTAGTATTTCTTCAAAGTATATATACCTTTTTAATGCGGTCTATTGTATTATGAACTAAATGCGTCGTTTTTTGTTTTTTTGCTGAATATTTAGCTATATTCTACATTATGCACAAAGTTATAAGTTAAGCCTGTTAATTAATCATTTCGAATATATTGAATGAGTGAATTAAATAAATGCTGTAATATTGATTATTTAATCATATAAATACATATGGTGTTTGCTTAATAACTCTAGAGCAAGTACAGTAATTCAATGGTATTACTTAAGTTATTGTGCGCACTACTAGTTGTTTCTTAGTGTTTTTTTTCATATAGCGTAGTTATCGTGCATAGATATATATTATGTATTTAGTGTACCTAGTATTATGCAATCCTAATTCTTAGCATATTGCTACTACAAGAAAAGATGATACCTAGTCTTGTCATTAAATGCCTTTATATTTTGTTATTCACTTAAGTAAAATTATATAATATTTTGTATTCTAATATTTTGTATTGGTAGAATATCTAATTTTATATCATCCATTTCTGCATGCTTACTCAGTTAGGTTACATAATATTATAGTTATTCTAATACTTATTTATTATTATAATAATCATCAAGATTTTATGATTATCTATATTATTTTTTTAAAATTATCACTTTTAGATTATTTAGTTAAATTATACTAATTAAGCATATATACTGCATGAAGTCATTAATTTTTTTAGTCGCTAAATATTCTAGATACAGGATATTGAAATTATATTCTAAGTAAATATTACAGTAATAATTAAGTGAGATAAGTTATGTGCTAACTATATAAAATAATATTAAATACAGTTCGGTTGTATCTGATGATACAACAAGATAGTGATATAGATAAAATATATATAAGATACTAATTTGAGTGCTGTACTAATTTTTGCATTAGAACTATATTAAAGTATTTTTAAATAGTGCAGAGATAATCACCTTTTTATATATATCTATATATTTATAATATAACTATATATTTTATATTTGGGTATTGTTTTTTAAAAAAATATTATTTTTACAATGATAGTTATTAATATTTAAAAATCAGTAGATTTTCATAATATAGCATAGTATACAAAAGTTGTTGTATATTACGATAATTAATTACCTTTATAGGAATAAAGTGATTACTAAGGTTGATATTGCTCAGTATTATTTATCTTAATTTTAGCGTATTTACGTAGGTTAGTAAGTAACGAGTAAAATGTGGCATTGGAAGCGTCTTGTTGCATATTTTTAATGAATATTTTCATGTCATCATTTGATAAAACTATTGGCGTAACTGAATCAAGTGCGATCAATACTATATTATCTTGATTGTCTTGTGAGATACCATAAACTGTTTTATCTTTTTTTGGGTATGGTAGAGAAAATACAGCTTTTATTAATGCATTATCTTCTGACGTACGCATAATTTTTTGTTGACTACCAAATACTATATGAGCATTTCTCATTAACTCTATATCTTTTCTATGTTTTAAGGTTGTTAAAATTTGCTCGCCTTGCAGTTTAGCTTCGGTTATTGCTTTATTGTGTTTTAATTGTTTTGTTACTTGGTCCTTAACTTCATCGAAAGATTTAATATTTTCTGCTTTATAAGCAGAAACGCGCATTACAAATGCTCGATCACCTTCTACAGTAATCACATCAGAGTTATGTCTTAATGCACTATTATTACTCACTAGTGCGTTATTAAAGATCCATTTTATTATCGGTTCAAAGTGCAGCTCAGCTGGAATGTTGTCGCGAGTAAACCAGCCAGTTTGTATTGCTTTTATGTTTGATGCGACTTCAGCAGAAACTAAAGATTCATTATCACTATGTACTGCTTCGCTCACCTTTTGTTGTAGTGCGTAATAGGCATCCAGCCCTCTCTCCTTACGAATCTGTTTAGCAATAATATCATGCACTTCTTTTAATGACTTGATTTTCTCAGGCTCAATATCATTAAGTCTTACAATGAAATAGCCAATTGAAGACTCTATTACGCCGGACAGTTGACCTTTCTCGGTTAGGTTGGCTTTTTTTAGCTCGTTTGGAGTATTTTCTGCTTCTAGCCAGCCTAATGAGCCATTAGTGCGGCGTGAGATAATATCGATAGATTTATTCTGTGCTAAGGTAGCAAAATCACCACCTTTTTTTAGTTGAACGAGTATTCCGTCAGCTTCTTGTTTAGTTTTTAACTGGATCACACTGTAATTCTTACGCTCTGATTGACTGTAGTTGTTTTTATTTTGATCGTAATAGGTGCTAATATCTATATCGTTAACCTGTATTTTTTCTTTCATAAATGCTGCATCTATTAAAATATAACTAATCTTAATTTGCTCGGGTGAAATAAAGCTCTTTTGGTTTTGCTTGTAGTAGTTTTTTAACTCATCTTCGCTAGCGCTTTGCTTATCTTCTAATTTTTTAAGATCTATTTTTGCCAGTCGTACATTACGTTGCTGTAATATTAAAGATGACATAGCTTTAGATTCAGCGGGCAGTATAAAATTTGATTCGATAAAGGCTTGATATATTTGTTGTATAATTAATTGCTCGCGTATGAGTAGTGCAAAATGATCAACAGTATCGCCCATACGATTAATTAGATCAAGATACTGATCTTTATCAAATTGACCATCTTTTTGGAAATAAGGTATTTTTCGGATAGTATTTTTAATCTGCTCGTTACTAACTCCTAGACCTAATTTTTTAGCGTATTGAACTAGTAGGATATTATCGATTAACTGTGATAATATTTGTTGACGCATATAATCTTCATGACTATCCAGCATAGAGACATCGTCATTTGCTTGTTGCTGAATATGTTGGCGTTCGCTTTGGAAAAGTTGTTCTACTTGAGTACGTGTGATTATCTGATCGTTTACTTTTGCTATATAGTCTTCAGGGGTGCTAATTAGATAATTCCCTACTCCAGTAAAAATAAATGATAATATTACCAATGCTAAGATAATTTTTATTATTATGTGATTTGTAGTCTTGCGTAAATTGTCCATCATAATTTGATGACACCCCGCTCTCATGTGGATTAACACCTTTTAAGTAGGGTGTTCTCCCTGTGATAAAATAAAAGGCGCGTCTCTAAGGCACGCCTTTTATGATACCGTATTAGTTGCTTTATGTCAGATAATTGTTTATTATGACATCTATTTAACAATAGAGTTAAACTCCAGTTATTAATTTACTGCGTCTTTAAGCGCTTTTCCTGCACGAAAAGTTGGCACTTTAGTTGCCGCAATAGCTATTTCTTTACCTGTTTGTGGGTTTCGCCCAGTACGCGCTGAACGCTCGCGTACAATAAAGGTACCAAAACCTACTAGGGATACATTATTACCTGATTTTAAGGAGTCGGTAATAGAAGCAATTACTGCATTTAAAGCACGCCCCGCTGACGCTTTAGAAATATCAGCACCTGTAGCAATTTTATCGATCAGTTGTGATTTATTCACTTTATAATCCTCTTTAGAATTCTATCACTGCCCTTAAAATATTTACATTGGCAGCAGCACAGCGGTCATATTAATCTCGTTAAATTTCAGTAGGCCACTGACTTCAAGGCTAAGCGTAGGCCAACAATTTCTAATTTAGTCGCACAAAAATGCTAGTAAGTTAGAAATGATTTATCAGTATTATTTGTATCAACACTTTTTACTTTTTACCGTTTTACTGTGCTTGACAGTGCGGTGTATGTAGGATTTTGCAAAGTAATATTCAAAACCTCATCAATCTTTTGTACTGGATAAATTTCTAGATCAGCAAGAACATTGCTAGGAATTTCTTCTAAATCGCGTTTATTTTCATACGGAATTAGTACAGTTTTAATACCTCCTCGATGCGCTGCTAATAGTTTTTCTTTTAATCCACCTATTGGCAACACTTGACCTCGTAGGGTGATCTCACCAGTCATTGCTACATCAGCACGGACAGGGTTTCCTGTGAGACAGGAAACTAGTGCTGTACACATTGCGATACCTGCGCTCGGGCCATCTTTTGGTGTAGCCCCTTCTGGTACATGGACATGAATATCTCGTTTTTCATAGAAATCAGCGTTGATGCCTAGTGTTTCTGTGCGTGCCCGCACAACTGTTAATGCGGCTTGGATTGATTCCTGCATTACTTCGCCCAATGAGCCAGTATATGTTAGTTTACCCTTTCCTGTTACACAGGCTGTTTCGATGGTTAGTAAATCTCCACCTACTTCTGTCCATGCTAGGCCAGTAACTTGTCCTACGCGATTTTCAGTATTTGAATGACCATAGTCAAAACGCTGCACACCTAGATAATATTTCAGATTATCACCATTAATTTCGATATATTTAACTTTTTTATCTATTAATAGTGTTTTTACTGTTTTACGACATAACTTAGATATTTCTCTTTCGAGACCACGTACCCCAGCTTCTCGAGTATAATAACGTATAATATTGATAATAGCGCTATCATCTAGTATGAGTTCACTTTGTTTTACTGCATTACGCTCAAGTTGCTTTGGCAATAAATGTTGCTTAGCAATTTTAAATTTCTCGTCCTCTGTATAGCTTGATAAGCGGATTACTTCCATCCGGTCTAATAACGGTCCAGGGATATTCATTGAGTTAGAGGTAGCAACAAACATGACATCAGATAGATCATAATCTACTTCTAGGTAGTGATCATTAAATGTTACGTTTTGTTCTGGATCTAGTACTTCAAGCAGTGCTGAAGAAGGATCCCCGCGCATATCAGAAGACATTTTATCAATTTCATCTAATAGAAATAACGGATTTTTCACTCCAACTTTAGCCATTTTTTGGATAAGCTTACCTGGCATTGAACCAATGTAAGTGCGTCGATGACCGCGAATTTCTGCTTCATCCCGTACCCCGCCTAGTGCCATGCGGATATACTGGCGTCCCGTAGCCCTAGCTATTGACTGTCCCAGGGAGGTTTTACCTACACCAGGAGGACCAACTAGACACAGAATAGGTCCTTTTATTTTACTTACACGGCTCTGTACAGCTAGGTATTCAAGAATACGGTCTTTGACACGTATAAGACCATAGTGATCAATATCAAGTACTTCCTGTGCTTTAAGTAAGTTTTTTTTCACCTTGCTGCGAGCATTCCATGGTACTTGTATCATCCAGTCAATATAACCGCGTACTACAGTAGCTTCTGCAGACATTGGTGACATCATTTTTAGCTTTTGTAGTTCTGCTTCAGTTTTTTGTCGTGCCTCTTTCGGCATTTTTATCGCTGATATTTTGCGTTTTAGAGTTTCATGTTCATCAGGTACATCATCCATTTCGCCAAGTTCTTTTTGGATCGCTTTCATTTGTTCATTTAAATAATATTCACGTTGACTTTTTTCCATCTGTTTTTTGACACGATTACGAATGCGTTTTTCTACCTGTAGTAAGTCAATTTCTGATTCCATCATTGCCATTAAGTATTCTAAACGTTCAGTGATATCAAACATTTCTAATACTGACTGCTTGTCGGTGAGCTTTAGTGGCATATGCGCCGCGATGGTATCTGCTAAACGTGCAGCATCATCGATGCTATTAAGTGAAGCTAATACCTCCGGGGGTATTTTTTTGTTTAATTTTATGTAACCTTCAAATTGGTTAATAGCAGTGCGTACTAGTCCTTCTTGTTCGCGTTCATCAAGTACTGGTGGCTTAAGATATTCCGTTTGAGCGATAAAATATTCACCGCTATCGGAAAGCTCAGTTATATGTCTGCGTTGAAGACCTTCAACTAGCACCTTTACTGTACCGTCTGGTAATTTAAGCATCTGCAAAATCAATGCTACTGTACCGACAGAGAATAAATCTTTAATACTAGGATCATCCGTTAATGCATCTTTCTGTGCCACCAGCATGATCTTTTTGTCATGATCCATTGCTGCTTCTAGGCACCGAATCGATTTTTCCCTACCAACAAATAATGGAATGACCATGTGCGGATACACCACTACGTCGCGCAATGGTAAAACAGGGATTTCAATGCGTTCGGAACGCTCAGGGTTCATAGAGCTCTCTCTTGGTTTTAATTTCCGCCAGGGTTTAGAGGATATCTAATAAGATGTCAGCATCATTTGTTTCACAAAATCTATTTGTGAGTATATGGGGATGCATTATTGACATTCAACATCTAGAAAATAGTAAAATGGGGGACATTATCCCCCATTTTACTATCTAGTATCATGGTTTTAATGACGAATTACTTGCCTGAAGCTTGTGCTTCAGGTTTACTATAAATCAAAAGCGGCTTTGACTGCCCTGTAATCACTGACTCGTCGATTACTACTTTATCTACGCTATTGATCGATGGAAGATCATACATGATATCGAGTAATGCGCATTCTACTATGGCGCGCAAACCACGGGCACCGGTTTTGCGCGCCATAGCTTTTTTAGCAATGGCGTTTAATGCCTCGTCACGGAACTCTAGCTCAGTACCTTCTAGGTTAAATAATACCTGATATTGCTTAGTAAGAGCATTTTTTGGTTCCTTCAAGATTCTAATCAGTGCTTTTTCACTTAATTGGCTTAAAGTTGCCACTACTGGTAAACGACCGATAAATTCAGGAATTAGACCAAATTTGATTAAATCTTCTGGTTCAGCTTGCAGCAGCAGTTCACTTTCTGTCATTTTTTCGCGCTCTCCTTTTACGGTTGCGCCAAAACCAATACCAGAGCTTATATTTATACGCTGACCGATAACCTTATCTAGGCCAGCAAAAGCACCGCCGCAGATAAATAGAATTTTTGAGGTATCAACTTGCAGAAACTCTTGTTGCGGATGTTTTCTCCCACCCTGTGGAGGAACGGCAGCAATTGTTCCTTCAATTAATTTCAATAGCGCTTGCTGTACACCTTCTCCAGATACATCACGAGTAATAGAAGGGTTATCCGACTTACGAGAAATCTTATCAATTTCATCGATATAGACGATACCACGTTGTGCTTTCTGTACGTCGTAATCACATTTCTGTAATAGTTTCTGGATAATATTCTCTACGTCTTCTCCAACATAACCTGCCTCAGTTAACGTAGTGGCATCAGCCATTGTGAACGGTACATCTAGAAAACGTGCTAGGGTATCTGCGAGTAGCGTCTTACCGCTGCCAGTAGGGCCAATTAGTAAAATATTACTTTTACCCAATTCTACACCATTACTAGCACTGACATTACGCAGGCGTTTATAGTGGTTGTATACCGCAACTGCAAGTACTTTCTTCGCTTGCTCTTGGCCAATAACATAGTCATTTAGGTGCTGGCCAATTGCGTGCGGGGTAGGTAGTTCACTGCGTTCACGCTGCGGTACAACGTCTTTAATCTCTTCGTGAATAATGTCGTTACACAAGTCAACACATTCATCGCAGATATAGACTGACGGGCCGGCGATGAGCTTACGTACTTCATGCTGGCTTTTGCCACAGAAAGAGCAGTACATTAGCTTTCCCAAACCGTCTTTGCGTCTATCTGTCATAAGTCAAACCTCTTCTTAGTCTTTATTCCGCTGTAGTAATATCCTAAATTTATTGGGAGCACCGATAATCACCAGCAGAACAAACTATATTTACTCTGATTGTGATACTCTAGTTATTATTATAACTACGGTGTGTCAGAATGCCATCGACCAAGCCATACTCTACGGCTTCAGTCGCAGTCATAAATCTATCTCTCTCAGTATCATATTCAATCTCTGCCAATGACTTGCCAGTATGCTCTGCCATTAGTTCAGTCATACGCGCCTTAACTTTTAGTATTTCACGTGCGTGGATTTCGATATCTGTCGCTTGTCCTTGATAACCACCTAGCGGCTGGTGAATCATCACGCGTGAATTAGATAAGCAAAAACGCTTTCCTTTAGTGCCCGCAGTTAATAAAAGGGATCCCATTGAGCAAGCTTGTCCAATACAAATAGTGCTTACATTGGATGTAATGAACTGCATAGTGTCATAAATTGACATGCCTGCAGTGATCACGCCTCCCGGCGAGTTAATGTAGAGAAAAATATCTTTCTCTGGGTTTTCTGCTTCTAGAAAAAGCATTTGTGCTACAATTAAATTAGCCATGTGGTCTTCAACTTGACCTATTAGGAAAATAATGCGCTCTTTGAGTAGGCGCGAATATATATCGTAAGAGCGTTCTACACCTGCAGTTTGTTCTACCACCATTGGCACCAAGGCTATATTAGGTGTAAATTGTTTTTTTTTCCCACTGTACGACATTACTGTCCCCTAATAAAAATTATTTAGTTGCTAGAGTTTACACCCCTCTTTTAACACACTAATTATACTTAATAATAGTTGTTATAACTATGCTCAAGTACTCTACTTGCTTACGATCTTAGCTAATAGGTATTTAGTGGTCTCATATATTGTAGTAAATAATTGCTAGATTATTACAGATTGTGTAGTGATGACTTTAAGTTGACGTAAGGATTGTATTTATTTTATCGCCTTCTCTTTGTAATTATTGTTCTACTGATTCGACTAATATATAAATAAGTAAACATTTTTACATTACGTCAATTAAAACTGAGATTAATAAGTAATGTAATACAATAAAAGCCCGCAACTGAAGAAGGTTACGGGCTTTTATTGTCACAGCCTATTACGTAATCTCTCAGTTAATGAAACCCAAGCGCACCTATGCACTCAAATACTATTGCTACGTCTATTGATGTTGGTTCATTATTTCATTGAAAGTAAAGGCTTTTTCAATAACTTTTGCTGTTATTAATAGGGCTTCAATTGCTTGCTCTTCTAATGCTATATTGCGTATATTGTTCATCAGATCTTTATTTTTACTGTAGAGTGTGATAACTACGTTTGGGTCGTCATAGGCAGAAGCTATGTCTTGAATTAATGTTTTTACACGTTTTTCATCAACTTGCAGATTATTATCGCTTACTACTGTATTTAATAGTAGCCTAATAGCAACACGTTTCCGGGCTTGCTCTTCAAGTAGTTCGTTTGATACTTTCAATGTATGCTGTTTATTTCCATGAAACTGCTGTGCGATCTCATCACGTAGAATATTAATTTCATTGCTAATTATTACAGATGGTATGGCAATATTATTAGCACTAATCAGGCTATTGATTACCTGAGTTTTAATACGATTACGCACAGCCCATTTAAGTTCACGCTCCATATTTTTGCTTACCTCTTTGCGCAAACTATCTATTGAGCCATCAGTTACACCAAAATACTTTATAAAATCTTTATTTAGTTCTGGCAGTTCACGTTTTTCAACTTTTTTAAGAAAAATAGTAAATTTAGCTTTTTTACTTTTTAGATTTTTTGCATGACAGTCTTCTGGGCAGTAAGCATCAATAATGAACTCTTCTCCAGCATTGTGGCCAATCAAACCTTCTTCAAAATCTGTCATCATGCGTCCTTGACCTATAACTAGAATAAAATCAGAATCGCGGGCGCCTTCAAATGCTTCGTTTTCTATGGAACTAGTGAACCTAATGGTTACGCGGTCTCCAGTCTTGGTTGTGTCATTACTTATCTGCCAGGTTGCCTGTTGCGTGCGTAAAGTTTTTATCATTGTGTCAATATCGTTATCAGTAACTTCAACAACTGGCATCTCGATTTCAATATTTTTTAAATTTTTTAGTTTAATGTCTGGATATACTTCAAACTCAATGACAAAATTAAAATCTTTACCTTCTCTATATTCTCCTGCTAGATAATTCGGCGCACCTGCTGGATGAATATTTTCTTTAGTTATTGTATCAATAAAGCAGCATCGCATTGTTTCATTGAGCACGTCTTTGCTAATAGAAGATCTATAACGCTGTTCAATGATCTTACGTGGTACTTTTCCTTTACGGAAGCCATCAATGCTAATGTTTTTTATGGCATGAATTAATTTATTGTTAACTGCCTCACTAATGCTTTCAGCAGGCACGGTAATAGAAAGACGACGCCCGAGACCTTGAGTGGTTACTAATGAAACTTGCATCTTTTTACCTCAAAAAAATCACAGTGCTCTGTTCACTTCACTCAATTACCATTACAGCTAAATATAGAACAGAGACCCTAACGATAGAAGTGTACCAAAACTATTCTAGAAGAATAAAACATAATATTATAGCAGTGCCTGCGGTGATAGCTGAAGAAAGCAAAGTAATACTAGCGTATTAAAATATATATTTTATTGACTTAGTGATTATTTAGCTCACGTATTAGGCTGACATATGCCTAGTAATGATCTCTGCGATCGTGAAAGCTAAAATCATAAATCACTCACAGGTTGCTCCTGAAATTACTCTTTATAATCCCTAAATCAAGAGAAATAATTTTACTATTGTTGTCAATGTTAATTGGATGTTTAGAATTCTTTACAGTAACTATGTGGTAAAACAGAAATAATGTCCTGTTTTTTTTTCCACTCATCTAAGGTATAAGTATGCAAGACTAGCGCGTGCAACCCATTTGCCATTTCTGCTGTTAGCACACTATATATCGATCTATGACGTGCTAAGAGTGTTTTTTTAATAAAGAAATTGCTAACTAATATTATTTTGAAATGGCTTTCAGAGTTGATAGGTACGTTGTGTTGATAGCTTTCATTAATTATATCTAGATGCTCAGGTTTAAACGCTGCTTTTAACTTCTCTTCTATTGTTTCATGAACCATAAGGGGAATCCTTATAATATTAGATATAAATATAATAATTATTGAGCATAATCTCATATTATAATTATTTATTTATAAATATAATAATTACTAATATATACTATATTTTGTTGCCTTGCTAGGAAACACTACTACTTCTTCCGCGATAAGTGGTAGATAACCAACTGAGTATCTTGGCATGAATTTGATGTGATCTGTAAGTTAAGTGTACCTTATTGGCAAATAATAAATATAGAGATAAATACATATTTATTGCTACATCCATAGTTAATAATTTATGACAATTATATTGTTTTAATGACATCTAAATAAATTAAAATAATACAGTAATTACTAAGACACGTGATTTTCATTTACTCAGTATTATCGTTAGTATTAGGTCACTTACGCTATCATAATTTTATTAAATATATTGTTAATAATGTAATTATTGTAGTCAATAACTATTAATCAAAAATTAACTATAAATAGTTTTAATCATAACTTTTATTATATGATAGTATAAAGAACATTTAATTTTTATTTGCGATATATGTTTCTTTATAGTAATCACTAAAAAATATATTCATTTTTTAACTAGGATAGGATTAGATATTATAGCATAATTTATTTGTTAGTTATGATTAATAATCTATATACTGATGTAGAAGTGTGGGCGTACTGATATTAAAATAATCAGTAAAATAAATATGTCTTTCTTCACTTGGTAAAAGAAGACATTAAAAAATAAAATATTAATTTTATACTTAATGACTCTACTACTCTACTATAATTTATAGACTCTGTTGTGTTTGAGACATATTGCAGCAGGTTTTGTTAAGCGATCACAGGAAATTTTATTTCCCTAAAATATCGTGCTGTAGTGCATCATAATTAAAATATTGATTTAGCAAAATACCTAGATTAATCTGACAAAATTTTTAATAGGCCATTAGTTACTTTACTAAAAGTACATATTGAACACTGATATTTAAATAGAATTTGAGTATATAACTTAACATAATGCTGTTAGTATTGTATTACTTAGTTTGGTACTATGCTGATTAATAGTCTTATTTTCTAGTATTTTTAGTATTTTGATTATCGAAGAATAAATTTGAAAATTATCATTATGTCTTATATCTCTTACCTGAGAGTAGTTAAGTAAACATTTCCTCTAAACATGCTTTATGCAAGGGATATATTAGATATCTTTATTATTTAGGTGATGATAAGATTGCAATTCTGCCACTAATTAGCAGAATTATATAACCAAAGCTTACTTTAGTATTAGTTATTAAGGTAATAGTATTAGTAATTTAAGGCTTTAGTTAGTTTTATATCACTAGAATTGCATTAAGTTTACTTAGGAAGTAAAAGTAATAATTTAGTAAGTATAAGTAATAATTATGATATTTTATAATAAAATCTCTATGATTAAGTTTATGAGTTTAATATTAATAACAAAAATTGTTTTTTATTATTATAAAATATATTTAGAATCAAATAATGCATAAAAGTAAGTAATATGCATTATAAATATATTTTTTATTTTTAATATATATTTTAGTATATCATCGCATATACTTAGATTATTATTGTTCTTAACAGGCCTTTCATCTACGTTAGACAATATCATAATAAATTCTTTTAGTTAGCTACATAGACATCGGAGTATCTATGTATCGATTAACAGACTATACTAACTTAGTAGCGTACATGTCTTTAGTAAGTTCTCAAGATATATCAAAATGCATATTATACTTAATTATTATATACAAATATATGATTAATTAATTAATTAGTTATAATATAAGAGAAAAATTTAAGTATTTTAGGAATTCAAAAGATAGGTAGCGTAAATAAGATTAGTACTATTAGTATACCTTATGTAGCTTGAAGTCAGTGGTTTAAATGTAGTTCAAAGTCAGTGGTTTAAAGTAATAGCAGTATATCTGTAAGTATGTTTACAGTGCTGCGTTATTCTCGTAAAATGTCTATATGCATAAAATGATAATAAAGTATTTGCAATTGGAGTCATTATATGAGACTGAGGAAATATAGTAATATTATTGGAATCATATCAATCATTGTAGAAATAGTAGCGCTTAGTGGTTGCCATAATAATATGGTATTGATGCACCCTAAAGGGGTAATTAGTATTGAACAACGCTCATTAATTATTACTGCAATTTTGTTAATGCTCATTGTGGTTATACCAGTTATTTTAATGGCGCTCACTTTTGCCTGGAAGTATCGAGGCTCTAATAAAAAAGCAAAATATCGTCCTAACTGGGAACACTCTAATAAGATTGAAGTAGTTGTTTGGACAATTCCAGTTATTATTATTGCCATTCTCGGTACTATTACCTGGAAGACTACTCATGATCTTGATCCTTTTAAACCGATTGTCACTGACAAGAAACCCATGAGTATTGAAGTGATATCACTCGATTGGAAATGGTTATTTATTTATCCAGAACAAGGTATTGCTACTGTTAATGAATTAGCATTTCCGAAAGATGTTCCTGTTCAATTTAAAATTACTTCTGCATCAGTAATGAATTCATTTTTTATCAGTCAGTTAGGTGGGCAGATTTATGCTATGGCGGGTATGCAAACTAAACTATATTTGATTGGTAAAGAAGCTGGTGAATACGCTGGTATTTCTAGTAGTTACAGTGGTAGTGGGTTTTCTGGTATGAAGTTTACTGCGATTGTTACTTCGACTCAAGACATTTTTGATAAGTGGGTAGCTAAAATTAAAAAATCACCTAAGAATCTTAACTCTACCAATGATTTTAATGAACTAGCTATGCCGAGTCAAAATAATGCAGTCGCCTATTTTTCCAGCGTAAAGCCGAATTTATTTAAAGACACTATTGCAAAGTTTATCAGTGATACTGACATGCATCACGGTGCTACTATGCATCCATGCATAGATATAAGAGATGATACATACATTGGCGGCGAACATATTCGTGCCAGATCTGAGGAGATAAGTTATGTTCGGAAAATTAACGCTTGATGCTATTCCATATCACGAGCCAATTATTATGCTTGCTGTTATTGCGATTATTATTGGCGGTATGGTTCTTGTGTCGCTTGTAACATATCTAGGTAAATGGAGGTGGCTATGGGAGCATTGGTTAACGTCGGTCGATCATAAAAAAATTGGTATCATGTATATCATGATAGCAATAGTTATGCTGTTGCGTGGCTTTGCAGATGCTATAATGATGAGGAGTCAGCAGGCGATCGCTTCTGCAGGCGAGTCTGGGTTTTTATCTCCTCATCATTATGATCAAATTTTCACTGCTCATGGCGTAATTATGATTTTCTTTATGGCAATGCCACTTGTGATTGGTCTAATGAATATTGTAATACCATTACAAATCGGTGCGCGTGACGTGGCTTTTCCATTTCTTAATTCCTTAAGTTTCTGGTTATTTGTTGTAGGGGTTTTGTTAATTAACCTCTCCTTGGGCATTGGTGAATTTGCACAAACTGGTTGGCTGGCATATCCGCCGTTATCTGGTAAAAAGTATAGCCCCGGCGTAGGGGTTGATTACTGGATATGGAGTTTACAAGTGTCCGGATTAGGCACTCTTATGACTGGTATAAATTTTTTCTCTACTATTATAAAGATGCGTGCTCCAGGTATGTCGTTAATGAAGATGCCGGTATTTACTTGGACAGTTCTTTGTACTAATGTTCTTATTATTGTTTCGTTTCCTATTCTTACTGTAACTATCGCGTTACTAACCCTAGATAGATATCTTGGTACTCATTTCTTCACCAACGATATGGGTGGTAATATGATGATGTATATTAATTTGATTTGGGCTTGGGGCCACCCAGAAGTTTATATTTTAGCGTTACCTGTATTTGGTATTTTTTCTGAAGTTACTGCTACTTTTTCTAAAAAACGTTTGTTTGGTTATACCTCTTTAGTTTGGGCAACTATTGCTATTACTTTGTTGTCATTTATTGTATGGTTGCACCACTTTTTTACTATGGGGTCAGGCGCGAATGTGAACGCTTTCTTTGGCATTGCCACTATGATAATTTCTATTCCAACTGGCGTTAAGATCTTTAACTGGTTGTTTACATTATATCAAGGGCGTATACAGTTTAATTCTGTTATGTTATGGACTATTGGGTTTATAATTACTTTTTCTATAGGCGGGATGACTGGTGTTCTACTAGCGGTGCCAGCTGCTAATTTTGTGCTGCATAATAGTTTATTTCTAATTGCTCATTTTCATAATGTGATTATTGGCGGCGTGGTGTTCGGTTGCTTTGCCGGATTAACTTACTGGTTCCCTAAAATTTTTGGTTTTCGTCTTAATGAAATATGGGGCATTCGTGCATTTTGGTGCTGGATAATTGGTTTTTTTATTGCCTTCATGCCCCTATATGCTCTTGGTTTTATGGGCATGACTCGTCGTCTTAGTCAAAATATTAATCCCGCATTTCATTCTCTGTTAGTGGTAGCTGCTTGCGGTGCCACATTGATTGCCTGTGGTATCTTATTTCAGCTGATTCAGATTTTTGTTAGTGTGCGTGATCGTGAGTATAATCGTGATTTTACTGGCGACCCATGGAATGCTCGTACACTGGAATGGTCAACTTCATCTCCACCTCCGTTATATAATTTTGCAGTAGTGCCACAAATTCATGATCGTGATGAATTTTGGTACCTAAAAGAAAAAGACGAGGCATATAATAAACCAATTAGATATGAGCCAATTCATATGCCTAAAAATACAAGTGCTGGCGTTATTATTGCTGGATTTAGTTTGCTATTCAGTTTCGCAATGATTTGGAATATTTGGTGGATGGCTATCGTTGGTTTCATAGGCATTATAGTAGCATGGATAGCTAAGAGCTTCGATGAAAATATTGATTATTATATACCAGTAGATGAAATTCAGTATATTGAAAATAAACATTATAAACAATTGAGCAAGGCAGGCTTGAAAGATGTCAACTGATAATCTGATGACTTCTAATGTATCTCATGTTTTACATAGGCCTCACGACATTTTAGATACCAAAGTTTTTGGATTTTGGGTCTATCTTATGAGTGATTGTATTTTATTCGCATGCTTGTTTGCGACTTACGCTGTATTAGTGCACGGAACCGCAGGGGGTCCTGCAGGTAAAGATATCTTTGATCTAAAGTTTGTTTTAGTTGAAACGTTGTTGTTGTTATTGAGCTCTGTTACTTACGGTATGGCAATGATTTTTATGATAAAAGATAAAGTCAGCGCCGTAAATGTATGGTTGTTCTTAACTTTCCTGTTTGGTTTTGGTTTTGTTGCGTTAGAAGTTTATGAGTTACATCATTTAATTGGGATAGGATTTGGACCAGGTCGTAGCGCATTTTTATCAAGTTTTTTTGCGCTAGTTGTTACTCATGGCCTACATGTATTTATCGGTTTAATTTGGATCACTATAATGATCATTCAAGTAAGCCTAAGTCATCTAACCTCAATAAATCAAATCCGTTTAATGTGTCTGAGTTTATTTTGGCATTTCTTAGATGTAATTTGGATTTGCGTATTTACTATTGTTTATTTATTGGAGATGATGCCATGAGTCATTTATCATACGATACATCTCATAACAGCATAAATTTTGGTTGCATTAGGTCATACTTGATTGGTTTTATTTTATCTATCATTCTAACTATAATACCATTTGCAATAGTAATGAACCACTCTATTTCTCATATTATTACATTAATAATTATTATCAGTATGGCTATAATACAGGTGTTGGTACATTTTATTTATTTTCTGCATATCAATACTTCATTAGAGGGTCGCTGGAACTTAGTGGCATTGTTATTTACTATTATGATCATTAGTATCGTTGTTGTAGGGTCACTCTGGATTATGTATAACCTCAATATTAATATGATGGTTAGTTAACTATTGAGTTGTTTATTATGATTAATAGATATCTAGAAGTAACTAAACCAGTTATTATTTTTGGCAATTTAATTTCTGTCATTGGTGGTTTTTTTCTTGCATCTAAAGGTAATATTGATTACCCGTTATTTATTACTACAATACAAGGTGTTTCTTTAGTTATTGCTTCAGGATGTGTATTTAATAACTATATTGATCGGGATATTGATCAAAAAATGGAAAGAACTAAGAATCGTGTATTGGTTAAAGGTCTAATATCACCAATTATTAGCTTGATCTATGCTAGCGCATTAGGTATAGCAGGTTTTGCATTTCTGTATATCGGCACTAATTTATTAGCCTTATGTCTAGCAATAACGGGGTTTTTAGTTTATGTTGGCATATATAGTTTATATATGAAACGTTATTCGGTATACGGCACATTGATAGGCAGTTTGTCTGGAGCTATTCCACCAACTATTGGCTATTGTGCAGTATCTAACTCATTTGATACTGGTGCATTAATACTTTTTGTTATCTTTATACTATGGCAGATACCACACTCATACGCTATTGCTATTTTTCGACTAAAAGATTATCAAGCAGCTAACATCCCAGTACTCCCGGTGGTGAAAGGTATATCTGTAGCTAAGACCCATATCATTATTTATATCTTTATGTTTATAATCGCAACTCAAATGTTGACTATAAGCGGCTACACTAGTTATAAATATTTGATTATAACGACATTAGTAAATATATGGTGGTTAGTCATAGCGCTACGAAGTTATAACATCAAAAATGTTAACGTTTGGGCGCATAAACTATTTATGCTCTCTATTGTTGCTGTTATTTCGATAAGCTTGATGATGTCAATAGATTACAGCATTATAATATAACACTAATGAAACACCAGTAATTTGTTGACAACAATTTAAATAAAAGAATATATATAACATATTGTTATAATTATCTTTATTAAAGATTTATTCATTAATAAAATAATTATAATAATATATATTTTAGCTCTTTATATTTAAAATAGTTAAATTATGTATTATGTAGTTATTACTTTATACTCTAATAAAACAATAGTAATCTTAAAAGATATTCAGTTTTTATAAATTACTTGTCTAGTGCCTATTTTTTAGTAATATTGTCTTTCCTTCAATTAGACTAGATTTGTTGGGTAACATGTTAGGTAATATATTAATTGTATATAAAATATATAAAATAATGTTTTATTTATAAATTTAATTACAATTGATAATTATGTTTCTATTAAAAACGAAAAGAAAAAGATGAGGTAGCATGTAATCTTTATTACAATTAAAATTATCTTATGTTGAAAGCAATGTTTATAAATGTATAATTAGAAGTAGCTGCCTATATTTTATTATTATATTTTAACATTATTGAAAAGTATTGCGAGAGCAATTTTAATAAATATATCATCTAATATATTGTATTTTTAATTATAATTAGTAAGACTAGCTTACTAGTAAGTTAAATTTTTATTTTTATTAGATAAAGTTATGGGTGAATAAATCACTATATACATATATTATGCTAAGCGCTAAATGCAAATTTACATATTTATCTATTAGTAAAAATCTATTGTTATCAAGATTATGCAATGATGTTATATATGATAATATAAAAGTATATTGAAAATTATTTATAATAAATCATTAAAAATTACAGTATTTTGTTAAAAGTTCCTTTAACAAGTTGGAATGTATTGTAACATATTTAAATTTTAGTGATGTATTTAGAAAAATATGTGGAATAAATCTAAAATATTATTTATTAATGCTATTTTAAACCTAAAAGTTTATAATAGAAAAAATAATGCATACAAATGACTATCAAAGATAGTTCTGTAGAATTATTAACTACAGCTAATATTATACTTACTAAGTAATTTTATGCCCAATATTGAAGAGTCGCCTATTTTTTTTAAACAATTGCTGGTTTTCCGTGAGCGCTCTGATCGTATTTTATCAGAGCTCATTAATACTCTACCATTTAACAATAGTAATTTAGTTACATCAATGCGTTATGGTGCATTATTAGGGGGTAAACGTCTACGCCCTTTTTTAGTATATACTATTGGTCAAATGTTTGGTATTACATTAAATAATTTAGATGCACCGGCTGCTGCAGTTGAGTGCATTCATGCTTATTCACTTATTCATGATGATCTACCAGCAATGGATAACGATAATTTGCGTCGTGGTCAGTCAACATGTCATATTAAATTCGGCGAAGCCACTGCTATTCTGGCTGGTGATGCATTACAGGCTCTTGCCTTTTCTATTTTAGCAGACGCTGAGATGCCCGATGTCGCTTTGTCTGATCGGTTATCTATGATTTCTGAGTTAGCGACCTCTAGTGGTATAGCTGGTATGTGTGGTGGTCAATCAATGGATCTAGAAGCTGAAGGTAAGAAAATAGGGCTAGAGATACTAGAGCAAATCCACTGCTATAAAACAGGTTCTCTGATCCGTGCATCAATTCGTCTTGGTGCTATTGCCGCTGGCAATTGTGGTCGTAGTTTGTTTCCACTTCTTGATCGTTACGCAACTGCTGTTGGTTTAGCATTTCAAGTGCAAGACGATATCTTAGATGTTATTGGTGAAACTGAAAAAATTGGTAAACATAAAGGAGCAGATCAGCAACACTGCAAGATTACTTATCCCGCTTTATTGGGGCTAAATAAAGCGCAAGCTAAGGCGTGGGAACTTTATGAGGAGGCGGTATCTGCATTAAATGCTTTGGCAGAATTATCTTATGATACATCATTATTACGAGCATTAGCCAATTTTATTGTTAAACGTGATAATTAATGTGTCAAATTGTATTTAATAGATTGTAATCTATGATGTAGTTGTAGTGATGCAAAAACTTATCCACAGAAGTAAAATTTATTAGTAATATATTTCAGTATTATTGGTGAGACTCCTATAACTACGCATTGCCTATAAAAAGATATGATATTTATCATAGGCAGTTAATGTAGCTATTATTTAAAATACAAAAGATAAATTCACTATCTCTGATATGAGTATCAAATGAGTCTTGATATTGTTAGATATCCAATTTTAGCGCGTGCAGAGTACCCTAATGAATTGCGTTTATTGCCTAGAAATGATTTGTCGAGGCTATGTGATGAAATACGACAATATTTATTAGAGAGTGTCAGCCGTTCTAGCGGCCACCTTGCTTCTGGGTTAGGTGCTATAGAACTAACAGTGGCGTTACATTATGTTTATTATACGCCTTTTGATCGTTTGGTATGGGATGTTGGTCATCAAGCTTATCCGCATAAAATTTTAACTGGTCGTCGTGATCGTATCTCCACTATTCGTAAAAAAAATGGTCTGCATCCGTTTCCTTGGCGATATGAAAGTGAATATGATGTGCTTTCTGTTGGTCATTCTTCAACTTCAATTAGTGCCGGTCTTGGTATGGCAGTAGCAGCAGAGAGAGAGGGAATGGGTCGTCGTACTATATGTGTCATTGGTGATGGCGCTATTACTGCTGGTATGGCTTTTGAAGCAATGAATCATGCCGGATATATTAACACTGATTTACTAGTCGTTTTAAATGATAATGAGATGTCAATATCAGAAAATGTCGGTGCGCTAAATAATCACTTAGCACGGTTATTGTCTGGTAAGCTTTATACTACTTTACGTGAAAGTGGTAAAAAAGTGTTGTCTGGTTTACCATCAATTAAAGAATTAGTAAAACGCACAGAAGAGCATCTAAAAGGTATGGTTATTCCTGGGACTCTTTTTGAAGAACTAGGTTTTAATTACATTGGCCCAGTTGATGGCCATGATATTGAAAATTTAGTTGCGACATTGAAAAATATGCGTGATTTGAAGGGACCTCAACTATTACATATTATGACCAAGAAGGGTCGAGGATATGCACCTGCAGAAAAGGATCCTATTAGTTTTCATGCAGTCCCAAAGTTTGATCCAGCTAGTGGAAAATTGCCAAATATTATCGATAATTTACCAAGTTATTCAAAAATTTTTGGTGATTGGTTATGTGAAACAGCTGCTAAAGATAGTGCACTAATGGCCATTACGCCCGCAATGCGTGAAGGTTCTGGGATGGTACAATTTTCGCGTGACTATCCTCAACAATATTTTGATGTAGCGATCGCAGAGCAGCATGCAGTAACTTTTGCGGCTGGGCTAGCAATAGGTGGCTATAAGCCAGTTGTAGCGATTTACTCTACTTTCTTACAACGAGCTTACGATCAATTAATTCATGATGTGGCGATTCAACAGCTTCCGGTAATGTTCGCAATTGATCGTGGAGGTATTGTTGGTGCTGATGGTCAAACACATCAGGGAGCTTTCGATCTATCATTTCTTCGCTGTATACCTACTATGGTTATTATGACCCCAAGTAATGAGAATGAATGCCGACAGATGTTATATACTGGTTATCATTATAATGATGGTCCAAGTGCAGTGCGTTATCCGCGCGGCAATGGAACTGGCATAGCATTAGAGCCACTTAGTCTGCTACCAATTGGTAAAGGTAAATTGTGCCGCGTTGGCAAGAACATTGCTATTCTTAATTTTGGCACTTTGCTGCCAGAAGCTGCTCGTGCAGCAGAGATCCTTAATACAACTTTAGTGGATATGCGATTTGTTAAACCACTTGACAAAGAGTTAGTGCTAGAAATTGTTGCAAATCATGAAGCATTAGTTACTTTGGAAGAGAATGCTATTATTGGCGGTGCTGGTAGTGGCGTGAATGAGCTACTGATGGCCAGCCGCTATTTGATTCCTGTACTAAATATTGGTTTACCAGATAGCTTTGTGCCGCAAGGCGGCCAAGAAGAGATGCGCGCTGATCTGGCGTTGAATGCCCAAGGTATTCAACGCCAGATCGAAAATTGGTTAATAAAATAATGCTTGCTTAATTTATTTATATTTATTTTTATTTAAAATATATTTAGAAAAATATTATTAAGAATATTGTTTTATTTATATTTATAAATATTTATCTTATATTTTTGGATATTATGAAGTAATTATAATAGGTTATATGATTGTATAATAGGTTATATGATTGTTCATTAGTATTCTGATGACTATCGCTATGAGCATTCAGTATTAGTAATATATTAATTATTTATTTATTTTTATTTACTGAATGCAACATATATGTTGTGAAGTTTGTATTTATAAACAACAAACAGGTACCAGAATATTTATATTGACTAATATTTACTTATTAAATAGATAATATTAGCTGATAATATTCCAGTGACGATATCATCAATCATTATGCCTATCCCTCCCCGTACATTATGATCAAGCCAACGTATCGGCCAAGGTTTACCTATATCTAAAATACGGAAAATTACTAAACCAGTGATAACCCACTGCCAATTATTAATCGGTAGTGCCATTAACGTGATCCACATACCTACAAATTCATCCCAAACGATGCTACTGTGATCATGTGCTTTTATATCTTTAGCGGTATTATGACATAAATAGATACCAATGCAGATACTGCATGTCACCAGTAATAAATGTAATTTCCATGGGAGCGTAATAAGTAATAACCAGAACGGTATTGCTGCTAGTGACCCTATAGTGCCTGGCATCACTGGTGATAAACCACTGCCAAATCCTGTCGCTAACAGATGCAATGGATTACTCATCCGTAGAAGCTGTTTAGTCGCATCCATAAGTATCGCCTTATTTCTTTGTAAAATGGTCAAAACCTTGCCATGCTAGTTCTATGATTTGATCATGTTGATAAAATTTAAAACTCTCTGATAGCGGATAAATCTGACCAATGCATGTGTATTTAGTGTGGAGATGTTGTAACGCTATTTCCATTTGATTACGGTTGATTTCCGGTATAGTGAAACATAATTCGTAATCCTCTCCTCCTGTGAGCCCCCAATATAATGCTTGTTTTGCGCTAGTATGAAGACTTAGTATTTTTGATAACGGTATTTTATCTAAATTGATATGAGCACTGCATTTACTCGCCTTTAATACATGCTTAAGATCACTTATTAATCCATCGGATATATCAATCGCTGAACTTGCGAGATTGCGTAATGCTTGACCTTGTAAGACTAGCGGCTGTGGTCGTAGATGGCGGTTAATTAAATAATTACGGGCATTGATATCTGCAACTTGTAGTCGCCCCTGGAGAATTGCTAAACCTGCGGCGCTATCACCTAGTGTACCAGTAACATATATCCAATCTCCAATTTGCGCACCGCCACGAGTTAGTGCTTGTCCGACCGGAATCAATCCATAGATAGTTAATGTCATGCTAAGTGGGCCGCGCGTAGTATCACCACCAATTAATTGCATATTGTAGTGATAAAGCTGTTCAAATAGGCTATCACTAAATATTTTAAGCCACGCCTCATCTATTTTGGGTAGAGTAAGTGCTAGTGAGAGCCAGGATGGATTAGCTCCCATCGCAGCTATATCGCTGAGATTCACGGTTAGCGCCTTGTAACCAAGATCAGCTGGATCGATATCCGGAAAAAAGTGAATATTAGAAACAAGAGTATCGGTGCTAACAGCCAAAAGTTGTGTGTTGGCTACTGTAAGAAGCGCGCAGTCATCTCCAATGCCTAATTGTACGTCTTGGCGTAAATATTTAAACCGGTTAAAGTAGTGAGTAATAAGATCAAATTCACCACACGCCATGATTAATATTCCAATAATAGTAGTTAAGGTCAGGCATACTTCTCTTAATTATTTATTTTTGCGAATAGTGGGCGCAGCTTTATCTAAGACACCATTGATAAACTTGTGACTATCCTCGGCACCAAAGGTTTTCGCTAATTCAATTGCTTCATTAATAGCTACTTTGTACGGAACATCATTACGCATTTTTAGCTCAAATAGAGCAATACGTAAAACTGCACGTTCTATTTGCCCAAGTTTATCAAGTTGTCTTGATAAGTAGGGTACCATTAGCATATCCAGCATACCTGCATTTAATGCTACTCCAGAAATCAATTCTTGAAAATAAGCGATATCAGCGCCGTTGATATCTTGTTCGGTTAGGAACTGGTATTCAATATCAGCAATGTAATTTTTAGATAATTGCCAAGAGTAAAGCGCTTGAACAGCACACTCACGAGCACGACGACGTGCAGCAGGTTTCACAAAATTCCCCTTAACTAAATTTAGGCTTTAATATCTTTGATAACATTAATCATTTCAAGTGCGGTCATTGCGGCTTCAGTGCCTTTATTGCCTGCTTTAGTACCTGCACGCTCTATAGCTTGTTCAATAGTGTCAGTGGTTAAGACGCCAAAGGTAACAGGAATCTCAGTGTTTAAAGCAACACTACTAATGCCAGAGCAAGCTTCACTCGCAACATATTTAAAGTGTGTAGTGCTCCCACGTATAATTGTACCTAATGCAATAACTGCATCGTATTTATTTGTTAGGGTTAGTATTCGGACTGTTAAAGGCAATTCGTAAGCTCCAGGAACCCAGACGACTGTGATATTATGATCAGCAATTTGACCAATACGTTTTAGTGTATCAATAGCGCCTTGTAACAGGTTGCTATTAATAAAATTATTAAAACGAGCAATTGCAATGGCTACATGTGCATCTGGGGTTGCAATAATGCCTTCGATAATCTTCATATATTCTCCTTAAGGGTAGTGTAATATCATCACAAGAGTTGAGATAGATATTATCATATCTTTTGATACTTAAGATATTTGATCTATAGGAGATTAATCTTAAAAAGTCTAAAATTAGTATTGCAAATTTTTATCCCCCTTAATATTTTATCTCCATTTTGCAAGTATGATTATTATTAATAATAATGTAATTGATATTAAATGAGTTAACTTACATATTGCATTTCTAATACTAAACAGTATTTTTTAACTTAAGTTAAGTCTTTTTTATCAACATTAATGATACGTAATAAGTACGTCGCCCTTTCGTTTTACTTCTTTCTAGATAGTATGAAGTGATAATTTCATATAATTATTACATAGTAATTTTTGTGAACTAAAAAACAATAATAACTAATTGTTTAGAAATATTTATCTGTAATATGTTTATTAAACTTTAATTTGCATATAGAATATGATTTTCATCTGCTTGAATACTTTTATAAAGTATTTTTAATTAAAGTGCCATCAATACTGTTGGAGTAATAAGCAGATTAAGGTTTACTTCAGATACGCACTATGGTAGTAAATGATATTATATTGATATATTATTAGTGATAATGTATTAACTCTCTATTTATTTCTTTTTGCTTAGAAAAAGAAATTTCTCTCTCTTGTAGAGAGTTACCTGTTATTTATTCATAATAAAGATAATATGATAATTTATCATAAATATTTCTCCCTAAAACAGGTTCCCTTATAGTGCTATTTGTTACTAACATATAATATAGTAATTCTATAGCTTAATAGTATTTTATTGGCTATTAGAGTACGTACAGTCTATATTATATTAATATAAGGATATTACTTTAAACTTGTATCTTAAGTATATATGTAATTAAGCATCTAAACAATATAATTAATATAGTTTAATATATTAGAATTACCATAAATCTCTATTTATTTTCTCGCAGGATGTTATATCATGTAAGTCATTATAGTAATAATAAATATACTTATTATAAGTATCAAATAATTAATTATAATAGTAAATATTATAATAGTAGATATTAATGATATAATTTATTGATACTTTTCTGCAGATAATCAGTTTTGCTATAATCTTAACAAGAATATTACACAGTTTTTAGTATGGATACATAGTTATATCTGTATGTAGTAGATGTGATAGAATATATCATAATATATATAAAAATTATCTAGATTAATTATTATGTTGAGGCAATTTTATTCTAATAAATAAGGTTATTATTTCATAATATAATAAATAGTAAATGTAAATAAATTAAGTAATAAATTTAAAATTTAACGTTATTGTATTAATTTATGTATATTAGTTAGAATGATATTAGCTATAACCGTAGCGATGGAAAATAGTAGATTATACCTTAGTCAAGGTAAAATATTGTAATTAAAATTTAAAAATCAATCTTACTGATATCATAATGCTTAGTTTTTTCTAAAAACTGCATATAAATAAAATAATATTAGTTGCAGTTAAATTCCTCCTTTTAGGTATGCTTATGTTTGTGTAATTTTCTCATAATTATATTAATGCTTGGTAATAAAACACTAAAAAATATTTTTTAAAACATAGTATTTAAGATGATTAACTTTTTATTTATGGGCAATATATTCAAGTTAGTAATATTAATACTGCATGAGTAGTTGTATATTATTTAGCTTATATGTGATGTAATAATTTATATTTAATCAGGATTAATACTAATTTATTATATCAAGAATATTACTAATTTTATATGAAATAAATTCTTCAGAATATATTTAATTGCTGAGTTAATTTTTTATAATATATTATATTATATTATATTTTAGCGCTGAGCTTTAGCCTTAAATCAGGCCCTACTTGTTTTATATTATTAAAAATAAACTCAGGTGCGTCAGCTAGTTGCTCGACACCTGTTAGATGACATAATCCTCGGCTATGATCACCTAATAATTTTGGTGCGATGTACACAATTAGCTCATCTACTAAGCCAGATTGGAGTAGTGACCCAGATAATTTAGGTCCTGCTTCAATCCATATTGAGTTAACTTGGCGTTTCGCTAGTTGCATCATTAGCGTCATTAAATTTATACCATGATTATATGCTGGAAATATTAATTGTTCAACGTTCTTTGGCCAAACCTGCTTATCTGGTTTTAGACGTGCTAGCCAAGTAGTTCCAGGTTGTTGTACTACGCGATGCTGGGGTGTTACTCTATTTTGACTATCGAGAATAATACGCCATGGTTGGCGCAAATTTTTTTGCGGATATAGATTTTGTATTTTAGTGTCTAATTCATTCCAGCGTACTGTTAGTGCTGGATTATCCGCCAATATGGTGGCGCTAGTACTGAGTATTGATGCGCTTTGTGCACGCAAATACTGTACATCTTGACGAGCCTGAGAAGAACTGATCCATTGACTTTGGCCTGAGGCCATCGCTGTTCGACCATCTAGTGATATAGCAAGTTTAAGTTGCACATAAGGTAATCCAGTACGCATACGTTTTAGAAAACCTATATTTATTGCTTCAGCTTCAGCTGACATTAATCCATAGTGTACTTCTATTTTAGCCTTCCGCAATTGTTGTAATCCACGTCCTGTAACACGCGGATTAGGATCTTGTATAGCGCTAACTACTCGGCTAATACCTGCTGCAACTAATGCATCAGTGCACGGAGGTGTGCGTCCGTAATGGCTGCATGGTTCAAGTGTGGTATATGCAGTTGCACCTTGTGCTTTTTCTTTTGCCATATTTAATGCATGTACTTCTGCGTGTGGCTCGCCGGCGCGTAAATGATACCCTTCACCGACGATTACCCCATTACGCACAATAACACAACCAACATTGGGATTAGGAGCTGTAGTAAAACGACCTAGGCGCGCTAATTTAAAAGCGTGTGCCATATAAAATTCGTCACTGTGCATTTTATGCTCCTTTGTTCTTATAGGTGTGTGATTTGTTTACTGTATTAGCATTAATAGATATTTATAAACTCATAGTTTACTGATATTAAATATATATACTATTGTTGCTTTATTTAATTTATAACATCTCTATTACGAGACTGCAAATTATCTTATAATCAGCGCTTCTTATTGTTCTTAGGTCTTGTTATGTAGTTATATTTGATATAATTCATAACGTTTTTGTATTATTTATGTTTATTGGTATTGTTTGTAAGATGAGATTGTCAATGTATAGTTTTGCATCAAATATTGGTATACTTTATTGCTATGGTCATTCGTGATATTATTATTTTTTACTATCTATAACTTATTACCTATAACGTAGTAAATTATTTGCTATAAGTTAAGTATTGGTGATGTTAATTTATTTAATGGTGATTCTATTATGCGGTAATTAATGATTACTTTGATATTGATTGCAATACAGAAATTATAATAAATATGTATTCTGATTACCTACTGTATAGGTCGAATGTTTAATGACATATGATATCCACAGTAAATTTTATTGTTTAGTTATTAGATGTTATCTAGTATTTATAATGCATTTTTAGCTATGTGTAGTTTGTTGCTATTACTTAAAATATGTTTTTTATTTTAACAAAAACTTTAATATAAGCTTTAGTTTTTTTAAATAATTAGTTTTAAATAAATAGCATTATTTATTTTAGGAGCGCACGCTAATCAGCACCTTCTTTTTCTATTTTTTGTTGCAGTAGATTTTTGCGCTTTACACCTAATACTAAAGCAAGCGCTGAGACAACATATATGGAAGAAATAGTACCAATTGATACGCCGCTGAGCATTACTAGTGAAAAGCTATGTAGCATAGCTCCACTAAACAGGTATAACATTAACACAACTAATAATGTAATACTTGAGGTCATAAGCGTTCTGGTTAATGTTTGAGTTAAGGATATATTTATGATTTCACAAGATGTGCCCCAGCGTATCTTACGGAAGTTTTCACGAACACGATCAGAAATTACAATGCTATCATTTAATGAGTAACCAATAACAGACATTAGAGAAGCAACGATAGTTAGATCAAGTTCTATACGGAATAGAGATAGAATCCCCAAGGTAATGATTACGTCGTGTGCTAACGCAATAACTGTACCTAATGCTAGACGCCATTCAAATCGGATACTTACGTAGATGAGGATGCAGATTAATGCTATTACTAACGCTATACTGCCATTTTGTGCTAATTCGTTGCCAATACTTGGACCAATAAATTCTATAAGTTTAATTTTAGCGTGATTATCTATCTTATCATTGATTAATCCTAGTATTTTATTACTGATCTCCTGTCCAGAGTTGCCTATAGTTGGCGGCATACGTATCATTATATCACGACTGCTACCAAAATTTTGAATAATTGAGTCTTTAAGTCCAGCATGTTCTAATTTATTACGTATCAGTTCTAGGTTAGCTGGTCGTGTTAAGTTAATTTCAATTACTGTGCCGCCAGTAAAATCTAAACTCCAATTAAACCCTCGCACTAACATAATGGCGATTGATACTACTAATAATAGTAATGATACACTAAAAGCTATGTAATTCCAGCGCATAAAGTCGTAAACTTTACGGCCATAGTTAAGTTGCGCAACAGTATATTCCTGTTCCACTACTTGCTCCCTAGATAGATAGTTTATTAATATGTTTGCCGCAGTAAAGTAGGTTGACGATAGCTCTAGTACCAATAATTGTGGTAAACATGGAAGTCAATACACCAATTATGGTAGTAATTGCAAAGCCTTTAAGCGAACCAGTTCCCATAGTATATAAAATTATTGCGGTGATTAAGGTTGTGATATTAGCGTCAATAATACTAGAAAAGGCTCCTTTATAGCCTTCATGGATTGCTTGCTGAACAGAGCGTCCGTTCTTTAGCTCTTCTTTGATACGTTCATTTATTAGTACATTAGCATCTACTGCCACCGCTAGTATTAAGAGAATACCAGCAATACCTGGCATGGTTAATGTGACTCCGGGTAGAAGAGACATAATACTAACAATTAATACGAGGTTAATAATTAGCGCAATAGTAGCAATTATGCCAAATATACGATACCACGCAATCATGAAAATAATAGAAGCTATTATGCTTGATACACACGCTTCTATGCCTTGTGTAATATTTTGATGCCCTAAAGTTGGTCCTATGATGCGTTCTTCAATTATTTGCATTGGTGCCCTGAGTGCGCCAGAACGAAGAAATAATGCGAGTTGATGTGCTTCATTTGCATTTGCAAGACCAGTAATACGGAAGTTATTACCTATTCTTGATTGAATGTTGGCTACGTTAATTATTTCTTCGTGCTTTACCAGAATTGCCCGACCATTAGTGTCTTTTTTGCCGCTATCTTTATATTCTACGAAGAGAGTAGATATTAGCCTGCCTATATTGTCCTTAGTGAAGTTAGACATTAAGGCACCACCTTTATTGTCTAGCGTTATATTAACTTGTGGCTGGTTGTATTCGTTAATACTATAGGTAGAATTTATTATGTGGTCACCGGTGAGAATAGCATGTTTGTATAGCATCATCGGATGCATATCACGGGTATATTTTATTTCTGAATCATCAGGTACCTTACTATTCGTAGTAGTATTGGGATTGACTAAACGAAATTCTAGGGTTGCAGTTGTACCTAAGATTTCTTTAGCGCGTGCAGTATCCTGAATGCCAGGTAATTCAACAATAATATAATTATCTCCCTGTCGTTGCACTAAAGGTTCAGTAATACCAAGTTGGTTAACTCGGTTACGTAGAATAGTAATATTTTGCTGCACGGCATATTCACGTTCTTGTCTTAGGCGTGCATCTACTAAGTTCACTTCTAGTGTATTATTATTTTTGCTATACAAAATTAGATCATGTTGATATTGACTGATGTATCTAATCGCCTTGTTACGAGTAATATCGTTAGAGAAGCGTACTTCTACGTTCTTTTTGCCTAATTTACGTATAGACACGTAAGGAATATATTTTTCTTGTAGCATATTACGCAAATCGCTTACGGTCTGCTCCTGTAGCTTGCTAATTATGCTTTTTATGTCTACTTCCATCAGAAAGTGCATACCACCGCGTAGATCTAGGCCAAGCTTCATTGGTTTAGCGCCCAGCATTGTCAACCATGACGGCGTAACTGGAGATAAGTTTAGTGCAACAATAAATTTATCACCTAACTCTCTTATTAAAGTTTCATGAGCTCGTAATTGAGTATTGGAATCATTAAAACATACTAAGATAATGCTATCTTTCAATGTTATTGATTTGTTTGCGATATGATTTTGTTTTAATATGGTATTAACTTGATCTAACGTAGTTTTATTTACAGATAAACCGTAAGTACCAGTTACTTGTAAGGCTAAATTTTCGCCGTAAAAATTGGGAAGCGCATAAATTATCCCAATTAGGATAACTATGATTAACATAAGATACTTCCATAAAGGATAACGGTTTAACACGGTAATTCCCTTAGGAAAGATTATAAGGCCTTTATGGTGCCTTTTGGCAAAACTGCTGCCACAAAGTCACGTTTGATCATAACTTCTGTATTGTCATTTAATGCAATAGCAATAATAGTAGTATCTACTATTTTAGTCACGTAACCAATGAGACCGCCAGTAGTCATTACTTCATCGCCTTTGTTTATGGAGTCTATTAATTTTTTATGATCTTTAGCGCGTTTCTGTTGAGGTCGTAGGATCATAAAATAGAAAATTATACCAAATATTATAAGCATAATAATCATAGAGTATGAGCTTACTTGATTCGTGGCTCCAGATGATATGATTGTATCAGAAATAGAAAGGCTCATTAAAAGTACCTCATTAAATTACTAATTATTATAATCGTCATACTTAAATTTATCTATATACTAGAGCTTTGAAATTACTTTATAAACCTAGCATTTTCTATTAAATTAGAAATTATCCCATAATATTATTGTTACTCTTTGTTTGTAATAATAATTACTGCTATTTATACTATTGTATTTTTGTGTATTGTTCTAGTATAAACTGGTCACAAGAATGTTACTAGTCGTAATAATGCTATATACAATATATTGAGTAAGCGTCTGTGTTACTAACGCTTTATTTTAATTTGCATTAGTGAAGATCCATGATTCAGTAATGTTACTTTTTATCTTTTAAGATACATAAATATTTATTTTCTTTGATGTGTTTGTCATAGCATATTTATGCTTAGTAGTTACGGTTTAGTTATTCTTTGTTTGATTATACTGTGAATTTAGACGGCTATTAATTATTTAAAGGAGGTATCTTCTTGTCTAATTGATCATAAAAATTAGAAACAAATAATGATAATTTACCTTCTTCAATAGCTAGACGTAAACTTGCCATTAAGTGTTGGTAGTAGAGTAGATTGTGAATAGTATTTAATCTAGCTCCGAGTATTTCATTGCAACGATCAAGATGATGTAAATATGCGCGACTATAGTGACGACACGTATAGCAATCACAATATTTATCTAGAGGATTAATGTCATATTTATACTTATTATTACGAATTTTAATTACACCGTTAGTAACGAATAGATGACCGTTACGAGCATTTCGCGTTGGTATTACACAGTCGAACATGTCAATACCGCGTCTTACGCCCTCTACTAAATCCTCAGGCTTTCCTACGCCCATAAGATAGCGTGGTTTATGTTGTGGTATTTGAGGACAAATGTGCTCTAGAATACGGTACATAGCGTCTTTTACCTCCCCTACTGCTAATCCGCCAAGCGCGTAACCATCAAAGCCGATATCCATTAGGGCTTTTAGTGACATATCACGTAAATCCGTATAAGTACTGCCTTGGATTATTCCAAATAAAGCATTTTTATTGTTTAATTCATTAAAACGTTGACGGCTACGCCAGGCCCATCGGATTGATAACTCCATTGAGCGTTTAGCATGACTCCAATCAGCCGGGTATGCTGTGCATTCATCAAATATCATCACAATATCAGAACCTAGGTCATACTGAATTTCCATTGATTTTTCTGGACTAAGAAATACCTTGTCTCCATTGATAGGGTTGCGGAAATAGACCCCTTCTTCCTTGATTTCACATCTATCACTAAGGCTAAAAACTTGAAAGCCCCCTGAATCAGTGAGAATTGGCCCATACCACTGCATAAAATGATGTAGATCACCATGTAATTTAATAATTTTTTGCCCTGGACGTAGCCACAGATGGAAGGTGTTACTCAATAGAATCTGTGCACCTGTTTCCCTTAATTCCTCTGGCGTCATACTTTTAACTGTACCATAGGTACCCACTGGCATAAAAGTAGGAGTTTCTACGACACCACGCTCAAATATGAGGCGACCACGACGAGCTCTCCCATCAGTTGTTTGTAATTCGTATTTCAAAAAGCCTCCAATATTAGAGAAATTGTCTAATGGAATATAATAGCTATATATTCCAAAAGAAAAGTAGAAGTTATGTGATCAGTTAGTTAGTTAAATGCAGAGTTGTTATTTTTAACCTTGCGCTTACATTAATTTTTTAGTATAAGTTCTTGTAGTAAAGAAAGATAAATTAGGTTATTGTTATCAATAATGTTATATTTACACATTATATACAAGATAATAGATCCCCAATCACCTGTAAACTTGTACATAGATAATAATCTAAATATATTATTTTAATTATTTTTAGTAATCTACTAGAAATTTAATTCATTTTGTCAATAAGCAATAAAATTTATACAATGAAGTTAGCTAAAATAATCATACATATATACGTATAAATGTGTAGTATAAACTTTTGAGTTTAAATTTTATTATATGAGCGTAATATTTAAAATCTTACCATAAACGATCTGTATCTTATTTTATTAATTTTAGTAGTTAAATTAGATATTTATCTTATATATATTTTTAAAATTATTAGAATAAATAAATTATTAGAACATGAATTAACAAAGGTATACTATACCTTATAAAGTATTACTGTAATTAATGCACAGCCTTTTGAAATACGTGATATAGAGATTATTTTTTTGTATATAATATTACGTTTCTTATAAAGATATTTTATTTCTTAAAGATTAATTATTAGTTATTAATAGGTATATTTTATATTTAGATATATACCATCTTCTTAAGATTAAGCGCCCTTATAGGTAGTTATTTTACTTTAATTATTTTATTTATATTGCAAATGTACAATTCTACACTACACATAGTGTATAGTACAGAAAATTTAAAATTATAAAGTATTTTACCACTATAGCAAAGGTAATATTTAGAGGTTTTCTATTTGAGTGCTATTTATTGTATGACACCTTTTAATCAATTAGTTTTTTTATATTACTGAAAACATCGTAACAATAAATTATTAGATAATATTTTTTAATTTATATTAGATAAATTTTCATAAATATATCAATTAATATCACATTAACATTAATCCGCATGATTAGACATATGACTTTTGATAGCTGATGAATAAAATGATTGATATATAACTTTAAGGTTAAAATTAAACACCTAACATTAACAATATATAGTTGATAATTTAATTCATGACGTTTAAGTAAGTTACGTGAAATAAGTAAAAGTTTTATAGCGATATAGGAATAAACAATATGCATTTGGTATATAGGTATAGCTATTCAAAGTAGTTAAGTACCGCGCCATTATACGTAAATATAGTTCTTAACATACAAATAGTTTAAATATATTTTTGATGAAACATCATTATAACGTGTGTTAGATTGTGTATATTTTTAATATTAGATTCTTTTAAACTAGATTAAGTAATAACAGCATACATAATAGTATTAGTAGTACGATCCACACCGCTATTGGTCTGTAATAAGTAATAGGGGATAATATTAGATATAAATATATTAACCAATATCTGATAAAAATTTATTATACTTTATTATTAATTTGTATTATTATAATCAATATGTACATTATCTATTATAATAGTAATCGCACAGTGGATCATTTAGTTATATAGTAGAAACCTGTATACTAAAATTTAGTGAATATTAAATAATATTATTGATACTTAAAAATTAAGTTTTATTTATTGTGTCATTAGTATAACCGTTGCTATAAGGTTTAAAAGTTAGGTAATACGGTAGATATATGATTATGTACTACTTGTAAGGTTTATATTTTTATATTTTTATATTTTTATGGATCTACCTTTAATAAAAATAATAGACAGGAACTTAATAAAAATAGATTAATTTAGATTATTTTAGATAATTTAGCATCTTTGTTATAAAATACGATATTTATCATAAATATACATTTAATGATAATATTAATATTATAGTAGAAATTTATATCGTGAATATAATAATATTATTATATGTATTTAAAACTATTTGTGTTACTGTAATGTAAGTATTTAATATTATCTATCTTTGTAACTTGGTATATGGTAATATAGATTATATAGATATTACTATATATGAGATATAAGTAATTTTTTATTTTAGCATTTCTATAGGAAACCTATTGTTTATTGTTATAATTTTGACCTTTATACTTATGGGTTTTAAGTTAAAATCAATGATGTAAAAATACATAAGTAATGATAGAAGATATGCAGGTCATTTTAGAATATCACTATGCATTATAGTTCTAGCTCAATATCTGTTAACGGCATGCAACAGCATGAGAGTATTTCTCCATTATTAATTAATGCTAGTGGTGGTTGGTAATAGGCAACTTTCCCTTTTATCAGTTTTAGGCGACAGGCACCACAATAACCAGCAAGACACTGGTACTCTACTTTGATTGCCTGCATTTCTAACATTTGAAGTAAGTAGCATTTTATAATAGGGCAGTGAAACTGTGTACCAGTCATACGTAGTTTTACTTTAAGTGCTGATATTGGCTTATAGTTACTCATAGCGCCTTATGGCCTTATATATAATTTTGTGTTCGCTTTATAGCTGAAAGTCGCGCAGATCGTCGGCATGTATTGCTGCATCGATTTGGCCAACTAGATAAGCGCTTATTTCTACTTCTTGTGGTGCAGCTTGTACGTTATCGGAAACTAGCCAAGCGTTAATCCATGGGATTGGATTAGAATGCACTTTAAATGGTAGTTCTAGACCGATTGCGTGCATACGGATGTTACTAATATACTCTACATACTGACATAGAATATCTTTGTTTAACCCAATCATCGAGCCGTCACGGAATAAATATTCTGCCCATTCCTTTTCTTGCTGAACTACTAATATAAATAGATCGTAGCATTGTTGTTGACATTCTACAGCTATTTCTGCCATTTCTGGATCATCGGCTCCAGAATGCATTAGGTTAATCATATGCTGCGTGCCAGTGAGGTGTAGTGCTTCATCACGGGCAATTAATTTGATAATCTTAGCATTACCCTCCATTAGCTCACGTTCAGCAAAAGCGAACGAGCATGCAAAGCTAACGTAGAAACGAATTGCTTCTAGTGCATTGATGCTCATCAGGCACAAGTATAATTTTTTTTTCAGTTCACGTAGGCTCAAAGTAATAGTTCTAGTGTTTATTTGGTGGCAGCCTTCTCCAAATAGATGGTAGTAGTTAGTCATGTTAATAAGATTATCATAATATATGGAAATATCTTTCGCCCTCTTAAGTATTTCTTTATTTGTAACAATTTCGTCAAAAATTAGTGCCGGATCGTTAACGATATTACGAATGATATGGGTATAGGAACGTGAGTGAATAGTTTCAATAAAAGACCAGGTTGTTACCCAGGTTTCTAGTTCAGGGATAGAAATTAGTGGTAATAAAGCTACATTTGGACTTCGTCCCTGAATGGAGTCCAGCAGTGTTTGGTATTTTAGATTACTAATAAAAATATGCTTCTCGTGCTCGGGTAGTGTTTGATAGTCAATGCGATCACGCGAAATATCAATTTCTTCTGGACGCCAGAAGAAAGATAATTGTTTATCTATTAGTTGCTCGAATACTTTATGTTTTTGTTGATCGTAGCGCGCTACATTAACAGATTGACCAAAAAACATTGGTTCTAGTAACGGATTATTTTTATTTTGAGAAAAAGTGGTATATGCCATAATCTTTAATCCATGGTAACGTGGTTAAATGAGTGGCCTAATGTGTCTAATCTTAATTTACTATTTTATTATTGGGTAGTGATAAACATCACTTTGTACTCTAAAAGATCACTTTGTACTCTATATTAGTAGCCAAGTGTCTAAGCACTATAATGTTAGTATCGATTAGCCTTATCAAGCTTATTTTGCGGGCATTATTATGAAATATTATATTTTACAAGACCCACTCTTACAGTCATCATCAGCTCGGATAGGGTTTAAATCTCCTTGTATGTCTTCTGCACCGTCTCGTGTATTATGGTAGTATAGTGTTTTAATACCTAATTTGTAGGCAGTAAGTAGGTCTTTCAGTAATTGCTTCATTGGTACTTTGTTATTAGGGAAACGGGTTGGGTCATAGTTAGTGTTAGCAGAGATCGACTGGTCAATAAACTTTTGCATTAAGCCGACTAACTGTAGGTATCCTTCGTTGCTTGGCATATCCCATAGCAGTTCATAGTTATTTTTTAGGTGTTCATATTCTGGTACTACTTGACGCAGTATGCCGTCTTTTGACGCTTTAATACTGATATAGCCGCGTGGTGGCTCAATACCATTAGTAGCGTTAGAAATTTGTGAGGAAGTTTCTGATGGCATCAGTGCAGATAATGTTGAGTTGCGTAGTCCGGTTTTCTTGATTTCTTGGCGCAGGGTTTCCCAGTCGTAGTGCAATGGTTCATTGCAGATGATATCTAAATCTTTTTTATAGGTATCTATTGGCATAATGCCTTGCGCGTAATTAGTTTCATTAAACCACGGACAAGCTCCTTTCTCTTTTGCTAAAAGGTTGGAGGCTTTAAGTAGGTAATATTGCAAAGCTTCAAAAGTTTTATGAGTTAAGCAATTAGCACTGCCATCAGAGTAACGCACCCCGTTCTTTGCGAGGTAGTGGGCGAAGTTTATTACACCAACTCCTAAGGCCCGGCGACCCATGGCCCCCCGTTTAGCGGCTTTGATTGGATAGTCTTGGTAATCTAGTAAGGCATCAAGTGAACGCACTGTCAGAGTTGCTAATTCTTCTAGATCATCGAGTGTAGTAATATTGCTAAGATTAAAGGCTGAGAGAGTACATAGAGCTATTTCGCCGTGTTCATCGCTAATATTATTTATTGGTTTTGTTGGTAAGGCGATTTCTAGACATAGGTTGGACTGACGAATCGGCGCAATCTGCGGATTGAAAGGGCTATGAGTATTGCAATGGTCAACATTTTGTATATAGATGCGTCCAGTGGAAGCACGTTCTTGCATCATCAAAGAAAATAACTCGACTGCCTTTACTTGTTTTTGGCGTATATTGCTATCTTGCTCATATTGAGTATATAAGTGCTTGAATTTATCTTGATTAGAGAAAAATGCTGCGTATAGTCCTGGTACATCAGAAGGGCTAAATAAAGTAATATTTTGTCCTTTGATAAGGCGTTGATACATTAAGCGATTCAGTTGAACCCCATAATCTATATGGCGCACCCGATTGCCTTCAACGCCGCGGTTATTTTTTAACACTAGTAGGTTTTCTACTTCTAGATGCCAAATAGGATAAAATAGTGTGGCTGCGCCACCACGTACACCACCTTGTGAACAGGATTTTACGGCAGTTTGAAAGTGCTTATAAAATGGGATGCATCCCGTGTGGAACGCTTCACCACTGCGAATCGGACATCCTAAGGCTCGAATGCGTCCAGCATTAATACCTATTCCTGCGCGTTGTGAAACATATTTTACAATGGCACTAGAGGTAGCGTTGATTGAATCGAGGCTATCGTCACACTCAATAAGAACACATGAACTGAATTGTCTGGTGGGAGTGCGCACACCTGACATAATTGGTGTAGGTAGTGAGATCTTGAAAGTAGAAATTGCATCATAGAAACGCTTTATGTAGTCTAGACGAGTTTTACGAGGGTAGTTAGAGAATAGGCAGGCAGCTACCATAATATATAAAAACTGGGCGCTCTCGTATATCTTACCACTAACACGATTTTGTAATAGATACTTACCTTCTAGCTGTTTAACGGCAGCATAGGAGAAGTTCATATCACGCCAGTGATCAATAAATATATCCATTTTCTCAAACTCCTCAACAGAATAATATTCTGTTAGAAGTTTATCGTATTTACCTATATTAACCATATATATCACATGAGTATATAGTTTTGGCGGTTCAAATTGCCCATATGCCTTTTTGCGTAAGTGGAAAATTGCTAGGCGAGCGGCTAAATACTGATAGTCTGGCGCATGACTAGATATTAGATCTGCCGCAGCTTTTATGATAGTTTCGTGAATATTAGTAGTTTTGATGCCATCATAAAATTGAATATGTGATCGCAGCTCTACTTGAGACACTGAAATATTATTTAACCCCTCAGCGGCCCAGTTAATGACCCGGTGGATTTTATCTAAGTTTATTCGTTCTTTACGGCCATCGCGTTTAGTTACAAGTAGACTTTGGTTCATTTGGTGTATTACCTGTCTTGAGGGAACCCCTAAATAGCAATGCTAATAAAGAGTAGTGTAGTCACTATGTTTAGTGTAAATAACTTAGTGTAAATACTATAATTATAGTATAGGTTATACTTATCGGTTAATGAACACGATAGTAGTTAAGTATAGTGTTTGCAAGTAAAGAAGTTTATGGATATTGTGAGATGAAAATATGTTTTAATTACGAATGTGCATTGTAGCTAGGTTTAGCGGTTTGTCTGCTGGGATATTTTTTAAAAAATATAAATATCAGACGTTTTTATTTAATGTTAAAATATCTTTATTTTATAGGATAAATCTATAGCAGGATAGATCTATAATGAAAACTACTAGATACTTTAATAATTGTCAGAGATAGCTAACTTTAGCGCTCTGTGTAGGTGATATAATTTACATCAATATTACATATTATAGCTAAGTAATATTACATATATTAGCTAAGTTCAAATTATAGTGAAGTTTAAAATGATCATTAAATATATTATCAATTTATGCTAATGATATGTTCTTGTATGCATCATGGCGTACTTTGAACTTGCCTAATATACTTAGAAGTGTAAATAAATATTTTATAGGTAGTGATATATGTCTAAAAATATTTTACTTTTAGTATATATTTTTGTCGACAATCGTTATTCGGAAGAATACGTTTTTCCTCGATTTTATGATACGAGCACAGTCATATACTACTAATACTAAGGTTAGATGAGATCTTGTGTCAAGATCTATATATAAGATAAGTAACTATCTTATATTAAGTCACTATTTTATTTATGGTGCTGTATATTAGCTTCTAGGTGCTGTATATTAGCTTCTAAATAGGTTTTATTGTTTCTTGTGTATAAGTCATGTCAATATCTCTTTCTAAGCATGTATGCTACATAATATCATTTAAGTGTAATAAATTTACACAGTGCAGTAGTTTGAACTCACCAATTAAGTCGCCGGGTTACCTTAAATTTGATTGTCTCATTATGTTGTTGTGTCTAGTTATATGACTTTATATGCATGATGTCTATCTACTATTTTTGAGTTGCGTTACAGTTATGATATATGTTCTTGTGTAATGACGCTGTATTTTTCCGTTATTCTGATTATTTACCTATTTTACATAAAAATATTTTGAACCTCATTTCAAGGCTTGATAAATCAAGATTCATTAAACCCTTGATTAGTTTTTAATGTTTTGTTGTGAATTTGATAATAGCGGATAATTTATTGATTAATATTTATTAGGGGTAAGATAGATATAATAGCACAGCTTTTACTGTGCCAGTAAATATGTGATTCGCAATAAACCTTCGGATTATTTTTTTATGAAGTATGCTTTATGATATAATTATATATATTTGTTACTAAATTATATATCTTTGTTACTATTATATGTCCTTGTTACTAACTAATAGTAGTTAACAGATGAATCATTAGTAGAGGGATAGTAGCTCCATGAGCGACCTTGCCAGAAACATTACACCGGTAAATATTGAGGAAGAGCTAAAAAATTCGTATCTGGACTATGCAATGTCCGTTATTGTTGGACGTGCACTGCCAGATGTTCGTGATGGGTTAAAACCAGTTCACCGTCGCGTACTATACGCGATGAGTATACTCGGTAATGACTGGAATAAACCATACAAAAAATCAGCTCGTATCGTCGGAGATGTGATTGGGAAGTATCATCCACACGGCGATACTGCAGTTTATGATACGATTGTGCGTATGGCTCAGTCATTTTCATTACGTTATATGCTAATAGATGGCCAGGGTAATTTTGGTTCCGTTGATGGCGACTCTGCTGCGGCAATGCGTTATACCGAAGTCCGTATGTCCAGGATTGCTCACGAGATATTAGTAGATCTAGAAAAAGAAACAGTTAATTTTATGCCTAACTACGATGGGAGCGAACAGATTCCATCTATTATGCCAGCAAGAATCCCTAATCTATTAATTAATGGGGCATCGGGCATTGCTGTAGGCATGGCTACCAATATTCCACCGCATAATCTGTCAGAAATAATTAATGGCTGTCTAGCTTATATTAATAATGAACATATTAGTATTGAGGGTTTGATGGAACATATCCCAGGCCCTGATTTTCCTACTGCAGCAATTATTAATGGTCGTCGCGGCATTGAAGAGGCTTATCGTACTGGGCGTGGTAAGATTTATTTGCGTGCTCGTGCAAAAGTAGAGACGGATGCTAAAACTAGGCGTGAAACTATTGTTGTTGGTGAGATACCATATCAGGTTAATAAGGCTCGTTTGATTGAAAAGATTGCTGAGCTAGTAAAAGAAAAGCGCGTAGAGGGCATTAGTGCTTTGCGCGACGAATCTGATAAAGATGGTATGCGTATTATAATTGAAGTAAAACGTGATGCAGTAGGTGATGTGGTATTAAATAATCTATATACGTTAACTCAGTTGCAGGTTACTTTTGGTATTAATATGGTAGCTCTGCACCAGGATCAGCCAAAATTACTAAATCTAAAAGAGATCCTGCTATCTTTTGTCCAACATCGTCGTGAGGTAGTCACACGTCGTACTATTTTTGAACTACGTAAAGCTCGTGAACGCGCTCATATTTTAGAGGCATTGGCTATTGCATTGGTTAATATTAATTCAATTATTGATTTAATTCGCCTTGCACCAACTTTGGTAGAGGCTAAGGCTGCATTAGTAGGCCAGGGTTGGGAGCTGGGTGCCGTGAGTACGATATTAGAGCGTATCGGTAGTGATGCGGCTCGTCCGGAGTTGTTGGAGGCAAAATTTGGTATCTGTGATGGCAGATATCATCTAACAATGCAACAGGCCTCAGCTATTTTGGAAATGCGTCTGCAAAAATTGACTTGCTTAGAGCATGAAAAGTTGCTTAATGAATATAAAGAGTTGCTTCACGTCATTACTGAGCTGATTTCTATTCTAGAAAACCCAGATCGTCTTATGAACGTAATATGTGAAGAATTGATTGCGATCAAAAACCAGTACAGTGATAAACGTCTCACTGAAATAACTGATAATATGTCAGATATTAATATTGAAGATTTAATTAACCAAGAAAAGGTGGTAGTCACATTATCATATCAAGGTTATGTTAAATACCAGTCCCTATCTAGCTATGAAGTTCAACGTCGTGGTGGTAAAGGACGTTCTGCTGCGCGCATAAAGAAAGAAGATTTTATCGATCGTCTGCTGGTAGTTAATACTCATGATACTATTCTCTGTTTCTCTAGTCTTGGGCGGTTGTATTGGATGAAGGTATATCAACTGCCTGAAGTTAGCTGCGCTGCACGTGGTCGTCCAATAGTAAATTTATTGCCCCTAGAAATGAATGAGCGTATTACTGCCATATTACCGGTAGATAATTATGAAAAAGGGCGCTATGTGTTTATGGCTACAGCACGTGGCACTGTGAAAAAAACTGCATTAACTGATTTTAGTCGTCCGCGTAGCGCTGGTATTATTGCTGTGCATCTCAATGCAGGTGACAAACTTATTGGGGTAGATTTAACTGATGGTAATAATGAGGTGATGCTGTTTTCTACTAGTGGAAAAGTAGTGCGTTTTCCTGAAAATCAAGTGCGTTCTATGGGACGGACTGCTATTGGTGTACGTGGTATCAATTTAGGTATAGGTGATAGTGTTATCTCATTAATTGTTCCTCGTGCTTCAGGTGATATCTTAACTGTGACTCAGAATGGTTTTGGTAAGCGTACCGCAATTACCGCATATCCGACTAAATCACGAGCTACTCAAGGAGTGATTTCTATTAAAGTAAGTGAGCGTAATGGACAAGTAGTTGGTGCTGTGCAAGTAGAAAATATTGATCAGATTATGATGATTACTGATGCGGGTACATTAGTGCGTACAAGAGTGTCAGAGGTTAGTTTAGTAGGACGTAATACCCAGGGTGTAAGGTTGATCCGGACGGTGGAAGAAGAGAATGTTGTTGGTCTGCAGCGCGTAGCTGATTCAGTGGAGGACGAATAACTACATGGTTTAAATTTGGAATATACAAGAGAGGTATAATATATTATATTGATACTGTGGAGATTAATACTGGAGACTATAATAATAGGTGCGTTAAAACTTTTATTTATCATTAATATCAAGGTTGAGCATTTTAATGTTAGGTATTTTATCTTTTACTGGTATTGTATTTATGCTGCAATTGTTAAAGATTATGTTTATATACGGCGCTATAGCTATATAAATAGCCTTTTGATTAGTTAAAAGATAATATCAATTTATCTCAATCTTTTGCATAGATTACCGCACTAAGCATAGGTGTTGATAATTTTTGCTACTTACAATTATTAATTGTATCATTACCCTGATATATCGTTACATTTTTTAAAAAGTTCTTACTAAATTAATTAGTTTGCATAATATCCCAAGTAATTTAAGTAAATTATTTTAGGTATTAGTCTATATACGTATATATGAATGCTTTGTTTGGATCAATGAATACATTATTATTGATATTTGTAATATTATTAATATAGATATTAATAAGATGGTAGTATCTTCATTACTGTGCTGGACATAATACTATTAGTATATCAACTTGAAAGATATTTTGTAATGATATTAAGAAAAATATCTATACCTAATAGGTTCTGAGTTTAATAATAATTATTAAAATTTTATCTGTAGTATTATTAGTAGCTATTAGTACATTTATTTAATGTATAGCCTTATCCCTAGCCTGATAGATTGAATTATTATTGAAGGAACATAATAAAAGGATAGTAATATTAATTAAAATATTTTTAATTTATTTGGCTATTTTTTGATCTATTACTGTCTTTATGTTAATTAAATACATTTTAGTGATATTTTACATTAAGATGATAGACATTTAATGATAGTACCATTAATATTTATTCCTATTGGAAGGATGGCTGAGTGGTTTAAGGCAGCGGTCTTGAAAACCGTCGAGTGTAATAGCTCCCAGAGTTCGAATCTCTGTCCTTCCGCCAAAACTATAATTTAAATATTATTAAAGTTTAGTTTTTTTATATGATGATTGTAGTATTTGATGAATTATAATTATTAGTTTAAGTGATTATTTTTTATTCTGTATCATAGTAAGACTTAATTAACCCGATAGGTATCATATAATATATTGAGATAGTACGTTAGAAATGAGTAGGACAGATGGTAGTAATAAATAATTATTAAAGTTTGAAATATGTTTTTGTCATCATGATGATAATAGAAACTATTTGTGATTTTAGTAAATCACCGAATTAATAGACGATGTAATGGCTTATTAGCTAGTTTAATATATGCAGCAAAAATATTACCTATAAATTTATTTTATCTATAGAGTTAGATTATAATAATTAGAGGCAGTTTCTCAATGAGATATGAAATATGATAAAAATTAATAAATATTATATTATACTTTATATATAATTTTAATACATTGTAAATTTAAAAAATATTTACTTTAAATTAAAATATAATAAAAATGTTTCATATAAATAATTTCCTATTTTTTATAGGATATGACTTATATGATGATATAAGTGTAAAGTAATTTTATTATTGATAAATATTCAAGAATACTTATTGATAGAGTGTAAAATTATGCGTGCATTATACTTAGTGAAAAATCTAGGAAGTAGTTTATTCTGTTAAGGTAATTATATTTTTATATATAAATTTATAATATTTTATACTTTGAGAGTAATTTTTTGATATAAACAAACAAGTGTTATGCATAAAGTATAACTAGTGTGCATTACTCCTTTGTTTATAGCGAGAAAAATGATAAAAAATTCTAACAGGTATACTTAGTTAAGATTTAGAATAGGTAAATATTTGTGCTATATAATGAGCAACCTAAAGTATTTATAATATTTTAACTTAACTAAAGTAATATAGTACCCATGCATATTCTGTCTTTTATTAAAAACTGAATTTATTATTTTAATAGTGATATATTTTATATACTGAGTAGTCATTATAGAAATAATGAATGTAAAAATATACGTTTATCATCTATATTTAATAGATAACAAAATTTGTTTCTACTGCGTAGCAAACTAAAAACTTGAGTCAATAATACTGTAAAGATGAGTATAATTTCTACTTCCTATGGACTAAGTAGAGTAATATAATATTTATTAGGATTCATGAGATAATATATATATGTAATTACTTAAGTATAAAGTAATGTATAAGTAAAATATTAATAGTATAATTAGGTATATGTTATATGTTATATGTTATATGTTATATGTTATATGTTGCTATATGCTATATGTAAATATGAGAGCTAATTTAGTAACTTAATTCTGAATTGCTAAGTGCGCTACTAGTGTATTTATATGTTTGCGAAGTTGATATTAAGTTCTCATTTCATTGCTTGTTGCGGCTTGCTAGTTACTAATATTATAGTTAAGAAAAGTTAGATATGTATAGGCGTAAAACCAAGGCAGTGGTAATTGCTTGGCGTCCACTTATTTGATAGTAGTATTAATATCATGGACATCAGTGATCAGTGTTAAGCTAAATGGATTAATAAAGATGTTCTTTAATATACTTAAGAACAGCTATTATATTTAGGAATGATTTCTTTATTTTTAGATTTGAATGAACACTGTAGTTATTGACTTATACACAAGTAAGCATTCTAGGGTTAGCTAAAGCTAAATATGGTGCTATATTTAGCTCAGTATCTTGGCATTTGCATTGCTTAATAAGTATTTTATGAAATGAACTTGCAAAATGTATGTTAAGTTTTATAGGTATATAATGTTCACTTAGATACTGAGAAAGACTATACCTTTAAGTCGTGAAGATCTAATAAGTGTTTATATCTAGAACGCATGTTATTTAATGTGGAGATATTATTAAGTAGTGAATGATTATTTCAATGCTAAAAGCTTCTTACAAACATTAACTAGTCAGACTGGTGTCTATCGCATGTATGATAATACTGACACAGTTATATATGTTGGGAAGGCAAAAAATTTAAAAAAACGTTTATCTAGTTACTTTCGTCAACAAATCATTAACAGTAAAACCGAGATATTGGTTAAAAATATTACACAAATAGATATAACTATAACACATTCTGAAACAGAAGCATTGTTATTAGAACATAATTATATTAAAGAGTACCAGCCAAGATATAATGTTCTGTTACGAGATGATAAATCATATCCGTTAATCTTTATTAGTGCAGATCGCCATCCACGGATAGCAATATATCGCGGTACTAAGCGTATTAGAGGGGAATATTTTGGCCCTTTCCCTAATTTTCATGCTGTGCGAGAAACATTGATATTGTTACAAAAAATATTTCCAATTCGACAATGTGAAAATAGTGTATATCGTAATCGATCTCGTCCCTGTTTACAATATCAAATTAAACGTTGCTTAGGCCCTTGTGTCGATGGATTTATAAGTGATGAGGAATATTTGCAACAGGTAGAATATGTGCGCTTGTTCCTATCTGGAAAGGATCAACAAGTGTTGGGTCAATTAATTAACCGTATGGAAAGGGCTAGTAATCAGTTAAATTTTGAAGAGGCAGCAAAAATTCGTGACCAGATCAAATCGGTTCGTAGCATAACTGAACGACAGTTTGTGTCTGGCATAAATCATGATGTAGATGTCATAAGTATCGCTTTTAATGAAGGTATAGTCTGTCTGCATGTGTTGTTTATTCGCCAGGGTAATATACTAGGTAGTCGCAGTTACTTTCCTGAGGTACCGTGTGATACGGACATAGATGAAGTTACACATACTTTTTTTGGTCAATTTTACTTGCATAATAGCCAAGAACGTATAGTTCCGTCGGAAATTATACTAGATTTTAATTTATCACAGAAGAAACTTCTAATCACATTGCTTTGCAATATAACAGGACGTAAGATTAAAATTTGGATTAAACCATGCGGTAATCGCGCACGTTACTTAACACTGGCTCGTACGAATGCTGCAGTTTCTTTAGCTAATAAGTTGGCTCAGCAGTCAACTTTTAATCAAAGATTGGATGAGCTAGCTAAGTTACTAAAAATACCTGTAATTAAGCGAATGGAGTGTTTAGATATCAGTCATACTATGGGCGAACAAACCGTAGGTTCTTGTGTAGTTTTTAGTCAAAACGGACCACTACGCTCAGAATATAGGCGCTATAATATTACTGGTATTACACCAGGAGATGACTATGCGGCTATAGCGCAAACACTAAAACGTCGATACAGTAAAGTGCTCAAAGAGAAAAATATTCCAGATATTATATTTATAGATGGCGGTAAACCGCAGTTAAGTGCAGCAATTAAGGCATTGAGCTCATTAAATCTAAGTTGGAATAAAAATAAGCCTTTATTAATTGGTATAGCTAAAGGTAATGATCGCAAGGTTGGAGTAGAAACTTTATTTTTTGTACCAGAAGGTAAAGGTATATCACTACGATCGGATTCACTGGCATTACATATGATTCAGAAAATCCGAAATGATGCACACAACTATGCGATTATTGGGCATCGCCATCGCAGGGCAAAAGTAAGAAATACTAGCTCATTAGAGCTTATAGAGGGCATTGGCCCTAAACGACGACAATTGTTATTAAAGTATATGGGCGGGTTAAGGCCATTATTACATGCCAGTATTGAGGAAATCGCAAGAGTACCTGGTATTTCACATGTATTGGCTGAAAAGATTTACAAGGTATTGAAACACTGATGATAATGTAGCAACATACCTTTCATTCTCATTCCGGCCAGATACACTGTAGCATGATGCAATTGAATATACCGACGTGGCTTACTTTGTCTCGTATGGTTCTAATACCATTATTTGTGCTGGCATTTTATCTGCCATTCACTTGGGCCCCAATATTTTGCGATATTATTTTTATTTTTGCCGCTTTAACTGATTGGATTGACGGATTTTTAGCTAGGCGCTGGAAACAAACTACTCGCTTTGGAGCTTTTCTTGATCCAGTGGCAGATAAAGTAATGATTACAGTAGCACTCATTCTAGTAGTAGATTATTACCATAATTTGTGGGTCACTCTGCCATCAGCAATCATGATTATTCGTGAAATTATTATCTCATCTTTGAGAGAATGGATGGCTGAAATTGGGAAACGTAGCAGCGTAGCGGTATCCTGGATTGGCAAGGTTAAGACTATTATGCAAATGATATCATTAATGTGGTTAATTTTACGTCCTGATAGTTATGTAGTGTATCTAGCGTTTAGTTTTTTATATATTGCGGCAGTATTAACTTTTTGGTCAATGTTTCGATATTTGCAAGCTGCACGAAACGATCTTATTTAACTCTAGGTATATTAATGATATATTGAGTATATAAATATATTTCATTAATAATTTTATTGACTTATTATTTTATGATAGTAGAATATAATATGTGTAATTTATGACTATAACATAATGAAAATGGTAATAAATAAATAGCTTTATTGATGCGGGAATAGCTCAGTTGGTAGAGCACGACCTTGCCAAGGTCGGGGTCGCGAGTTCGAGTCTCGTTTCCCGCTCCAGATTTACTTGTGTAGTTGAATGTATTAATGCTAAGATTTTTTATCTTACTAAAATTATGAAGTTTACTAACCTATTCTTCCAAAATTTGTATAAACTACTATACCTAGTATATAAAACAGTTTATTTATTCTTATTTTTTATACTTATAAAATATAAATATAAAATATGCCTACCATATTATTGTTAATAACAGAAAAGTATTACATAATTATATTATATAGAAATAAAAACTGAGTATGACTTTGTAGTTAAATTTATCTAGAATGCTTTGATTTTTAATTATTATAATATTACTAATATAATATTATTTCTTACCTAAATATAATAGATAGTAAAAATGACGTTATAGAGATTATTTGTAATAAAATAGTTTATTTATTAGTCAAATTATTTAGTGTTGTATTAATAACATAGAAACACATATGTTGCTAATACTATTAGCAACATATGATGCTTTATTTGCTAATTATGATATTTGGAATTGTTTGATTTTTAATAATAGTTTTTTATACATTACCGTATTTTTATAGAAGATATTTGTCATTAAGGGCATTGCTAGCTAATGGCTTAGTTATGGCCTTTTAGTTATTATTTGATATTTTTATTATCACGAAATATGAATATATTCCTGCAGAAATATGCATTTCTAATAAACTGTCCTTAATATAAGGCTTCTATCACTATATTGTGTATATTATAGCTTATTTGGAGGTAAATAATATAATAGTTGTCTCAATGAGTTAATTAAGGAATGTATTAATTTGCATAGATGCACTAATCTGCCTGAAAGGGTTAACTTATGACGATGCATTATGGTACTTCAGATTGTTTAAGTACAGTGAATTAATATTAAATGCACTGATATAATTATAAAAAGCTATAACTATTTTTAGTAGAGAAATTAGTTTTGATTGTTATTAGTAGTATTAATATAATATATTATTTTAACATGCCCGGATAATAATGATAATTAGTTGCTCTAACATATATTTATTGTTATAATTTATAGTCATTGTAATCAAGTGATTTGATCAATATTACTAATACTAACATAGTAATAATTGTATTATTTGTATTTAGGATAATTTTATATTTAGGGTTATTAATATGCACGAACATTTATCTATTAATATAAGTTTTTAGATTATTATACATGGCACGCAATATCAATATATTTAGTGTTAGTATTATATAGTAATTTAAGTAATTATTTCATATAGTAAAGCATTCTACAGGAAGTGTTACTTTTAATCTAAATTAATCTATTATTAGTTTTGGAAAATAATTTATATTGGAGAGGCCATACCTGGATTACTATTTTCATTATGCATGAAACACTTATATATATCTAATATATCGTAGTTAAATATAATAATATTAAATATTTTCAGCGTTATTTAAAATATCACTTAGCATATTTAATGCTTACCCCGTAAATAGAATAGTAGCGTTATCGTGTTAAGTTACTATAGTTGTAAAATTGAGATAGTAAGAAGAACAAAATGATTGATTGATGTGTTTATTAAAAAATTTTTCATACTTTACCTTAGTATGACCAGATGTTAGGTTATTTTTATTGTAAAGATACTGAAGTAGTAACTATTTATTGGGTAAGGTGTAAATATTAATTAAATAGAAGATATCTTCATTTAAAGATCGATTGTACTATTATTTTAAGTATTTTTACGTTAAACAAAACTGATTTTGCTATGTAGAATACAGTACAAGATTAATTTAAATATATAACATATATCATAAATTAATATATTATTTATTTATGTAATTAAAATTTAAGAAAATGTAAAGTAAAATAAGACTTTTAGAACTTAAATTATTACCCTTTAAATCAGAAAGATTTTATATGAAACATAATCAAGCAGTAGATAAAAATCTTGTTAATCTTATGCAATATTACAACTAAAATTTTTATACGTATAGAGTTATACTGCACATTAATGTAAATTTTAATCTTGTTGGGCACCTAATACAGGTATCTCTCCTATTCGTAAAATAATTGGTTGATAATGATCTTTTTTACTAAAGTAGTATTCTAGGATTCTTACTATTATAAAAGATATTCCACCACCTAGCAGTGCCCCGAGTGCTGTAAATAACTCAGTATCTAGCAAGTATTGCAGTAGACTGCTACCTAGTATTATACCTAGCAATGGAATAAAATAAACTATAATTACAGAATGCAGTAAACTTACTTCTGTAATGCCTATTTGAATACTTTGCCCGGGATACAGTTGTTGAGCAATATGAATTTGTAATGTATGTCCGGTATTAGGAGTTAACTCATTTAAGGTAGATAGATTGCATGTAGAACATGCATTACAATTAATACAGCTAATTTTACTATAAGAGCGTAAAACTGCTACGCCTTTTTTCCACGAAACTACAGTAACCCATTTTGTTATCATTTAAGTAAGACCTAAAGAAGATATTATCTACAATGTGTTTGGCACTATCTTATGCTAGTGCGGCTTATTAAGACTAATAGTTTCTTTGTTTTTACGTGCTATAGTTTAGATTATGTATATTCCTAAAGAGTTAATATTTGAACCATGGGTATATATTTGGTCTATAAGATAACTAATATATCACCTATATTTTTATTACAAATATATTATAAGTATTAAGTAAGTTATTATAATTATATGATATTGTATGTACTTAATTAATTACTATAAATAATTTATATTGGTATCACTATTAATTTGGTTGGTGTATTAATTATACTATCTGTTATTAGGTGCAAAAAATAACAGTAGTAAAATATTTAGTTATTATATGAGTTAGTGGGGTTAAGTAGGCTTATGTCATACTAATATAATTATATTTTAGATCAAGCTATACTAATATTAGTAAATAGTTATGCAATATCTTTTAGAGGTAGTGCATATAAATTTAAGGCTCTTATTTTCATTTTGATACCATAAAAATCTATATATTAAAATAATCTTAGGTATATTGGCATGCTTACCATATTACGATTTATTTACTATTTTACTCTTGAGTAAATTTAATTATTCGGTAGTCAGTTGAATTAATATGCGTATAGATTTTTGCTCAAGAGCGTAGATATGAGAATTGACCGTATTTATTAGCTTAAAGGTTTATAATAATAAGAGTGTATTTTAATAAGGTATTAAGTAGAAAATTTAATACTTTTTATTTTATATTGCAGTTATTTAGTAAATAAATATTGTGTAGTGAGGGGTCATTATTTTTATATAACGTCCAATAATCATTGAAATCAGCAGTGTTATATGCTAGCCTAATTTAGTCTTATAGGTGCAGTAGATTATTTATGAGATATGTGTTTATTGTATCACTTAGTATTCATAACTCCCTATTTATAACTTATAATTTGTTACTTTTGTAAAGTAAATAGGATATATTTTGTATATATAGCCACCATTGGTGATGCTGTCGGTGTGTTATGCTATGATTTTATTTAACGCTAATGCTATAATGATTTATCCTGTGTATTTTATTAGTATGTAAGCTATATTAAATAGTATCTATTAGCGATTGATATTAGTTTTTAGCTCTAGTTGTTGTAAAAGGCAATTTTGTATTATTATAATATAATAATATAAAAAATAGACTTTATGTTTAGTTTAAATGTACAGATTGCTGAATATCTTAGATTTATAATTTTTATTATTTTTGCTGTATTTAATATTGAACTAATTAGATATGTTATATATAATTAACAATATTAATCATCTAAATAGAATTTAGTCTTGATTAATAATTATTTATTTTTTAATGTAAATAATTAGTCTAGCGTACTAGAGACTATTTTCTCTTTATAGTATAGAGAGAGCAATGAATTAAAGGGTTATTTATTGTATTAGCTTAATATTGTTAGTATTGATGATTTTGATCGCATAGAATATTAGTATTGTAATGTTTAGATGTGATAGTTTCTATAATTTTCACTTATGATAATATTATTGAAAATTTTTACAAAATTAGTTACTGGTTTATCATGTAGCATACTGACATTAGTGATATTATTAATATATAAGATATGGGTCGTGTTTTTGTATATTATGTTTAAATTAGCAATATTTTATGGTTATCACTCGGTATTAAGTGTATTGAGTTATATTAATATTTTTAGTGATTAAAATAATATCATTTTTATGATGTTTATAATTTTCTATCTAGATGGTACTAGTATTTGTTTTATTATATATGATTTTAAATCATGTGATCTACTATGATAAAATTTAGTTTTTTATTAAAAACTTCTTCTTTATTTTACTATAAGTATCAGACGAGTTATAGCCTTAAAATTATTAGCTATTTATATTCATTGCTTAATATACATTGCGTAATTATTTAAGTAGACAGGGAGCGTATTAAATTAGTGTAGAGTAAATTTAGTACCTTGTTAGTATTCATATGTTTAGTAATGATTTTTTATGTTTTCAGTATTTATATCTAGACACATACTTATATTTATTATTCATAACTGCACATAATCTAGTCTTAAGCATATAGGTTATATATAAATAGAGATCCTGCTTTTTTACATCTTAAATTTTACAGGCAGGAATACTATTTATATTTTTTTAAAGCAAAGGTCTAATCATTAATCTTATATTTAGTATTTATTCTTGCATATCTTAATTAGGAGATAGAATTTGTTGCCCCTTGAATTTTACATTATCTGTAAAATAGTAATTACCTAACTTTCCCTATAATGCTCGTATAGCAAAAGTATTAGTATCTAAATTTTAAATTATATATTCATGGTATACTGATTTCTTATAACGTCACTAATATTCATAGTCTATAATTTTAGTTTATTTAGTTATTTAATATAATTATTAATTATGATGACTCTAAGTAATTAAGATATATATTGAGATAATTTTATTAATAATATTTTGTATTCCTGGTGTATGACTGCAAGTAAAGTGATTAGCCAAAACTATATTAGTTGATTTAATATTTATGAATAAAAGGAAAATTACTAAATTTTATTTACTTAGTATATTTACTTAATTATTAAAATATTATTAAATGAGTTTTCATTTTTTTATTTTAAGATAATGTTTAATAATTTTTATCAAGGTCTATATTTGTGCATTTTTTAAAAACTTATACATAAGAAATATTAAAATAAATTAATATTTATATTGCCTATGCTTATAGTTAGCATTCTTTTCTGAATACCTATTATATTTATTGATATCCACTTTATGCTCGATAATAACTAATATAAAATTTATATAGTATAAGTAATAACTGCTCATTCAATAAATATTGCTTACTTAACATGCTAAGATCTCATATATTAATTAGTTTTTTATAAATAATGATGCTTATTGTGCTTGGATTTTAAGTAAATGTTTTTACTAGACATATTATTAATAATACATATATATTTTAAGTATATAATTATGTAGTTAGCATTAATTTATTTAGCACTGCTATAAATATTTTAACTTATTTTTAAGTAAGTTAATTACAAACTGATATATTAATATATAATTTTATATTATAGCGGTTTTTGTAGGTATTAATTGTTGTTTTATAAGCTACTAAGAAATTATTAATTTATTAACTAATAATACTATACAATATTGATTAATATATATATTTGAGTATTAAGATAAAAATAAGAATTAACTGTATTCTATAGGAATAGATGTGTGTTTTATTATGATTTATTACAGTTGATATATTTTAATCTATTATTTATAGAGACTATCATGTTAATATTTAAATAGCAAATTTACTAATATTTTATTGTGTTGTTATAGTAATAAGTGAAATTTTTATAGAAAAATTTATAGATTACTTTATATATTAAAGCAGTCATATAAATGTTTTAATATTTAATTGTACAATAGTATCTAATTATTTATCACATTATTTTTATAATATTAATTATTTATTAATCATGTTTTTAAATATTAATATATTATTATAGTTTAAGAAATTTATATGTAACATAATACAAATAACTCATGAGATATTTTATTGCTATAAAATATGTAAATATCAGATTTAAAGTTAGTAGAACACTCAATCATCTAATATTAACTAGTGTAAAGGTAGAGTATTTATAAATGATTAAATAATATGTGATTAAATCTAAGATCAGTATATAAGATTATAACAAAGTTAAATGCTTTTAATGTATTAATCAAGCATTAATAGTGATAAGCTATTAGTTTCATGCGTGAATATAAAGAAAGTGCATAGTACTACCTATGCGCCGATAAAGTTAAGTATAATATAGGTTATGACTTGTGTCTTTTATCTTACTTATACTTATATTAGTATCAATTGCTTTAAATATGTTCAATATGACAATTAGTGATTAAAAATGGCTTGCCATTGAATCCAGAGTATGTGATAAACTTATTGGGTAAATGAGGTACAGTTCTGTATATGTGTGGCATTTTTAGTAAAGAAGTTCTGAGTAAAGACGTTAGCGTTGAATACCACTTCTTCTTTCGATCCTTATCTTAGTGCCTCAAGCAGTAACGACTCTAGTTTGTCTATGTAACGCCTCCAGGCGGTTTAAACAATCCAAAGGAATACTCAAGATGGCAAAGATTAAAGGTCAAGTTAAATGGTTCAACGAATCTAAAGGTTTTGGTTTTATCACCCCAAATGATGGCAGTAAAGATGTATTTGTACATTTCTCTGCTATTCAGGGGAATGGTTTCAAGACTTTAGCTGAAGGGCAGAATGTAGAGTTTGAGATTCAAGATGGCCAGAAAGGTCCATCAGCAATAAATGTTCTTGCTGTATAACTCGTAAGAAATATAAAAGCCCGTACCTTAATGGTTCGGGTTTTTATTATCTAATGATTGGGTAATAGCCAATACCAAGTATTTTGAATGAATCTTTAATGAACTTTATATTAGGTATGGATATAAATGTTTTATCATATTTATTTGCTTTATTGGTCTTATTAGTATGGTTTTATGCGATAAAACTATAAAATTACTCTTTACTTATTGCATTATTACAGGGATCTCCTAGCTTTATTAGGTAAAATAGTATAAAAATGCGTTATTAAGTATAATGCTAGTATTTAAACATATGTATTAGTATATCTCAGATATAATGTGTGCAAAGCGCTCGTTTATATTATGCTCTATTTTAGATATAAGAGTAAATGATTATATAGTGTCTGTAGTATTTGGTAATATTGTTGATAATATTATTGATGAGTATATTTTTCCAGTAATCACGTATACTGCTTAATTACATGATTAGAATATCATTATTGTTAATAATATATATGGTATATTACCAGGATGGTAGATTACCATATTACTTAACATTATATAGTGATTATTTTATTGCCTATCTTTCAGATAATTATTTTATTTTTTATTTAAAGCCTTATCGTATAAAATTATAAACCTATACGTCCTATAGATTAGAAAGCTTAAAATTTTTTATTAGCTTAATGATTTTATTTAGATGTTAATTGGTTATTGTAATTTAGTTAATTTTATATTAATATTAATAAATAAATAATTTTATATTTTATGCATTAATTAAGAGTATCACTTTTGTGAAGTATTTTTTATATTGATTATTACTTAAATAATTAATCATATATAAATTATGTCATTAATTAGTTATAAAATAATACTTAGCAATATTTCTTAAAGCTAGAGATATTCTTGCGTTATTTTATAAAAATTTATTAGAGTATAGAGTATATAGTATAGAGTATAGAGTATAGAGTATTTTATGACTTGATATTTGCGCTGCATAGATTAGATAGTTAAAGTATGTATTATAAGCAATAAGTTAGCTTTATTAATAATAACGTTATGCTTAAATATAATTTTTACTAAATATTATTATATCAAATATAAAATTTGATTCTTAGTATTAGAGAAGATAAAATTATCTAAATATTATTTAACAATAGATACACTTATTAGTATAAGTATTAATACAATAATATTGTTAATATTTTCAGCTTTCTATGGGATATTACTTACTGCGATAGAAATAATAAATATGTGTTTAATATTTTATATAAATTTATTAGTAGCTTTACACCAAGATCTTGTTTTAGGTATTATAACTAAGTATTGTACTAGATTACTATTATAAGAATAACTTATTTTACTCAAATAAAATAATTTATAAATTCTGTGATTTAAAAATATTACTAGGTAAAATGTCAATTAATGAATTTAGTAATTTTTATATTATCTTGTTTTTTTAATTAGATTTTTATCTAATTAATATAAAAATTTTAAATTCCTAAAATATAATTAATTCGTATAAATTAATTTATTAAGCATTAGGTTTATTTATCGAAGTGCTCATTTTTTAAAATTGTGCTTGAGTCTAAGTTTGGCTAGGTAAGTACTATTAATATTTCTATAGTAATACCTAAGATATTATCAATTTTGTATTATCTGTAAATATTGTTTTAAACAATATGCTATTTACCGATTGGATAATATAAGGATATTTCTATATGTAAAAAGTTTAGTCGGTAATAATATTACACTGGTGGATTATATGGCTTAACAGAAGTAAAATGATATTTGCAGTATTATGATGCACATAATGAATTACCAAATTATATAAATATATTTTTCGCAGACTAAAAGATATTACTAGATTTAATTAATTATATTATTTTTAGCAAAGTAATATATTTATTAATATTTGGTAAATATATTTAAATGAGAGTTAATGTTATGTATTGCAAGAATTATATATAGATATTATATTAGTTGAATATATAGTAGATTATAATTGCAATATGTAAATATTGCATTTACTAGTGTGTAATATAATATAGAGTATTAGTTATCGAACTAAATGAGATAGTGCTGTATCAACATTACACTGTATATTATAATAGTTTATAAGAGATTTTATCTGTTGAAGTTTATGATGTGTAGTATATAGTTAAATATATATAATCCCAAATTGTATTATGTTTGAGTAAATTGATCATTGAAATCTCTATGATAAGATGTTTGTACTGAATTTACTTCTCTTAATTTTAAGATTTTATTACTGTGGTATGTGTTTTATATTTTAGTAAGATAACTGTGTAGAATTAGTAATTCTATGTATTGTTATGGTATCTTGCAATAATTGATTGAACTTTGATGTTAATTTTATCCCTCAAGTATTAGCTTATAACTGGTTGTTCTTAATATTAAATAGCTGTAACATCTTCCTAAAAGATAGGTAAGTTTAAGTTGATGAGAAATCGTATTTTATAAGTGCTTTAATGATAATTGTATATACTTATAACATTATGAAATAATTTAGTACTAGCGGTTTCTTTGGTGTACAGATATGACAGGTCAAGGGACTCCAATTCTTTGTTAGATCCATTTTCTTTATAGTATAAGGTATATTTATGTAGCAAGTGATGCTTTAAGTTATTTAGGTCTAGATGTTACAGTAATTAATATTTCAGCGAGAAAAGCGTTGGCGTAAAAGAAAGCAAGATTGATTAATCTATAGGTTTTTGTATTTCTGAATTAAATATAGAAGCAGGTTTAAATAGTCTACGCCCTTGGATAATTACAATCGTAATTGTAGCATGTATTTTCTAGAACTGTAATAATAAACATCATGTAATTATATACTAGATATAATTACAATGGAAAATATTCTTAATATAATATTTTTAATATATAGTAGCAATTTAATATGTTTATTTTTTGTCGTAAGTTAAGAACTAGTGATACTTAGATTATATAACTAGCTCAAGTGTGTAATAGCGCTAAAGTTAATTATGGATATAATTGCTATTCTCATTTATAATACTTCTGTATAGTGCTATTTTGTTTTAATTGATTTAGTATATTAGAATGCCAAAAAATATTTTTATAATTTAACTTTTATAATTTAACTATAAGCTCATTGCTTATATTTACCTGTAAAGCTTTATAATATTTTATATGGTTAATAAGTTTTTAGCATGGTCAAGAAACTTTCTATATTTTACTAGAGTTTAAGTCGTTTAATAATATGTTTAGATCAATAGCAGTAAGCATAGTATTAATTATAGTGATTGCTATGCATTGTAGATTTATTTTTTTAAAAGCTCAGGCAGTTAACTATGCTTACTACTTATAAAGTAAGTATATCATTTTTTAGATATTCTATTTAAATTTCAGTATAAATATTAATAGGCGGTGTATGAGTAAGATTTATTGAGTAGATGATAATAAATTCATCATAGATTATTTTACGTATTTATTTAATTCACTCATTTTCTTTACTATGATCTACATAGTACTATTTTATCTCAGTGCTTTAAAAAGAGTTAAAGTATGGAGATAGTATTTAAATGATAGTATAAGTTTTTAGTTAATTTTGTGAGGTTAATCTAGCTTGTGAGGTTAATCTAGCGATGAAGTATTTCTAGTATGAAAGCATGATATTTATAATTATCCGTCTTTACTGTGCAATATATTGTTTATTTTTAGCTTAAATTATTATAGTATCTTAATTACCACGGAGAGGGCATAGTTGTTATTTACTAACTATATGTAATATAATGAGAGAGGTAAAGATAATGCACTAAGTGTAAAGTAGCTGTATACTAGAGTTTAATAGGGGTTCTTTACAATATTTAAAAATTTTTAGGTTAGATATAAGTACCCGCACGGTCATGATAAATAATGTTATATTTTTATATGTTATAGCTAATATATTTAATTAATTATAGTGAAGAGAAGGCGCAGTAGAGCTAAAAGATTGATAGGGTCGCTAATGCTAATTGTAAAATGGGGTGTGGAGTATTATGAATTAAGGCATATAATTAGCAATTTTAAGACTTAAATTAATGCAGTTATGTATTGGTAATTTTAAATATTCAATACTGTATAAATCTGTTATTGATTTTCAATTGATTTATTTAGGGTACTCTGAGGTATTTATCTTTCCTAAGTAAATAATAAAGATCGTAAGAATAGAGGTCGCTGCTTAAGCAGCAAGACTTATAGTGTCTTATATTCTATGTTAGCTAATACCATTAATACATATATTATTAAGCTTGTTTTTATTTATTTTTTTAAAATATTTATTAAAATATATTTTTAATAACGTAAAATGTACTAAATAAGATACTTATCTAATAGAATACAGTCAAAGGTAATATTGTAACATTAATATTCTGCTATTTTTAGTAAGTTATTGATTTTATGCGCTATAAAGTTAAAGATCCTTAATATTTTAAATATTCTTTAGTTATGCGCTGCCACTACTAAAATTATATATAAGTATTGATTAATAAGTAATAAAGAAAAATGAGTGTACAGATATTATCTGTAATACATTTAATACAACATAAAAGTATAGATATTTGTATGAAAATATCTAAGTATAAAAATTTCTATTTTAACGAAAATTTTTCTATGTAGTAGATCTAGGTATTTATAAATATAGCGCCTTAGTTGCAAAATTGAATTACAAGCGAACCTGTTTTTACTTCTAATGATTTTACTGCTATCTTAGTTAGAGTAGCAACTATACTTTTATCTGATTTTAGTACATACGCTGGTTTTTCATTAAAATAATATTTTAGTGATTGATTTAGATAAGGCATTAATTGATTCATGATGACTTGTAATTTTTCTGGTTGCGCACTATATTTTATTAACTCCATATCTTTTAAGAAGATTGCGCCTTTTTCCTGATTATAGAAAGGCTTTGTTTTCATTGTCAGCCGTAAATCAACTTTTTGCAGTCCTAGAATAGAAGTAATGCTAACTTTAGCATTGCCAGACAAAGTGATTATACCAGGATCGCTGCGGCCAATGTAGCTATGTAATTCTTTTAGCACAATATGAGCATCTAATATTCCTGGTATACCAATTTGTTTCTCATATCTATTATGTTTATGCAGGTAATTATTTATCTCCTCTTCGTTAATTGTGTATTGAGTTAGCTGATTACAACTGGTTAATAAGCTGATAAATATTATTTTTGTAATGTTTATTATAATTTTTTTCATTTTTTCTCCATATTAACTATCAATAAAATATTAGATATAATGAATTAAATAATGATTACGAATACTTAACGGTTATGAAATAAATGAATATTAGATGTTAGTTAGGGTAATAAGGTTATACATATTACTGTATTAGTTAATTATTAAGTAGGTAAAGTAAATTACTTAATTACCAAATTTATAACTATAATCGAATAGATCATGTTATATAAAGATGGATAATTTATAATTATTAAGAGTGTGCAGCATCTATTTAGAACTTAATAATATCATTTTTTATTAAATTATGGTAGCAATTAATTAAATTAACTTTTTTGACATTAAAGTTGAATGTATGTATGTAATTTGTAGGCTCAAGATCATATAGTTATTAACTATAGAAATGATACATTTTTATTTGTGGTTGATACATTGAGTGTTTGTTTGCTAATATTAAATAATTGAAATAATATTTTTTTATATAAAATAATCTATTTTGCGAGATAATTAATTGTTGCCCATATAGTATTTAACGATAGTATCATGTACTATGTATTGATTATAATTATTAGTAATCGTATTTCTATGATTGCTGATCATATATCTTTATTATCATAGCTTTGACTCTAGAATAAAAATATTTACTATTGTGATTGATCACCAATAGGGCATCTTGCAATAGATATACTAATTATTAGTTTGTTGCTTAAATGAAATAATTGTTGTTAGGTGGATGATGATTATTAGATTTGCCTTTACCCTAGCTTTAATAGCCTTAATCGTAATAACTATTACTTTTGTCGCAGATTTTAGGTATAAATAATAATAAGTAGTCAAGTATAAAATACTATAAAATTTATTATTTTTTATTTTGTAAGCATAAGATAATGAGTTAAGAGACGTAGTAAATATTAGCAATATAATGTGTTGTATATTCTTTTAATTACAAGATAAACGGAAATAACAAGGTTAAGGATTAATATACTAGTATCATGATCATAGATTATTTATATTATACTTATATTAGTATGTACGTCATATCACAACTTATTTACATTTATTACTGTCTTAGTTGCGCGGTATTTACTTCTCTTATTTTTAAATATAAAGGTAATACAAAGAATAATTTACCAATAAGTAACAATAAATAAATAATAGCAGAAGCATATATTAACGACATTCACTTCTAAAGAATAGTTATCACTTTACTAGTGTGTTCTGGGATAATGCCATATACTTATGGATATATTATATATATGTTTCTAGCGATATCACTATTAACGATTATTTATGTAGGCTATTAATATATGTAGGCTATTAATATTTATGGTGAGAGTAGAAATGATATGAATTTGTTAAAATCACTTGCCTTAGTTAGCACGATGACTCTATTTTCACGGATATTTGGTTTTGCACGTGACACTATCGTAGCGTGCGCTTTCGGTGCTGGCATAGGAACGGATGCTTTTTTTGTAGCATTTAAGATTCCTAATTTACTACGCCGTATTTTTGCTGAAGGAGCGTTTTCTCAGGCATTTGTGCCTGTTTTAGCCGAATACAAAAGTGAACAGGGTGAACAGGCAATTCAGCTATTCATTGCGCATGTATCTGGTCTTTTAACGCTAGTATTAACGTTAATAACGGTATTAGGTATGCTAGCTGCGCATTGGATAATTTATATTATAGCACCTGGTTTTGTTAATACACCAGATAAACTTACTTTAACTGCAGTCCTGCTACGTATTACTTTTCCGTATATATTATTAATTTCTCTTTCTTCTCTAGCGGGGGCAATCTTAAATACTTGGAACCATTTTTCGATACCAGCTTTTGCGCCTATTTTTCTTAATATCAGTATTATTGGATTTACTTTGTTTACTCTGCCCTACTTCCATCCACCAGTATTATTATTAGCGTGGGCGGTCATAGTAGGTGGTATATTGCAACTAATATACCAGTTACCGTACCTATACAAGATAAGAATGCTAGTATTACCGCTTATTACATTGCGCAATGTCGGTGTGTGGCGCGTAATGCACCAGATGGGTCCTGCGATACTAGGGGTTTCAGTAAGTCAGGTATCATTAACTATTAATACTATCTTCGCCTCTTTTCTAGTGTCTGGTTCAGTATCTTGGATGTATTATGCAGACCGCTTGATGGAGTTTCCTTCCGGTGTATTGGGGGTAGCCTTGGGGACTATTTTGCTGCCGTCCCTAGCTAAAAGTTTCTCTAGTAAAAATGAGGATGAATACTCGCATTTAATTGATTGGGGATTACGTTTGTGTTTTTTATTTGCATTACCAAGTTCTATTGGGTTATTCATTTTAGCTAAACCACTGATTGTTACATTATTTCAGTACGGTAAATTTAGCGCTATTGACACTGCTATGACTGAGAGCGCTTTGGTTGCGTACTCTGTGGGGTTGATGGGGTTAATCTTAGTTAAAGTGTTAGCACCTGGTTTTTATTCTAGACAGGATATTAAAACACCAGTTAAAATTGCCATTATTACGTTGATTCTTACTCAAGTGATGAATTTAATTTTTATTCATTCACTTAAGCATGCCGGATTAGCCTTATCTATATCTTTGGCTGCTTATTTTAACGCCGCGCTTCTATATTGGCAGCTACGCCAGCAGAATATTTTTCAGCCACGTCCTGGTTGGTTGGTATTCCTTGGTAAACTATCTTTGGCGGTACTAGTGATGGCAGGAGTACTAATTGGTATGATGGCGATATTACCTTGTGGGGATCATGGTAATATGTTTGAGCGTATATTACGTTTAACTATTATTGTAATTGCTGGGGTAATAGCTTACTTTATAGTGTTAGCGGGGCTTGGTTTGCGCCAAGATGATTTTATACGTCGTGTTACTTAGGATACATCAGGGTAAAAAGAAATAAACTATTTTGAAGTTACGTGTTAATAAGCACAAGGATTGCAATTAATGAATATTGCTATTGCGATGTATCGCATAAAATACTTTTTTATCTAAAAGATATTCTATCAGACTATTAAATTATTATTTTTTTCTGTTATATTATTATAAGTATAAATATTTTTATCTCTAATTAAAGTATCTTATATGTGTTAAAGTAGATTTATATCACATATTCCTAAAGGTATTTAGCCTAGATAATTTTGTTGTATTTAATTATTATTTATCTAGTTCATTAATTTTAGTATAGTGTTAGTAGTGAGTACAATTAATGGATACTGCTATAGTATTTATGTAAATGTTATTAGTTTGTTACTATACATAAATCACATTATAGGTGTTTAGCTATTATATTAAAATTTATCACTGAAATTTATTGGGCATTATTTCATGACTTTACTAGTAAAGTCTACCAGCACAATAGTTTAGTATTTTGTACTGGTTTGTTAGCTTGTAACTAATCGGGGCAAAATAATGTTTATTGCTTGCGCTATCCATTGTTCTAGTAAGGGTAAATTTTAATAATAATATGAAAGAAATGAGTTAATCTAGGTTATAAGATACAGATAGAAAATTAATAATAACTATAAAAATTATATTTTTTATTATATTAATTTAATGTATAGTTATATATTAAGAGTCACCTATTAATTGTGATTACTGTAAAGCATATTACTTAAAAATGGCTAATATAGATTATAAATAGTTAATATAATTTTATTATAAAGTAATTTTAGATAAAATAATAAAAATATAGCTATATTAAAATTACTTAGTTTATTATGTTAATGTCAGTATACAAATAAACAGTATTTTACTAAAACATTAATCATTTAGGCAAAATATATTTATAAATAAATTGATAATAATATTAAATATATAATAATTTATAATAACATCATACTAATATTAATTAGTATCAAATTAATCTATTAAGATTAATTGAATTTGATTAATCATTATGTTTGAATGATTATAGTAATTAATATTCAGGTATTTTCATAAAAGATCTATGAATGATATAAATATCTGTTATTTACTTTAGTAAATTACTTACATGATTCTCTAATCATCATCAGTATTTGTTTTGATAATTTTTTTAATTGATAATGCATGTTCTACATGCGCTCAACAGTTTCGATGCCTAAAGTGTTTAAACCAGTTTTGAGTATTCTAGATGTTAGCAGGGATAACTTTAATCGACTTTGTTGCACTATTTCATTATGAGTATTAAGGATTTGGCAGTGTTGATAGAAGCTAGAGAATATCCCAGCTAGATCGTATAGATAGCTACACATTATATGTGGCGTACCGTCGCGTGTTACTGCATGAAGCGCCTCTTCAAATTGAAGCATTCGTATTGCTAATGCTATTTCATGCTTATCATGTATTACTAACGGCAGTATTAGACTGTTTTCATCTATTTTAGAATGCTTGAATATAGATAGTATGCGGGTATAGGCATATTGTATATAGGGCGCAGTATTTCCTGTAAAAACCAGCATTTTATCCCAGTCAAATATATAGTCAGTAGCGCGGTGTTTTGATAAGTCAGCGTATTTTACTGCACCTATCCCGACTACGCGAGCTACTTGTGTTATCTCCTCTATTGGCATTTTTGGATTTTTATTTATTATTAATTTCTTTGCGCGTGCAATTGCTTCATCTAACAGATCAGATAGTTTTACTGTGCCGCCGTCTCTCGTTTTAAACGGTTTTCCATTTTGCCCTAAAATCATACCAAATAAATGATGTTCTAATGAAACATGCTCCGGCAGATAACCTGCTTTTCGCGCGATGCTCCAAGCTTGCATGAGATGTTGATGTTGGCGTGAATCAGTATAATACAAAATGCGGTCCGCACCTAAGGTTTCGTATCGATATTTAGCACAAGCAATATCAGTGGTAGTATATAGATAGCCGCCATCTTTTTTTTGGACGACAATTCCCATTGGGTTGCCCTTTTTGTTTTGGTATGCATCAAGGAATACTACTGTAGCCCCTTCGCTTTCTACCGCTAGTCCTTTAGCTTTTAGATCAGCAACAATTCCTGGTAGCATAGCGTTATAATAGCTTTCTCCTATGACGTCATTTTCGGTTAGGGTAACATTTAGACGATTATAGATAATTTGGTTATGAGCGATAGTGATATTAACAAGCTTACGCCACATCGCTTTGCAATAATTATCGCCACTTTGTAATTTTACTACGTACTTGCGTGCCTTTTCTGCAAATTCACTGTCTTCATCGTAATATTTTTTAGCTTTGCGATAGAATTCTTCCATATCGGACAAAACTATTTCATTAGAAATGTCATTCTGTATTATATCTAGATAAGCAATTAGCATACCGAATTGAGTGCCCCAGTCGCCTACATGATTAGTGCGTATTACATTGTGGCCTAAAAACTCAAGAGTGCGCGCAACAGCATCGCCAATAATCGTAGAACGTAAGTGACCGACATGCATCTCTTTAGCTAAATTTGGTGCGGAATAATCTATAACAATAGTTTGTGGCTTAACTTTCATTAGACCAAGTTTAGGAGCACTTAAAATATAATCAATATGCCGGGCTAACCATTTGTTGTTTATAAAAATATTTATAAAGCCATGGCTAGCAATCTCTATTTTGCTAGCGATATCCCCAATATTCAGTTGTTGTAGTACTTTTTCTGCTAATTGTTGCGGTGGTATTCTAAGCTGTTTAGCAATAGAGATCACGCCGTTAACCTGATAATGACCAAATTGTTCTTTGGCTGATTGATGTACTTGCGCCTTACAATCCGTCGGCGCTCCTGCAGCAATGAGTGCTTGATGGAACTTGTTTGAGAGAAAAACTTGAATATTCAAATGAGCACCTTCATTAAGTGCGTGGATCCTTATGATATATTTATTAGATTAAGCACAGAGGTCATAAGGTACGCATATGCTAAATTAGCTCCTAATTATAACTGTTCTAACATATATAGTCAGTACTTAACGAGGAGTGGGTAATGAAATTTTCACTATAATATCTATTTTTTACTAAAAATCGGTAATTAGGGTACTAAAGTTAACAAAAAGGATAAAATCCTATCACGGATTAGTTTATATTTCGACAAAAATATTATACAAGCGTTCATTGATAACTTATTAATTTATTATTTATATTAGAGTAATTGTTATATATAACACTAATATTTTTAGAATTTATTATTTATATACATATGAAGTAAGTATTTCAAGAAAATGAAAAAATTTGTATATTAATGTTTATTGCGTATATTATTTAAATTGATAAAAGTAGAGACTACTTATAGGTCTAGTAAAATACTGCTAATATCAAAATATTCATTTTTTAAGGCAATGAAGCCATAGTAGTATGTAATTTATTAGAAGAGTTAGCTTGTAATAAATATGGTATTGAACATAGTTCTCTACTGAGAATACATACCAAACATAATATATTAATCTTAAATAATTATGTTTTATGTTCAGAGAGAATATGGTATACAGTTATCAAAAATTTTATACTCCATGCTATTACTAGAGAGCATAGAACTTTTCTAGTTTGCTATTATTCCCTAACTATAGATCCTTTCTTAAACAGTATTTTTTGAATATAGTATCTTTAAGCATAAAGAATAAGAGGTGAATTACTTGGCGTGCACGGTAATGATCAAAAAGCGTATAAATTACTATTAATGTAGCAATTTTTAGTTTATTAAATGATTTTTAACAACTTTCCTCAGTGCGAAAATATAGGTTTCGTAGTTAATTAAGAAAATTAATTTTAGATTTTTTTAGATACTATTCAGGATATTAAGGAGATACAGCTGTATTTTATATTTTATTTATTTTTTCTTATCGTTTACTGAATGCTTGAATAGAGTTATTATATTTAATATACTGATGATATTTAAACTAAGAGCCTTTAGCTACTAAAATTAATATTTTTGACTATAAATCAGATATTTTACCGCATAGTACTATTAAGTAGATGATATTAGAACAATCTTAAGTGTATCTAACTTTAATTATCTTGAAATATATATCTTATACATAAACAGTAAAGTAGTTGTTTTTACTATTCATATTCTTCATTACATATTGTAAATTATGATATATTTTTAGTGGTATTATCATCATTGCACATCATACTGCATATTTTAAGTTGCGTAATTAGCTTTAAACGTTTATTGTATACTTAGCTGTATGTCTTGATTGTTTTAATATATAGTTTAGGTTGATGGTATAATAAATTTTACGTTTTTAAGGAGCTAAGTCTCTAAATATGTTAGCTACGATAGTCTAGTCAGGTGGTGATCTTTTGGGTGTACTAATAATTAGTATTAGGTTGTGAATCATATTGCATTTCATATTCCAATAATCATCATTATATTTTATACATAAATTAATATGTTGTTACTATCTTTGATTATTAATCATATGGTTCTATAATTTTTATCTCAAGTTACCACCAAATATATTTTAGATACATAAAGTATATAGGTATAATTAGTGTTATTGAGATTTACAGATTTAGCAACTACTCTCTCTAGAGTATTATTTTTTATATGTAATAATAAATTCTGATAAATAAAGCTTTATATGTAATACGAATATTACTTGAAATAGCTTTTATACGCTCTTGTGTGACTGCTATAAAATAGATGAATTAATAGAGTTTAGCGATACTGATTCAATTTTTAAATATTATTTTTTATAGAAGTAAGCACAAATTATTTATCTGAAATTTATAAAGTAATATGTTTATTGCTTAATAATTAGAAATATATTTCATTATGGCATGATTATTAATATGTTTTTAAAAATATTTAAAACATGATTATATTCATAATATTATTAGTTATACCAATTCCTGGTATATATTTGTATATATCGCTATTATTTATTTAAAATTTCTGCAAACAAATGTCGTTATCTATGTAATAGAAGTATTTAGCGAATAGCTGGTGTGATATTTCATTTTCATCAAGAATCATATTCTTATAGAATATTTATATAATAATTTTCAGTTATATAGTAAGTTACGGAGACCATGTGTGAAGCGCATTTATAAAATAAATGGTTATTTATTAAAGAGGAGTGTTTGAAATTTTAAATACTTTTTGTGTAATCTATAAATAATAGATTAAGCTTTTAGTAAAAATACAGTAGCATCAGTTTTAAAGTCAGTTATTAGGTATTGTTATAGACAATCTTTTTTATAAGTATTGAAAATTAAATAAAGATATATAGTGCGGTTGCTATTACAATTAAATATTGTTATGTAAAATTGAATTTTCTATTGATGCAGCGCAGCTGATTATATATCTTAGTTTCTAAGTATAGGTAATTAGACCACCCTAGCAAATTATGTACATTAAACGCGACGTTAGTTTTGCATTATTCTTTCGGGCTGTCAAGGACTGTTTATAATAGTTAATATCTTGATTGCATATTCTATCAATTATATATCCATAATTTACTTATGATATTAATATCTATAATTCATCTATAGGCGGTATTGGTTTAGTTTTTTAGGGGCAGATACTAACTTTTATCTTGTCTAGTATGTTATTGCGAAATGCATTTCGCATCTCTTTATCTCAGTAGATATTGCATGTTAAGTGCCAATATTCATCTAGTTGTAATTAGTAATAGTAAAGAAAGACCATGATGTTGGTAATAATATAAAATGATACATTTTTAAGTTTATCATGCTAATTTTATATTAATATTTATGGTAAAAATAAAATTTATTACTTAGTTTTTGTTCGGGAAATGGCTTTTCTAGAAATAAATAATGATAAATAGTAAATTTGACGCCTCTAGTTACATTAGTTACTGTAAATATACATATTTTAATAGCTGATTAGCTAATCAGATATGTTTATTTATTGAGTTAAAAGCTAAATTATAAAAAATATTAGTAATTTTATACATAAAACTCATCGTAGAGAAACATTTGAGTATTCAATTTAGAGGAAAGTAGTTGTGCGATTTAGCGTGCTTAGGTATTTATTGAGGGTTAAGATAGTAATATCTGACGCTGTCTAGTCCCTTTAATACCGGGAAAGGATACTATTGGATTATGTGTATTTTTAGTATTACTAGACTTTAATTGTATTGTTAGCACTAACAACTCTTATAGTCTAAGACGTTTTTATTGATTTTATCTATTCCTAGTACAATTTTATATATAATTTTATTATTCATCAGTGATATCTATTAGCATTATATTTATATTGCTTTGTAAGCAACTAAAAAATAGCTATCTTGATTATACTTTTGCTATGCTATAAGTTGGTATGACTATTACTAATTTAAAACATTTTAGCTATTATATGAAAGTTTTACGATAGTTTTTTATTCTAGAATTATTTATAGGGAAAGCTAATAACACTAAACCTATTGGAGATTATACTAATATATGAATGGTTAATTATATAATGCATAACAAAGAATAGTAATAAAGTAATTTGCTGTTATTAAGTAACGATAAATAGGCTATTTAGCATAAAATTTACTGACATTATTGCTCCATCAAGCTAAAAATTGAATATAAAATTGCTACTAGTATATTTGCGTTCTTGATAGATATGATTCATTGCTAGTATAATGTACGCATATTTATCATCATTAATAATAATACTATTATTTGCTATATATAAATTTAGTGCACATATACTTAGTAGTAGTTAATAGCGGTCATGCTATGAGTATCGCAAATGTCAATATAATGAGTTCGTAATAATTATTTGGTATTAGTACATGAGTTTAATGAGATAAAGCAGCACGATACGCAAAAGGAATAATCAAGGTTGTAAATATCACTATGATGATTTAGTGGAGATTATTTTGACTACAAATAATGTTAGCAAAACCTATATGGATAATTTATGTTACTGGTTCTTTTAGAATTACTAGAATAAATAAAATTAACTAATTCTGCTAGCAAATTGAAGTAACTGTGTAGGATGACTACTAGTTTTATTATTGTAATCATTACAACTATCTTGCTGGATACATAGCTTAATTTTTATATTTAATTGTTATGGCAGCGATTCTCTGATAAATATAGGTAAAAATATAGGCCTAGAACAGTAGTGATCAGTATATTAGCCATTTCAACTGTATTTAATGGTTGGCTTAGTTCTAAAGTTTTGTAGTCTGATGGTCTTACTAGGCTTAAAATAAATATATATTAGCTACAATTTATTGATCATTAACTAATTCTCTAGATATGTACTCTTATTTTTGTTCTTATAGATAATCTTTAAGTATCTGATCAGTGATGGTAACTATATTAAATATATTGATGTTTGTTATTAGCTCTACTATAGATAATAAGTTACTTATCTAGCTACGTTGATTTATCTGTAATTAGATACTGATCATAATAATTTTTGGATTGTATTCGTAGTTAATATAAGCAAGGTATATAGTTGATTATATGGTGTATAAAGTAATATCTATATTATGTATTATTCTGTTAATAGGACGGTAAAAATAAGGTAAAATATAATAAGGACACTCTTAGCGCTATATTAGCTATATAAGCATAAATATTGCTGTAATCATCAGTATATACTCTGACCTATATGATCGTAGTTTTATCATAAGTTTATATAGAGATATTGTTTATGTTAATTGCAGTAGCGGCTAATCATTAATAGTTATGGCTCTTTGGGTGATCTTACTATTAAGTATCATATTAATAGCATGAATTACTGTGCTTTAGGGAAAGCTATATAGTTTATGTTATTTGTGTTTTAAATAATATCTAAAGTTTATTAACTAGTTTATTGCGGTAAAATTGAGATAATGTCATAATTAAATATGTTAGTTTATTATAAAATTAATCAGTGTTATTATTAATAATAATATGATTAGCTATAGTAAATTAGCAATCATTATTAGATAATATAGCTAAATTAATAGTTAAACTACTTAATATTATAAAAATATTGTATCTTTAGTAAAAAATTTATCTCTATGTTATTAGGAAGTACTTATTGGTAAGTATGATATAAAACTTTAATATTTAAGCAGTAAATAACGCCAACTTAGCTTTATGAAAGTATTGAGCATGATTTGCGCATAGCTATTATAATTGATTACCTCTTTTTTGTAGTTTAGTCCTGAAATCAAGCTCACAGATTATGTTTCTATTTTTTGGGAAAATATTAAAGGTATATGTGCATACATTAAGGTTATAAATTATACCAAATGTGGTTCATTTAGCTGTGCTGGTATTGATGACCATGAATTTAGTTTTTTGTAGTTATAAAAATACTGCTCGCTGAAATGTTTCAGTTAATAAAGTAACAATTAAGGTTATATACCACCTTTATTATTGTACGGTAGTGAGCAATATTAGCTATAGAAATAATTTCATCTATATAACTAAATATTAGCAATATGCAGTATTAAGTTGAGCACTAGATTAATAATATTACATTTCTCTAGTGTTGCCTTGATTAGTCTAGGTCTTTGTAATGATTAGATAAATGAACAAATATTTTATGATTTTGCATAAATAAAAGTTAATGCTCTATAGGTACATTAATTTTAAAACTAAATATGTTTACAAAATATAGACAATATCAATTATAATGTTTCTAACACTTTAATAAGTAGTGCCATTAAGAATTGCTAATTAACTAGTCTTATCTGAAATCACGATTACTAACTGAGTGTTAGTAATAGCTATATATTTTATATTGCTGCTATATAGGTTGTATAAATCGTCTATTCTTTTGATATATTAATATGTATATTTATAGTCTGTTATAGATAATATATAATATTTGTAACTATAATGTTAATAATGCTGTATAATATTTTATTGATATTCATGAGTGATAGTTTTAAGTTTTACTAATTACTAACTTAAAATAGAATTAATATTCTATAGCGGCTTACTTATTTAGTATCATTTATATATTCAGTGTTATTAATATAAAAATAGAAGACAACACAATATATTATAATTTTATTTAAAAATTATACGAAATATTTATTTCCCTATAATATTAAAATAAATATGATTATAGTAATATTTACTTATAGGTAGTAAGTAATAAATAAATTTAATAAAATATTGAAGTAGGTTAAAAAATTATATTGAATAAGTAACAGTGAATTACACTTAGATGTAGTGCTATAATATATTCATCAGTAATAGTTGATCTACTAATGGTAGATATATATGCAATAGGTATATTACAGGATTATAAGGTAATTGTAGGTTTAGTATATTGTTGTTTAGGTTTTTTGGGGAACAGGACAGAATTTGTATTTTTATTGTATTTGTTATTGGAAGAATAACATGTTAGTGATAAAATGGGTAATAAGAAGCTAAAGATTGTTTAAGAATGTTTACAAAGAATTTGTAATTTAGTATAATCAATATTATGTACGACTCTTAGTGATAATTACTTAATGAACAATGCAGTATATGTGAATAGTAAGCTGTTTTTGTAGATCGCTAATATTATGGTTGAACAATTGATGTTAGAAGATAAATTTTGTTGTATATTAAATATAAGATAGATCTATAGCTAGTAAGTAGATCTAAGCGATAAATTGATTGCAGTATAAGGTAAGAGGTAGTTTCTTATTTGCATTTGACTGATGTGTTAATTGTTGTATGATATTATATGAGGTATATAGGTATAATTTGGTAGAGGAACGCTACAGATCTAAGGGTATTTCATGTATGCAAGGCATAGCATGTAGTAAGTCTATTAATATCTGGAGATAACATCTAATCTGATAAAGTATATTATATGGCACAGAGCGCTCTATTTTTAATGAACTTGATTTTATCCCCTATTATCAAAGAATTTGATAATATAAAAATATACTAATATAAATTTTCGATAGTTTTAGTTTATCTTTAATGCTTGTTATTTTTTTACGATTTTACATCGAGACTGTAGTGGTAATTATTGAAATTAAGTTGATAAAAATTAATTTTTTATTATAACATTAAATATTTTTTCATTTTATGCTACTAATCTTAGATTAGTATTATTAATGTTACCTATAGTCGTGGTCTCTGTAAATATTTATAGCATCCCCTCAGTATTGATAAAGTGTATGATTGATATTAGTATTTTTTAAAAATATTTTTAAATATAAAGACATTAGAGTAATATTTTATCTTTCTAGTTAGATAACTCAATTCTTGAAGATTCAAGAATTGAGTTATCATAGTTATATTCAGGTATCTAGCTATAAATCTTAGATTTACTAAAAATTCAAAAGTAATTAGTAAATTAATTGTCAAGATACATATTTATTCAATATGTATCTTAGTAGTATGCGCACATATCTTACTTATTCTAACGCAATCCTTTATTACCTTTTACTTCGTGTAGAGGAATTTACTATTTACTAGTTACGTAGTAACTATTGTGTATAAGTTACTTATTAACTGGTATATTAATGGTGCTGGTAACAGAAGAAATAATTAAAAGTATACGTAACAATATCTTAGTAGCATTTATATCTATATCTTGTTTATTGAAACTTTTATTAAAATATTTTGTCATAACTAGCGAAATCAATCTAACTATTTGTTTTCAATAATAACTACATATCATAGTCGTAGCAGTGGTTCTTTTAACAGATGATATTTCATATTTATGATATTCTAGTATACTTTTTATATTAGCGTTAGCTCCTCAGGAGTAAAACTTAATGTAAATGCAGGAAAGATGTAGTTCATCCATTAAAATGTTAATAATAATTTCCACTAAAATAAAGTTATAATCACTCGACAGTATATACTAAATCTAATTAGTATATTGCGTGGTTGAATATTTAAATCGACATTTCTTTAGTTGCTCATTAGGATAATATCATAGAATATTTTTTAAATTTCTTTGGAGAATACATGCGCGCGTTAGGGAAAATTTTTGTTAGTACATTTAGGTGTATATGGCGTCTATTTAACTTTTTTAGGGCGCTAATTCTTAATATATTTTTGGTGTTATTGTTTTTAGTTGGGGGGGGTATTTATTTCTATTTTCAAGATTTTATTACCCCAGAAGTGCCGGAGCATTGCGCTCTACTAGTAGATTTAAGAGGCGCGATCGTTGATCAGCCTTCGGTGAATAAGAAAATACGTCAATGGAGACGTGAATTATTTAGTGCTACCAGAAATCAATTACAGGAAAACTCATTATTTGATCTCGTTAATAGTATTCGTAAAGCAATCGATGATCAAAATATTACTGGTATGGTATTACAATTAAATGGATTTAGTGGCTCAGATCAGCCTTCTTTAAATTATATTGGTAAAGCGCTACGTGAATTCCGTAATAGTGGTAAACCTATTATTGCTATCGGTGATCACTATAGTCAGATGCAGTACTACTTAGCTAGTTACGCCAATCGAATATATATGTCGCCAAAAGGTTTGGTTGATCTGCACGGTTTTTCCAATAATAATCTTTATTATAAATCGTTTCTAGAGATGTTTAAAGTTACTCCCCATATTTTTCGTGTTGGTGTTTATAAATCGGCAGTAGAACCGTTAATTCGCGATAATATGTCACTAGAGGCACGTGAAGCAGATAACCGCTGGATTAATGGTTTGTGGCAAAATTATTTAGATACTGTGGCAATGAATCGTCACTTGACTCCGCAGGAAATGTTTCCTGGTGCCGAAAAGGTTCTAAGTGGTTTACAGGCTGTAGATGGAGATACTGCACGTTATGCGTTGGATAATAAGTTAGTGGATGAACTTGCTTCACGCGCTACAATGGAAGATCAGTTAGTAAAAACTTTTGGATTGAATAAACGCACTAATAAATTTAATGCTATCAGCATATATAACTATCAGCCTGAACTAGATGATATTCATGGTAGCGAGATTGCTGTAATTTTTACCAATGGTGTTATTATGGATGGAGTACAATCTTCTGGTACTGTAGGTGTCGATACTACTATGGCTGAATTACGTCAGGCACGTATAGATCCAATGATTAAAGCAATAGTATTGCGTGTTAATAGCCCTGGCGGTAATGTTAATGCCTCTGAATTAATTCGCGTTGAACTTGATCGAATAAGGGCTACTGGTAAACCAGTAGTGGTCTCTATGGGCGGTACAGCTGCTTCTGGTGGCTACTGGATCTCTACGCCTGCTGATTATATCATTGCTAGCCCAAGTACTTTAACAGGATCTATTGGTATTTTTGGTGTTATTAATACATATGAGCGTACATTATATGGCATTGGCGTGCATGCTGATGGGGTGGCAACCTCACCTTTAGCTGATATTACAGCAACTAAAGCTCTTCCGCCGATATTCTCACAAATTATGCAATTAAGTATTGAGCATGGATACAAACAATTTATTGAGCTAGTTGCTAAAGCACGCAAAATGTTACCGCAGCAGGTAGAACAAATCGCACAAGGACACGTTTGGTTGGGTAGTGATGCTAAAGATAACGGATTAGTTGATCAGCTGGGTGATTTTGATGATGCTGTGATTAAAGCAGCTGAGTTAGCTAAGTTAAAAGAGTGGCAATTGCATTGGTTCGTTGACACTCCAAACTTAATTGACATAGTATTATTAAGTTATTTTAATGGATCTATTCATGATATACTGTATTCTTCGCTTCAAGAAATGCTACCTATTCCACTAGCTTCTCTGATGATGTTTGTCAAAGCACAACAGCCGCTATTAAGTATACTTAATGACCCACAAAATTGTTATGCACTGTGTTTAACGTGTGGAGAAATTCGCTAATTAATAATATTATGTCCAGGTTATTTCTGGGACTTGTTTGCTTCTAGCTTCCTATTACTTGGTCCATATTATCTAGATGAAGGTAATGAATAAAAAAAAGAAATTTATTTACGTTGCCTATACAGGCGGTACTATTGGTATGCAGTCTTCTAGTCGGGGCTATGTTCCTGTTGCCGGTTATTTACAGCAGCAACTTAAATTAATGCCTGAATTTAATCATCCGGAAATGCCGGACTTCATTGTCTGTGAATATACGCATTTAATAGATTCTTCTGATGTAACGCCACATGATTGGCAAAATATTGCTGATGATATTAAACAAAATTATCATCGTTATGATGGTTTTGTTATTTTGCATGGCACTGACACTATGGCTTTTACGGCTTCAGCGCTATCTTTTATGCTGGAGAACTTAGTTAAACCAGTGATTGTAACTGGTTCACAGATCCCGCTTGCACAAATCCGCTCTGATGGTTACACCAATCTACTTAATGCTCTGTATATCGCAGCCTATTACCCAGTGCACGAAGTAAGTTTATTTTTTAATAACAAACTATTTCGAGGTAACCGTACGACTAAGGTTAATACCGATAGTTTTGATGCATTCGCTTCTCCGCATCTACCGCCACTCTTAGAAGTTGGCACTCATATTCACTCTATTAACAGTGCTACTGGTCTAATATGTCACGGTGAATTAAATGTACATTCTATTATACCTCAGCCAATTAGCATCGTAACTCTTTACCCTGGGATTTCAAGGGCGATATTACGTAATTTTTTACTAAGACCAGTAAGAGCATTAATTTTACGTTCTTACGGCGTAGGAAATTCGCCACAAGAGGTTGAAATAATTGATGAATTGCGTAATGCATGCAAACGTGGTATTGTAATAATCAATATAACACAATGTATTTATGGCAGAATTAACATGGAAGGTTATGCTACTGGCAATACCTTAGCACGCGCAGGAGTCATTAGCGGCTTTGATATGACTATTGAAGCTACATTGACTAAATTATATTATCTATTTAGTCAACGGTTAACGCTAGAGCAAATTCGTTGCCAGATGCAGCAAGACTTACGTGGCGAATTAAGTATTAGTGATTAAATAACAGGTAGAAATGTAGTATAGATTTTTATTTATTAATAAGAATTAAATTGTCGCATAGATTTTCCAATATATAAATAGTAATTAAATACTATAAATTGAATAATTTTTTATTCCTTTACAATGTATTGTAAGTAATCTGCGGCTAATGATTCAATCTAATTTTTTTATTAATTAACATTATTATATTACATATAAGTCTTTGTTGATGAAAGCTGCTATATTAAAAACTAACTTTGAGTAAATATAATAAACTGCACAGAAGTAGAGCTAAATATTATAAATATTAATTATATGTAATCTACTTGATTTGTGGTGCTATTTATTAATATAATAGGATATTAGTTCTTTAGTGATGATTTTCATGGCCTATAAACGCCATCTAAAGAGTGAGCAGTGTATCTATGTTTTGATTCTTTTTATTAGTAGTAGGTACTATGTATTAGTGGTGAAAGCTAGAAACATATGAAATAATAGTTAATAGTCTTGCGAGTACTTTTAAATATAAAAGAAGCTGAACTATATTTAATAGAATATAATTAGACTAAACAGTCTAATTATTAGATATAAGGCAGATTATACCTACATACATATATTTCTTTATAATTGAAGTAATTTGCTATGTATGTAAATTGTTAGGTTATGGTAATAACCACATAAGTATAATTACAATTATCTATTGTATTTATGGGTAAGAGTGAGTCACTAAAATACTACTAATTATTGAGGTTAAGACAAGATATCTATCTTAGCGTCCATAATTATATATGCTTTTATGAAATTTTAGTCACGTAATACTACTTTTGACTGATAGATAATAGAGTCATAATATGCGAATAATAATTAACTTTATGATAATGAAGCGAAGATATCTAAAGTACTATATTACTTAAGTTCTTCTTTATTGATTTATAATAGTTATTATAAAACATACTTAGTATAGTAATAAATTTTATTAAATTTTATTAAAATTTTTGATCTATTATTTGTTTAATATTATATATAGTATTGAAAGAAGATCTAATTAACTATCTTTATTGTTAATGAAATCTAGGTATTAAAAGTATATATAATTAATTATATAATAAATTGTTATGTATTTAAAATATTTTTTATTAAAATATGCTTATACGTCTATTGATTATCACTAGTAAATATCAAATCATTATATCTTTATGGTATTAAAACGTCATTAATGTTACAAGGTGATTATATTAAATATTTTTAGTTTTTAATTCAGAGGGCATAAAAAGATCTTTAAATTCGTATATGGTAATAGTGTGCTTTATCATCTAGTCGCTCTCCCTAAATGTAATTTGGAAAATTTAGAATGCAGTTTATTATTTTAGAAAAAATAAGTATAGATTATTATTTATAATGAAGAGAGAAAAAATCCATTCTTAATACCATGTTTACATTAAATTAAGTTTTATTCTTAATTTTCTCTTTTATTATTTACCTAGGTTAAAAGACAATAAATTATTGGATATTAGAAGCTATCACTTAATTTATAAAATATCATTAAATGTATTGCATAGGTTAATGTTGTATTATAAGTATAACTATATTAAGTAATGGTCATCATTATACGTACGTTAGTATAATCTAATACATATTACCGACCACTATATTATCAATTATCGCACTAATTAGCTGATTGTATTTTTATTTTTATAAGTAGTTTATGGATGAGTGTGTACTTGCAACTTATAACTATCTAGTAATTAGTATTCTTATCAATATTATATAATTACGAGTAATATTATTTGATTGATATTGTATTATTATTTGTAGTTTATTTATTTTATGATCAGTGTTGTGTTATTTAGTTATTTACTAATTTAACTACCCATAATAACTTTTAGTAGGCAGTTAGTTAGTAGATTTTAGGTGTAATTGTTATTAAATATTATATGGTTAAGATAATATACTTTTTTTAAAAACATATTATCTATATTAATTTCATTCTCAAGAATCTATTTAATTGAAAACCATATTAGTCATTGGAATATCTATCAATATTCATAAATTTAAATTGGTGTAAAAGTGATCTTCTATTCATTGTAGTTTAATACTTATATATGTACCTATATTAATTCTGTAGTACTTATATTTGATTGTGATTCTTTTAATATTATATGGGTGATATAAAATTTAATAAATAAAATAATTAGTGCCTATTTACCTATAAACTAAGTGCATGATAATCGCAATCATGCTCATGTCTTCACCATGAATAACAGGTAATAACAGTATAAAAACTAGTATACATTTTCATGCCTGTAATGCAATAATTTATTGGAAATAGAATATTTCTTCCTAGTTAACGGAAGTGCATAATGTTCCTCCTAGTTAAGAATAATTACTCTTCTTTTAGAAGAATGCGTCAGTGATTGATGGTTTTTATTAAAAGGATAATATTAAAAAATTAATAATTGAAATAAAAATAAATACTTATATATGTCTATTACTTAATTATTAATTATAATCTATTATATAAGGATAATCAGTTATTCTGTTAACGTCATCATAAGTGCTAATTTTATATTTTTTATTTTATTTTAATATACAGTGAGTTAGATGATTTATAAATATGGAGAACAATAAACGTACAATATCAACTTAGGTTTAGTTTGATGCATGAATTAATATAATTAAGTTTATTATTCAGCAAAGTTTTTATTAATTTATAATTAACCCCTTATTAACTAAAAAAGTTGGTGGAATTATGACTATTAAATTAGGTATTAACGGTTTTGGCCGTATTGGTCGCATTGTTTTTCGTGCTGCTCAAGAGCGTGCTAATATTGAAATTGTTGCAATTAACGACCTACTTGATGCAGATTATATGGCATATATGCTAAAATATGATTCTACTCATGGTCGTTTTAATGGTACTATAACAGTTAAAGATAGTCATTTAGTTGTTAATGGCAAGACTATTCGTGTGACAGCAAGCAAAGATCCAGCTAGTCTTAAATGGAGTGAAGTAGGTGTGGATGTGGTAGCTGAAGCGACTGGTATTTTTCTTACTGAAGAAACAGTGCGGAAGCATATTGTAGCTGGTGCTAAGAAAGTTGTAATAACTGCTCCACCTAAAGATGCAATACCAATGTTTGTGCGTGGTGTTAATTTCGAAAAGTATGCTAATCAGGATATTGTTTCTAATGCCTCATGTACTACTAACTGTCTAGCTCCACTGGCTAAAGTTATCAATGATAATTTTGGTATTATTGAAGGTTTAATGACCACCGTTCATGCTGCTACTGCGACTCAGAAAACAGTTGATAGCGTCTCTCTTAAGGATTGGCGTGGTGGGCGTAGTACTTTGCAGAATATTATTCCTTCTTCTACTGGTGCCGCTAAAGCAGTGTGTGTAGTTTTGCCAGAATTAAAAGATAAGCTAACTGGTATGTCGTTTCGTGTTCCAACGCCAAATGTGTCTGTAGTTGATTTTTCAGTGCGTTTAAAAAGATCAGCGACCTACGAAGAAATTAAGAATAGTATGAAGATTGCTGCTGAAGGCCCCATGAAAGATGTATTGGGGTATATTGAAGAAGATGTTGTTTCTACTGATTTTAATGGCGAAATTCTTACTTCAGTGTTTGATGCTAAATCTGGCATTGCATTGAATGATCATTTTGTAAAACTAGTTGCTTGGTATGATAATGAAACCGGTTATTCTAATAAGGTTCTGGATCTCATTACTCATATTTCAAAATAATAGCATTATAGTGAATGAGTAAATGAAAGAGGACGGCATTTATATCGTCCTCTTTGTTAATACTTAGATAAGCAATGATTGAAATAATAAATAAGAACATTTTGTCATTAGATAATACACCTAATATTATTTATAGTCATACTTATCAGCTGTGGCATTATAAGTTATTTAATATTTTAATATTAATTTAGTAATTGTTTTGTAGGTAATAAAATATTAATGACAATAATATATATGTAATAAACCATAATCTATATAAATATTTTTTGTAAAACAGGTAGATTGTTCATACGTACAGACTATTCTATTAGTTATAATTTAGTAAAATATCATAATATTTTTAAATTAATTGTATTCATGCTAAAAAATTAATACTTAGTCATTAGTATAAATATATAATAATTCCTTGCTGCTACTTACGGTGTAGCTAGATTTATTAATTTAATGTACAATGTAACCTATAATTATAATTATAATATTTATAGTATGATTATGCATTGCTAGTTGTTGTTATTTAATTAGTGTGTGAGATATAGCTATTAACTACAATAGTTTTGACTTTTGAATGATTAAAATTAGTAGTAAATTATTATTTCAAATATATCAATAATATGATCAAGATCATACTTTAATATATGAGTAGTTTTTGCTATACTTATATGATATAGATTATATAATACTTACATATATGTAATATAACTTATGAATTAATAATATATATGTTATATTATTAATTATTAAATTTATAATTAACTTCCTAAAACATGGGAGTATAATATACTATTACTAGTATAACTAGTAATATATTGTTAATAAGTAAAGATGTATTTTAGGCTAAATCTTAAAATTAGCAGAAAAATTATAAAATTTAAATTATTTAATTCTATAAAGATGATTTAGAGTACAATACCATAAAAACTATTACTAGTATAGTAGGTAAAACCTAATAATAAATATTATCTTCTGCAGTGATAATATTTAGTTACTTATATTTTTGCTTCAATGGATATCCTTTTAACTAAATATTACTAATAATATGAAGTAAAAGTAAATATTATGACAATTTTAATTATCTATTATTTTTAATCTCTATCTAGAAATTTAGGATTTCTATACTAGATATTATATCTTTTTATATACTATATAGTACCTGTAGATTAATATAATCATTGATAATTTATGTACTTATGGTAGCAATGTTCATTGAGTGCACTAAATGTATTTATATTTACTATTGATATTAGCTAATAAATAACTAATCATAATCCATGGGAGCTAAGATTTAGTAATGGTTATAACTATTCTTAATATGCCTAATTTAGGTATTTCAGTACATCTTTAACTGGAATATACTTATGTACATGATTAGCATCAAAGTGTAATGTACGATTATCATAAATATATTATTTATAAGTATAATTCCTATCAATAATATTGACTAATACTATTTTTACGCAGCAAGTCTTTATGTCTAATATAGATTTTTTAGCTGTAAAATATGTAGTTTTCTCTCTAGGAGAAAAATGTAATAACGTACTATATTATAACAGTAACTTTAAGTGCTATTAGTTATTATTTAAGAATATACTAAAATGTTGTGCTGATTATGTTATTTTGTATTATTTATTCTAGATTATTTATATTTTAGGTCATGATTTGTATTAATATTTTCTTATTTACATTAATAATCAGCTATAAAGTTATAGTGCAGAGAAAATTAGTAGTTATGTTATTTTACCATTATATATTAGTATTATATATTAATATAAAATAATAAATTTTAAAGAAAGCATTATTCATAGTATATTAGATTTATATTATTTATAATAAGATTATCTTATTTCGGTATTAAAAATTATTTAACTGTTGTTACTGGTATTAGTGAAGCATTAATCCTTATTATTATATTTAGATTGTATTATTATTTATTTTTAGTATAAAAAATATACTTTAGTACCTTTAAAGTAAGTTAATGGCTAATATGTTATTTATTATATGATTATTTATGATGGTTATTGAAGCATATATTAATGATGCTGTTAATATCAGTTAATATTAATTATCACTTTTTAATTTAGAGGATATTAATTTGCTTGTTTTATTAAGTATCGTAAATAAAATAAATGAATATTAATGGTACTGATAGTGAGTTTACTAATATAATATAAAACTTTTTATAATTAAGTTTTGCTACTGTCATAGTATTATTTTATTTAACTTACTCCTACTGATTAGTTACTGAAGACTAAATGCATACTCGCCCTTGTAAGGGGTACTACTACACTAACTAATTAGTACCGTATTATTTATAATCTATAAGGTCTAAAATTTTAGTATACTGAGACGGATATTATTTACAGTTACTTGTATTTATTTTATAGAGTATACTATATTGCCTATTTATTTCTTTACAATATTATTGTATATTTATTTTAAAATATTACTTTTGTTATCTGTAGTATTTTTTATTTTATTTATTACCGTTAAAACGAATCTATGATCATCGTGGTGATGATTGGTATTATTAATATTTTTCTTTTATTTTATCTCTATTGATTACAGCGTTCATCTCACTAAGATGCCAATCTCTTTAGTTAAAAATACAATAAATATATGTATTATAATAATTTAGTTTATTTTTATGAACCTATTGGTTACTAATTATAATAGTATCTATACTGTAATAATTTTGATCACAGAATATAGCATTAGAATTATATAACTTAATTATCATAAAATAACTAATTTTAGCTTTATTAATTTTTTATATCGTATTAAATTAATTATTTGTACCTATTTGGTTATGGTGCTAATTTACTTAAAATACAACTAAGTATTATACAATATTAGATTATAAGGTTATAGCGCACCGCAGCAATAAGTAATAATAATTACTTAAATAATTCATGAGTACCTTATTAGTGCTAGTTTGGTTTTATATTTAATAAATATTAATTTAATTCATTTATTATTAAATATTTTAAATAACTCTTTTAGTAGGTTTTACTGATACCAACTTATTAATTTTATTTTTATTGCAGGAACAATGATTATTGGCTATATTTTGATGCTAAAGCGAAGTATGTACTAGAGTTTTTCTACTTTAAGTAAAATGTGTTTTATTTTTATAATTTTATAATGAATTAGGTGTATGTGATTATGAATAAATACGACGATTATCAGTAATATTGAGTATTTATTTTGGTGTTTAAAATAATTTTGTGCGCAAACCATATAGCTAGATAATAGATATAAGTTATAAAAAGATATAATCATGTATATAATTATGATACCATATCATATATGGGATATATTCGGCATATAATTTTACGTAGTTAGAAAATATTGTATTTTTTAGTCTTATATAGTTTAGTTACTTATATGTTGCATAAAATACAATATCTAATAATATAACTATAAAAAATTAAGTCTAATATTTATTATTTTTTACAACTATTGCTGCATTCAAAACATAATTAAAATTTAGTATTATAGTTATTTGTGTGCGCAAAAGATAACTTTACATGATCATGTAGTATGCTATCCATCTATAATGGATGTAGCATAGAACTAATTGATTACGGCTATAATGTTAATAGCCTAATATTATTAGTAATATATAATATTTGTTGGTAGCACATTTAATTAGTTGAAAGCTTCTTTTGGCGTTATTTACAGTCGTTGGGGTAGTGAATAGTACACGTGATAATTATTGATAACCATAAATATATATCCACTAGCCATTAGTTGTGGTACTTAATAACTAAATTATTTTTTTATTTTTACTGACTTAATTACTAATATTGTTAGTTTATTTGTATTAGATTTGTATGACGTAGATTTCTATGTTTATGATTATTATAATAATTCTATTTATATTATTGTTATTATTATTTACTGCTATAGCAGTAATAACTATATTAGCAATATATTAGTAATTAATGAAATGTTTTAGCTATATTAACTTTTCTACACTATTCCTGCTTCTGTAGGGATAGTGCTAAGTTTTTAGTATAGTAAGTTAAATTAATTAATGCTCTATGCTAGAATTATTAATATTGGAGTTATTACTATACATAACATATATAAATATTAAGTTGCAATTCTTTAAGAATTGCTTACTAAAGCTTTAGGGCTTAGGCGCTAGTTGCTATTATTACGCTAATGTTTGTTTTATTCTTACTTTATTTTTAATATATTATATTACTATAATCTTATGTAATATGTGTTTATTAGCGATATGTACTTCTTTGATATGCTTTAAGCTGCGCTATTAAGTATTTTATCTCCATAATATTAATTATGGTACATAGCGTTCCTCTGTTGATATATAGAACTTGACAAGGAGTGCGGTGGATATCAGATTACAACATAATATAACTAATTTTATGAACTTTTAGTGCTGATGAATTCTTTTTTTATCCTCCTGTTCTATCCTAGATACCCATTAGATGAGTTGTTTCTAGAGATATTTTGCGGTAGCAGAGGCTTTAATGTTTCTCGCTGTTTATGTTGATATTAAGGATATTATAATAGTTATTTCGCATGTTTAGTATTTATCTGGGGTGCTAATGATAATGTGTATTATATAATTATTTTGCATTTGTAGCTACAGATTGTTTAGTAGTTAATGATTATTTCTTAGAGAAATATAATCATCCTGTGATTACTTGATTGCCGCTTTATTTTAGACTTGAATTATTTATTCACATTACATTTTAATAAACGTTAAATTTTATTTTTAATTAGAGATTTAATAATAGTACATACCTATAAATTATATGCAGTATTTCGTTACTTTTACTTAAATTATTTTAGATATAGAATTTTGTTTTGCTTAGGCTATTGAAATATAATGTCGCTAGTTGTAATTTGACGATTATATATACTATATGTAGTGCAATATTATGTATTTATTGTGTAAAGTAATAACAGTATGTTCTAGGTTAACTAGTAAATGGGTGAAAGATTATCTGAATATGATTATTTTTTTACTTTAGTTGCCTCGTGTGATAAGCTTCTAGTGAAATTTTATGTTAAGTTATTTATAAGATAACACTGTTAGAACAAATTTAGAAATAAAATGAAAAAATTATAATAATTTTCTAAGAAAAGAGAAAATACTGATATTATCAAATAATAATTTTTTAGATAAAAGTATATATTATTAATGATATAAAATTATTTCAATATATCAATTTTTATTTATTAATCCAGATAATTTAGTATTTGTAGTTTATGAAGATCATTATTATGATATAATCTTTGTTACGTTTTTTAAAAAAATATTTTTATGCTTTTACTGAGTGTAAGGTAAATAGTTATAGTTTTAAGTTTATGTAATTATAGACAAGTTTTTGTTATATCTACAATGTAGATTGTGCTCGTTTTATAAAGATAGTGGCGTACTGTAAATTTTAGTAATGGGGTAATAATAGTCAATAAATTAGTTTTTAGGTTAAATTAAGTATTCCTAAAAATTAAATAAATTACTTTACATAATAGTGTAGTAACTATGTTTGCATTTAATAAATGCATTAACGAATGTTAATATTCAAGCACTATTTTTAAGTTTTAATGAATTAAGTTGCTGCAGATATTTTCTGCTGCTAAAAGTAATTTTAATGGTTTTGCTTAATATAAAGATCACTATCTTATCAATATGTTATAATTTTAGTATGAAGCTTTATTAATTATAGCATTTATATTTTATTGACATGTTTGATACCAAGTATTGATTAATATAATTAATACTATCCACATAATTTAATTTTTGCCTATTAGGCAGGATCTTTTAACTTAAAGTATTAAAAATAAAGTAGCCACTCTAATGCAATTATTAATAATTTTGCGGAGAATTGGATCAAAATGCTCTATGATTATATAAGCAGCATAAATTATTAAGTAACATCACTTTTGATATTACTTATCCTAAAATGATTTGCGTATATAATATTGATGAAATATTAATAATATAGCTAAAGAATTTTTGCTCAATGATTGCTATTGTCGAAGTGATTAAGTATAAAAGAGTAAATATTATTTACTATAGAACTTTTTTAAGTTTAGTGAAGACATGCTAATGTCAGTTACTGCTAATGATTGTAATGAGAATAATTAAATATACGCTATTTGTTTAGCGCGATAAACTTATATTCTAAGATTTAATACAATAGTATATATTTAATTATTTATTAAGATTACAATTAAGTTATAAAAAATTAGTAAAAGATAATTATAATAGTATTATCTTAAGTTTATTAATGGTTTAGTTTTTAATTATATAGGATGTTAATTTTTTAAAATAAAATGTTTTACTTATAATACCTAATGGTATTAGGTATTGTATTACACATAGCCATTATACATAAGTTAAGATATGTGTATAATTAATTAATCTTTTTAGCAAAAAACTAATTATTAAATATCTGAATGTAATTTTGATTTTTATCTATTTCATTTGTATAAATTATTAATTATGATTTATTATATACCACATTACAAGATGTAAAAGTAAATATTTTCAATATTTGATCAATTTCATTCAATAACATAATAGTTGTAAAGCACAGATGTACTATTTGATACTCGTATCATCGAGGAGAGAGATTCTATTTTAGGTAGTGAATACAGTATCGCTGTATCGTTAATTTGTTCGTTTTTGAAAAATAGAGTGAATACACTAATTTTAGTATAAAATAAGTGTATTAGTGTAATGATAAGTTCTTAGTTTTATTTATGACAAGAGCTAAATAAATACCACGTAAGTTAGATGAACTAGTCCTACTCTTAGGTAAAGGTAGTATTAATAAATCAAGCTCTCATTCTAATAGTTAATGTTAGTTTTTTATGAGCAGAAAGTTTTAAGACAGAAGTAATTTTTATAGACTGATATTAATAGTACATTATTATGCTAACTATACTATAAAATATAAAATATTCTAATTAGCATTATTTATTCTAATTAGCATTATATTCTCATAAATGCTTGATTCATATACTCTGGAAATATTATTAGTATTTTGTCATGATCATGCTATAAATGATTTATTTACTTAATAGACATTAAGATTATCAGTATGTTTTTTTATTTAGCAATTATTCATATAGTATATTTTAGCAAATAGTTGTATTAACATAAGTATATTGCTAGCTAACAGAGTAATTAAATATATATAAAATCAACAGTATAGTCAAAATAATTAACTAATTATTACTAAGTAATTATTTTACCTAAAAATACTCATTTTTAAAAAATATAAAGAATGAAGTTGGTATGAAAATATATTGTTATTTGTTAAATTTCCTAGCTGTGTTTAGAGAATGAGATATATTTAATTGTAAATAGATAAAAGTAAGCATATATTGGCAATAATCTATTCATTGAATAATTTTTTATTTTTTTAAAGCGTTAGATAGTGGAATAATATTTGTATGAGTATTGAGATCTAACCTTACGATATTATCTATCTATCTATCTATCTATCTATCTATCTATCTATCTATCTATCTATCTATCTTTAATTAGTTGAATTACATCAAAATTTGCTTGAACATTTAGGTCAGCAGTATAATTAATTCCTTTTAAGCCAAAACCAAATAAACGTAAAAAATCTTCTTTATAACCTTGATAATCTGTAAGTTGATTGATGTTATCATTTTTTATACGTAACCATGTTTCACGACAAGCATGTTGTATGTCAGCACGAAGCTCCCAATCATCTAGTCGCAGACGATGTTTTTCATCGGTTTTAGGCACTGTGCCAGTGTATAGTTTAGTAGCAAATAAACGCTGTATTTGCTCAATGCAGCCTTCGTGAATACCTTGTTCCTTCATAATTTTGAATAAAATAGAAATATATAGAGGCATAACTGGAATTGCAGAAGAAGATTGAGTAACTACTGATTTTAGTACTGCAACATAGGCGGCCCCCCCCCTATTTTTTAGTTTTTGATTAATGGCTTGCGCTGCGGAATATAGGTTTTCTTTTGCTTTTCCTAAAGTACCATGTGAATAAATTGGCCATGTTAGATCAGTGCCGATATAGGAATAGGCAATAGTCTGAATATTATCAGCAAGAACTTTAGCTTGATCCAATGCGTTTATCCATAATTGCCAATCTTCACCACCCATTACCCTGATCGTATCAAAAATTTCTTTTTTATTTGCAGGTTCAACAACTACTTGCATTAGTATATCTTTATTAGTATCTAGTGTTATAGATTTATAGGGCTCACCTATAGTCTTTATTACAGAGCGTACTACTTCTCCAGTATCTGGTATTTTGCGTATCGGTGAGGCTAATGAATAAATTACTAGATCAATATTCCCTAGATCTTGTTTGACTAAATCTATAACACTTTGTCGGCATTTATCGGAGAATGCATCACCGTTAATGCTTTTTGCGTATAGGCCTGTTTTTTTGGCGATCTTATCGAAGCCAGCAGAATTGTACCATCCAGCAGAGCCAGTTTTGTCTTTCTTGCTTGGTTTTTCAAAAAATACTCCAATAGTAGCAGCACCACTCCCGAATGCAGCAGTAATACGAGAAGCTAACCCGTATCCAGTGGATGCCCCAATAACTAGAACATTTGTAGGGCCATTTTTTAGTTTGTCGCATGATCTTACATAAGTAATTTGTTCGTGTACGTTTTTTTTGCAACCCTCTAAGTGAGCTGTAGTGCAAATAAAACCACGAATTTTAGGTTTAATAATCATAGTATTTTCTTAATAATTAAAATTAGAAACTAATATATCCGATCTTTTCAATGTATTTTATATATATAATACACTAGAAATAAGTGTTATGAATATGCCTTTACAGTATTTTAAGAGAGATGCTTTGATTAGTGTGATCAACTTCTATGAATCCATATGATTAATAAATTTATCTAGTAATTTTATTTATAATATTTAATATTATCTTATAATATTAAGATATTTTAAGATGTGTAAGTAGGGTTATTTGCTTATAGCAAGGTAAAGGCACAGGAAGGGGTTTTTATTAACTATCATATAATTAGTTGAATGATATATAGAATAAAAATATTTAATATGATGTTTTATATGTGTTTCAGAGCAATAATTCTAAAGAAAGTGCAACATGTTAAAAATTTGACTTTATTGTATTATAATGAATTTAGATTTTCTTAGAAGATGCGGTACTTTATAGCTCTTAGTAGATCATTTGTCGGTTAAATATTTGTCTTCTATTTATAATATAATAGTTATGTGCTAAAAATTAGTAAAATATTCATCATAATTTCATTGATTATTTAAATATGGTCACTAAAAATAGATACAAGATAAGTCTATAATTAAAGTATAGTATCTATTAATTAAAGTATAATAGCTAATTTTATTAGCTACCTATCCTATTTAATTATAATTGCATCATGTAATAAAATATCTTATAAATTATCAGTAATTATTTAATTAATATGCAGTTTTTATGTATAGTTATAGTATTCTATAAGACCATTTAATATTTTATATTAATATTATCTCAAGAAAGAGAGTACTCAGTGCTCATATTTGTTGCTATATTTTTACTTTATTATATAGTAGTTTACAAAAAATATTTATTTTACTACAATGCTATTGTTAAATATACAGCATAAAACATAAAATATAAAAAGTGTATTCTGCTACACTAATTTATTTTTAGTAAAATATGAATATATATTATATTTTTATTCTATACTGCTATTTTATTTATATCTGTTATTAGTATAGAGCATTGATAATATCGAGTGTATGTGATATTTTGATGGTTGCAATGTAGCTAAAATTTTATGTTGTTAATCTTAGCTCGTAACATTAGAGTATCATTAGATTAAGTTATCTTAATGCTTATTAAATAAATTATGTAAAAAGTTGCGATTTTTCTAGAAAAATTTTCTAGTTGAGCAAGTGAAATAATAAAGCAGGAAATAATCTTAATTGTATGTTACCATGATCTTTCAATACTTGAAAGATTCAAGTATATTAATTTCATACTGTGTATACATAAGCTTACTCTTTTAGATTTTATAGCAAGACTTAGATTGAGATTAAGGGCGTCTTTATTCATGCTATTAATTATATTTAATATCAATTTATTATATATCTAGTTTCACTTAAAAACACCATTTTTTAGACATAAAGAGTTAATCGGTAGTATAATAAATATTATTTGTAGTAGCATCATGAAATAAATAGTGCTTAGTAGCACATTGGCTGCTTTTGGTAATGGATTAATGATTAGTAGATTAGATTTTAAAATATATTAAACTTCATCTATAGTAATATTGTCTTATTAGTATTTTAATCTTATTTTATCTATCAAGTAGATGATTGCTCGGTGTCTATTATTCAATTAGCATTGAACTTATAGGAGGTTCTTTAATTTTCTTTGTACTCATATTAGTTATTCCTAATAAAGGAAGCGATAACAATTCCTTTATATGTTTTATTTCTTGTGTCTAAAATATTTTATGTCCTATAAAATTTGTTATTATGGTTTATGTTTGCTTATTTTATCTTACATTTTTTCATTATTCTTTATATAATTCAAGTGGTTATATGCACTAAGGTTAGTTATATGCACTAAGGTGCTTGACCAATATACATCAACAATATTAAATTTTATTTATCATTTTATGGAACATTCGTAAAATAGATTTAGTGACTTCTAGTATTAGTGCTATAGATTGTCATCCATGAGATATTTACTTTAAATATAACTAGGTTTTTCCTTATGTTTTAGTTGTAGTATTTATAAGCGCGTATTTATTACGCTTTAGTTTTATGCTATCTAAACAATACGTATAAATCATATCTATAAAGGTATGACATATAACCTTATAGCATCATTAATCTGTCGATTCAATCTACTATTGATTGCTATTACATTGTGTTATATTTTATATAGCTATTTGTATGATTATAGTTATATGAATATGTATTGCTAGCATGTTGATATAATATATTTATATTAGTATACTTAATTATTTATTACCTAGTTATTAATTAGAATTTATTCTAATCTCTAAGTATGCATGCGTAATGTAGACTGATAGAATTTATATATAAAAAAATTAAATAATAAAAAATTATCTATTACTTTAATCGTTTATTTATGATGTTGTTATCAACAAGCCAAGAAAAGATACTAAGAGCGTTTAATGTTTTATTGATAATTAATTTTTTATATTTAAACTTATGTTTATATACATATTATAGATATATAATAATAGTTGCTATTAAAAATAATTTTTTTATATAGGATTTAAACCCTCAATATTATTATTTCTATATATTAAATATATCAATAATTTACTCTATCCTAGTAGATAATGTATTAACTTAATATTTATACCTATATCAATATAAAAATGGAAACAGGATTTTATCTTAACGCTAGATTATAGTAAACTATATTTACTATACTGAAAAATAGAAAATTCATTTAAGCATAATGTTATAAAGCAATGTATTCTTAATTATAAAATTAGTCAATGTTATAATTATAATATACGTATTGCTAATATTTATATTAGTTATTTAAATATTACTTAATAATAGTTAATATATAATATTTTATGCTTATAAAAAATATATATTAAACTTATTAAGTTTATTAGTTAAGACAAGTTATATTAATTACCGTATTATATATAATGAATTAACGTATATATTATATTTTAATATTATATTTTTTTTGAATTTATGATTTAATTCAATGTCATTAATAATGCATTTTCTTCTAAATTAGTGAATTATTATGCTTTTAGTTAATTAATATAATTAAATTATTATTTGTTGACATTAGCAATAGATTGTGCTGTTATGGCATATAATAAAATTATTTATTAGTCTAGATAATAAAATGGTGAGGTGTCTGAGCGGCTGAAGGAGCACGCCTGGAAAGTGTGTATACGCGAAAGTGTATCGAGGGTTCGAACCCCTCCCTCACCGCCAAAGACAATAAAAATATGTTTATTAATTAGTTGTCCATGGTGGATTATATTGCTTTTCGTATATATGGAGTTTATTAATTAATGCACAATTGTATTATTATAATTGTTTTGTATATTGTGTTTAATTTAATAAAGAGATCATTAAGTATAGAACTTCTTTTACCTAATAATTTTTAGTGAAACTTCACTATTATTCTAAAAACAATTTATAAACATTAAATTAATAAATTATGCAGAAATATTTACGTACTGATGTATACAAAACTTTAAAAATTACTCTATTAAAATAAATAGTAGTTATGCATATAGTTATTTAAATAATACTTAAATAATTAACATTGCTACTTATTAGTAAGTAACTGTTTATCCATCTATATAGATGATAGTAACCCCGTATTAGCTCGGAGTTACTATATAGTATATTAATACATTTTTAGGCGCGGACGTAGCACCCGATTTATGCCACGTACTAAAATTATTAGAAAAGTCTTGATATAACCATGGAGTGCTACCTGGTGCATACGATATAATGAAATATAAATTAAACGCGCAACGCAACCTTTAATTATCATAGAGCCGCGTATTAAGTTACCCATCAAGCTACCAATAGTGCTAAAATGTGAAAATGATATTAATGATCCATAATCTTTATATACGTAAGGTTTTAATTTTTGTTCGTGCATCAGTGCTAAAATATTAGTAAAACAGCATAAAGCCATCTGATGCGCTGACTGAGCGCGCGGAGGCACAAAGCCTCCCCCTTTTTTTGGGCAAGCAGAACAGTCACCAATAGCAAAAATATGGGAATCATATGTAGTTTGTAATGTTGGTTTAACTAATAACTGATTTATATCATTAGTTTCTAATTCTCCAATATCCTTCATAAAGTCCGGGGCTTTAATACCTGCTGCCCAAACTATTAGATCGGCATTAATATACTCTCCTGTGTTAGTTTGGAGCCCACTATTGTTGACTCTGGTAACTATTGTGTTAGTTAACACACGTACGCCAATTTTACTCAACTCTAAATGAGCATCAGAAGAAATTTGTTTTGGCATAGAGGGTAAAATACGCTCGTTAGCTTCTACTAATACTACATTTAGTATATTATTATCTAAGTTTTTAAGGCCATATCTACATAGTTGTTTTACTGTATTATATAGTTCAGCAGATAACTCAACACCAGTAGCACCACCGCCAATGATAACGATATTTACTTGTTTTTTATGTTCTATATGTGCTGCATGCTTTAGAAATAAATTAAGCATTGTCTTGTGAAAACTCCGTGCCTGATATGGGTTATCCAAGAAAACGCAGTGATCTTTTACTCCCAGTATACCAAAGTCATTCGAGATGCTACCTAACGCAATTACAAGAATATCATAAGTTAATTCACGAAATGGTAATAATTCTTTTCCGTGCTCATCACAAATGCTTGCTAGTTGTAGCGTTTGTATATTACGATTAATATTAATTAAGGCACCTAGCTGAAAACTGAAATAGTGGTTATGTGCATGCGCTAGGTAACTCAGTGTATCGATGCCATCATCAAGTGATCCAGTAGCTACTGCATGTAGAAGTGGTTTCCATAAGTGGCTGGGACTATGATCTACTAGTATAATATCTGCTTTTTTCTTGCGCCCAAGTTTATTTCCTAAGCGCGTAGCTAGTTCAAGGCCGCCGGCCCCTCCACCAACAATGACTATTTTTTTCTTTGGTGTTATCAAAATACCCCCTAAATGTGAACGAAATATTATTTACAAGTTAATAAAATATTCATATAAAACATATGTTTAGTATATAATAAATTTTATTCTTTTGCGCCAGAATAACATGTGAATTTATTTAGGCATACCAATATTAATTTATATCAACTTTTGAATAAAAGTGAGGAGATAGACCTCTGTCAGTTATGATTTAAAGGTTTAGTAACTAGTCTTTAAAAATGATCTGAATATACTGCAATTAATATTGCATGATTTAGAATTAGAGCCGTATTTTATCCTGATTAAAGGTCATGATTGTTACTCTAAATTTATTAACTAGATATTAAATAGTATCCTACTATTACTATAATTCTAGGTATATTTTTATAATACCGCCCTAAATATATACAGTGTATATACTTTTTGGTAAGCATTAAGCTGATTTAGTACCTTATATCTCTGTCATTAATATTCTAAATTATATAGGTTACTATCATGTTAACTAATATTATTAATGTGATTTTTACTTTTTTACTAATATTGAATAAAGACTATTTAACATAATGATTGTGCTGAAAGTTGATACTTTAATTATTGCACATTAGTACTATATTATAGTAAGTACTATAATCCACTTAATCCACTTAATTCAATGTAGTATGTTCTATATGTAATCTATTTTAGCAATGAATTAGTTGCCAAAGAAAAATTCTATTTAACTATAAATCCTTTTTGTAGATTGTAGAGTGTAATTCAGTTGGTGACATAGAATACCAATTCTATGTAAATTCACCTTAGTATAGATGATATGCATCATATAATTATACATGTTAATAAACATTGCATTAATAAGTTAAAATTAATATATTATATTTAATGTTGTTTACTAATATACGTAGATTTAGTAGACTGGTATTTATATCAGTTAATACTGATTGTGCCATATATTAGAAGTATTCTATGTAGTTTTTATACACACACCATAAGCCCTAGATAAATCGTACTATAGTGACTATGTTTGCTGTAAGAATATTTAAAATGAGAAGGCGTTAGATAGTAACGTTACTATTGTTAATCATTAACATTGACGTAAAATTGATATTGATATTAATATTGATGTATTTCTATGATACTCTATTTACGATAAAGTAACTAGATTTTATATTAATACATATTAGGCGTATTATTTATAATATAGTTAATAATTTATATAGATATGTAAATTTGATATTTTTGAATATAGAACATTAGTGTGAAAAATTAGTGTTTGTCATAAATATGACTAGTTAGTGAATTAAATTCATTACTTATTAAATATTTTAAATCTTATTTTTTCCTCTTACAGTTAATGTCTGATGACATTTAGTATTATTATATTAATGTATTCATTAAGTATTACATCATATATTTAGCTAAGAATATAATATTTTCAGCAAAAGTGTTTACGCAGTAAGGTTCCTAGGTTTAAAAAGATATCATTACCGCTCTGTTGCCAACGGGTTTCAAGCCACATGAATATCAAATAGTCTACCCATGGTAACCAATACTTTATTTGAGCACATAATCGGACTTTATCTGGGTACCCATATTTCGTATAGTGCTGTAAAAAACTTTTCTGTTGATTATCAGTCCAATTATTACTACGAAATAGTACGGCAATATCTAGCGCAATATCGCCATCAGCGGCATATTCCCAATCTATTAATCGCAGCCCAGTATCACCTATAATTATATTGCCTGGATGAATATCCATATGTAATGGGGATAGCTTTAGTGGTGTTGGAGGAGTTATTTTTAAAAAATGTTGTTGGTAACGTAACCAGTATGGAGTAAGGCGTCGTTTATCTAATTGTTGCCAATAATTTGCAAACTGTTGTTGCATATGTAGGCGGTGCCCACTAAGTGGTCTACGATGTAATTCAGCTATTATTGCTGCTAGTTCACCGCTTTTATTTAAATCCTCGAACACTTTACTGGTAACGTTTTTACCTGGCAGCCATTCGACGATAATCCAATGATTATTGTGGGCTAAAACTTTAGGCCCTAGCTTAGAACCACAGCTGTGCAGTAACTTTGCATTACGTTTACTGCTAATACCTAATATTTTTTTCGCAGCAGTTTGTTGGTGCGCTAAGACACTAATTCCTTCTGCTATGTCAATACGCCAACTTTCACCGGTAAGACCACGCACTAGGCTAAAGCGACAATTGAGGGTATTCACTGTCGGTAACGAGGTATTTAATAATTTTTGTAGTTCAGTGTGATGAAATAATGGCATTATAATTTAACTAAAATATTTTAATAATTCATACTAACATTGGTTCTATATCTAATGCTAGTTATTGACTATAGCTGATTTAGTGTTTATAAAATATATAGCGCATATGATTGATATATAACTAATTAATATTTCTTTGTCTAGGGGGGGAATTATGTTATAAAATAATATTGTCATTTATCAGGTGTTCTTTTAATTATATTTTTAGCGTCGACATGCAACTAAAAATTTAACTTTATGTATTTTATATAATAAAGATGGTGTTTGTTATTTTTAAATATTATTAATATTGGTCAGTATGCTAGGTTATAAGACCTAATAAATATTGTTAACATTATTTACTAAGAAAAAATAATTCATTAAAACTGAAAATTACAGAGCTAATTAAGCTGCTATTTTTATTATTAATAGCACCACCATTAGCGTTAAATAATTATTCTAAGTCTATTTTACTAATTTAATTCATAAATACTTCCCTATTATTACTTTCAGGATGAAACTATAAATTGATTATTAATATATAGATTTAGTATTCAGATTTTTTCTTATAAACGCGTGATAATATCGGACCTAGAGCATGACCACCAACTAAATGCATGTGAATATGATAGTATTTTTGTTCAGCATGGTTATTACAATTAAGGATTAAGCGATAGCCACTTTCGTCAATCCCCTCTTGCATAGCAATTTTTGCTGCAGATATAATCATTCTACCTAGTGCAGCTTCGTCATCATTAGTCACATCATTAATAGTAGGAATAAGCGTATTTGTTACAATTAGAATATGGGTGGGTGCCTGGGGCTCAATATCACGAAAAGCAGTCACCAGTTCATCTTGGTAAATAATATCGGCAGGAATTTCACGTCGAATAATTTTACTAAAAATAGTTTCTTGAGTCATTTAGTGTGCCTTGGTTCAAATAATAAATTGTATGTGGTATGAGTAATTAATTTTATCATTATTAACTTAATTTTTACTCACTATGCTTTATGTATCTTAGTTGTATTGATTATAGAATTATATAATTTAGTATATGATTTTATTAATATTTTACATATGTTCAAGTAAAAATTATATTTAATTTTATAAGTCATTGTTATATATTGTGTTTTATAATAAATTAATGATTTATATTGTTTGTATTTCGTGATGAAGGTTAGGTACCTAAATGGCAGTAATATAGTTGTGATGTCATAATATATATATTTAATGTGAGTGAATTAAAAAATAAGTAAAATTAATATAATATTATAATTATATAAGTTACAAAGTTGATAACTTATGTTTATTTTTAATATAGAAATAATTATAGCATTATGGTGACTTAAAATCTATATTCATATAATATTTAATTACAGTAATTATTAGACTAGATGCTTTGTATTTATATTGTCATAATAGATAAAGTATTTAGTATTAAGTTGATCAATTGTACCGTACTCTATATACTGTTGCATAAAAAGTATATAGATATAAAATATAATAATATTATATTAAGTTAATAACTAATTATTTTATATTATGGGGTAATGGAGGTCGCTAATATTATTTACTACTTTAGTGCTTTGTCTTCCATTATATAGTAATTAAAAATATAACAAGTATTTATAACATCAATCTGGTGTGATTGTATTTATATTGTCAAACAGCAATTTTGAGTAACGAAAAGTACTAGTAGTACATATAGCGCATTTAGTTTGTTTTTTTTTATAAAATTGTGTTAATAATTAATATTAGTTTTTATCTATAAGTACTTAGGTAATTATTCTATAAAATATGACAGGAGTGGAATATGGTTTTTTAGTATTACGTGATTAGTGTTACTCATTATGCAAAAACATAGTTAATTAACCATAAATAAAGAATTTGCTGAATAAGAATTTTTAAAAAAGTACATAATAGCTTTACTTTTTATTTTATTTTATATGTGCACCGTGTACCGTAAATTTTGTTATATTAGTTTATTTATTACTATAAATTTATTTATTGCAATATTAATACCTATAATCATCAATTGATTGATATTAACATTTTACTTTTATATTTACATCAGTGATTGCGAATGTAATCATCCATATCAGTTTTTAGGTTATCAGACTTGGTGCCAAAGATAGCTTGAATTCCAGAGCCGCTAATAATAACTCCAGCAGCGCCTAATGTTTTTAGAGAAGTTTTGTCAACTTTAGTAATGTCAGCGACACTAACACGTAAGCGAGTAATGCATGCATCCAGGTTAGTAATATTTGATTTACCACCAAAAGCATGCACTAGCGCAGCAGCTATTTTAGACGCATCCGCATCCCGCGTATCCTCCTTAGATACAGTTTCTTCACGGCCTGGAGTTTTTAAATTAAGCTTAGAAATGAGTACACGAAATAAAGTGTAGTATATTAGTCCGTAGAGGATGCCAATAATAGGGAATAACCAAATTTTATTGCTATTACCGCTAAGAACAATAAAGTCTATTAATCCATGCGAAAAACTAGTTCCATCACGCATGTCTAATAGAATACATATTGGGAAGGCTAGTCCTGTCAATATAGCATGGATTACATAGAGAATAGGTGCAACAAAAATAAAAGAGAATTCAATTGGTTCGGTTATGCCAGTTAGAAACGAGGTTAGTGCAGCAGAGATCATAATTCCACCGACTTTAGCTCGGTTTTCTAATTTAGCTGAGTGCCAGATCGCAATGGCTGCAGCAGGTAAACCATACATTTTAAACAAGAAACCGCCTGATAGTTTGCCTGCAGTTGTATCGCCTGCTATGTAACGCGGTATATCCCCATGAAATATCTGTCCGGCTGCATTAGTGAATTCGCCAATTTGCATTTGGAAAGGTACATTCCAAATATGATGTAGGCCTAAAGGTACTAACGTACGTTCAACCATACCGTAAAGACCAAAAGCCATTACTGGGTTTTGATAAGCAGCCCACTGGGAAAATTTTTGAATAACGGCGCCTATAGGGGGCCATACGAAAGATAATATAATACCTAGTATAATAGATGCTAAGCCAGATATGATTGGTACAAATCGTTTACCTGCAAAAAAACCTAGGTAATCTGGTAGCTGGATCCGAGAGAATCGGTTAAAGATGTAGGCAACGATGGCACCTGATATAATCCCGCCAAGCACGCCAGTGTCTGCTAAATGTTTATTTATAATTTCTGTTGATGATAAGGGGAGTATTAAGGGCGTAACTACCGCCATTGTTTTTACTAATATACCATACGCTACAATTGTTGCTAATGCTGATACGCCATCGTTATTAGTAAAACCTAAGACAACACCAATAGCAAAAATTAATGGCATATTAGCAAAAACAGATCCGCCAGCTTCTGCCATAACATGAGATACTGCCGTAGGTAACCAAATAAAATTAGCGGAACCTACACCAAGTAGAATACCTGCAATAGGTAATACTGATACTGGAAGCATTAGTGATTTACCTATTTTTTGAAGATTTGCAAATATGTTTTTAAACATAAATAAAGGTACTCCTAAATAATAATGCTTTGCTACTTTTAGAGATTGTTAGTATTGCAAGTAAATCAGCCTGACACATTAGGAAGTTTGAGCGCCTATATATGCATTATATATTATAAAACAAAAATATTCATTATTTTAATAGTAATTACATTTTAATAATAGCAGATTAGGCAATTTTAAAATTACTTATTTTTACCATAAAAGATAATGAGATTATTACTAAATATCTTTAAGTAAGTAAAAAAATATTACTAGTTTTATTTATTAATAACAAGCTAAAGTTATGTAAATAAATAATGACCAATAAGAATACTTTTTATAGGTAAAAATACATTACTTTGGTTAATCTACAAACAAATAATTTCTAAATCAATAGAGAGCATAAGTAATATGTAGGTCCTAAATATCTTAGGGATCATGAAAATGAAAAATTATAAACTCTATTTTTTATTAGGATATACTTTAATTGCAGATTACAGTGTGACACGAAATAAGCATGAAAAATTATTAGTGGTTACTTCAGCAATTTTCTCTAGGCTGATGCCCCTTAATACGGCTATGTATTCAGCAATATCGCGTACATAGGCGGGTTGATTTTCTTGCCCCCGATATGGCACAGGTGCTAAATATGGCGAATCAGTCTCTATTAGAATGCGATCTAAGGGTACATAACATGCTACTTTACGTAATTGCTCAGCGCTAGGAAATGTTACAATCCCAGAAAAAGAGATATAGAAGCCGAGATCTAGCAATGTCGCTGCAGTTGCAATATCTTCTGTAAAACAGTGCAAAACTCCGCAACAGTCCTGCGCATTTTCTTCGCGTAAAATAGCTAATGTATCAACACATGCATTACGTGTATGAATAATGAGTGGTTTATCTAGATCGCGACTAATGCGAATATGCTGGCGGAACGATATTTGTTGCTGCGTGATATTATCTTTCCTGTAAAAGTAATCCAGTCCGGTCTCGCCTAACGCCACTACTTTTGCTGTTTTTGCCAAAAAACGCAAGTCATTGTTATTGTATCCATCCTCTATGTTCAATGGATGTACTCCACAGGAAAAGAAAACATCTTCACGCTCACCAATTAATGCAGTCATGCTTCTGTAACCTGATAATGTAGTCGAAACCGCTAGTACATAGTGAACATTACGTTTTTTTGCTTTGGTAAGTGCATCATCTACATTTTGGTGCAAGAGCTGATAACTGAGGTTGTCAAGATGACAGTGAGAATCTACTAATAACATAAATTTTACTCTTTATTGGTAATAGTTGGTAGTATTTATCATTTGTTCCCAGTATAATAATTGTTCGGTCAATAGTAATTCGTGATTAATACCCACAATGCTAAGTAACTGATGACGACAAATGAGCCATCGTTGTGCGATTTTCGACAATAAAATAATATTCATCTCATTAGCCAATTGACGCACTAATGGTTTTTGATCCTGATTAACTATATTATTTAATGTATCTTGATTATTTAACGTATCTTGCTGCCATTTCATGGCATCGACTAATATAGTACATAACCAATGTAGACGTTCTCCTACATCTGAAAAGCTCAATACTGGTAATAACGATAGTATATCATGCTGTAGTAATGCAGTGCTTAGTACTTTGCAAAAAGTTTTGCGTTGTTTCCAGTATTCCGGTTGTAGTAATTGCTGGGCAGCAATTGGTGCGCCGTTTTTTAGGCGTAATGCAGTACAGTATTCGGCGATACTTCCAGCTACTGAGTCACTTAGCCATTGTATGCTTAATTGCTCAGTAGGTATGCTTAGAAGCCAATATAAACAGCGGCTCCGCAGTGTTGCTAATACCTGGGCAGGCTCGCGACAACCTAGTAAAAAATATGTTTTTCGTGGCGGTTCTTCTAATGTTCTTAGCAGTGCATTAGCGGCAGCTTCGGTTAACAATTCAACTTGTAAGAGCGAGATAACTTTAGCTTTTCCTTGCTGAGCATAAGAATAGAGCTTTTCAATTACTTCACGAATACGTTCAATTCCGATACTGTTTTTCCCTTTTTCTGGTGTCAGAATATAATAGTCTGGGTGATTACTTGCTAGCATTAATCTGCAACTATGGCATTGACCGCAGTTACTTTCGCTATTGCTCTTTTGGCAGAGTAACCAACAGCTTAATTTATAAGCTAGTATATTTTCGCCACTGCCTGCAGTAGCATGCAATAATAAGGCGTGATGACTACAACCAGTAGTATAGTTATGAAGCAGCTGATGATAAGAGGTATTTAGCCACGGATATTTTTTCACTATATATTTTCCTGTTGTTGTAACCATTGGCTCATGCAGTCACGAATAGACGAGGTTACCTGATCTAGAGGTTGTGTCGCATCAATTGTAATAATTGAGCTATCTGTTGCCGCTAAAGCTAAGTAGTGTGCACGCGTACGTGTAAAAAACGATAACCCCTCTTGCTCAATACGATCTAGTGCGCCGCGCACTTGTGCGCGTTGTAGTCCAATTAGCGGCGGTAGATCTAAATAGAAAATAAGATCTGGACGAAATCTTCCTAATACAGCTTTTCGTAGTGAGAGCATTAGTTGTGGATCAGCGCCACGCCCTCCTTCTTGATAAGCTTGTGATGACATATCGCAACGATCACCGATTACCCATGTACCACATTTTAAGGCCGGCTTAATAACGTTTTCCAGTAATTGCGTGCGAGCAGCGTACAGCATTAGTACTTCTGCCATAATCGTTGGTAGTTCGCCACCTGCTCCATGTTTAAATAGATAGCGTAATTGCTCTGCTAGTGGTGTACTACCAGGATCTCGTGTAAAGACAATATTGCTCACACCATGCTCACGTAACACACTAGATATAGTATCACGTGCAGTAGTTTTGCCTGCTCCTTCTAATCCTTCAATAGCAATGAATTTACTTTTCATTTTTTTCCTTTAGCCTCTGACGGTAGGTGCGCACCGCCTGGTTATGGCTTGCTAGATTTGTGGTAAATGTGTGTCCCCCATTGCCATTAGCAACAAAGTATAAATAAGATGTTTTATCTGGATTAGCAGCTGCTTGTAACGCAGCTTCGCATGGCATAGCAATAGGAGTAGGTGGTAGGCCAAAAATTATATAGGTGTTATATGCAGTGGCAGTTTCTATATCTTTACGGGTAATATGAGCATTATAGTTATCTTTAATCCCGTAGGTGATTGTAGCATCAGTTTGTAGGCGCATGCCAATACGTAGTCGATTAACAAATACTGAAGCTACTTTGCTACGCTCTTGTGGCAATGCGGTTTCTTTTTCGATGATTGATGCTAAGATAAGTAGATCTGTAGGTGATTTATATGGCAAGCTAGTATCACGTTTAATCCATGCAGATTGCAATGCTTCATTCATACGTAAATAAGCGCGCTTCAATAATTCAATATCACTCATACCAGCAGTGTACTGATAGGTATCTGGGAAGAACCTTCCTTCTAGATTATGCTCATTTAGTATTCCTAGCTCAGACGCAATTTGTATATCGTTTTTATTATCTAGCGTATGGTGCAAATATTTTGACTGTTTTAGTATTTGCAGCCAGTCGCGCAAACGCAAACCTTCAATAAGGCGTACAGTAAACTGAGTTTCTTTGCCGTTAGCTAATAACTGTAGTATTTGGCGCACTGTCATACCAGGAGTTAAGCGGTAAGTGCCGGCCTTAAATTTTATCAGCTCTGGCTCTACTCTTAATAACCATGGCAACCATCCGCAGCTGCGTACTAGATTATTTCGTATTAGCAATCGTTGCAGTGCGGTGCTCCCGCTACCAACTGGTAGTTGAAATATTGTTTCCTGCTTAATAGCTAGTGGCGTCTCAGCAAAGCATTTAATTCGTTGATAGCAGTAAAGCATCAAGGTAAAGATACAAACAATAATAATAGATAAGATTTTTAGCTTTTTTTTTCATCAATGAGCCGTAATTCATTAATAGTAATATATATAATATATAATTAGTGCGAATGCCAATACTAGTACTATTATATAGAATAGTGATTCCACTATATATAAATCTATAAAATAGTTTTAGAATCATATTGTTAACTAGAATTAATTAGTACTTTTAGTACTTTAGTGGTTTATCAATATCACAAAAGATATATAATAGTTTATTATATAATAAAGGATATATTTTTTTATTATTAGCTTAATTGGACGATGCTGTGATATGCCTAACTATGATATAGTAGTTAATGTTTGATAAGAATAGAGTTTGCCTATATGTTATAGATATTATCTGTACTGTATATTAGCAGTATTAAGTGCCAATTTATTCTTGAACTGCTGTGCTGTATAGTTTATATCTATGTGTATAACTACTTATGCTATATGGTAAATATTTTCTCAGTGCATTATATGTATAATAGCATTAGATAATATTGAGTTAATTATTAATAATACGCCTTATTTATACTTATGTTAATAATATGCATTATTACCTTAATATATAATATATAATACAGGTATGCATGATTCACACTACGATTAACTATATATCATTGTAATATACATATTTATTTACCTATTTAAAACTAATTAACTACGTGCCTATTAATAAGTTAATAAAGGTATTTTAGTTATAGATTAGTTATTTTAGTCTCTAAACTAATACTTTATTAGCTCGTCTATTAAATATAAATTATTGATTAATAAATCTCAATTATGATTTATATTATTATATATATCATATAGGATAGTAGTTTATGCTATAGTATAGTTAGTAGTGACTCGAATAGTAGTATAGCACGGATAGCTAAAACGTAAATCTTATGCTCTATGCGTTAAATAGAAAAATTAATATCAGTTTGCGGGGTACATAAATTTTTCCCTAACACATTAGGTTTATAAAAAAATAAAAATAGTATACTATATTATTGATAATAATACATCCGTATATAAAATACGTAAAAATATGTATCATTTTAACTAATATCTTACAAAGATATATATTGTTATTTTTTAATATATATCAGGTGTGTTATCAAATACTAAGCTTAAATAATAACTTTAAATACTTTTAATTCGTAAAATTATTAAACATTAAGTATACTTTGATAATTAACATTGGATATAAATCTGATTTTTATCGGTTATTAATAATTTCATGATATTCTACGGAATATTAGTGAGCCATTAGTACCACCAAAACCGAAGGAATTGCATAGCGCGTATTGCATATTACTCACTTGACGTGCTTCATGTGGTACAAAATCAAGATCACAATTTTTATCTGGATGTTCCAGGTTAATAGTTGGCGGGACTTCTTGATTATATAGTGCTAAAACAGTAAAGATAGATTCAATCGCGCCGGCTGCCCCTAATAGATGTCCAGTCATTGATTTAGTAGAGCTAATCATTACTTGTTGTGCATTTATACCAAACACTGACTTTATCGCCTGCGCTTCAGCCTGATCGCCAGCTATAGTAGATGTACCATGTGCGTTAATATAACCAATTTGTGATGCGGTAATATTGGCATCCATTAGGGCATTTTTCATGGCTAATGTTGCTCCTGAGCCATTTTTTGGTGGTAAGGTCATGTGATATGCATCACTGCTCATGCCGAAGCCAAGCACTTCAGCATAAATTTTAGCACTGCGTACTTTAGCGTGTTCGTACTCTTCTAACACCATCACACCAGCACCATCTCCAAGCACGAAGCCATCACGATCTTTATCCCAAGGGCGGCTAGCTGCCCGCGGATTATCATTGCGAGTAGATAATGCACGAGCTGCCCCAAAACCCCCAATTCCTAAAGGAGTGCTCGCCTTTTCTGCTCCGCCTGCCAACATTACATCTGCATCATTATAAGCAATAATACGTGCAGCGTGACCAATGTTATGAACACCTGAAGTGCATGCAGTGGCTATGGAAATACTAGGTCCATGCATACCATACATAATTGTAAGGTGGCCTGCAATCATATTTACTATAGTGGACGGTACAAAAAATGGACTTATTTTTCTAGGTCCTCCCTCAGTCAAGGAATTATGATTTTCTTCTATTAAGCCTAATCCACCGATGCCAGAACCAATAGCAACACCAATACGACAGGCATTAGCATGAGTAATCTCTACTTTTGCGTCCTGCATAGCTTGCATGCCAGTAACAATTCCGTATTGGATAAAGGCGTCCATTTTGCGTGCCTCTTTACGAGATATGAAGTCCTCTGAGTTAAAATGTTTTACCAGGCCAGCAAATTTAGTCGCATAGGCAGTGGTATCGAAATGGTTGATTAGGCTGATACCACTCTGACCGGCAAGAAGGGCGTTCCATGTAGATTCTACCGTATTGCCGACAGGAGAGATTATGCCTAATCCAGTCACAACTACTCGACGCTTAGACACGTTTGTCCTCCAGAGAGGGGAATAAATACTAAGAATAAAAAAACTGAGGCGGTCGAATGACCGCCTAGAGATGTTCTCTTACTGCTGATTAGCGTTGTTAATGAAATCAATAGCTGCCTGAACAGTAGTGATCTTCTCAGCCTCTTCGTCTGGAATCTCAGTATCGAATTCTTCTTCCAGTGCCATTACCAACTCAACGGTGTCAAGAGAATCAGCGCCCAGATCTTCAACGAAAGAAGCGTTATTTAAAACTTCTTCCTGTTTAACACCTAATTGCTCAATAATGATTTTCTTAACGCGTTCTTCGATAGTGCTCATATTCTTAATTTTCCTATCAAAACTCGCTTTCGCGATGGTTTTTGTAGTGTATAAAATGTTGGAAAAAATGCAACTGAATACCGACTACTCAAACCATAATTTAACATTATTTTGTAATTTTTATTTCAAAGAACGCAAATATTTTCGTGATTTTTAGCTCATGTACATGCCGCCATTGACATGTAGTGTTTCACCGGTGATATAACTAGCCCGATCAGAGGCTAAAAATACAACAGCGTTAGCAATTTCTTGTGCATAGCCAAAGCGATTAGCTGGAACTGATAACAAAATGCCTGTCCTTTGATCTTCTGTCAACTCCCGTGTCATATCTGTCTCAATAAATCCAGGGGCTACGACATTGACAGTAATACCACGTGATGCTACTTCCCTTGCTAAAGATTTACTAAACCCTATCAAACCAGATTTCGTCGCTGCGTAACTAGTTTGCCCGGCATTTCCTATAGCTCCAACAACGGAGCCTATAGTGATAACACGGCCAAAATTCTTTTTCAGCATCGCCCTTATTACCGCTTTAGATAAGCGGAATACTGAAGTTAAATTAGTGTTTATAATATTTTGCCATTCATCATCCTTCATGCGCATTAGTAAATTATCGCGCGTAATACCAGCATTGTTCACTAAAATATCGATTTCGCCAAATTCAGTATAAATATCAGCAAGAACATTATTAATAGATTGTACATCAACTACATTTAAAATAAATCCTTTACCATTCGACGCTAAAGATTCACTGATATTATTAGCGCCTCTTTCATTTGTCGCAGTGCCAATCACTGTGGCGCCGTGTCTCACAAATGCTTCTGCAGTAGCCATACCAATACCACGGCTTGCACCGGTGACTAGAACAACTTTACCGTAGAAATTCATCATACTCCTCTTTATTATTGCTCAAGTGCCGCCGCCATACTAGCGGGTTTATTTACAGACATTGCTGATAGGCTATCAACAATACGTTTAGTTAGACCGCTTAGAACTTTACCAGGGCCAGCTTCCAGTAATAGCGTCACTCCTTGTGACGCGATAAATTCTACACTCTCGCTCCAGCGTACTGGGCTATAAAGTTGGCGTATTAGTGCATTACGAATAGCCATAGGGTCGTTCTCAATAAGTACATCTACATTATTTACTACTGGTACTTGCGGGACATGGAAGGTAATGTTATATAATGCCATAGATAATTTATGAGCCGCTGGTATCATGAGCGCACAGTGCGATGGCACACTGACTTGTATTGGCATTACGCGTTTAGCCCCAACAGACTTACAAGCTATCACAGCACGCTTTACTGCTTCTTTATGACCAGCAATTACTACTTGACCTGGAGAATTAAAACTAACTGGAGCAACGATCTGTCCATGAGCAGATTGTTGACAAGCGTGGACTATCATCTCATTATTTAGGCCGATAATAGCATACATAGCACCAATATTTTCTGGCACGGTTTCTTGCATTAGCTTACCACGCAGCTCTACCAAACGAATGGCTACTTTAAAGTCCAATACTCCTGCGCAGACTAGTGCAGAATATTCACCTAAGCTATGACCAGCCATTAGCATTGGTACCTTACCACCTTCTTGTTGCCAGACACGGAAGATTGCTACTGAGGCTGCTAGTAATGCCGGTTGGGTATGCCAAGTTTTGTTGAGTATATCAATAGAACCTTGTTGTACTAAGTGCCACAAATCATACCCTAGAATAGCAGAAGCATCGTTGAAGGTTTCTTTAACACTCGGAAATCGTATAGCTAACTCAGCTAACATGCCAAGACTTTGTGATCCTTGGCCTGGAAAAACAAAAGCAAATTGCGTCATTTTTTATTTTATTCCTGTACAATCAGAATCGAATTAATGCAGATCCCCAGGTAAATCCTCCACCAAAGGCCTCCAACAATATCAAATGCCCCCTCTGAATTCTTCCGTCGCGCACTGCTTCATCTAATGCTACCGGAACTGAAGCGGCACTAGTATTGCCATGACGTTCTAGTGTAACCACTACTTTATCCATGCTGATACCTAGTTTTTTTGCTGTAGCGTTAATAATGCGTAAATTAGCCTGATGTGGCACAAGCCAATCTAATGCAATGCGCTCTAGATTATTAGCTCGTAGTGTCTCATTAACTATTTTTGATAGTTCGTTAACTGCAACTTTGAATACTTCGTTACCGGTCATAGTTATATAGGCTGATTTATCCTGATTATGTCGATCTTTAAATGGCAGGGTTAATAGCTCGCTATAGCTACCATCCGCATGTATATGGGTTGACATGACGCCAGGCTGATGAGACGTGCCTAGTAGAACTGCGCCTGCACCGTCACCAAATAGTATGAGTGTGCTACGATCTTCAGGATTTAATGTCTGCGAAAGAATATCTGTGCCAACGACTAACGCATGCTTCACTGCACCATTTTTTATATACTGATCAGCTACGCTAAGTGCATAAGTAAAACCAGCGCAGGCGGCTGCTATATCAAAGGCAGCGCAGGCCTTAATATTAAGCATTTGTTGTATCAGGCATGCGGCACTAGGGAACGCATAGGTTGATGTAGTAGTCGCCACTACTATGAGTTCGATGTTTTCTTTTGCTACTCCGGCCATCTCTAGGGCTTTTCCAGCTGCTTGAAACCCCATCGTTACGACTGTCTCATCAGAGGCTGCGATCCTGCGTTCACGAATACCGGTACGCGCAACGATCCATTCGTCAAAGGTATTCACCATTTTTTCTAGATCAGCATTGGTACGTATTTTTACGGGTAAATAACTCCCTGTACCTAAAATATTTGTATACATATCCCGATCAGTCACTCTTAGGTAATACAGCTTTAAGGCGCGTAGCAATTCTTTCAGGGATTTGCCGCTGCGCCGCCCGCACAGCCTGTTCGATTGCGGCTGCAAAAGCGTGAATGTTCGCAGCTCCGTGACTTTTAATTACAGTGCCGCGCAATCCTAACAGACATGCGCCATTATAATGGTCAGGGTTCCAGTGATCGAATCGCTTTACCATTGGTAACAATAACCAACGACATAATAATTTTAACCACCACGCTTGATTTACACTATCTTTAGATGACTTTAATAGTGATAAGAATACTCTTACTGCTCCCTCAATGGTTTTTAGAGTTACATTACCCACGAAGCCATCACAGATCATCACATCTGTTTTATTAGTAAGTAGTTCGTTCCCCTCAAGATAACCAATGTAGTTGATTGTTGCTGTATTCCTTAATATGGCATGAGCGACACGAATATGATGCAGACCTTTAATGTCTTCTTTACCGATATTTAATAACGCCACACGAGGTTGCTTGATACCAATAACTTCTTCCGCTATTACTGTTCCCATAACAGCAAATTGTACTAGCATAGTACTGTCGCATTTAATATTAGCCCCTAAATCTAGCATGACAGTTTTACCGTATAAATGGTTAGGTATTACTGTCATTAATGCTGGACGCTTAATTCCTTCTAGTGGCTTAATTAGCAGTTTGGATAGCCCCATAAGTGTGCCGGTATTGCCAGCGCTGACGCATCCTTGTACCGCGCCGGATTTAATAAGTTCTAATGCAATCCGCATTGATGTGCCATGGCTAGCATATATCGCTTGTGAAGGTTGAGCATAATCTGCAATTACTGACTTAGCAGGTATGACTTGTAAGCGTGTAAGAATAATAGGGTCTGCTTTCGTTAACAGGGGGTAGAGAGTATCGGGATCACCGACTAGCAGAAGGTGTATTTGTAAATCAGATGTCAGTGCCTGCAATGCAGCAGGTACTGTTACACAGGGACCGAAGTCCCCGCCCATAGCATCTAACGCCAGGGTTAGACGAGTCAAGGTACCGCTCTTTAGTTTAGCTAGTAACCTTGCCACCACGGTAGAAACCGTCGGTGGTGATATGATGGCGACGATGAGTCTCCCCAGAAATTTTATCAACAGATAATGTTGTGATCATAAGTGAATCATGTGAACGGCGCATACCCCGTTTAGAACGGCTAGGTTTGTTTTGTTGTACAGCCATAGATTTTACTCCCTTGAAGTTGGTTAGTATAGTAAATGAATTTGGTGTCATATTTATATGGAATATTGATATTTAATCCCATTACATGCATATTTTATCATACTTTAATGCTAATGATTAATATCAAAAGAAAATACTATCTTCAACATTATCTTGGGTACTAATGGATACTAATTATGAGGATAATATATAGCCTGCTCAGGAACATAGATATCTACATGGCTGAATTATTTCTAAGGCGTCTATGTTATATTCATAATTGAGAGTTATTGGAATATTTTGATAAAGCGTAAATACTAGTATTGCAGTAAAGCTTAGTTAAATAAAAAAAGACTGCAAAAGTAACTTTATACGAATATTGTTGTTATATATATTCTATTTTTGAATAAATTACTTCAGATATCTTATCAAGTAGGCTAAATAAAAATATTGATAAAAATGTATATAAATACATGCTTACATAATATAAAAATATTTTTGTCATTGTTTGAAACTTTGTTTAGTATCTAACTTAGTCGTATAACTATAATGTGATTATATTAATGTATCTAAAGCGATTATAAAAAGCGCATAGAATGGTTAAAATACATATTAATAGATTTATTAAAATATGTATTTAGCATAATCTAAGCAGCATTTTCTTAAAATTATATGAATGTAACTATTAAAGACATAAAATATACTATGTTTTTGAATAAAGTATAGACATTAATGTATTATGCGAGAAAAGAATATTTTAAAAACTTTAATATAGTATTTAATAACGCATAAATAAAAAATCATAAATTATCAACGGTATAGTTTGAGATTATTGATTTACAGTTTAAATAAAGCGTTCAGTATGAAATAGTGTTTAAGTTACCATGAATAATACGTTTAATTGAGTGCATATCACCTAATCTAGAAAGATCTATCTAGAGACAGATGAATATCATCTAAAATACATAAAATAATTAATTATTGATTCATTTAATAATTAATAATGATCTTATATCTAGTTAAACAAGAAACAGAAAAAATAAAGTAATGTCTTAAATATTAATGTTAATTAAAAATTAGTATCTTGTTTATATGCTTTTTAATGAAAATTAAAGTAATGAGAATTATATATATTTAAAATAGTAAATAAAATTTAAAATAGTAAATAAAATAATATGAATTTTTAGTGCATACTATCATAGTGTAATAATTCTAATTTATATATTTTTTTAAAAATATCACTGAAACTACAATTATTTTTTTGTTTAGTACTGGTAGTGCATAAAAGTTTAATAATTGATATATTTATTAGTGTATTAGTATAATAACTTATACTAGTATAAAGTAGTGATACGCCATTACTTATACTTAGTTTTTCATTATTAGTTAGCTGAAATCAAGTGTAAGCAATATAATTGTACACAATTATTTAATTCTGTCATCTATTTATATTATTTGTTTACAAAAAAATTGAGATTTTTTGTAAACATAACTAATAGTAAAATAATAATAATTTATTATTTATTGCTTCTCTATCTCAAGGAATTGAGATAGCTGATTAAATATAATTTTTGGTTTAATATGAGCATAATATTAAGAATTGTATTGTAATTTATAACATAGGTTATGCGTCATCTATTATTTTGAAATAATAACCATTATTTTAATTATAGAAAATTATGCGCTAGAGATATAACATATTTCATATGTGATTTAAGTAATTGTATGAAGCACGATAGCGTTTTTAGTGCTTGGTTCAAATAATTTTATTCAATTTTTATTTTAGTAATAGATATATGTTATAACTTTTTTAGTTAGCCATTACTTAATCAAGTACTTACTAGTATAATTTAATATTATAATTTATTAGTACACTTTAATATTATAATTTAACTGCAGTATTATTATTTAGTATAGTAATTTACTAATTACTTAGTCATTTTGCGTACTAGAAATAACAACCGTGATATTAATATTTGTTATAGAATGTATTATTCTTATTATTAAATTAATAAATTTCAGTTATCTTAATATTATTATTAATACTCAATAGATTAAAATTAGATATTTTGCTGCATAACATGTGCGTTCATGTCCACTAGTTAGTTTTAAATGAATATAACAAGTATTAGAGCTTCTTAAGCTTATATTAACAGTATAATGTTTGAGGGTTATATGGCTGTTTTAATAAAATTAACAGATTTTCAATAATTTGATAGTAGCTCTGATATTGGTAGATTATATTAATAATTCTTGTGTTAGCTATAAGAATTTTGAATGAGTTATTCTAGTGTTAAATATTGATGATATTGAATAATTCATATTAAACTCTTAATATATAGAAGCCTTGATATAATGATTATTGGCATTGTATCTTGTGGTGCACATGAATTGGTTTAGTCTTTAGATATTGTGCGTATGATCATTGAGCCGTATAACATAGTTACTTATACTACCTGGGTACTGTTTGTTAATATTAATACTTAGTAATATTTAGTATTTTAAGCGCAGAAGCTTATATACCTCTTTTAAGATTATACCACTATATTTCAACAAACATAATTTTTATAGGTATAGGAATTAATAAGATAGCGCTTTCTCTATCCTTAATTTAGAACTAATACTATTAATAAGGAATACTTACTAAAGTATTACAGCTTGGTATCTATAGCAATAAAAAATCTTCCTAATATAGACTTAATTTATATCTAAAAATTAAAAATATTTAATTTTTATTTTGCTTAGCTTACTTTTACGTAAATGCACTCTTCAGTAAAGTGAAGTGTGTTAAAGAAGATTGTATGTAATGAATTTTACCACGTAAAGAAATTACGAAGATAAAGATTAGGAGCATAGTGCTAAGAACGTATGCATTTAATTATTTCTGTTCTTAGATAGGATTGTCATTATTATTGCATTTACTCTAACAGATATTTATAAGGTAATAAATGTATTAGATATTTTAATTACTAAAAAACTATTTTAGGACATACTCTTACTATTAAGGTTAGCACTAAGTTAATAACTTCCCGTAGAAGACTGTAGTAGCTTTTGCATTATGCATGTAATTGTAAAATTAAGAAATAAGATATTGGTATAATCCATAACGTAGATATATATAATTATAATAAGTATTATCTTTTTTCCTACGCTAGAAGTGTACTTATAATGATAAGTTATAAGTGTATTGATTATTAAATCTAATTTATTGGATTATTTGATGGTGCAATTTACGCAAACAGTGCAGTAAATCTTCATCTAATGGTGCTTTGATGCAAATAGTTTTATTGCTAACAGGATGCTTAAATCGCAAAGCTATTGCATGCAGAAACAAACGCTTGAGTCCCGTATTAATTAGTTGCTGATCAAATTCGTGATTACCATAACGATCATCAAAAGCTATTGGGTGTCCCACATGAAGCGCATGTGCGCGAATTTGATGGGTTCGGCCAGTGATTGGACTTGCTTTTACTAAGGTAGCAATGGTGTAACGAGCTTTAACTTCAAAGCACGTTTCTGAAGATTTTCCTTTACTACTAACTTGTACAATACGCTCACCTCTATAGGAAATTTTTTTTAATAATGGAGCCTGTACTACTTTGCAGTGAGATGGCCACTGGCCCCGCACGAGCGCTAAATAATCTTTTTGGATAGTTTTCATTCTTAACTGCTCATGTAGAGACCTTAGTGCTGAGCGTTGCTTTGCTAACATGAGTACTCCTGAGGTATCACGATCTAAACGGTGTACTAGCTCTAAGAAATGCGTATCTGGACGTTTTGTACGTAATCCTTCAATAACTCCAAAGTTTAGACCGCTACCACCATGTACTGCTGTACCAGATGGTTTATTAATAATAAGTACATGATTATCTTCATATAAAATACAATTATCCAGCGCAGCTACTTGATTAAGTTTAGCGGACATTGCAACCACTCCTCGCGTAGCTAATCGCACAGGTGGTATGCGTACTATATCATCTTTAGATAATTTATACTGAGCCTTAATACGCCTTTTATTTACTCGTACTTGACCTTGTCTCAAGATACGATAAATCATGCTTTTTGGTACACCTTTTAGGCGTGTAAGTAAAAAGTTATCTATTCTCTGGGTAGCTTCATTATTAGTAATCTTAATTAGCTGCACAGATGTATTATTAATTTTCATAATGCATAATTATAAATAGAACATATTAATAGTGCTAGATATTTTTCTAAATTTAATATTATAGCTTAATTATCTCTAAGAGAGCGTATAAAACTCTAGTAATAAATAAGCGATATAATATACCTATTTAAACATTTGCTATTTCCTAACAGGTGGAAAAGTCACCTTGCTATAACAGTATCAGCAATGGGATAATATAATTTCTTTCTGCGTTCATTCTAGTACAGGATAGAGGGAAAATTATAAATTTGTCTGAACGCGAAAAAACGCAGCGATAGCGTAAGACGTAATGCTAAAGCATATAATGAGTAGGCTGTGGGGGTTATAGTTTTAGGCTGCAAATGGAATTAGGTCTCTCAATGCTAATTAGGAATATTTTCCAATTCAAAATTGTTCTCTCTACAGACAGAGAGAGGCATTGCCGAAATAATGCATCCTTATGTAAGAGATGTCCATAAAGTTGTCTCTTTTACAAAAAAATTTGGGTTTTTGGGTTCTAATTCAGCCATGTGGTTATTTTGCCCGTAGCTTTATCGATAATTGAAAATAATGAGTAAGTTAAGATGAAAAGAATGTTAATTAATGCCACTCAGCGGGAAGAGTTGCGTGTTGCGCTTGTAGACGGACAACGGCTATATGACTTGGATATCGAGAGTTCAGGTTATGAACAAAAAAAAGCTAATATTTATAAAGGTAAAATCACTCGTATTGAGCCAAGTCTTGAAGCAGCATTTGTGGATTACGGTGTAGAGCGTCACGGCTTTTTACCATTGAAAGAGATTGCTCGTGAATATTTTCCTAGCAATTATTCTTCTCATGGTCGTCCTAATATCAAAGATGTGTTGTGCGAACATCAAGAAGTAATCGTTCAGATAGATAAAGAAGAGCGCGGCAATAAAGGCGCGGCCTTAACAACATTCATTAGTCTAGCAGGTAGTTATCTAGTACTCATGCCAAATAACCCACGTGCGGGTGGTATTTCCCGTCGTATTGAAGGTGATGACCGTGCTGAACTAAAAGAGGCACTTGCTTCTCTACAGCTTCCGTATGGTATGGGGCTCATAGTTCGCACTGCAGGTGTTGGTAAGTCTGTAGATGCTTTACAATGGGATTTATCCTTCCGTTTAAAGCATTGGGAAGCGATTAAGAAAGCTGCTCAAGGCAGAGTTGCGCCGTTTTTAATTCATCAGGAAAGTAATGTAATTGTAAGAGCATTTCGTGATTACTTGCGGCCGGACATTGGAGAGATATTAATAGATAATCCAAAAATTCTCAGTTTAGCTAAAGAGCATATCTCGGCGCTTGGTCGTCCGGATTTTAGTAGTAAAATAAAGTTATATAGTGGTGATATTCCTTTATTTAGTCACTACCAAATTGAATCACAAATTGAATCAGCTTTTCAACGAGAAGTGCGTCTACCCTCCGGTGGTTCAATAGTTATTGATAGTACAGAAGCATTAACTGCCATTGACATTAATTCTGCTCGTGCTACTCGTGGTAGTGATATTGAAGAAACTGCATTTAATACTAATTTGGAAGCAGCGGACGAAATTGCTCGTCAATTACGTTTACGTGACCTCGGTGGATTAATCGTTATTGATTTTATTGATATGACGCCAGTGCGTCATCAACGTGACGTTGAAAATCGCTTGCGTGACGTAGTACGCCAAGATCGTGCACGTATTCAGATTGGCCGTATTTCTCGTTTTGGTTTGCTTGAAATGTCGCGCCAACGCCTTAGTCCATCACTTGGCGAATCCAGTCATCACGTCTGTACGCGCTGTAATGGTACTGGCACTGTCCGTGACAACGAATCATTAGCCCTATCTATTCTACGTTTAATTGAAGAAGAGGCTTTAAAGGAAAATACTAAAGAAGTCCATGCTATTGTACCGGTTCAGGTCGCTTCTTATTTATTAAATGAAAAGCGTGATTCTGTCAGTGCGATTGAAAAATGTCAGTCTGGTGTAAAGGCTATTATTGTTCCAAGTGACCAAATGCAGACGCCTCATTACTCTGTAATGCGTGTGCGTAAGGGTGAGGAAACTGTCACTCTTAGTTATTTACTGCCTAAATTACATGAAGAGGTAAAGATACAACCAGTTGAAGATGTATCGACTGATCGCAAGCGTCAGGAGTCGCCGGTACTAGAGGCTGTGTCATTAGATTCTTATGACCCGTTATTATCTACTCAAGAGCCTATCATTACTACATTAAAAGCTGCTACTGTTAATAAACCAAATCTATTAAGTCGATTTTTTAGTGGCTTAAAAAAGTTAATATTTACTACAGAGAGATCACTTTCTATCGAGGTAACATCTACTAAACCTTCGCTGGTAGGAAATAGTAATGAAAATAATCATTCGTGTCGCCACAGTCGACAATCTTCTAGTAAAAAAGAACATGTTGGGTGTCGTGATAAGCACGAAGATTATAAACTACGCGATCTCATTGAAGCGCCGTGTAATGATCAACAGAAAAATGAATTAGTTGTTAAAAAACTTTTATCAGATGATACTGCTGATGTTGCGCATCCCATGCTTAATGAGCAAGAGCACGGTGAAAAAAGTATAGAATATCAGCGCCGCCGTCAAGAAGGGAAGCACCAGTTCTCTCAGGGAGAAAAATTGTTGAAGGGCTCAGTTATTGGTAATAATGAAGTGCTAGAAGATAAACCTAGGACGCAAAGTATGCAGCGACGTCAACGACGTCCAATCACGCAAAACATCCTGCTATTCTCTACTGAAGAGGAATTAGATCATGCCGCAGAAGATTTACTTGCGCCGAAAGAAATCATCGCTAAATTTGAAGACTCTGAGCATTCAAATATAACGGATAATATTAAATTATTACCTAAAATTATGAATGCTGAAAATAATGCGCAATGTGATAATCGTAGTAATAATGAAAACGGTATGCCACGTCGCTCACGTCGTTCTCCGAGACATTTACGTGTTAGTGGCCAGCGTCGCCGGCGTTATCGTGATGAACGCTACCCTGTACAATCTCCTATGCCGTTAGCTACAGCTTTTGCCTCACCAGAGTTAGCGTCAGGGAAAGTTTGGATATCTTACCCGGTTGTTCAGGTAACACAATCGAAAGAAACTAAAACTCATGCTAGTGTAAACAATACTGCTCAAGGTAGTATGATGACATCAGTAGATGTTACAGTTTCTATCATTAATTCTGTCATTAAACCGCAAATAATTAATGTTGCGGAAGTTGCTTCTGAGCAAATAGTCGCATCTATAGTGCAGTCAACTACAGTTTCTATGATTACAGATGAAATTACGGCTTCTAAGGCAGCGTGTGTAGCAATACCAGCATTAGAGCCAATAATTACTAATAAAACATCTCAAGTAAAGCAAGAAAGACTAATGCCAGCGTTTGCGATTTCAGCTATTACAGAACCTGTATTAATATTATCACAGAAGCCTAAAGTAAAGCTTGTGCCAAATACACCACAAAAACATATTGCAAGCGCGCCAATGACTAAAGTGCCTGCACTAACTTATGCTTCAGCAGAACACGACCAAAAAGATTGGCACTGCCGCCCTTCTTTTAGCTTTACAGGAAAAGGCTCTGCTGGTGGCCATGCTGCAGTAAATCAATCTATGTCACCAACTGCTAAACCGCAGCCACTTAATGATGAAATCTAGTCATGAATTCCGCTCACTAGATAAAACTGATATTCTAAAATGATACTTCCTATTGGAAATTTACCTGTTAGTTAATAATAGCTTACTCAAAGTATTGTACCCTTAATTCAGATAATTTTATCTAACAATAATCAATTGAACATAGCTAGGTTATTTTATACAGATTACTTATTAACCTAGCTGATAAATAGCTTAAGATACTTAGTATATTATTTGTACATAAAATTTAACTGTTATTTAAATATTAGGGGACAGCAATATCTTAATTATTTTAAATTATGATGTAAATTTCTTGAAGCTATTATAATTTCTAGCTTGGTAATTCTTAAAGAAGTTAATTTCATAGTTAACTGATAGTGAGTGATAAATTTAATTTTATTGTTTAGTTTGATAATGATAAAGATCTTATATTTCTTTTTGTTGGGGTTTAAATATTAAAATAAGGTAGTTTACCGTTACTTTAAAATTGAAGTAAAATTTAGTAGTTATTAAAAGTCATAACCAATATGCAATATGCATTGCGTTTAGTATATGAGTGTCAATAATTACATATATTGTAATAAATATCCTATTGATTATAGTTTTGTATTTAACAGTATCATCGTGTCGCGAGCTTAGGAGAAGAGTGGTTAAGCAGTAATCTGTATAGAAGATAACCCCTGACTCTATAATATCTATAATCTTATTTATATCAATAAGAGAAATTGTTAATTTTCTTGTTTCACTATACATGCGGAGTGTTAGTTAATAAATTATTATTAATAGTAAGTATAGAGTACCATACGAAAGTAATTACATTATTGAATATAACTAGATATCATTTTAATAAATATATAGTGTTATAATTTTTATATAAGAGGTTTCTATATTATCTATATTAAAACTATATTTTAAAGAAAAATTTAACATGCACATATCTTTGGTACGCACTTATACGTTTAATATGCGAATAGATTAAATTTAGCGATTTATTGATATAAATATGGTGTTATTAACCAAGTTAATTAAGTAAGTATCAAATGGTTTAGCATATACGCGCTTTATTATTGCTGTAATAATTATTATTTAATTTAACTTTACCTGGTAATACTTATTTAAGATTTATATTAGTAAGTAATAGTGAATTTAAATATCATCATCTTTTATGTACCAATCAGATTGGCAAATATAACTTATTAGATTTGTACTTCTATTAAAGTTTATATGCTCTATTTTATGGATTATCATAAAAGTATAAAATGTGATTTTAGTAGCATAAATTAGACTAAGTAAGAACATTATACTCTATAATGCTAGCATTGCGCTCTATTATTAGCTTAATAGTCTATTTGTGATTAGATGACTTTTGTGATTAGATGACTTTATGGTGTAAAATATATATTAAATAATGCGCCCGTATTTATTGTTTTATTTAGTATGTACTATTCTTAATTACACTAAACTTTCTATATAAATTTCATATTTTCCAGATCAATATTTAGTGCTATTAATATTTTTACAAATATTTATGGTTTAGCATTAAGATTAACAGAATTAAACCTGTTATTTATGGTTTATTACCATATAAATTTTCTTCACTATTCGTTTAAATTAATATATACTTTATTTGAGTATGTAATATAATTAAATATTACATTTGTATCCGTGTGTACTTTGAATATAGTACATAATATAATAAGATTATCATACTAGTCATCTTAAGGTCTTTAGAGTATGCTGCTTGATTATATTATGCGTTACTAATATTGATTAATTTTTTTAATCATCAGTTTATTCTGGTGGTGTAGATCTTTTAATATGCATTATTTTATTGTAAATAATTCATATTATATGTTGATTACACTTCAATAACAATCCTTTTGTTGCTTATTGCAATAGACTAAATTTTAGTAAAATATAAAGCATCGTATATTTTGCACACAATAAAATTAACGATAGATTTTTAAATTATTAATTCATTAATATGCTATTACTATGTATTTAATGAATAATTTATTTTAAATTAGCAGTAAGTTATTAGTAATAGATAAATGTATCCAGTATATTATCGCTTATAATGGCAGTATCATATACTATATAAAAATATTTTTTATAAAAATTTTATTACTACTAAGAATTAGTACTATGACTGCACAGTTACAAGCGCTAAAAATTCGTCGGCCAGATGATTGGCATATCCATCTACGTGACGGTAAGATGCTTAAAATAGTGGCCCCCTATACAAGTCATGTATTTGGTCGAGCAATGGTTATGCCAAATCTTACTCCGCCAATTACTACTATGTCTAGTGCCCGCTCCTATCGACAGCGTATTCTAGCTGCAACACAGCAGAACGATAATTTTAACCCTTTAATGACGTGCTATCTAACTAATTACCTCTCAGTTGATGAGCTTGTCAGTGGCTTTAAACAAAGTGTATTCACTGCAGCTAAATTATATCCAGCTAATACTACTACTAACTCTAGCTATGGTGTCAGCAATATAAAAAGCATCTATTCATTATTTGAGAATATGCAAAAAATTGGCATGCCGCTACTAATTCACGGAGAAATTACCAATACTACTATTGATATCTTTGACCGTGAAGCGCGGTTTATTGAACAAGTGCTTCACCCAATGCGTCAACATTTCCCAGAATTAAAAATTGTCTTTGAGCATATTACAACTAAAGAAGCAGTGCAGTATGTGCAGTCAGGTAATCAATTTCTTGGCGCGACTATTACACCGCAACACCTGATGTTTAATCGTAATCATATGCTTGCTCAAGGTATTCGTCCACATCTATTTTGTTTGCCAATTCTTAAGCGTAGTATTCATCAGGAGGCTCTATGTCAAGCAATTACTAGTGGTTCAGATCGTTTTTTTCTGGGCACTGATTCAGCTCCCCACATCAAAAAACACAAAGAGTCTTACTGTGGTTGTGCAGGAGTGTTTAATGCACTAAACGCGATGCCAGTATATACTACGATTTTTGAAAAACTAGGTGCTTTGCAACACCTCGAAGCGTTCTGTTCACTTAACGGTCCGCGTTTCTATGGTCTAACGGTTAATAAAGATTTTATTGAACTACAGCGTGTGCCAATCATTCAACCAACAGAAATATCTTCAGGCAGTGAATCCGTGATTCCTTTTCTTGCTGGTTCTCTTCTTCAGTGGTCGCTGAAGGATTAATTTTTTTATTGTACGAGTAGAGTGTCTCTTAGTCGTTATTTAGTAGTTATTGTAAGTAAAATTACAGTAGTTACTGTAAGTAAAATTAAGTTTATATTATTAAAAATTAATAGAGTTTTAATCATTGAACTAAGTAATTTTAAGCATGACTATTTTTTTAGGGACTATATTTCTGACTATTGTTCTAGTCAATTTTATATTTTATGAAGCGAAAAATTAATCTGGAGTAAATTTAGTAAATACTCCAGTAGGAGAATCAGCAAAGAATGGGTTAGCAGCCTAGTATAGAATAAGCATAAAGAATATAGTTTTATTAATGCTTACTTAGTATCAACTTTTATTAAATTCTAGTTATATTATGTATATAAATACAGATCAATAACGATCTAATTTTCATATATTAAATATATAATATTAGATGCATTATTAATTACTAAGTGATTAACTAACTAGGAATAGTGGTTTATTAAATTTATACTCTATGTAAAGAAATACTTAAGTAAAGTAGTATATATGCTGTGATATATGCGAGAATTATTTGTTATTTTAATTATAATACAATCTACTAGAAGTAAATTATAATACATGCAATCATTTTATATCTTATGAAGAATATGTACTATTAGTACTCATCTACTAGAATTTCGTTAAAATTTACTTTAGCTGAGTATTTTATTCGATTCTAATGTTATCCCTGAATCGTAGCTAATAAAGAAAAAAATATAGAATGACATGATGGGTAACTAGATTTTATTTTTTACTTAAAGTTTTTAATACTAACAATAATCTCATATGAATTTAAAGCATCACACAATATTTATATCTTGTTTGTGCTTACATTAAGAGCTATTAATGTAGATGGTAGTAAGGATTAAATAAATAATATTATTTTTACATTACCGACATAATTTGCATACTAGTAATATGCAATATTAGTAAGTAATGCTTTAAGAGCTATTAAGTAGGTTACTAATTAATGCCTTTAAGTATACTAAATTAATTTAATGACATTTTTACCAGTCAATTAAACATGTATCTATAAGATATTTATATTAAAAAAATACCATTAAATATCTAAGCAATATTAACTAAATACTTTTATAACTAACAATATTTGTCTTGACTAATTTTTTATTGCAAGATAAAAAAGATATATATAATATTTCAAATAGTTTTGCAAAATATACTTATAGTTAAGAACAATGCATACATTAGTAAGTAATTTTATTATATTATGTATTATGATCTTAATAATTATTACTAAAAATATTTAGATAGTATCTAATTTAGAATTATCTTGTATTTTAAAATTTAAATGCTTCCTCTCAATTCTAACTATTATTATCAATCATTTAATTTATTAATAAAATAAGTAAATAAATATTTTATAAAATAAATTCTAATAGTACCAATCATAATATAATCGGGTGCGTATAATGTAACTGATCTTATAATAATGATATTTATTGACTATCATTATTCACTGACGATAGTTACTACTGAATAAGAGGTTTTTAATGGGTAGAGATGATCAAGTAATTCAAATTCATCTGCTTGTTGGGTGGGATATTAATAGTATAGGTGTTTATGATCCTATAATTATTACGCCTTCATTACTTTTCTTCACTAGGCTAGACACTAGAAGCGGTTCAAGTAAATAGAACGCTTCGGCTTACTATAGATGTCGCTCGTCAATTTATTAATATATTAGAAGTTGGCTCGCAAAGATTTAATCTACATATGATCAATCTTTTAATCTACATATGATCAATCTAATAATATAAGTAATCATTGATTCATATATGGAAATCCAGATATTCTGTTATTATCTCGGTGTTTTTCTAAGTACTACGTCCCTGCAAATAAATATTTTGTCTTTTGTATTAAATTGACTTCACTATACAGTGGTTGATAATAATTTTATACTATCTTAAATATATTAAATAATTCATTATCTTATAATATTAAGTTTTATTTTTATGGTAACAGCATATTACATGCTGTAATAAAGTTACAGTAATTAATCATACTGATAATATTTTTAGTATAATTAATTTTTTCTATAATATTAAGTAAACTATATTATTTTTGGATATTTCATAAAGAAGTATATCATATATAGTGTAATAAACGATTATAAAATCCATTATGATGAATCATATAAATATTATATGATCATAGGTCATTTTTAATGGTACTTAATAAATGGCTATATCTAAATACATAACATCATTTTAATATTTTTAGTAAACTTAACCTTATTGATAACGTAAGTTAAGTAAATGTGATGAACTAAGAAGCTGAATAGTGCATGACTATAAATATTAACAAGACAAAGTATCATCAACAGGTAATTTATTATCAAGCGATCTAGCTAGAGGTTTTATGATATATTTCTATAGTCTTAAATGTTTAGTAAAAATATGTAGACGTAATCATCTTATAGTGGCCTAGATAAGTTCGTATGATAGATGCACAGTACATGTTATACATAAGGATACTGATTTAGAATGAAAATATGTTAAGGGCTTAAATGAATTGACATAAATATAAATTTATACTATTAGACATAATTTATTGATAATATATTAATGCATAATAAATAATAATTATAGTAATAATTTAATGTAAAAGTAGTCAATAATGTGCTAAGATGTTTCAGTTGTTAATTTTTCAATTTAATGTTTCAAAAATAAGAAATATTTATAAGATAAATAAAGTATAATATTAATTATGTCCTAATTTATAAATATAGATTAAAATGTATAAAATTATTTACTAATGTATAGTATATTATAAATATGTAAATCTTTTAATTAAATAGTTTAAAAAATTTATTTTGGTTATTAATCTAGTATATTAATACAATACTTATTTAGATACTAGATACTAGACACTAATGGTGATTATTAAATATTAGCGATAAAATTAAATTACAAGACTTAGTTATTAGCACTTTTCTAAGATTAGCTACTCACATTATAGGATTTATTATTTATTTTAAAGCCATGCAAAAACTATACTGTAACATAAAAGTATAGTCATTGTTTCATACGTTATTTTAGCTGCATAATTTTTGCACTAACAGATGCATACTGCATATCATCATTAGTTCGTGTTATTAAAGGCTCTTAATGCAATTTTTACGTTTGATAGGCAATTCATATTGTTTTTTGCTGCAGCTCTCAGAACAACAGCCTTTAAACTTAGTGGTACAAATTGAACACTGAATAAATAATATATGACACTTTGCATTTTTACAGTTAGTATGAGTATCGCACAGAGTGCCACATTGGTGGCAATGAGCGATCACATCATCAGTTATGCGCTCACTCATTCGTGCATCAAATACAAAGTTTTTACCGATAAATTTTAGTTTTATATTTTGCATACGCGCCTGTCGTACGTAGTTTATAATACCACCCTCTACCTGATAAACGTTTTTAAATCCGTGATGTCGTAAGTAGGCACTAGCTTTTTCGCAGCGCACGCCTCCAGTACAGTACATGACAATATTTTTTTCTTTATTATGTTTTAAAATATCTACTGCCATCGGCAGTTGCTCGCGAAAAGTATCTGAAGGTACTTGAATGGCATTTTCAAAATGACCAACTTCATATTCGTAGTGATTACGCATATCAACAAACAGTGTGTCTGGATTATTAATCATCTTATTAACGCACTGAGCTTGTAGGTATTTGCCTACATTTGCTGGATTAAAACTGGTATCATAAATACCGTCTGATACAATCCGATCACGTACTTTCATGCGTAACACCCAGAAAGATTTTCCGTTATCTTCTAGCGCTATATTGAGATGCACCTTATATAGATCCGGATGCGAGTTGAACAGCGTCTCTTTAAATGCTATAAAATTATTTCGTGATATGCTAATTTGTGCATTAATGCCCTCTTTTGCAACGTAAATTCGGCCGAACACTTTTAATTTATCAAACTGGATATAAAGATTATCTCGAAACTGCTGAGGCTCATTAATGTTACAGTATTTATAAAAAGAAACTGTTATACGTGGCTCAATTGCAGCCATCATGCGTGCTTTTAGTATTCTATTGGAAATTCGATTATGTAACACTGGCATGTTATTGTTCCTGTCTGCAGTAGATATCTAATCTATTTTATCACACAAATTATACTATAAAATGACATGCCTTACAGCATTATAAGATATATTAGCATGTTAACTAAATTTTTTATTTCAAGACTAGTTTTATTAGGTATTAGCTTACTATGGAGCTGTATATTATGTATATTATGTATATTTTGTATAATAAAATAGTATGTTAACTATTATTTACGATATAGTAGATCATCATCACGATGTAAGAATTATTATAAGTTAATAGTAAAGTACTATTTTATGAAATCAATCATATAAATTCAAATAATCTCTTATAATAGTTAATCACTAATATGATTTTGTGTCCATGAAATAATGTTATTTATTTGAATAGTTCACTAGATCTAATGCGATAATACTAGAACACTTATTTTAGTATAATGTTAATAAATATTAATTTATAATAAGCTAGTCTTTAGCATTATTACTCTAATTGCTATTTTTAAGTAATTTTCAGTGTTACTTGATGTTTATTTATTATTGCTGATAATATTTACTAGTATAAATATATGATATTATTATTACACTATGCTGGATCAGGTACTTCATATTTATTGGTATACTATTATTAGTATAATAGTAGTTTTTTGTACATAAGCGCTTGCTTAGACGGTGATTAATTGCCTGTCGTTATCTAAGTTTTGGTATGATATATCTTTTTTCTTTTATTGGAAAATAAATAAGAAATTAAACATCATGTACACACAAATATTTCTAATAATATTAGTTTATATGTAATTTTTATTACTTTATTACTTTATTACTTTATTACTTTATTACTTTATTACTTTATTACTTTATTACTTTATTATTTATTATAATTCGTGATAGTAATTGATAGTGGCTATGATTATTATGGCGTAGATAATAACTTATTTTTAATTGTTAATCACATCATTAAAGATAATATTATCAATTATCATTTTTTCTTCTATGTAGCTGAGTACATGCTATATAATTAATATTAGTATTTATTAATAATTAATAGTAGCGATATTACTTATTGTATACATTCTCACTTTATATATACTTAAGTATATATTTATTATTTAGTCTAGTAAATACAATCTGTAGTATAGATGACTATACTTAAGGTATCATGAATAATATGATTTATTTTTATTTTTTATGATTTATTCATATGCTTTAGTGTTTATTTGTAATATTACTAATAATCATCCTGATATGCGATATACAGTTACTGTTAAGGGCATAGTTAAAGTATTTATTTATATAATTTTATATATAGTATATATTGGTTAGTATGGTTTTTATAATGGCTATAAGTCTATTAAAAGTATTTGTTTGAGTCATATTTTTATAAAAATTCTTGATTATATGTAATATACTATTCATAGTATTATGCGTAAAATAAAGATAAGCATTTCTTATAAATTAAGTTAAAAAATAATAATTCTAGAATCTGTGTTACTTCTTTAACGCAGTTACTATCAACTATTGGTGACTAAAAGAATGGTGTAGTTTAGTTTTTAGTGATAAACTTTTAACTAGTTGTTATATTTTTTCTATAATATATATCCTAATGATTAGTCTAAAATAATAACCGGGATCTTCACTTCTGGGTCTCTTATACTATATACATTATATGTTTACTGAGTTATATTTTTGCAAAAGATATACTAATGGTACTAACTAATAGACGTGCTAATAGCAGTAGCTGTAGTAGTAATTTTAAATAATTAGATCCCTATAGTTATTTGTCATTTTTAATTTGTATTAATCATCTAATACTCAACGCAATATTAATATCTTGCGTTGAGTATTAGAAAAGATCTAAATATTATATGCATCATCGCGTGTTCATAAGTAATTTAAAATATTTTATTAACATATCAGCAACCTCTTGATTTCATGATTTCTATATAAAAATTATCATTTTTGGGCTATAGCTATTACTAGCGATCAAGTCACTTGATTTAAAGTAATATTAATTACTATGTGATAATAAAATATCTTAGTATAATATTCTTGTTACGTAAGCACCTGTAATGATAAAGTACCCTAAGAGATTAAAAATAGATTAGGCGCTGCAGTAAAACTTTAAATGCTTTTTAGTATTATAGTGCATTCGTGTATAATATAATGGGTTTGTATGAGCTTCTGATTAGATGGTGTATGGCCGATGCGTATTACTTTATAGAGTCATAATGTGAGTGTATCTAATTACTTTTAGAATATGTATTGTTAGATATGAATACAAATATATTTTATTGCTACTGTATCGACTATATTTTAAGTTTTTTGTATTTAATAATTAATTTAGATGATATTATTTCAATTATGCTGCACACATATAATTATATATTATTAAATTTGTATGTCCTAGAATTTAAGTATTAATTATGTACTAAGTATATAAATATTAAGTTTTATTAATATATGCGATTTTGTTATAAAATATATTATAGTGTATCACTTAAGTAGCTTAATTATAAATTATTATAATGATAGTAGTTATCAAGTAATGTTTTCAAATATAGTGCTATTTATATATCAGCTAATTTAATTTGATAATATATGCTAATCACTATATTATAACTAATATCATTATTACAAAGCAATAGATATATCGTTATTATCTTTGCTTCGTACAATAACTCAATGGAAATGTTGGTTGAAAGTTTTCTTTTGACATTTACAGGAATATAGTTATTAATTTATTAGCATCTTATATTTACTTATATCTACTAATTTATCATATTGATCTATTTAGCTACCTAACGCTAGTGTATGATTTTTAATGTAATTATATTTTCAATAGAACGACTTTTATTATATAATATTTATAGTATAATAATCTAGTGATAATCACTAGAGCTGTAAGTATTTATCTTGCTCTAAAGTGAATGAAGTAATAAGTACAAGAAATGCTAAATATATTTCTACTGACATATTACAAAATAATCTATACTATTTCACAATAGTACCAATAACTACTTGTCAATATGCTCGGGCTCTTATTAGTATTAGGTCTTGAGTTATCTAGTAATTGCATTGATTCTTTAATACTATACTGGATAGTTGCAATAATTTGTCATATATATTAAATATATTGCACTTGACTCATTCTGAGCGGTTAAATTTGAGGTTATATTAGCGTACCTGGCTAGGATCGTTATTTTTATCAGTAAATATACTTAGTAGCCATTTAAAATTAACATAATGCATTATTATAGCTATCATTTTATATAAATTCATAAATATTAATAATACAGCCTAAATTTAGGTTTTTTCCCTGTTAATCAATAAATGAATTATTATTTAATAGGCAAAATAAATAATTTAAGTATTTAAGTTAATAATTATATTTTACTTAAAAAGTATAGAGAAAATAACTACTTATAATTTTATATATCTATTATTATTTTTATGTTTTAATATTTTAAAGACAGTATGTTTTTTACTAATTAATCATTATATTTATTTAAGTGTATACTTATAATGATATAGCAGCATAAAATATTTTATTTTTTATTTATTGTTTGCTACAAAAATATGTAGTTAGTGATTATCATTGACATCTTTTTTGGTAGTTCAATTAAGAAGCATTAATCTACCTTATTTAACATAATAAATTAAAATACTTATATTAATGTCTTTATAATTATTTGTATTTACATGTTAAACAATAAATTTTATATTTAATCAATTAGGTAATATATATTATAATATTAAGGTTATCCTCCTTCCTGGTATATGTCTATGAGAAAAGATATAGATAATAAAATTTTATATAGTAATAACAGTATCTGTTGTCCAACTGAATATTATTATTGTTATTTTGATTCAAAAGTTAATTTCTCCTAAAGAATATACATATTTAATAGTATAAATAAATTATTTATACTATTGATTTTATCTATTTTATGTGCATAAAACGTTATTTATATAATGTTTTTTATCTGAAAGAATATTTCTTCTCTTTTTTATTGTATTGATCATTAGTAAAATTCATAACATAGTTAATAGTATATTTAGTATATAAGCGGCATTTTATTATTTAAGTAAAGATTAATATCTAGGTATAAGTCTAGGTATAAGTTATAATGAAAATTATGTAATTAACTAAACATATATCTATTAGCAAAACTTTTAAGATGAATGTAATAGTGAATCACTTAAAACAATATACTATTATCGATATTAGTTAATTTAATATTTCATTTTATTTTATATTTTATGCAATCTTTAATAGATTAATTTAAATTACTATGCGAATAAGTATATTAATGATTTTAAAAGAGGTATGGTGATTTTTTATTTAAGTTATGAGCAGACTTAGGCGCTTAATTATCTTGCTTTCGGTATATATTAGTAAAATTATATATTTTATAATTTTATATACCATATACCTATAATAGTTAATTTTCTGAGGAAAGCAATATTTTTAAGGTTTATATATATTTACTTGCATTATATTAAGTTATACTATTAAATTAATAATTAAATTATTAATTATATTTACCTAGAGTCTTTATTTTTGGTATAATTTTTATAAATAACTTATATTTATATATACATTTATATATATTATATACATTCCATATAGTATAGAAAGATATAGGTATAATATATTATAGTTTATATATTATATAACATTAGATTCTTTAAGAGAAAACTATGATATCATAATAATGATTAGTTACTAACAATAGTGGTAAGCAATGATTTATTAAAAATTAATGCATCAAAATGGAAGCATAATAGCATATATAAGTAATAGTATACAAAATATTTTTTCCCACTCAGGATACTTACTTGGATTTAATATTGGTATACAGAAATGTATTTTATATGGCCATAGTAATGGTATACCTGCTGGTGTTAACATATCCGCTAGAATATGGCTAATATAACCAACAACCATAGCATGAGCAAAATATGTTGGTATTGGCGTGATTATTGATAACAAAAGCCCTGAAGAAAGAAATGTGCTACACCCTATAATAGCTAGAAAACTATGAGTCATGCCTCTATGACCAAATAATTTAGCAATAGGTATAGAGAGTAATTTTAATCGGCGGCCCAAAAAGGATTTAGGGTGATCAATATCTGGTAGTAGGCATGTTAATATTCCTCCTAAAATAACATATCCCCAGTCACCTTCAGCTAATTCTTGTGATAACTTTAATTTTTTCGCAAAAATAGTGCTTGCTATGGTGAAAATTAAATGTCCGCGAGCAGTCATAGTAACCACATGTAGTTATATTTACCAATGATTATTAATTTTAAAATTATGTATACACTTAATATATATTAATATAAACTATAAAGATATTGTTTATTTTATAGATTAGTAATTTTAATCTTAACCTATTTCTTGAATACCTGCAACATTACACGCATTTTACTGATATATTATATAGTAAATGACTATATAATATATAGTCATTATATAAAACTATTCTTAAGGTTATTGTAACTATCGTATTGTAGCGCTATAAGATTTAAAATCTTCCATACTACATCCTGTATTACAAGCTTTTGTTATTTTATATGGCAAGAAAGTAGCTAGTAATAAAACAGATATTCAGTTATTTAGAGGTATCATGCATCAATTAGGGGGTAATATATTCGTAATTAGATGTATAGTATATAAAATACATAAGGCAACTAATTAGTGATTTTTTTAATAAATATTGATGATTCTTTAGCTAGTATAATAGCTAGTACAATAATCAAGCTAGGCGCTATTATATCTATAATTAATTATATTTTTATATTGAAATACCTATATTTCAATCTACTACAACTATTGATATTTTATTTAATTATCTGACTGAGTTATTTGAATGAAAAATATCACCTTCTAAGTCATATGATATGTGTAACTTAGTAAATATGGTTTAGGGATTATTAGTAGTTAGATATATACTACATATTCGTCATGCATAATAAGAGAGGATACACTATGCTACAATGATAACTAAATAATAGTAATAAAATCACTAGTTAAGAATATCGTTATTTAGATAACATAAGACATCTTATGAAATATTACCTGTTTACACTTTCTTTGTATTAAGATAAAATAAATTTTTTATTTTTAAAAATGATAAAATACTATATTTATATAAAATATACTCACTATATTGTAATATATAGTGACTGCTAAACATAGTTCTTATATATGTTTCTTTGAAATGTATTTTGACTAATGTTTGAGTTAATTCATGGTAAATATTATTATCAGTATTGACTATTACAACATTTAAGACTAGTGAAGAATTAAAGATATGAGTGACATTGCTTAAATAGCAAATAAGAATAGCATAGCAATAGTTAATATCTATAGAGTTTTAATGTATTAACAACTAATAACATTAGTTGACTATGCTTTAATGATTACGCTAATTTATTTATTTAATTAATAAATAAATTTTTAACTTTATATAATAATAAATAATGTATTTTATGTATTTTATGTATTTTAAATACAGCTATTTTTGTATATCAGTCATATACATAATAACTTTAAGTATGCAAAGATTCTGGACATCTCTTTAGATAATGCGCCACTGATAGAGCTATTAAAAGCATAATACTGATAAATATTATCACGCCATACCACCCATAATCGTGCCAAAATATACCTCCGATTGTTCCAGCAAAGCTGGATCCAATATAATAACAAGACAGATAAAAAGAAGAAGCCTGCCCCTTAGCACGCTGCGCACGCATGCTAACCCAACTACTCGCTACTGAGTGGGCAGCAAAAAAACCGGTACTGAAAAGTACCAAGCCAAAAAATATAATTGCCAAGGGTGATAAAGCGGTAATTAAAATTCCCGCTAGCATTATAATAATAGAAACCCATAGCACTAATCCACAACCAAAACGCGAAGTTAGCGTACCCGCTTTAGGTGAGCTGTAGGTTCCAGTAAGGTATGCTAATGATAGCAGGCTAACGATAGATTGGCTAAGGTCATATGGAGCAGTTAACAAGCGATAGCTAATGTAATTAAACATAGTTACAAAACTACCCATTAGTAGGAAACCTTCGGCACATAACAATGACATTTTTTCATCATTCCAATACAACTTAAAATTAATAATCAAGATACTCGGCCGTAATAAACATGCTTGGAAATGTTTAGAGGTGGGCAAAATATACCAAAAAATGCCAACAGCAGCTAAAGATAATATACTCATCATAGCTAGCGCAAAGCGCCATGAATAAAAGTCAGTCAGCACTCCAGTAATTAGACGTCCGCTTATGCCGCCGATTGAGTTACCACTGATGTACAGACCTATTGAGAACGCAACAAAGTTAGGATGTATCTCTTCATTTAAATAGGTTATACCGATTGCTGCTACGCCACTAAGTGATAAGCCTATTAACGCTCGCATAAGCAAAATTCCATTCCAACTAACCATCAGCGCGCAAATAAGCGTAAATATTACTGCTAGTAATAATGCGACCGCCATCACTAATTTGCGACCAAAGGCATCTGATAATGGGCCAGTAAATATTAATCCAATCGCTAGTAACCCGGTCGATATCGAAAGTGAAAGACTGCTTTGTGCAGGAGAAATACTAAAGTCATATGACAGCACTGGTAATATCGATTGTACACAGTATAACAACGCGAAGGTTGCTATCCCAACAAAAAATAACGCTAAAGTCACGCGTATAAATTGCGATGTACCAGGTACAATATAAGGAAGTTGATTAATATTCAAGCATTTCACCTTTTGCTGAGATGTTGTGTTATTATTGTTAGCAATAAAATTTGGTGAAATTATAATTTTATTATGCACGGTTGTTATCACAATGTATACTTAGCTAAATGTTAGTAGATATAGAAATATATATCTATGGATTGACGTAATCACGAAAAAATAGATATTTTTTTATCTAAAAAGTCATGATACATTCCATCTATTAATGTTAGTAGAGATATAGTTGAGCAGGGATATAGTAGATGTATTTATTTAATCATATTCAGAATTCAATAGTTAACTGTGAGCACTAAATACTAAATAATATTTAGTTTATACTTACTAGTATTAACGAAAATATTAGCAGTGCACTTTTGGGTATCGCTTTAGTATCACCGTAGATTAAATGTATCAATTAGGAAAATTTTAATACCCTTTATTGACTAATTAACTCATTGAGCCTGATCTTAGGCTAATGTCGCTGATATTATATATCTTTATATAAATACTATTACTAAAATAGTATTCGAGAAATTAATATTGCTTATTATATCAAGATATTTTTGGTACTATTTGTGGAAGGTTTAGGTGTTATTTTTTTATTTATCTTTATGATTTTATCTTTCTTCAAACAAGGATACTGATACTTTATTAAGTTATTATTTTAGGCGTACCTAGCGGTGTAGATATTTCGTATGCTTTTAGTTACTACCCATATATCACAATGCATTATTTGTACAGGTATTCAACTTGTGATTCTCCTTATAGTAATTTTAAGGTTCTGAAAGAAAGCATAACTACTTTATTTAAGACTGCTGATATGATATCTAACTAAATATACTAAATATCATTTAGTAATACGCTAGAAAATTTCTTTAAGTCGTTATTATAGGTGTGTATAGAAACATTATATTATATTTGTAGTATGATATCAAAGGTTAGGCAGTAGCGTAATAGCTATGTATAAGAGTAATAATATTATACAGAGCATTAGCTATGATCATTTCAGCATTGGCATAATTACTAACGGTCTGTGTTAAGTATTTATCATTACACTTAGTAAAGATTATAATAGTTTAGTTTTCTCTCTAGAGAGATCTATTATTATTAATTATCATAGCTAATTCAAGATTATTTATAGTATTACAAACTTGATGGATATCATTTAGTATCATTTTTTTTAAAAAAAGTAAAAATTTTACCTATTTATGAAATAATTAATGTGCTATACAATAATTTATTATTATATGATCAATGAGTTAAGGTTATTACTAACATTAAATATCTTCTATAAGATACTTTAGTAAAGGTCATTATATTTAATAAAAAATTATATTAGAATTATCTTTATCATAAGTTTCATGATATTTTGCATTTAGTTATTACTGATGATATGTTTTAATAATTACTGACCTTATAAAGTGAGAAAATATAGATAATAGTATTATATGTAATTAGGATATGCATGTATAAAATTTAAAGTAGATTACTTAAAGTATAATACATACATATAATACTATGAGTATAGATAAAATTACACAGTTTTATTATAAGAATAATTTCTTGTAACAATAATAATTGTTATAGTAAAAGACTATAATTTTATGTTATATGATAACGGTAATGTTATTAACAAAGATAATAATATCTATTTATAAATATTAATGACATAACTTGGTATTAATTTGATTTTTATACATTATTTTATTGTTAATGCAGATTACCTACTAAGTAAATACATCATAAATATAGTTTATATTCATTGCATTAATGTAAGTCTTTTTTAAATTTTATTTAATATGCTTGTGTCTGTATTCTAGGTAGGCTAATGTATTAGCTCCTGTAGCCCCTGTGCATAGAGTAAAGTATAAATAACATTTTTTTATTGTGCGTAATTATGTAATAGTATTTATCATTAACGATATAAGGTCTATGCCTATAAGCTAAAAATATTGTTATTAGTAATATAATGATAATTTATCATATATATATTTCTTTCATTTGCTACAAGATTTTATGTTGTAACTATCATGATTACGATTATACTAAACTTATATAATATATTTACAATGTCTTTTGCTAATTATTCTATAGCAAAATAATGTATTAATGAGTATAATAATAGTTGAAGTGATTATTGGTTTTAATATGAGCATTCACTATGTTTATTATATACTAATAATATTGGTAATAATTCTCTAAAATTATAGGTGATTTTGATCTAGTGTATTAGCGGTTAAGCTAACCTGAAATAACTAAGTTCATCGCTTTACCTATCTTGATTATTTCATCCTATCCTTTTAGGACGAAGCTATATAGATATTTATAATAATAATATATTGATCGCTGTCAGCGTTCGATAGTATGTGGAAAATAAAATTAACTAACGTTAAACTATTATATATTGATAAAGTAATGGCGCAATAAGATTGTAATTTTTTAAGAAGTCATTGCTAAAGATGGTTATTAGTCTTTACTTTGGCTAAAAGTGGTTTTTACTAATATCAAGATAAATTCTTGAGCTATCACTACTAGTGTGACTAGTATATCTATGTAAACTCCTTAATATATGATATACACTTTACTACGAGATCATTTTAATTGTTATATTGTATATCATATACTATTTTTATTTGATGATATTACTATTATGGGTAATATATCGTAATATACTGTAATAATTAAAGTAATCAAGGTGAATATATTTTTTAATATGTTTAATATATTTATTGAAAATATCTCTATTAGGATACAAATAAACATTTCTCCATTATTCATTAGTTATCATAGTTTGCATTTAATAAAGAGTAATAAGTTTCTGAGTAAAGCGTATGATAAATAAGTTATTAAGCAGGGATTATTTAAAGATTAACATGATAATGTTATTTAAATTATTTGCATACAAAAATAGATAAAGATAGTAAGAGCTTGCTATTTTGCAACTTTAAGGAAGAATCATGACTAAGGTGACTAGTTAGTTACGATAAATTATTAATTTTAATTAAGGTTATAAAATTCATGGAAGTATATCTATTGTATGAAAATATAAATAGTATTTAAAATATATAAAACAATATATTATTTATAAATTTAATGATTATAAATTATAACGCCATTAATAAAATAAGTAGAGATAAGTGGTTCCAATGTAAACATAATATTAATAATAAAACTTTTATCTTGTAACTTATACTTATAAAATTATACTATGTATAAATATAACCTAACATATATTATTAAATTTTATAAATTTATTTTATCATTATATTTAGTTTATTATCAGCATTAAAAGTGATATATTATTTTAAGTGCATTATTTTATAAGTGCATACATCTGTGTATAAATATTTTTATTATATAAACAAATATTAATATAGGTAGTCTTTTTATGCTAGCGTTTATTAGAAGCTTTCAAAATGGATGAACTCTTAATACCTTATGATCAATAAATATTATTACGATATTAAAAATATATAAAATTATTTGCAATGATATTTATTAATCTTATAGATCCATTAATATCTTACTTTTGCTCGATAATGTAATTAATATCTTTCTAGTTTAAATCATGGTAATTATATAGACAAAGATAATAGCAATAAATATTATTTTATAATACTGATGTTAATATCAGTATTATAAATATATATATTATAGTGTATAACAGTAGTAACATTAGGTGAGCAATGATACATTATTAATTTTTTATATAGAACTAAATTATGAGTATTAATAAATAATAATGATATTATTCATTAGCATTAAGCGGAACTGTATCAACAGAATGTTATTTATTGTATAATAAATAGATACGTATATACCATAGATGTTTAATGTTACAAGTTATTTTAACTACTCCAGTATAGTGAGTATGCTTAATTTTCATTAAACTAATAGCTACTTATTAGAATGATTTTAGTATGAACACTTAACTTTTGTTAGTAATGAATTATGTAAATATATTAAGGAAATTGTTATTAATTATAACATGTCATATAGCATATTGTATATATCTTATGGCTTATCAAAGATTAATAAAATATAATGCTTGATTATGCATCTATAATGCTTGCCTTAATTAAAAAATTAGAGTTTACTAAAAGTACAGGCTAAATAGAAATTAGTATCAATATCGATAGTAAAAGTTAGAGAATAGGTATCATAACTTTATGATAAACAAACATAAATATAGTATAATTCAGTTTACAAAGACGAGATTTATAGTAACTAAGTAACTATTTCAGCCTAATTTTTTCTGTACGATAGAATGCAATAATTTTGCATTATCTATTACTTTTTTAATAATTATGCGTCTATAAATAAATCTCTTAAAAATTATAGCTAAGATTGATCTTAATATCTTGTTTGTCTCATAATCAGTTACAGTAAATACTGTCTCTAGTGAATAGTTAGAACTTTATTACTTATAATGTCATAACATATTATCTTTAAATATTTATTTAGAATATTTTTGATAAATTTGTTCATAAAAATTTCAAGCGGTATCTTTAATTAGCTTTAATATTTTCTTTTTCTATTAGCTATAAAGCAAGATGATGTGACAATCATTATTATTATTTAGATAAATTAAATATATTGAGCAATATTGATAGTATTATTACAATGCTTTATAAAATTCTGTATACTTTATTATCATATCTTTTATATATTTATTTATGCATCAGTAGCTGATTTTATCAATGAATATTTTATTACATAATACTAGTTATTTTTTTAAATATTATTATTTAAAAAATATTTTATTAGTACTGTATAGCAGAATTTTAGCGAATACATTTGTATTGTATTTATGGTTGTGGTCAAGTAAGTATGTACATACTAATTGAGAGCTAACTTTAATCATTAATATTACTAAGCTTATATTCCGTTATGATGCGATAAGCAAAAGATGAGCTATAGTTTTATGGTGAATACACATAAATAATTAATATTAGCATATAGTGTTATTAACTACTTATTAGCTATAGCAATAATATATATTAAATATTACGTACTAAAATAGCTAAGATATTAAAGATTAAGTATGCTAGTTATCTTATTTTAAGGACCTTATGCTCTAATATTTAGTGACATTCTAATCAGCTACCTATTACTTAATAATAGAGATATATTAATTATTAATGCTTTTGTAAAAATCTAACATGATTACCGTGAGTGTCAATTATACATATAAAGGATAGTTCCTGCTCAAGACCGGACGGTATTCATAAATACTATAAGAAAAACATTATCCGATACTTAAGAATATACTATATTATTATGGGGCATTACATACAAAAGCACCGATACTTTAGGTGCGTACAAGAGAGAAGAAAATATTTTTCTTATTTAATTTCGCTTATAATGATACTAATAATAAGATATTATATAACATTATATTAAAGTTATAATCTTCTAGGCAACTAATTATTGCCGTAGGAAATTACAGGTAATCGTGGTTACCTACTAAAGTAGGTTTCTATATATTATTATTTTTAATGCAATAAAATAGTACAACTTAAAATATATTTATAATCTTTGGTATCATAGTTTTAAATAGGCTGAAATAAAGTTATACAAAATATAATTTTTTGATACGTCTAGAAATTTATTCCAATTATATTAAATAATAACATAATATATAAGCATTATATAATTACTTAGCAATATATACTTGCTGGAAATTTTAGTGCTTTTGGTACTCAATGAAATAAGTTTAGTATAGTGCCTATAGTAAGTAATATAATAATTAATAATTAGTAAGGAAATAAATTCTCATTTTGAATACCTATAATATTTAATTACTATTATTATATATTATTATATAATTGATTATATCTTATATATAGCTTATAATGTATGTATGGTGTAATTTATTAAATCTAAAAACTAGATTTTTATCTAAGTAAAATTATACATTAGTATAATTGCATTAATTGTACTAAATAAAGCATATTTCCAGTAATATAAAAATATTGAATTAAGTTGCTAAATTTAGCTCTTATAAGTAATATTGTAGATTAAAAGATAATAAAATATTAAATATCAGTACTCTTTAATTATAAATATAAAAAATTTTATCTTTGTTGCATACGGGGGAATACAGTGCTTGGGTAGATGTTATAAAGTATTTTTGCATAATATTAGATATTGATTTACCGTTCATTTATTAAATATTTTTATCTTTTTTATAAGACTGATATTTTGTATTTTTTACCTAAGACTTAATTACTAAAAATAGTGAGTAATGTGTAGTACTATATAATTTTAGTTTATTTACAACTCATACTTTTTATCAATAGGAAACTCTATCATTAAGTGATAGCTACTAAGTTTTTATATTATTAACCAGAATTTCCTAGCATCCTTATTTACTCTTTAAGACAAATTAAATTTCAGAAGATGTATTTAAATATTTTATGTAGTTTTATATTTCAAAAGATTATTTTGTAAGTATTATTTAAAGAGGTATAAGGTAGATTCATGTCTTCAGGTAGAAGGAATGATAAGCTAAATTATATTAGATATATTAATGAATTTATAGATATCTTGCATATAGTTTAGGCTAGATGTATACTGAATAATATCTTTACGCTTTAATAATTAGTTATATATTAATACCAAACATTATTAAAAAATATTATTTTCAGTAAAATTTAGTATCTATGAAAATAGTTTAAATAATAGTTAAGCTAATTGTATTATGATATTTAAAATCAAATAAATAAAGGTAATAAGTTTAATCTTAAAAAATTAGTAAAATAATTATGGTACATAAATGTATAGGGCTAAAATAGTTTACTCAAAACATAAACAAGCTATATTATTTTATAATGGTATTAGATATACTCATTTACTTCTTCAAAGTAAATGTAAGCAACATAGAATGCTTTTTATTAAAGAATATTTCTAGGCGTCTAATAGAGTAGTTTGATCGAGGATCAATGTGCACGATAATACAATGAATAAATTAGAGATGCGCGCTATCTGGGGGCTGGGTACTGTCTTCTCACTACGTATGTTAGGTATGTTTACAGTATTACCAGTTTTAACTACTTACGGAATAGTATTTAAAGGCGCTAATCATACATTGATTGGTATCGCTATCGGTATTTATGGCCTAGCCCAAGCAATGTTTCAAATTCCATTTGGCTTGATATCTGATCGCATTGGACGTAAGCAGCTGATTGTTGGTGGGTTATTAATTTTTGCAATCGGTAGTGTGATTGCCGCAGTAACTAATTCCATTTGGGGTATAATTCTTGGCCGCGCATTGCAAGGTTCTGGGGCTATTTCATCTGTAGTGATGGCTCTGTTATCGGATCTAATTAGAGAGCAAAATTTAACTAAATCTATGGCGTTTATTGGTGTTAGTTTTGGAGTTAATTTTGCCCTTGCAATGATACTAGGGCCAATTATCGCTCATACCTTTGGTATACACGTACTATTTTGGATCATTGCTGTGCTAGCTATTACCGGTATTGTAATAACGTTAACTATAGTACCTTCAGCTAATAATTACATACTAAATCGTCATGCAAATATAATACGCGGTGGTTTTAATAAGGTACTAATGAATATAGCACTTCTTAAGCTTAATATTAGTATTATGTGTTTGCATGCTTTATTAATGTCAATTTTTGTGGTTCTGCCATTAGTTATGGAGAAAGCTGGATTAGTAGTCAGCGAACACTGGAAAATATATCTAGGCACTATGTTAGTGTCATTTATTACTGCAGTTCCTGCTATTATTTACGCTGAGAGATATCGTTGTATGAAGCAGATATTTATAGGCTGCATAATAATGCTGTTCTGCGCTGAAGTATTGCTATGGCTATCAGGTTATCATTTGTGGGGTATCATTACTGGCGTACAATTATTTTTTATGGCATTTAATATAATGGAAACGATACTCCCTTCGTGGATTAGTAAAGAATCTCCAGCTGGTTATAAGGGTACTGCAATGGGTGCTTACTCTACTAGTCAATTTATTGGCGTAGCAATTGGCGGAATTTTGGGTGGTTGGTTATATAGCTTACAAGGCTCAGAATTAGTATTTATTGTTGGTTCATTAATTATTGTTTTTTGGTTACTTATCAGTAATACAATGAAAGACCCCCTTTACGCGAGTAACCTGCGTATAAAAATATCGATGCTAACTGCCCAAGATTCAATGTTAGAAAACTTTTTAAATTCTCAGCCTGGAGTAATAGAGGCTATTGTGGTGCCGGAAGAACAATGCATCTATATTAAAGCAGATATGAAATATACTAATAGAAGCGAACTTGAGGCTATCATTAATTCGAGATAAGTATTAATAATAGTTAGACATTAAGATACTAATTATAGCTCATTGATCATAGATAAATATTACCTAATAGGCAGCTAATACTGCTTATGTTATGAATGAGATAAACATATTCAATAATCAGAGATAGTGTATAACTCGTTAGTCAGACAATTTCCTTAGTTTATTTTTATTCTAACATTAAAGTACTTTATAGGTCAAAGTGCGCAAAACTATATATTTTATGGTAAAATATTACTGTATTAAAAGATTAATGACGAGTAAAGCTCCAAAATAGGTGCTAAGTAATCACAAAGCATTAATTTTTATGCACATCATTATGCAGATAATCTTTTATCTATTTTTAAGCCAATCTACGTTAGAGCCTCATGCATTGAAATTGTTATTTAATGACCCATTACCTTTTTGATTAATACTGTTAAGGTTGTTTTCACAAGATCTAACTACTTCATTATATAACTAATTAATTTATAGTTTAATAATAGGTATATATAATTTCATGCGTTAAATTTTAATATTATGAGTAATTATGCGTACTAAAGTAAAAAATACACTAATATCTTATGTTTTTTAATAGCAGAATAAGAATAATATGGTTATGTAGTAGTATCTGATGTAATAAAAGATAATAAATTACTTAGGTAGTTTATAGTATAATAATGCTCAGTAATACTGTATCAATTATATTGATGAAATATTTAATTTTCATTTTAAATAGGTGAGACCTATTAGTAAGTTGCCAACACATACGTTTTTTGCATTGGCTGCTTCCTTCCGGACCTGACCAGGTCTACACGTCAGTATTGCCGGCTTAACTAATAAGCCCCACTGTTAACTTCATATAATGCAAGAATAAATTATAGTTTATTATTTATTAAATAGCAAGTTATAAGTAAAATTAATTATTATTTTGTTTATATCAGAGACATGGACTATTGAGCTCAGATCTCTATGCTATTAGAGCATAATAAAACTCCTCGTATACTAATACTATAAGTATATATTTAAAGAAAATACTAACAAAGCTAGTGAAATATTTTAAAGGGTATTTAATAATTGATGAAAAGTCAAGTGTACAAAATATAAACATAAATACAAATATACACTCAAAATAATAAGAGTATATCTCTTAGTGTTGCATTAAACTGCAAGATCAACTTTTTTAACTTATTGATTGTATAAATTTTTTATATTTTCATCTATAAGATATTCTATCTTAATTATCATTGTATATTCTTATTCTTATTCTTATTCTTATTCTTATTGATTTTATTATGATATTTAGTATATCAGAGTATCTCGAATAAGGATTAAATTGTTTATATTTATTCCGGTGCATATTTAAATTATATTGTCATAAGTTAATATAATAATATATGAAAATATAATATATGGAATCTTATTATTTTTTAATTTTTATAATATTTTTTATCATAAATAAAAATTAAATAATAGGGTTTATTAGTCTAGATATTAAACAAAAAGTTCATTACGTCACCATCTTTGACGATGTAATCTTTACCTTCTGAACGCATTTTTCCAGCCTCTTTAGCCCCCTGCTCACCGTTATAAGTAATAAAATCTTTATATGCGATAGTTTGTGCACGAATAAATCCTTTTTTAAAATCAGTATGAATTTTGCTTGCTGCTTGTGGAGCAGTAGTGCCTACTGGTATAGTCCAAGCACGTACTTCCTTAACACCAGCTGTAAAGTATGTTTGTAGGTCGAGTAGGGTATAACCGGCGCGTATTACTCTATTCAACCCAGGTTCCTTTAGATTTAGTTCAGCCATAAACTCCCTACGCTCTTCATCTCCTAATTGAGCTATATCAGATTCTATTGCAGCACACACAGCAACTACTATTGATCTATCATTTATAGCAATTTTATGTATAATATCCAGATATATGTTATTATTAGGACTATTTTCACTAATGTTAGCGATATACATCATTGGCTTTAGTGTTAAGAAATTTAAGCAGCGAATTTTTGCAATGTCTGCTAAACCTAGATCTAGTGTGCGTAGCATACCAAAATCTTCTAAGTATGATAAACATTTTTCTAACAAGAATAGTATATTTTTAGAGTTTTTATCACCGTAGTTAGCTTGCTTTTTTATACGATTAATAGCTCGTTCACAGGTATTTAGGTCTGAAAGTATTAGCTCGGTATTAATTACTTCGATGTCCATAGCTGGATCAATCTTATTATGCACATGGATAATATTATCATCTTTAAAACAGCGAACTACATGGGCAATAGCTTCAGTGTTACGAATATTAGTTAGAAACTGATTACCTAGGCCTTCTCCTTTAGAGGCGCCGCGCACCAATCCAGCAATGTCAATAAATTCCATTGTAGTTGGTAAAATACGTTGTGGTTTAACAATTTTAGCTAATTCATAGAGTCTAGGATCAGGTATCGTTACCACGCCTGTATTCGGCTGAATAGTGCAAAATGGGAAATTTTTTGCCTCTATACCTGCTTTGGTTAATACATTGAATAAAGTAGATTTTCCTACATTAGGTAGGCCAATAATACCGCATTTAAATCCCATAATATTTTAACCTAAAATACATTAGTTATTGGTATGTTATATTTAAATAACTACGTAAAAGTAAAATAATGTAACTAATGATGTAAGTCATTAGAATTTATCTCTATCTAATATATTTTTATAATGTTATAGCTTTATTTTCAGCGTTTATTAAGATACTGATCTTAGTATATTACTATCTAATACTATTTATTAATATAATAAATAATTATAGTAATAATAAATTATTTTAAATCAGGTAGTGTAATAGTTTTCGTTTGATCGTGCCTTAATATTATAACAATATAACTACAAAAAATAACCATACAATCATTTGTTTTTTATATTTTGAGCATATGTATAATAGATCTCATCTAGCTGCCACGCATTATAATAGAGATTATACTGATAATAATATTTATTATATCTAATATTCAATAATCGCTTTTAATATTCATTAATATTTAACTAAGCCCCATTTTTTTTAATACTCCCAGTTGCTACTTACCACTTTTATAATTAATATGATATGGACTTATAGTGACGACCTTATCTTTTTATTAGTCTCTGATTAATTTATTTATATATATTTACAAAATAATTCATGAGTTCATTTGAAAAGATGTTATTGTAACATACAGTGCTAGAAATGTAATAACTAACATAATTAATATTATCATGCATTTTAATGTATCCTAGTTTAACTTTTTATAATTCTTAATGTTCAGCATAGCATGCTGATTAGATTAGATGGGTATTGAAAATATTTTAATTTATTACCCCAAGAGATCTTGTCTATTAATACATACCTTATGACCACACTGATATAAAATATGTATAGATATAAATATATCTACTTTATCTGATCTATTTTAACCTATACCGTGATATGTGAACACTTTATAATATTTATCTTAAATGTAATTATTTTTATCGAATACCACTGATTAAGTGTGAACCTAAATAAATAATCATAAAATAATATCTTTATAGTCTATAAGCCAAGAAAGTTACTATTTTGTGAATTAAGATGATTACTAAATTAATGAGTAGACATAGTATAAAGATTATTTTTGTATTTAGCATAAAGCATATATCATGCATTAGCTCTAAAGCATGATATTGTTTTAGTTGTGAAAGTTGCGTTCTATAGGTATTTGATGATTGATATATAATGTAATCACTAATATATAACTATAGCTACTTCTAATTTATTTTTATTACCAAATACAAAGTTTAACCTAATAATATTTTCAAGTATCAAGAAACAGTCTAATTTTTTTAAAAAAATAAGTTTGAATCAATAAGAAAGCAGGCTGATTATGACATAATATTTTTTCTAGCACTTAGTCAGTTCTAAGTAACTAACTTAGTGCTTTATGATACGTGTATCTTTTAGGTTATTAAATGTATGAATTCAATATTTTCTCTAATGCCGTAAGTAATACTACAAAAATTTCAGTTGATTTTTACTTTATTTAGTATGCTGCATACTCTTGTTTGTTAGAGGATACTGGAAATATATGTGACGTAGTAACTAGGCTATGTGAAGTTAGATAAAAATATTCATTCTATATAGAACATGATGATGTTAGTTGCGGATTCGTATACACATATATATCTGATAACTAAAATTATGTTTAAAAAATATTATTTTTTTATATGTCTATACATAAAGTATAATGCTATATACAGCAGTAATATATTATTAACAGAGTTATTAAAATTTTAGTAATCCGCTAATGGTCTTGGTTATAACAGCTACCTCTAGTCAATATTGACGTGTTTGTTCACCATACATTTTAATTTTGTGTTTAGTGGCCTGTGTTAAGAATTTGATTAAGGTAAAGTAAAAATTTTTATTCTATTTCTTACTCAAGAAAATTTGTCTACATAATTTGTCTACATTATGTATTCATATATTGATAATATAATGTAATAGACTATACTGTAGTGTATGCTACTCATTTACTAATCACTAGATTACTTGCTTAAAACTGTCTTGTATAGCAGTTTTAAAAGTGATAAAGAATTATTATTTATTTAAGTAGTGCATCACTAAAATTTATAGTTTTTAGTTATGTTTTTACTAAGTTAGTAATTTTTCTTAAGTAATACCTGCAATAGGTTGCTGTAATAGAAAATATTGTCATAATATGGTATGTTATGATACTGAATAGTTGTAGCTAATTATACTATAGTAAAAGATGCTAACATATTGAATATAGAGATATAGTAACAGCTACAACTATAGATGCTATTAATTAATCTTTAGTTGCAAATGATCCGCACGATACTTGTAGAGCACTAATCATACAATGTATAAAACTATAAACAATATAGTTATTATTTTAATTTAAACCCTAAAACTACTTATATTATTCCCTTCTAGCATACTTAATATGATTTATACTTGCGTTAGGATATACATATTTATCTCACTATCATTCATTAGTAGATTGACTATTAATAAAAGTTAAAAGTATCTAAAATCTTATGATTATACATGTATAAAGTAATAGATTTACAACGTTATGAATTTTTAAAGACAAAATGAAAATAATATTACTACGTGTTTTAATATTTGCCTGAAATACTTTTCGCTATTTTTTAGGATCATAGGAAATGCATAAATATTATTAAATTAGTTTCTAATAGATATCAAATAAAAAACTTAAGTAATTTAAAATGTCTGATTTATAGGTTGATTGAAAATCTATCATCTGTATTTTTTGGATAAATATTACAGGTTAATTTATAATTATAACTCTTCACTTTACACAAGTCGCTAAGAATGACTGGTCTCGTGAATACGATTATTAACAATCATATAGTAAATATTTAAAAAATTATATTCATCATAATGTTTATGTACGCCTTTTATGTAATAAATTACATTATCTATTATTATTTTTTAACCTAAAAGAAAGATAGAAAATAAAAAACAACTCAATTATCATAAGTAATAGACTTTAATATTTTTATTACAGGCTTTTACCTATTTTGCGTAACTAATATTATTAAAATAACGAAAAATTATAGTAATATTCATATATTATTACCAATCATTGAAATTATTTTTATGCTTATTAAACTATAATAATTTAATAAATTATATCTAAGTTAGTTATTAAATATGACCTACAATCAATGGTTTATATCTCCTTGTAGATATACTGAAATAGTTATAATAACATCAGTTTTCTTTGTGTCAAAGAATAGCACTATACTATCACTGAATAAGCTATCCGTGCATATATTAAATATGCCCTGTGTGATGTTACCTGTATGAGTCATACTAATTTTTGCTTAATATATACTATAACTAAAATTTAATACCTTAAATAAATATATACTTTAAATAATATTAAATAATATATATTTTTTCTATACATTGATTAGTGTGCTTATATTATATCTAATATTAGATATATGGTTACTGAACAATTACTACTTCATTAGTATACAGTTTATCAGTAGATTTAATTACTTGCTTATTCTAATATTAAGTTAACTACTAACTTAGGGGTATTTATTTTATAAGTAAAAATATATTACTAAATAATCTTGCTAACTTTTTATTGCTATTATAAAAAATTATTTTTCCCATCAATAATATATTTTATATACATTAACTAAAGTTTTTATCAGTGATTTGTTATATAATTTTTCAATTAAATTATATTAACTAATAAGTTATGTCTTAAAATCATCATCACACTTCATTAATATACTAGATTGTATGATATATTCCATACGCAGTATAGAATCAATCTTGCATTATGTCTTATAATGCGAAGACAATAAAGTTAGATAATTAATAATTATTAAAGCATATTTTTTGCTCTGTAATTCATAAGCAACTATCATTATTTAATAATTTATAATACATATGAGTATCCATTGTTTACAGATAATTTGTAAGACATATTAAAATTTATTAATAACTAATTACGCTTCACATTATCATAATTAATTTTTAATTTTATTCTCAGTATGTTAACTTTTGTTTTAAAAATTTAACATTATTTATTGTTATACGTAGCAATATATACGTTAATTTTATTTTATTTATTGTCTTCTGACTGATACCTCTTACGATATATTTACTCTTAGTATATAATTTTGTGTATAATTATGTTTATAAGTATGCTCTATTTTAGAATTATAGATATAACTATAAAGATTAAATAAACACAATATATAAAATAACAAATTAGCTATTTAATTTAATTATTGTAAGTAATTATGCAATAAGTGTAATTAGAAAAACAAATAAATAATAATAATATATAATGCTAGTTTATAGTTAATTTTTATATTTTAAATGTTTTTATGCTAAGCATTAGTATATTTACTATTGACTGATTTTCTTAATTTTAATATGTAATGATATTAGATATTTTTATTAATTATAATTATAGGCATTAAGGATATAAGTACATTTTAATTGGTTATCTGAATCATTTAGGCAGAATTCATAGTTTCAAATATGCCTAATACCTTAATTAATTTTAGTGTATCTGACTGATTTATTAAGCTGTATATAACATATTAATTAATTAGTTATTGAGCAATATCATTATAGATAGGTGATTATAAATCATTTTATATTAGATTAATATATTTTCGATTTTTGTTTTAATGAGATTAATTACCTAAATAAAATATTTGTATATGCTAATTTTATATACACTAATTACTCTATGTTATTTATATATAAAATTGACTAAAAATAAATATTTATTAAAATCTAGTTTTATTAAAGTGCTTTAAATTGATGTAGGCGCTGTATTGTGCTTTTTAAGCCACCTTGTATTAAAATATTAGTGCATTGTATTGATTCACTTATAACTTGATGAATTAATGCTCGCTCAATTTTTGATGGCTCACTAAGCACAAAATCTAATATTTTATTTTTATCACTGGGACGACTAATACCGATCCGTAGTCGATAAAATTGATTATTATTGCCAAATTTATTTTGGATATCTTTTAGGCCGTTATGACCATTATTACTACCTCCAAATTTAATTTTAGCAATACCTACAGGAATATCTAGCTCATCATGTGCCACAAGGATTTCATGAGGTTCAATGTGATAGAAATTAGCTACTGTTAGCACTGCTTTACCACTTAGATTCATAAATGTAGTGGGTACTAGTAGGTGTATATTGTTACCCATTAGGTTAACATTAGCGATGCAACCAAAAAATTTATCCCTTTTCTTTAATTGTTTGCATTGTTGCTGGGCTAGCAAATTAACATACCATGAACCAACGTTATGCCGTGTTTGAGTGTATTTAAAACCTGGATTAGCTAAACCAACTATTAACTTAATATTACACATTAAAAATTATCCATAATTACCATCAAGAAAACTATACATTTATCCGCTTTAGCTAAAATTAAAATTTTAATATTATATCCATTTCATTGACTTTCTCTAGAGTTAGAGCATCATAATTTTATGATAAAATATAGTAATAATACCTAATAAATCTAATTATTCAGCAATAACTATAACTACTAGATATGACAGAAATTTTTTTTAATTTTGATCAAATTAAAGCTCTATTTGAGCAATATAACTAGAGAAATTATATACAATATTGAATAACTTAGTGCTCTAACTGAATTAATGTAATATCTGTATATGGCTAGAGTTTAATAGCCTATGTACTTTAATTAACTGTTTGTTAAGATTATGCTATATTATATTATGAGCATATATAATCGGTATTATATACTATATTGACTGCTAATTAGTTAGTAATATGTTAGCATAAAAAATGCTTAGTGCCCTATAAAACAGGAAGTAGTTATAATCTACAATTATCTAGGATAGCATCCTCACACACTTACTATCTTAAGTTTAGCAAGCTTTATAAGTAATTATTATATATAATTTAATTAAAATTATTCCTCCTAATTGAAGTATACTGAACTATTTAAATTCTTTATGATATTTATCATTATAGATTATAACTATAATAAATTATAAGTTATAACTAAAATAGTAAGTGATAAGTGATTAGGTAAAGTTTCATTAGTACGGTATACATCAATTATTTACTTCTAGTAAAGACTTAATATAAGTAGTAACTTTTTTAAAATAAATTTTAAATTATAGCATTGGTCACTTAAGTGCATTAATATAGTTTTTTAACTATTATTACTTAAGTAAAAATAATTAATAGATAGACTTAATTTCAATAAGTTTATTTGTTTATTGTATAATCATGTTTATGTAGTTATATGTTATTTAAAATTACAGATTATTTTATTATATACTTCCTACCTTGCCTAGTAATAAAATATTTTTTATAATTATTAGGTTTATTAGTTATTTTTTCTTACTCAGTAATATGACATTACATAATCTATTTTTAGAATATATAGTAATCTTAATTAATGCAATATTTTATGTCACATAGTAATAACATACTATATACTTTATTTTTCCAGTAAAATACTCAATCTTTCTTATATTTTAGTAAATTACTAGATATTTTATATAAGTAATGTGTATCTTTAAAAATTTTTCTGACTACTATTGTTATCTGTACCTTATATCATAAATAATATTTATTTAGTACCTTGAACATAAATATTATTTTTCATGCTTTATGTAATATAGTATATATAATCTTTAGGTAAATATAACCATATAGATTGCGTATTTATTTCATCAAATATCTGCTTTAGATTTCGTAGATCGATACACTATTACCATCTTAGTAAATTTTAATGTTTATATCTACTACTTTTGGTATTACATATTAATCAATTACTAAAAATTTAGTAAAGAATATATGTATAGCATTACACACTAAGAGATCTGACTATCTTAATAAAATAAAAAAATAAAATTTACAATAATCATATTAATGACATAAATAAAATATTATTGAGTATATTTACTTTTTAAGTAAAAATTATTCAATGTTATAATTATTAATATATATCCCATGCTAACTTATTTAGTTATGTTGGTATTTAATTTAATTAATATTATTTATTTTAATAAATTATATTGCCTATTACATAAAATATCATAAATAATATCTAATTACTAATTAAATAATATATGAATGAATATTCAGATACATTTGCTATCATAACATATAGTTTACGTTAAATAAATTTAATGCCTGTAATTTACAGTAATAAGAAAAAGTAAATATATTATAAAATATTATTATATATAATATTTGAATTATATTAATTCCTGTACTTATAATCTTGATTATTCTACTCTATTATAGATAAAAGTAGTCTCTATTTCAGATATAATACAGTTTACTTTTTTTATGGTACGCATTAATAGTAATAATATATATACTATATAATTACAAAGAGATGGTTCAATAGGAACTATTGAATAGTATTAAAAAAAAAATACATAAATGGACAAATACGCTAACATCAAACATCAGGCATTTAGTAAATATTAACTGTTTGATATTATTATGAATATAATTGATATTTAAGTAAGTGGAATTGTAAGTAAGACACATATCTTATAGATGTATCAATGATGATACGGCATTCAAGTAAGGTTAAACAGATAAAAATTGTAACTATACTGCAGAAGTAAAAACTACGATACTTATTACAAGATTTATAGTAAGAAAGCATATTTCTCTGACGCAGCCTGATTATAATATATTTTTATGGCTATACCTTTCACGAAAACACGTACCCTATGGGTACCTAAAAATAAGATATTACTATCTTAGATAGCTAATTCAATCATACAATATTAGAAAAATAAAACATCGGATAATAGTAAACTTTAATAATTTTAAACTATTATACTGCAATCTTTATGCAAGCTAGCATAGCTATTAAGAACTAATGCATAAATAGCTTCTCTTAACAACAAGAAGCATAATATTCTCGAGATTACGTGCAATAGATCAAGATACTTTTTATTATTTGACCACCATTCTTTATTAAAAATATTAAATATAATAATTACAATATCTAACATTTATGGATTAATCAAAAGCAGGTCTTAGCCTTTTTAGTTATTATTTTCATATCTTTCTATTGGTAGTATGTCTATACTTAAAATAATATCTCTATACTGTTAACTTATAGAATTATGTTTATAAAAATACAATTTAGATTTTATCTGTGGTTAAAACTAAACTTAGTAAGAATAATATGCTCTATATAGCTTAATTATACTGAGAATAGTTTTATATAGCTTAATTATACTAAAGGTATAAGAATATACTAGACATGATAAATAGATTAACATCTTTTACTTTTTTGTCTTAAGCGTTGGCATATAACCTTATTCAGTGATTTGTATACATGAAAAAAGTGACTAAGTGTAGGTATACGCCATACACCTAACTGCAGGTTTTATATATTAAGATTATTGCAGGATACACTATTAATAAGTTATTTGAACTATAAGTATCTGTATACTCATGCACATTTCGCAATTTAAAATAATATCTTGTTTAGTATACTAACAGTATATTTAATATTTTAGATGCATAATACTTCTTATACACTCTGCTACTGATAAGTAGTAGCTATGTTTATAATAAGTATATAAGTCATGCACGCATGCATACGCCTTACCTAAATTATTTTACTTAATTGTTATTTGAGTTAGGAGTGAAAGCCAGGAGTGGTGATTGCTGCGCAACAGTAATTATTATAGAGTATGGTTTATTATAGACCTGTATTCTATATTTTAATTAAAATGCTTACGTTTTGATTTTCTTTAACTGTTCTAGCTATATGCATTAAGATTAAATTCTGAGTAGCGAAAATAGCACACGTTAATCATTGTATGTCAAGCTTGTACCTCTATATAACTGATCGCAGTAGGTACCGGTATGGTCTGGGTATAGGTTATAGGTAATCATGTTTTCTGACTTTTCTTTGTATTAAAAAATAAGTAAGTACACTTTGTACTTTGTAGCTCATGGCTTTGTCACGAGCTATGCGATTAGTAATTCCTTGTATCTTAAATAATTAATATTCTATGATATTTATCATTATCCTGATATAATGTATACTAAGTCAAAGTGAGATTACTTTATTATAGAGTGCTCGTAACTATTCGTTTACTTAAATATAATTGTGCTAATTTAGTCATATTATACTAATAATTATTTAGGGTACTCATATATTAGTGGAAATTGGATAAATTTCATTACCCTCGCTTATGCAAGGTAAACAATATATTACACACGATTGCAACTATTGTTAACAAATAACCACGATAAGATTACTTACATTATAATTACATAGTCATAACAAGTATCTTGGTGACTTAATATCTATATCGTGGATTCTCATAGTATTTTATAAACCATGTATCGAACTAAATTAGTATAACTTAAATGGGGTCTTTATATGCCATAAAGTACTTTCTCCTATCAGAGGTACGACTAAGGCGAGAGCTATTCTCTGGCGTTATATTAGTATTAGTATTAGCTAATTAGCAAAAACTATTGCTCCAATACTACGATATGTAGTATATGTAAAGGATATTACTGTAAGCAATTTATAATATTATTATAGTATACTAGTGCTAGTTATATGCTAGTTATAGTTATAGTTATAGGTAATATAGTGGATTTACTTATAGGTAGATATTCTCGAATACCTAAATATATACAACTATCAAACTATATAATATTTATTATTGTATACTTAACTATGCTTTAAAGATAAAGTAGTAATATTGTATAATTAAATAGTAATCCTTAATAAATAATGTCTTTTATTAAAAATTAAGATTATTTTTTAGTGAAAATAATAAAATACTACGCTAAATATTTAAGTATTACAGATATACTAAGCAACTAAACTATATTATGTAGTGGGATAATTAATAAATTTATAAAATATGACAAGTGATTAGGTTGCAGGGTGGAAGTACTATTGCAACGGTAGAGATAGGATGACAGGTAAATACAGTTACCGTGCTAATAATATTATTTTGTCTGCTGCAATAAATAATTCCACTACATATAAAGGTAATCATTTAATGCTCGAACATTGCAGAGATTGACTCTTCATTACTAATACGACGAATAGCTTCTGCTAGCATACCTGATAGCGTTAGAATATGTACATTTTTTAATGCCTTAATTTTTGGAGATAATGGAATTGTATCACAAATAATTACTTTATCAATCAATGAATGCTTAATATTATCTAATGCATTGCCGGAGAAAATTGCGTGAGTTGCATAAGCAAATACACGTTTGGCTCCGTGTCCTTTTAACGCCTCTGCTGCTTTACATAAAGTACCACCTGTGTCAATCATATCATCTATTAATACGCAGTCACGACCTGCTACGTCACCAATGATATGCATGACCTGAGAAATATTCGCGCGCTGACGGCGTTTATCGATAATAGCCATATCAGTATCATTTAATAATTTAGCAATAGCGCGAGCGCGTACTACACCCCCAATATCTGGAGAAACTACTATAGGTTTTTCTAAATTCTGTTGTAACATTGCTTCTAGTAAAATAGGGCTACCGAATACATTATCTACTGGGACATCAAAAAAACCTTGAATTTGCTCAGCATGCAGATCTACTGTTAATATACGATCAACTCCAACACTTGAGAGTAAGTCAGCAACGATTCTAGCTGTAATTGGCACACGCGCAGAACGCACACGGCGGTCTTGGCGAGCATAACCGAAGTAAGGAATAACAGCCGTAATACGCCCTGCAGATGCGCGCCTCAGGGCATCTACCATTACTACAAGTTCCATTAGGTTATCATTGGTTGGAGCACAGGTAGACTGGATAATAAAAATATCACCGCCACGTACGTTTTCATTAATTTGTACGCTTACTTCACCGTCACTAAATCGACCTACAGTAGCGGCACCTAGGTTAGTATATAACCGCTTGGCAATATGTTGTGCTAGTTCCGGGGTAGCGTTACCAGCAAAAAGTTTCATATCAGGCAAAAGAAACACCTCAAAATTACATCTAAAGAAATTATTGCTATAAGCTATACGCTTACGCCCAGCGTAGTTAATAATAACTATATAATATCAATATAAGTATATCTCATTACATTAAGACCAGAGGCAAAGTAGGTATAATGGAGCTATCTGTGATACAATCAAAATTGATTTATCAATCAAATTGCTCAATAAGGATTCGATGTAATGGAGAAATATTAACACCACGCGCTACAAAACCACGCAACCATACCGGAGCTTTATTTAATACTAATCTAGCAGTAATTTCTGTGTCAAATTCTGCAAAAACACAAGAACCTGTGCCAGTTAAGCGTGATGGAGCATATTCTAGCAACCATGAAATAAGTTGTTCAACTTTAATAAAATGTTTTCTTACAATTGGCTCACAAACATTTACATAGGGAGCTAATAATAGCTCATTTAAGCAGCGAATTGGAGCTTTGCGTTTTAATTCAGCATCACTGAAAATAATAGAAGTAGGAATATTAATTCCAGGATAGGCTACTAGATACCATTTTTCTGGTGGATTAGCTGGTTGTAATTGCTCACCAATACCTTCCGCAAAAGCTGCATGACCATACACAAAAATAGGCACATCAGCACCAAGATTTAACCCTAACTTCGCTAATTGATTATTGCTTAATCCACAATGCCACAATTTGTTTAATGCCACTAGTACAGTAGCAGCATTAGAAGAACCACCGCCAAGACCACCGCCTATTGGTAATCTTTTATTGATGCTAATTTCAACACCACGAGTTTTACTGAGTAGCCCATGATAATTGCAATATTGTTGTAGTAGGTGCGCAGCACGTACTACAATATTATGCTCTTCCGATAAGCCATCTATAGGTGTTAATAAACGAATAGTTTCATCTTGACGTGGATCTAATATCAAAGTATCACTGTATTCCAAGAATTGGAATAGCGTTTGTAAAAAGTGATAGCCATCTTTTCGTTGACCGGTAATATATAAGAATAAATTTAACTTAGCTGGAGCAGGCCATATGCGAATCATTTAAAAGACCAGTTATCTATTGTTAGTTTAATATACTGATTGTTTTGTTTTAATATCAAGCGGATAGGTAATGATGGTATGATTGTGTTGCTGTACTCTTGATAATCTACATCCCAACTCAAGCTACCCCGCTTATATGTCAACTTACTTAGACGACCCTGATTATCTAGTATGAATTCATTACAATTACCAGGTAGTCCTAGTATCCATTCGCGTAAATTATTCAGTGGGATCACTATACCGCTTAATCTATAAATTATCTTTTCAGGGTTGTTGTCAAAATATACTTGACCCCGATGATCAGTTAATTGCACTAGATTTGGTCGTACATTGATCCCTAATTCAATATTGCCTAATGGATTAGTTAATAACAAACTATAATATTCAGGGGAATATTGTTGTAAAAAGAAACGCGCATAAATTCTTTTTTTACCGAATAGATATACAAATGAGCCCCGAGCTTTATATTGATTAAGCGTATGAACTTTCTGTTGATGAGCACTACACTGCGTGATATTGGAATTAGTTGCTTGCTTAGTTATAGTGCAAGCGGTAAGCGCTAAATCGCCAAGTAAAATTATAGTAAGCAGGCTAACTTTACAGATTAGCATAGCATCTATTGTCCATTGTTTCTGCTTAGTATAATAGATATATATACGCTCGCGATAAAATAGAAGCAAGGTGACTAATAATATACTAGTGTATTTTTATCATATAACCTTGGTATACTTAATTATATAATTAGACATATATTGCTTAATAATGGATTAAGTGATTAATTGTATAGTTATCAGTGTAATAGTCAAGTAGCTTAACAACAATCTTAATATCATTATACTTATTAAGTATAATGATATTAATAGTTTAGTCAATACGTTGTTTTATATATACTTATTTCTAATTTATAACAATACTCTCTAGTTAAATATGGATGTTTTGAATAACCTACCATATTTTAGATTTAGTATTTTTTGAGCAATAATTATATCATGTATACTGTTGTAGTTTAGTTATTTTCATATATACACTTTTATAAAATATCATAAAAGGTGACACTAGGATGATTTTTTATATAAATAACTAGTATATATTTTTAATAATCCAGTAACTTTCTTCACCTTTCTAGTTTAGAACTATAATTATAGATTATATAGTAATATTTTTCTAAAAGACACTCAATAAATTTTCTATAAAAGTGTTAATTAGTATTTTTAAAAGTTCCATAATATGTTTTTATAATGACTACTTTTATAACCACTATCGGAGAATGTTATATAACTATTATTTAGTTATATGAAAGACACTTATCAAATAATAATCAAAATAACTCATGATAAAATTTGGATCTTCTATTGTCAAGAATTTTTTAAATATTATACTTAGTTGTAATTAATAATTTACTAAAATTTTAGTATAAAACTATTTTCTACGCTAATAAAAGGAATAGTAATTTGTTAATTATTTTTTCAAAAATCTATAATCTTATGATATTTTTTTGCAAAAATACTTTAAAAACTTTCAAAATTTTTGCTTATGAGCAGTCTTCTAAAAAAGAGTAAAAATTAAATATATGAGTGTTCATTTAAAATTTATTAAAAAGTTAAATATGGTTACACGTTTAGGATAAAATATTGCATATAGCTTAAAGCCTATGGCAGGATAATCGCCTAAAGAGTTAAATAACTATAATAAAAAATAATATTTTGTAGCGCCCAGTACTACAAAATAGCATATTTATGTAAGGGTAGTTATATGTTATTGGTTAGTAATTAACCTCAATTATTATATCTAATGATTTGTTACGTAGTGAGTGCATCATGAATAATTATTAATTTTGTTACTTAAGCATAAATATTTATTATAGTCATTATGATCACATATTAGCAGATCTTACCAGTATGGTCTATAGAGTATAGTATAGTAAGAAAATAGTTGGTCTATGGGGCGGGCAAGAATATTTATTTCTGATTAGATTAGGTGAGTTTATTAATATTTTAATCAACTATAAGTATGCTAAAGTATATAGTTCAGTCATAAGTATACTAATGATCTTAGTTAAAAAATTTATATACTGTAAAATATAATATATGATGCATTATTATAATTAACTACAAAGAGAAACATATCTAGCATGGTATTGCAAAAATTAACATTGCTATCTTTAGTTCAAATAATGTTAACCATAAAAGTTGCCATTAGAAACTAGTTAATATTAAGGAAAAATATCACTAAAGATAATATCTTTGCCTAATTTTAAGCATGATAGTTGAAAATAGATTAAATATAAGGTTTTACTGATACTATAACTACGACTTTACGTAAAACCAGATAATGTCAGTTATAAGTAATATAATACAGTTTATTACATTATATGTATATGGAATTTTTTGTGGCTATCTTGAAATAAATTAATACGGGACATTAACTTAGTACAGTACTAGTATATCACAAAAACTCACGATTACTACTAAAGATATCTATTTTCATATAGATGCCTTTCCTAATATCTTATTATTTTTCATATCTATCAATAATATCAATATACACTTGTTTATTTCATAATTTATAATTATCCTTATTTATTAACTCCTATTGCCTGAGATCCCATAAGTGATTATAAAATAATATGTAATAAAATAATTATATAATCATACTTTAAGTATCTGATAGCATAAAAAAAATTTAACAAATCTTTTAGATAAAAGATATGTAATCTATTATAATGATATATATTTATATATATTTAATATTATTATTAATATTGTTATATAAATAATATTTTTAAAATTATTATAATTACTATTATTTTTTATTTTTTGTTTAAAACTATCGATAATAATATCTATAGTTAATCATTGAATAATTAAGTGTTTAAATAATTATTTATATTTAATAAATATATATTAAATATCATTTATATTTTCTGTATATTTTTATTAATATCTCTATGTTTTAAAACATAGTTAATTTACTTAGTTAATGTTATTAAATATTAATAATATTAATTTTTATATTAAATATATTCAGTGAATAACTTTACTAATTAATGAAATAATAAATTTGTTGACTATATTAATGACTTTATATTGCTTAGTATGATGCTAGTATATTTTTATATTATTTAATAATTTATGTATTATTTTTTACCAGCTATTTTCAGAAGAAAAGTCTTCTGTATAGTATTATGAAATAATTTTTACTAACTGTTTTATGATGTAATATTTTATTAATTTATTAATCAAGAGTAAAAAAAATTACGCTCAATACGTAATTAAAAATTACGATAAATACGTAATTATAATTTTGCTTGTCAAGTAAAATGACAAGTGATTACAGATGCATTAGTATGAATACTGCTCTAATTTAGTGCATTATTTTATAATTATGAAATAGTTTTTTATTATAAACTTATATAATTACTTTATATAAAAAGATAATCCCTGCGCCGAAGTTTTCCGATTATACGCTAATACATTTGTTTTGATAATTATTGATTTTATAATATAGTATTATTGGTTATTTATAACTAGACCAAACTACACGTTAGTGTAAATCTATAAGAATTATATATATGACGCGTAGTTGTCTAGTTATGTAACTATTATCATCCATTTCTAATGGCTACATTAAATAACCTCTAATGACATTAAGATTACAATGCATTTAGTTATCTCATGTAATTATCTTATGCGAATAACTAGTAAACTAGAACTATGGCATTAGTTCATCTTTAAACTTCTGCTGTAGTAAGAAAATTTTATCCTGATGCTATCAATTACTCTTCTACGAAAAAGATCACATCTTCTTAAGTATTCGCTACTTTTTCAATTACTAAGCATAGTATAATGAAAATAAAATAATTGTTAATGCTATATTTGTGACCTTTACGGCCTCTATAAGATCAAATTAAACTTGCGAATCGCTAGCTGGGTTAAACTGATTTTTTATTAATGCTAATTAAATTATCGCGTTAAGCCGTCGGTCACCTAAAGAAAGAGAATAAAGTACGGAATATAATCATTTATTGATTATTAGTATTATTAGTACTTGCTGATGGCGCATACCAAAATGATATCAAATAGAATTAAGTTGGTGCGACAGTAATTACTTAGCTAGCAATAAATTGATGTCTAATCGTTAATACTGCATAGATGATCATTAAATCTGCTAATAACACACTAGTATCATCCTATGCTGCTAAATATATTACTGTATAAAGTAATATCTGGAGTAAGTACATTAATTAACGTTTATTTGTATAGTGTAGATTATTTACACGTAATGATCCATAATAACCTAGAGCCGACTAAACTGCAGTGATATAAGCAGAAAGCATTATATAGTTAGTGGCAGATAAGTATTAATTTTGTGGCTTAGTTACGTTGTTACGTTCTTATAGTACGGTATAAACTATTCGTGATTATCAGTTGCATATTAAGTAAATTCAGGCAAAAATAAAAATTAAAGCATTAACCTCTATTATATTAGAGAGCGCTGATTTTAAGTAAGTGATTTACCAAAGGGCTTATAAATTAATAATCTATTTTACTTACATTTAGATTAAATCTATTTAGCATGCCATTAGCAATGGTAGTATAGAACTGTTGCAACGATAATATAATAGTCTTTAGCTAAATTAGTATTAGCTTTTAGTATTAGCTTTCTTAATTAATAGGGTCAATGAGCACGAATGAAGCAGTCTATTGTTAGAAAACTAGAAATATTATTAGAGCGTTATGAAGAAGTACAAGCATTACTTAGTGATGCAGACGTCATTGCTGAACAAGATAGGTTTCGCGCTTTATCGCGAGAATACTCTCAATTGATTAATATTAGCAGATGCTTTCTTAAATGGAGACAAATACAGCGGGATTTAGCGACAGCAGAAATATTTCAATATGATCCAGAATTACATGAAATTGCAGAAGAAGAGCTCAAGCAGGCTAAAATAACTACTGAAAAACTTGAGCAGCAACTACAAGTTCTACTTTTACCAAAAGATCCTGATGATATATACAGTTGTTTCCTTGAAGTGCGTGCAGGTACCGGTGGTAATGAGGCTGCAATTTTTGCTGGCAATCTGTTTCGTATGTATAGCCGTTACGCTGAAAATCGCCACTGGCGCATCAACATAATTAGTGCTAACGAAGGAGAGCAGGGTGGTTATAAAGAGGTAATTGCTAAAATTTCTGGCGAAGGTGTCTATGGTCAATTAAAGTTTGAATCTGGTGGTCACCGTGTACAAAGAGTACCAGAAACTGAATCACAAGGGCGGATCCATACCTCTACTTGCACAGTTGCAGTACTTCCAGAAGTTCCAGAGGATAAAATACCAGACATTAATCAAAACGACCTAAAAATAGATACCTTTCGTTCTTCTGGCGCAGGTGGTCAGCATGTTAATACCACTGACTCAGCAATTCGCATAACACATATACCTACTGGTATTATTGTAGAGTGCCAAAATGAACGCTCACAGCATAATAATAAATCTAAAGCAATGTCGGTACTTATGGCACGTATCCGTGCTGCTGAAATTGCTAAACGCCAACAAGCAGAAGCCTGCGCTCGTCGTCACCTCCTGGGCAGTGGAGATCGTTCTGATCGTAATCGTACCTATAATTTTCCGCAGGGACGGGTCACTGATCACCGCATCAATCTAACACTTTATCGTCTAGATGAGATTATAGCGGGAAAGTTGGATATACTACTCCAGCCTATTGCGCAGGAACATCAAGCTGACCAGCTAGCTGCACTATCTGTTGAGTAAGAATAATGTATTACCACAATTGGTTAAAAACAGCTACTGCACGATTAAGATATAGTGATAGTCCTAGGCGTGATTCGGAGATTTTGTTGGGTTTTGTAACTGGTTATGCTAGAAGTTTTCTACTAGCGTTTGATGACATGCAGTTAACAAAGCAAGAAGAGCATCAGCTAGAATTATTACTGCTGCGTCGTGAAAGAGGAGAGCCAGTAGCCTATCTGGTTGGTGAGCGTGAATTTTGGTCTTTACCGTTATCCGTTTCCCCTGTTACTATGATCCCGCGACCAGATAGTGAGCACTTGGTGGCCCTAGCTTTAGAGCGAATTCCAATGAAACCAAGTTACATTTTAGATCTCGGTACTGGTACTGGTGCAATTGCGTTAGCACTCGCTAGTGAACGGCTAGATTGTACGATTATAGGAGTTGATGTACAGCCTAAAGCACTTGCATTAGCACAGTATAATGCTCAGAAGCTTAATATTAGTAATGTGCAATTCCTATTGAGCGATTGGTTTAGTGCATTAGCTGGCTATTATTTCGAATTAATTGTTAGCAACCCACCGTATATAGATGCTAACGACGCGCATTTGATTAATGGTGATGTTCGTTTTGAACCTACTGTTGCACTAGTCTCATCACAACATGGAATGGCGGATTTGAACGCTATCACGTGTCAAGCACTACAATATCTACACCCGAAAGGCTGGTTATTATTGGAACACGGTTGGCAACAGGGGAGTCATGTGCGAAAGATGTTTATAAACGCTGGATTTATAGGAGTAGCTACTTACCGAGATTATGGCAACAATGAGCGCGTGACTATTGGTCAGAATCAAGCATAATGATAACTAAAATAAAATAATGCGCGCTTATCAATATAAGTCAATATAAAGATAAAGTATAGCTTATAAAGCTATACTTTATCTTTTTGAATTACTTATTAATCAAAAAGCTATCAGTAGTTATTAGGAAATTAATAAAAAATAAATGACATGATTTTGTCATCCATCATTAATGGCAATAGAAATAATTTATTTAAATATATATGTAACTTTATAATAATAGCTATATAACTATATTATCTATTTAGATAGATTATCATTGCTAATAATTATTAGCAATGATATATTCTTTATAGTGCTTATTAATAGAATGATATCACGATTAACATCGTGTAATTGTATTACAATTACGAAGAAAGAATAAATATGCACGATAGCTACTAAATAATAATTTAGTATATATATCACTCTGATAATTGTGCAATACTAGTGATTTATGTATTGTGCTTTTAATACCACCTCTTAAATATACTAAGATATTTTGATATAAATAGATATAATCTTATTATATATCTTTCCTATTTTTATCTACTGCGAATTATCATTATTAAAAGTTACTTTTTTATTTGTGTAAATAAAAATAACATGATGAAACATCATTATTAATTTATTAAATAACAGGGCTCTAAACGAGAGTGTAATGTGCATATATCTCGTAATAGCTTAAAGTTCAATATTAAATTGCAAAATGATAACCCTAACAAATCGTATCTTATAAATAATCCTAACAAATCGTATCTTATAAATAACTCTAACAAATCGTATCTTATAATTGTAATATAGGTAATACTCTATTCTTTTGATAGAATCAGATAGATATAAAGTGTTCTTAGCGCCAGAGAGAACGTTTTATTTTTTATATTTAAATGATCATAATATATTTATTATTATTCGCTATAGTTATGCCGAACTTGAATATAGCAATATTATAATTTCTTGTATGAATAACTATTTTATCGAACAAAATACGGGGTAGCTAGTACTTAAGGTAATTAAGTGGTAGATGTAAAAGATAGTATAGGATATAGGTTGTTATATAAACAAATCAATTCAATTGATTAAAAGGTAAAATATGGAACAAAAAGTGATTAGTATTGGCGATATTAATGTGGCCAATAATTTACCATTTGTGCTATTTGGTGGCATGAACTTATTAGAGTCACGGGATCTAGCGATGAGTATTTGTGAGCATTATGTTACCGTAACGCAAAAGTTAGGTATTCCTTATATATTCAAGGCTTCTTTTGATAAAGCTAACCGTTCTTCTATCTATTCATACCGTGGCCCCGGAATGGAAGTAGGGATGAATATTTTCGCAGAAATCAAAAAAACATTTAACGTAAAAATTATCACTGATATTCATGAGGTCAGCCAAGCACAACCGGTGTCTGAAATAGTAGATGTGCTTCAGCTACCTGCATTTCTAGCACGCCAAACTGATTTAGTAACAGCGATGGCAAAAACAATGGCTGTAATTAACGTAAAGAAACCACAATTTATTAGCCCTAGCCAAATAGGGAATATTGTCGATAAATTTAAGGCAAACGGTAATGATCAAATTATTTTATGCGATCGTGGTAGCAATTTTGGTTACGATAACCTAATTGTTGACATGTTAGGTATAAATGTCATGAAACGTGTAACTAGCGGACATCCGATTATATTAGATGTGACTCATGCATTACAAATCCGTGATCCATTAAGTACTTTTTCTGGTGGTCGTCGTGCACAAATAGCTGAGTTATCACGCGCGGGTATCGCAGTTGGTCTAGCTGGTCTCTTTCTTGAGGCTCATCCAGAACCAAATAATGCTAAATGTGACGGGCCATCTACACTACCTTTAAAAAAGTTAGAGCCCTTTCTTCTTCAGATGAAGAATCTTGATGAACTAGTAAAAAATTTACCCGCACTAGATACCAGTAATTAAGATTGATAATCGCTATTTATTTTTATATTATTAAAATCAAGACTGCGACATTTTAATGTTTTAATGTATAGTGTCTATAATAGGAATCTAAAATAACCGAAAAAGATGCATGTATCATTTAACGCCTATTAGCATATTAAGTTGATTGTATTAACCTATGTGCCAAAAATGTATTTATCAATTTTTTAATAAACTGTAGTCGTTTTGCTTGATTACTTAAATCAAGCTTAAACTTGAATTTACTATATCCGTCAAGACAATATAGTAGTGGTTGTTTTTGTAATAAGTTGATTAGATAATTCGGATCAACGCAGTTATTACTGCTAAATTCGATATATCCGCCGGACTCATTACTCTCAATACGTTTAATGCCTAAAGTTTGTGCATTAAGACGTAAAAAAGCACTTTGTAGTAAGTTACTAGCTGGTTCAGGTAATGAACCAAAACGATCAATCAACGCCATTTCTAACCTTTCTAAGTCTGTGCTGTTTTTGGCACTTGCAATACGCTTGTAGAAAGATAAACGAGCATTGACATCCGGCACAAAGTCGTCTGGTAGTAGAGTTGGTATGCGTAACTCTACCTCTGCCCGACTATTGGTAAGAGCCTCTAATGATGGCTCACGTCCATTTTTTAATGCGTCCACTGCACATTCTAGTAATTCCATGTATAATGAAAAACCTATAGCTGTCATTTGTCCGCTTTGATCTTCTCCCAGGAGCTCACCGGCACCACGAATTTCTAGATCATGTGTAGCTAGCGCAAAGCCAGCACCAAGATCTTCTATTGAAGCGATAGCAGTTAATCGTTTATGTGCATCAGAGCTTATGGCTTTTGGATTTGGTGTCAATAAATAAGCGTACGCCTGACGGTATGAACGGCCAACTCGGCCTCGTAACTGCTGCAGCTGTGCCAACCCAAAGCGATCTGCGCGCTCAATAATAATAGTATTTGCATTTGCAATATCAATACCTGTTTCAATAATTGTTGTACAAACTAACACATTAAATCGTTGGTGATGAAAATCATTCATTACTCTCTCTAAATCACGTTCGCGCATCTGGCCATGTCCAATAATAATACGTGCTTCTGGTACTAGTGAAGCTAACTTTTGCGCAGTTGTCTCAATACTATCTACATTATTATACAGATAATAAACCAACCCACCACGTAACACTTCACGAAGAATAGCTTCGCGTACCATCAATCTATCGTATTCACATACAAACGTTTTTACAGCGAGTCGTCGTGCGGGAGGGGTAGCAATAATAGAAAAATCACGTATACCACTTATAGCCATATTTAAGGTACGTGGAATAGGCGTTGCAGTTAGTGTTAAGATGTCTATATCCGAACGTATGGCTTTAATGCGCTCTTTATGTTGTACGCCAAAACGATGCTCTTCATCTATAATCAGCAATCCAAGATCTTTCCAGCGCAAGGTGCGTTGTAATAGCTTATGTGTACCTATAATAATATCCACTTCACCTGTTGCTGCTGCATGAAGTATTTGTTGCTGTTCTTTCGCACTACGAAAGCGTGACATCATTTCAATACGGAGAGACCAGCTAGTGAATCGCTCACGAAAGTTATCAAAATGTTGCTGTGCTAGTAAAGTAGTTGGCACTAAAACCGCTACCTGTTTATTATTTTTCACGGCAACGAATGCAGCTCTCATTGCTACTTCAGTCTTACCAAATCCAACATCGCCACATATGAGACGATCCATAGCTAACGGTCGTCGCATATCATTTAATACAGCATTAATTGCTTGCTGTTGATCTGGTGTAGTCTCAAAAGGAAAGCTTTGGCAGAATAATTGATACTGTTCTTGATTATGATTAAAAGAGAAACCAGTTTTAGCAGCTCGTTGAGCGTAGATATCCAATAGCTCGGCAGCGACATCACGCACCTGCATAGCAGCTTTCTGCTTTGTGCGTTTCCAGGAATCGCTACCTAATTTGTGTAAAGGGACATTTTTGTCTGTACCTCCTGCATAAAGACTAATCAGGTGCAACGAAGAAACTGGTACGTATAGCTTATCTTCTCCGGAGTAAGAAATAATCAAGTATTCTGCTTTAACCCCACCAGCCACTATTGTGGTAAGACCGGCGTAACGTCCAATACCGTGTTCTAGATGCACTACTAGTTGATTAGGGTGTAATATTTCTAGATTATGGATTAACGTATCAGTATTGATAAAATATTGATTATCCTGATTACGTCGTTTAATTTTTTTGCCTAATAGATCACTTTCACAAATTAGCGCTCGGTTGCGTACATTATCAAGGAAACCTTGCTTACAAGCGCCAACCATCATATACCTGCCCTTTGGTTGCGCTTGATCTAGATGCTCGATTAACGAAGTATTGAGTTTAATATTATCAAGCATATCCTGTAGTATTTCTCGCCGCCCTTCGCTCTCCACTGAGAAAATTACACTGCCGTTAAAATCTGTAGTAAAACGATTTAAATTGTCTAGTGGTAGCTTCTTTTGAGATTGTATCACTAGCTCAGGTAGAGCATAGTAGCCAAGATTAGTATTATTTTTCAGAATCGGTAGCTCTGTAGTCTCTAATACTACACGCGGCCAAGCTTTTAGTTCACGGAATAGCATATCAACACATAGCCACAAGGTATCTGGGGGCATAATTGGCAACCTAAGATCAATGTAATGGCTTTGATAGCGCTCATTGATACTCTGCCAAAAGCACGTAGCGACATACTCTAGATTTCCAGTATTGACAATTAAAGTTTTAGCTGGTAGATAACTAAATAGTGATGGTAATGGTTGCTTAAAGAATAGCGGTTGCCAATACTCAATACCAGCTGGCCATATTCCTTTACTGACTTGATCATAAATATGCTTAGGATCACGTTTTGTATTAAAGTGTTTACGCCACTGTCTACAAAATAACTCAATGGTATTTTTGTCATTTAGGAATTCATGAACTGGCAGCAAATTAATTGTATTAACCTCGCTCAGCACACTTTGATTATTAATATCAAAGGGACTTAAGCTATTTATTTTATCATTGAATAAATCTATACGGTAAGGTTTTTCGCTATCTATTGGATATAGATCTAGCGAGCTACCCCGAATTGCTAGATCACCATGCATCATTACCTGTGTAACATTGCGATAACCAATATGTTCTAATTTTTTACACACCTTATAAAGTGATATATACTGACCTTTTTTTAACACTAATGTGTAATCATATAGAAATTCGTACGGACAAACGCGCTGCATTACAGTGCTTATTGGTAAAATCATTACCCCACTTGCCATAGTAGGTAGATGATATAATCTTGATAACCGAGCAGAGATTAGATCCTGGGGTGGTGAGAAGTTATCATACGGCAGTGTTTCCCAGCCGGGCAGTATGCTAACCTCTTGATTGGTAAACTGTCGGATCTCATCCCGCAATCGTAGGGTATTATGCATGTCTGTTGTAATAAGTATCACTGGTCCATTATGGCGCTCGATAATATCTGCGCACTCCACGGAACAAGATGAACCAAACAATTGACCTAATCGCTGTAGATCGCCTGCACGCTCGGGAAGGGAATAACTTCTAAATAAAGAACTGTCGCAACTATTTGGAATGCTCATTTAAGTATATTTAATCATTGTGTTAAATTGCTTAGTATCAGTAATTGCTATAGGCTCTTTAGCCTTTAACTTAACTATATACCGCTGTTACTGTATACTAACTTTAGCTATATATTACTATTATCTAATGCTTTACTACTATATAACGACTATATATTATCCTAGTAGTCAACAAACTAACACTGCTGAAAATGTTATAATGAGATTTTAAGATTAATATTTCATAAGTCTATGACTATACCATAGTGTACATTTTTTTCTAACTAATTGATCAATTAATAACATATAGTTCTTAACGTGTGAATTAAAAGAATCAAAATACAATAAGATCACTTAGGCCTCTATATTCTAAAATTTTAGGCTATATGCCTGAAATAGGTAAAAGATAGATTAATAACTCAGTGTTTACTTATTGAAATTAATTTCACTTCACTTTGATTAACACATTAAGAAAAAAGTTTTCCAAGTGTTTTATTTATTATAGAGGGCTTTTAATATCAATTATCACATTGTTCGTTATGTGACTATGATAATAAAATAGAGTTAATGTATCAACCTATAGTGTTATTCATTGGTCTGCGTTATCTGCGCGGTCGTACTTCAGACTGCTTTGGGCGATTTATTGCTTGGTTATCTACGATCGGTATTACCGTAGGTGTAATGGCAATGGTGACTGTGCTTTCAGTTATGAACGGTTTCGAAAGAGATCTAGGTGATAACATCCTTGGTCTTATGCCTCAAGCATTGATTATTAATAAACAAGGTTCTATTAATCCTCATGAATTACCAGTTGTAACGATTCAAGGACTTAAGGGCGTCAGTCGAGTTACGTCATTAACCATTAGCAATGTAATACTGCAAAGTGCCCGTAATATAGCGTTGGGCGTGATGCTTGGTATTAACCCGGATGAACCCGATCCCCTAACCCCTTATTTGGTTAATATTACACAGCAGCAACTACAACCAAATCATTATAATATTATTATTGGTGAGCAACTAGCTAATCAGCTAGGCGTTAAGCGTTATGATAAACTTCGACTAATGGTTCCTAGCGTAGGCCAGTTTACTCCAATGGGACGAATTCCTAGTCATAGATTATTTACTATTATCGGTACTTTCCGTGCCCATAGTGAAGTAGATAGCTATCAGATCTTAGTGAATCAATATGATGCATCACGACTAATGCGTTATCCAGTGGGTAATATTACAGGTTGGCGTTTATTCTTGCATCAGCCACTAAAGGTTGATTCCTATAGTAAGCAAATGTTGCCAGCGGGAACTGAATGGAAAGATTGGCGTGAACGCAAAGGTGAATTATTCCAGGCGGTACATATAGAAAAAACTATTATGGGATTACTACTGAGCTTTATTGTAGCAGTTGCGGCATTCAATATTATAACTTCGTTAAGTTTAATCGTTATGAAAAAACAGAACGAGGTAGCGATATTACAAACTCAAGGCTTGACCAGAGGTCAAATTGTAATAGTGTTTATAGTGCAAGGTGCTAGTGCTGGCGTTATAGGTTCACTGATTGGTGCACTCTGTGGGGTATTATTGGCCATTAATCTTAACAACCTTATGCCATCTCTTGGGGGGTTAATTATTAACACTTCGTTACCAGTATCAGTTGATGCACTACAGGTCACTGTCATTGCTATAGTGTCAATGATAGTGTCTATCATATCTACACTTTACCCTTCATGGTATGCTAGCACTATACAACCAGCTAAGGCTTTACACTATGAGTGACCATTATTTATTGGAGTGTCATAACCTATGCAAGAGTTATCAGGAAGGTACGCATAATACTCATGTACTACGTAATGTTAACCTTGTTATGCGGACGAGTGAGATGATAGCTATTGTTGGTAGTTCTGGCTCAGGTAAAAGTACCTTACTGCATCTATTAGGTGGATTGGATTTACCGACTTCTGGTGAAGTAATATTCAAAGGCCTATTGTTAAATAGTATTTCTGCGGCGAGTAAAGCAAAACTGCGTAACCACCAAATCGGTTTTATTTATCAGTTTCATCATTTATTACCAGACTTTACTGCATTAGAGAATATAGCCATGCCATTATTGATTGGCGGTGTTCACACAGCTCTAGCGCAGAAAAAAGCAACAGAAATGCTTGTCGCAGTAGGTTTAGAGAAGCGTAGCAAGCATCGTCCTTCTGAACTATCAGGCGGTGAACGACAACGAGTGGCAATCGCTCGTGCACTAGTTAATAACCCGGCGCTAGTGTTAGCAGATGAACCTACTGGTAACCTGGATCAGTATACCGCGAATAGTATTTTTAAATTATTAGATGAGCTAAATGTACGTCAGGGTACAGCCTTTTTAGTCGTAACCCATGATTTACATTTAGCCAAGCAACTCAGTAGCCAATTAGAAATGGTTGATGGCTGTCTTCAGACGCCATTAACTTTATTTGGTGTTGAGTAATGTCAGTAGCATCACTATCATTATTAACAGCTTTGCGTTTTATTCACGGACGAAAACGCGGTAGCATAATATCGCTTATCTCAATTATTTCTACTATCGGTATTTCGTTGGGGGTCACAGTACTAATTATTGGTTTGAGCGCAATGAATGGCTTTGAGTATGAGCTGAAAAATCGTATTTTATTGGTAGTGCCCCATGGTGAGATTGAGGCAGTAAATAAGCCACTGCAGAATTGGATGTCTTTACTGCAACGTGTGGAGAAAGTGCCGGGTATTCTAGCAGTGGCTCCGTATATTAACTTTACCGGGCTAATAGAAAATGGTACACAATTACAGGTTGTCCAAGTAAAGGGAATTAATACTCAACAAGAAAATAAGCTTAGCGCACTACCAAGTTTCATACAGGGAAATGCTTGGGCTACTTTTAAAGCAGGTTGTCAACAAGTTATTCTCGGTAAAGGTTTGGCGGATGAGCTAAATGTTAAAATTGGGTCTTATGTTACTATAGTTATCCCTAACAGTAACCCTGAACTAAGATTATTACAGCCTAAGCATATCCTTTTGCACGTCACTGGTATTCTCCAGCTTAGCGGTCAATTGGATCACGTCCTTGCGTTAGTGCCATTAGAAGATGCACAAAAATATCTCAATATGGGTAATAATATTACCGGCCTTGCCATTAAAGTAAACGAGATATTCTCAGCTGATAAATTAGTGCGTAACGCAGGTCAAGTAATCAATGCTTATGTCTACGTTAAAAGCTGGATTAGTACATATGGTTATATGTATCGTGATATTCAAATGATACGTATCATAATGTACCTAGCAATGGTATTGGTAATAGGTGTAGCATGCTTTAATATTGTTTCTACTCTGGTCATGGCTGTGAATGATAAGAGTAGTGATATTGCAGTACTTCGTACTTTAGGAGCTAAAGATAATCTTATACATGCTATTTTTATTTGGTATGGATTACTGTTTGGGTTAGTTGGTAGTCTAGTTGGCATGATAATAGGGGTAGCAATTTCACTTCAACTAACTAACATAGTTAAGAGTATAGAAAAACTAATCAATCAATCATTATTATCTGGTAACATTTATTTTATTGATTTTCTACCTTCTAAACTATATTGGCTAGATGTTATAATAGTGTTAATAACAGCCATTTTACTTAGTTTGCTAGCTAGTTGGTACCCTGCTAGGCGTGCAAGCTATATTAATCCAGCCCGCATATTAAGTAGAAGATGATTAAATTATATATAGAAACATATTTAATTAATAGACATAGATATACATCATACTCTAGTTGCTCTTGTCGTAGACAAGATAAAAATATATTTATTAATAAATGTAATCGCTCTAGTATTTCAATAACACAAGATATTTGTATTTTCTAAAATACAAATTAGTAACGTAAACAAAAATAGCTAAGGATATCTCTGCATTAATGGATTATTAATATCATTCATAATATAAAAAAATATTTTAACATGTACAAATACAAACCACATATTTTAGTATTACTAATACTTACTAGTATGCAGATAAGTCAAAAAAGCACTTATTGCTAACTCTTAGGACCTATATAACAATAAGTGAGTAATAAAAATTTATTTTATATCTATATCAATATACTAAAATATGCTACATTAATTACTGTTAAATATTAAATTCCATAGAAAATTTTAGCTCAGAAGATCTGTACTAAGATTAGAGTAAGTTACTAACTTATTACATATTATATTATTTAGAGAAATACCATTTAGAGAAATACAATTTAGTATATCAGGCGTTAATCAGTATCAATTGCTATATCACTATATATCTCTACTAATTACATTATGGTCAACATTATATATTTCTCTAAGTCAGTTATGGAGCATACAACTTTTATGATCTCTGATTATATCATACATATATTTTAATATTAGCTTTAATTAAAAATTTTGAATACAAAAGTATATAATGTTATTAGTGAGTAATAGCTTATAATATATAAAATCATAAATTAATAATATATTAAAAAAAGTTATTGATTTATAATAATTATAAATTATTGCTCTTTTATTTAAGGTTATTTTTAAAATAACTATTAGTATATTGATTATTAATATTATTAAAAGAAACGTAATATAGACTAGTCGCGTGAGGAGAAAGATATTCCCCTAGTCTAGGAGATACAGTCATATACTTTAATCTTAACAATATTATTTATTTTTACAGCATCAAATATTTTTTAAAATTTTTTATTTGTCTTTAGTTACTACCTAATCACTGGGTACAAAAATTTGTCTATAATCAATTTATATAAAAGTATTTTCGCCGCCTCAAGTAAATGGTATTAATAATAAAATTATCTTTATTATTTTAATATAATCTGCCATTGCAGCAGCATATTAATTGCACTGAGCACTATAATAACATTATATATGTTACTATGGATATAGTAGTTATTTATCTAAAACACTGTCTTATTTAGGTCAATTTACTACTGTAGTAGTACCTAGTTAACACAACCATTATATATAATAATGTTATATAATCCCTAAATTAACTATATCTTCCATCAATAAATTATATTGTCTATTTTAACCATAATCATGGCACAGTTTAGTATGTAGATTATATATTCTATTGTAGGAGTCATCAATTTATTTAGTAAAGCTTAATATTATCTAGTTAACACTATTTTATTTAGTGCTATTTGAAACGCATACCGACTATTGCATCAGAAATGATTACTTATACTCTTACCACTAGAAATGATCTTAGTTTTTAAAGATATTAAGATCTACATTATCTACATTATAGCCAATTTTAGTTAATAAAATCAAATAGCTTGAATAATAGTTATTATTATAAAAGATAATTTAGTAGATTATCTATAATATGATTAATTTTAATAAAATATTCTTATTGATTATTTTGTTTATATTTTATAATTTAGTTTATAGATTGAATACATAACTTCAATACCAGTATACCATATGAATTACTTAAGTATTATTTACATAATATACTTTATCTAGTGATATCGGTATAGTATATTATTAGAGATATTGATAAAATAATAATCTCAAGTTATAAAATGCATGTCTAATTTCATGTAGATTATTCTTTTATAGTACTTCAGTTGATTAGGCATGTGCTGTTACCTATAATTTTGTATAAAAACTAAAAATAATGATTATAGAATATATATATTATATACATTCTTACCTGTTTTTATTTATTCTATATGTAAGTTATTAATAGAGATATTCTAATGACCGTATTTTTTAATTGCTAATTACTATTCTAGGCGCATAAAGCATCGACTAATCATTTATACTGAAAAAGTTACAATATTATAGGTGACAGATTAAGATACTTAGTAATTAAATATAGTATCACTCAGCCATATAGTACTAGAGTAGTTTCGCAAACAGATCGTAATTGTCATTTAAAAAATAATCAATGATATAAAATAATATTACCTTTTTGTACTCTAATTCAGGTAATAGGCAAAATATATTGCACTCGTCGCATATTATATGGCATTACCTAGATGATATTATCATCTTGTGTATAATTTAGTATTATTAACCTTTAAGATAAGGCTTTAGCATTATATAAAATATTAATGATTAACCATTAATACTAATAATAGTAATGAAAGAAAAAATACTCCTTTATCCAACGGACATAAAAAATCTTAGAAGCTAGTTAGGCATTACTTTGATTGTTGTTAGTAATTAAATAATTTAGTGTATGATATTGACTATTACTGCATCAGTATCTTATATTAATCTTGTTATTTAATATGTTTATATCAAATCTATTTGTTTTATAGTAAGAGATTACTATTATAAAAGGTGGATCACATATATTCTATAAGAATAATAGAAATAAGTAAACATTATTTATTTTTTAAGGCTTGAATAACATAAGGAAAAATAATTTATCATTGCAGTATCTAGTGATACTGCGACCATAAATAACATAATATCTATCTATATTATGTACCAAGCAAGCAGTAATATATTTAATTTTACGACAACCAGCGCGATAATTAATTTAATAAAAATTATGAGCAATTATATTATACCAAATAAATTACTACATAAATTATTTTAGTATTAAGTATTATATTATTTTATGGACGGTAACATGCTGATTAATTAATACTAACATTTAAAGCATTGCTATAATTCATGCTTAAAATAGTAATTAAAATATTCAAATAGGTGTTTACAGTTGCTGTATACTTACAGTATAATATATTTCCAATTTATCACTCTTGATTACTTTTTATAATATTAGTATTTTTTAATAAATATATTAACATCATATTTACTAGTATTAAGTAAATATTAATTTTTGCACTAAATAGTTTATTATCAATACCAATAAATATACACCAATAGCTTTATAGTTTGTCTATTTTCTGCTAATAGATAGGTGTATTGTAATTAATTTATGAATTGTAGTTATATTAGCAAACAATGCCTGTATCTGACAGGCACAGGCATTGTATTATAGTGTAGATAAAAGTTTGACTGTAATAATTTATATTGTTCTTATATTTTTTAAATAGCACGTATGTTTTAATATTATCGTATAAATGATACTGATTACAAGTAATAATATATTTTAATATTATAGAATAATTTCTATAATATGTACATAATAAACTACACTTTATTAATAAGTTACTTACTAAGCACTACATCATAAGATATATTAAGTGAAGTACGTTAGATTTCTAGTATCAATGTTTTATATATAAATAGCGACAATTGATCTACTGCTTTCAAGTTTTCCTCCCTAGTAACTGCCAATATATGATACAGAGGCTATTGATATTTAGATGATATCTATTAAATATATAATCTCATAATATTTATTACATCAAATTACTCCAACTACATAACTTATTATAAAGTTATAATTTTTAGTTAACCCTACTACATTATCTAATAGATCATTTAGTTGCTTGATTTTATTTACCAGTTCTGGCTATAGATGCTTCAAATATCATTTAATGAAATATATAATGTGTTTATTTAAGTGATAAGATATAGAAGAATATATATTATTACGCTTTATAAATTTATATATTATATTATATTTTTCACTATAATTTTTATGTATTATTGTAGTATAATATACACCTAAATTTTGCAGCATCATTGAATGAAATAAAACTAATATTTATTTTATGTTATTATTAATGATATTGCCTTATACTATTTTAGTATTATTGTAATCTCTTCATTAGAAGAACTGAGATTTTATTGCTTATCTCTACAACAAAACTAAATAATTAGTGCCAAAAATAATGATGATAGCAATTAATTATATTATGTCCTTAATATATAATTCATAAGCTAATAATAAAATATAGCACTGTAGTTTTATGTAGAAAGAAATATTTAGTATAATGGCATATTCTATAATTAATTCTTAGATTAAAATTAGTAATAATTATTTACCATTAAAATTTTACTTAAAATGTGCAATACCGTATAATACAAAATATTAAAAAATTATTTATTAGACAATAATGTTATCAGTTTATAACGTAATTTAATTTAAATATAATAGTAATTATTAAATACTACTGAATTATTTGTCTAATATTCTTTAAATTATTTAATAGATGTTGAAATAAAGTAGCGACAATAGAAAAAAATCAGTAGTTAGTATTATATATAGACCTAAAAAAAATAAAATTTAAATTTATAATAGTTAATTGCCTTTCATTATAAAAATATCTTATTAGTAACTACAAATGCATCAAGTAAGATCAGGTTACCGCCCTTTGGTTTATTACATAAGTAAGTCTCGACTTATATACAGCAATACTTTCTTTAACGTACGAGCCTTCTATCCAATATCCACAACTGTAATATATTACATATTTTATACCAAATAGTATTTTATATCTTCTATTTAATTGCCTTACTAAAGTTAAAACTGCGATTATAAATTAATCAAATTAATTATAATTTATATTATTACATCAACATACTTGATTGCTAGTTACTTTAAGTCAGTTAATATAAATAAATTTATTATTTCCTATTTTCTAAAAATAACAATAAAAAATAGGTATTATATAAATGCCAGTAAAGAATGTTGCATATTCTCCTTATAACAACAAATATTCTGTACCTTTACCATTACTTCCTAGCAACTGAAGTAGATTAATGCAGCATCAAATTATAGTCAATATTTTAATTTAATCAATACTAAAATTTTAGCATGCTATGATTAATATATTAATATATAGGTTAAGAAACTCTATACATACTTATACTGAGATGCGGTATATAAGATATTATTTACATCATACACGAAACATTCATGAATCAGAATTAATCATAATTAATAAATATTCTTGTCTTAGATACTAAAATAGATATACTTGACTAATAATGCCATTACCTTATCATATAAAGTATTTTAAGAAAATATTATTTATTATTTACCATATCGCCTTAATAGACTCTGAAAAAACTAGTTATTGAATATTAGAAGAATAATTCTATAAGCATTATTAATAAAATATTGATATATTACATAATATAAAGTACACATCATATTATTAAATATTTTAGTATAGTATCTAAATAATAGAATTTGTTACATTACTACCACTACAGTGGTAGTAATGTAACACTAATCTACAGTAATTATTTAAATAAATTTATTACGGTATATAAAAATACTAATAAATATTTTTATAAAATTGATCTAGATATTATTAAGAAATATTTCTATATTATTTATAATCAATATTTTATACTATGCTTAATATATTAAGTTATTCAAAAAAATACATAAGCTAGTTAATGGTATAATATAAAATGACATTAAGGTTACTTTTACTATCATGTATCAATGCTTGATAAGAACACAAGCTTTAAGGTACGTAACTATGGTGTTAGGTTGTTGTATTAGGGTATGTAAGTTATGCTGAAATTATAAGTATATCTTAGTTATCAGGAATCATTAACTTAAATAAATAATTTATATCCTTGATCAAAAAACATTGCTTAAAAAATAAATACATAGTATTGAAAAGATACTAATTAAGCGATTTAATATTAACTTCATCATTATTTATGAATGCATCGCTATTAAAATGATGGTTAAAAATTACCAATATACAACAATACTAATTGTAATTAATTTTTATATTTTAAATAATAATACTTATACCTATCTATAATATTAATAGATGGTAATATTACTTTAATACCTGCTTTACTATCATCTAATGGCACTAAGGGTGGTGTTAGCAATCTTTAATCCAACATAGCTACTTATTATTGTCTGTGCCTAGAATATAGGAAGCTTTTTGTCTACACCTATAAAATCTAGTAATTATAATACCATATTACTTATACTTAATACTTAATATAAATTAAGACAAATATAGTATCTAACCGCATAGTATAGCATTATAGATCTTATATATTTTTTTAAATAAAACGCTGTCGTATCTTAAATACGTAGTAAAATTTTATTTCTTATGTTAAAATTAGAACACTGTTATTAAGGTTGTAGGATATCTATTTTTTGTAGTAAAAATATCCAGTATCTATAGACATCTATAGTATACAGCACACAACCTTTAGGACGCTCCACTAATTACCTGACTTTTGTGCTATTTTATTAATATGAATATTAACATTATTTACTAATTTAACTTAATTTGAAAATTAATTATATACTAATTACAATAATTTAACCTATCGTATTAATATAGAATATGCTTCGTATATAATACGATGCTTATAGGAAGATAAATAATAATATTATTATAAATATAATTCCTTTATAGTTAATAACTATAATACCGGTACATTTTATGTATTAGTAATAATTATGCTTAGTATCTATTTTTATTTTAGCAAAATATTAAGTATTACTAATATTTAATTGGTCTTAATATAATTAATTCTCAGTATGATACAATAGTAGTAATTGCCTAAGGCATAAATATCTTATGCTTTAAACTTTATAATATATCTTTAATATATTATTATATCCATAATAATATCATGTTACTATTGATTGATTTATTATTTATCCAGATGTTATCGCTGTTATGTTATATTGCAACCTTAACTGCAATTGGCTAATATTATTCTTTATTGCTATATTTATAGTGCGTCATGCTTGCTACATCGTGACTATTATATATATGAAAGAGAAACATCAATAACAATACTAGATGGGTTCATAATTAAGTAATTATAATCTTACTAGAGATTAATTACTTAAATATTAAATCAATCTAGTTTTATTAACCACATTTTTATGAAAAATTTAACTAGGCCATCATGAGTATGCAGTATGTGATAAATTGATGGTTCATAATAGATAATTAAATATTATTACTAAACTTAATATTACAAGATATAAATTATTTTTATGAATAGATGTCTGAGTGATATATACATCAGGTATTCAGATATCTCTAAGATATTTTTTGTGAAACTTGTATTAGTATTCTACTACTTATTATCATTAGCATGATAATGCTGTTATAATTAAAATCACTAGGTAGTAAGCCATTTATTATCAGTTAATAAATAATATAATCATTAGCACCCCTAGCTATCTCCTAATAAAAATACTATACTACGCAAGTACATATCTATTATAGCTCAGTTGTTATTATTTTCTAGATAGATATTCAATTATCATAAAAGTAAACCACTTAGAATACAATTTAGGTATCTATTTAAAGTATTTTTTATATTCATAATATTGGTATATGCTGCTATTAAACTAGCATGTAAGCATATAAAAATTATATTTTTATTGCATTAAATAATTAATTCATCAAACAGCTATATTTTATATATAAATTATCTTTATTTTTAATATAAATACACTATACTATAGTGTAGTAAGATATATGCACTAATAAATATAGTAATTTTATATAAAATTCTTTTAATAATATTGCGAGTAAACTTTCTAGTTTTCATTATCATATTAACTATTATTAATAATTATTATAATTTTGTTACCATTTTATCGCTAGTGTTAAAATTACTAAAGCGGATATAATTAAAAATTAAAAAATAATTATTTAAATCCTTATATAGTAACTTCTTATCAAGAATAAACATTGCTAGAAATTACCTTGCCCTATTATTTTTATTTTTATTCATCCATCTATTATATTTAGGTGATTAATATATTTTATATAAATCAAGTATCTTTTAACTGTAACATATTTTCTTAGTGATAATGTAAAAATCTTAAATTCAATATTATGCATTTTAATCACTTTCATATCTAATGCAATTCAATGTAATAGCAAGGCCAATTTTGTATAGTTTTGTATTATAATTAACTGATATAGTACTTTACTTTATATAAACTAAAAAGTTGTGATGATAAATGATTACATCATATAGAAATTTTTACTAAATATATTGAATATATCAATAGGCTTTTAATACATTCAAGTTTCTTTATTTTATGATTATTTTAGATGGGTATAATTTTACTATATTATAGTAAAATATCTAAATTATCAGTACTATGAAGTATATTACATAATTATTAAAGTAGCTAATACTAATTATATGATCCTTATGTTTTGTAACTATAGATATTAAGTTAAATAATGTTATTTAGCATTATTAGTAGTGGCTAATAAATTTAGCATTTGTTTATAATGCGCTTATTTATATTATTAGAACAGCATATAAAATAAAATATTATTTTTTTAAAAAATTTATTCACTTACAATATTATTATAGCATTAGTATAAGTATATAATAAAAAAGGTTTAGCTATTTCAGTAAGAGATTTTATCTTAGAATAAGATAATTGAATGCGGGGTGGTAATCAATATCAATTAGAGATAATATTTTCATGCTCTACTAACTAACCATTTTGTTATGGAATGCTTTAACTAATAAGATTATTAGTTAAAGCAGAAGCATTGCAGATGAATTTAATATAGTTAAATATCTCTGATACTATAAAAAGTTCCAGATGCTTAATTACTTTAATAAGTGTAGTAACTTAATATTTTACTTATAGTCTAAATATGACGTTCGTATGATTATTAATAATTTTTATAGCATCTTATTAATGCATATTGCAAATAAAATAAAATAAAACTAAAAGTATTCATATAGTGCATAGAATAGAAAGTAGATAATTAAGGTTATTAGTAATTATAATAATAAATAATAATTTGGCCATTAATATTGCCATTACTTCCAATAAGGTGGATAAACTAGATACATTTGCTTAGATTAATAAAATTAGTATCTATAAAGTCTGTAGTGGCATAAACTACTAACAATAAATTTATTTAAATAAGTACTCAGGACATAGTAAATCACAAACAGCAAAATTTATATTATTCTACGACTGAAAGAACTATAAAATATAATAACTTATTTTATTAATTATTTTAACGTTGTTAGACTTTTACTAAAATTTAAAGTAAAAATAAAAAACTTAGACGTAATGTAATTATTTGCTATATACTAAAATGATAATATGATCATTAATTAATCAAAAAATAAATTTTATTAAGTTAAAATTCAAGTATCTATATTAGATATATTTAGTCGCTTTCATGAATATTTTAATCTATAATTACGTAATGTAGTTAGAATTTGTAGACGCGTAATTTGCGCAAAAATAATATTTTTTACTAGATATAAGTCCGGTAATAATTAATATTATATTGATATCAGTAGATCAGTTAATACATATTAGTTATGCTATGCTAAATATTTGCTATGCTAATTACTCTAAATATTTATTTTATTAATAATTCTATTTATATTATTACTATTTATTGATTAATTAGAGTATAAGTTAAGTAATTTATGATGAATACTATATTATTCTAAATAATACAACCAGGGTCATTTCCCGGTTGTATTATTTAGGCAATTATTTTAGATATTGACCACAACGCAGAGCTTCAATACGATTATCTAATGATGGATGAGACATAAATAATGAGCTTAATGACTTAGATTTACTATTAATGTAAAATGCCATCAAAATACCTGCGTCTTGCGGATCATAGCTAGTTTTTAAACGTTGTAATGCAGCAATCATTTTCTCACGCCCTACTAGCTTAGCAGACCCTGCATCAGCATAAAACTCACGATGACGTGAAAACCACATAGTAATAATACTAGCTAGTACGCCAAAAACCATCTCTAATACCGTAGATAGAATAAAGTAGATAACTGGGTTACCATTACTTCCTTCTTCGTCGTCACGGTTATTTAAAAAACTAGCCGCCACTTGCGCTATTAGGCGTGATAAAAAGATAACGAAGGTATTCACAATTCCTTGTATTAGCGTCATAGTTACCATATCGCCATTAGCGATATGGCTAATCTCATGCGCAATTACTGCTTCTGCTTCGCTATTACTCATACTTTGCAGCAATCCTGTACTAACGGCAATCAAAGAAGCATCACGGCGAGCACCAGTAGCAAAGGCGTTAATATCAGGTGCATGATAGATTGCAACTTGCGGCATAGCAATATTAACTTTCTGTGATTGAAGACGTACTGTTGATAATAGCCAAGCCTCAGTTTCGTTGCGTGGATGCTCAATAGTTTCCCCGCCAACAGAGCGCAACGCCATCCATTTAGACATAAGCAGTGATATAAAAGCACCTCCGAAACCAAATATACCAGCCATGATCATTAGGCCATGAATACTACTGGACTGGATTCCTGTTAGACTTAAAACTAGCCCAAAAACTAACATTACTGCTAAGTTAGTAAGCAGGAAAAGAATTATACGCATCATAAAATATTTATTCCTCATAAATGATAACAAAATACTCACTATAATATCCTAAAAGTGCAGATATTTATCACATACGGGTACTTATCATAGTTTAAAGAATTGCGCACTATTAATACAATATAAATATATAAATATATGTAAATATTAGGTATAATTTTAGTTCAAATTATATAAATAACAGTTATATGTAGTATATATATAGTTATATATAATAGTTAAATCAAAGAAGCATTTTATGAGTGCTTGTTAGCACTGTACTTTAAAGCAAGCAAAGTACAGGTGGTAGGAATAAAATTCCAGATACAAATTTAGTCAAAAATATTACTAACTATAAAAATTACTAACTAGTGCATGGCTACAATATTATGTTAACTAAATACTAACAACATTATCTGACTATCTTAAGCATAAGAAGTGAGTTATATGGCTCTTTAAGACATATTAAATTAGATATAATACATATTATGTCATTTTAATAAAATTTAGGATACTAATAATTCTTTAGAAAATCATATAATAACCTTCATGGTACTTGACTAACAGGTATAAAGATAATTAAAATTTAGCAAACTAATTATATTAACGTAACGCTTTTATACTACTAAATTAAGTGACACAATTTGTGCATATCTTAGTATTTTTTTACATATATAATTCTGTTTGATATATTAAAGTTTTGGGTGATTAATTACTTAGTATTGAAGATTCTTCAACATGTTAGATTTAAATGCTATTATATAGTACTATTTTATGTATATCTATATTATATCTTTATGTGTAATAAGTTGCACTAATTTTAGAAAAATTGATACTAGTTAACACTGAATATATATTGTTACTACTTAATACCTAAATAGTAATTATTTTTAAGATAATATATATCCTTACCGCATATTATCTTAATTCTAGATTAAGACGATTCTAAAGTTAGTCACGTATTATATAAATATAATCATTAATGCGATATAGCAACGTAGTTATCCATACTAACATTGGCTGAATATTTTTTACTAGTTTAGTGCCTAAACATAATCGTATATTACTATAATAAAGACCTGAAAATTAAATGCACTTAAGTAATTCATTGTATTGCTGGTTGACCTTGATAATTAGCAACACTGAATATAGTTAACTAATTTTCCAATATATAAAAAGTATTTAAATAGATAGTTATGTCCCCAATGCTACGCTGAATTATCTTTTAATTTTATTTTATATTATTAATCATGTTTAATATAGTAATTAACCATATTTAGAGTCACTATGTTTTTCTTGAAGTGTGATTAATATTCATTTCATAAGGTTCTTTTGAATTGGATATTCCTCACGTCTAAGATTTATTATATACGTTTTAGTTATTTATTATATGTAATGACCCTCAGTCATTTTTATAAAGAATATAATATCCTTTATATACTAGCTAATCACATCTATCATATCTCACCAACCCTTGTAACGCGACTATACACAGTAATGATTTTACTATCTTTTGTTATCATGTCTAACAAGGGTAGAATAATTCTTGTTATAAAATATTACCTCTCAGCCTTATAGATATATACTATAATAAATATTATACTATTTAGTAGCATGTGAAGATAAATATAATATATATTAACTAATTAAATATGTAAAAACTAATGAAATATGCAAAGGTGTTTATTTTTGATTATAATACGTCTTGAATTTTTTTGAGGTACTATTTTAATAGTAAACTACTACCACTAATTTCGCGTTAACTTATTTATCATTCCAGTCAGCTAGGCTTGGCTTTAATTTGTCTTAAATAACTTCTATATTACAAAAGTAAGTGAATTAAATTTAATATTTTAACTATAGTAGTTTAGCTGCATTCAAGATTAATAGTAACGATATAAATAAAATATATTAGTTTTGTTGCTACAAAATAAATAAGAATAAAATATTAGCATTATACTAAATATTGGTTGTTATACCATACTAAACTTAACCCAAAATACCTAACTTACTTGTTTGTGATGCCATACAACTTAGGGTGATACAATGTATTTAGCATTTATCTTAATGTTGCTGTAAGAGACTATGTCTATGATGGAGATCATTTAGATCATAATCATATATTTTACTTGAAAATTTGTGTTTAAAACAAACTGAAAATAATTAAAGTAAAATAAAACATAAGACAGTATATTAACTAAATTTAGAATAGTAATTTTATTGATAGAGCTAGTAATCCAAGTGAGTAATGCGCATTAGATCTCTATTATTCTTAATACGGTATACCGAATAAATTTATTTATCATTTATTTGCTACTTATTGGTGTTAAAAGCATTCTACGTAAGCTTGTTTTATTAGTAGACTACAAGATAGCTGTATATGTATGCTATATTTTAAAATCTAAAATACAATTATAATCAATCACCTTATTACTTATTATAATTATTTTATAACTAATAATTAGTTTATATATGTCTATTAACATCATACATCACGATTGATTGATCTCTGTATTACCTATGTTATATTTACCTATTGTATATAGTAGCAGTCTATCATTGTTCGTTATTATTAAACTTTTTAAAGTATGCATCAGTATTATTACCTCTTAGTAAGATACAGTATAACTACTTGTACTATTTGATCATTTAATTATCTATATTGCAATGGAATGCGTATTTTTGACCTCTTCAAATTACTGAAGATAATAATCAATATGCTATTGTTTTCGTTTGCTAAATATCTTTTTTTAGAAAAAAGTCTCTTCAATTGTCCTTAGCGATAGTAATTTTTACTATACCCAAGAAATAATTAGCAAATAATCAATTAGTATAGCACAATTTTATTGTGCTAAATATATCCATAGTTCTTGATTAGCGAAATATATTATATATGCATGAGTTTGTATTTCACATTATCTAGTTTAAGCCAGAAAATAAAATATTGCTATTCAATATTCTAATATTTACGTTATAATATATTTAGAGTTATATGTAGTAATTGAATCTGATATTTGTAATAGTTTTTAACATATAATACAATAATTATTATAAACATATAACCTTATTAATAATTAGATTATAATCAGCAATATTATAATTTATAATATACCGCAGTTCTGATAGAAGACTTAAGTATTAATTAAATAATATGATAAATATCAATTATTATGTCAGTATAACTACTGAGTAATTATTTTTAAAATATAAAATCAATATAAAAATTAAAAAATTTTTATTATTAAAGTTTAGTTAGTATAACTAAAATTGATATTTTATTTTAATATACTTCTCTAGATCAAAAAACTGAAATATGCTAAATATTATTAAATGTAATAATATGTAATATTATTACAAATTCTTTACTAAATACTTTTATTTAGTTTGTAAAGAAAATTAGATAGTAAAGAAAATATAATTAATTATAAGATCTAATCTTCATGAAACATCTACTACATAAGTGTCTTTATGCCAATCTTATTTAATAATATATAAATCTATTATTCACCTAAAGTCATTAACTATAAGGTTGGTTGCCCAATAATGCGCTTATCTTAGGTACATGAATATTTAGATATTCACTCAAACCGCATCCACTCTATTCCTGTTTAACTAAAAACTAAACACTTAACAATATTCTATACCATATTATCCATCTTTGATTATAATTGATGTAATATCTCAATAGATAAATCTAAAAATGTAAAATATTAAACTATACTTATCACAGAATTATTGCGTAGCTTAATATTTTTCTTTTAGAAAAATAATACATATATAACATTTATAATGTTAAAAATATAGATATTATTTATATATCTTAGTTGTTATTAACTTATAATAATACTATTTAGTCATGCATATATAAAACATAATTTTAACTTGACTAATATAAATTTTTATACTTGATATTATATTTTAACAATCATACAAACAAATATAACTAAATAATGTTAATAATATCTATTATGATTTTTACAACCTTAATAATAAAAGAGATATAATGAAATATTATTATGCATATGTCGATTAAAATCATAAATTGAAATTTTTGATTTAAGTAAGATTATAATAAATATACTATCACAAGGAGAAATAGTATGAGCAATAAATACAAAATACACTATTATAACCTATATTATTATTTAGTCCTTATAACCTAATAATAATATATAATGCACTTACTGTCTATAAGATAAAATTTAATTTAGTAATATTTTTATAATTTATTTTATCTAATAAAATATCATCATGATAGTTAATATACTAATTAGTAATATTACTCATTACTATTTTAATCTAACTGAATAATTTAATATGTATTTTTTTGTTAAGTATCTTCAAAATTATTGATTGATTAATATTTTATAATACAAATAGATTACTTTGTATAATTAATATTATGTTAGTAACAAAATAATGTAATGATTATATAATATTTTATACAATTCAAGATTGTATAAAATTTATAGCGTAATAATCTATTGGATTTAATTTAAAAAATAACTATATATAATATATATCAATAAAATCAAGTATATTTTTATAATAACTATAATCATAAGTATCACGCCTCTTTTGAATCCGCAGGCATGGTTAATCAAAAATTTTAATATATACTAATTAGTTTTGTTTAATGTTATTACTAAGTAGTAATATTCGATTATAACTTAATATAGCCAAATCTAAATTTTAGAAACATTACTTTTGGTATCTATAACACAAAATATCGCACTAATTAGCTAAAAATAAACTCTTTCGACATATGTCATCAGGCGCTTACACTACTAATAATGCAATATTTTATAGCTAAAGAAAACTATATAAAGAACAATAAAGCATAGCGCTTAATTAAGTATGAACATATTTTTAGTGTTATTATAAATAGTATCTTATTTAATATTAAGGTTAATTTATATTAATTTACATAAAATAATAACTTAAATTATAATTTTAAGAGATTATATCTAGTATTTATCACGTAGGTTAATGCGCAATGTAATTACTATAACAAAGACAAGTATTAATCTAACTAAATATCATCATATGTCATAAAATAACTAGCTCATAATCAATTAATCAGGCTTTAAAATAAATACCAACACATCAAGTAAAACACTAAAAATGCTAGTCTTTTATTATAAATAAACAATAGTATTAATTATACTATAAAATGTTTAATCTATATTACTTACTAATATCAAGAAAAATATAGACTAAAGATTATCATATACAGTGGTAATTAATGTTAAATATCATGGTAATCTACCTACTACCACTAGGCGTGAAAACTAGATAAGATGAGTTATTTTAAACATAAAGCTACTTGGTAAGATATACATTTATATGATTTTATTTGCGGCGATATCTTTGCTATAAATAAGATTATATGAAAAACATATCAGAATTATGGAATCTAGACTACTCACTGTTATTGCTAAATGTGACTATACTGATTCCAATTGATTGTCAGGATGTGCGATGGCATGTTATATGTGTTAAAATGCAACTCTTCTTTTTATTAATCGGTATAAGTTCTCTATGTTGGACAGCAACCAGAAAAAAGTTATCATTGGTATTTCAGGTGGTGTTGATTCTTCCGTTGCAGCCTATTTGTTGCAACAGCAAGGGTATCAAGCAATTGGACTATTTATGAAAAATTGGGAAGAAGACGATAACGAAGAACACTGTTCAGCGGTGACAGACTTAGCCGATGCGCAAGCAGTATGTAATAAGCTAGGTATAAAGTTACATACAGTTAATTTTGCCGCTGAGTACTGGGATAACGTATTTGAATTATTCCTCAAGGAATACCAAATAGGCAAAACGCCTAACCCAGATGTATTATGTAATAAAGAGATTAAATTTAAAGTATTCTTAGAATTTGCCACCGAAGCTCTAGGCGCTGATTTTATTGCCACTGGCCATTATGTACGACGCCAAGACATTAACGGAAAAAGCTATTTACTTCGTGGTATTGACGGTAGTAAGGATCAAAGTTACTTCTTATATACTTTAAGTCATGAGCAAATAGCACGAAGCTTATTTCCACTCGGCGAGTTAAAAAAAACACAAGTACGCCGTATTGCGGAACAATTGCAGCTAATCACTGCAAATAAAAAAGACTCTACTGGGATATGTTTTATTGGTAAACGTAAATTTCGCGATTTTTTAGGGCGTTATCTACCAAATAACCCAGGTTTAATTGTTAGCGTAAATGGTCATATAGTAGGCAAACACCAAGGACTCATGTATCATACAATAGGTCAACGTAAGGGACTAGGTATTGGTGGTATAAAGGGAGGTGAAGAGGGGCCATGGTATGTAGTGGAAAAAGACATAGATAATAATGTTCTAATTGTTGCGCAGAGACATAATCATCCGCGTTTAATGTCTATTGGGCTAATTGCGCAAAAATTGCATTGGGTTGATCGCATAAAACGCCATAATCCATTTTGCTGTATAGTAAAAACCCGTTATCGTCAGCCCGATATCTCCTGCCATATCACCCCATTAGATAATCAACGTATCGCTGTAAGATTCGAAAAAGCAATATCTGCTGTAACTCCAGGTCAATCTGCCGTATTCTATCAAGGAGATATATGTATTGGAGGTGGTGTTATTGAGAAATGTATAATGTAAAATAATCTATTTAAGCTAATCTTACTGCAAATTGTTTAGTACATCAATGCCTTGATTAATCCCTTGATTTAAAATATTTAATTATTCTACAAAAGATAATCTCTTGGAGCTTTAGTACAGTTGGTATAAGAAAAATTTATTGCGAGAATATATGTATAATGTCTGTATCTATTTATTAGAATATATTATTTTAAGCTACTTAAGGATGTATATTAGCTTATTGTAGCAGCAAAAGTGGCTTAGTAGTAACAGCAAATTGCTGTAGATCTAATTTTACGCCATTATTTATAATACTGGTTGTTGTTCTTATAGGGTGATTAATATTTAATATTCTTTTTCATGGTTTTTAGTACATATCATTTTATATAATATAACGAGCCATGTACGATTAACAGCTTTACAGGAGTAGCCGTGGCTAAAAACTACTATGACATTACATTGGCGATAGCTGGAATTAGTCAGTCAGCACGGCTAGTTCAGCAATTAGCGCACCAAGGTCAATGTGATCATGAGGCGTTTCATACTTCATTAAGCAGCCTGTTAAAAATGTATTCCCCGTCTACATTAGCGGTCTTTGGTGGTGCGGCACTAAAACTTAAAGTTGGCCTTGAGACTTTATTGGGTATACTTAACGCTAGTAATAAAGGCGCAGGTGCTGAGCTTATTCGTTATACCCTTAGTCTTATGATTTTAGAACGCAAGCTTCATGCAAATAAACAAGCAATGCGAACTCTTAGCGATCGCCTTGGTCAGCTTGATCGCCAGTTGGCTCATTTTGATTTAGAGTCAGAAACTATTATTAGCGCCCTGGCTAGCATGTATGTTGATGTAATTAGTCCGCTCGGACCACGTATTCCAGTTACTGGCTCGGCAACAATCTTACAGAATTATCAAGTGCAGTATAAGGTACGTGCTACCCTACTTGCTGGCATACGCGCTGCAGTATTATGGCAACAAGTTGGTGGTAGCCGTTTACAGCTAATGTTTTCTCGTCATCACCTTCTTAAACAAGCACAAAATATCATAGCTGATTGTTAATAAATCCTAGGAGTTTCAACTAATGAAACTATCCTCATTAACTGCTATTTCACCTATTGATGGTCGTTATAATAATAAAATTAGTAGTCTTCGTACTATTTTTAGTGAATATGGTTTACTAAAATTTCGTGTACAAGTAGAAATACGTTGGCTGCAAAAACTATCTAATTACGCAAAAATAAAGGAAGTTCCTGCTTTTACTACTAGTATAAATGTTTTTCTAGATAAACTTATCGAGGAGTTTAGCGAAGAAGATGCGCAACGTATTAAAATTATTGAGCGCATTACTAATCATGACGTAAAAGCAGTTGAATATTTTCTCAAGGAGAAGGTTGCATCAATTCCTGTCCTGCATGCAGTGTCCGAATTTATTCATTTTGCCTGTACCTCGGAAGATATTAATAATCTTGCATATGCCTTAATGTTACAAAATGCGCGTCAAAATATAGTATTGCCTTATTGGCGTAAAATAATTGACACGATTAAAAACCTAGCAATTAAATACCGTGACATTCCTTTACTTTCTCGCACCCACGGCCAGCCAGCAACTCCATCAACTGTCGGTAAAGAGTTTGCTAATTTTGCCTATCGCATGGAGCGCCAGTACCATCAGTTAGTACATATAAAAATTATGGGTAAAATGAATGGCGCAGTCGGTAATTATAATGCCCACGTTGCAGCTTATCCGGAGGTTGATTGGCACTCATTGAGTAAAGCCTTTGTAAATTCTTTAGGTATAACCTGGAATCCATACACTACTCAGATAGAGCCCCACGACTATATTGCTGAATTATTTCACTGTATAGTTCGTTTTAATACTATTTTAATTGACTTTAACTGTGATATTTGGGGCTACGTTGCTCTAAATCACTTTAAGCAAAAAACTGTCACTAGCGAGATTGGCTCTTCTACTATGCCACATAAAGTTAATCCAATAGATTTCGAGAATTCTGAAGGTAACTTAGGGCTGTCTAATGCATTATTAGGGTACTTAGCTAACAAACTACCGGTGTCCCGTTGGCAACGTGACTTAACTGATTCTACTGTTATGCGTAACCTTGGTGTTGGTATTAGTTATGCATTAATTGCTTATCAAGCGGTAATCAAAGGCATAAATAAATTAGAGGTAAACCAGGAACACTTGCTGGATGAACTAAATCATAATTGGGCAGTTCTAGCTGAAGCTATTCAGACCGTAATGCGCCGTTACGGTATAGCAAAGCCATACGAGGCGCTAAAAACATTGACACGTAATAAATGTATTAATCAAGTTGATATATTAGAATTTATAGATAACTTGGAATTACCAAAAGAAGAAAAGATTCGCCTGAAGGGACTAACGCCGGCTAGTTATACTGGTCGTGCAGCTACTTTAGTTAGCGAGTTAGACTCTATATAAAATAATCAATACCAATTAAGTAGATATAAATTTAAGATGATATTATTTTCATCGCCTTAAAAGGAATAAAAATTTTGAATAATTGTATTAATATTTTAACTTGTTAAAAACTATAGATAATAATATTTTTATTACATGAATATTGAACTATTTATATTACATAGTAGCACTATAAATCAAAATATAAAATAATTATAAGTTAAAATAAAAAATTAATAATAGTGAGTTAGGCATCATTTTTATACAAACACTAAAATAGTGAACAATTAACCAGGATACTTAGTATAATTTTACTATCGGTAGGTTACTATAAATAAATATATAGTAGTTGTATTATAATTTTACACTCTATTTTAAACTTGATTAACCTAAATAGTACTAAATGATTAAGCTCTAATTGTATAAAATAATATAATTATAAGAATTACTATAACCATAAATCTAGAGCATTAATTATCTGCCTTATAACTAATGCGTAGCAACTTGTATAGATTTAGCTTGTTATACGTATAACCACTATAACAGTTATCTACTTATTATTAGTTCATGAAATATCTTTTATTATATCACTATGTATTATAACAGCATTTTTAAATTTCAGCACATAGTTAATCATATAACATAATTATCTTTGTACAGGAATAAATATATTCCGAATATTTTTTAGCATCTTAAGAATTATAAGAATACTTCTTACTAATTAATTTTATCTTAATTGCAAAATAACAATACCCTAATACTCAAGAATGTGATCGTTGAGGTTTATAATCTTTTAATGTTTTTATCTAATTAGTTGTTTTACATGAATTTAGCTTAACGTAGGAAAACTTAATAAAAATATGTATATATAAATATATACTGATAAGATTGTTTATTAACATGCTAAATATTTATAACAATATAGGCTTTACAATATAGTAAATTCTAATATATATTTTAAATATTTAATAAAATATTTATTTACTATCTATTAACTACTGCCCAATAATCGTTATAAGTAAAACTGATCAAGCCTAATCACTACTTTGATTTTAAATTAAATGCGCGATAGTTATTATGACTGTAGTATGAGCTTTCTAATGTATAGAAGGGATATATTCACTATAATGCTAATGTCTGCTATAAGGTGTGGATAACTAGATCACTAATTAATCTAATGAACCATATAAGCTCACCCTAAGTATACTTCTTATTAAAAATAAGAATTTATTATATTACTATATATAAATTCAGATGATATATATGACAATAGTATATAATAATTATTATTTTTATTCCCTGAACAAAGAACTTCAACCTATCAATAAAGCATATTCATCATCTTATTAAATTTTAGATGTTTTATTTTCTCCCCGGTATATATATTGAATTCATTGGTAAGTAATTTAAAAGTTGTACTGTATGTTACAACATAATAAAAATAAGTCTTCAGAATTAATATCACCAAGAATTAAAAATTATATTATTTTCTGTACGAATATACTTAGTATTTTAACATAACTGATCCTAAGTGCTCATACGGATACAGTTTTAATATAACGTGATGTTACTTTAAATTATATTCTTTATCTATGCATAGCAAAAAATATATTCTTAATACTCACATTATAAAAACCTTACCCATACTAATACCTATCAATGCAACCTGAAGTTATGTATTAGATATTTTATCTGTAGAAAAGTTAATATTTTATAAAATTAGTAATAGTATTTTAATTTGAGAGGAAAATTAATATTTATTAAATTACTGGTTTTATTCTTAATTAATATTTATGTTAGTATAAAATATTTGATAATAATCTTAAGTATAATTTTAATAAATATTATAACTAACTATAACCAGATGACCTAGTCAGTGGAGACTACTAACTATAAATATTAGTACTAAGTATTATTATTTTTAGTAATATTCCATAAGGGCGGAATCATTCTAGTATGATATAGAATAATTTATCTTTAGTTATATATGATAGATTAAATTACTATAAATTTAGCAACTGTCGTAATAGTAAAGAATTAATTAGTAGTTTAATGTTTATTTAATGATAGTGCACCAGGAGCACTATTTTATTAAATTAATAAAATTTATTAATTTTCGTGATCAAGTGAAATGCTTTGGTATTATCACAGCCTGCCTATATTATGCATTTTATATTAATATTATATATTAATTGTATAAGTTTTTTACACTAAACAACTATGGCTAGTAGTATTTACTATGCTATAACTTTAGTGTTAAATGCCTTACTTTAATAAAAATAAAAAAATTTTGTCTATCATAATATTAACAAACTTTTTAAGATAAAATATAATATATTGATAACTGATTTTAGTATCAGTCAAGTGACTTGATTACCTGTTAAAGTAATTTCTTATGCTGTACATATATAATATTATCTATAGCGATATTACGTATAGCATAATATAAAATCATAATAAGTACAACTACTTATTATGTATTAGTAATAACATCAACTATAAATTTATTATAAAAAATTTTTATTTTTATTAAATAAATTTAGGCACTGCTACCATTATAAATACGTTATTATTTTACATGATTTATTTCAGCGCTGATATATGAATATCAACTAATCATATAACCTTTTACATATTGGTACCAATTCTAGTTTAACTTAATTAATTAGTAATTGTAATACATCTATTACTGTACTAATTTAACCTACTTTTATTATACATAAATCTGTTAATTTTTTATATACTTAAGTAAGTGATGCACAGCATACAATAAAAAAAGATATTACATACCTAATTATCCTCGTGTTTAACAGATAAATAATAATATTTGATTATAGTAAAGAAATATGATAAAATTTAAAGAGTCAAATATTGGTTACATCCATCAATCATAAATTAGTATACACGAACATCTTACAAGCATATGTCAAACCATCTAAATTTAGCTTTTATGAAAGTATGCTTATATGATAAAATAATTATAATCTATTATCAATATCTAGATAACTAAGAACTCGAATGATAAGAAGCTCTTTAGGTCTGCTAGACTAATCTAAAGTAACTCATTTATAACTACATAGTCATGCTCTATATAAGAAACAAATAATCCCTATTGCTGATATCAAAATTATAGTCTTTGGTCTATATACAGCCACTAAATTAGACCATAGTTGTATCTAACCTCTATTTATAGTATACAGTTTACAATTAAGTCCACTAGCTGAATGGCAATTAAAGATTAGAGATCAAGAATAGCAAATGCTTGTACTAACCTAAATAATACGAGCTAGTTATTAAATGTACTTTAAAATTGTTATATATACATTTAGTATATTTAATAAATCTTAGGAACGATACTTAGGAACGATACTAAGGATCTTATTTATTAAACTAGCTAATACCTCTAATACTTATGCTTATTTATTAATCATTTAAATTTACAGTCAAAATATATTTTATTATGATAAGTATAAAAATAAGACACACTTTTGGTGTGCATGAACATATGTATATATAAGAAAGTTAGATTACATGGATATGTAATTTCACAATAATAATATATCTCATTATACAGAGGTATTAAAGGTATATAAAAATATTAATAAATAAATAATCTATTATTATACGCATGTAATGCCAATTACACTAAAAAGTTAATTTTAGTATTCATATTATTTAAATTTAAATTGATATCGACTGTATTGAGAGCATGATGGATTCTGTGAAAATAAAAATATATTTACTGATAGTAATACTGCTGTTATCAGGGTGCGCTAAAGATCCATCAACCATAAATGTGATTTCAAATAACAAGATGATAAAAGTCCATAAACAATATCCAGTGCAATGGACAGAAATAAGAATACCTTATAATACTATGATTGAGCGAGCTGCTAATCAATATGGTGTTGACAAAATACTAATAAAAGCAATTATTCAAGTAGAATCTGGATTTAATCCGAATGTAGTCAGTAGCTCAAATGCCGTAGGATTAATGCAGTTAAAGTCCTCTACTGCTGGACGTGATGTATATCGTCTTAAAGGTCTTAGCGGGAAACCCAGTTTGCATGATTTAAAAAATCCGGTAGTTAATATTGATCTTGGGGTAGCCTATATTAATATTCTTCAAAGCCAACAGCTTGCTGGGATTAATAACCCACAAATTTTACGTTATGCTACTATTGTAGCTTATGTGAATGGCGCTGATGCTATGCTACGCATATTCTCTTTAGATAAAAGAGTTGCAGTTAATCGTATTAATCAAATGAGTCCAGCTGATTTTTATAATCACATTCAAAAAAATCACCCATCCTCGCAAGCACAACGCTATTTATCTAAAGTAACTCTTGCTTATAAAGCAATGTTACAATCACCACGAATTTCTACATAATAATATATTATATGAGGAATAATATGATATATATCTATTTTATGTTTCTATTAAAAATAATATTTAACTATATTCTTAAGTTATAAGTATTTAAATAAGTATAAATATTTCAATGAGTTGCCTTATTTTACGTAACTAATATGCATGCATTATACATTATATACTTAAGGGTTATATAATTATACATATATCTCTGATAGATGATTAACCAATAACTTGTACATAGATACTAGATTAATGTCTGGTGACTTAAAGTCAAGTTAATTAATAATCATTCTTTAATTCATAATATTATAATACAGTTATTTTATATAATAGTAAAAATTAATAAAAAAGAATAGCATACATATTTAAAATACTTATTTATAATTATAAAAATAATTTTTTATAAGCAGAGATTTTTATTTAGCAATAAAAAATTTTAGTAAAAGATAAAGATTAGTCAGCAATAAATTATTAACATTATTAAAAATAAACCAACAAAACAAAACTTTTGTAAAAGTTACATAATATACAAATTAATCTCAAATGAAAAAAATAAAAAAATATCAAAATATGATAGTTTAATAACAATAGATTAAATAAAAATATTCACAATAGACTTCTTGCCATCGTTAGATAAATTTGTGCCCATTTGAGAGAGTATCGTACAGTTAAAAAGCATAATTTAACCATCAATGACTATCATACTGAAGTTATTGTTACCTTTTATTCTTGACAGCATTATTAGAAATTAAAGATATCTTATCTAAAAACAATTACCGGGCTCGTTTACTTATGCAATATTGAACATTTTTATAGGCACTATCTATTGCTAACATAATTCCATAATTTAATGGTATCATATACAAGTTGAACGAAAACAAGTAAAGTATTTTTTACACTATATACTAAGATATTAAGTATATATAAGTATATATTTGTATGGCATCATTATATACATGTTATTAACTAATTGATTAATAAAAAAACTTAACATATTTTAAAAGAAATAGTGAGAAGACCCTAAAAACCATGCATATCAATAGATGCTCTAATATCAGTTCGTATTCCATTGTTGAGTAATAAATAGTACTATCTATACTATAATAGTAAGATCTTAATCTTACAAATAAGATTGATATTTATAGTTTGATTGCGTGATTACTAATACTGAATTCTATACTATTATCTTATATATTTTAGTGAGTTATGATTATAAATAAGGATTTTTAATGCCTGTTATTTCGCTTCCTGATACAAGTAAGCGCTATTTTGATCACCCCATCTCTCCACTAGATGTTGCCAATGATATTGGACATAGTTTGGCTAGGGCCTGTATTGCTGGCTGTGTTAATGGTGAGCTAATTGATGCTTGTGATTTAATAAGATCAGATGCGGAGTTAGTAATTATAACCATCAAAGATATTAAAGGCCTCGAAATTATACGTCATTCTTGTGCTCACCTCTTGGGGCACGCTATCAAGCAATTATGGCCACAAACTAAAATGGCGATCGGACCAGTTATCGATAATGGTTTTTATTATGACGTTGATATCGATCGCGCTTTGACGCAAGAAGATCTAAATCTACTAGAAAAAAGAATGCATATATTAGCTAACAAAAATTATGATGTTATTAAAAAAAAAGTAAGCTGGCAAGAAGCACGTGATATTTTCATGGATCGTGGTGAAAATTATAAAGTAGCAATTCTTGACAAGATAATCAGTCGTGATGATCGTCCTGGACTGTATCATCATGAAGAATATATTGATATGTGCCGTGGTCCACATGTTCCTAATATGCGTTTTTGTCATCACTTTAAACTACAAAAGATTTCTAGTGCACACTGGTGCGCAGATAGCAAGAATAAAATTCTGCAGCGTATTTACGGTACTGCTTGGGTAGATAAAAAACAATTGAGCGCTTATCTACTTAGATTAGAAGAAGCAGTTAAACGTGATCATCGCAAGATTGGTAAACAACTTGATCTATATCATATACAAGAAGAATCACCAGGCATGGTATTTTGGCATAACTATGGTTGGACTATTTTCCGTGAATTAGAGTCTTTTGTGCGTATAAAGCTTAAAGAGTACCAATATCATGAAGTGAAAAGCCCCTTAATGATGGATCGCATACTATGGGAAAAAACTGGTCATTGGGAAAATTATAAAGATGCTATATTTACTACTTCGTCAGAAAATAGAGAATACTGTATTAAACCTATGAACTGCCCAGGACATGTGCAGATCTTTAATCAAGGCTTAAAATCATATCGTGATTTACCATTACGCATGGGCGAGTTTGGTAGTTGTCACCGCAACGAACCTTCGGGTTCGTTGCATGGTTTAATGCGCGTACGCGGTTTTACTCAGGATGATGCTCATATCTTTTGTACAGAAGAACAAATACGTACTGAAGTAAACGCATGTATTCGTATGATTTATGATGTATATGCGACATTTGGTTTTAATAAGATTACAGTTAAGTTATCTACTCGTCCTGAAAAACGGATAGGCACAGATAATATGTGGACTCGCGCAGAAACAGACTTAGCTGCTGCACTGATAGAAAATAGTGTTTCATTTGAATATCAGATAGGCGAGGGTGCCTTTTATGGACCAAAAATTGAATTTATACTACATGATTGTTTGGATCGAGCGTGGCAATGTGGTACCGTGCAGCTAGATTTTTTTTTACCAGGTCGTTTAAGCGCCTCATATATTAATGAAAATAACGATCGTGTCGTGCCGATTATGATTCATAGGGCTATATTAGGCTCAATGGAACGATTTATTGGTATTCTTACTGAAGAATATGCTGGATTTTATCCAACATGGATCGCTCCCATCCAAGTAGTTATAATGAATATTACAAAAAAACAATGTAATTATGTCGAGAAAATAGCTAAAAAATTACAATTTAATGGTATTCGTACTAAAGTAGACTTGAGAAATGAGAAAATAGGCTTTAAAATTCGAGAGCATACATTATATCGAGTTCCTTATATGCTCATATGCGGAGATAAAGAAGTCGCAGCAGACAATATTGCTGTTCGCACTTGTCGTGGTAACATCTTAGGATGTTTAGATATAAATGAATTCGTAGACAAGTTACTAAAAGAGATCCGTAATCATAGTCTTCATCAACTGGAGGAATAAAGTATAAAAGGCGGAAAAAGAGTTCAACCGACGCGTCCCAATCGCATTAACAGAGAAATTCGGACGCACGAAGTGCGTCTAACTGGAATTCATGGCGAACAGATTGGTATTATTAGTTTAAATGCAGCTCTTGATAAAGCCGAAGAAGCTGGTGTTGATTTAGTAGAAATCAGCCCCAATGCTGAGCCGCCAGTTTGTCGTATCATGGATTACGGTAAATTTCTCTATGAAAAGAGCAAAGCAACAAAAGAACAGAAGAAGAAACAAAAAATTATTCAGATTAAGGAAATCAAATTTCGCCCTGGTACTGACGATGGCGACTATCAAGTCAAACTACGTAATCTAATTCGTTTTCTAGAAGATGGTGATAAAGTTAAAATTACTCTACGTTTCCGCGGACGTGAAATGGCACACCAACACATTGGTATAGAAGTACTCAACCGCGTTCGTAAAGATCTATGCGAAGAAGCTGATCTAGCCCTTGTCGAATCGTTTCCAACGAAGATTGAAGGTCGTCAGATGATAATGATACTAACACCAAAGAAGAAATAGTAGAGTGTCTAGCTAATTGAATTAGCTCGCTATTTACGTATTATGTCGTTTTTTTATTTGCTTAATTCATTTGTTGCTTAACCATGCAAAGTGGATTTAATTAAAATGCCAAAGATTAAAACTATACGTGGAGCTGCTAAACGCTTTAAAAAAATTGGTGGCACAGGGTTTAAGCATAAGCATGCTAATATGCGCCATATTTTAACCAAAAAAGCAACTAAACGTAAACGTCATCTACAACCAAAAGGTTTAGTGTCTAAAAGAGATCTAATGATGGTTAGCATGTGCTTGCCGTATGCATAAAAAATATTTTTTGAATTTGGAATAAGACTCCAAGAGAGAGGGTATATGGCTCGCGTAACAAGTAGTGTTATTGCACGCGCACGTCACAAGAAAATTATGAAGCAGGCAAAAGGTTATTATGGTGCCCGCTCTCGCGTATATCGTGTTGCGTACCAAGCGGTAATAAAAGCAGGTCAATATGCTTATCGTGACCGTCGCCAACGTAAGCGACAATTTCGTCAGCTATGGATTACGCGTATCAATGCTGCCGCTCGTCAAAGCAATTTATCTTATAGTAAATTTATTAGTGGCCTGAAAAAAGCATCTATTGAAATTGATCGCAAGATACTAGCTGATATCGCAGTGTTTGATAAAGCGACGTTCAGTATTCTAGTTGAGAAAGCAAAAGCAGCTTTTGTATAGAAAAGCAAAAAAAGATAACACTTTATTTTATTTTATTCATCTTTTATATCTATAATACTAATTTATATGATCAGTATTTATAGTAGGAGATCATCTGATTATGAATATAGTTATACAATCATTTGTATAGATATTTTTATCATTTTTATTTTAGTGTCTTATTTTAGGAGACTGGTGCCTAAAAATAAATCAAAATAACACTGCAGCCTCTCTAGTGGAGGCTTTTCTTTTTTATGCGGCGATATTTTAATCTTATTGATTTGTAACATTATAAGCGAGTTGTTATCTATTTATTATAATCTAATCCGCACGCTATAACTGAAAAGTATCTAAGATAAATAAAAACATATTCAAATAATCAATAATGATTTATTAAGCCTATAACAGACCAAATAAAAGAAGAGGGAAAAATGCCATATCTCTCAGAGTTAGTTGCCAATGCAAAGGCTGCTATAGAAAGTGCTCAAGATGCTGCTGCATTGGATTTAGTGCGTATAAAATATCTAGGTAAAAAAGGTTATTTTGCTATACAGATGCAGTCTTTACATAACATATCGTTAAAACATCGTCCGGTAATTGGTGCCATGCTTAATGAGGCTAAACAAACGGTACAAGATGCATTAAGTGCTCGTAAAAATATACTAGAAACTGCAGTGATAAATAAACGCTTGGTTACTGAGAATATTGATATATCCCTACCTGGTCGCAGGATGAAAAATGGTGGCTTACATCCAGTTACTCTTACTATCGATCGCGTTATAACGTTCTTTACTGATCTAGGATTCTCTATAGTCACTGGGCCCGAAATCGAGGATTACTATCATAACTTTGACGCATTAAATATTCCTGCATACCATCCGGCGCGAGCAGATCATGATACATTTTGGTTTGATGCAACGCGCCTACTGCGTACCCATACTTCTAGTGTACAAATTCGCGCCATGAAAAATCAACTGCCGCCAATTCGTATTATTGCGCCGGGACGTGTTTATCGTAACGACCATGATAAGACTCATACTCCAATGTTTCATCAGATAGAAGTATTAATCGTAGATAAAGATATAAACTTTAGTAACTTAAAGGGCACACTACATAATTTTTTAAATAATTTCTTTGAAAAAGATATACAAATTCGTTTCCGCCCCTCCTACTTCCCTTTTACCGAACCATCCGCAGAAGTTGATGTAATAGGTAAGGATGGTAAGTGGCTAGAAGTGCTCGGCTGCGGCATGGTACATCCGAAAGTTTTGTGTAATGCTGGCATAGATCCAGAAGTTTACTCTAGCTTTGCCTTTGGTATGGGCATAGAACGTTTTACAATGTTACGCTATGATGTAAAAGATTTACGAGAATTTTTTGAAAATGATCTGCGTTTCCTTAGTCAATTTAAGTAAAACGGGGATATCATATGAAATTCAGTGAACTCTGGTTGCGAGAATGGGTAAACCCAGCGATTAGCTGTAAAGAATTATCTGAACAAATAACAATGGCTGGCTTAGAAGTAAGCATGGTCAAACCGGTTGCTGGTGATTTTCACGGAGTAGTGATAGGCAAGGTGATCGCATGCAGACAGCATCAAAACTCTAAAAAATTATACATAACTAAAGTCAATATTGGTAATAATCGTTTACTAAATATTATCTGTGCCTCGCCAAACTGTCGTGTTGGGTTAAAAGTAGCAGTAGCTACTCAAGGCACGATACTACCAGGTAACTTTAAAGTTAAAGCGACTAAGCTATGTGACGAAATTTCAGAAGGTATATTATGCACATTTTGTGAACTTGGTATTTCTGACGATTATGATAGTATTATTGAGCTGCCACAAGATGCACCAATCGGCGTAGATATTCGTGACTATCTACAACTAAATGATAATACGATCGAAATAAGTGTTACGCCAAACCGAGCTGATTGTTTAAGTATTCTAGGTATAGCACGTGATATCAGCGTATTCAATCACATGGAATTAACTAAACCAAATATAATCCCAGTAATAGCTACTACTAATACTACATTACCCATCTGTGTTGACGCGTCTCATAAATGCCCACGTTATCTTGGTCGTGTAGTAACAGGTCTTAATATTCATACTACTTGTCCATTATGGATCCGTGAAAAACTACGCAGATGTGGTGTCCGCCCTATTAATACAGTAGTGGACATAACTAACTACGTATTACTAGAGCTTGGTCAGCCTATGCATGCCTTTGATTTAAAGAGTGTAGAAGGTGGTATTGTAGTGCGTATGGCTAAAAATAGCGAATCCTTAATACTACTGGATAATAATAAAATCCAATTAAATACTAATATCCTGGTAATTGCTGATCACCATAAAACGCTAGCGATCGCAGGTGTTTTAGGCGGCAAATATTCTGGAATAAATAATGAAACACAGGATATACTACTCGAGTGCGCTTTATTTGATCCGCTGTCTATTAATAATGGGGCACGTTGCTATAATCTCCACACTGAGTCTTCTCATCGTTATGAACGTGGTGTAGACACTGAATTACAGTATCAAGCAATGGAGCGCGCCACCAGGATTCTACTTGATATTTGTGGTGGTCAAGCTGGCCCAGTGATTGACGTTACTAATAAGGATACACTACCTAAGCATCTAACTATTCAATTACGTCGTAAGAAGATAGATTCTTTGCTCGGTCATATAATACCTAGTAAACAAATTAGTGATATTCTTCGTCGCATTGGTTGCCAAGTCACTAAACAAGATGATACCTGGTTAGCAGTCCCGCCAAGCTGGCGTTTTGATATAAAAATTGAAGAAGACCTAGTAGAAGAAATAGTGCGTATTTATGGCTATAACAATATCCCCAACCTTCCAATATACGCTAATCTAATAATGAATAAACACCCTGACACTGATCTAACATTGAGTGTTATAAAGAACCTGTTAGTTAACCATGACTTTCAAGAAGTAATTACTTATAGCTTTGTAGATCCTAAAGTACAGGCATTACTGCATCCCAATCAGGCACCGCTAATCCTACCTAACCCAATTTCAGTTAATATGTCAGCAATGCGTCTATCTTTATGGACCGGCCTACTATCAGTAGTGACATATAACTTAAATCGTCAACAGACACGTATACGTCTATTCGAAAGTGGTTTGTGTTTTATACCTGATAATAATGAACATTTTAGCATACGCCAGGATATTATATTAGGTGGTGTAGTTACTGGCAATGCTCATAATGAACATTGGGATATAGTCAATAATCCAATTGATTTCTATGATCTGAAAGGTGAACTAGAGTCTATACTTGAGTTAACAGGTGAATTATCTAATATTAAATTCCAGGTATCGTCTAATACAGCCTTGCATCCTGGTCAAAGTGCGGACATTTATTTACATGGCAAGCACATAGGTTCTATAGGAGTAATTCATCCAGAACTAGAATGCCAACTAAATCTTCATGGCCGTACAATAGTGTTTGAGTTGCAATGGAACAAGATTACACAACGTATTTTACCCAAGGCACGTACTATTTCTCGTTTTCCGGCAAATCGTCGTGATATTGCTATAATAGTAGCTGAAAGCGTGGCTGCAGGGGATATTTTATCAGAATGTAAGAAAGTTAGCGTAAATCAGGTAGTTGGCGTAAACTTATTTGATGTGTATCGTGGCAAAGGCATAGCAAAAGGTTATAAAAGCCTAGGTATTAGTCTAATGTTACAGAATACAGCTCGTGCACTTGAAGAAGAAGAGATAGTCACTACCGTTACAAAATGTGTAGAGGCTTTAAAACAGCGATTCCAAGCATCCTTGAGAGATTGAACATATGGCGCTTACTAAAGCTGAAATGTCAGAATTCCTGTTTGAAAAGCTTGGGCTTAGCAAGCGGGATACTAAAAATTTAGTAGAATTATTTTTTGAAGAGGTGCGCAAGGCTCTTGAAAATGGTGAACAAGTAAAATTATCTGGGTTTGGTAACTTTGTTTTACGTGATAAAAATCAACGCCCAGGGCGTAACCCTAAGACCGGCGAAGATATTCCAATTAAGGCCCGGCGTGTAGTTACTTTTCATCCAGGTCATAAACTAAAAATTAGAGTTGAAAACGCCCATCCAAAAAAATAGGAAACATGGAATTTAAAAGGCCACTGATGTGGCCTTTTATTGATACTGCAACAACATAAATCTACATTAATTAGAATAACAAAGTAATACCAAGGAGAGATGATCTTAATGTATTTCTCTAAAAAATAATCTATGATATACTATATTGCTACATTGTAAGAAGAAAGATCAAAAAAATATTAATTAAAAATAAATTATTTTATTTTTAATTAATATTAAAGTAAAGGTTAGTGCTTTTTTTAAAAACACCTAACTTACAATAAATCACATTTTAAAATTATATTACATTTATAATAATGTTTTATACATGATATTATCTATTTAAAAATATTAGTTAAATACAATAGACGTCTAGTACGACTAAAATAAGATATATAAGTATATATCAGTGTTATAGATCAATCTACCATTACTCATATATAGTAAAGGGCAATGTATATACTATAGTAATAATAAATCTCTATTTTGGTTTTACCCTTAATAGGCCACAACGCTCAGATGCTAGAAATTAAATTTTATCCTGCTTATATCTATAAGCATTTTATTACTGACTATTGCACTAATATTATGATATCGATAATCTTAATTATTATCAGAACATTTCCATTCAACAAAGTTATTAGCTCCTAAATCCTAAGTTTTAATTATTAATATAGTATAATTATTAGATAATATATTGCATAAAAATTAAAATGAATCATAAAAATATGATAACAAATGCTGCCTTTCATAAAAGTAGCATCATAGTAAAAATTAAATTGATCATAATAATATTATTATGTCAATATAGAGAAAAATACAAATAAATATATATATAATGAGTACTGTAATAAGATCATATAATCTTCTACCGATCGAAAATTTTGCAGATAAAATAAGTATTCATTATAACTAATCATAGGCAGATAATACTATACGGTAATACTAGTTCAAACGATTAAAAAATTTTCACTATTATGAAGGATAATTGATTAATAATAAAGCTAATCAATTAGTGGAGTATTTTTTATTTGCAATATCTTTCACTCACTCAGTAAGATTTATTAGTAGAAACCGAAATCTGATTACAATAATTAATAAGTTTAAATATAAATATAATTGGTATTATATTCTTAAGATATTCATAAGAGCATAAGTATTAATCCTATAAAATTTTAATATTTCACATGCAAATAATAACTGATATTACTTGTAACTGCTTACCAGCATAAGATTTCTGTTTTGATAGCTATCAACTTATCTGCATAAATATATTTAACCCCCTTACCTATAGTAATATATTAATATTAAGCACCATGGCTTGATTATCATTTAAGGTAAAAAGTTTAAAAATACATAAATTCACATAGGAGTATATTTTTACGATATATATATTTAAATGTATTTTATGTGCATTGTCTTATATTTTGACTATTAAATAATAAATAGAATATTATATATCTATGTACTTAATTAGTATCATGAATATGATTGATAATTATATTGATTATGCAATCAAAAACCTTATTTGCTATTGTAACATGGCCTCATGTTTTTATATAAACAACTTAAAAGTATCAATATCTATACCAGTAGACAATAAGCAGATAAATTCTTTACTTTTCTTAAACGTGATACATCTTTCTATAATTAACGTACTTAACTCTATGTGGTTATATTTATTTATAATGTTAATAGTATATTTACTAATATTCTTATTGTCATTACGCAACATCTATAAAGCAAGGTAATGAAATTACTATTACATCACAATTATGAACATCACTCACAGATTATAGTAAATTTTAATTAATTAATTAATGATTTAATTATTATATTAGATTCTAATTTATAACACCACCTGCAAATATCACTTATTTTATTAATATAATTAAAAATTATATTATACAATACACATTGTACGCGATAACGATCAATAGTTATAGTTATATAATATTCCATCTTATATAATAAATAGAATAATTTATCGTACTGTTAATTTATCGATGTACAACTATAGATCAATACTTATTACTAATATATTATTAAATAATGTTGTATTATTATTAGTTAAGCACCTTTATTTATACTTAGCAAGTACATTATATACTATAAAAATTAATATATATCATGCAATAAGTAAGATAAATCATTGTAATATAACCTAATAAAAATAATTAACCTTATATCCAAGTTTAGCGATCTATTTAACTATTTAATTGATCTATCTATTTAATTAAATAAATAAATAATTACTAATAATTATCAGTTTTTTGCTTGCACTAAAGATAATAGTGCAGTATTTACTGTATTATTAAATAAACAGCGAATGTTAGCTAGGTATTCAACTATATTCATAATATTTTTTATTAATTACTTTAATTGCTGCCTAATTTTTTTATAAGGTTTATTGAGAAATTATTATCGATATATATAATGAGTACAGATGCTAATTCTAGTTATTTAGCTTATACAGTAATTAATGAGCAGCAGAACTACAGAATTTGAGAAAAATAATAATAAAAATTATTATTTTATTTCTTAACGTGATATTAGTTATAAAGGTTTTGAGCATTAATTAATTCTAATGATTATGTACATGCTATATTTAAACATACTTAATGTAATGAAACATTAATTTTCCTCCATTGCATATTTATTACTAAAATAATGCTGCTGGTTTATATACATACATATTATAATCATTCACTATATAAGTGTATTATATGCGCTAGCTGTAGTTGGGTGTTATTTTGTCACCGTAGATTGATAAGTGAATAATTATCTCTTCAAAATGTTAATATAATTTTAATATGCATGCTATATTATTTCAATACCATTGATAATAGAGACTAATTAAAATACGTAATTATAAAATTATGTAAATAAAACAAATAAATACATTACACAAAATAGATAAATGCATCATACTAGGTATATCGTAAATCAACGTAAAGTCATAATAACTGCAGATATAATATCTATTATATTAGATAAAAATTTATTACATATAAAATGCTAAGTTCTAATAGAATTGGGGCTATAAAAATAATTACTAAAGTTTATGAGTAACACATAAACTAAAATTTTCACAGATTTTAAATATATTGAAAGTTAGCTATTTTAGAAAATGTAACACCTGTTACTAGAATATTTAGTGGCGTAAATAAATTTAGAACATGAATACTTTAATATCAATAATTATAGATCCTACATAGTAAATTTTAATTATATTGCCCAAAGTAAATTACCTATCTAACATGTCTTAATGCTATAAATATCACATAATAAGAACCTTGCATAGTACTAAAAATACACTATTAATTATGTACTCCAGCAATGATCTATCATAGATAATAGTGAATTAAATTAGAAAAAAATATATTTTTCGTACATAGCAATGAACTAATAAATTTAATCAATGTTTAACTAAAGTATACATAATGGTATAACTTATACATTAACAAAATATAATAATTAAATATTCACTGTACTGATTAACAGCTACATTAGGAACTACCGCGCTCATTGCTGATGCATAATAATTTAATAATCATAATTATACTTATAGTTTTAATATAAATTCAAATATAATTAGCGGTTTCTTTGAAATTTTATCTTATCACTTTATAGATGGATGTATCAATATATATTTCCAATAAATTAAGTTACTATTTATAAATATCACCTCTTGGCACTATCAATATCAAGAGCCGTAAAGATATAGTATATATAACCTATGACGTATATTGGAATGAAATTTGAAAGAAAATATGAAAATATTAAACAACTATATAAATATAACAAGTACATTATCTTATAGCACAATTCAAGTTTAAAAAATATGCAATGATAAATCATTTGATGAAGATAACTTATAATTATTAATTGACCTAATCTAATAAATAACGTTAAATATATTTAGTATTTAAGTTATTATCATATATATTAACTTAGATTGATAATAGTAAAGAAAGGATGTATGTACTCTATTTCAATCCTTAACTGAATAATTATGAAGTCAGAGAGCCTATATTTTAGCGTATTAGTTCTTCAGGCATGTACTTTACTAATTATACACTAAACTTAATAAAAAGTTACTAATTAAGCGCAACACGTAAAAAATATTATTTTCCTAAATATTATTCATAATATTTACGTTTTATTATATATTAAGGACGATTAAAATAATCTATGTGATGATTAGATCAATAATATTGATCACCTAGTTTAACAAAGCAGTTATATCTACATTAGCTAAAATTATTAGGTAGTTTTAAGAATTATTATTATACAATAATTTTCTACTCTTTACTAGCTTTAAAAATATTTAAAATATTAACTAGTATAGCAACATTTATATAAAAATAAAACATTTCTTACTAAAAAACAAAATACTTAATTTTTTATTAAGCGAGCAACTCTAGATTAAAAATAAAATATATATTACACTAGGATTTAAATTTCTTCTTAAGGCGCAGCAGTTCAATATATACATAAGCATATAAAAAAGTTAATTTATACCTAAATTGGAATATATTTAGTGAAGCAAAAATAATTGACTACGGTTATTAAATATACTTACGATACATAATATATATTATTCTTGTTGTACTTTAAGCTAGGATATATAGAGTATTATTTTAATATTCTTATATCAGAAACTCCTGTAGCAAATGATACTTTAATCTAGTTATAATATGTCACTAGGATATTTTTCGCTAGCGTATCTAGCATGCACATCATTGCTTATGCGCATTAAGACTATTAATGAAATATAGTAATAAGACTAGTTACTAAAAATAGTTATGTTTCTTTAATTATTAAAATCAGTATTATAGTCAGTATAAATACTATTTATTGTAGTAAAGAATAGTGTAAATTGTTATTTTAAAATGGTTATAGTAATATTACTATAATAAAATATTGAACTACGTTGACTAGACAAGTTACTGTTATAAAATTTAGTATAATGATCACTAAGAAATAATATATACCTATTTATTACACTATAACATTTGCATAGGAGACTAAATTAATACACGGGATAATTGATAAAAATATCAATAAAAAATGAACCATATTATTGATTGTTTTTTTTATTTACTGGATATCAATAATAGTCTATTATAGTAGTTAAATAAATAGTAGTTAAATAAAATTAGCTATATTTAAATAAGCTAAGAACTATAATATAGCAACTCATTTAATATTGCAAGACAAATTCTTACAATAAAAAAAAAATAACATAGTGTTTTTTAGGGTGAGTACTAAAACAGTAGTCCCATTAGTTTTCTGCAATATTTTAGAAAAATATTATCCTATATATTATTATTGATCTTATAAATAGTGCTAATATTAAATATTAACACTTACAACGTAAGCCTTACAATGATTGTCTTGTAGCTTATAACAATCATAGTCAACTTCTATCAATAGTATAATAAATATTAATTATTAATAAATTAGTGATTATGTGCTACAATAATCTATAAATTAGTAATTATATACTATATAGTATATTTTAAAGTATAAAATTGCAAATCAATAGTTTTAATGCAGGTAGTGCTAATAATTATAATTATATTATCTAGAGGTATAATAATACACTAACCATCTTTAGTATGAAAAATAATATATGCATCAATGGCCATATTAATTACCCTTATTTTAATAAATATAGGTTTTTCTATAGCGATCAAATTTTTACAATTAATTTTCCTGGGGAGAAAAATTAATTCTAGTATTTTTGAAAAAATATCCTCATCATGACGCTACTTTCTATTATTATTTTAATTATAGCAGATCAATTACCATAGCTTACATCGATATCCGTAGTATTACTTTAGATTAATGTCAATTAAAAAATAACTAAAACTATTTTTTCTACTTAGTTAAGAATGATGACTTAAGTTGTTTAATGTTACTAAAACAAGATAAACCTATATTATATCATATATAACACCACAAGTACTATGTATATCAGCATATATGGAATATGAAATAAAGTTAGAATACAAAAGTTTTCAAGCAGATCATGCTATTACGTAGTCTATAACTCTATCAATCTGAATTCATACTTAGTCATAAAGATGAAATCACTTATGAATTAAAATATCCATGTACTATAATTTATAATATTAGCAATAATTACTTCCTGTATAGTTAACTAAATTTATAAAAAAGAAAATATTTTTTTTTAATTTTAGGTTTTCATCTAAAGAAAACCTTAAGCAACTACATAACCCTTTAAAAAAAGTACTAAATAATAAATTATCTGTCTTTATTTATATGAATAAAAACTATACTTAGTTATTTAGTAAACATGGTTAGCTGACGCAATTAGCATCGATTACACCAGAAATAAGTAATAATGCTATTATTTTTACCAGACAGACACAACTGAAAAATAATCTACGCTAGCGCGTATCAGTGGGTTATGATTGGGATTATAATAACATAACTCAATATATTACGTCACCTATATATAGCATAGCTTGCCACAACTAAGTCGTATTAGTTAGTACTGATAATATTGATATTAATTACAATACTTTATAAAGCAATAACTTTATGCTAATAACTAAAGCATCATATTTTTAATTAAATATTAATATCTTACTCAGATATAGTATTAGTGATTATATTTAATATATATATTAAATGTATATACAATCAGTAAACTATTTACTATTATTAATATTCGCACAGTTATTCATGAAATGCATGTAACATAAATAACTATATATTATTTTAATAGTCCTAAGTATATATTACTAATTCAGTACACATCATTACTAGATATCATATGGTTAATAGTCAGATCTTTGGTTAGAATATTCTATTATCTACTAATTTATATTATTAATATAATTTATATTTTTATTATACTAATCATCTATTAATTTTAAGATATTTACTAGTTTAGTTTTAGTTTATGGCAGCAATATATTCATAATTTACTAAATTATTTACTTGATTTAATTATACGGACTGATACCAATTTTATTGGTTATATTATTAATGATTATTCATTATACTAATAATATATCTAAATATGGTTAAAAAATACTAGTACCAAGCCGTATATTAATTATTACCTATATAATTAATGTATTAGCTAAATAAAATATCTATTATTTTATTTTTTAATGTTTTAGTGTCTTGTATTTGAAGATGGTGACTATATAATAGAATAATTTCCTATTATATATATTTATATCATTAAATTTGTTTAGCTAAATAATAGCAAAAATATTAAATAGTTAATATTTTTAGTGTTTTATCTCCACTAATATGTAAAATTTGTATATTAAAATACTTAATTATAACTTAATAAATTATATAATAATAAACTAACATATAAAGAAATATATTGATAGCCGTCAATACCTGACTATCAGGATGTACATAATGCAGTAGCGTAAATAATTAAAAATTCATTTATATAACCTTACTTATAGTGTCTATATGACACCGTTACTGAACTAAACCTGCCATATAATGAACTAAATATTATATTTTCTTATAAAAATTTTATATAAAAATTTAATATTTTTTAAAATACAGAATATAATAATAAATTACATATTTGTACTTAAGAAACTAATTATAGTTTTATTGACTAATATACTATCATAGTATTATTAATTACTTATTATTGAGATTTTATTTCAAATCGATATACTAGTAAATTTAGAATTTATTTAATACAACATATTAATTTATTTAAAGTAAATTTATAAATTAATGTAGTTATTCTTCTTTTATTAAATTAAAATGATTGTTAATATTACATAAATTAATAATATATAGAATTTTATTCTAAATTATTATTTTGCTAAATATTTTTAATAAAAAATTAATTCATTAGTTAAAAAGCTTCTATCGTAATGCATTTTTTAAATCATATGATTCTCAGTAAATATTTTACATATATATATATAAAAATTATTTAATTCATATTAAATAATTAGTCCTTGCAATTCATTTATAATTTATTATATATAAATATATTTATATATAATAAATAAGTATTTCTACATTAAGAAAACCGATACAAAATAACATTAAATAAATATTACACTTACATCTAATTTTATTAGTAGCTATGTTTTTAGCTGATTTGCTAAAACAAAAGTAAATAAACTGCAATATAAATATAAACTAATTGTAATAGTTTGAATCATAGTTCAGACCTTATAGCTAGAATAAATCTTAATTTATTGTACTATAAAAAATTATTGAATTATGTAGATCTCAATTGATATTAAAATATCGCTATACATAATAACTTAAAAAATATAATGATCTACTTATTAGTCACCTTTAAAAAAAAATTATTAAATTCATTCTTTCTAATTAGTAAATGCGAACAATATAATTTATTACCCTTTGCTTACATTTAAAAAAATAATAAATTACCAATTTTTTACCAAAAAAAACATAAAATCATCAACTAATTAAGTGAAATTTTATATTATAACTAAATTATTTAAGCTTAAGATAAATGATATTAACGGCGCTATATCACGATCTAATTATGTAAATACTAATAAACTATTCTATTAATCACCTTAACTTAATATAAGTGTAATTTAATTATTAACCCTCTGCTAAACAGTATTAATATATTATGCAAGGGTAATTATCATAGGAATATCGCAAAGAGAATACTACAATAATCCAGGTCATGTATAATGACAGATATATAGGTTGCTTTGTTCTACAAGGTCTTTATTGGATAGCTATCTTTTAGGAAGTCTACTGAAATAAAAATTCTAAGTAATACCTAGCTAGTGAGTAGCTGTAATAAATAAATATGTATATAAGCATGTTACGTTAATATGATACATAAGCATAATTTATAAGCCTTATCTCGTAATCTATCACAAGGATATTAGAATTTTTTTCTTGCTGATTTTATATTAAATTACCGCTTGCTAGCAAGCTTCAATAATTAAGGATACAAGGATATCTCATTGTAAATAAATCTTTATTAGCATTTTTTAAAGTGACATACAAGCTATAGGGTAAATGTAAAAGTTAAACTGCACTAAAGCATATAGATAAACTATGTTATTGTTATTGACATATAATCATTTATTTCGATTATCTATCCATACTGTATACGCTGAACAGCTAACTAATACTAGTGTTATCTAACGCTTAATACTTTAACTAAGAATAAAACTAAATTTTTTATTAGGAAAGAATGTGTGATCCTAAATCACTAAGAGTATAAGTATAATTATGAAAAGGATTTCAATATTTAGCTGAAGCGATAATGTAATTATCGTATAATTTTATTAATGAAGATAATGTTTTATAAGAAAAAATATTTTTTAAAACTAAAACATAGTTTTCTTATACTATTCAAGATAGGTCATTAATTAGCGGTGAAATTTTTATTTGAGTAAATTTAGTATTATTGTTTTTATCCTAAAAATAATAACAAGAAAAAAAATATTATCAGTAATATTTATATATTTATTATATAAGATAATCATCTTACCCCACTTTTACGCCTAATAGTATTTTTATACTATCAATAATATTGATAGATATTGTTGATAAGTACTCGTTACAAAATAGTACATGATTTCATCTAGCGCTTAGCACAAGACACTTAAAATATAGTATAATAATTAAGCTACTAATATTAACATACTATTACTATATATACTAGTGATAGTATATCTACTAATAATAAGTAATACGTATTATTTTATTTCATAAAATTAATAGTACTATAGAATAGTAAAATTCTAATAAAATATTTCTAACATTTTTTATTGTTGTTCATGTTCTAAGTAATAAAGTCTATATTCAAATTAATACATCTTTCTACGCGATTATATCTTAGTATCAATTATATATCTCTCTACCATTAAAATAAAAGATACATATTATACTATTCGTTGCTTTAGTCATTTTTTAGATTAGATTAATAATTTTAAGGTCACTAGATAACTGTGATTACAGCTATATTTTATTAAAAATTACAAATAAAAAGATAAATATATAGAAATATTAAAATATCAATTGATATATGTATCAGATATTTACTTAACTTACACTAAATAAGTATTTATAAATAAATTATTATAATAGTTTCATAGGATATACATTATCCATGAACGTTATTAACATACTGAAGATAACATCTGGACTAATGCATTAATAGGAAAAACTACACCAAAATTACCTTAGCTATAACATTTAAATATCTCACTAGTTAAAATTTAGTAAATATTATAATATATGAAATATGCCTGCTAATTTGCAGTTTAAAGTAAAGACTTAAATTGAAAACACTGCTTAATTATTATATATTACTGATATTTATGGGGGATGTGTTATTTTCCTTAAATAAGAGTGGCTAGGTATAGTAAATTATATATAACATTACATATGATATATTAATAATCGCATTTTTTACTAAAAATTAATATTTGGTGTATATCTAGCTTTATTAATATAATTCTAATAATATTAACTGAGAATTTAAAAACAGGAGTATAAAATTTTACCATCATGGAGTTAATAATTATAATTTGCTAAATATTTACCTATTAGTCAAACATATTGTATAAGAATAATAAGATATATTGCAACTGAATTTATAGATTAAGTAAGGGAAAATACAAAAGATAAATATGGGTCAAATTATATATAAAACAAGATATTACTTAAATGAAGTAATTATTAAATTAAACTAAGGAAGTTATTTTACGACTAAATAAAATATGATATTAACTTATATTAAATTTATATAGTAAATATAAATAGCGTAATATTATATATATTTAATATTTACATATATCTCTATTGTAGAAAGATATAATTAGAGCAAATATAGTATTTAGTAATATTAAAGAAAACATAAGTGATCTCAGTGTTAAAAATTTATTGCAAATATATATAATCATGCACTTAGCTATGTATACAGTATAATTAAGAAAATAATCAATATTGATAATAATCTTGGGCGTTTAACAAACAATCTAACTATTCACTAATAATTATAATTTATAATATAATTAATCTTTAGCAAAGAGCTTGAAATATCTTAACTTTAAGTATAATATAATTCAGTAATAGTACCTATTATGTAATAAAAAATACAGTAAATTAGCGCTATATGTAAACTTATAGCCCCTATATTAGGAATATTTAATAGCTATCAATAGAATAACATATAGATATAGGAATATTAGTAATCTACTATCATAATAATATATATAAAACTAGCTTACCAAGTAAATATATTAAGATATTGTTAAATATTAACAAATCACTACTGTAATTTAGATAATCAGTTAAATTCTCTCACCTGGGAATCAGACATAAGTTAAAATGCAAGCAATATATAAATGCCTATTCTATACTAAATCATAGTAGACAGAGAAATGTTCTTATTTTTTAGCTAAAAATCTAATATATATAAATTAGTCTATTAAATATTAATTTTAGTTTAAAGTTTATTTAGGAAAATTCTGTAGCATTATTACTACTCAATTGATAAATGTTATAATGAAATATAAATTTCAGAATAAAAAATAATTTTTATATAAAAATATAAATATACTATAAATAATATTTAACAATCTACATGCCATAATAAATATTACTATTATACTTTTAAGTTAAAATATACTTAAATATCACCCAGCTAAATAATAGCATTATATTTTATTTTTAGCTAAAAACATAAAAATTATGGCATAAATCTATTATAAATACCGTTCTTTAGGAGTTAGGTAATACGGTACTCGGGTTAGCTATTTCATCTATCCATATTGTGAGCAGACGATAAGAGACGGCTAAAACCACAGGACCAATAAAAAGACCAATTAAACCAAATGCTAATATTCCTCCAATGACCCCTAACAAGATTAGTATAGTTGGTAGATCAGCCTCCATACGTATCAGTATTGGACGTAACACGTTATCTAGTGCTGCAGCCATGCAACTCCATATTACAAGCACTGTAGCCCAAGTATTTTCGCCACCCCAGTATAGCCAAATAATAACTGGCACTAACACTGGCAGTGGCCCTAATTGTGCTAAGCAGCAAATAAAAATCAGCAATGTCAACCAAGTAACTACGGGAATGCCGCTTAGTACCAAACTAATCCATCCCAGCACTGCTTGGACTAATGCTGTAACTACTACGCCTAGCGCTACTGCTCTAATCGCTTGCCCCCCTATCAATACTGCAGCATCCCCACGCTCAGCACCTAAACGCACTGCAAAATGACGAATACTACATGATACTTGTTCACCGCGCGCATATAAAATCACACTAAATAATAACATTAGAGTACAGTCTAATAATAGACGACCTATATGTATAGCCTGAGTAACAAACCAAGTAGCAGTTTGAACAAAATATGGTTGCACTCTCGCCAAAATAGCTGAACCTCCGGTATTTAATAAAATATGATAACTATTATAAATTTTATCACCGAACATTGGTAGTGATTGTAGCCACATCAGATCAGGCATATGCATTTTGCTTAAAGTGTTAGTCCATGCAATAACAAAGCCACTATTACTTATCAAACTTACAATCATTAGAGAAATTGGCAAGATAAACAACAAGATCAGCAGCAGCGTCATGATAATTACCGCTAGTGAACGTTTACCCCACAGTATTTTTTGTAACTTGATCAGTAATGGCCAAGTAGTAATCACTACCATGGCAGCCCAAGCTAAACCTGGAATAAATGGCTGAATAACCCAAATACTAACAATGATCATTGTTGCAATAAACAGGGTGCCAAAAATAATTCGTGGTAAATCATATTCATATTTCAGTTGTGTAATCAATAGGGATCTTTCCTAAAGAGCTAATATTGTAGTAGCGTATTATTAAAGTGTATATTTGTCAATTTTTGCAGTATATTGTGCATTTTCTCGATATAATTAAATGATAATACGCATACATAGATTTACAATATTTATTGCCAATAAAATTAGGATAGTATAAACAACAATCTAATGTAATCCTATATGAGTATGTAGTCAGCATAAATTACTATAATTAGTTTATATAAACATATATAATCATTATAATATATATACAATATATAAATATAGTATATACTATACAAATACCATAAATAACTGTATGTATAACATATAAAAGCACGTTGATATTCATATATTATAACCTGTTTCTTAAATACCTTAATTAATTCAATTAATAAATGATATTTAAGCGATGATCGCATCATAAAAAATTAAATAATAATACTATAAGCATTATATTTACAGTTTATTTTTTTATTTTAATTACACCTATAAGTAAATTAATATTTATTAAAGCAATTTAACTAAATATAACTCTATTATTCTAGATATATAGAGACATTATATGTTAAATAATATTTATTTCATTTATCGTTACGCAACGTATTTTTATAATATTAATCAATACGCAATCAGTAAACACTACTCACTTCTAATTAATAAAATATTTATAGAGGCTATTGAACTCATGCGACACTTAACTTTAAGTTAATACAATCACTAATCTAATAAAAATAGTAAAATTAATATAACAAATAATGTTTAATAGACTTTTATCCATAAAACATATGCCGCTATAAACATATGTAATTATTAATCACTAATAATTATGAATATTATGTTAACCCGATGATAACTTAATGCATAGCATAATCTGTCATGAATTATATTATATATAAGCTAAAAATTAATCACCAGGTCTGAATATAATCAGACTAAATAATTAGTATAAAATAAGTTATTATTCATCTTTATTTAAGCAATATAATATACTAATACTTAGATAATATTTAATAGTAGATATAAATATTTACGCTTGCTTTAACATTAAATAACAAAATACCAATATTAACTGTTATGACGCAACTAAAGCTTTTTGTCAGAGATGAAAATATATAAAATATAGTAGTATTTATCAGCTATAATAGCATTAATGGTTAAACCATTTATCGCAGTAATAATATTTATAAATCAGTGATTCTTATCTAAAAGATTTTTTTATAATCTTTCTTTTTACTACAATATATAAAATTGTAAGAGATGCATATTCATAATACTGGACTAGGTTAATGTGTTAAGTAATTTTAAAATCACTCACTGAGAATATGTTAGCCGTTAAAGCATATATAACTGTAGAAACTAGACGCTCTGCAGCATATAAAACCAAGAATATTAATACCTCTATCTTATAAACCAGAACTAACTTGATACCAAGCAATAACTATCAGAAGCTGAATTAGTACTTTATATCAAATATAAAATATATCCTAATCTAATAGATAAAAAATCATAAGCATGTGATATTGAGTGACGGATTTTTATATCGTATATATTTATACGTAACTTACATCCCTTTAGACATGATCACGAATAATATAGTAACTGTATTCATAAATATGAATAACAATCAGATGTAGAATCTACAAGGAAAATATTCCTTACTTAATATAAGCATATAATATCTTATAGATATATAAATTATTAAGAAAACTTTAAACTATTTAAATACACATCGTGTATTTATTAATTTACAAAGTAAATATCAAGACATAAATACAGCTCATTAATGCACTCATTACTGCAGTTTATTTCTTTTGTTTGACTAAAAATATTAGCATTGATTACATTAACTATAATAATAAGCTTTAACAGTCAGTAAAATAACTCCGGACAATAAACGTGGAGTATAAGTTTGTTATAACGTTATGTCATCTCTAATGCAGGAGATAATTGACATTATTAGTGCGCACTAAAATTTATAATAGCTATATACATTAGCATAGTTAAATTTTAGAAATAAAACCATGAATTGCGGATAATAAATAATCACGTATCTAATCAATATAAAAATATCGTAAAACAAGTATAAAATATTTTTTTGGATACGGGATATCAATCGATATAACATAGAAGCATACTTTAATATACTAAACATAACTACTATCTCCTTGAGGAGATAAGCATTATTGGTCATAGTTATGAAGTTAAAAATAATACTAACTATTATTATTACCAATAATTATTGTGTAGATTATAATATATTTAGTTAGATATATAGTAAAACATATACAGAGGTATACATAATATTGTTTTTTTATTTCTACAATACCTATTGTATTTGCTTATTAATTCATCAGTTTATAACTTAGGCTTTAAATAAAGACATACAAAGTACTGCATCTAATTACGTAATCTTATAAATTTCTAGTCTGAAAGGAGACTACTGCACTACGCGTAAACAATCTTTAGAAACAATGATAAAGTCACAAGAATTTAGGAAATATATAAATCTTTTTCAATAATAAATATATGCATAACAGTATAGACTAAAATATATAAATCACTGCTAATTTAGCAATGCTAATTATGTACTATAGAGTGTCCTATATAGAATAAAAAGTGCAATACTAGATAATAAAAATATTACTTTTGTAGTTATATTTCATTGATTGTAAGCTTATAACAAGTACTTTCAAAATTGAATTTTTGCTAACTAGTAGAGAATTGCCTAAGAATAGCCATACAAATTAATAATTTTATTAGCTATATGATAAAATAATTATATCACAGAGCATAAATTATAACTGTGCAATAGATAAAAATAATAGCTGATTGTCCGTACATGTAGTTATGTATATAGACTGACTCTATAATTATTACCAATATTTAAAGTCAATGTTAATCACCTGATTATAGTTGTTAACACTAAATATTTCTTATATTTTAGTACTACATTTTTACCACAGGTATCGGATAGACCAACATTAATAATAGATGCAAGCATCTATGCCGTATACTACATTCTACTATGGCTAGTCATTATTGATCACTTTTACATCATACAGTACAGTGTTTAATGACTAAAGAAGGGTGTTTACTGTCTCTGGGTGTATTTTATAATACATAATATATTTAAATAGATATTTCATATATTTTTTATCATAAATTATTTCAGTACTATCTACAAATAGTACATGATTGCAAAGAGATTAGACGTATATAGTATAGTGAGTCACCTTAGAGAGCATATGTTAACTCTAATGCACTAAAAAAGTAAATCTCTATCACTAATGATTAGGTTTTATCACTAATGATTAGACTTAATTAACTAGGTTAATAGAATTAGTACTCAGTTTAATGTATTTACAAAACAAGTAGTTAAAATTACATGCCTAATGACTATAGCATACACTATCTAGTTAAGTGATAATCAGATATAAATTTAAGGTAAAATTATGCAAACGAAAAATATTGAAACTTTTTCTTTATGCGATCATATCTGGCGAGGTATTACGCTAACCGATAGCGCCGTACAACAAATTATTAAACTAACGCAACCACAGGTAAAAGGACTGCAATTAAGTATTAAGCAATCTGGATGTGCCGGTTTTACTTATGCGTTAGATTTAAGTTTTAATCCTGCTAATGATGACCTGCTGTTTGAACGTGATGGTGCTAAACTTTATATACCATTAAAAGCTATGCCATTTCTTGATGGCACTACAGTAGATTTTGTCCATAGAGGGTTAAATCAGATGTTTAAATTTAATAATCCTAAAGCTCAGCATTCTTGCGGGTGTGGTGAGAGTTTTAGCACTTGAGTGATGCAATTAACATGACGCAAAGTAATATAGAAATATCTGATGAAATAGAAACTTGGGTTAGTGACAGATATTATAAAGAAGGTTTCTTTACTCAACTGGCTACAGATGAGTTAACAAATGGCATTAATGAAGAGGTTATACGCGCGATTTCAATCAAGCGCAACGAGCCATCTTGGATGTTAGCATTTCGTCTTGACGCCTATCAAGCTTGGTTGCAAATGGAGGAACCACACTGGCTAAAAGCTCACTATCCACAACTAAATTATGGGGATTATAGTTATTATTCAGCGCCGTCCTGTAGCAGTTGTGATGAGAATGACACTGGAACAGAAAAAAAATATCTAACCCATGAAGTAGAATCAGCATTTAATCAACTTGGAGTGCCAGTACGTGAAGGTGGCGAAATAGCAATAGATGCTATTTTTGACTCCGTTTCTGTTGCTACCACTTACCGTGAAAAACTGGCAGAACATGGAGTGATTTTTTGCTCATTTAGCGAAGCTATTCAGGAATATCCTGATCTTGTACGTCAATATTTAGGACGTGTAGTGCCGGTGGATGACAATTTCTTCGCAGCTTTAAATGGGGCGGTAGCCTCTGATGGGACTTTTATATATGTGCCTAAAGGAGTTCGTTGCCCAATGGAGCTATCAACCTACTTTCGAATTAATGCTGCCAAAACCGGACAATTTGAACGCACCCTCCTTATCGCCGATAAGAGTAGTTACGTTAGTTATATTGAGGGCTGCTCTGCCCCAGTGCGCAATAAATACCAGTTACATGCTGCAGTGGTTGAAGTAGTTTTACATGAAGACGCTGAAGTGAAATACTCAACAGTGCAGAATTGGTTTTCTGGAGGAGATAGAGAAGCTGGTATCCTAAATTTTGTTACTAAACGCGCACACTGTAAGGGCAATGGATCAAAAATGTCCTGGACCCAATCTGAAACAGGCTCAGCTATTACCTGGAAATATCCTAGTGTTATTTTACAAGGTGATAACTCAATTGGTAAATTTTTCTCAGTAGCGTTAACTAATGGATACCAACAGGCAGATACTGGCACTAAGATGATCCATATTGGTAAAAATACTCAATCCACCATTATTGCTAAAGGGATATCTGCCGGTCAAAGTAATAATACCTATCGTGGGCTAGTAAAAGTACTACCAGAAGCAGACAATGCACGTAACTTTACACAGTGCGACTCGATGCTAATCGGGCCAAATAGTAGTGCTCATACCTACCCATCTATTGAAATACGCAATAACAGCGCTCAGTTAGAACATGAAGCTACAACAGCAAAGATAAGTGATAATCAGTTATTTTATTGTCGCCAACGTGGTATTAGTGAAGAAGATGCTATATTAATAATAGTTCATGGCTTCTGTAGGGATGTTTTCTCTGAGATGCCATTAGAGTTTGTCGCTGAAGCTAAGCAGCTATTGGCAATTAGCCTAGAACATAGTATAGGGTAACTGCCAAATTTTAGCTTAGTAGCAAAACCTTAGGATAATTCATGTTAAGTATTAAGAATTTAAACGTAAGTGTAGAAGGTAATGAAATCCTTAATGGGTTGAATTTGGTAATTAATCCTGGTGAAGTTCATGCCATTATGGGACCAAATGGTGCTGGCAAAAGTACACTTTCCAATACGCTAGCAGGCTATGAAGGTTATAAGGTTACAGAAGGTGAAGTGATTTTTAAAGGTAAGGATTTGCTAAAATTAGCACCAGAGGAACGTGCTGGTGAAGGAGTATTTCTAGCATTTCAATACCCAGTGGAGATTCCAGGTGTTAGTAACCTGTTCTTTCTTCAGGCTTCGGTTAATGCAGTGCGTAAATATCGTCAATATCCGGCGCTTGATCGTTTTGATTTTACAAAGTTTATTGAAGATAAAATTACACTATTGAAGATGCCGAATGACTTACTTACTCGATCTGTAAATGTAGGTTTCTCCGGCGGAGAGAAAAAACGTAATGATATTTTACAAATGGCAGCACTCGAGCCAACTTTATGTATTCTAGATGAAACTGATTCCGGCCTAGATATTGATGCACTTAAGATTGTTACTAACGGAGTCAATACACTAAGAGATGGGAAACGCGCATTTATTATTATCACTCATTACCAACGTATTCTGAATTATATCAAGCCAGACTACGTACATGTTTTGTCTCACGGGCGTATCATAAAATCTAGCGATTTCGCGCTAGTGAAACAATTAGAGGAGCGTGGTTATGGCTGGCTTGCTGAATAATGAACGCTTACATGTATTACAGCAGTGGTCTAACCTGTTTAAATGCGGTAGTGAAAAACATACTGCTCACGCCTTGACACACTGGCAACAAGTACAACATCTTTGTTCCCTAACATGTAAAGATGAAAATTGGAAACATGTTCCATTGAAGGAAATGTGTAATCAAGAATTTACTACACCTTTGTCCGAACCGGTTACTATCGTACAGCGCGATACATTAGCGCTCAATATTGATGCTTATCGTTTAGTATTTATTAATGGACAATTTAACGCAATGTTAAGTGATTCCTATCTAGGTGAGTATTTATTTGAACTAGTAACCAACGATACTGTACACACTCTGTCAGCACAGCCCGTTCAATCAGAAATTTTTTTACACTTAACGGAAAGCCTAGCAAAAGAAATTAGCATTATCCACCTACCTTGTGATAAAAAAGCAGCAAGGCCGCTATACTTATTACATATTAGTAGCGGGAAGAAAACAAAAAATGAGGTAAGCACCGTACATTATCGTCATCACCTTAAGATCTTACCTAGAGCGCAAGCTGAAGTTATTGAGCATTATGTAAGTCTAGATGATGCTGAACACTTTACTGGTGCGCGGTTAACAGCTAATATAGCTAATAATTCTAAGCTATTGCACTATAAGCTAGCTTTTGAAAATAAATCTAGCTACCACTTTTCTCATAATGACCTAGTTATTAACTCTAATGCACAAGTAAAAAGCGATAACTTCCTATTAGGAACCAGATTAACTCGTCATAATATTAGCTCACAATTTAATAGCACGGGTGCTAATCTAAAAATAAATAGTCTAGTATTACCGATTGGTAAAGAGGTATGTGATATTCGTACCTATATAGAACATAATCAAGGTTATTGTAATAGTGATCAGCTACATAAAACCATAGTAAGTGATCAAGCTAAAGCAGTCTTTCATGGTATAATCAATGTTGCTAAAAAATCAATTAAAACCAATGGTAATATGACTAACCGTAATCTACTTCTAGGCAAAGATGCGGAAGTGAACACCAAACCAGAGTTGGAGATATATGCGGATGATGTTAAATGTAGTCATGGAGCTACAGTTGGATCTATCGATGTGGCGCAGTTATTTTATATGCAGTCACGTGGTATTAATAAGCAGGATGCACAGCAAATGATTATAGTTGCTTTTTCTGCTGAACTAACTGCAAATATTCTAAATAAAACTCTCCGAGAAAGTGTAATAAATTGTATCACCCAGCGTCTACCAAGGGAGAGCGCATGAGTTATCCGATTGATCACATACGCCGCGACTTTCCGTTATTGCATCGGAAAATTCATAATCACCCATTAGTGTACCTTGACAGCGCTGCCACCGCACAAAAGCCACAGGTGGTAATTAATAGTGAACTAGAATTTTATTGTCATAGTTATGCAGCAGTGCACCGTGGCACCCATACCCTTAGCTCCAACGCAACACAGCAAATAGAGGCAATACGTAACAAAATAGCACAATTTCTTAATGCAGCATCAGCAGAAGAGATTATTTTTGTTAAAGGTGCTACTGAAGGTATTAATTTAGTAGCTAATAGCTTTGGTCGCCACTTACTACATCCAGGCGACAGTATTATTATCACTGAAATGGAGCATCACGCTAATATTGTACCCTGGCAGATTTTAGCACAGGAGCATGGATTAAATCTACGAGTATGGCCATTGCATAAAAATGGTACCTTAGATTTGGATATTCTAGTCGATATTATTGATTCTTCTTGTAAATTATTATCTATAACTCAGGTATCTAATGTACTAGGTACAATTAATCCACTGCGTGATATTATCATCCGTGCCAAAAAGAAAGCCCCTAATTTACGCGTATTAATTGATGGTGCGCAAGCAGTTATGCATAATATAGTTGACGTACAGGCATTAGAGTGCGATTTTTATGTATTCTCTGGTCATAAGCTATATGGACCGTCTGGTATAGGAGTACTATACGGTCGTCGATCATTGCTGCAGCAGATGCCGCCATGGGAGTTAGGTGGGGCAATGATTCAACAAGTAAGCTTAATTTCCGGCACTACCTTTACTGAACCGCCATGGCGTTTTGAAGCAGGTTCACCAAATACGGCTGCTATTATTGGGTTAGGCGCGGCTATTGACTACGTGAATGCACTTGGTCTAGAAACAATTCATGAATATGAACAATCACTTATTCAGTATGCACTAGAGGAATTATACAGGATACCTACATTAAAAATATACGGCTCCGCAGATCGCACCGGAGTAATTTCTTTCAATCTAGGCAAACACCATGCCTATGATGTTGGTAGCTTTCTCGATACATATGGTATTGCGATTCGCACTGGCCATCATTGTGCTATGCCACTAATGGAATTTTATAAGGTACCTAGTATGTGTCGAGCCTCATTAGCATTATATAATACACAAGAGGAAGTGATGATATTAGTATCTAGTCTTAAACGTATTCAAAAGTTACTAGATTAAGGCAGCATAAGCTCATTATACATGGAAAGAAACTTTATGGCGGATCTACCAGACAAAAATAAATTAACACGTAATTTTTCTTGCTGTGTAAACTGGGAAGAAAAATATATGTACTTAATTGAGCTGGGAGCACAATTGACCGCATTAAATGATGCTGCTAGGCAGCCAATTAATTTAATTTACGGCTGTCAAAGTCAGGTATGGATTTTAATAGATTATGACATGAATGGGTATCTTAAATTTCAAGGCGACAGTGATGCAGCCATCGTTAAGGGGCTATTGGCGTTAATCTTTATTCTTTATCATTCATTAACGCCACAACAACTTATTGATCTTGATGTTCGCCCATTCTTTCGTGAACTAAAGCTTAATCAATATTTAACACAATCACGTTCACAAGGAGTAGAAGCAATGATTAATGCAATTCGTCGTAAAGTCTTGTGCTTATTATAAATAATCATTATAGATACATTAACTCTTTAAGTCTAAATTAAGAAGTTGTTAATTTATTACCATTATATTTACTAGATAGTACGAACCATCCCTTCTATTATTCTTAGACCTATTTATATTATCTTTATAACAGGTAGTACACTAATTATCCTACCCTATAATGCCGGTGCATTATACTTTCTGATCATGGCGCATAATATGCACCATGATCAGAATTGTCTTACTTTTTATAAGTAAGAACTTGGTTATCTAGACGTTGATTAGCCCGTGAGGCATCATCTTTAGCCGCTTGAATATCAGCACTCATCCCAGTTAAATCACTACTCAGCTGATCAAATTTAGCGTTGAGGGTTTGGATATCAGTAGATAGTTCTTCAATTTTAGTACTACTTGAACAACCTATCAGCAGAGTGGAGCCTAAAATTACTACACTTAGCATCATTTTAGTAATATTCATTATATAGCCTTCTAAATTAAGTAAATCTCCATGTTAGATTAGAAGTATTGCATAAACTTTTTTTTAAAGAGAATCTTTTTTTGAACATTGTAATAATTTATTTTGTATAATAGTTAAATATAATACTATTGCTAATAAGATAGTAACAACTAATTTATATAAAGATTTATAAAGTATTTTAATGAAATATAAGTATAAAAAATAATAGTTTATAGCATATGTACCGAAGTAGTATTTGTAGTACCACTCGGTACAAGTGCGCCTGACACCATTACGACTATATCGCCTTTTTTAGCTAAACCACTTGATAACGCAATTTTTTTACCAATTCGATAAAAATCATCAGTAGAGCTTATTTCTTTTACTTTTATGGGAATAACGCCTTTACTAAGAATTAACTGGCGAGCAGTTACTTCATTAGTAGTCAGTGCTAATATTAACGCATTAGGGAAATACTTACGTACTGATTTAGCTGATTTTCCTCCGATTGTTGCCACTATAATTAATGGAGCACCTAGTTTCTCTGCGGCCTCAACTGCGCTACGGCATACTGCCTCAGTAATACGTATTTTACTATTATTGTTAAACTTATCAATGCGTATTGGCATTACACGATCTGTACGATCACAGATCGTAGCCATAATAGTGACTGCTTCCAAAGGATATTTACCCTTAGCGCTCTCGCCAGAGAGCATGACGGCATCAGTACCATCCAAAATAGCATTAGCTACGTCTCCAGCTTCCGCACGAGTAGGACGCGGATTCTTAATCATCGAATCTAACATCTGGGTAGCGGTGATCACTAACTTACGTGATTGATTGCATTTTTCAATCATCATCTTTTGAGCAAAAATAACCTCCTCTACCGGAATATCAACCCCCAAATCTCCACGAGCCACCATGATGCCATCAGATTCTTCGAGTATTTCATCAAAATTATTAAGCCCTTCCTGGTTTTCGATCTTAGAAATAATTTGGATTTGCTGACCACCATGAATTTTTAGATGTTCACGTATTTCTAGTACGTCAGAGCGCTTGCGAATAAAAGAGGCAGCAATAAAATCTACGCCCTGTTCACAACCAAAAATCAAGTCATGCTTATCTTGCTCAGCAAGTGCAGGTAACTGAATGGAAATACCAGGTAAGTTAACACCTTTGTTTTCACCAAGATCTCCGTTATTTAATACTTTACACATGACTTCATTTTCTTTCACATCGATTACTTGCATACTAAGCAAACCATCATCAACTAGCACAGTATTACCAATTTTTAGATCAGATGAGAAACCGGTATAGGTAACTCCAATGCGTTTGTTATTACCGATGACTTTTTTATTAGTAGTAAAGGTAAATACTTGTCCTGCGACAAGAGAAACATCTTTGCTGTTTTCTAGTTTCATGGTACGAATTTCTGGACCCTTAGTATCCAGTAGTATACTGGCATTAAGTCCAGTTTTTGCCATTACGGTACGTAATGTATGAATGCGTTTACCATGCTCCTCGTAGTTACCATGTGAAAAATTAAGACGCATAACATTCATACCAGCGTTAAGTAACTTGGTAAACATTTCTTCTGATTCAGTTTTAGGGCCAATTGTACAAACAATCTTGGTCTTTTTCATGACATAATTTTCTGCAAATAATGATCAAAAAGAATAAAATAGTGGTAAATCTATTGTTATGAAATTCATCTATCACCTGATAGCATCAAATAAATGTTAAGGTATAACATTGTATATATCTTTTATATTTACGTGTTTTATCTTTTTTTAATAACTAACTTAGACCTTATATATTAAAGTATTCCCATTATTTAAATAATTTTTGAAATATCCTACTGTCACTCCAAGAGCTATATAGACTAATAATTTATTAAATTAATTAATTAATTTAAAATATATGTATCAATATATTATTGAAAACAATATATTGATACTATAAATTTATCGTGTATACAATGTATTATGCATCATAACGAGATGAGATTTAAATATACTATTTTATCATTTATGTAGATTACATGCTATATTTTTTCACACAAATCACTTTACTTATTATTAAGCGCGGTGCTAAAGATAACATAACCTAGGTTATTACCCTATTTTATAGGCAAATATATTTAAAACTAGGGGATACAAAATAAAATATTATAACTCTATACATTGGTACGTCCGAGTGGAATTGAACCACTGGCCTCCACCATGTCAAGATGGTACTCTAACCAACTGAGCTACGGACGCATCTTTTATTATTTAATATAATGATAACAAAGACGAATATTAACGTAGTATCTACGTATTATCAAGTAAGAAAGTAATTTTCTTAATACTTCACAGAATTTCCGTGTTTATCAGCAAAAGGTTATTTTGAAAATACTATTCAATGCTGTCGCATTATCGCTGTAAGATTAATATTGCTGGTTGTTGATGTAGCCAACGAATACGGAATATTATCATTATAGCAGCAACAGTCAAGCCAATAATAAAACCAATCCAAAAACCACTTGGTCCCAGGGCTGGTACAAGAATATCGGTTAGCGCTAATAAATAACCACATGGTAAACCCAAAACCCAATAAGCAATAAATGTGATAAAAAAAATCACACGAGTATCCTTATAACCCCGTAGTATACCACTACCAATAACCTGAACAGCATCTGATATTTGATAAATTGCTGCTAATAACATCAGCTGCGAAGCCATCCCTATAACTGCCGGATTACTATTGTATAACAAAGCAATTTCTTTGCGAAAGATCATAGTAAGTAGCCCAGTGCAGGTAGCTATGATAATACCTATAATGATAGTCGTATAAGTAGCGATACGCGCCCCATCAATTGATCCTTCACCAAGTCGATAGCCAACACGGATACTGGCGCCAACACCAAGAGATAGCGGCAATACAAACATAAGGCTGCTAAAATTTAGTGCTATCTGGTGGCCAGCTACAGCTATAATACCTAGTGGCGTCACTAGTACCGATACCACAGCAAAAAGTGTTATTTCAAAAAATAGTGCTAATGCTATTGGTAGACCGATACTAATTAAGTATTTTAATGCGATTAAATCTAGTCTAGGGTGTATATTTCGCAGTAATTTAATATCTTGCTGCGAAGGCGCTCGTTTCACATACAAGTGTATCATTAGAAACATTAACCAATAAACGCTACTAGTAGCTACGCCGCAACCAACACCTCCTAATTGAGGTATACCTAATTTTCCGTAGATAAAAATATAGTTAATTGGAATATTAATCAGTAAACCAATTAAACCAATTATCATGCTTGGTTTAGTTTTAGATAAACCCTCACACTGATTACATATTACCTGGAAGAATAAATAACCTGGAGTACCCCACATAATAGCATGCAAATAACTTAGTGATTTGCTTGCTAATTGTGGATCAACGTCACCCATGATATTAATTACCCACTTACAGTTATACAGTAAAATAATTAATAACAGCGACGCACCACTGGCTAACCAAAAACCTTGTTGAACCTGATGAGCGATCTCATAACGTCGACCAGAGCCATTAAGATGGGCGATCACTGGAGTTAATGATAATAAAAGTCCATGACCGAATAAAATCAGAGGTAGCCAAATTGAGGTACCTATTGCTACCGCGGCCATATCTGTGGCGCTATATGACCCGGCCATAATCGTATCTACCACACCCATAGCAGTTTGTGATATTTGCGCAATAATAACTGGGATCGCAAGCAACAATAAATTACGCACCTCTATAAAATATTTCTGCACACATACACCTTTCTAGTTTATTTGTGAACATAAGAGATTACCGTAAATAAATAATAATCATTTAACCTTAATCAGTAAAATTCTGTTAAAAACCTGGTTATTTGACATATTTAAGAAAATACTAAGATTAAAGAGTATAAATTATTTTGTTTTTACACGTAAACTGACATAAATTTATTCATATATCTAGAAAGAGGAGGCATATATATGTTCACTGGTATTATACAAGGAATAGCGCCTTTGGTTGCTATTGACAAAAAACCTAACTTCTGCACTCATGTGATTGAAATGCCTGCCGAGCTATTATTTGGGATAGAATTAGGTTCCTCAGTTGCTAATAATGGTTGCTGCCTTACAGTTACGTCCGTAAAAGACTCATATGTAAGTTTTGATATAATCCAGGAAACACAAATCTTAACTAATCTTGGCGAGTTAAGTTTGGGCGACAAGATCAATATCGAACGCGCAGCTAAATTTAATGATGAGATTGGCGGTCATATGATGTCTGGCCATATTATTTGTACAGCAGTTATAGCTAAAATTTTAGCTTCAGAAAATAATCGTCAAATTTGGTTACGTATGCCTCATTTATCACTTATGAGGTATATCCTGCATAAAGGATTTATTGGCATTGACGGTATCAGCTTGACTATCAGTGAAATAGTACATAACGAATTTTGTGTACATTTAATTCCTGAAACATTACACCGAACTACACTGGGTAAAAAGCGTCTAGGAGAAAAAGTAAACATTGAGATTGATTTACAAACACAAACAATAGTAGACAGCGTTGAACGAGTGCTCACTAATCGTGTTGCATGGTTAGCTGAAACATACAAGCACTAATAATACATTAATAATAAATTACTATATTTAAGCAAATAACTAATGTTCCTAACAAATACTTTAGTTATTTGTGTTAGTAAAGGCGTAATGTACATTACATTGCTAATAACCTGTACACTAAATATCACGCCTTTTGTATAATATATTTAGTATGTCTTTATTTTATTAAAAAATAAGTAATCAGTAACTTACATTATGAATTTAATGGCGTAAATATAATGTACATATCTAAAATAGCATACCGCAAATCATAATTTAAGTTATCTAGTCAATCACTAGATTACTGATAAGTAGCACTACTATCAACAATAATCAAACTAATGGTTTAACCCTTGAGATATGCATTTAATAATTATTTTTAATAAAAATACCTTTATAATTAATAATAATTATATAATAGACGTACCATAAATACTCATCACTTAAATAAAGCATAATAGCAATAACTATGTAGTATTTATTACTACTAAAATAGCAAGATAATATAAGTAAGGTATATAAATATAATAACAATACTCTGCCTCGTTGCTTAAAATTAAATATACATCCCATATCAATATAAATAAAAGTAACACCTATCTTGTATGATAAATTTAAAGTTATAGATAATTATTACTTATACTATAAGGTAATTAAATGACTATGCTGATAAGTTAATAATTAGCTAATTCATTGGATTGAAATCATAACTTCAAACATAATTATATCACTTATTTATATTTATATTTATATTTATATAGCAACATTATTCATACTATTATTATATGGATATTTATTTCTCAATAGATGGTGGTTAATATATAAATAAAGCAACCATAATTACGCGCATTATTATTAATCACCAAATATTATAATATATACAGTATTAATACTTTATTAAACTATATGATACCTATTATTCTGCAATAGAGATCATCAAATATAGCAATCTATATTATTTTTGCATCAATACCTTTATCGTGATGCACTGATAATAAACTTTTGCCACTAAGTAAAATTAAATAACTGATGAATTATATACTTTATATCAGTATAATCTATATATTATTTTAACTATTAGTGCAGTTCACCATTAATAGTTACATGCTAAATAGCCATATTTATAGGCTATGTTATAGCGGTAACACTAAATTCAATGATAATTAAGTTAAGTCTTCACACTATTAAGTACTGTAGGTAATATACACTAGTAGATTCACTGAATATTACAAATAAATCTATTACTACCATTAAAATATAGTTATGTTATTATATAATACTAAATAATTATTTCAAATACCTCAATATATAATTATCAAGATATATACACGCATTTAAATGGCATTATTATGGTCATATATAATCAATTTATATGAACACGCAAATTATGAAATATCATGATACTATCATTACTATAGCAACTATTTTTACCTACTAAATTAATTAAGCAAAGTATACCTATATAAAACATCTAACATACTGACATATTTAGTGTTATTAATATTTAATATGATATTTTAATGATTGATAAACAATATAGCAATTTTATCACAAAAACTATTATTTTATTTTTATCAAAAAAACATTAGTTTTTTTAAAAAACTGCAAAATAATAATAGTTAAAATCTCAAAATGTTTCGCTATATCTTTTATAATTATCATATAACAAAAATAACATTTGTGCTAATATTTTATTGAATGTAATTTTATTATTCATCGGTATCTAGTGTAGGTTTGGATCTCTCAATAAAAAGTAAAAACTAATTTCTTAGTACTGCAATATTAAGCTATAAGACTAGAAAATAGTCTCTGTCCCAATATTAAAACAATGTTTTATCTTAATAAAATAGTTATTTAAGATGCGTAACTTCCTTAGTATCGTAAAGAAATAACATAATATTATGTAAAACGTAATGCAGAAATTTTCTCTATAAAATATAGTAACATAATGAGATAGACGAGATTGAGATAGCTTTGAACATATTATAACTAGTATATATACTATCTATAGCACTTCAATGTTATGTTATAATTTAAATATTATAATAACACGTTATTTAAAAAACTTGCTTACAATACCTTGACTTAATTGTATAATAAATATATAAATTAGCATTTATAGATACTATAAGCTAATATTCTATATTGGTTATAAATAATTGTGCTATTACTATAATAGTCATTAATTAGTTATCTTAAGGAGACTAATTAACTAGTAACTCATAATACTATATTCTTCATATATTATATACACTCTATATCCATCCAATGATATTTGATGGGTAAATATTGTACTAATACTAGTCATAATGAATAATTTGCCTAGTATTTATGTTATTTAGTACATTACTAATTAGTAACAAAATTTTTATCTATTATTTATACCACATTATGAATACACCCTATTATGGTAAAATATCCTAATTAACATATGATGCTACAATACCAATAATTTATATTGGTTACCTTTATAATATTTTTCAATCAAGCAGCTATTAGATAAATATATTAATACTACAGTAGTGCCTGCATTTAAATATTCGTTATAATTAATATCAGAAACATTATCTAACTGAGAATAGAGCATTCTCCAGTAACCTAGGATATTAACCGCTACCAGCATTTAATTATAACAATCAGTAGTTTAGGGTATTAATTATTAACAGCAAAGCATATGATAAAAGTTATGTATGCTAATGATTACTGATCATTCTATAACTATTATTATATTTAATATTATAGCTAAAACTACCTTTATTTTCTGTCTCAAAAAATGCTAATACAAACATTAAAGTCTAGTGTAATAATTATATAGCTTCTCTCACACAAGAGCTATAATTAAAAGATAATATATGCACAATTGCTACCGAGAAAATATCTTAACTATACAAATTTGTGCAAATTATATATTTTAATATCATTAATCTTATAAGCTAGCTACTGGCTTAGGTCATAAGTTATACTAAAATACATCATAATTAAAAGTTGCATTAGTAATATTAATTATCATGTCCTAAAGTATACTCTTAGCTATCTATAATTAAAGATAATTATAAATAAATGACACTGGATCAAATAAGGCTTTATGGCATTCGCACTAATGTATATATTATTTTATAAGATAGCTAATATAGATTGTGCTCTTATCAAAAATAAATAGTTATTAAAGTTTAAAACTATACCACAAAATATGATACACATCTCTAACTTTTGTATAATTAATCTTACCTTAAATATAGCTTTTAGCTAGATAGCATAGAAACTAAATAACAATATTTATATTATATAGTAACTCAATTACTTTTGAGTATTTATATTGATTTCAGTTCTGTTAATATATTGATTTTTAAGTTAAGGTCAATGTATAATTGACATCTTTTAGCGTATTAAAAATGATATGCATGTCATTAAATAAAAAAATTTTGACAATCTTTACATAATCTTCTACTAATATATTTCTTGGAAGAAAATATTAGTTATATAGTTATACTATAATAATTTTTTATATTATAAAAATGTTTTATAAATACATTTATAAAACAGTAATTAAAGGTCATAAATGATTCCTAGTTTAAAGAACAAAATACCTTTGATTATAGATAGACACTTATTATCTAGATCAAAGAAATAATATTTTATGCTGCGATAGTAATATCATTCATTCAGATAGCAACTACTAGATTTAATCTATAGTGAAATACTATAACATTTTATAAGACAACTATTTTCTAGTATTTTAAAAAAATCTACAACAAATATCTTCTGTTATCGTAATACTATGCAATTAACTATATAGTAGTAGTTTACGCATTAGCCACTTGATCACCTGGATGACTACTTAGCTATATTAATTATAACATAGACTAATGTAATATATTTGACCATGAACAATGATCACACCGAATAATATTTTTATTTTTTACAAAAAATACAGTAACTATTATAAATATCTTACTAGCGCAGTCTTTCTGGTTTTCTGCGAAAAAAAAATATCGTAATATTTTAAATTTTGATGATTGGTTAAGTTAATAAACTAATATCTTATTGTTTCGTGACTATTAACCAAGAAAGATTTTTAAATCTTTTATATACATTCATTATACTATGGAGTATATAAAGTAAATATTTAGTAATTTACAAACGAGATTAATACTATAACTATATACCTAAGGTAATGTATTCTTTACTTAATTCCACTGTATTTCATCTAAACACCATTGATTCTTATAGTGATGAATATAAATATAGTGTCTTAGTTCCATGCCATTTTTACTAATTACGTCAAGTAAATATAATTAGAAAATACAATAGTTATGATAGCACAATAAATATGAGTTATTAATTTGTTTTTTAGTGTTAATGAATTGCTATTATGTATTAATTACGTAATATCATTTTATGCTCTAAAATAGATTTTAGTACACACTAACCATGCGGTTACAGAATATCTTATTCTATAAGTATATAGCACCTTAATTATGCAATTAGCATTTCTTATTTTTGAATGTCTTTAATATAGGGAGATCATTATAATTAATTTTAGGTACTAAATATAACTATTTACTTCATACCTTACCACTTGCATAACTATAAACAACAATATTACACGCTATATTAAATTTGTTTCTAATTTTTCTTTATACCTCTTGTACTACACTAATGTAGTAAATTAATGATTGATACACCATACTTTATGTAATTGGATACTATCCACTAATTTAAATATAGTTTCTTGAGCACAGGTAAAAACTTATATTTTAGTATAAATTTAATAACTTTTATTATTCTTAAGTTATAGTTTTTAATAAAAATTTATCATTAAATTTTATTTAAGCTTCAATTTTTATTTTCCAGTAAAAATCTAGAAGCATATGTTAATACTGTTACTTTTATATTACGAGGAAGGATATACTAAAAATTATAGAATAATTTAGTAAATAAAATTACAAAACCTTAGTATTAAGCGCGTAGTCATAAGACTAGCGTTAAGATAGAATTAAATTTATACTATATAAATTTCTTAATCTTTTATATAAAAATATGATATATATATTATTTTGCTACAAAATATACATTTTGTGCTAATTTAAGAAAAATTTAATTATATCCGTTACAAATCAATTAATTAGTATATTTCAATATATTATAGATTTTATCTATTACATAAATCACTAACTAAACATGATCAATGTTAGGTAAAATAGTTGAATGAAAAATGTTATTCTAATTATATGTTTTACCAAGTAAAAATTTTACTGATAAAACATGGTTAGTACCTGATCATACGCGTACAAAAGAGACTATTGCTAATCACGCCTATAGATACTTAAGCAGTCCAAATAATATACATGTAACTATGAAACATTGATTAAGGAAAAATAATGACAATTAAAAAAATTCAGCAACAGATAGCTGAAAATCCTATTTTACTTTACATGAAAGGATCACCAAAATCACCAAACTGTGGTTTCTCTGCACAGGCTGTGCAGGCACTTTCTGCTTGTGGCGAACGCTTTGCTTATGTAGATGTTTTACAGAACCCAGGCATTCGTGCAGAACTGCCTAAGTATGCTAATTGGCCAACTTTTCCACAGTTGTGGATAGATGGTGAATTAATTGGTGGTTGTGATATTATGATTGAAATGTACCAACATGGTGAATTGCAGCGGCGTATCAAAAAAATAACAGATAAAAACAATGCAAAACAACACTCGCATCCTTAATTGGTGCGAGGTATTGTATAAACACCTACAGATAGTACAAGACTAATATAAATATAAATTACGTTACTTTATTACTACTTTACAAAGGTTAAAGGCCATCCTCCTAGACGTTTCCAACGATTAACTAGTTCACAGAACAATAATGCAGTCTGATGAGTATCATACAACGCTGAATGAGCCTGGTTACTATCAAATGACATACCTACAGCTGTGCAAGCTTTAGCTAGTACTGTCTGGCCTAGCACTAATCCACTTAGCGCTGCTGTATCAAATGTAGCAAAAGGATGGAATGGATTACGCTTTAGACAAGCGCGTTCAGTTGCGGCCATTAAGAAATTTAAATCAAAGTTAGCATTATGCGCTACGATAATTGCCCTATTACAACCGCGATGCTTAATACCAGCGCGCACTGTTTTAAAAATAGCATGTAACGCATCATATTCACTAACCGCGCCACGCAAGGGATTATATGGATCAATGCCGTTGAATGCCAATGCTTCTGGTTGAAAGTTAGCTCCCTCAAAAGGTTCTATATGAAAGTGTAAAGTTTCATCTTGTTGCAACCATCCCCACTCATCCATTTTTAATGTAATGGCAGCAATCTCTAGCAATGCATCAGTAGTTGCATTAAAACCAGACGTCTCTACATCTATAACTACTGGGTAAAATCCACGAAATCGGCCACTCAAGGCATTTATATTATTTTTTTCGATCATTAGTTTTTATCTTTATTAAATAAATTATATATTATGGCAATATTTAAGACCAGCTGCAGGTACTGATCACGTAGGTAAAAAGAAAGATAGCTATTATGTTTTTAATAAGGCTTAATTATCAAATTAATCATTAGGATATTTATTCTTGATCTTACATAGTGATCTAAGACTTAAGTGCAAGCGATTACTTTGTTATTAACACTATTTTAGTTATCTTTTTGCTATTTTTTGATCAGGTAAGGCATATATGTAATAGTATACTTTAAGTGTGTTCACTGTACTATAACGCCCTAGTATAATTAAATATCATATTGATAACTTTAGCTCTAAGTTCTGGCCGGTATAGCTCATACATACAATAAATCAAAAAAACACATCGCTAATTATGGTCATGAGAGTATTAATTTTTAATAAAGAGAGAATGATGCTAATAAGTACTACAAGAATTACAATAAAAAATAGCTTTTAATAGTATTTATAGAACACCGTAAACAACTAAAAAATATTATAAAATATAGATATATAAAATTATTATCAACTATTTAAGTTATTACTAGAAACATCAATGTTCATTCTACTCTGTGTGAATATAGTACTTAACTATAGCGCAATAACCATACAATATATATTAGCGAACATAAAGTAAAAAACGTAGACTCTTATCAAATTACATATGGCATGTATAAAATAATTATTTTTACTATTTTATTATTATTTTTTATCTAAAATTTATTTAAATAAATTATTATACATCTATTCTATGTAAACCAGCGCGCCATTCTTTCATAATGATAAAACAAGCTTATATGTTAATTATATTAATCATAATCACCTATATAGTATTTTTTTGAGTTATCATATCTTAAGTAGATAAGTAAATAAGATATCTAAGTAATTGTTATTATGTACAGTTTTAAGCTTAAGTCTTACATATATATTTTTACCTACATAATATCTCTCGCTATTGATTAAATAATATTTTTACAACAATAAAAACGTAATGTATTAAGAAATATTGCGACCCCATGAAAAAAAGAATAAAATTCTACTATATGATAATGCTATCTATTTAGATAAGAATATAAAGACTACTATCGATATGTCTTACCTTAGGTATTTATTATAGTTTATAATTTAAAGCTTAATCTATAAAAATATTTATTTAATAAAGGTACAAATGTTTATTTGTTTCTACAGATCCCTGATATGCTATATAAAGATTATTACCAATGTCATAAAGGAGACTAATACGCATAATTAATATATGCCTACTAAGATATCTATATATAGTAAAATATAAAACTAGCAACCACTTAAGCTAAGTTAATGATATTATAATATCTTAGCAAAACTTAACGAAAATGGTAAGTATTGTGTTATTAACATATTTAAATTAACATATAACTTTCCTATTTCACTTATTAATAATAATGATCGATTAATTTACTTGAATAAAGATAAAATATTATATATAGTTACCTAATATAAACAGTGCATCCAGCATGTATGTGTAATTTTTAAGAAAAGCTATTATCTAACATGAAGCAGCTAAATTTATCTAAATTCATATTAGTTAATAACTACAAATACAAATAATAGCCTTAATAATATAAACTGTACTTATTATACATTGCTACTTATCCTGCTATTTGCTAGTTCGTAGATTATTAGCGATTAATCTTTACAATAACTACCAGGATTTAAATTGTCTATGTATTACATACCCTAAGTTCCTGATCAGTGATCTACCCCTTTAAAGGTAAGACAAATATAACCCTTAATTTAATAATTTATTCTTTAAGTTAGCACTCTTAATCAATACATTATTATAACGTAACCATTTATAATTTAAATTATTTCTAGCAAGCTATTTTTTATTTTTTGGTATATGCTGATAAATGTATATACCACTAAGGGCAGTAAATACTAGCATTAAAAATGCCAGACCAAAGACTTTAAAGTTAACCCATATACGTTCTGGCATCCAAAAGGCAACGTAAACGTTCAATAAACTACATACCATGAAAAAAATAGCCCACGCAAGATTAAGATTACTCCATACTTTATGTGACAAAACTAGATCTTTACCTAGTATGCCCTGCACTGGCAGCTTTTTAAACACTAATTGACTAATCAGCAAAAATAACGAAAATAAGGTGTATATTACTGTTACTTTCCATTTAATAAATAAATTATCATGTAGCACTAGGGTTAAAGTACCGAACACTAGAACCATTAGAAAAGTGATCAGCGCCATTTTATCTACCTTGCGAGATTTCGCTAAGTTAAATATAAATACTAACGCAGAAGTTGCCATTAATGCACCAGAAGCTAAATAAATATCATATAGCCTATAAAAAATAAAAAATATAATTAACGGTATAAAATCAAGAAATTGCTTCATATATTAATATATTCTCTGTCAATTAGCTAAATATAATGAATTGCATATATCGAGCACTAATAACTACCCATTATCAACATTACATCAATATTAATCTCGTTATAGGGGCTGATCAAAATTAATAGTCTTAATTGTTAATCATATGAAATTAGCTACGTAATAACATATATAAGCGGAACAAGTAAATCAATAATAGAGTAGAAATCAGATTACTAAGAGTAGTAAATACTAGATTTGTAATATTAGGTACGAATGACGGTAAATAACTAAAAATCAATAATATAAGTAACTTTGCAACCAACCAAATAATCATAGCTGGTGCGATAATTCGCACATTATCAAAAGCCATCTTATAACTTGATTTTATTGAAGCCAGTATACCTTTTTGATCTGTCGTCATTATAACTGATGACAGAGAAAAAGCGAGCGCCATTATCACACCCGGCACCACTAATAATCTTATACCTAGTTGAATCAATAAACTACAAATAAACAACATTATCATCAGGCGTGGTAATACCGGTATAGAAGCACCAATAACACTTAACATACTAGGGCATTGTCCTTGGGACACCAGGCGTAGTAATGTTAGCACACCGCTAACTAATAACGCCTTACCTACTAATGCAGAGAATGTTGCAGCCGCTGATGCCTGTAGTAAGATTATCTGTTGTTCTGGTGTTATTTGATTAATAAATTCCTGAATACTTAAACTAGTTGATGTAGCAAAGTCGCCTTTTATAGTGCCTAGAATCTTTAGCATTTCAGTATCATTACCCAGAAAATGATTGAGCGATACAGAGATAAATGCAGTCAACAGCACGATTATTAAAATGCTACCTAATTTATTGCGAAAAAAATAAAAACTGTCACGGTACAAAACGTTAGCCGTGATAGACATGCAAACTCCTTTACATTAAAGAAAAAGTAAAAATCAGTGGTTATTATACCCTGTTCTATGTTACTATTATACTCATGAGTCGTACTATGAGTAATTTACTCATTATCCTTTCTATTATAATGATATAAAATCTTAATAGAACATTTAAAATAAATCAAATTTAAAAAGAATAGCTTTACTGAAACTGTATGCGACACATCGAGACATTAGTAGTACTTACGAAGAAAATTAAAATAAATAATAATATTATATATAAATATGCATTTATATATAAAAGATAATTATAAAGCATCATGTAAATTATTTACTTTTATTTTTATCTTAATTATGCCGATTACTGAGCAATAATTAATAATGATTAAATTAATAACTATTAAGTAATATAATATATTTAAGATAATATTCTCCTTGTTCATCGATATTCATATTATAATATTATAAGATAAGTAAGATACCTGGTATTAGCTAATAATTTAAAATAACCAAATAAATACTTAGTTAAAGTCTTTACTTTAAACATAAGTAGTAAGTAACTACATACTATAAATATCATATAAATTATAGCATATTTTATCTATCGAGACCTTTATCATATCAATAAAGGTCAGAGTTACCTTATAGCTAATAAGTACAGTATACACCCCTCTTTAGAGGGTGATGGCACTTTATATAGTTAAACATTATCGTAATACATTATATATTAATATCTTATCCATTTTACCTATTAAATATAAGCATATTATTAATAATGATTATTACCATCATTATAGTAATACAGATGAATATAAAATATTATAAAAAATACAAGATAAAAAATTACTAATTATACAATAGATATTGTCTAATATGACTGTCTTATAAGTATACTATTTTATAGTAGGAGTAAGAAAAATATATTATTTTAGCCTTAGCAATAATTGCTTAGCAATATTAATTAAAATGATCTCACAATAAATGTCTAATAATTTTTTCTAAAGAGCAGTGATTCTATATCTTCTTTATAAAAAGAAGATGGAAAATTTTAATAGTTTCCATCAAGTTCCATCAATTTCAATCTATTAATAAACTATCAATATTTCCTAAATACCAATCAATCGCACGATCTCAAATTATCCATATAAGTACTATATTATTTTTAATACAAATTAAATAACTGAAGAAATACTATTCCATGTACATTGGAACAATGTGTTTTACGCATATATTTCAGATCTTAATTAATAAATTTATATTTTTAATTTTACTGTATTTTTTTAAAAGAATGACTATTTTTTTAAAAAAAAATATTATTAATTGATTATTAATCAATGATATGTATTAAGGTATCAGTTATTAATATCCATAGCGCTTATGTCTCTTTATTTAATATTTTATTCACTAATATCCTAATTTTAACTTTAGCAATAATTACAGTATTATTAATATAGTTCGTATACTAATACTATATTCATGTAACATAAACACTTAATGTGTATAATAGTATTGATACATAATACACAAAAAAATACAATAATTTTAAATAACTTAATTATCAATATTTAAACTAATAGTTATATCTAACTATATTTACTTTTACTGATAAAAATAAATCTAATAAAGGCGATCAATATGCGACATATATATTGATATCCCTACTTTAGTACATAATTATAGAGTAGCATATTTCATCGTACGCACAAAATCAGCCAATTTAACTAACATCTGAACTGGATCAGCTTGATTCTGCCTAATAATCTTAACAATTGCAGAACCTAGGATCACTCCTACAGCACCAGCCTGTAATGCGCCATTTATTTGAGAAGAATCTGAGATCCCAAATCCCTGAAGTGGTGGGGGCGCATGATATGCACGTAGTTTATTAATAAGGCTACGTCTTGGTAATTGGCCTCGTATTTCAGTACCAGTCACGCCAGCACGTGATAATAAGTAAGTATAGCCACCTCCATAGAGAGAAATTTTATGCAGCAAATCATCATCAGCATTAGGCGGACATATAAAGATTGATGCAATACTATTTCTTACTGCGTCAACACGGAATGGCGCAGATTCTTCAAAAGGCACATCAGCAATAAGTACAGAGTCTATATCTACATTAGCGCAGCGTTGATAAAATACATCAATACCATTATTGAATACAAGATTAGCATATACTAATAATCCAATCGGAATATCTGGATATTTTTGTCGAATTAATATCAATAGTTCAAAACTATGATCTGGTGTTGCGCCAGTAACAAGCGCACGCATTGATGCTCCTTGAATCTCTGGGCCATCTGCGAGCGGGTCAGAAAAAGGAATACCTAGTTCTAGTGCATCTGCGCCCGATTCAATTAACGTATCAATAATTTTTAATGATAGATCTTGATCAGGATCACCTAGCATAACAAATGGTACGAAAGCACCTTCCTTATTATTCTCTAAGCGTTTAAATAATGTCTGATAACGATCCATTAAAGATCTCCTCGTGCTTTCAAGATGTCATGAACAGTAAATATATCCTTATCACCACGACCAGATAAATTAACTACTAAAATTTGCTCTTTCTGTGGTGTTTCATGGATCATTTTTAACGCTTGAGCAAGTGCATGAGAGGATTCAAGGGCTGGAATAATCCCTTCACTACACGACAGCATTTTAAATGCATCTAGTGCCTCATTATCAGTAATTGATACGTACTGTGCTCGGCCGATATTATTTAAATAAGCATGCTCTGGTCCAACAGAGGGAAAGTCTAAACCGGCTGATATTGAGTAAGACTTCTTTATTTGTCCTTCTGGAGTTTGTAGCATCGGTGCCTTCATACCAAAATAAATGCCAACACGGCCGTGCTTTAATGGCGCACCATGTTGACCAGTTCTAATACCTAACCCAGCGGGTTCTACACCGATAAGCGCCACGCCCATATCATTTACAAAATCAGCAAACATACCGATAGCATTAGAACCACCACCAACGCAGGCTAATACTGCGTTCGGTAAACAACCTTCTCGCTCTAGCATCTGTGCTCTAGTTTCTTTGCCAATTATACGTTGGAATTCACGCACTATAGTTGGGTAGGGATGTGGCCCTGCAGCAGTTCCTAACATATAATGCGCTTTCTCATAGCTACCAGACCAATCACGCAGTGCTTCATTGCAAGCGTCTTTTAGAGTAGCGGATCCGCTGTGTACTGAGAGTACCTCAGCCCCGAGTAAACGCATACGAAATACATTTGGCGACTGCCGCTCAATATCTTTAGCTCCCATATAAATACGGCACTTCAGACCAAGCAATCCACAAGATGTAGCTGCAGCAACGCCGTGCTGACCTGCACCAGTTTCCGCAATAATCTCAGTTTTACCCATTCGTTTTGCAAGTAGTGCTTGACCAAGCACCTGGTTAGTTTTATGCGCACCCCCATGCAATAGATCTTCACGTTTTAAGTAAAGTTTTGTTTTACTACCAGTGGTGAGATTTTTACACAGGGTCAGTGCTGTAGGTCGTCCTGCGTAATTTTTTAATAAATCAATAAATTCAGCTTTAAACTCAGGATCGCGTTGGGCACTAACAAAGACCTTTTCCAGTTGTTGCAGAGCCGGTATTAAGATTTGCGGCACATATTGACCACCAAATTCACCGAAGTAAGAGTTAAGCAAAGTCATTGTTATTCCTATTATTATTTATTGATGATATCATCATTTAGCAGGAACGCAAAATTTGAAATACCGTATTCAAACGATCTACATCTTTAATTCCAGGCTCAATTTCAACTCCAGAGTTGAAATCTAAACCGGCGCAACCAAGTTTTGTAGCCTGCATGCAATTATTAACTCCCAAGCCGCCAGCTAGTATAACATTACTTAGATCTTCATTCTGCAAAATTGACCAATTGAAACATTTGCCAGTACCACCAGCGCCATTATCTAGTACAAAGCGATCTATATGATATATATTACGTGACGGTAATCGATCTTTCACGTTTAGCGCTTTCCAGATTTGGCAATAATCTGGTAACATGTGGCGCAAGTTATTGATATAAACTTGGTCCTCAGAGCCATGTAATTGTATCGCTTGCAAACTAAGACATTCAGCAATATCTACTATCGTCTGTATATGCTCATTACAGAATATACCTACGTATTTTAGTCCCGCACCTGCAATAACTTTATAGGCATGGTTCATTGAGATATAACGTTCTGAGCGATTAATAAAAATTAATCCCCCATATATAGCACCGGCTTTATAAGCAGCAGCTGCATCTTGGGGACGTGTTAAACCACAAATTTTGTTTTCTCCAAGAATAACCCGACATATAGCATCACGTATATTGTTTTCCATCATTAGTGCACTACCAATCAAAAAACCATTGACATATTGATTTAGTTTACGTATCTGGCTATATTGATTAATACCGGACTCGCTGATTACTGTTATCCCAGGTGGTATGTGCATTGCTAATTGACGGGTACGATCTAGATCAATACTTAAATCATGTAGATCTCGATTATTAATTCCGATGACCTGCGCTCCTAAGGCAAGAGCCCGCTCTAACTCTTCTTCGCTAACAACTTCAGTCAATATCCCCATATTGAGGTCATGTGCCACATCTGATAACTGACGGTACTGTTCATTATTTAGAACTGATAGCATTAATAAAATAGCGTCAGCCGAATATAAGCGCGCTAAATAAATTTGGTATGGGTCAATAATTATATCTTTACACAATACCGGCTGCATTACTGTGTTACTCACTACTGATAAAAAATCTACACTACCTTGGAAGTATTTCTCGTCAGTGAGTACTGAAATAACTGCAGCAAAATCCTTATAAGCCAATGCGATGCTCGCGGGATCGAAGTTTTTACGTATTAATCCTTTAGAAGGTGAAGCCTTCTTACATTCCAAAATAAATGCAGGTTTTGTTTTTTGCAATGCCGCATAAAAGCTGCGATTACTTGCTATGATTTTATATTGAAAACTGGCTAGCGGTTGTCGCGTCTGTCGCATAACAATCCATTGCAGCTTATCAGCAATAATATTTTCAAGTACAGTTTCCTTCATTATTTATCCCCTTGCCGCCAGAGCAGTAATACGCGCATACGCCTCTCCACTATGAATTACATCTAATGCTTGCTGCGTATTTTTGCGCAAATCTTCATACCCGAATAATTTAAGTAATAACGCCGAGTTAGCAGCTACTGCTGCAGCATGTGCGCTTTTACCTTTTCCTTGTAATAATCTTGTTATTATTTCACGATTTTCTTCTGGAGTACCGCCCATTAAAGATTTTAATGAGTAACTTTTTAATCCGAAAGATTGAGGCGTGAGCAAGTAGTGAGAAATTTTACCACAATTTAATTCTGCAACTTCGGTTGTATTATGAATCGCCACTTCATCCATACCACTGCCATGCACGACTGCCGCTCGTTGATATCCTAACATGCGCAGGGTTTCAGCCATCGGGAGCACTAAAGCTGAACTATAAACACCGATCAATGCCAATGGTGGTGATGCTGGATTAATTAATGGTCCTAGTATATTGAATAATGTGCGAGTTTTTAATTGCTGTCGTACTGACATAACATAACGAAAACCACTATGATATTGAGGCGCGAATAGGAAACAAATGCCGAGATCATCTAAAGATTTACGTGCCTCTTGCGCGGATAGATCAAGACGAATGCCAAATGCCGTCAGTAAATCAGAAGAACCAGAACGGCTAGAAATACTACAATTACCATGTTTCGCAATTTTTACACCGCAAGTAGCGGCAACAAATGCACTAACAGTAGAAATATTAATACTATTAGTGCCGTCACCACCAGTCCCAACAATATCAGCAAATAGATAATCTGGACGCGGGAATGGCTGAGCAAAAGCCAGCATAGCCTTGGCAGCACCAGCGATCTCTGCTGGCTGTTCGCCGCGAATCTTTATGCTTATCAATGCTGCGGCCAACTGACTTGGCTCCAACTGACCACGTATGATGGCGCTAAATAGTTGCTGGCTTTCCTGTTGATTCATATACTTAGCGCGATACAGTTTTTCTAGAATAATATGCATTGTTATTTTCCTTATTTATTTGATGAGCTCCCAGGCCAAGATCTGCTAAGGCAGGCAAGGTGCCACGAATCATTAAGATCAATTCAAGCTCAAACTAGAAACTATATACACAATATTAATCATTATATGTCGCTGTTACTATTTAGCTAAAGCTCATGTTGAAAATAAGTATAGTTAAAGTATTGTTACCTACTAAAGCATATTAACCTATAATTAATAAATGATTTATTCCAGCATATATACTCTAATCATTATTGCTAATTATCAAGACTATGGATATTATATTATCTAGAATTATATTTACCTGATAATATACTTTATGCGCTTATATAATCTCATGATCATTAGTTATTGCCTAATTAATCTGCTAGAGTATAAATAGATTAATGTTATTAAATAGTGAAATATTAGTGACTAGAAAATGCCTACGCAGTCATAAGCGTTAGCAATTGGTATACACTATAGAAAATCATTCATTATGAACCTTACCAACTTTTATTTTAAAATATCGCAATCAAGACTGTACTTGCCCTAGATTATACAGTAGCAATTGCTTTCTTAAAGTTAACGAAATAAAGCATAGTATGGATATTGAAGTTCATAAGAAAGTAAGTAACTTACCGTATTCACGTTAGCTACTATAGCATAAATCTTTACATACGCTAATAAGTTACATTTAATAAGCCTTAAAATAGCAATATAATTTACTAATATTTACTAAGTTTTAATTACAGTGTAACATACCTAAATCAAAACATAATGTACTAGTAATCCATAATGTTAAAAACATAAAAAGCAACAATTAATCTTTATTATTGAATTTGCGATATAACTAATATTAACCTAATAAGTATAGGTTAGATAATTGCTACCCACATTTATTTTTATCAAATCTTTGTCTAATTACTTATCATTATTTGGGTATATTTAAGGCATATGTTTAATATTCTCTCAATAATAACACATTACACATCAAACAACGATAGTTACCGTTAGCAAACAGTTTCATCTTGCGTCGTATTAATATGTAGAAAGATAGATGTACAGCTTTAGAAAAAATAAATATGCACTTAACTCAATAATTATTTATATATCAATCGCAACGATGCCGTACACTTTTTTATCTTACAGTATTGAAGCAGTTATAATATAGCGCTATGTATAGTAAGAAATCCTCAGTTAATGACTCATATATTTCATGTCTTCTTCTGATTAAGAACTACAGCTCATTATGACTATATGTTGAATTAATATGGAGCAATTGATAAGATAGTTGTAATGCCACTACTGCAGTATAGCCAGTAGTGGCATTAGTAGCATATATTGCTTATTATTAGTAATACACTGTGAGCTTTTCCAGTAAAATGATATTTTTCTAGTCAAACAACACACATAAAATATATATTTTTATCTGCTTTATAAATCTATATGACTTATAATAAATACATAATTAAATGCCCCGTAAGTAATAGATATACTGCCTATTAAACATAAGAGTATTATATTAAATAATTATATTTTTCCTAGTTATTTTAATTTGATAATAAAATAATTAACTATTTTATAAAAATAGAATTACCTCTCCTTTACATAATATTTTGTTAAATCACTAATAATTTTAATATTTACTGTCAATAGTAGGATAAATTTATGTTTATCTGATGATAGTTAGTATCTAACTAATAGGATATTAACATATCATTTATTTTAATTTGATTAGTAATAACTTAATTTTTTAATTTTATCTGTATATAATTTTTAACACCAGACTATTTAATAGTTAGCCGCTAACAGCAGTTAGCGACTAACTATTATCAGTAATTAAGATACATTTAATCGTAATAATTGTATTGAGTTTCGATAAAACATGTAAAAACAGTGATATATTAACTATACATAGTGAGTAGCGTCTAATACAAATAAATAATTAGCTTTAGGCTAGCTAAAGCAATAGATTCATAATAGATCTATACAAAAGTCTAATAGTAAATATCTTAGTCATAAATTATTTTATGAATTGTATGTACTTTACTAATTATTTATTATAAATTCACTCTTAGCTCAGCTGAGCTGATAAAATATAGTAAAATATTCATATTATTTTATAATTGCAACAAATATAATAAACTATTAATATATATCAAATAAATTATCTATAGGTATCAATAACATACTTAAAAAAATACATTCTGACTATAAAGTTACTAAAGCACTAGATATAAATCTTATACATTATAAAACTAACATAATTTAAATATTTGAATATAGGTAAAATATTAGAATTTAGGTAAGAATAACCATAGAGTACATTACTATTAAAATATACCTAATAATATTCACTATTAATATAGTATTAGCATAGTTATACTATAATTTTAAATAAATTAATAAATTAGTTTATCTAGTTTAGCGTATATTATTTGATATTTATCTATTTTGAGTAAAATATTTAAAGTCTTATGCATTTAATCGTCTACACCATCTTACTATTATCTTGAGATCTAATGTTGATATTTACTAATCACGTTAAGAAAAGAATATAAACTATGAATTAATCAATTATAAAAGATAACACGTATGACGCTGCTCATGTATCAATCTAGTCTGCAAGCTGTATCTGCCACTGGACTTTAAACTTATGTCATATGATTAGTAAAATACTATTACTATTATGTAGTAATCATGCTAAATTCATAATTTTAGAAGAAAATTCTAAGTCATTTTTTAAAATTCACTGATATAGTATAGACAATTATTTATAGCAGCCGATCCAATCGATATCATGATATTACGTAAAATAGTATAATTATTCAATATTAAGCTGTAAGACGGAAAACTGTAAATCAAACTGCCGGTAGCATAAATCTCTTAGTATATTACAACCATATTAAGGGTGAATTATTATATCATCAATCACTTAATTTATTGTTCCGTGCCTATATTAATAATATATTGTATAATATTGTAAATACAATATATCTAGTTAATAGAATATTATCGCCAATAAGTAAATATATACCTAGATAACTGATACGCAATCAATATAAAATTATTGACCTATATAACCTAGATCTCATTACATTAATACCGCTAAATGCTCTAAACTAGATGATAATCTCAATTATTTAGATAATATTAAGCAATTTTTTTGAAAACTCAGCATAATATATTAACTGCTATCTTAATACGCCAGTACATTTCACTATTAGCTGAAGAGTAATTAAACAACAATTAATCTAAGATTATAACAGTTTCGCTTAATTAATTAATATTATCATTAGTATTAGCAGAAAGACTATAACCGCATAAAATAATATCTAATGATTTTATGCGACTAAGATTAGTAATAAGATAAATTAGTATATAATCCACAATCTGAGCCACTACATTTATTCCAATAATAAAATTAATTAATGCATAAAAAGATAAATACAGTAAGCAAAAGATAGATAACTGACAGCATCATTACTATAGGTATGCATAGCCTGAACCTAAATCTAAATTTTTATACAATACTAAATACTTTAAACACAGACTATATTTCTAAAGAAATTTTAAAAATTATATAATTTCCTGTATGGTTCTAGAGATAAAATCAGTAGTAAGTAAAGCTAATATACTCCCATATATACACAAAGCATGCTTAGAGGTTACACAATGAGTGAGAAGTTACATAAAGTTTTAGCACGCACTGGTTACGGTTCACGCCGTGAAATTGAGGCGATGATTAATGCTTGCCGTGTCAGTATTAATGGTAAAATAGCTAAATTAGGTGATCGTATTGAAATTCATCCTATGATGAAAATTCGTATAGATGGTAATATTATTTCCATCAAAAAAGCTGAAGAGACTATTTGTCGAGTTTTAGCCTATTATAAACCAGAAGGTGAACTTTGTACTATCAGCAATCCCAGTAACCCTGAAGGTCGTTTAACAGTGTTTGATCACCTTCCAAAACTACGTAATCTTCGCTGGGTATCAGTGGGGCGCCTAGATATAAACACCTCTGGCCTATTACTATTTACTACCAACGGTGAATTAGCTAATCGTCTGATGCACCCCAGTAGAAAAATTGAGCGAGAATATGCAGTGCGTGTATTTGGCAAACCTAGCGCTGAAAACATAAAAAAATTAAAACATAATATAGAATTAGAAGATGGTCCAGCGTTTTTCCGTACTATTACCTTCCAAGGTGGTAAGGGGTTAAATCAATGGTATCACGTCACATTAACCGAAGGCCGCAATCGTGAAGTACGTCGTCTGTGGGAAGCAGTTGGCATACAAGTTAGCCGACTAATACGCATACGTTATGGAAATATTGTTCTGCCCAAAGGGTTACCTCGTGGTAGTTGGGCTGAACTAGATATAACCTCTATCAACTATTTATGCATGCTAGTTGACCTTAAACTAGCAAAACAGATACAAGTAAAGAATAAATTTAGCTACATTCATAAACATCAAAGACATCATTCTATCAAATATCATAACCAATTAACACGTAGTGATAACCATAGTAATATATTAGATAATAAATTTAAAACACCAAACAAACACCGTTAAGTTCTACATAATTACGGCTTAATATAGCATTTAAAAATTCCTAATAACTGTTACTACCATTCCTAATAACTTTGATGCTAATAATTTTATTAGTATATTATCACTTTATATAAGGTGTTGATCCCAATTAGCAATATTATTTAGCATGAAAATACTATCAATTGTGAACAAAATTATTATAATTCATCAGATAGATGTACGGCAATGAAATATCGGTAGGATCTCACTTTCTTGAGATCATATCAACGGCAAGAAGAAAGCATGTATATTGTACTAAATATTCCACCTAAATAATTAATGCCATTTCTCCTAAAATTATAGCTTACATGCGTTAAAGCATAATGACACTCTTAAGTGATAAATCCTGATACGGTATACACTAATATCTTACACGACACATATAACTCATACTATAATTAACTATTAATAATTAGCCATTAGCGCTAATAATTATTAAAGATTCAAATAATCGCGGTAATCGCATTTGCTACTATCTAAATAAATAAACGTTTCCTATCTTAATAAATAACTATCACATAGCTATAAATAACTCAATCATCAAAACGATATCACGATGTATTCCACAAAATTATATATACGTCTCACATTATTAAGCTACAATGAATAATTATACTGCCAGATTATCTATGTACCTACCGCCTACTGGCAGTTAATATTCAATAAATATATCATTATTTTACAAACCATTATAATAATGAACAGTTATTAAGACTAAATAATAATTATCTCAAATACAAATACATTGTGTTACAATAAAAAACTAAGTATTAAAAAGTACTTTATTACTAATGTATAAATAGCTAATACTGATATTGACCCTTTTACTACATATATCTTTACTAGTATATAAAAATACCTATCTTTCTAATGATTGTCATTACTTATGAGTTAAAATGTTACAATCTTTATTTTTTAAGTAAAAAGACATACATTTACACCACTACTTAGTTAGTACTAAATTTAACATTATGTGCTTATATAACATAAGATATCATAGAAAAAATCAATACGACTTATCTTTATCCAAAAAATAGTCTTTAATATTTTCTGTTAACGTATATCTTAGGAAAATTATATGTACAATACACTAACCATAATAATGCATAATGCTCATCCTTACGAAACATAAAATCTAAATCTATAGCATCTGAAAAAATAGTCGTTCTTTATTATCTTAAAGTATCTAAATTGAATACTTGATTCGATAATTATTAATTAAACCTATCATATTGCCGAATTATCTGGATATATGATTATATAAGGCCTATGCGCATAGATAAATATACGCAAGAAAATTGATTTACTTAGGCCATGAGCAAGTTATTTAGGTTATAAGATAAATTAACTATTTATTAATATAAATATAGTTAAGATATTAATCTTAATATTAAATATCTATTTTATCTTTATCTTATATAAATTTACAAATTTACATATTTACTACTACGAGCGTAATAAGATTAATTATTAGTTACCTTTAACTAACACGATCTCTTTATCCATCTTTCGCCAAATAAAAACTTAATTACACCTTATCACAGCATAAATTATAATTTTAAGTTCATAGCATTACTCATAGTTAACTAGAGCACTTAAGATTATTAGATATCTGAATTGACACCCGAGTAGAATTTCTTAACATAAGATACTGTCTATTTCGTACTCTGCTGTATATAGTAAGTTTATATTTACAACTACCTAGTATCGCTTAACTACACATGCACTATCCTTTATTTCATCATATTTTAAATTACATTTAATTACATCTAGTTAATTACATCTAGTAAATCATACAGGCTGGGTATAATTAAAGGCTACTCTTTAGCGGTTTTATAATATCACTATTTAAATATTTTCTTTTATGTATATTACAGCAAGCTATATTATAGTCTTAGCATATAACATAACCTTAATTTCTTATATTTATTATAACTAACACTGTAAATTAAATAACAAATGTCTTGCTATTTAAATACCTCAAGCTATACAAAATAATACAGATATATCATCTTTGCTAATCTACAGCAAAGAAGCATAATACTAAATTTCATGTTCTCAATTTTATATCTACATTTATTATAATGTCTCATTGCTCAAAATGAGACAAATGCACTTCATAGTTAAGTCTCACTTAAATCTCTTCGCCTACTTTTTACGAACTGCTAATCATTAGTGTACAATACTTTGTGTATTTTATGCTGCAGGTAAGTTAGCTATAGCGACCAAAAAATACATTAATTTAATGGATACTATAATGTGATGCACTATATCACACATAATACATTATTCACCATCTCCACTTAAGATCTCAATTAATATAGGATAATAATAAATTATAAAGTATCATACTAGTTGATAGAAATTAATGGATAGCTAATGTATCTAATGCTTATCTTCTTAAAAACGCATTATTTATCAAAGAATACGCATAGCAATAATTCATTTAAACCCATAAAATTATACTGATGATCATATATAATTAATTGTACATATTTTATTATGATAATCTAATATTGAACTAGTGAATAATATATACTTGAGTCCTGAATTTATAAAGCTTTAATAAAGACTCTGAAAAATGGAAAAAGTAAGCATAATGATATAAGTTAGCCTCTAGTTTTAGCCCGTAGGTCATTTATTGTGTATCAAGAATGTTTATACGGGTTAACAGGCACTCTAAGTACTTAAAGTCGTTAAAGTAGTCTAAATCATACTAATAACTTGTAAATAAAGGCGGAATCTGTGGAGTTTATATCTGTTTACAGTCTCTTTTTGGCTAAAATCACAACAGTAGTAATTGCTATTAGTGCGCTAGTCTTATTAGCAGCTAGCTTAGGACAGCGTAAGAATCAACAAAAAGGAAAACTACAAATAACTGATCTAGGGGAGACATATCGTGAAATGCAACGTATTATGAAACTCTCTTATATGAGTCCGGCAGAGCAAAAAATTTGGCGTAAAAAATTTAAAAAACAAGCCAAATCTGATGGCAAGATTAAAAAACAAGGCTCTAAAGTAAATACAATTAAAATCAATAAACCTTGCCTTTATGTGTTAGATTTTCAAGGTAGCATGGATGCCCGTGAAGTTAATTCGCTACGTGAAGAAATATCCGCAGTGCTAGCAGTAGCATCTACACAAGATGCAGTGCTTCTGCGACTAGAAAGTCCTGGTGGCGTAATACATGGCTATGGTCTAGCCGCTTCGCAATTAGAACGCCTACGCAAGAAAGGTATCCGACTAACAGTTGCTGTGGATAAGGTAGCAGCTAGTGGTGGTTATATGATGGCTTGTGTGGCTGATAGTATTGTGGCAGCCCCATTTTCTATTATTGGCTCAATTGGAGTAATAGCGCAAATCCCAAATTTTTATCGCTTATTGAAAAAAAATTATATTGACGTTGAGCTATATACAGCTGGGCAGTTTAAGCGAACACTAACATTATTTGGTAAAAATACTGAACAACGGCGCGAAAAGTTTCAAACAGACTTAAATAATACTCACGAGTTATTTAAACAATTCGTATATCAACATCGACCTTCATTGGATATCGATAGCGTTTCTAATGGCGAACACTGGTTTGGCATTCAAGCCAAAGAGAAGGGGCTCATTGATGAAGTAGGTACCAGCGACGATTTAATCATTGCCGAGCTCGATAACTACAAAGTTATTTCTGTACGTTATATGCGTCGTAAACGCCTAATAGAGCGCTTCTCATGTAATATTACTGAAAGTATAGATAATCTACTGTTACGTTGGTGGCAACGTGGAAATAACCAAATATAATAAATTTAATAATTAAAATCATCATAGAATGCTTGCTACTTTGTTTAAAAGTACACATTACTGATATTTGTATATACTTAGGTCTTATTGAATAAAAATAATAAGTATACCAATTATGAATGACATACAATCATTGTATGTATACAAATAGTAAGCATTTTATAACCAAGTAACCCAAAAATATTTGGGTATAAATATAATCTAAATCACATAACTAGATATATCATTACTAATATAGTATTAATTAATAATTTATTTGCTTTCCTTAGAAACATAAATAAATTAAATACTAAAAAACGAATAAGATAAATGAATATCTTGATTAATTAGGTTTATAGTTGATTTTTAAAAATAGATCGCGATCATGTATCAAAGCTTACTTATAAGCATAATGTTTACTATACAAGCATCTATTAGTAAAACTTGATTTAAAGTGAAATACTATAAGAGATAAAGTAATAATAGTGCACTTTAATAATTTAGTATTTACTAAATGTATAATTCTATTTTTATTCATTCTAACTAAAATAAACCACTGAATAAATACCATCGATGCATATTGATATTGGACGTACAATATCAGTAGTACACATATTTCTGTATAATAATTATTAATAAACTATTATAGTTTTAATGGTTGGATAGCTAATAAAGCAAATATAGAATGATGTAGTATTTTACTGTATACTACGTATACTACTAAGCCACATCTTTTGCTAAAGATATTAATATCATTACCCTCGTATGCTATGAATCGTACGAGGTGAAAAAAACTTAACTTAAAGTTAAACTAACTGAAATTATATGTGATAAATTCACGCCACGTTCTATGTATGAGTAATAACTAAAACTATCTGCACGTGTTCAGCATGCGCAGAACGTACGTAAAAGCACAACCAAACTTTCAATAAAGAGCATGATCTTAATAAATTATTAAATTGTATACACTATAATATGGATGCTTATTTCTTATAATAATATCTAGTTAAGTCATTATGAAACTTCATGCCGCATACTGTATTAATGATATGTAAAAATAACACAATCTATTGTGCGGACTACTAGCTTTCTTCCTAACTATAATATATTCTAATTCATGACTATAAGTTCTAAATATAAATATAATTAGAGATAATATTAAATTACATTAATTTCTATTGTTTAAGTAACCATGAGATTAAACGTAATAATCATCACCACTCAACTAGGATGTAATATCTTAATACTTCCAATAACAACCATAAAGAAAAACTAAAATGAAGTTACTTAATCTCTCGCAAAAAATCAATCAATAAAAATAAAAAAATTACAATATAAAATTGTTCATTACTTAGTTATGTGAGCATACTCAAGGATATTGATAAAATTATTGACTAGCATAAATTACGTTAAATAATTAAGTGATTCAATCTAGTACTTAAAACAGTACTCCTCATTTGAGCGTAGATGATTAAGTAATAAAGACAGACTAGAAACTTCCTAACTTTCTTAAGATTATTGCCTAAACATTAACTACCTCACCTTTAAGCGGCAATATACTAGCAGAGTATGTAAAGTGTATTTATTGATAATAATAAGCAGTAGTGATCTTTATTCTAGATAAAAACTACTTACTAAAAAACTACACGTAAGCTAAATTATATCTTATATTTTATCACTACATATGATAATTTTAAAGATTGCAAAATTAATGAAAAATATAGTCTTATATTTCTTTTGCTATGCCTATAACCGATATTCGCATTTAACAAAAATAGAAGCTATACTTAGTAGATTCTACTAGATAGAACTAATGTATGATATGTAATTGTATCGACTATAGTTTTTATGAAAAAAGATAAAATAATATATTTATCAAGGTATAAATACAAACTATATCAACTGATGTTTATACTAATACTTATTGTATTACAATATTAAGGTTTTCAGCTATAACAAACGATTAATGAAGTCGCTCCTTTCTCTTTTCATTAAGTTACGCGGTACTTATTATTAAGTGCGATGTATAATTTTCAGCAATAAATAAAAGTTTTTATTTACGTTATAATTAATTTACGTACAATAATCTTAATGAAAATATTTTAAAAAATGAATATTTGTATTCATAACAATAATCTAGATGCTAGAAATAAAAAACATGTTGATCTCTTACTAAATTACTGCAATATAAAAATACACACAATTTCTATGGCATAGAGGAATAAAAAGTTTCCTTCTAGTTAACAGCTATACATTTAGACAAAGGTAAATATGGGTAAAGCTCTTGTAATAGTTGAGTCCCCGGCAAAAGCCAAAACTATTAATAAATATTTGGGGAATGGCTATATAGTTAAATCTAGCATTGGCCATATACGTGATTTGCCAAATAGCAACTCATCAAAAAAACATAGTACTAATGCAATAATAAATAAAGTTAAAAAGAAAACTAAGAACAATGAGAAAACGGCATTACTTAGTCGTATGGGCGTTGATCCTTATCACGGCTGGAAGGCGCATTATGAAATATTATCTGGTAAAGAACAAGTAGTATCAGAATTAAAAGCGCTAGCAGAAAAAGCTGAGCATATTTATCTTGCTACTGACCTTGATCGAGAAGGTGAGGCTATTGCCTGGCACCTGCAAGAGGTTATTGGCGGAGATAACAAAAGATTTAGTCGAGTAATGTTTAATGAAATCACTAAAAAAGCTATTCAACAAGCATTTCAGCAACCAGGTGAACTAAATATTGCTCGTGTTAATGCACAGCAGGCGCGCCGTTTTATGGATCGTGTAGTAGGTTATATGGTCTCTCCCTTGCTTTGGAAAAAGATTGCTAGAGGCCTTTCTGCTGGTAGAGTTCAATCAGTAGCCGTCCGATTAGTAGTTGAGCGTGAGCGCGATATTAAAGCTTTTTTACCGGAAGAATATTGGGCTCTACATGCAGATCTTTTAGCGGAGGGTAATACTGCAATACAGATGAAAGTAACTCATGCTTATGATAAGCCATTCAAACCATCTAATTACCAACAAATATCTGTTATTCTAAAATCACTTGAAAAAGCCCATTATACCGTATTGGATAGGGAAGATAAATTAATGAGTAGTAAGCCAAGCGCTCCGTTTATTACATCTACTCTACAACAAGCCGCTAGTTATCGCATAGGATTTAGTGTAAAGAAAACTATGTTAATGGCTCAGCTGTTATATGAAGAAGGTTATATTACCTATATGCGCACTGATTCTACTAGCCTTAGTCAAGATGCACTCATTATGGCACGTGACTACATTCGTAATAATTTTGGCGCTCATTATTTACCAAAAGAACCTAATCACTATAACAGTCAGGAGAACTCACAAGAAGCGCATGAGGCGATTCGTCCTTCAGATGTTAACGTAATTGCAGAGCAGTTAAAAACCACAAAATCAGATGCACAAAAATTATATCAGTTAATTTGGCGACAATTTGTAGCTTGTCAGATGGTACCAGCACAATATAATGCCACTACATTATTGGTTAAAGCAAATGATTTTCAGTTACGTGCTAAGGGGCGCATATTAGGCTTCGATGGTTGGAATAAGGTAATTCCTGCGCTATATAAAGATGAAGAATGCCATACATTACCATTTATTAAAATTGGTAGCAAGTTACGTCTACAGAAATTGACCCCAAGTCAACATTTCACTAAGCCGCCAGCACGTTACAATGAAGCATCTTTAGTTAAAGAGCTAGAAAAACGTAATATTGGTCGTCCATCCACCTATGCATCTATAATCTCAACAATCCAGGAGCGTGGCTATGTACGAGTAGAAAGCCGACGTTTTTATGCGGAGAAAATGGGAGAAATTGTTACTGATCGATTGACAGAAAATTTCTGTGAATTAATGAATTATGACTTTACTGCCTGCATGGAAGACGCATTAGATCAAGTGGCAAATAATCAAGCAGAGTGGAAATTAATGCTGGATAAATTTTTCGGGAATTTCAGTGGGCAGCTAGAAAAAGCAAAAAAAAATCCAGAAGAGGGGGGTATGCGTCCAAACCAAATGGTAGTAACTAATATTAATTGTCCAACATGTAAACGAACAATGGGCATTCGAACTGCTAGCACTGGAGTATTTCTCGGTTGTTCTGGTTATGCTCTTCCATCAAAGGAGCGATGCAAAACCACTATAAATTTAATACGGGAAGCAGAAATATTTGATATAATTGAAAAAGATGACGCAGAAACTAACGCGCTACGCGCCCGTACACGTTGTGAAAAATGCGAAACAGCTATGGATAGCTACCTGATTGATAATCAATATAAATTACATGTCTGTGGCAATAACCCTGCTTGTGATGGATATCACCTCGAAGAGGGGAATTTCCGCTTGAAAGGTTCTAATAGTTCAGTAGTTGAGTGTGACAAATGTGGTTCTAACATGTACCTAAAAATAGGCCGTTTTGGAAAATATATGGGCTGTTCTCATGAAACATGTAAGAATACTCGTAAGATCCTGCGCAACGGCGATATTGCGCCGCCTAAAGAAGACCCAACTCCATTACCAGAACTTTTATGTAAAAAATCTAATGCGTATTTCGTTCTACGTGATGGCTCAGATGGCTTATTTTTAGCTGCTAACACCTTCCCTAAATCTCGTGAAACCCGAGCGCCGCTAGTAGAAGAACTATCTCGCTTTAAAGATCGTCTTCCAGAAAAAATTCGTTATCTAGCGGATGCGCCAGAGATTGATAACGAAGGCAATAAAACACTAGTACGTTTTAGCCGTAAAATTAAACAACAATATGTTACTTCAGAGAAAGATGGTAAAGTTACTAACTGGTCTGCCTTCTATATTGACGGCAAGTGGGTAGTAAATATAAAATAAATTTATACTTTTAATCTCTAATAAAAACTCATCCAGCTAGTGAGTTTCATTTAAAAATAAAAAATACAAAAGATCGTACATAAAGAATATGATTTCAATATAGTTATCCTAAAATAGGAGTATTATATTATCTTTTTGCTTTTGTCTTTTTAAGAGACTACGTTGAATTATGCTAATTAAGATATTTTAATCACCTTAAAGTCTTTTAAATGTCTTTATTTCATTCGAAGAAATGTGTATACGAAATGTAGTAATAAATAATGATCAAATAATCATATCTATAATATGTTTATATTATGACATATATTAGACTATGCTGTTAATTATTTTTTAATAACAAGAGTACATAAAATATTCATTTTTATGATTAAATATATTTTAATACACCATCATAACTTATTCTCTATTTTGTTTCCCTCAAAGACACTGCAATACACTCATAGAGTTATTTCATGTTACTAACTAATTGTGAATCACAACATACTATCCAGTAACATGTATTGCTATGAAATTGTTTACTTATTACTACTTGTATTTAAATAGTAATGAGATATGATTAATATTATTTAGCAGAAAAAATAAACACCTAGACCTCTAACTCTATAAGTTGCATAATTATTATTATCCATAAAGCCAGAAACATCAATATAATTTTCTCATAGTAATATTTTTAATATTTACATAATGATTTATAAATAAGCATTAATACTAACTACATATAGCACTTAAACCTATTTCTTAAATTTAGATATTACTCTATTAGAGAAGTAATATATTTGCTTATCTAATATGACAAATTTCTTCACTTATAGCAACGATGTGATATAGTTATTATAAAAATATTTTATAATAACTATATCACTAATAATAATTATATATTTAGCATTAAAATAAGAGAAAATATAGTTATTAAAGTTTATAACTTTTTATCATGTCTAATATATTGTTATATTTGTCTACAGAAAGGCGTAGTGCATAATTGAAGGTGGTATAAATATGAAATTGCAACAACTGCGTTATATTGTGGAAGTAGTGAACCATAACCTGAATGTTTCTTCAACAGCAGAGGGGCTCTATACTTCGCAGCCCGGCATCAGTAAACAGGTTCGCATGCTAGAAGATGAGTTAGGTATCCAGATTTTCGCGCGTAGTGGCAAACACCTCACCCAGGTTACTCCAGTTGGTAAGGAAATTATTCGTATCGCAAGAGAAGTGTTGTCTAAAATAGATGCTATTAAGGCAGTTGCTGGTGAGTACACATATCCAGATAAAGGCCATCTCTATATTGCCACCACCCATACCCAGGCACAATACGCTTTACCAAACGTTATTAAAGGTTTTATTGAACGCTATCCACGAGTGTCATTACATATACACCAAGGATCTCCTACACAAATAGCGGAAGCAGTTTCCAAAGGGACTGCAGATTTTGCAATTGCTACTGAAGCATTACATCTATATGATGATTTAATTATGATGCCATGTTACCACTGGAATCGCGCTATAATAATAAAACCTGATCATCCTTTAGCTTGTAATAATAATATTACCATTGAAGAACTAGCTACTCATCCAATCGTTACCTATACTTTTGGGTTTACTGGTCGTTCAGAACTAGATACGGCATTTAATCGTGCTGGATTAACGCCGCGTATTGTATTTACCGCTACTGATGCTGACGTAATTAAAACTTATGTACGCTTGGGGTTAGGAGTTGGAGTTATTGCTAGTATGGCAGTAGATATACTACAAGATTCAGATTTAATAAATATTGATGCGCGTGATATTTTTGCTTATAGTACTACAAAAATCGGTTTTCGTCGTAGTACTTTCTTACGTAGCTACATGTACCAATTTATTCAACGTTTTGCCCCACACTTAACACGTGATATAGTGGATCATGCCATAGCATTACGTTCTAATGAGGAAATTGAAGCTATATTTAAAGATATTAAATTACCAGAGAAATAATACGAGCGGATAGCATCAGTACACTATCCTAATAAACAGATTATAATTAATAAAGGTGACATATGTCTTAATTATTCTATCATAGCAACTTTACTCCTAAATCCAGTAAATGTCCCATTTTTGTAGCCTTAGTGGCAAGATAATGTGCATTCTTTGGATTTTTTCCTACAATCAATGGCACACGAGCAGTAATATTAATACCTGCATCAGTTAGAATATTAACTTTTTGTGGGTTATTAGTTAGTAAGCGCACTTCATTAACGCCTAGTAATTTAAACATATCAGCACATAGAGTAAAGTCACGTTCATCTGCAGCAAATCCAAGCTGATGGTTAGCTTCTACAGTATCTGCGCCTTGATCCTGCAAAGCATAAGCACGAATTTTGTTTAACATACCAATATTACGACCTTCTTGACGATGATACAGCAGAATACCGCGGCCTTCTTCAGCAATATACGCCAGCGCAGTTTCTAACTGGAAACCACAGTCGCATCGTAAACTAAATAATGCATCTCCCGTTAAGCACTCAGAATGCACGCGTGCAAGCACTGGTTGACTACCTGAAATATCCCCATAAATGAGCGCTAGATGATCATGTCCAGTAGCTAATTCTTCAAATCCTATGATAAGAAAATTACCCCATGGTGTTGGCAATTTAGCTTCCGCTATCTGTTTAAGCTGTGTGTTATTTTCCACAAATATATCCTGTTTAATCATTGTGGCGCATATAACATCTGATTTAGTGCACTTATTAGTGCAGTACCGATATTTATTGCATTTATTACTAACTATTCTGCTATCTTTTCTTTATTAAAAAAGCAAGCAAAATAACAAATGATATTATTTAATACCCATTATTACAATTAACTAATGCTTTCTAGTACTATGAATTATACAATCTTTGCAAATAATCATAAGATATATGAGATACATAAAATAACAAAAGCATAGTGATAGACTAACTCCTATTAGAGCATTATACATATATTCACTTTTCATATTTACTTCTAACCTATTTATTAATAGATTATACATAGTGCTTAAGCTAACTATCAGCAGCTTAAAAGCTATTAAAATATCAGAGATAACTTAATACATAATCTAAAAACTAATGACTAAAAAATAAATAAAAAAATCTGTACTATAGATTAGTAATCACTATCGATAATACTCCTATTAAATTAGTATCTAGATAATACTAATCCTTAATAATCATAAACCACTACGCTTAGAAGCGGTACTTAGTTACTTTGATCATTCTGTTTATCAAATACTTTATTTAGTCTTTATTTCATAGCACTAGGACTCATAATGTGATATCTCTGATATCATGGCTAAATACTAATTAATCGTGATATAAAACATGTAATAAAAAATCAGCGATAAGATCAAATACTTAATTTTGATTATTTTATTGAAACTAAATAATGGTATTGATGCAGAATATTTATATATACTAGATACTATCATAGTAGTAACATATGGCTTCAATTTAGTTACATAAAAATTACTAATTTAAAACTAGTTTCACTTGTATAGTGAGACATATTTTACTTATTATGAAGTATTGAACTATATTGCTATGGTATAATTACAAACACTAAGCGTTAATACTGCCACTAACAATAAATACTATGGATTGCTACCTAATAAACTATATATATTAGCATTATGTTTTATTCATGCTTAGTTACTTTATTGCTAATATTAATACATTAGGAAGCTAGGCAACAGTATTGGTTATTAATAACTTCACAAAGAAAATATGCTGAACAAGTTAAGCAAACTACATATAATCGTATATTAGCATCATCGCATTGATTATGAAATATGTTGTACTTTACTATAATATTAATATTGGTAATATTATTATATAAACTTTATACATCAAGTAGTTATTTTATATTTAAAATGAATTTTATAGTACAATTAGAGCAAGTATAATATATCTTATTATTATACTACGTACTCTCCGACTTAGGTAATCGATCTTAACTTAATAGTAGACAATACCTAGTTCTAGAAATGAATCATTTATTTAACACTACCTTATAGGCATGTACGTGAAATATTTGCTATTTTTTTTATTTATATTTTTGATACTCATCATTTCTGCTACCTTAGGAGCACAAAACAATCAGATAGTAACCTTTCACTACTTAATTTCCCAACGTAACTATAAGCTTTCAACTTTGTTAGCTGTACTATTTAGTATTGGTTTTATCCTTGGATGGATTATTTGTGGTATTTTATATGTGCGCACCCGTATTACTCTAATGCGAGCTAAAAATAAAATTAAAGCACTAAAGATGCAGCTTGAACACTCTAATAAGAAAATAATTTAGCCAAAATTAGCTAAGCTAATATTTAATTAACATGATTATTGCTATTACTTAGCATTGATTCTACGTATAGTTAATACATAAGCGGTATGGCAGTACTCACCTAATAGACAGCGATAATCTAACTGTTTATTAAGCTGGCGTCTTACTATACTTAGTAAATAACTAATTTTTAACTAACAAAATAAAAAATAAATCTTTTTTGATATATTCAAGGGCAATATTAATGCCATTAAAGGAATATAATTCGGTCATTTCTTTTATTTAAGCGATAAAATTAACTACGATATTCGCATTCACTACGCACTCATAACAAACTTTTTACTAAAATTTGAAAAACTATTATTTATAGCAGCACGGTATTTTAAATACGATAGCTAAAGATACTATATCATCTAATACCTATTGATCGCATATAGGTCATATAAGATCCACTCCTACCTAAAAGTACTTAATATTATAGAAAATGCATTAATCTGGGTATAAACTACCAATTGATTAAATTACTCATTTTGCTAAATGTTGACATCACATTATAAGTTACTAACTATAGTAATTCTTATATAGTATTAAACATACAAACTAGGTAGATAGTAAATAAACATATATTTCTGTAATTATTGATAATATTAATATAATATAACTTAATTATGATAAAACTATAAAAACTCTAAAGCTAGTATTAAATTAGTATAAAATACTCGTTCGTGAGCAGCAACCAAGACCTTATTAATCAATCCCGCTAATAATTAACAAACCAATAATAGTTTTATATCAGTTTTTTTTGAAAATTGTGCTAAATTTTTTAAAATCATTGAACTAATACTAGCAGTAATTATGACATTGTGTGAAAGATGAAAGATGATATAAACATATATAACTATATAACTATATAACTATATAACTATATAACTATATAACTATAATGAGTATACTAGTACAGTATACTTCAGTACTCTTGATTAACCACTTATAACTTAATACATATCAGATAGCGATCATAGGTAATACTATTAATTAGTGCTCTATAAATTAAATAGATATAAATAAAATACATAATCGATTAATCTGCATAAATTTATCGCTAAGTTAGTATATTATTAATATTATTATACTAATAATATATATAAATTCAATCAATACATTACATTAATGGATCATAAAAATACAAGAAATATCTATAATTAAACTTAGCATAATAATATTTATGACTAAAACATTTATCTTATAACTATATATTAAATTATAATTTATTAATAACAAATATTATTAATTGACTTTATTTTTAATCCAGTTAATTATATTATCATGTAATATATTTATATTAAAAATTAATTAATTATTAGTCTAATAATCAGCAAATATATTTTAATGCTATATTTAATATATTTTTTATTAATTCATATCCAAATCTATAAAATTCATAAATACTAGTAATTTGCTTAATAAATAGCTATTACGTATTAATTATTAAGGTATACTATTATATATCTTAAAATATAATTTATTGACTGCTACATAATAGTACACCTTAGAATAATTTTCTTTCGCAATGAATAGTTATATATATTCATAATGATACAGTAGCGAGCAGTCTTTCAAACAGCCGGGCGTATCATACATAATTATCATATAAAGTCATATTTATACTAATAGTTAAACTATTAGTTTGCTTAATTTTATTAATCGATAGTAATATCGAATATTGCCCTTATAATATATATAAATATTATCAACATATATTATTTAATAAATAAAAACAATATTCCTATACGGATACAGAATAGAATAAAAAGTTAAAATGAAGATTATCTATAAATAATCATAAAATATTATGCATACTATAGTATTTTACCAAAATTATTTAACATCACTTACAATTAACTAACGTAACCTAAATTAATATACATACGTGTCTATTATAACATACAGGCTCTCTTTAAAATAAAACACTCTAAAATAAGACAGAACTTGATCAACGCAGATACTAATAAAGCATCAATACAATAAAGTAATAAGTTTTTTAAAAAAAATTATCTAACAATATCTCCTTTACCAGACACAGAATACAACTTACACGATACGTCATACAAAACTCTAACACCTTAGTGTACTAGACACTAAAAAAATAAATCTTAGTAATATGTAATAAAATAAGAGCATTAAAATTACAACATATAAATATATCTTAGTATATAAGAAGAATGATATTAAGATATTAATGTAGGTCATTTATGCACCTAGGAATGATAATTATTACTAATTAATCTATTAACATTATAATGTTAGACCTAACTATAATAAGAGTTTTTACTAAAAGAGTAAGGAAACTGTATTAATATAGGGAAAATACTTAATAACTGATAGCATAAACTAAACTAAATAGTAGTAGAATGTAATAAATAGTGCAATGTTATTAGTATTATAAGTTAATAACGCATTACGTACTAACTTAGAAACCTTACCCATTCTAAATAAGCAATTATAATATTAGTAATAGCACTCAGTTAGTAAACTTAAATGCATAAAAACAAAATTTAAGTAACGTAATAAACGTAGAAAAAGTAAATATAGCGATTATAAAACTAATTCACAAAAAACTTAGTAATCATACAGTGATATTTTTGACATAACTAAAGAAAATTATTAATAAATAACCCCGCGTTAATAACGATTAGTTTTATAGAAAATAATTTAAAATAAGTTAAATGCCGTAATTTATACAAAACTATAATATTTATTTATATGCAATAATTAATACTTGCCTATAAGATAGCACAAAGTATATAAAATATGCATATATTAGCACTTTTTTACGAAAAAAAGTAAAGCTAAACTACAATATCAAAATACAGATTATATATACCAGTTATCACAAAAAATAAAATAAACTATACCTAAATTTAATCTACATTACAACTACTATCACTTACAATTAAGTAATACTAATGCTTTGAACCAATAACGCGAATATAAGTATGTTACTATTACGCTAAATAACATTATTACAGTATTAGCCAAATAATAATCTATGAATATATAACTAAAATATAGCTATCATCTTAGCAACAAAACACGCCTTCTTCTAGAAGGCGTCAATAATTACCATGCGAGTCTAATATACACCTAACTAGTGCTATACTGTAAATTATTTTAGTTATCTGTTAGTAATAATATGCGCATATAATTTCATGTTACTCAGATATAAAAGCCATGAAGCTATACTAGGAACAATTGTGGTAGTTAGTTACATAAAAAACTATAGTGGTAAGCTATATTCACTTTCAGAAGTTTTGATAATGCTGTAAAAATATTTTGCATTAATCACTGCAAGAAATCTAGTAATAATTACTAAATATTTACATATCACTAGTACAGTAATAAAGACAACATACCTCATAGTTGATGCTATTTATATACTAAAAATATTAAACCATTAAGACTAGGAGTTAATGAACAAACATAAGTTTTGTATCACTTACAGCAGGTTTACTAATTTATCTTAATGATTGACGTTATTCTAGTTAAGAAAATTAATTTTTATTATGAACACTCCAAGTAAGAGAGCAAATTACACTGCTATATAATTAAACGATTTAAAATAAAATAGATAAAGATATATCTTTTCTATACTGTAATCATATTACATTAACCACCTAACCCATATGGAATGTAAATTTTCTTGAACTAAAAGAAAAATTATTTTTTTAAAACAATAAGAACTAGTAATCTGTATGTAAAAATTCCATACCTAGTATCATACTAAATCTAAAATCAATACTAACTACTAATCATATAAATTAGCTAGGTTAAAACAAGATAGCGCTAAATATTAAGACTATCTCACTATACTTCTAAAGAATCTTAAGTTAAAGCTATCTGCATAAAAGACATAACTAAATATTGATCTACAGGATCATAAATAATAAGATTATCATCTACAGAATAATACGTTAACCATTACTTAAATGTAGTATTAATTATTTAGTAAATACTCATCTTTAATTCTTCACATCTCTAAGAAAATAAGTAGTTATTATATAGCTTGTATACATGATAAGAGCATAGCAATAATCCCAGATTAAAGCTAAATAAATATAAGTATTGAAAATAATAAATACATTAGCCGAATAAACCTTGTCAATAGTCTAATTATTTTACATACTTCCAAACAACAGTGGGAATTTTATCATATAGTTTGTTCATGGTAAGCTCAGCAAGACGATGATCCGCTGCAGAATAAAATAGCTCTAGCTCATCGTTAGAAAGTTCATACTTATTTTTTTCAATAACACGCTCTAGCGTGTCAATAGTAGTGCATTTACGTAAACGCATTAAATAATCAGTTTTAGTCATAATTGCCTTTAATGTTGAACCTTAAATAGGTTGGGGTATAATAAATCTTTAAGTTTTTATTTAGGTAGTATACATGCCATCTCCTAAGAAAATTAGGAATAATTTAGCTTTTTATCTCAATATCATAAATAAAATCATTAATACGGTATAGTGTTACTGACAGTGATTAAGATATTCTTTAACTAACTCAGAAATTACTTTCATCTGCATATTTTATTTTATAACTAATAACAAATATTTTATAACTCATAACAAATGATGTAATATGTTACAAAATACCTCATTAACCCAGGGGCTTATCTAATCATTTAGATTCTTTAGCTCCCCACTGGTTATAATTACAACCACTAAAATTTATAAAAGTTCATAATATAGATTTTCGCATAATAATTTGAGACGAGCAACATTATTTCACCTCAAAAAATAATTACCTACATAAACTATAATCCCTATACAGATACTGTGCTATCAAAAAAATGATTTATGCTTATTTTAAGGAAGATAAAGATAAATATATACGATATATATCGTAAAGACATATAATTTTTTACTTATTACCTATTGTATTGATTATTGCAATGACGTAATATTACAATCTATTAATATAGTTTTTAATTTTTAATTTGTATTAAAATACATATTTTGCTTATTTTTTAAACAAATAACCTTTTACTTTATATATTAATATATTCCTGCGATCTCGATCACTTTATGGTGTCTTACTACCTTACCAAGAAGGAAAGATAATTAACTGTAAGTGATTCTAGAAAAAATCTATGGATACTGCGGATCAAAGTACTGTAATTACTAACTATAATATCACATTAACCGAGTATTGTTAGCTAAATAAAATCTCCTGTATCTTTTATTTAACAACATGCAACAAGTAACTATAGTATGAGGTATTCTATAATCCTAATATTTTACTCCTATACTAGCGACCAACTTAAATATCGTGCATAATTCATAGTTTGCAGCGCATCTCTAAATAATGTATTATTAAAATCTTAAACGCCCTAAATTATCTATGCCTCTCAATAATTATTATCTAATATCTTACTTAGATTACCATGGTAATTATAATAGTAGTTAAATAATTATTTGCTGTAATACAAAATTAAATTTAGTTATAAAAAATCTACTGTGATGATAATGATTTCTAGCAATAAACCCTTTACAGAGGGTATCGGGAGCACATATTAATTATTATAATCAACTATAGTTCAAATACGCCTATATATTATACATAATATTTTCTGTTAAGAAAATTAACTTCAACTAATCGCGACTATTTATTTTATTAATAGTTAAGAAATATATTGCTACTAATAAACTTCATTGAATTAAATGGTAAGCAAGTAATATATAGATCTTAGTTATGTGTTTTGGCGCAAGCGACCTGGTCATATCATTAAATTTGTATATAAGTTTGTTATATATAATATCTTATTTATCATAATGTTATTATTGTTCATACAAATAAAATCATAATAATTTTCTTATATTACAGAGATACATATTTTGATAGAGTATAAATGTATCAGTTTTTAATTATCCAAAAATAAGAAATAATATATATTATTAGTAATAATTTACTATTATTAGCGAGTATTCATATAAATAACATATATAAATTTTAAATATATTGTATTTTCTTAGTATGTAATTTTTACTTTATAATTTAATATAAAAATTAGCATAAAAGTAAATATAAAGTCAGTAAATTTTTATTTAAATAAAATTAATGCATTCTTGGTGCCTAAGAATAATTATTAACGTAAGAAATATTGATTGAGTATCTCAAGATTGCATATACACTTATCAAAAAATAACTGATTATATCTAGTAACTTTAGATAAGATTCAAGGTCATTTAAAGATAGATAAAGCGAATAATATTTTAAAAAATAAAAAATAAAAAATAAAACATAAAACATAAAACATACATGACTAATGTTTTATAGCTTTATTAATGACATCTATATGTAATTAATAATACATATTGTCTATAAAAAATAACGAAGTATATAATTTTACTAAAATATACTAATTATACAAATAATACTATACTCCTATTCTTATAGTAATAATACTGTATTAAATGGTTTTTTAATTAAATAAAAAATCTAGTAGCAAGAAAAAATAACATCAGAAAATACCCTAACCAGTTAACCCAAAAAACCGTTTTTAAAAAATATAAATTTTTATTGCTTTTTATAAAAAATAGTTAATTTATTACTGATATAATAGCTTGACAGCTGACTTAAATTACAATCAATTACAACTAAAAGTCAATATAAAGCTCATGATTTCATGTTGATTTGTACAACAGGTATAAAATGACTAAAATTACAGGAAACATTGCCGATACAGAGTATGGTATATCACTTATCACACCCCTGGAGAACACATAAATAGTTAAGCTTATATATCAAGAAATACATTTAACTAAAAAACAATAAAACATTATAAATATTTAAATATTATGCGTTATAAACGCTATTATCAATATAACTGATGTCATGAATATCATTGTTAAATAACACGAATAATAAATGTATTAAGTATATAAAAAATTGCACATGCATTATTTTATTTATATAAATTTTTTAGTAAAAACAAATAATATTTGCTGATATTAATAAGTAAGATGACAGCAATCATGTTTAAGAAGTTTTTACTCAGATATATTCATCCGGAGGATAGTGACTTCTGTAAATCTTTTATGCCTACACACTGAATAAACTGCGATACTCAACTAACTCTTAACAAGAACCGATACAACTTCACACTAATATAACTATATTTTATTACTATATTGCTAATTACTATAACTATAAAAATGATAGCAATATATTTTAAGCAATTATAGCACTATTTCTGGTCATATTACAATATTAGCAGATAATTTATTCACTTATATAATAGCACAAAAAATACTAAATTAATACGCTGCTAATATCAATAGTTATTAAACAGATAGTTACTATTTATCTTTTATTAATCTAGATAATAGTAATCAAATGCATTTGTATTACTAGTGACAGAAGACTTGGGCTGATACAGGGTGTATCATGTGGTATTATGACATGATACATTTTATTTTTTATTGCTAGCTATGAAATTAACATCGATATCTCGAGATAAGATTGAATCATCTTTAAATACCTTATTCACCGCTTCGGCAATATTGCGCTGCGGGATTGCAGTTATCTTGCTTACTGCATTATGGATAGGCATTCATTGGGCAGTGGCAGTGCCATGATCACATTAGAACAGGCTAAGATTGGCTATGGCAGTGTACCGCTATTCGCACCTCTTAGTGGACATTTTTCCACTGGATCACTAACAGCAATCGTCGGAGTTAATGGTGCTGGAAAATCCACGCTACTAAAAACTTTAGCTGGGCTACATCCTTTACAAGGAGGTAACCTATACTTCAGTAATAACCCACCTCCACGAATGTCCTATTTACCACAACATACCGAGCTAGATCGCCAATTCCCAATACGAGTTAGCGATTTAGTAGCAATGGGAAACTGGGCACGGAGTGGAATATTAGGCGGATTAAATAAATGTGCAGTACGACAAATTACTGATTCACTGGAATGTGTAAGTATGACCGCAATGGCAGGTAGCCCAGTAGGCGAACTATCTGGTGGTCAGTTGCAACGGGTATTGTTTGCACGCCTATTGGTACAGCAGGCGCCACTAATTTTACTGGATGAACCTTTTACTGGCATCGATAACACTACCACCGAACTGTTAGTTCAGGTTATTCAGAAATTACAAAAACAGGGACGGACATTAATTACCGTACTCCATGATATGTCACTAGTAATTAATAATTTTCCTCAGATATTATTATTAACTCCTCAAAGCTGTTATTGGGGGGATGCTGATAAAATTCTAAAACATATTCCAGAATTTAATATTTCTAGACAACCCAAGTATCACATGGCAGCGGTATCATGATGATACTACACTTATTACTTGATCCATTTATATCCTTTGGTTTTATGCGCCGCGCCTTAATATCTTGTTTAGCCCTATCGCTCAGCGGAGCACCACTGGGAGTTTTTTTATTACTGCGGCGTATGAGCCTGGTTGGTGATGCACTCTCTCATGCGGTACTACCTGGTGCAGCAATAGGCTATTTGATTTCTGGTATGTCACTGGCAGCCATGGGGGTAGGAGGATTTATTGCCGGATTAGTAGTAGCCATATTATCTGGATTAGTTAGCCGCCGCACTCCATTAAAAGAAGATGCTAGCTTCGCTGGTTTTTATCTTGGTTCTCTAGCATTAGGAGTAACTCTGGTATCATTACGTGATTCGAACGTTGATTTGCTACATGTACTATTTGGCTCTATTTTGGCGGTCGATACTCATGCTATGCTCATGGTTGGTGCAATAACTAGCTTTTCATTATTAGCACTGGCAGTGATGTATCGTGCATTAGTCATTGAATCTTTTGATGTTACTTTTCTACGTATTATTGCTCCTCGCTGGCTCGCACTAATACATGGGTTATTTTTAGCGCTAGTAGTTATCAATTTGGTGGCTGGATTTCAAATACTAGGTACTTTAATGTCAGTCGGACTAATGATGCTACCTGCTGCTAGTGCGTATTTCTGGGCGCGAAATCTACCACACATGCTTGCGTTGGCAACAAGTATCGGTATGCATGCTAGTTTGATTGGTCTAGAGTGGTCATATTACGCTGCTCTACCCGCTGGTCCATCAATTGTGCTTAGCGCAAGCATAATTTTTTTTATTTCTATTTTGTTTGGAAAATGTGGCGGCATGTACTCTTGCATAAATCGTTAAATAATAATGCTGATATAGGATGAGGATACATGAAATGTTTATTAATAATAGCGCTTATTCTGCTATACAATCCATTAGGTATAACCAAGACTATCAATGCGGTTTCTAGCTTTTCTATACTTAGTGATATTATTAAGCAAGTTGGGGGAGAACACGTTAAAGTTAGTACACTTGTAAAGCCAGCAAGCGACCCACATAGCTTTGAACCTTCACCGAAGGATAGTAAATTGCTATTACAAGCTGACATAGTATTTGTTAATGGTCTGGGACTAGAGGGATGGTTAGATCGTTTGGTTAAAGCTTCAAGTTATCGAGGACGAATAATTATTGCTTCGCGGGGGATTTATACGCAACAAATAGAAGAAGGCGGTAATAAAATGACTGATTATCATGCTTGGAATAGCATGAAAAATGGTGTACAATATGCTACCAATATAATGAATGCGCTAATTGCAGCTGATCCGCAAGACGCTAACTACTTCTTCCGGCAAGGAACAGAGTATATTCAGCAGTTGAAAAAACTAGATCTATGGGCTAAAACGCAATTTGCAGCAATACCTCTACAGAAACGTAGAGTGCTAACTAGCCACTATGCTTTTGGTTATTTTGGGCGTGAGTATGGTATTACCTTCCTAGCCCCGATTGGTTTTTCTACTGAAGCCGAAGCCAATGCTCGCAATATAGCCAATCTTATTAAACAAATTAAAAAAGAAAAGTTAAGTGCGTATTTTATTGAAAGTCAAACTGATTCACGCCTAGTCAAGCAAATTGCTGCAAACACTGGAGCCAAAGCAGGTGGGGAGTTATATCCAGAGGCTTTATCTGATGTATATGGCCCAGCCGCAACTTATTTGCAATCATTCAAGCATAATGTCAACATGTTACTTAGCAGTATGCAATAATAATCATTACATCTTTTAGTAAAGCACTGTGATTACGTATACTTTTATAATATATGAATTATAATTACTATTCTTTTTCCTGATACCACCTATAAGTATGGTTATATATACAGAGATTAATTTTATTAATATCATTAATTAGAGGTCATTAGAAAACATGCTTCATTTTTAAAAATACTTTATTAATCTAATAATAAATAAATTTTTATCATTTATAAATAATTATCATTTATTCATTAACTATATTTTTTCCATAGAAAAAGTTGGTAATCTAAAAAATTTACAGTAGCTGCATTTATTTTATTTATTAAGCATTAAGTCAATTCTCTAAAAAACAAATAAAATATCTATGCTGTAGTTTTAATGCAAATAAAGACTAAGTATTTTTTATTGGAAACCAAAACTATCCAATAATAACTTATCATAGTTAATGCCTTGTAACTAATAGCAACAGCATTAATTTTTAGAAGTGATTACTAAATCTATTTATTTTTATCCCTAAGTTAAGCAATATTAATTAATATCATAACCCCTTATACCTTGAGTAAATAACTAACGTAAATAATATTCCAATACCATCATCATAGATAGCAATATAGCAACACTGGTTACTAATACCATAAAACTTAAACCAATAATGATGCGCAATATCATTGTTAACAAAATAATGAGGTTATTTATTTAGATCAAGTGATCTATAAACTAAACTATAGATAGTTATTATCCTATAATAATGGGACTCAGGATAAAACTATTTAATTTAACCCTAGCGGCTATAAAATTAATGACCTTACAATAAATAACAAAGTGCGTAATATAATAATAATGGCTCACTCTATCTATTTTATTGCCTCTAATAACATATAACTGTTAATACTATATGATAGTAATAAAAATCAGTGACTAAAAGTATTTTTATATTAATATGTTTAATATACTACTGAAATTATTTAATAGTATTTTACTGTGATACACTAATGAATTTATCGTGCTATACGATAATTAATTTTAGGAAAAATTACTAATAATTTTATACCATATATATTTATGATAGAAAGTATTACTAAAAAAATAAAATGGATATATTAATTATTACTATCAATATACGTAGAGCTCACCTTACGTATCAGAAATAAACACAGCACATTACTAACTATAGTTAATAATAATTATCTAATATATTCTATATTATATAGAAATTTAGTGTATTACTCCTGTGGTGTAATACACTGCTATTTATAATACCAGTAATAAAAAATTTAAAAATTATCGATATATTTATTATATACTTACCCATTAAGCCCAACATAAATATATGCTAGATGATCTTTTATCATATTTTTAAAACTATAAATATTAAAGAATATAGCTACAAGACATTCAGTATTTAAATATAGAATAATAACTATAATAAGACTACCCCTAAAGATCATTATATTTCTTAACAAGTAATAATAACCTGAGTTATATGATGTGCAATCTTCAGTTATTACTTTTAGTCTTAAAATAATTGATACTAAAATACACTTAAATTATAAATTACTAACTTTATGACATATAATATATATAACAACTAGTGAAATAAGCTTTATTAATAAAAACTTTACGATTAAAACGAAATAATGCTAACTGGGAAGCATACTGTTTTCTTATAAAATAAAATACTAACCTTATTAATACTATTAATATTAGATACTTTTTACCAAAAAACATTATAACTATATTTTCATGATTATTTAAATAAAATATTGTAGTCTTTATGTCTTAAGATATATCAACTATCTTACTAAATTATTTTATTATCTGAGCATCACTACAAAAGTTAAATATAAATTTTATATCAACTAATCACCAAACAATATGAATAATAATATTATTATAGTAATATTTAAGAATACAGAATATATTCAGCCTGATAATCAAATAAATTTAATTGTATTCAAACATAAATATTGAATATAGTTACTAACTTTAATATCGGCTAGAAATATTGGAAAATACATAAAACTTCTATTTATTAAGGGAATAAATAAATAACAGCTAATATAATTAGCTATGCTGTAAATAGCATATACTTGGTAACATTTAAATGCATCATAATGATCAAAAAATTCTTTCTTTACATTTTACGTAGTCACTATTAATATCTATTAACAAGATGATAATATTAATAAAGTTTCCTTACTCTAAATAATTCAACTGAACTAGAACTCATATTCGTAATATTCATGTAGTCGATAATATCCTGCGCCACTTTCTCTGCTGTGATCCATTTTTCTACAATGCGATAATATCAATTACTGATTGCTGCTTTATTGCAATACCTATATTACTCACGGCCTGCTAGATAAGTATTTTTATTAAGATGGCCATTTGACACTACATATCATAACTTAGTTCAGTTCTACTTTTATATACTTATATTAGATCATTATGCTCATATATGCTATAATTAGCATAGAACGTAGAATCAATACAAACTTAAAGATAGGAGTAAATACAGTATTATCTTATATCTAGAGCTGCACGTTTCATCCTGTTAATATTAATGAATATTTATATATTTTCATTGATCATAAATAATTTTAGTCATAAAATAACTCTTTATCTTACTATAAAGCAAATATGATTTACATAAAATTAAAATAAAATATATTAAGCTACTATGGTAGAGTATTACTCTAATTTAGTGATCACTAATGTATTTTATCAAATAAAATACATTTATTTATGTATAAGTTTATATTAATTTAGATATTTATTTTATAGGTAAAATACCAAATAATTATTTATACCCCTCTATAATATACATCTAAAGATAATGTAGAAATTTGTACCCTACCTATTGGTATTCTGGTAATATTTATTAGATGGTAATTATAATTAAGACTATGTAATAATAGCTTATTAAAGCTAATCCAATAACTATCTTAGGTTACCATAAGGTATATATATTCACAATTACTTTACTAGATAACTAGTACACCCCATCCTATATAATAAATATGGGCTATTAGGTTAAATATCAATACTTCGCAGAGGCAACTAATAATATAAGTATTAAAGTACGCAGTTATTTACTAACCTTATCTATTGCAAGAGATATGAGATAGTTTCATCTGCGCTAGTAAGTAAGTATTAGTTAATTAATATTAACTAATATTAGCTAAATATACGAGTTTCAATTACGAGAATAAGGGGTGATAAATATTAACCGATGCATCTACTTTAGAAGTAAATACTATAAATAAACGATATAATAAGGGCTAGCGGAATCATTACTGACACTACTAAGATTAAAGAAGCCTTTAGTAGATAAAAATGTAGCGTTTATGATTATACGGCTCCCTAGAAAAGAACTATTTATGCGCGCATAACTGAAAGCGTATTATATAGTTTAATTAAATTTACTCTAATATGTATTTGCTCTTTTGAGCACATAATCCTTACGCATTGTATTAATATTATGTTAATATGATAAGTTAAATAACTTAACTTATGTGATATTAATGAGCGATCAAGTGCTTGCACGTAAGTGGCGTCCTCAAACATTTGCAGATGTTGTTGGACAAGGACCAGTTCTTACTGCACTGACTAATAGTCTTGCGCTAAGGCGAATACATCATGCCTATCTGTTATCCGGCACAAGGGGTGTTGGTAAAACTACAATTGCGCGCCTATTAGCTAAAGGACTAAATTGTAAAGCCAGCATCACAGCGGTGCCATGTGGCCAATGTGCTAACTGCCATGATATTGGGCAAGGATGTTTTGCCGATCTAATTGAGATTGATGCGGCCTCTAGAACGAAAGTAGAGGATACTCGTGATCTACTCGATAATGTCCAGTATGCACCTGTGCGTGGCAGATTCAAAGTCTACCTAATAGATGAAATACATATGCTTTCACGTCACAGTTTTAATGCTTTGTTAAAAACGCTAGAAGAGCCTCCTAGTCACGTTAAATTTATATTAGTGACCACCGAGCCACATAAATTACCTATTACTATTCTTTCCCGATGTTTACAATTTCATCTCAAAGCGCTAGATGTCCAAGAAATCCGTAATCAACTAAAAAGGATACTACAAAAAGAGAAAGTGCCTAATGATGATATTGCATTACAATTATTAGCATATACAGCTAATGGCAGTATGCGAGATGCGCTAAGTTTAACTGACCAAGCAATAGTCTTAGGACAAGGGCAAATCACTGATGCATCTGTTAAAGAAATGCTAGGAACAATTGATAATAATCAGCCATTAACAATTATTGAGGCACTAGTAGACGCCAACGGACAACGCCTTATGACGCAAATTGCACAATCTGCATCACAAGGTGTGGATTGGGAAAACCTGCTAGTAGCGACGCTAACATTATTGCACCATATTGCAATGATGCAATTACTACCTACAATGTTTAATAACCAGTACGCATCCCTAGAATGTAGAATACGTAAACTAGCGCGTAATGTTCCTCCCTCTGATGTACAACTTTATTACCAAACACTCATAATAGGACGAAAGGAACTATCCTACGCCCCAGATCGTCGCATGGGGATTGAAATGACTTTATTACGGGCACTAGCATTTCATCCTAAAGTACCAATAACGAATCAAAAAAATATACCTTCGCAAGTAATACAGCCAATAACAACGAGACAATCTCAAGATACTTCATCATCATTGAACCAAACTGATATAGTGCAAAATGAAAAACAGCTAAATTTATCTAATGCAACCACTAAACTATTAAAAGCACGTACTCAACTACAGCAACAAGAAATATCCACAAAAAAAAAGAATAAAACCTCTACGTTAAAAGTAACTCTCCAAAAAAATGTAACACAGAAACAATTGAATACTATAAATAAACAACTGCAAAAATATTATACAGAAAAAATAATATCAGGTGAACAAGCAAATCCAGAAGCCCATTACTTACACTCATTGAGTAGTCTTGAAACAGCATCAACGATCCCAACAACACCTAAGACAACATACACAACGGTAGGGTATGAAGGAAATTCCGCACTATCAATTAAAATAATAATTGAATCTATTGAGCGCGATGTTTGGGCTGGAGAAATTGCGAAACTCAAACTGCCGAAATTAGTGGAACAGTTAGCATTAAATACATTTAAACGACAATTCCAGGAAGGCAATATTTGTCTTCACTTAAGATCTATACAATGTCATCTAAATTCACCCTCATCACAGAAAATTCTAGCTGATGCGCTAAGCGAGCTATATAGTCATTTAGTTAAACTAACAGTCGTGCTAGATGATAACCTAGCAGAACGGACGCCACTAGAATGGCGACAAATAATTTATGAAGAAAAACTAATGTTTGCACGCCAATCTATCATTACAGATACTCATATTCAGAAACTATGTCGCTTATTTAACACAGAACTAGATAAGGATAACATTTGGCCAATTTAAACATAAACACCATGCATTATACGTATCGTAAATCACGAAAGACAATTATACTTAATAAGAACACAGTGAATGATAAGAACACAGTGAATGAACAAATCAAGTATAAAATATGAAAAATAAAGAAGAATATTGCTCAATTAAAAACTACAGGTAAAATATAACATTGTGATATTAACAGTAACTACTCATAAGAGACATTCCTATTTTATGTATAGATTAATCTAAGTTGATAAAATACTATAAACTTAAGTTTATAGCCTTTAAAAAAAATACTCCATGATATATCATAAAATAAACGGATTATAATAACCCATTAACATACTACTTCATATACTACCACCTTTAATTCAATAAGCTATTTAATGTAAGCTAGCAATATCACTTAAAGTATTGAATAAATTTTAAATTACTTGTCTGCTATTAGCATAGTATTGTCAGAGAACAGACGCTTTTAGTTACTACAATACACTAGTAATAACTTTCTCCAAGCGCAAAATACCCTTACCTATGCTATAAAAAATTAATCCTTATGCTAATTATTACGTTTAGATTAAACAATATTTATTCTATTTGCAGTAATTAATAATATCAGTAAATCTCTAAAGATAAATAAGAGAGTTTACAGCTAATATTTACGTCATTAAACAAAATAAACAGTTCTTAAAATATTATTTACAGAGCGTACTTATCATCACTGGATAATATTAATCCAAAGATATTGGATGAGTCTAAATACTTATAGCTCTTACGTATACCTAGAATACTAACATCCTATTAGAAATAGCTTATCACCACAATCATTATCTAATTATTATTGCAACCAATTAAATAGCGATTAGCAAAGGTCACTACTTACTACTGCATAGGCAATAATAATATTGCGTTATTACTAGTCATAATATTACTAGTCTAGTAGTAGATTATTAATTATTAATTATAGATAGTCCTAATCCATTATATTCTCTGTTAAATCTTTATGTTATGACTGCCCTATTGACTACTGACTTAAATCTATCAGCTATTATATGAAAATTTATCTATAGTTGCTTGAAAATCTACGCCCAGATCCCCATTTAACATGAATAATTATGTAATGTTGTGAGCTTGTATTTTGAGGTAACCAATGAATATAAAAGGTCAAGAAACACGTGTATTCCAGTCTGAAGTAAAGCAACTACTTCATTTAATGATTCACTCCTTATACTCCAACAAAGAGATTTTTTTACGTGAATTGATATCTAATGCTTCAGATGCAGCTGAAAAACTTCGTTTTCGTGCCTTATCCTCGCCAGAGCTATATGAAGGTGATGGTGAACTACGTGTACGTTTATCTTTTGATAAAGAACAACGCACATTAACTATATCTGATAACGGCATTGGCATGAGCCGTGAAGAAGTAATTAAAAACCTTGGCACTATTGCTAAATCAGGAACCAAAGATTTTCTTGCTTCTGTTGGCTCTAATCAAACCAAAGATAACCAACTAATTGGTCAGTTTGGTGTTGGCTTCTATTCTGCATTTATTGTGGCCGATAAAGTGACAGTGCATTCCCGTACAGCAGGTTCTTCTCATGATCAAGGAGTCTTATGGGAGTCCACCGGTGACGGTGACTACACTATCGCAGACATAACTAAAAAAACACATGGAACTAAAATCACACTGCATATGCGTGAAGGTGAAGATGAATATCTTGAACCTTGGCGTCTACGCTCAGTGATTAGTAAATACTCTGATCATATCGCATTAGCAGTAGAGATTGAAAATAAAAACGATAAAGATAACACCATCACCTGGGAAAAAATTAATAAAGCTATTGCCCTATGGACACGCAATAAAGCAGAGATTAGCAAAGAAGAGTATAAAGAATTTTATAAGCATCTTACTCATGACTTTACCGATCCATTAACCTGGAGTCATAATAAGGTAGAAGGTAATCAGGAATATACTAGTCTATTATATATCCCTGCTCAAGCTCCGTGGGACATGTGGAATAGAGATCATAAAAATGGCTTAAAATTATATGTTCAACGTGTCTTTATTATGGATGATGCTGATCAATTTATGCCTCACTACCTACGTTTCATACGTGGTTTGATAGATTCTAATGATTTGCCGCTAAATGTCTCTCGTGAAATTCTTCAAGATAGTCGAGTAACCCAAAACTTGCGAGGTGCATTAACTAAGCGTGTATTACAAATGTTAGAAAAGATAGCTAATAATGATACCGAAAAATATCAAACATTCTGGCAGCAGTTTGGGTTAGTTCTTAAGGAAGGTCCAGCGGAAGACGCCAGCAATCAAGAATCTATTGCTAAATTATTACGTTTTGCGTCAAACCATAGCGATAGCTCGATACAAACTGTATCATTAGAAGCATACGTTAGTCGTATGCTTGAAGGGCAGGAAAAAATTTACTATGTTACCGCCGATAGCTATGCTGCAGCTAAGAGCAGTCCACATCTAGAGTTATTCCGTAAGAAAGGCATTGAAGTATTGTTATTATCTGATCGCATCGATGAATGGATGATGAGCTATTTAACAAAATTTAATGATAAGTCATTTCAGTCAATAAGCAAAGCCGATGAGACGCTGGATAAACTAACAGATAAAACCGAAGAACAAAAAGCCGCAGAAGAAGAATTAGAGTCATTTGTTGAACGAGTAAAAAAATTTCTAGGTGAACGCGTGAAAGATGTACACTTAACGCATCGCCTCACTGATACTCCAGCGGTAGTTATTACCGGTGCTGATGAGATGAGCACGCAAATGGCAAAATTATTCACTGCAGCAGGTCAGTCAGCGCCCGAAGTAAAATACATTTTTGAACTGAATCCAGAGCATAATCTGGTGAAACATGTTGCTCACGTGTCTGATAGCAAGCAATTTGCTGACTGGATCGATTTGTTGCTAGATCAAGCTCTATTAGCAGAACGAGGAACATTAGAGGATCCTAATCAATTTATCCGCCGCATGAACAAGTTACTCTCTGTATAATACATACTACTATAAGTGCTCCCAAGAAAGAAATTGGGAGCAATAATTAATTTTTACTAAATTACACCATCTTTTATAGACTTGCTTTACTATTTCATGTTTAACATGAATTTTCTTTGAGTAATACTCATATACTAATTATTAGTGCAATAATACTACATTATTTTACTATTCTTATCAAACTGCAAATTTTAAAAAATTTCAAATTACTGCCTAGTAAAGTAAATGCTGTAATCTCAAGTATACTCTCTACGCATCTATTTTAAAAGATAATAAAGACATAACTAATTATTATTTTTAGATAGACAGCTAAATACCTAAAAGTTAATACACTAGTAAAAATATCATAATTTATTAAATTAAAAGTAGATTACTAAAAAATGGAAAAGATATGTACAATAATACAGCTTTAAATAAAACACATAACTCAAATAAATAGTTCCTATAAACAGGGTCTTTTATTAAAATTCATTTAATTATGACAAGGAGATTTGCGCAATGCGTATTATCTTACTAGGAGCTCCAGGTGCCGGTAAAGGCACTCAAGCGCAATTTATTATGAAAAAATATAATATTCCATATATTGCAACTGGCGATATATTGCGCGACACGATGAAAACAGATAGTAAACTAGGTAAGCACGTGAAAGAAATCATGGATGCTGGTAAACTAGTGACCGATAAATTAGTCATTAATCTTGTGAAGCAGCGTATAACTCAAGAAAATTACCGCATTGGTTTCCTGCTTGACGGTTTTCCACGTACTATTCCACAAGCTAATGCAATAAAAGAAGCTGGTATTACTATAGATTATGTATTAGAGTTCAATGTACCAAATGAATTACTTATAGATCGTATAACTGGTCGCCGTATACATATACCATCTGGACGAGTGTATCACGTAACATTCAATCCGCCACGGATAGCAGATAAAGATGATATAACTGGTGAAAAATTAAGTATACGTAATGATGATCAAGAACAAACTATACGCAAACGATTAATTGAGTATCACCAAATAACTGCACCATTAATTTCCTTTTATAGCAAGGAAGCCGCGGCAGGAAATATTCAGTATCATAAAATAGATGGCACTCTAAATGTAGATGAAGTTAGTGCTAACTTAACAAAAATTCTTAACTGACTGATATTTATTACTATTAATATAAATAACACTAAGATATGTATCTACTATAGTGCATATCTATACTCATTTATCAAAAAATTAACCTAAATATCATGTATTTAGGTACCTCTATAATATTCCTAACTTTAAAATATCTGAACTATTATTAGATGATCAGTATCATGTATTGATGAATAGACACTTAACGTAAGATATATTGATATAGCTCTAGGTATAATATTTTGTAGTATTTATGTCATTTCTGATCGCTAATTACATCTAATACTTTTATCTTTTTAGTTAAGAATTCTTTGAGTATATAAGAAAATAACTATTACTCTATTAATACTTAATACAGAACTAAAAGGAACGGTATATAATGCAGCAAGAAAAACAAGGTGTTTTACTGGTTAACCTAGGAACACCAGATACACCAACCTCATCAGCAGTAAAACGTTACCTCAAAGCATTTCTTAGTGATAGACGTGTAGTTGATACCTCACCATTGCTTTGGTGGCTGATCCTTAATAGCGTAATTTTACCATGGAGAGCTCCTCGTATAGCTAAATTATATAAATCAATATGGATGGAAGATGGTTCACCATTATTAGTACATAGCTACCGCCAACAGAAGGCATTAGCAATACGTATACCAGATATTGTAGTTGAGTTAGGTATGAATTATGGTACACCCAGCCTAGCGACAGCACTTAATAATCTACTAACTAAAAATATTACAAACTTAGTTATACTTCCATTGTATCCACAATACTCTAGCTCAACTAGTGCAGCAGTATGGGACGAAATTGCACGAGTGCTAAAAAATTATCGCCGCTTACCTTCAATAAAGTTTATTCGTGATTACGCTACACATCCAGCCTACATCTTTGCATTACAGCAGAAAGTCGAGCATTCATTCGCTAAATATGGATTTCCAGATCGGTTAATACTTTCTTTCCACGGTATCAGTAAACGCTGTGCAAGATTGGGGGATGATTATCCACAGCGCTGTAAGGATACGAAGCACGCTCTAACTGCAGCGCTATCATTACCTACGGAACAAGTAATAATGACCTATCAATCACGTTTTGGTTATGAACCATGGCTGATGCCTTTTACTAATGAAACTCTAAAAAATCTACCAATACAAGGCGTAAATCATGTGCAATTAATCTGTCCTGGTTTCTCAGTAGATTGTTTAGAGACATTAGAGGAAATCAAAGAACAAAACAGTAAAATATTTTTGAAAGCTGGTGGCCAAAAATTTAAATATATTTCCGCTCTAAATGATGAACCTGCACATATTGATATGATGAGGCAACTGGTAATGAAATATATTTAAATACTATGCTATTATATGTATTTTATCAGTCGTTTTAAAATAAAGACTTTGGGCCTCATATATTTACGCATTTTACTTAAGATTTGGGCGTTTATCCCTCACTGAACCAAATCAATAACTAATTCATTAGTTATTGATTTGGTTATCAAGTATCAATACTTACAATTATAGAACTTTAAATTACTCTTACTTGTACGATTCAAAAAAATTTATGAAGCATTGTAAACTTGATGCTAATAATAAATATATTAAGTTCATTTAATGGCATAATTAATATTTAGCAAACAAATTTAATTTTAAAAATTAATTACCTATATAGGACGAAATTACTTTTTAAAAAAATAAACATGCTTATTAACTTTACTTAGCTTATCAATACGCCATGAGATAATAAAAAAACTGGCTTCGTATAACATATACCTAAGCTAATACAACAATCAAATGATTTTTCTAATTTTTAGTAAATGATATTTATTTGATATATATCTATAATTATTGATTAATAAGCTCTAGTTATGAAAGCAAAAATTAATTTTTCTTTTCTCAATTAATGAGCACTAGCATTGTTAATGAAATATTAATTAAAACAAACTATATCCTTCGTACATATAATATTTTACACTATTATAAAAAATAAAAGAATGGATATGCAGCACTAAAATATAATTCTAGATATATACTTAAGGCGAGAAATGGACAGTGCTAATAACTCTAAGAACTCAATCTTTATTATTACGATAATAGTTACTCCTGAAAAATGAATACTATAATTAATAGCTCAAGCCATTATTATCTCAATACAGCTAATAATATAAAATAACTAATAATAGCATAACAATCATAGATTGTAGCGATCTATGCTATATTCACTACATCAACCTCCTAAGTTATATCTTATGTACCTAGCAAACCCACTAAAATTATATTAAAATAAATACATTTAAAAATAAATATTAATTTTAAAAATATAAAATTAGATATAACTATACTCGTTCATCTTAAGAAATAACGTAACTAATAATACCTACTAAAAACCTACAAAATATAAAATAGCACAGGTATATTTTTATCTAAAACCAATATTTATTATTATCTCATGTAATAAATGTATATTATAATAATAACTATTTAGGTAGACTCACTAAATTGTTATAAGTATCTTACTTTATGTACTGCAAATTATTTTATAATGACATAAAGTAAGCTATTATTTATCATCAAGTATTAACCACACATTATATTCCTAATTAACACTAGATAATCATCTAATATGAGTAATTATTATATTTAGTATGGTACTATATACTAGTAATTAATTTCTAGAAGATTACCTTTTATTATAAGTATGCCATTTTATTTGTTAAAAATATTTTAATATAATTAAGTATTACTAGATATGTATGAACAACCTTAGATCATTACCAATAAATAATAATTTCCCTAGTAATTTTATCTATTTATAAAATGCATATTTTTCCACTATTATTTTTTATATATATGAAGCTTTGATTGCAAAATATATAATTTAAACTATATTTGATATCTTTATATAAAAATCTTGCTGTATAATGCACTGCTAAAATAGAATCATAGTAACATAAGTTAATTACTTATAATAATAATCATTAATTACGCAATTATTATTTATATATACAGTAAGTATATATAAATAAAATCTTAAAAACTTAATCGATAATGTATAATGTAATTATACTGATAACAACACTTATATGTTATCACATATAGTAATCTTACTGAAATTAAGATGCTATGAATATAGCAAATAAGTATAGCAAAGTTAATTATATACTGATAATATATAAATTTTACCATAAAATAACTAAAATATATGTATAATAATACAATTGTTATAAATGTAACACATTAGTTACCAATAACATACTAATAATATAAAAATATTTATTTTATATCTTAACACATTAGAATCATATATAATAATATATTTTATAAATATTTTAGCTACTAATTAACCAGTATTAGTTATCTTTAATTTTGTGATATCAAACATACTACATGGCTTATCTTATTACTAATATAAAGTAATAATATATATTTATGAAAATACGTTTTATATGCTTTATACTGTTTAGTAGAATCTTATTCTATGAGCACAATAATTATTACTTACTTAATATACTATTCTATATAAAATATTTTATAAGAATATAAAAATAACTAGGGGGAGTATTTTATATTATCAATAAATAACCATATACATTTTAAAATATACTGATCTATGGATTTTTCTGATCACATTAATACATGAAATAACTATTAGATAAAAATACATCTATTTTTAATAAAAAAATAATTTTTTTCTTTAATACCTACAGACAAAATTATGAACATAGCGACCTATGATATTGTTCTCTCGATGTCAATATAAGCTTATACATAATTAATATCCCTCATGAATATTTGCTCTCACTGGCATTAATACACTATTACACATTGTTATTCATTACTTAAATGAATAACTTATAACAGTTAACTTAATAATAACTCTTATAAAATTAATGATTTTTGTATAGTTAAATACATATTTAAGCACATCCCATATAGTATTAACTACTATATAAATATCATAGCGATGATCAGTATCATGGAATATAGCTTCAACCATTATTATTAACATCCACAAACTAATAACAATAAGTAAAAGCTACTATCAACATATCTATATATATCTTTACATAAAATATCACCATTAACTATGAATATTATTGTAAATAGCAAGTACATTATAAGTAATTATTTTTCTCTGTTATCTTTTAAAAGTTCAGCGATACCACTAATCGAACCAAGAAGACTACTGGCATCCAGTGGCATCATAATCACCTTGCTATTATTAGCAGAACCAATCTTTTGTAGCGCATCAGTATATTTTTGCGCCACAAAGTAATTCACAGCCTGAATGTTACCCCCAGCAATAGCATTAGATACTAACTGAGTGGCCTGTGCCTCTGCTTCTGCAGCACGTTCACGGGCCTCAGCCTGTAAGAAAGCAGACTCACGCTCTCCCTCAGCCTTAAGGATCTGTGACTGTTTATCACCTTCAGCGCGTAAAATAGCTGCCTGTCTCACCCCCTCAGCCTCAAGAATATCAGCGCGTTTAGTACGCTCAGCTTTCATCTGTGCATTCATGGAGGCAATTAGTTCGGCCGGTGGGCGTACATCGCGTATCTCGATGCGTGTTATTTTAACTCCCCAAGGGTTTGTTGCTTCATCAACAATATGAAGCAAGCGACTGTTTATATTATCACGCTGCGATAATATCTCATCAAGCTCCATAGAGCCAAGTACGGTACGAAAATTAGTCATAGTTAAGTTAACTATAGCCTGCTCTAGGTTACTAACCTCATAAGCTGCACGAGCTGGATCAAAGACTTGAATAAAACATACAGCATCAATAGCAACATTAGCATTGTCGCGCGAAATAATTTCCTGCGAAGGAATATCCAGCACCTGCTCCATCATATTTATTTTTCGCCCAACACGATCAATAAATGGTAATATTAAATTTAGTCCGGGCATTAATGTTTTAGTGTAGCGACCAAAACGTTCTACGGTCCATTGAAAACCTTGCGGCACAATTTTAATACTCGCTAAAACTATGATCAATGTAGTTAGAATTAAGACAAAAATAAAAGTTAGCATAGGACACCTTAACTATCAGGTAAAGTAAACAAATACTACACTAGTATATATACAAATACGAATACTTTATAAGTAGATGATCAAATCAAATATAAAAAATATGCTAACATATGCACAAACTTATACCAATATCTTATCTTAATAGATAATATCTATTATTAAAATAAATTAAAATATAAATTAAGTTGTTTAAGTAATTTACCAACACATTAACAATGTGTATCAAATATTTTAAAAAATAAAGTTATTTCATGAGTTTATAAAGATAATTAGACCAAAATCACAATAATTACTTATTGTGATTTATATACTAAAATATGATTACTAGTTAATCATATTATACCATTTATGAAATTTTATAACACAAATTAATTATTAATAATAATTTCAAATATAAAGTAGTAAATAATTTAATACTGAAAGCACTATATTTAATATATTGAAAAATATATGAAAATTATTATATATAATATTATATATGAACTAATGCACCAATATAATTATGTATTACCTCTAAATATCTTAAGTTTATTTTCATAATTATTAGCTAAAAATAAACTTACAATTCAAATAATTTTATACGATAGTATTTTTTATGATAATTGAAACAAACTTGCATATAACTGAACATCTAAAGAAGTGAAAGTATATATGTTATATATTTTCTTCAAGAACTTATTATAATTATTGCCCTACTTAATTTCACGATATAACTAAGCACCCAAGAGGTATATAGCAAGTTATGACTATTGATATTATTATTATTTGTGTAATATTTTACCTAAAAAATCACATAATATTTTTAGTGCACAAATGATTACTAATAATATTAAAGTATTTTATGTTATAATTATGCGCAGTTATAAGTAATCACAATTATTGAATTACAATTACGTAATTAACAGTAACTAATTACTGTATTTTAGTATAAAATATCTTATAATTTAATATTATAGATCATATATCAATCTATCTATCATATATCTAATCAATACAATTAATACTATAGATAATTAAAAAACTTATAATATTAATAATAAGTTAATTTGATATTAATAACATTTATCTTCTGTTCATTCTCAAAAAGTAATCTACTTATAAATTTTTAAGCATAAACCCTAATCTTATCAACAATCTACCACCAAATTAATATTTAATATAATTATTAAATAAAAATCTAAAACTGTTTTCATTTTTCATTTCCTGCATAAAACATTAAACTTAACAGAATTCTTTAGCACTAAAACGCTTTATTTCCTAATATACTTAGAACCTATTAATAAGCGCCTTAATCTTCTTTAATTTAGAAACTATGTTAATTACTTAATATCTATACATAACTAAATTGTTATCTTAAGATACATCTATAACATTAGTGATTAATCAACTAAATTTTAGTTTATAATAATACATTCCTAAATCTAATATATTTTATCTTAATTTTTTACTCTACCACATAAACTTACAATTACGAAATACAAAGCAATGACAAAGACATAAGACTAACTAACAAAACCACCCCTGACCTATCCTAAGATCTAGAATTCATTACTTACTTATAAAAAGTAATGATACTGACTAATAATTATATGTGTATATTAATGAGTTATATTAAATAAAGCATATCTTAGTTTGATAATATATATTTCATAGTTATACGTTTCTGTATACTAAGTTACTAATAGACTAATATTAGGTCCTTATTACTTTGCTACATCTCAGTAAGCAAGTAATATCAATGCTATCAGAACGCACCAACATAATATTTTGATTCGTGTACCAATTAAACATTAGTTTCATCCAATCTCGTATTAAAAAATGATGAAATCATATTTGAAGTATAAATTACTTCACCTAATAAAAATAATTAATAAGACTAATATACTAATTATTATTTCTTAGATTAGTAGCACTTAGCAACTACATAAACATTGCTTCATGGTTATATAGCTAATATATATCACCAATAAAAATATATATTATTTAAATAATAAAATAATAATAGTTTAATCTTATTAGATAATAATATAAGACTATATTAACAACAATAATTTAGCATATTACTTATAAAAAACTAAATTAGGAAAGATATAGTATATGCTTAGGCATTACTATGCAATATTAATTAATATAATTATAAAATTGAACCTAGATATTATAATATTTTGCATTATCATCACCACTAATCTATTAAGATTTAATTTAATACCATGTAAAAGTACTAGAATTAACTAAGTATTAACACTGAAAAACCCTTAAATAAAAAAATTATAGAAGACTAAAGTTTGGCTTCTCTTGATTTATTGCACATTATTACTAATATATGAAACCACCTAGCCAAAATAGATATTATGCTTTACATAGTTAAATGCTAGAGCTACATATAGTAAAATATATGAAAATGAGCTATGATAACTAAGCTATAATATCATTATTGTTCATATCCTATTATTTAATTATACTTATTACCAAGTATGTATAAAATCACTATATTACTTTTAATATAAAAAGTACTTATATTTTAATTAATTTTAAATAATTTGTTATAAATATATATCAATAAAGATCTCATATATAATCTTAATAGTTAACTAAACTTAACTCTTTAATATTTATCCAAAGTCTAGTACTCAGAACTCTAAATATATAATATTTAGAAAAATATTGTAGTATTTTTCAAAAAAATACAATTTTTTAAAATTTTTCCTATATATTTAATATAATTAATGATTATTACTATCATTTACTATTGTTTTACGAGATAAATAAATCCATAGTACTAAGATGATTTTTTTAAATAAAAATGCGCTAGATTAGCTAGATTAAATAAATACACTAACTAAGACGCAATATATTCTAATTAAACTAATTTGACTAAGCTTTAATATATTAATAATCAAAGATAGGTATTAAATATAATTATCATTTATTTATTATGAATAACATCAAATATAACTCTATCAATGATACTATTACTAATAAGTAATGCCGCTACTATAATAGCGTTATTATAAGATATTGTAATTCCTATGCACTAGTTTATATAAACATATTATGTTTATGTATGATAATCTAAGGGTATAATGACATATCAATTATAATAGACCTACTGGATTATAAACATAGCTTTCAATATTTTCATCTAATACTTCAAGTATTGAAACTAATACTAATTTCTTTACACCTTTGATAATTATTTTCTAGTAATATCAATATCCATAGTAAAATTTACTAGTAGTGGGAACTCATCCTAAATAAATTTCCATACTATTAGTATTTTAAATTAACATTATAGGAATAACTCTAACATAATATACTATGAGTAATAGTATTATTATATATAATCATCACCATATAAAATCAAAATAAAAAACACATAATAAGATAATTTTAAGCGTAGATTCTTAATTTTAATAGGCTTATTATATACTTAATTCTTTATCTCTCTATAGATCTTTTCGCTAAATAGTTAAAGGTAATATTTATTAAATAGCATTTCATAGCACTAATATTTTACTAAATAAAACCACCATACTAATGTAGTGAATAGTGGATAACTTACTGATAGTATCACTACATTAGTTAAATATTGCAATAATTACCATAATTAAGCAATATTTTTCTTGCTATGCAATAAAAAGAAAAAACCAAGCATTATAAACCATAGCGGTGTAATAATCAGAGCCTGACGGGTATCTTCACGTAAAGCCAATAAAACTATTATAAAAACAAAAAAAACTATACATACCCAACACATTAACTTACCTGCTGGCATTTTATAGATTGATTTCTGATGCAACATTGGATAATTTTTACGATAAACTAAATACGAAAATAAAATAATGCTCCATACGAACATAAACAAGATTGCTGACACTGTAGTAACCAGGGTAAACACCCTGATCACATTTGGTATCAAAAACATTAATACTGAACCACACAATAAACAAAGACAAGAAAAAATCAAGCCATTAACAGGTACTGAGTGCTTGGATAAACTAACGAATAATTTTGGCGCCTCTCCTTCCTGAGCCATACCAAATAGTATACGGCTAGTAGAAAATACCCCACTATTAGCAGAAGAAGCAGCTGACGTTAGCACTACAAAATTAATAATACTAGTAGTCGCCGGTAAGCCACTCAAGACAAATAACTCAACAAATGGACTTTTATCTGGAACAATAGAGTTCCAAGGTGTAACCGACATAATGACTATAAGCGCAAACACATAAAACATCAGAATACGCAATGGTATTACATTAATGGCCCGCGGCAGTACTTTTGCTGGGTCTTTAGTTTCAGCTGCCGTAGTACCCACTAATTCAATACCAACAAAGGCAAATACTGCAATTTGAAAACCAGCAAAAAAACCACTAATCCCTTTTGGGAACCATCCGCCATTATTCCATAAATGCGAAAGTGAAGCACTAGTACCAGATGGAGATTGGAATTGTATAAATATCATTACAAGACCAGTAATAATTAAACTTATGATAGCAATGATTTTTATCATAGAAAACCAGAACTCGGTTTCACCAAAGACCTTCACTGTCACCAGATTCAAGGTAAGTAATAACAATACTGATAGTAATGAGATAATCCACTGCGATAATTCAGGAAACCAGAACTGAGTATATGCAGTGATTGCGACCAAATCAGCAATACCAGTAACCATCCAACAAAACCAATAAGTCCACCCAGTAAAAAAACCAGCCCATGGGCCAATTAAATCTGCAGTAAAATCACTAAATGATTTATACTCTAAGTTAGATAAAAGCAATTCACCCATTGCCCGCATCACAAAAAATAAGATTAAACCAATGATCATGTATACAATAATTATAGATGGTCCAGCCAAACTAATGGTTTTACCAGAGCCCATAAAAAGACCTGTACCAATTGCACCACCAATCGAAATCAGTTGGATATGCCTATTAGTTAAGTTTCTACGTAAATGTTCTTTTGAAGTAGACTTAATATGCGTGGCTCTTTCAGGGGCATTTATCATTTTATTATGTCCTGTGTCACCTGTTATCGGTAAGATATATAAGCTCTTACATTGTTCTTTATATATTTGTTAAATTATTTTAAGTTCAGTAAATCAATCTCGCGCCCATATCTTCGCGTAGCATTATTTAAAATTTATTGGCACATAAAATTAAGATTAATAATTCTTTACACTAGCGTTACTGATAACTGTAATTACTGTGTGATAACACTAGTCATAACAGAACCTTTAAAAAATCAAACATCCCTCTAAAAATGAGGAATCAATAAAACTGATATAATTTTTATATAAACACATATATTATTAGTTTTATATAAACAATAATGCGCGTAAGTATTTAATAGTAACGTAGCAAAGGAATGGTAACACTATGACGCACTTAGCTAGTCATCTAAGCTAAACTCATACGGCTGACTGGTAAAGTATTGCGCTCATATATCTTATTAAGTGATTAAAGTTATTACTCATTATACACCCCCTATGCATTCTTTTGTAGGGAATAACATTTATACGACCATTATGATTTACCCTAATCTTTTAGTAATGAGTTTTTAGCTTGATATATTATTGTTTTTGGATATAGCAGTGACTCGCCCAAATAACCCGGCAACATGCTTAATTTATATTTATCTATTCATAACTCAATTATTCATGAGTAACCAAGATGTATAGAGGGGCTCTTTGGGGCTAAAGAATAATAGTTTACCTGGCTATAGATATACCCAAAACAATACAACATACAGTCAAAGCGTCATGCGACGATACTAAATAATAATCATCCCTACTCGATACCATCTATAACAAATAACTGCCAAAACTAAATATAGCACATGCTCTTCAATGCATTTAATAATGGTTTTATTTTCTTATATAGACTGACACTAATTAATCTGATCTCTTATCGTATATAAGACAACACAATAACTATCACTAGACCTGATTGAGGCATAAAAATTTAAAATACTAATTATAAATTACCAATAGTCATCTCAGAGCTAAGGATTACTGTTTTCTCGTGTATTTTACTAACTATTCATTCATATATAATATTCAAACAGATAAATAATTTATTACTTTCTATGCTATATATATTTTAACTCTAAGTAGATCTTTACTTATTTGAAGTTAAATAAATCTCATTAAAGAATGTATATGATAATAATAGAGTAAATACTTAATCATTAGTTACTAATCATAGCTATAGAATATCAAATAATTATCCTTATTACATAGTATGTAGTCTCACTTTTTCACATAATCATCACTAAATACCATAGTAAAGATGATATATTGACATTTGATCTTATCAATAATCAATACATACGGTTTCTCTAGCAATTACTGTAGGTATACAGGATCTTGGTCTAATAGTGATATAACAAACTAAAAGTTACTAATAATCTTTTAAAGATATTTAAGTCATTATCGGCTAATGTATATTTTTCTACAAGGAAATATAACTCTATTATTTACACTAATCGTGATAATTTATAAATGTTTTTTATTTGCTCTCCTTAAAAGCAAATTTATAGCACCAATAAAATATTATATTAAAGTTTAGCAATACTTGTAAGCAATATATTTCCTTATAACCAAATTACTGCATAAATATATAATGATAACAAAACCTCTGACTTTTATTTTTTAAAGCATATCTAATAAATGAATATATAATTACTAGATTATATCTAATAATTAATTTTATATGGCATAATAATTCCTAAATTAGAGCAGATTGATGATCGGTAGGGAATAATACTCCAATTTCTCCCGCGCAAACAATTAACTAAATACTAATTTTAAACTATAGTTGTTGATCACTAATGATCAGCGTTTTTATTAAAAAATATTATTATACTAACACCCATCTAAAACTGTATCTATACTAAATATTCTATTGTTTTATTGTATTAACATAGATCAATAGCTTTTGGTAACAACAGTAAATATACTGATCATCATAACAATTATCATGCAATAGATAGATAGTAGAAATTTACTATAAACTATAGTAAACAAAACTAACTTAAACCTAAAGCTAAACCTTACGCTACTTATTAGTCTGTTCTTTAAATGCTACTATTGTATACGGCTGCACTAAAATACCTCATAAAGATACGAAAAAATTTTCGTATTAGTTATCTAGTTCTAGGTGATATCAACTCATTCTAATGAATTATCTCATTGAGTGTTACACAAGAATAAATATCAACATATTAGTGGAGAATTTATATAATTTAATGATAATATTATTATATTAAAAAAATATTTATTATCAGAATAGGCTAACAAAAACTCTGTAGTTTAAACATAAATCACATATTAATAGAGGCTATAAAATATTAGATAATAAAATTAATATTTTAAAAAATATTATTAGTAATATATTGAAAATAATTACTATTACGCTGTATAATAATGAAATAATGCAATTTGTAGATAAGATCTTACTATTAGCAAGATAGCTGTTTCGTAATTTTTTGCGGCTATATTTTCAATAATAACTTATAGACTGCCAAACAAAAATATCAATACTAGAGGTAATTCATGTAATAAACTATTATAAGTATCAGTAAAGACGATGCTTTTTGTTAATACTTGCGCTAGTGGCAAAATTATAAATCTGAGTCCACTAGCCATTTTATGGGTTACAATTACTAATCAATTTATTCTATATACATAAATAACGCAACTTGGTCATATTAAGGGCAAAAAGAATAAATAAGTATTAATCTTATTTAAGAGTATGTGCTATGCTATATAATTAATATTACTTCATATTAATGTATATGACCTTTAATTAATAATTAATCAATGATTATACTTAATTATCTAATTTCAAATTAGAAAGCCTAATAACCCGTAAGACAATAAAATTGTCTTAGCCTATAGAATATAAAATCAATTGCTAAAAATACTAGAAACATAAGTACAAGAGAATTATTATATATTAATAAAATTTTTAATGTTATTTTAATTTTAGTAAATAGCCAGCTAACTTCACTTAACAAAATAAAACTAAATTATTACTAAAACAGGTAATTGGTATACTTACTTATAATAACTAAACTAATAATCAGCATACGCATATTATTATTTTAAAACAAATTAATAGATAATATTAATTACTAATTATCTACTGTATATATATCATTTTTATCCTGCTACCTTACTTGACATAATGAGTAACCCATCATATCAACAAAACTAGCTAGAACATTATTCTAGATATAAGGAATTTTAAAATAAATACTAATGCTCGTCATAATAACACTATACAGATTACTCTAATACATTATATATAGATAGTACATTAAATTAATTATAAGTGCAGCAAAATAATGCATTATTAACATTATTATCTAATAATATAATATCTAATTTATTGTCATGACAATATATGATAGTTTTTTTAAAAAATAGTTAATAATTTTAACATATGCCTAATACTTTTACGGATACTAATCAACAATAATATGAGCCCAAATACTATAGTATTGTTTAAATTTATATATATCTAATATTAATACTGCTATGCTACACTCAGTCAAATTACTATCTGTTGTAATAGTAAGCTATAAAAACTTATATATCTTAAATAAAGTAATTAGTCAATGGTTAAATAAAACTCAGTGGCACCATCGACACTTAAAATTATATTTTAATAATTTTATCTTTAGTATAATAAATATCATTAGTTATAATGACAATATTATTCTAATTATAATTATTACCAATATTGCACTATAATGCATTTATCTATTATATGTTATTTTTCCTTAGTTATGCTTCTATAATATTAAGTAATAAATAACCTATTACATTAAACTATTATAAATTATTGACTATTAGCATTAATCGCACATATTTTTAATATTTTCTAGCACTTAAATTAACTATCTGTTATTAATAAATCTCTATCATGTATTATCTATATAGCATAACAAATAATTCTCACATTAATTATTGCGAACGCCATCCGCAAATATGTATAGTATATTTCTATTGAAATATCTCTTTCTTTATAGAAAAGAAGAAATTTTATCTCACAGATAATAAGCATTATATACAAAAGACTAGTTCTTATATTGTCAGGTAGATACCTCACAATTCTCTTAGCACATTAATTACACGTTACATAAACTAGATTCACCTATTCTAGCTCTTAATATCTTTCTTTATAGCTATTGTGATTTTATTTTCTATAAATCAAAACCACAGCATACACTAATTTAACTCCACTTATGATTAATCTGCAATTATATTACAAATTACTAATATTTTAAAATATAGGTATTAATATTTTATATACTACAAACTGCTGGTAGCAGTCATACATAAAATCTATTATACTTTTAGGAATATGCATTAGTTAATTGATAAATAAAGCAAACTTATTTAGAAATACAGCATTATTGTAAAACATTAATTAACGCAACGTATGTTAAAGCACTGAAAGATATTGCACGAAAGTGCAGCAATGCATTATAAGATAATGATTAGTGAATTATTTGAGTAACATTTAAAATAACATTTTAATATACACCATCATATAATTATACATAACTTACTTGATAGCTAGTAAATGAATAAATTTTACATAACTTTTAATTTTACACTGCATTTTACACTAGTAAAATAACTGAAAATTTATTCATAAAATCTAAAATATCTTACTAAGAAGAGATAAAAATGAGTATGCAATTATATACTGTATTTTAATAATCAAATTTTAAGATAGTAATACTATTACGTATAGTAACGAAACCATAGGTTATAATTATCAGTAGCTCTATAATGACTTACTTGCGATTACAGCAAAGAATCCTAACAAGGTTAATACATAGATATTAAAAATGATGCAAGCAACTATTAAGATAGTTATCTTATATATTTGATATTTGACTATAGCAGGCTATAATAAAAAGAGTTGCTATTAAGGCATAGTTCATGCGTTAATAAACTTAGCCTGTGGTACAGAGCTATTTATGCACGACATTGTGAGTAAAGTAGTTCAAATTTAAAGAATTATCTGATAGATAATTCTTCTTTGACGAATTTCCTTTCTAGTGCCTCCATAAGTAACTGATGCCGGCTATAACATGCCCATGGTGGCTATATTATATTATTAAAGGAAATTAGCATGTCTAACATGATCAAAGGTCAAGTGAAGTGGTTCAATGAGTCTAAAGGTTTTGGTTTTATTACTCCAGCAGACGGCAGTAAAGATGTATTCGTACACTTCTCTGCAATTCAGGATCAAGGCTTCAAGACCCTAGCAGAAGGCCAAAACGTACAATTCTCTATTGAGAATGGCGCGAAAGGACCATCAGCGGCAAACGTTACTGCTATCTAATTAACTCTGCTGATTTAAAAACCATTTAAGCATTTATGGTTATTTACTGTACAATGCTCACAAACTAGGATAATATCCCAGTTTGTGAATGGTTAATGACAGTATTTTATCATTTACTTTAAATTTAGCGGAGAATTTCACTAAATGTTCTCCGCGAGATGTAAGATTAAAATAACCCAATTCATTCCTAAAGTTTAACCTAGGGCCGCCATACGCATCATCACTAAAATAACTAATACTTTACGAGCTTGCTAGATGTATAGCATTCCAATATCATCTACATAGAATACTAAAAACATGTATCAATAAAGTTGATATAGTTTTTCTCAGGAAAGTAGTAAGAATAATTACCTGCGATAATTTATTTATTAGTTGTATCTTCTAATATAGCTCCCATCAGTACCGTACTATATTAGATGAATATATTATATCTAAAAATACTACAATACTTCAAAAGATATAAAGGTAGTAGAGTAATAGGCGTAATAGTAATGACAAGGCTCTCTAGGAAAAAATAGAAATACAAAATCTATATCATGCGCTATCATTAATTACAGGCAATAACTAAAAATACTGCAGTTATTATTACTATATATCTACTGTAGTGCTAAATAATCCTTTAATGTAGCGTCCCATAGTATCGCCCTGTAAATACTGAACACCATACATACTTAATGATAAAGCCCAAAACTTTATCTACATGTTTATTGATCAATCAATATCAGAATTTTACTGAAGTAATAGTACACTGACATCATTACAATTAAATGATCATATATGTATATAATACCGTTATTGTAAAATAATTATTTTAGGAAATTCCTGGTAACTTTTCATACTATCTTTATTGGTTCTATAAAGAACTGATAATAAGAGTAAATAGTAAAACCCTGAATTAATAATAACAATGTAGTAAAATATTAACGTAAATATATACCTATAAGATACATATCTAATTGTCAACAATATCTATAATTATATGTAATATGTTCTATAATCTCTTTAAATTATTCTAGTCACTAGACTGGTAGTAACCATATATCAATCTATAACATTTATATAATAAATAATGATTAATATATCAATTTAACAGTTTATTTAATATATATTAAATTAAGATCCCTTAATTATTGTATATTACTTTTTTAAAGTCATGTAAAGGCGGGTATAAGTTTTTTGGTATAAACTACATATATTGGTTTTACCATTAAGTAACAAACACCATAGATATTATCTTTAATATAATACTTAATGCTCATAGGGTAAATAATCTAAATGATATATTTATACTATACATTATATATGCATATACTCACCATAAATCATATTGTCATCGTAATAGTAACATTATAAATATTCATATACCACAAAGAGAGCAGCGTAACATTCTGATTAATAATTAATAATTAATAATTAATAATTAATAATTAATAATTAATATATTTAAATGTAAAGACATATCTAGTAATCCTTATCTGCTATATGCAGATCATAATTGTTAGACAATACAGGCAGAGCTATTAGATACAAATACTAAAATATAGTAACTAAGATATTATTACCAGTATAACTACAGTATTAGGTATTAACCAGAAAAATATGGTTTTACATTAAAAGAGATGCAATACTAAGATCTTTTGTTGTTCATAACTATCATGGCATAGTTTAATTTTTAATAAAATATTCTCTATAAAAAAGCTAATAATAGTAAAACTTATCCTAGGGAATGAAATTAGGAACATAATAGAATCATTATATTTTTTAAAAAATATTATTTTATATATAAATAAAATAAAAATACCTGCATACATTGAAACCTTGTATGAGAAAATACTCCGTCTACGCTACTAAATGAAAATGATCATAATAAAATATAAAATTTTATTATTACCTTTTATTATATTTATTTAAAATAAAATGACTATAAACTATTTCATAAAAAACTATAGAAAATATATACTTCCAATATACTACTTACTATATCAAAAATATATTCTAGATTAATATTAATATTAATATTAATATTAATATAAATAGTTATAGTATTAATATTTTGTTTATAGTTTTAGATAAATATTAATATTGATAATGCATTAAATAATAAATAATATTCTAATACCTTGTATTGAAATACAATATCATATTATACATATAATAGCTAATAATATATTTAGTAAAATACTATGAACTGATTGAATTGAAATTAACAATTATTATATATAAACTTATATACTATAATTTTATAAAATTATTTTTTATGTTATATATTTTAATATTTTATATGTAATAAAGCTATTAAACTTTAACTTAGATAACTTAATATGAAAATTTTTATCATGATTATTGATCATAGCTATATAAAAATAATTAATAATAAAATTATTTATATAAAATATTTGTAATAAAAATAACCTTAATAAAAAATTTTCTTTTCATTATATTATATATATTTTTACATAAAGATAAAACAATATTTGTTTAGACTACCATTAATAATTTAAAAATTAAAATTTTATATGTGTATGCATGTATAAATATAATATTAGATATTATCCAATACTTAATAACAATTAAGTATATATTAAAATTATACTGATATATATCGCAATAGTTATTCGTGCAATTAAAATATATATAATAATTATACGTACTCTACGTATTAAAATTGTTTACAAAAGTATTAAATATTATATCTAAATCACTTCAATATATTTATAATATTAATTTATTATATACGATTTTATCGTAAATGTTAATTAATAATAAAAACTTTGGCAATATTTAGCATAAGTATTAATAATGCTATAATTAAAATAATTACATAATTTGCATGACCATAACTTATTAAAACAGCATTAACTAATTAACTAATTAACTAATTAACTAATTAACTAATTAACTAATATATTACCTATGCTTAAAAGCATTAAATGATAGAATTCTTAATTACAGAGTTGCACGTAGATCATCTATCACGAATCTATATAAGTATTTTACTATCTTGTAGTGGACCAAAAGTTTTTTGTATACAAATAATGAAAAACATAATAGTAATTGAAAATTATTACTTACAATACTAAAGCAGTACAAACAAATATAGAGCACTGGATGTACCGGAAGTGTATTTACAAGTATTAGAAAATAAAACGTAACATACCTATAGCCTATTTATTAAGCTATATAAAGAATTATATAATAACTCTCTTCAAAATAAACTGTGGTTTTTACTAATTAGTATTATATTCTAACAAAAGAAATCTTTATATGAATATAGAAGCAATAATTAATACTCATCGGCGTTACTTAGAAAAATATCCTAGATCATCGTAAGAAAATAGTACTAATGTTAGCTTATGCATAGATATTAATATGCTTCATTGATAATAGTAACTATTTTGATTACCAACTAAGCAAGTATAGTTATCTATATGAGCAACTATATTTCTATAACATAATAAATTAATACGTAATCTAGAAAAAGATGATAATGTCATTCTGATCACAATAGATCATCCTAATTAAAGATATATCTCCCTATCTTTCATATTACCATTAAAATACAAGTACTATTTATTTTAATCACTAATTTACATTATATACAATATTTTAAAAAATCATAATCATTAGCCTTATATAGGGAGAATACTATAAATAGCATTGTATTAATTCATTACTAAGATTATAGTTATATTTTTATTTGTAAAACTTTTACCATAATTAACACTTATTTACTTGATGATATAACAAGTGTTATAATACTAAACTTCTCTCTATTTTAAAATAGAAAAATTATGCAACAATTCTAACTGTAATAAAAATAATAAATCATCAGATATAAAATTAACTGAAGCTATTAGTAACTACTAATAGAGTAATACGTAATTTTTACTATACACTGCTAATATTTAGCGTAAGCCGTAAAAACTAATGTTATTAGTATTACTTATTTAAGGTACTGTTGATAGTTATCATAAAATACTATGCTCTATAAATATAGTATCATAACAAGAGAGTATAACGTTTTACATATTTTATATAAAATATAGTAGTTTACTTATGTTGACTAATTTATAAACGTAAATAAGATAATAACCGATAAAATATACCTAGAGACCTATAAATTTTATAATACTGTAAAATATAAATTAATAACTTTATTCTAGCAACTAATTTGAAGAAATAATTACTAATAGGTTATTTTATTATATTTATAAATACAGTTAAATAACTATCGCAAAAGCAGCAAATATTATAAAACTACTATAGTGAATATAAATATATTATATACTACATAATACCGAAGATATAATAGAAAAACATCTCATATAATTATATGCTTTATTGTTATCTTCAATATATTTTTTATCTTTTATAAAAATGTAATTATTATAGTTAGAGTAATACTACTATAACTATAATTACCATTAAAAAATAAATTATATAATAAAATATTAATCAATACCTTTATTAAAAAAATGATCATTGCTATAAGCAATGATATATACTTATTAAGTATAACTAAATAACTATTTTATAATATATCATAGTATTATATTTAAGTATTTTTAAAACACAAAAGTACATAAGTATTATATTATATAAAGATATGAAATTATTATTTGATTATCCTAATAAATAAAAAACATCTATCCTCATATAATAGTTTTATCTAAAATAAGAAAAATAATATATTTTGTTACATGTAATAAATTATCTATTAATCTAATTAGTATTTATATCTACTCCACAAACAAAGTATTGAATTTGTATTATTAATTATAACGTAAGTAATAATATAAGTTTATGTATCAACTAAAAATCTTAATTATCAATATAAAATATATTGATAAAAATATATATAATGCTAGTGAGCCAGCTTAGCAATTATATTACAAGTTTCCATGCGTACTTCAGCAATAGTAATCTGTAGGATATCACTTTGGCGATAAATCACCTCTCCCTTGATTTGCACTGTACCTGCTTCCTGGTTACACTGTACATCATTACGCACGACATGAATAAATAGTACAGGAATAAAGGCAACAGCCCCGTTATCCAATAGACGCACATACATGCCACTACGCGTAATATCAATAACTTCTGCTAAAAATAACTTATTAGTACCTACTTTATCGCGCAAATAACGAGCATAGAGCCAATCGCAAACATCACGTTCAGCCATACGATTTAATCGCCGGCGTTCAGTTATCTGTGCAGTAACTATATCTAGAGGCTTTTCTATTGGCTGATGAGTAATAATCGCTTTTAATAAGCGATGATTAATCATGTCTCCGTATTTACGAAGTGGTGAAGTCCATGTAGCATAAGCATCTAGACCCAAACCAAAATGTGCCCCTGGCGTAGTGCTAACTTCAGCAAAAGTCTGAAAACGACGGATACGACTATCAAGGAACTTAGTAGAACTAGTATTTAAGTAACGATGTAACTTACAAAAACCTTTCAATCCTAATAATTGTTCTGCGTCTATTGCTATACCATTATCCCGTAACTCATTTACTACATGTGTTACAAGTAAAGGGTCAAAACCAGCATGCACATTATATATACCGAATCCCAGATGATCACGTAGCACCTTAGCGGCACAAATATTAGCAGCAATCATACATTCTTCAACAATACGGTTAGCGATGCGGCGATGCTCAGTAATAATCTCTAATACATCACCTTTATCATCTAATACAAAGCGATAATTAGGGCGATCTTTAAAAACCAAGGCATGCTTATGACGCCAACTATTACGCTTATGATAGACACCTTTCAATAAGGTGAGTTGTTGGGCAATAGTATCGCTTGGCGGTTGCCAACCTACAACACCTTCTAACCAATCTGAGACTTCATTGTAAACTAATTTTGCCTTTGATTTAATCTTAGCAGCGAAAAATTGAATATGATTACCCAGAGCACCATTAGCAGTAATAGTCACGCGACAAGCTAACACATAGCGGCACTCATTTGGACGTAATGAGCATAAGTTATCAGACAAATCGCGTGGCAACATTGGGATATTAAATCCTGGCAAATAATTAGTAAAAGCACGCTTACAAGCGATATTATCTAGTGTGCTACCTTGCTGGATATAGGTAGTTGGATCAGCGATTGCGATAATTAATTCTAATGAATCATCATGATTATCAACTACAAATAATGCATCGTCCATATCTTGGGTGCTAGAGCTATCAATAGTAAGAAAATCCAGCCCAGTGAGATCTTCACGCACAAGAGTAGTGCCCTGTTCGCTGACACTAACCATTTCAGGCGCTTCTTTTTCGAGATCATGGTGCGCCAATGTAACCCACCAAGGTGCAAAATAATCTTCAGCATGAGCAACAAAACTAGTTAAATCAGCATTGAAGCCATGATTATCTTTTAGTGGATGATAGCGCATTCTTGCGACCGCCCAATCACCAGACTTAAAATTATAGGTCAATGTACGTACTGGATAACACTGAATAGCTTCTTTCAGCAATGGATGATTAGGCACAATGTATAACCGTCTATCACGTATATATACGCGTCCAACAAAGCGCGATAAAAAAGGCTCTATGAGAACTTCCGGCTCTGCAACTTCACGTTCTTTATCATTATGCAGCATGGCAATTACACGATCACCGTGCATAACTTTCTTCATATACGGCGGGGGAATAAAATAACTTTTTTGACTATTAATCTCAAGAAAACCAAATTTCTTCTTAGTGCTTTTTACAACGCCTTCAACACGTAGAGTCTGGGAGTGAAGTTGCTGTTTTAACTTTGCTAGTAATGCATTATCTTGAAACATATCGTCCAGTGAAGAATGGTAGGTGGCAATACTTACTATAAAATCTTACGCGAATCATTCACTATGAGCAAGAATAAATATCAGAAGAACTATACTGAGAGTATAATATATAATAAGGTTTCATTTATTTTAAAAACAAAAGTTTTACTTATATATTAAAAATAATGTATACTTCATTATTTGCTCTATGTGGCAATACTTATGTTATTTATATATTTTTATATACAGTACCCATACTATTAGGCTATATTTTTACTACAATATAACTATTAGCAGAGATTATAACTTAATTGAAATAATATTCGATCATTGATCTTAATCAAGATCATATATTATATAGGTTATTTATCAATTTTGAATGAATCAATTTCTAACTACATTAAATAAAGCATACCTATAATCTTATTGATTTTTTAGTGTTTTCAGTATAAATTTAAGAATACAATATTAATTATTAATACACTAATGATCACGCAAATATTTATGATAATAAAATTAAATCTTATAGTGCAGGTGATATTTAAACCTCTTCTATATCATAATTAACTCACGCATAAAATATACTTCAATAATTAACATCCTTTACATAAATTTAAAAAAATAATCAAATATTTACAAAAATGTATAAATAGTACAATACTAAGTAAATCTTCAGATAAAGACATCAATCTATTTTTAATTACTATCACTTCTTAATTTTATTAAAAACAATTAAACATGATATTATTATTTTTTAGCCTAGCTATAAAGAGACTAAGGGGTTTTTAAACAATGGTTTAGAACATATATTCTATTTATAATATTAGCAATAGTTTAAGACATGAATGCCGTAACTAATATAATCTTTTGCTCACACTCATTAATATCGCATAAAAAATATTAGTATTTTTTCCAAAAACCTATTATTGCGGTTTAATACAACTTTGTATTTATATTATCGTAATATTATAATGATTATCAGTATTTTTGATTACTAGCGCTAAATATTAAAAAATAATAAGTATATTGCAATCAATATCTTGTCAAGCACATAACAACGGATATTACCTACAACTTTTTATACCTTTACTATTACACTCTCCATAGGATGCGTAGCTAAAATCTATCACTCAAATAGACAACTATCATGTGTTTAGAGTACCCATAGAGATAATATTAAATATTATCACTAATAAACTAAGTGCTGCAAGTAACAATATAGCAAAATCTCAACAATTCTCAAGTATTAAACACAGTTACTAAATATAAGGCGTATAGTAATTATCATAAATATAAATATGTTGTGATATATAATCACAAATAAAATATATTACTTGTGCCTATTATCATGCTTTACTTGATATACTCAAAGAGTATTTAGATATGCATATCTAAATAATATTAATAAATTTATTAATAATTTTTATATAATTATAAAAAAAATTAAACACCATCAACGCCAGTTAGGTACTTGGGATAACTTGATCAATAAAAATAGAATATTTTTCTCTAAAAAATAAAAACACATATAATTACATAAACCTAAAAACTATAAGTTACATCATTAATCAATATTACTTATTTATTTACATCTACCTCTTCTGCCTCCGGCAATGTTACGTTAAGCTCAAGTACTGAAATATCTTCTCCTTTTTGTTCAAATTGAACATGCAGCATTTGAGAGTCAATCTGAATATATTTACAAATCACTGCTAAAATATCGCGTTTTAGATCAGGCAGGTAAGGGGGCTCTCTATCTCCGCGACGACGCTCCGCAACGATAATCTGTAGTCGTTCCTTGGCGATATTAGCAGTATGTTTTTTACGGGATAGAAAGAAATCTAATAAAGCCATAATTTTACCCCCAAAAAAGACGCTTCAGAAAACTCTTCTTTTCTTCTTCAACAAAGCGGTAAGGACGATCTTCTCCTAATAAACGCCTCACAGTATCATCATAAGCTTTACCGGCATCTGATTCAAAATCAAGGATAACTGGCGTACCTTGATTAGATGCACGAAGTACAGACTGATCTTCAGGTATTACACCTAGCAACGGAATACACAATATTTCTAGCACATCTTTCATACTAAGCATATCACCACAACTGACGCGACCAGCATTATAACGTGTTAATAGCAAATGCTCTTTAATTGGTAACTCACCTTTTTCCGCTCGACGCGACTTAGAGGCAAGAATACCAAGTATTCGATCAGAATCACGAACAGAAGACACCTCTGGATTAGTAGTAATAATCGCTTCATCGGCGAAATAAAGCGCCATTAATGCACCAGTTTCAATACCGGCCGGTGAGTCACAAACGACAAAATCAAAATCCATATTATTTAAATCATTAAGAACTTTTTCAACACCGTCACGAGTTAATGCGTCTTTGTCACGTGTTTGTGATGCTGGCAATATATAAAGATTTTTAGTACGCTTATCCTTAATTAACGCTTGATTTAAAGTGGCATCACCTTGAATAACATTAATAAAATCATATACTACTCTACGCTCGCACCCCATAATCAAGTCAAGGTTACGCAAACCAATATCAAAATCAAGCACTGCAGTTTTCTGCCCTTTCTTAGCTAGTCCTGTAGCAATAGCTGCACTGGAAGTAGTCTTACCAACTCCTCCTTTACCCGATGTAACAACAATAATACTTGCCATAATATGAATTCCTGTTCAAAGTAACCTAGTTTAGACGTTGTATTGTTAAAATACCATCCAATAAGCTAAGTTGTACTGAATGTCCAAGATAATCAGATGGAATCTGATCGTGCAACCAGTATCGTCCTGCAATAGATATTAACTCAGCACTCAAATGCATACAAAAAATCCGGCACTGTGTATCCCCAGAAGCACCAGCTAAAGCACGACCACTCATTAAGCCGTAGATATGAATATTACCATCAGCGATTAATTCAGCGCCCGCACTAACACGACTAGCTACGATTAAATCATTGTTGCGGGCATAAATCTGTTGTCCTGAACGCACAGGCGTATTAATAATACGTGCTTTATTGCAACTATAGGCTTCTAATGTATTTGAAACCGCTATCTTATGGTTTTTTCCTTCACTAAGTAATGGTAACCCAGCCTGTATTATCGCTTTCTTTTGTTTCTCATCTCGGCAACCGCTCACACCAACCAGGTGTAAACCTGCTACTTCTATAGTCTGCTGTAAATCTTTCCAGTTTACCTCACTATCCAGCATTGCGATATTAATAACAATAGGCGCCTGATGAAGAAATCTAGGTGCTTGCTCTAATTTTTCCAGTAATGCTTTACTTATTACCTCTAGTTCTGAGGTGTATAAATAAATAACTGATAAGGTAAAATTACTCCCCTTTAACTCAATTAGCGATTGTGACATCCATTCTGACTCAGTCTAAGCAACGTTAAAAAATCTCAGAATACCTCTCTGAGGAGATATAATGTAATATAAACATATTATAACTAGAGCGATACTTAGGCAAGACAAGGCCTAAATTAAATTAAGTAAAATATTTTGTATGATCTATAGCCGTATATAACATGATTAAATATATCTTTATTTAAAGAATACTATTGCTATCATAGATTATAGAATGAATAAAAATTTTAATATTACACATTTAGCAAAATTAATTCGTTAACAAGGCATAGCAATTATCATTAGCAGATAATAAAAAATCAAATAGTTTTAGGAAAGCAAAACTTGCTACTTATAATATTATGTGTTGCTATAAAGTTTTGTTAAATAACAGTCTTTTAAAGCATATTTTTTTTCTCGGAAAAAATATCACTATAATGCACTTATGTATACTATAAATACAGGTATAACAAAACTAAATACACGTTATTACATACAAACACTTAGCAATATATGTAGTGTATAGCAAAATCCTAATAAAAAATGCAGACTTCTTATAAAGATAACTAAAGAGTAACATTATTAGCAATATATATTACTTTATATTTAAAAACTGAGACAATAAACAATAAAACTGGAGACTTAATTCTCCTTTCACATGCTCCTTAATTATACTCCTTTATTCTATATAAAGGCTGCACATAACAAATAAGTATTAAGCAATAACTTGCTTCTTGCTCTACAAAATTACTTTCTAAAATATTAGACAATCCATTAATTATATAATTAATATATAGAACACCAAAGCTATTTCTAGTTCGTATTTATTATCTCACTACACAGTTCAATCTTATAAACTTATTTACGCATTAAGAATAAAATTACTTTATTATTCAGCATATTACTAATAAATAATATTACAAGGTATATTATGCAATATGCACTTTCAGGTATGTAATCATTACCACACAACTAGGTTATTACTGTTAGATCATTAACCTTAGTTAGCAACAAACATTTATTAGCAATAAAAAGATAAATTTGAATATTTTCAACACTGTTTAAAAGACTTAGAGGTTAAAACCCTAATTTTTTATTATAATTAATATATTTTATGATTGTAAGTACCTGGCAACTACAAACGATGTAATTTAGTATTAAGTCATATTCATATTGATATATTATATTAAAATATACATATTTTCTATTTACTCTTAAAAATAAACTTTTAGCATAATAAACTCAGGCATTTTGTCTTAATAATTAAATTTTATAACAACTGATAACGAATAATCAACTGTATATAACTAATTTATTAATTAGCTATATAGATATATGTAATATATAATAGTGTTATGCACACTTTAGTTTAGTCTAGTCCTATTCAAAACACTATTCACTAAAAATAAATTAATATACATTCATCCATTAAATAGAATACTTAGTATACTACACATCAATTTTAGTATCTGTTGCACATATAAGCACCAGACTTTTAGATATAATCTAATGACACTCTATCCAGAGATGATTAATAAATAATTTCAATAATCTACCACGCATATTCCAGTAATTTTAAGTTATTATACTAATACACAGCAAGAATAAGAGCTTGTATCTATACCATGAATAGTAATCTAGATATATATACAATATAAGTTGTATTATATTAATTAAAAATTATAATTCCTTAATTTATTAAAAATTACAGTAAAATTTAATTGCCTATTGCAAATATACAGTACTATTACGCGCCACTTTATGTATACCATTCCTAACTTAATCATGAGATTACACTACCTGATAAAATAAATTTTTATCATTATAAAAAAAATTATACAATAATACTTACTTTACCCAAAGTATTATACTTATTACATTTAGTTTTGAACTATATAAAATCTATAAAAATAATTATATATAATAAATAATTTAAGTATAATAAAACTTTACATGAGCATATAGATTAATTGAAAATATTACATAATTTTTTAGTAAATGAAATGTTTTAATGAACACCTACTAATAGATACTAATAAATATATCAAATATCGGATACATTAAAATACTTCATCATAAAAAATTAACCTAATCTATAATATTTATTACTAATGCTTAGAAATATCATTCACTTTTAGCAAACCCTAAATAATGCATAAAAATTGAGCTTTATATTTAAATAAAATTAACAGTATTAATGAGCAAAAAATAAAACAAGATATTTAGCTTAGCAATAGGAGAGTGCTAAGGCTGCTAGTTACGATCAGTCTAATTCCGTCATAATACTAATAGAAAAAATATAAAAATAAATCACTGGTGAAAATAATAATTTTAGTATTCATACTCAGCTAATATCTAGTTTTATTTAGAAATAAAATTTATTAAACTAACAAAATAAGATTAATAGCATTATGCTAGTAATCCAAAAAAATAATTATGTCAATCTTATTATTAACCACTAAGCTTCTTTTATCTAGCCGATTGGTAATATGGGAATGTATATCATTAATCTTTGCTTAATCTAAAGAAAATTAGTTATTTAACTACTTACTCCTTAATTATTTGCTTAACTAGCTTAGTATATGTTAAGGCTAACCCACATACATTGCAACAACCTCCCATTATAAATTAATACTGCTATCATAGACTAATATTAATTAGTAGTTAATCAATAGCTGATTTATAGCTCTAAAGATAAAAGTAAGATCTTCAAAAAACCAACAAATATACAAAGGTCCATTAATTGATCAATACCGCATTTTATTTTAAAAAATCAGATACTTTATTTATAGTATAAATATACGCGTAATCATAAAATAACGCAATAATACTTAAGCATCTAAAATATTATGTATTAGTACTTAATATATTGAAAATAATACCACTTAACTACCTAATTATATTAGAGTAAAATTAAAGTATTTACTAATTATTCATCACTATTAAAAATTTATTATAGTAGTATATTAAAGAATATTGCTTATCTATAAATAATCAATAACCCTAAGTAAGTAAGATCTCTTTCAGTTTAAAATACTAATACAGAAACTAATTAATTTAACAATACAAGAAAAATAGTTTTCAAATTTATTATTTATACTGCATCACCAAATAATAATTACGTTAGTTACTTTAAGATCCTTATCAAATGCTTTATGATCTCACTAGTTATTAGTAACTTCCAATACACTTGATAAATCAAGGTACCTAATCCTGTCATAAATCCTTTGAGCATTATCAAGGTTTTACTATATAATGAAAATTATACTTATCGAGATCAAGCCATGATAATATTATCAAACAATAGAGCATATAACACGTAATCTATTATAATAAGTTTCTTTATACGCCTAAATTTATTGCTACGTTATAATAAAATTTTATTGCTACATTATAATCAAATTCTTTCTGCAGTTTTTATGCTGCAGACTTCTGTAAATAAGATAATTAGTATATACTAAATTAGTAAATTTATAAGTATTACTAATGCTATAATAACGTAATTCAAGTACTAATATATCATTACAGCACTAATATAAAATAGGTTATAGTTATTAAATAACTATAGTTACACTAATTTTTCCTTAACATCTTAGAATAACTTATTCCTCAGTAACTATAAATAAAATATTTCTATTGTTGTATAACAATATAATCTTCTATTAATATAAGTGAATACTGATGACTATATATACCTCCCTTACCTAGCTTACTATACCTATACATCCATTAACCTCTTTATTTTCATAGAAAATAATACTATTTGACTCACGAAAGAGTAGAAGTTCGCATCAATCACTAGAATAGATAAGGTATTCTAAGTACCTGTAAATAATACCTAATCTTAACCGATTAAATGAGGCGGCTTAACTATTTAAGTTTCATTAATTAGCAATGTAATTAATAATTATTTTGCTTAAATAGCAATGAATTAATTAGGACAAGTAACCCCTATCTTATAGGGGCGTTAAGCGCAACTGAAATAAGAGTAAATGCACGTTTTAATAAACTCAATACCTAGATAATTCTATCCTTAATTAAGTATCTGCTTGAATACCCTGCTACATGTAATCTATTAAATTAATAAAGAATAATTAAAAATATCACTCTATTATAGAGTCCTAGCATAAAATAATATACTTATAAAAACGTAAGTTATCAATAACTGAAGTAGCGCATTATATGGTTTAGTATAGAACATAATCAAAACACTACTTATGCAATATTTTTATACAAATCCTTGCTAATTTTTAAATAAACTATTCTAAAAAATTAATAACTTTAAATTAACTGTATGTATTTTATATTTTATTACTATCACTTCAAAACTGTTAATAAATATTTAATAATTACGCTATTAAGTAAGATCATGATTACTAAATTAAGTATAACTATTAATAACTCTATATTTACTAGAGTTATTAATGGTTATCTTCTGGTATTTATATTATGCCTATATATCTAAAATAAAGTTATTAGGAATAGTTTAAAATTAAATTTCCTAAAGGCAGTAGTATTCACTTTAAACCGTCAAGCTACTTAACATTATATAAAAATATTTACCACTAAATCACTAATAATATAAATATAATGTTAGAATACGGCTAAAATTTAATATCTAAATCATCAATTAATAAAATATTAATCCAAATTACGTATTAAGTATATATTATTTTATATCCATATTACTCTATATAATAATATAGTTACTCGTAAGTAATGTTTATTAGAGGTAATCACAAGTTATTTATATGTTATTTTGTTTTATAATCTATTCACAGGTCGCTACACCTAAAGACGCATACATATTAATTCATTAATATATTTTATATCAAAGTTAGAAATACACAAATCAGTACACAACTAATTATTTTATGCATTACCCAATTCCTTTAATATGAAGTAACATTATAAATTAATAACTATTTAATATATTAAAAATAATAATTTTTAATTATAAATATACAACAATTAATTTATATAAAAATTATTAATTTTTCTAAGAAAACTTAATGAGCCGAGTATATATAATTTTATTAAATTTTACCTAAAACATATTTCATATTATTTTATACCTAATAGACTATAAATATCTATATTAATATGCATAATATATCTGGCCTGATTGCATCACAATACAGCTTTAAATACTAAACAGTATTTATATCTTACTAATGCATAACAAGCAAAAAATGTATAATTTTTATTATATACCTCTGTTTATAATGTAGATCAATAAAATTTACAGTAGTAATATCTTGTATATCTAATAAAGTATAGATGTAAAAATAAAAATAAGTATATATCTACACTCATTTAACTTGAAAGAAAAATACTAGTAATAGTAATAACTATACTACTTCATCCAAACTAGGACCATGTATTTATATTTTATTAGTGATTAATAACCATGTTATTAACAAGAATCCTAGCTATAGTTAACCATAAAACTAGCAAAAACTGGAGCAATACGTTTAGATACTAAAATAACTCACATTTAGTGTTGAATACTATTTAACGATGAAAATTTATACCGTATCTATGGTAAGATACCTATACTCTTATGCCAGCTATAGCTGCAAGTATAATTACAATTATACTAAATAACACTAGAATAGTGATATTATAATTTACTCATTACTGATATTTATAAAAAATATAATTAATACTAATATACTATTTTAGTATCAAATTACTTCAATATAATAAATACTAAAATTATTATATTTCTAAGCAAAGTGAATAAATAAATTATCTTTAATAATACTGCATACAAGCACTATTGTACAGCTAAGCACATATATTAATAATATAACTAAAATAAAACACACTTTTTATTAAAAAATATAAAAATAATTTACAATAATTAGATCATTACACATTATTAATGTGTAATATCTATATGCTACCATATATCTTTAAATTTAGTAAAATACATATCATATTATAAATACATACCATGTTTAGAATAACTATATAATAAATGTCATTGTTAAATTTTGACTGACATCTACTGGGACTCATATAAATTGCGCAATCAGCTAATATTGATACGTTATAATTAATAACAGAATTAAATAAAATTTGAGTATTATGGATTAAAATAAGAATACTTATCAAGATATAATAATCACTTTAGCCATTAAGTGAATCGCTAATATTTATTAAAATATAACAATATAATAAAGTACAACTATAAGCGACCAGGTAATTTTTTCCAAGCAACTGAATGCCGCAAGTAAGTTGGTTTAGCATTCTCTACTGCTAAGGCTAAACCCTGCTGCCAAGCTAATAAAGCAAGTGGCAGTATATCTTCTGCTTGCGGGAAAAGCAATTGTCCATCAACTATATTTACTGCAGATTCACTTATTAAATCAGGATATTTTTGCCAACCAGTACCAACATACGTCCAGTCGCCATATAGCCCATGAACACAATCTAATGCTTGAGCGTATGAAAGCACCATCTCCCCCTTAAGCTCATACCAATAACCATTTTTCTGACGCTCAAATTGAGCCCAGTAAAGTTCCCTCATCCGAGCATCGATCGCAACTAGTACACGCTCAGCACGACTCACCCGCCATGCACCCTGGGCCATAATTTGTAACGTGGAAATACCTAAAATCGGTAAATTCACACCCAGCGCTAAACCTTGAGCTACGCCAATACCAATACGTATACCAGTAAAACTCCCTGGGCCTCGGCTAAATGCTAGTACATCAAGCTGATTAAGCAACAAACCACTATCAACTAGAACCTGCTGCACCATGGGTAAAATAAGTTGTGTATGCTCACGAGGACGTAACTCAGATAAAGTCTGTATCTTACCTTCATTCCAAATAGCCACAGAACAAGCATCTGTAGATGTATCGATGGCTAAAATTCGTGTAGACGACATGACATACCTCTGATGAGAGTATAGCATAATATTTATGTAAAAAATATTTTTTTAGAACTACTATCTTTTTTATCTTGCTAATAATAAAATAACCTATATTATCATTGTAATCAATATTATATAATAATATATCTAGTGCTATTCTTAAGTATAGTAACTACCTTTAATGATGGCGCATATAATTGCAAAAGTCATTACTGTACAGATGACAATATTTAAACAATATCTTTTATAATATATATTTAAGCGCAGATTTATAATAATAAATATTATCTATTATTGCTCTCCATACTAATCTGATTCATGCCAAATTAATTAGTACTCACTCTTGGGATAATGTATAATATTAGAAACACAATATAGATTGTATTACCTAGATAACATATTTGCACAAACTAAGTATCTATAAATATTGCTTATTTCATTAAACCCTAGTTTTTGATATAACCAGTTTACTACTTATTAAACTTTCACACAATAAACATAAAGACCTACTAATATACTAACCATCCAGTAATTATCTGCAAAACACATCTACTATTAACAAGCATGAAATACTGCAAAAATAATATGAAATATATTTAGACTAACAGCTATTATCCATAATATTATGCTCATATCTTATCCATATTTTAGCAGTATTTATTTAATATAAAATTTATTGAAGAGTATTAACTAATTTACTTTTTAGACATCTTCTGGTTCTTATTAAGTTAAGGTATAATTAATTTATTAAAAAATAATTAATAGTATTGTATATAATAATATTAATTGTAGTTAATAACGATATCACTGATGCCCTGTTTTCTTAACGATATTCTAATGAAATGAGTTTAAATTTCTAAAAGAAATAATAATAACTAAGTGGACGTAATTAAGCTAAGAAAAATACATTTGATTACTGAGCTATAGCGTAATATCAAAACTAAAAGGGATATTTAATATTTTTTAAGCTCAAGCAGGGCAATCGAGCTGCAAAACCTAATTAGTGAAACATATTGTTCATTTATCTACTACTAAGCATAGTGCATGCATTAATAATCTAATAATTAACAGATGATAACAAAATATCAACTAAAAATAATAAAATACCGCATGCATAAATGCTGCTAACTAATATAGCACTTTAAAACTAATATATTATTCGCATTTGTTCCAGGAACGACCATCACGAGCCATCATAGCCATCGAAGCAACAGGACCCCAAGTACCAGCCTGATATGGCTGAGGTAATTCATTGTCATACTTCCAAGCATTCATGATAGAGTCAACCCATTTCCAAGCTTCTTCGACTTGGTCGCGGCGTACAAACAATGCTTGAATACCTCGCATACTTTCTAGCAACAGACGTTCATAAGCATCTGCTAAGTGGTCTTGATTAAATGTCTTAGAAAAACTCAAATCTAACTTACTAGCTTGCAAACGATGCTTATGATCTAATCCTGGTACTTTATTCAGCACCTGAATCTCAATACCTTCGTCCGGTTGAAGGCGAATAATTAACCTATTTTGTGGCAGTTGCTGATAAGAATCACGAAATAAATTAAGTGGTGGATTTTTAAAGTAAACCACCACTTCTGAACATTTAATCGGTAGACGCTTACCTGTACGCAAATAAAATGGTACTTCAGCCCACTGCCAATTATCTATATTAACACGAATAGAGACAAAAGTTTCAGTATGGCTATTTTTATTTGCACCGTTCTCTTCTAAATAACCAGGTACTTTTTCACCTTGAACAAAGCCAGCCGTATACTGACCTCGCACAGTAGTTTCATGCACATTAGTCTGGTCAATACGGCGCAATGAGCGTAATACTTTTACTTTTTCATCACGGATGCGGTCTGCCGATAAATCCACAGGAGGAGACATAGCGATCATAGTTAATATTTGTAGTAAGTGGTTTTGAATCATATCGCGCATTTGACCAGCTTGATCAAAATATCCCCAACGTCCTTCAATACCCACCTCTTCCGCCACAGTAATTTGTACGCAATCAATAGTACGATTATCCCAATTAAAGGCAAATAACGAATTAGCAAACCGTAATGCTAATAAGTTCAATACCGTTTCCTTACCAAGGTAGTGGTCAATACGGTATACCTGTGATTCACTAAAGTACTCTGATACCTGATCATTAATCACACGACAAGACGCTAGATCAGTGCCGAGCGGCTTTTCCATGACTACACGAGCTGGATTATAATTTAGCTTTGCTTTACCAAGACCTTGACAAATCACACCAAAAGTGCTTGGTGGCATAGCTAAATAGTTGATAGTGATTCTATGCTTTTGATCCAACATGCATCCTAACTTAATGAAATCATTATCATTATGTACATCAAGGTTACAAAAATCTAAACGAGCGCTCAACGTTTTCCAGATTTTATAATCTAATTCTTCCTGCATAAAAGTATCTAGAGCTTCTTTCATAACCTCAGTATAAACTTTTTTATCCCAATCGGCGCGACCGGCGCCGATAATTCGTGTATCCCGGTGAATATACCCCGCTTTCTCTAACTGGTATAGAGAAGGCAATAATTTACGACGAGCTAAATCGCCCTTCGCACCAAAAATAACTAAATCAAAGGCTTGGGATGTAGAAGTTCCCGCCATACTACTCTCCTTATTTAAAGATATTTGTAATTTTTTGTACATTATTATACTGTTTCTAACTATTGATCATTAACCATTTGCTATTTTATAAACTAAAAAGTAGATAACTAATATTCAGACAATAGAACCTATTTTTACACCTAATAATGCAAAGTAACAGTTTAAGTATAGTATTCCCAGCACTCATATATTTATATATTTCACGAATTATTTAATTGTTTCGTAGTAAATCTAACTCTCTAACTTCAAGCCCATCTAACAACCAATAGAATATTTACATATTATTATTAAATACAACCTAATGTGCTCTTAGTATATTATAATTAAAAAATATTGAGATATTTGTATTATCATTTACCCACAACTAACGTGCTACTCTAAATATAAGCAGCAAAGTATTATAACGTTCTTAGTCTTTTTTGAAGCTATTAACAAAAGATAAATAATGCTTTTATTGTAATTAAAAAGTGTAATTCAAAACGCCAGTAAATTATCACCCATACTATTGATACTCTCATCATAACGTATCTTTTTATTAAACAAATATTAATCATATCTTTGACTAACATTAATAACAACACAAGATGGCAATACTAAACATAGTCGAACATGATCGATATGTAGTAACGATAGTGATCTTCCTGTAACAATATAATTTTGATAATTTTTAGTATTATATTTCTATACTGTAAATATTTCCATAAATAAAAATAATAAAAATACAATATTTTCATTTTCAAATAATTTAAGTTATTCAGCAATTAATATTTCTTAATTGTTATACATTATGAGAGCTTTTATGCTCTATATGACATATATAATATCTAAGATTCAAGAGCAAATCATATAGTTAACAAGCATTGACTAAGATGCAATATATAATTTTTAATACTATTAAAATAAGCAGCGTACATTACAATTATTAACATAATACGAACTAAGACCAGTAATAACATAGTTGCTTTTTTATTAGATTACTCTTGATATATTAATATCTACTATTATATGTAACTATACAACCTACTGTCATATCTAAGTATGATTTAATCATATAGTTATTAATATAATTAATATTACAGAGATTACTGTATATATTATGGAGTTTTATCTCTATTCACAATACTATTATCCCTATATTCATGACTCTAGTTGGGTAAGTTTTGAGATCAAAATAATACCCTTAATCTTATTAATAATATTATTAATTATACTATTTCTGTCATGATATTCACTGTAATTAATAAATTTGCTTTAGCAATAAAAAATAATATATTAATTATAATTTGGTACTAAAATAATCAAATAGTAAGCATAGCAGTAACTGCAAGAACTAATAACCAGTAACTCAGACGACTAATAATTATAAGTATTTAACTAATTTTATTACTTAGGTAACCTTAAAATTATGTAGACAATACAACACTCTACTTAAGATACTGAATACCATGAAAACTTTACACCTAAACTTAGACTAACGTAAGTATATAAATATAATAAGCGATATCAGTAGATACAGAAGAAAATAAAATAGCTAGAATTATCTTATAGTAAACTATGAGAATAGTATTACTATACTGTTAATTTTTTAATGAAAACCATTAATAAGTGAATATATAATCTTGATTAATACAGTAAAGTCCTCTAAGTATAAAATGAAGTCAATGATTTAATCATCATGCCTATTATCAATAAATGTCATTAATTATAATAATAAAAATTATTATTTAAAATAAACTCAATGGTAAGAAATAGGGCAATGATACAGCAATAAATTAATTCTCAAATTTATCATGATTAATTTCTATAGATATAGATAGAGCATAAGGCACTAAATAAAAGACTTGATATTATTTTAATTAATATTAGTTCTTTTAAATTAAAATATATATTTATTAAATTTTAGAAATATAGTAATACTATATAAAATTATACTAAAATAGTAACCCCCTAGTTAAGAAATAAAGTACAATCCTAGAAATAATAATATTATGCATTAATCTTTAAGTACTAATACATATTATTTACATTGCATAACTAAAACTAAGAATACATAAAAAATAGAACTAACAAATATAATGTTACATGTATTTACCTTATATTATATTAATAATACCCATTATCATTAATTTAAATATCCTAATGATATTACTATCTTTTAGGTATCTAAAGATCACTTCAAAAAAACATATCACTTTTTTATTATTCAGTGATCACATCATATAATGATATAAATATCCATTATCTTAGCTGATATTTTTACTACTATAAATAAATATATACAAGAATAGTAATAGTGTAAAAATTTATAACATTACCAGTAACCTACAGGATTAGACCATATGTTATAGTAATGTGTAAAAATTAAAATCGACCACTTACCCAAATGATGATTACAATTTTCCTTAACTCGAATCATTAATTAATGACTGATTAATATCAATAAAACCTATAAGACAAAAGATCAAGTACAAAGAAATATTATCTATAAAAATTTTTCCAAATGTCTATGGTTATACTTAAGTAACTATCATATGTGGGTACAATGTAATTACACCAAAAAAATGAATGTATATAATTAAAAGCCCTGCAGATTCAAATATAATTTTATATTATTAAATTAATACTTTAATGAAATAACTATCAATACCATAATATCAAAAAATAAAATTATTAATACTTCTTAACAGGAGTATATCCTATAATAATAAAACTAAAATACAATCAATATCATTACTACCTTAATGATTATAATCAATTATCTGCATATTTTTTATTAAATTTTTCTATATATGATTTAAATACCTAAACCAGTATCTAATATATCAGATATTACATAAAAATTATTTTAGCATAAAAACCTACTAAACAATATGCGACAATACCATAACCAACTAGACGCTATCATTTATTCTTCTGATATAGTAATAATGATTTATGGAAATTTAAATATCAAAAATTTTTATCTAAAATGACATTTTAGAGGATGTAAAACTCTATGCCATGTACATACATTAACACGTGCTATAATTCGTAAAATTATAAATAATAAAAAGAATAATTACAACTAATAATAGACAGCACTCAGATGCTATATGCAGTATTCTCTATATTAGATATACAATCATTTTAGTAACCATGATCTCTTGTAATAAATAATACATGTACATTATATCAATTATTATTATCCCGCGGTTACCTTGATTACTTAAAAGTATCACTGATACAAATATCTTTAGATGCTATATAAATTTTTAATTCAATAAAATTGAATCAGCAATTATTATTTATTTAAAATATATAAATAGCTAAACTAAAAGGTAGTGATGCAATTAATATTTATAATTCAATATTATAATACTTTCCTTATAATATCATATAATCCTTCTAACCAAATAGTTTAGTTATGAACATGATACTAAACTTAAATGCATTATAACGTATCATCAATATGATATAATTGAAGTATCATAAAGATATATCATTACCATGGATATAGTATTGCTAATAATAACACTGTTAATTAGTTGCATGCTACATAATTTATATTTCTAATAATATATCTACTTTCTTAAAGAATGAATAAACAAGACTATAATACACTACCCCCTATAAAGCATTAGTAACTACTATGTAGTACTATAAATCAACAAGTACTCGCTAATGTTACATACCTATTCATAATAACTACATACCTATAACTAAGGACTATAAGAGTTAAATTTTTATTCATTATTAAATTATATGCGTCATTTTACTAGTGTAAATAATCATACAAATAAGATTTGTCTCCTTTATTTGCTATTTTAACAATTTTACGATCTAGATATAATCATTAAGATTAGGCTGTACTAAGTTTTACACTTTTTTACTTGAACGAAAGCAGTACCTAAATAATTATACTTAGTTAACTAAGCAGTTAACTCATAGATATCAATATTTAATCTATAACTTTTACCATAATATACTATCAATAGTTAAATAATCGTGATGCCATATGATTTCATCAATCCACAACTATGAGTAATACTACCTTATAAGCAGTAAAAAATTAACTGATTTATGGAGCTTTACGCTACAATATTGATTGCATAAATAATCTACCTACTATCTTTAACGAAAGGAATAAATAAAACAATATTTATGCCATTATTACAACTATATATAGCTGTAATATTTATAGAATACAATAAACCATATGTAGTCTATTAATTAATATATTACCTATAATGATCGCAGTGATAGAATACTGACGCCAAATTATTATTATAGGAATACTCGAGCATTTATTAACTTGTAATATGTACTAGGAAAATTATATTATCTTCCTTAACATAAATTTTATCCAGCACCTCTTAATTATGCTAATATACGTATATTAGCACTTTTAATCTAATATTATCATCAGAACTATCAATTTTAATATATAAATAAACATTTCACTAATAATATTCTTATGTTCACTTAATAATATCATAGATTGATGATATATTAGAACAATATAGGTATAGTACATTACTACTATTACCATTTTTGTATACCATCTAATAGATCAATAATACCTAGTACTAGGTCATATATGATTTTAAGTATACAATACTAATTGTAATACCATACATAACCAAAATTATAGTAACATAAAAAGAAAGACCTTTTTATTATAAGGATATTGTGTATTCAATGTTCTCTATTCTATATGTATAATTGCAAATTACTGTATTATCCGATAAGTAAATAATAATTTATGTTATAAAAGATAACAAAATTAATATATACTCATAAAAAACAATTTTAACAGTAATTAAATTTCTACTGACGTCAAGCAGAAACTTAATAAGTGGTTGAACTAAAATTCACAAATAATCAATTCAACGTCTTATAATAATATTTGTGCAATGGACACATAAAATAAAATCAAAACGATAAAACATAAAAACAACAGCCCTAATCATGGCCTAATTTTGAAATTACTTTTCGAATTTGAACTAGATACGTACTACGTTCTTTACCACTTAAACCTTTAGAATAAATTAATTTAGCCGTCAAAGGATTGACGGCCTGTTGATTAATCCACAATTCAAAATGTAGGTGTGGTCCGGTAGAGCGACCGCTATTACCAGATAACGCAATACGCTCGCCACGCTTTACCTTTTGCCCTGATTTAACTAATAACTTATTCAAGTGCATATAACGTGTAGTATATTGATGACCATGGCGGATTGCTAGATAACATCCTGCGGAACCACTGTATTTTGCAATTAATACTTCACCATCACCTACTGCTACTACAGGAGTACCGATTGGCATGGCAAAATCAACACCTTTATGTGGTGCAATACCACCGGTTACTGGATTTATACGACGTGGGTTAAAGCTAGAAGAAATACGGAACTGTTTCATAGTTGGGAAACGCATAAAACCTCGAGCTAGACCAGATCCCTCACGATCATAAAATTTACCATCTTCAGCGCGAATTGCATAATAATCCTTGTTACCAGCACGTATACGAACAGCACGTAACAGACTTTGCATTGTTTTACCATTAAAATGCTCACGTGACATTAGCACCGAAAAAGTATCACCTTTCCGCAGCTTTTGAAAATCCAGTTGCCACTGCAATGCCTTAATCACCGCATTAATCTCAGAATGGCTCAAACCAGCATCACTGGCACTACTTATAAAACTATCGTTTAGGTAACCACTGACTACACTATTACGCCATTCACTCTGTAGCCATTTCTGAGATTCTTTAAAACTATTACCAACACGATCATAAATACGTATTTCACGGCGAGAAACTGCCCATCTAAGCTGCTGTAAATTACCAGCTGCATCCAGCGTCCACGATAATTGTTGGCCAATTTTTAGATTACGTAACTCACGATATTGTCCAGCTAACAAGGTAACATCTGAAATTTCAATATTATACTGAGTTAAAATACTGCTGAGAGTGTCCCCAGAAGAAATAATATACTGATCCATGTTCTCCTCATAGATATCTTTTGTATCAAACTCATCCTCTGGGAATTCATCATCTAAAATAATTGGGTACTCATCAATCGGCTCACTAGCTTCTGGCTGCATAGCTCGCAACTGGCGGGCTTCTAGTGCGACATTCTTAATATTAAAATCATGTTCTAAGCGATAAATAAAAGGGTGCCAAATTGTGATAGCAAATGTTACCACAGTTAATGACCCTAGCATAATACGATGGATACGTGGTAACCTATTATATACTAGAAAGATAGTTTGTACTATCTGCTCCACTCGATATCATCCTTATAAGCTTTGCTCCAGGCGGTTACGAAATGGCTCTACAGGATTATTGTAATTTCCTGTAGCTGTCCTTCCCCAACGCGATGCAGATGTCTAGTGAGCTTGGTTACCCCTCTCTTTGACAATGGATTTAATTATACCGGCCTGGACTGTGACTCAGCAAAAACTGATTTTGCTCAATCTACTATATTTAAATTTAGTTTAAGTACTATGTGCTCCGGAATTCAATTTTAGGGTTAACCTTTACATGACCCAGAAATATAAGCAGTAGTATTTTTTAAAATCACAATAAATATTGTGCGAATAACATACTCTCTAACTTACACAAAAATAAGCATGTTACCAATATTGTTATTAATTTGCGCCAGCAAATACTTGCATCCTTACAGGCTTGCAGCTAATGCGTGATTACCTTAAGATATGAGTTCTAATCATTAGATAAAATGGTATTTTTAGCTACTTTTTCCATTGTTCTAAATAACCATATTATTGAACTAAAATCATCGAATTTATTATAAGTACACTAGTCATATTACACAGTAATAAGGATAACTAATACTAGTAGCTTCTTAATTATTTCTTGATCTCCGTATTGAATACCACACACATAAAGATATGATCTTATACAACTATATGATATAAAATAAATAAAACTGATTAGATTATAGAGAGACGATGACATATGTAATTGTTTACATTATACAATATGCTACAACTACCACGACCAAATTACCTAATCATATCAGCTCAAGTACTCTCATTATCAGCAGTAACTTTAATTCATATTGCTATAATCTTAGCTATTGATATTAAACATATTCGTACTTATATGAGTACCTTACTATTAATAATACTATGCGCACTTTTATATTATATACTTAATAATTCATAACATAATACACCACTCACGCGCTACTCAATAAGTACTGTACTATAAATAAAATCTCTAGCCTCATAAAGTATAAACTTTCTATTATGATACATTACAAGTATATCGCCAAATAAAATTTAAACTATTACAGAATAATTACTCACTCACATATTAATAAAGTAAAAAAAGAGATAATAGTATTAACTTTGGCTAGAGTAGGCATTGAAAAATCAAGTGTAATCTAATATTCCGTTAGAATATGATTAATTATCATATCCAGCTGCTCATTTCTAAGCGATGTATACAATATCTCTTTTAGTACTATTTTAGTCGATAAATATCATTAATAACAATTATAGAATATGCAAAGATATTGGATAGCATTACAGCTGTATTACGATACAGCCGTGACTTACTGTTGAGATCAAGAAGCAAATTAATATTTACTAAATTAATACAAACATTATCTCATCAATCTCTAATAAGTGCAGTGTTAAACATTAACCAGTAATCCACATGTATAGCCAACCTAATGAACCACTTACATTGTAATCTCTATCCAATTACACGCATATAGTTGTCTAACTAACTGTGCAAAAAATTTCAAACAAATACTAAGATCGAGTAGTGCTCTTAATTAATATAAAAATAGTTTAAATAATTCAAATAGCTTACATAATTGCCTACTATTTATCAATTTTATAGCAATTCACATCATGCATAATCATTCAATAATAATTATCATATCCAACAATTTTACTTGCTATAAAGCTATTTTATTGTAACCTGCAATTAATAATAACTATTATGTAGATAAATTTAGATTTAATATTATTATTAATAACCTCACAAACTAAAGCTAAAAAAATTTAGAATACATATAATAAATAAGTTTGCAAATACCAAATATACCCAAAGGGTATTAGCTTTGATTACTGCACAAAAATAGCGTCTATTATTTTTAAAATCAAGGTTATATAATAATTACCATGCTTATATTTATAGCAGTAGACTAAATGATTGCTTATTGTTAATATGGAACTTAATAAAAGCAAACCATTGTTATGTATACTAAATAACTCATAATAATAACTTATAGTGACAATATTAACTACCAGTTTGACAAATATTTCCTCCAATACAACTATAATAAATAAGATCTTTCATTAAGATATAAGGTTATACCATATTTATGAATCTAATAGCTTTTAGTTGGTAGATAAATATTAAATAAGATTAACAATAGATTACATGCTATATCAAATATTAATTCACCTAATTTAACATCCCTGTATTTATTTACAATATATTTAACATATATGCTAGTGAATATTACGATCGCTAATAAATTAAGAGAACATTGCAACCCATATTATCACATTACTTAAGTAATAAATATGCTATATAATGTAATTAAGTTTTGTAATAACATTTAATACTTGTTAGCGCACCCTTTATCTACTAATATATAATATTATGATACTATAGATATAATTTATTTAGAGATATCACCATTGTGATACACTGCCTGCACATCATCGCAATCCTTTAGCATATTTACTAAGCGAAATAATTTAAGTGAGGTTTCTACATCTATCTGAACTTTGGTCGATGAAATCATTGTAATCTTTGCTACTGATGCATTAAAACCAGCATCGCTTAATGCATCTTTCAGCACGCCAAGACACTCCCAGGAAATAAATACATCAATAGTATTATCGTTATGACTAACGATATCTTCTGCTCCTGCTGCTAGCGCAAATTCCATTAATGTATTTTCATCTATTCCCGGGGCGTAAGTAATCATGCCTTTTTTAGTAAATAAATAAGAAACAGAGCCATAAGATCCTAGCTTTCCATCATTTTTCATAAAAACTTGACGCACTGCAGTCATTGTACGATTGCAGTTATCACTTAAACATTCAATCATCACTGCAGTACCGCCTGGCCCGTAGCCTTCATAAATAATACTTTTCATATCAAGATCATCATTCCGACCTATGCCACGCATAATTGCGCGATTTATGGTAGGGCGTGTCATATTATTCGCTAAAGCCTTATCAATTACAGAACGTAAACGTGAGTTAAAGTCAGGATTACAACCCCCTAATTTAGCAGCTGTTACTAATTCACAAATTATTTTAGTAAAAATTTTATCTCGTTTGGCATCTTGCGAAGCTTTACGGTATTTTGTATTTGCCCATTTACTATGACCTGCCATTAAATCTCCAGAAATTACTAAAATAAATCCATCACTAATTCTTAAAATCTCTGCTCTTTTCTTTCTTAGCGACTTCATAAGCATCATAGCTTATAAAACCTACGGCGATAATTTATTTAACTACTATCTACGTACAACACGTCACTAAAATTAGTGAGTATAGCAATACCGCAAAAACAATATCTGATCGTTATATTGGATATTAATGTCTACTAAAGCCTATTTATCCAACTTGTGGTTTATTGCTACTCGTGATTCTGTAAAGTATCAGTTTTATTTAAAACGTTAATTGCAAGTTCCTGTAATACTATAGGGTCAGAAAAACTTGGGGCATCAGTCATTAAACAAGTAGCGGAAGTAGTTTTCGGAAACGCTATCACATCGCGAATATTATTAGTATCAGTAAGCAACATCACTAAACGATCTAAACCAAAAGCCATACCCGCATGCGGCGGCGTACCGTATTTTAACGCATCAAGTAAAAAACCAAATTTCTCACGTTGCTCATATTGACTAATACCTAAAATACTAAACACAGTTTTCTGCATTTCACAGTGGTTAATGCGTACTGAACCTCCACCAACTTCATAACCATTAATCACCATATCGTAAGCATTAGCAACAGCTTTAATTGGCATATTAGTTAATGTTTCTAAAGAAATCTCACAAGGTGCAGTGAATGGATGATGCAGAGCAGCTAAATGACCTAGGTCACCCTCCTTAAACATTGGGAAGTCAACTACCCATAGCGGTGCCCAGCTGTTCAGATTGGTCAATGATAAATCGCGCCCTAACTTCAAACGCAATGCCCCTAATGCATCAGTAACTACCTTAATATTATCAGCAATAAAAAATATAATATCTCCATTTTTAGCATTAGTACGTACTAAAATCCCTTCCAATACTGCTTCATTTAAAAATTTATTAAACGAACTCTGTACGCCAGCTAAACCGAACGCACGGTTATTTACCTTTATCCAGGCTAAACGTTTAGCTCCATAAGTCTTGACAAAAACATAATATTCATCGATTAGTTTACGTGTTAACTTTGCACCACCGGGTACACATATAGCAGCTACTCGTCCCTTCACATCATTAGCGGGAACAGAAAATACGTCTAGATCGATAGCCTTTATTAGATCATCAATATCTACTAATTCTAACGGATTACGCAAATCCGGCTTATCAGAGCCATAACGACGCATCACTTCTTCAAAAGTAATTACTGAGAAACAACCTAAATCCACTCCTTTGATCTCCATCCACAACTCACGTATCAGTTTTTCCATCACTTTGCGTACCTCTTCAGCAGTCATAAAAGAAGTCTCAACATCAATTTGAGTAAATTCTGGCTGCCGATCAGAGCGAAGGTCTTCATCACGGAAGCATTTGACTATCTGATAATAACGATCAAAACCAGATATCATAAGTAACTGTTTAAATAACTGAGGAGATTGAGGCAATGCATAGAATTTACTTTTATGCACACGGCTTGGAACTAGATAATCACGAGCACCTTCAGGGGTAGACTTAGTTAGCATCGGAGTTTCAATATCAAGAAAACCATGGCTGTCCATAAATTTACGTACTAGATTAGTTATTTTGGCGCGAGTTCTAATACGCCTCGCCATATCTGGACGACGTAAATATAAATAGCGATATTTTAAACACACTTCTTCATTATTGACTTTATTAAAATCTAAAGGTAATGATTCCGAGACACTAATAATTTCTAATTTATAAGCAAATATTTCTACCTCACCAGTAATCATTTCTGTATTAATTTGGTCATGCGGGCGCGCTTGCACAGTACCAGCAATCTGAATACAAAATTCATTACGCAACTCTGATGCCTTATTAAAGGCTAATGGCTGATTAAGATCAAAGAATACCTGTATGATGCCAGTACAATCGCGCATATCAATAAAAATTAAGCTACCTAAATCACGTCGACGGTTCACCCAACCACATAGAGTAACCTTCTGGCCTATGTGGGACAATTCTAACCGCCCACAATATTCAGTACGCATACGCTATCCTTTCTAAACAGCTGATATAAGCTAAACTATAACGCTTTAGCACTACGCCATATCTAATTAATTTTATTTTTATTACCTAATGTAAATTTACCTAAACTTAACAATTGCTATTTAACATCAAAGAGACATATAAATATTTTATACTACATTATTTATATTAATTAATAACTATGCATCCTAGTCGTTAAAATTACAGGCAATAAAAAATTATTATAAAGAAACCTTAAATGTTAAATAAGCACAAATAATGCATTGTTATTGGGTGGAATAGCATATTTTGTACAGATACTATTAATCTAGCCGTGATTTAATATGTATTCTGCAATAAATACGCACATCAGTAGATGCGACATAGTTATGTGCAAGCATGCAACCATTATGTGCAAGCATGCAACCACTCATGCACTAAAGTTATCTAACTAAAATAGTTAAATATAGAGATTATAAATAACGTAGAACTGTCATGTAATGGTGCTATTTATTATAATAAAAAAAATCACAAAAACCGTAGATTACTAGAAATACTAAATGTTAGAAATGATTACGCTTAGGAGCAATTAACAGAATAAGTGTTTCAATAGAATGTAAGATACATGGCTAATAATACTACCTGTAGTATTCTACCTATATGCTAAAGCATATAATAATAAGTACTGTCCTAAAAAGACCTAGGAAGCCTAGTGTAATATTCTACAATCTTACTATAATTAGCTTATACGCACGAATATCAGCATAATAAATCATTATATATGTTTAAGATAAGCTAAAGATTAATTTTAACGAACAGGAAATTGAAACTAATAGAGTATTGAATCATAAATCAAGGCCTAGTATCTACTGGCATCCTGACAATATAATTAGTATAGGCGGAACTAGTATAAACAAAATAACTTAGGTAGTAAGAGATAGAGACATTAAATACATATATTTTACATAATAACCTAATAGTCTAAGCAAAAATAATAAGTATTGAGGAGAGCATAAATGCTACCTTAAGAAACATAGGCATTAACTAATTGCATCACTCACTTAATATTTATTAAATATATATCTAGTGCACTAGAGTCAAGATCACGGCAAATATTAAAGCCTTAAGACAAATTGTTAATAACTTAGGATCTTTTTACTTACTAACTGCATAAATAAAACTAAAATACAATCAAAATATGAATGATTATCACAATATTAAAAATCAAGAAAAAGGGATACTGTGCTAATAGGAGCAATACAATTTATTATAAATTATTGTGCGTCTAAAAATAATAATTACCATAGAGATACTATCTTCTTTCTTTCAGATACATATAAACAAATAGATATCTATCAGATGATAATTATCATAAATGCTCTAGCATTAATATATTTACGCTTCATCATTAATTGACTCAAAATCAAAAGAAACAAAAATAAAACAAGCAAAAACTTTCCTAATAGTATCGTTTTATCCACTACTTGCATTATTTAGTTTCCATTACTCTTAGTAAACTTCATGCTAATGAAGAAATGCATAAGGTCTAGTTTAACAATTAATCATATTATTAAACATAGCCCTACCTTTGAGCTAAAAACGTTCTTAGTATTATAAAATCACAACTAAATATTATAAAGTCACGACTATATAAGCGATACAATAGAAAACTGATGCTCTTAATGCACAAAATACCTACCACTAACTATACCTCAGTACGCTTTCTAATCGTTATATGTTAAAATCTTAATTTTGAATCCTGGGCTTATTTGCTGCTATGCAAAAATTAGATACTTTATTTTCTTCTCCTGTCACCAAATTAAACGACTGGACCTTTAATGAACAAGTGACTGAAGTATTCTCAAACATGATTCAGCGCTCTATTCCTGGTTATTCTAATATTATTTCTATGATTGGCATGCTAGCTAAACGTCTTGTACAGCCCAATAGTCAAATTTATGATCTAGGCTGTTCTCTAGGCACAGCAACGCTATCAATAAGAAAAAATATTACGGTCTCTGGTTGTAATATTATCGCTATTGATAGCTCCTCAGCCATGATCGATCATTGTAATAACTGTATTAATACTAGCAATGCTAAAACCTCAGTTCAAGTAATTAAAGCTAATGTTCTCGATATACCGATTGAAAACGCCTCAATGGTAGTACTTAACTTCACACTACAATTTATTGCTCTCTCTGACCGCTTACGATTATTATCTCGGATTTATCGTGGACTACGAGAACATGGCGTGCTAGTGCTATCAGAGAAACTCAGTTTTGAAGATACTGATCTTCATAAATTATTATTTAATATGCATCATGATTTTAAACGTACTAATGGATATAGTAGGTTAGAGATCATACAGAAACATAACATGTTAAAACACGTTATGCTAACTGAATCTATAGAAGCTCATAAATCTCGCTTAAAACAAGCAGGCTTTAACCATACTGAAATATGGTTTCAATGTTTGAACTTTGGCTCATTAATTGCGCTAAAAAAAGCATAACGCCATGATTAAGTTTGATAACTTTTATCAACATATTCATAATAGTAACCTTTATCGCTGGCTGGATACCCTACCAACTCAGATCAATGCCTGGCGCCAGAAATCACTGCATAACACATTTAAGCAATGGTGTGATTCAGTAGAAAATTTACCAAAATTAACGCCAACTTATATTAATTTACTTAACGGAGTACGTGCAGAGATACAACCAAGGCTCTCTCTACATCAGTTAGTGAGCATAGAAACAATACTACGTACCATGATGCCATGGCGTAAAGGACCATTCTCACTTTACGGTATAAAGCTTAATACTGAGTGGCATTCAGATTGGAAATGGAATCGCTTACTCCCACACATTTCACCACTAACTGGGCGTACGATTCTTGATGTTGGTTGCGGAAATGGTTACCATCTCTGGCGTATGATTGGCGCCGGTGGTAAATTAGCAATTGGTATTGATCCAATGCAGTTATTTTTATGCCAATTTGAAGCTATACGTAAACTATTAGGTGGAGACCAACGTGCTCATCTATTGCCGATCTGTATTGAACAGTTACCAAAGCTTGCAGCCTTTGATGCAGTATTCTCAATGGGAGTATTATATCATAGACGTGCTCCATTTGAGCATCTCTATCAACTAAAAAACCAATTAGTATCCGGAGGTGAGCTTATACTAGAAACCCTAATAATAGCAGGAGATGATCATCAAGTACTAGTGCCTAGAGATCGTTATGCACAAATGCGCAACGTTTATTTCATTCCTACAAGTTGCGTCCTGAAGAGCTGGTTAAAAAAATGCGGATTCGTTAACATTAGGGTTGTTGATACCTGTATAACTAGTACTAGAGAACAACGACATACAAGCTGGATGACTGGTAAATCACTAGAAGCATTTCTTGACCCTAATGATCATAGCAAAACAATTGAAGGTTATTCTTCACCAATACGTGCAATCATAGTAGCGATGAAACCATAATTGATAGCAATAAATATTATTGCTCACTATATAATAATGAATCCTTATTTCAAATAATATAAAATATCATTGTTATCTCTATCGCAATAACTATTATTACTAATAATAGTTATATTATATACTGCATATAGTACATAGAATAAGATAAAACTATGCACTATAACGACATGTTCATATCTAGGAATTTATAATAATTGTTAAAATGTACCATCTATCTACTATAACCCCTAAGCTGAAGTTAGCATGATGTAACTTACATCATAACATCAGGATCTATTAAATATACTAAGATTGTCTTATAATTAAAAGATGTACCTCATCATTAACATAAAGAAGTAATATTATTTTTAACAAAATATCCCTAGTACATGTACGATATTAGATCGTATTACTAATATACTGTAATACAATAGATATTGTAAGTAAAAATAATTAATATATAGATAATTATATATTACACGCTAAAAAAAGTAGATCATAGTTAGATAGAAATAATCAGCTTGTATTAAAAATATAATGTATAACCTAAAACTCTTTACCAAAGTAAAAATTTTATAATTTGATCATTACAACCAGACCAAATAATAACCAAAATTTAGGAACAGTTATTAATTTTGCTCATCGTGTCATAAAATACGCATCTGACACCTATACACCAACACATAATCAATGATTAGTATGTCATATAATTAAAATAATATATAATTTATAGATTGTCTTTATAATTACAATATGTATTAAAAAAATTATTCTAAAAGTTAAATTATTCAATGTAATTAAAATAAATTACATAACAACTATGTTATAATTTTTATACTGGCCAGTATTTTCCCTGCTTAGTAGAATTAACATATAATTTACTATAATGATAATGATTACTGATGGATAAAGAAATTACTTCAGGCAGCGAGATAATAATAAGTTACTAATAAATAACTGTATAGAATGCTATAATTTTCATAGCAATTCACTCTATCTATGTTCTATCCATATTGATAGAATAAAATAAAAAACATAAATTTTATAAGTAATCTACGCTAATCTGCAACTCATAGAATATAATTCTGATACTAAATAATAGTAATTCTTATAAATAATACCTCTTTTAACCATTAATTACATCCTTAACTATTACTAGATATTTATTCTATATTTTAATTTCATATCACTCTTTTATAAAAAATTATATGATATATTTATGTTTGCTATTTATTTCTAGTAACCACTCAAAGCAATAAACAAGTGGCGCCTAAAATATCATAATTATTAGTACTAATTTTCTCGCATATACACCATATATTCATTGCTACTTTATATAATATCAATGCTGGAGAGCTATACTAGTAATATCAGTGAGGATATTTTAGTAATAACTATATTTAAGCCAGTTGTCATAAAATGACAACTATAAATACACTTGCTCATTATATTGCTCATGCAGATTAAAACTACATTACACTCAATATACCTCACTCACCTAGTTACTCTATAAGAATAGCTTATAATAACCCTTAGATCACAAGAATAACTCAGTACTAGATGCAATAGCAGTTATAGATACTTATGATTACCAACTAAACGTATTATCTTTAGCATACTTTATTACCCCTAAGAGCTAATCTTTAAAACTACTAATTATTTGCAATATTTAATAAATAAATAACTATAGTGATTCTGGAATAACGATCCCATATAAACATGCAATACTATACATATTCAAAACTAGGAATCTAAGTAACATATTCATATCTATCTACTAATTACTATTTTTAAACTAACTGCAAACTAAAATACTAAAAGTAACAAGAATAGTTTTTACTGTACACGTGTAAGATGCTAGATCTATAACTTACTTAATTTTAAGCAAAATTATTAACATTTTGTAATGCACCTAAATTAACTTAGACACAGAGCCTGCATAGTAGACACCTACTAGATAGCTAGTATAGTCATAAAATTAGTCATAGTCATAAATTGGTCATAGTCATAAATTGGTCATAAAATATTAGTGTATACTTACACTGTAAGCATATATCACGCTATTAGGTGCTTTAGATTGTATCTAAAATATTCTCTATAACCTTAATATTAATTAAAAAATTGATACAGTAAAAACATACAATAATATTACAATCACCATAAGATAAAATATTAAAATAATGACAATAATGATTAATACGTTAATTAAAAATGAATCTAAAATACCCTAAAAATATTTTTAAATAATCCAAAATTAATATTTTTAAGTTATAAATATTATAATAATAGACCGGAAAAGTGTCTTTACTTGTTAAGTAAAAACAGTAATATTATAAGTATAAATAATAATTAAGTATTCTCCTTACTATAATATTATATTAATTTAAAAATTAAAAATAATAATTACCCCATAAACTATGAAGTTTATAAGTTATAACTTATAATTTTATTTTATACTTAACAATTCATTAACTATAAATTTAATGATAATTAATAATAGCGAAACTAATAAAATAAAAACTAAAATAAAAGACTAGTAACTTATAATGTCAATTTATTATTAATAATTATATTTTCAATCATTATCCTTTTGACTATTAGTCTACTGATGTACTAAGTATTCTTTTTGATTCACGAATTTAGCATCTTTCTTACCTAAGAAAAAATCGCAACACAAGTCTAAAGGCAATATATAAAATATAGAGACGCAATTAATAATAATCGTGTAAATATCTTATATTTTTACGCACAAATATATAATAATAAAATTAAGATACCGAGAAGTTTATTATTTACATCTAATAAATAATTAATATATAATTATTTATTATTCAAGATTCTCCATACGTATTATTTATATATGACAATTTAGTATGCTAGCAAAAAAATAAGTAAATATAAAAATATGTATGTATAATTCTTTAGGTTATTACTGAATTTATTGTGATTAAATAAAGTACTTTACTGTACCTAATAATATTAAAAATAATATACACATAAATTGTAATAATAAATAAAAGGTATAGGCAGGATAAAATATCCTAAAGCTATCATCTATATATTATATACTGTAAAAATACAGTATAAGCAATTAATAAATATACCAGATAATACATTCTCTTAACAACTAACTCGATCGTCTTATCCTAACCAATAAAATATTTATATACAGTTAACATAAAAACTAACTCAAGCCAAAATTCTAATAAAGAAAAGTATTATCGTATCTTACTAAATAGTATACCTAGAAACAGGATTTACTGTACCTTATTCCAACTATAGAGAGGCTCTAAGCAAAAGAAAAATATAGTACTGAAAACCACTAAATACATTTACATTTTCTTATGATAAGAGATTAGATACTCTCTCTCAATTAGAGAGTATTATACTTAATCAAGTAAATTATAAATTATTAAAAGACAACATAATACATCTCATGCTACTAAATCAATCATACTATCATTAACAATGCTGCACTTCTAGAATTAACATTCTAGAGACCGTGATCTAATAAAAATAATCTTTACATATTTATTTTATCAAAATTTATCCTATAATACATGATTTAATTCTTTCTTTTTATGTGTTACGTGCACTAAATAAAAGACGAGTAAATAATGAAAACTCAAGTATATCCTAGCTAAACTAGCTAAACTAGCTAAACTAGCTAAACTAGCTAAACTAGCTAAACTAGCTAAACACTATAAAATATAAATATCTTAATAATTTTCCCCTAACACTAATAAAATGTATCATTAAAATATCATTAAACACTAAACTAAATAACCATTTTTAAAAAAAAATAAAATCCCCCTAAACTATCATAAAAAGCTTTGATAGTAATTCACCCAAAATATCAAAACACAATGATAATAAGATTATCTATTGTATTTTACGATAATCAATACTAAATTAACAATAATCAAAATATACATTGCGCATAAAATCCAAAAATAATGGCATTAGTAAAATATACGATTTTATTATATATCAAAGATAGTAGCGTGCTCTTTAGCTATTCTAGCTGCATAACGCTTTGCTAGTAGTGCGCAAGTTATTAGTTGTAAATAATGGAAAATAATGAGCGGTAACACTATACCTGCTACTGTAGCAGATGAAAACAATAAATGTGCCATCGGTATACCATTTGCTAAACTCTTTTGAGAGCCACAGAACACAATGGTGATCTCGTCAATGACATTAAATCCTAGCCAACGAGTAACGCAAATATTAATTATCACAACCAATGTTAATAACAATATTGATATCATTAAGATAGTTAGTAACAACCAACCATTAATCTTATACCAAATACTCCCTCTTATTGCAGCACTAAAGGCACTATATACCATTAGTAATACTGCCATTATGTCAATATTATTAATTAATGTACGGTAACGATTAACCCATTCTGCAACTAATTGCCTCGTTAAATAACCAACAGCAAATGGTACCATTAATTGTAATATAATTGCACAAATTGCCTTCCACAGATAGGTATTACTACCATGAGCATGAATTAGCAACTCAACCAACAGTGGTGATATAAATACGCCGAGAATACTAGACATGGAGGCGCTACAAATTGATGCCGCTATATTGCCGCCTGCAACCGCAGTGAAGGCAATTGATGACTGTACTGTAGCTGGTAATACACACAAATAGAGAAAACCGAGATAAACCATTGGTGGCATTACACTAGGCACTAATAAGCTCATAACTAAACCTAAGGCAGGAAATAATATAAAAGTACTAAATAATACTACCAGATGCATTCTCCACTGACTCACTCCGGCAAGCAGCGCCTCATGTGATAATGTAGTACCATGCATAAAAAATATTATTAAGATAGCCGCAGTATTTAAATGTATAAATAAAATTTCCCAATTACCTCTACATGGAAATAACGATGCGAGTATCGCCACTAAAATTAGCGATAATAAAAATTTATTAAAACGTAGACACTGCAACCAATACATCAGGATAATTTCCTTGCATTTAATATTATGAAAGTTCATATACCTTTCATTATATTTTATAACACCTAATAATTAATGACCTTATTGTTACTAACAACATACTACATATTAGACTTAATAAGATCTTAAAGCATATTACATTAACGTTAAACTCTTAGTACATAGTAAAATCTTCATATATCATTAATTAATAATAAAATAACAGAGATATTTTTATTAATACCAGATAGCTAAGCTGTATCGCTAGACTTAGCTTCCTTAAAAACTGATTTATTAATAGTTTACGAATATTGTTAGGACAATAATTAGGTACCTTAAAATTAGTGAAATAAATAAAATTATTTAATACATGAAACTATAGGTGTATTGCTCAAAATAGCAATATATGTATACTATTCTTAGTTAAGCTCTATATATTATATAAATCAAAAAATAATCTCTTCGTATTATGAGATAAGTTTAGGCTAAAATATATAAAAATAACTGTAACCTAATACTATGTATTATTGATATGCTGTAGATTACTAAGAATATATAAATTTTATTTTTAGGTACCATAATGATTAAATATTTAATTTTATTTATCAGTACCGTGTTAGTGAATAACTTTGTATTAGTCAAATTTCTTGGGTTATGTCCATTTCTAGGTATGTCTAAAAAACCCGAAAGCGCTATCGGTATGGGGATAGCCACTACCTTTGTAATGACATTAGCATCAATCAGTACGTGGTTCCTAAATACTTTTATTATAGTTCCTCTTGAACTAGAATATTTACGCACATTATCATTTATTCTAGTCATTGCAGTATTAGTACAATTTACTGAAATAATAATGCGTAAAACTAGTCCAGTCTTATATAGGCTACTAGGCATATTCCTACCATTAATTACTACTAACTGCGCAGTACTTGGTGTCACATTGCTGAATGTTAATTTAGGATATAATTTTCTACAATCTACAGTATACGGCTTCAGCGCTGCCGCTGGGTTCTCTTTAGTAATAGTACTTTTCGCTGCCATCCGTGAACGCATAATTATTGCCGATGTACCAGCACCATTCCGTGGTTCCTCGATAGCGCTAATTACTGCAGGATTGATGTCACTCGCCTTTATGGGATTTACTGGAATAGTGCAATACTTATGAAATCATTGTGGATTGCTATTACAGTGCTAAGTACGCTAGGATTTCTGTTTGGAATAACCTTAAGCTATGCCGCCAAATATTTTGCAGTAGCAGAAGATCCTTTAGCTGAGCAAATTGACGCTATTCTACCGCAAAGCCAATGTGGGCAATGTGGATATCCAGGTTGTAATCCTTATGCTAGGGCAGTAGCAAATGGTGAAATAATTAACAAATGCGCTCCGGGGGGCGAAGATGTAATGCTAAGACTAGCTGAGTTGCTAAATGTAGAGCCACGGCCATTAAGCAATAAAATTATCGCTAACCCAATACGACATGTCGCCTATATAAATGAAACGTATTGCATTGGATGTACTAAATGCATTCAATGCTGCCCGGTAGACGCCATTATAGGTTCTACCCGCGCTATACATACAGTAATTGCAGATCTATGTACTGGTTGCAATTTATGTATCATGCCATGCCCTACTAACTGTATTAGCATGATACCAGTTACTACAAATTATACTAACCGGAAACGAACTACAGAGACTATACCAATAAAAATAATTAGTATGGAGAAAAATGCTTAATCTATTTGATATGTTTCAAAAAAAACAAATATGGGACTTTAATGGTGGAATATATCCGCCGGACATGAAAGTGCAGTCTAGTAAATCACCACTACGTACCGCGCCACTACCAACTACTTTTGTAATCCCATTAAAACAGCATTTAGGGCCAGAGGGAGAACTATGTATTAAATCAGGAGATAAAGTACTGAAAGGCCAACCATTAACAATCGGTCAAGGCCGTATGATTCCAGTACATGCTCCAACTTCAGGAACAGTAAACGCAATTAAACCCCATATAACCGCTCAACCATCTGGACGTACTGAACTATGTATAATTATTGAAACGGACGGTGAAGATCGCTGGGGACAACGCAATTTAGTTACAGATTATCATAAACTATCTGCAACCGAGCTAATTCAGCTTATCCATCAAGCTGGTATTGCCGGCTTAGGTGGCGCTGGATTTCCTACTGCAAGTAAATTGCAAAATGGCATCAATAATATAGAAACACTCATCATTAATGCTGCTGAATGTGAGCCTTACATTACAGCTGATGATCGTCTAATGCAAGAGCATGCTGATCAAATCATTGAAGGTACGCAAATCCTAAGGTATTTACTAAAACCGAAAATCACCTTTATCGGTATTGAAGATAATAAACAAGAGGCTATTTTAGCATTAAAGCAAGCATTATATGGTCAATACGGTATTACACTACAAGTAATACCAACCAAATATCCTTCTGGTGGCGCTAAGCAACTAACTAAAATACTTACTGGTAAAGAAATACCTCACGGTCAGCACTCCTCTACTATTGGTGTATTGATGCAAAACGTTGGAACCGCGTTTGCTATTAAACGTGCAATAGTAAACGGTGAACCATTAATTGAACGTGTAGTAACTCTAACTGGCGAAACACTCAGCAAGCCAGGTAACCTATGGGCGCGCATAGGTACACCGGTGCAAAAACTCTTGGCGTTCGCTGGATTCCGACCACATTCGCAACAAATGGTAGTTATGGGCGGACCACTGATGGGTTTTACACTTACTTCTCTTCGCGCGCCTATTATTAAAGTAAGCAATTGCATTCTAGCGCCATCAATTAATGAGATGTCGCAGAAATTACCTGAAGAAGCTTGTATTCGTTGCGGATTTTGCGCAGATGTTTGTCCTGTAGGTTTATTACCACAACAACTATATTGGTTTAGCCGTGGCAAAGAGCATAGCAAAGCACGTAATTATAATTTATCTGACTGCATAGAGTGTGGCGCCTGTGCGTTCGTGTGCCCAAGCAATATTCCGCTAGTACAATACTACCAAGAAGAAAAAGCTGAAATTAAAGCCTTGGATCAAGAAACAACACGTATTATCAAAGCTAAAGCGCATTATAAGGCAAAGCTAAAACGTTTGGAGCATGACAAAATAGCGCGTGAACAGCGATACCAAAACACTAAGACAAAACTAGTTAATAAGGATACACATACAGTTCAAAGCGTAGTAGCAAAGCGCATAGAAAAAACACCACAATAACTACTACAACCATCCATGACTAAAAGACATATAATCTCGAGATAGTATCCATGAGTAAAATACTAAGAAATAAATAAAAATAAAACCTAATAGGAAGATCAAGTTCATACCCACAAAAATATAAATAAAACAAAAAGCAGATATCTCCTATAACAAAGCTAAAATAAAAATAGGAATCCTAGCTTTTATAATGAATAAAAATCATTCAATTAAAGCTACTACAATTAAAGCTACTGTATTATTATTAATATCTATTCTTAATTACTAATGCACTCATAATTGCCAAGTATTTCTTAAAGTTAGAAATAAAATACTTAAACATCAGTTAGATGACTAGAATTATTTAATGCATACAATAAATCATAGATTATTAAAATATACAAAATATCATTATAACGATATAAATTATCGTGTACTACCTTAAGTATTTATTAAGAATTATACTCAGAGATAAATTTTATAACGCCTTGTTATGCAACGCGATATCACTGCTAAGAATTTAGTAAAAGGCATTGTTACTCTATGAAATTTAGGCCAGTATCATCTACAGCAACAAAAAACTTATGCATTACTAGTTCACCTTACACTCATAAACCACAAAACACTAGCCGTATCATGCAGTACGTAATGCTAGCCTGTACCCCAGGTATTGCTGCTCAAATATGCTACTTTGGTTATGGTACACTTATTCAGATCGCATTATCTATGATTACTGCACTATTATCTGAAGCAATCATCCTAAAATTACGCAAGCTATCAGTATACCATCAACTAGCAAACAACTCAGCGCTGCTTACCGCATTGCTAATAAGCATCAGCTTGCCCCCATTGGCACCGTGGTGGATCAGTATTATTGGTACCTTTTGTGCTATTGTCATAGCTAAACAAATATATGGGGGGTTGGGTCAAAACCCATTCAATCCGGCTATGGTTGGATATGTAATACTACTAACTTCCTTTCCGGTGCACATGACCAGCTGGCTAGCGCCGCATGAACTACATACAACAACGCTATCACTCCAAGATACGTGGTTAATAATTTTTACTGGACATAGTAGTCAAGTAGCTAATAATCAAACAATACAGATGATTTATGACGGCATTAGCCAAGCCACACCACTAGATGCTCTCAAGACTAGTTTGCGCAGCACTAATAGTGTTGAACAAGCATTACAACAACCTTTATTAAGCGGATTGATAGCGGGCATTGGATGGCAATGGATAAACATCGGCTTTCTCTTTGGCGGCCTATGCATGATGACTGCCAGGCTAATCCATTGGCACATTCCAGTTAGCATACTAGTAACTTTAACTATCTTATCAGGATTATCCTGGTGGTATGATATGACACATTATGCATCACCACTTATTCATCTTTTTTCTGGTGCTAGTATGCTAGGAGCATTTTTTATAGCCACAGATCCTGTTAGCGCATCAACAACACCAGTTGGGCGTTTAATTTATGGAGCATTAGTTGGTATGCTATTATGGATTATTCGCGTTTATGGTGGCTACCCGGATGGAGTCGCCTTCGCAGTTTTATTAGCTAATATTACCGTGCCATTAATTGACTATTATACACAGCCGCGTGTTTATGGCCATTACTAAGGAGTCACTATGCTAAAATCAATAAAAAAGCATGGAATTACACTAGCAATTTTTGCTGCTATTACTACTGGATTAACTGCCACAATTAATAGCATGACTCAAAAAACTATTAAGCATCAGACGATACAGCAACAAAAAAGATTACTAGATCAGGTTGTTCCACCAAAATATTACGACAATAATATACAATCCGAATGTTTTCTAGTTAGCGACTCACTACTAGGTAATAACAACCCACATCATCTCTATTTAGCACGCAAAAATAACAAACCAAGTGCGGCAGCACTAGATACTATTGCACCAGACGGCTACTCTGGTGAAATTCAAATACTAGTTGGTGCTGACTTTCATGGTACTGTGCTTGGTGCCAGGGTAATCAAGCATCATGAAACGCCAGGATTAGGTGATAAAATTGAATTAAGCATTTCTAATTGGATCACTTGCTTTAGCGGTCAAACAATAGAAAACTCATATGATCAAAACTGGGCCGTAAAGAAAGATGGTGGTATATTTGATCAATTTACTGGAGCGACCATTACACCACGTGCTGTAGTAAATGCTGTGCATCGGACTGCATTATATATAAAAACACTACCATCTAAATTAGATAGCTTATCTGTATGTAATAATAACAAATGAATGAAAAAAAAAATCTGATTATTCGAGGATTATGGACACATAACTCAACGCTAGTGCAATTACTAGGAATGTGCCCCCTGTTAGCAGTAACCTCGACAGCTATCAATGCGCTTGGGCTAGGCTTAGCAACCACACTCGTACTAACTCTAACTAATGCTTCTATCTCTGCTGTACGATCCTGGATACCAAAAGAATTACGTATCCCAATTTATGTAATGATTATCGCAGCTATAGTAAGTATCGTGCAAATGCTAATTAATGCCTATACTTATAGACTGTACCAGTCTTTGGGGATCTTTATCCCTCTTATTGTCACTAACTGCATAGTAGTTGGTCGTGCTGAAGCAGTAGCAACTAAAAAACCTATTGGCCTCTCAGCACTAGATGGTATGGCTATTGGTCTCGGTGCAACTAGCGTAATGCTGATACTAGGTATTATACGCGAGTTATTAAGCAAAGGCACACTATTCGACGGTGCTGATATGCTACTTGGTAGTTGGGCAAAATTATTACGTATAGAAGTAGTACATTTTAATAGCCCATTGCTACTAGCAATGTTACCACCTGGTGCTTTTATTACATTAGGCTTACTATTAGCCTTGAAGCACCTAATAAATGAGAAAATAAAAAAATACAAGACTGCAAATTCAAATTAAATATTTCTATCATAGGATTAATGGCAGATACAGAGATAGACACATTAATGAATAAAATCAAAAGACTAAAAATTCTTACTAGACTACGCGATAATAACTTAGATTCAAATACTGGACTGATTTATAATACTCCATTTGAATTATTGATTGCTGTGTTATTGTCCGCACAAACTACTGATGCCAGTGTTAATGCAGTAACGACAAAATTATATGCAGTAGCCAACAACCCAGCAAGCTTGCTGGCATTAGGTCTAAATCGTATTAAAATGTATATTAAGACTATTGGCCTATTCAATCGCAAAGCTGAAAATGTGATTAAAATATGCCTTATTCTATTAGAACTATACGACGGTGAAGTACCTGAGGATCGCACAGCGTTAGAGTCACTACCTGGTGTAGGCCGTAAAACTGCTAATATAATATTAAATACTGTATTTGGTTGGCCAACCATTGCAGTTGACACACATGTTTTTCGTGTCTGTAACCGCACATTTTTTGCGCCAGGGAAAAATGTTAATCTGGTAGAAAAAAAATTACTACAGGTAGTTCCTAACGCATTTAAAATAAACTGTCATCAATGGCTAGTAATACTTGGTCGCTATACCTGTATGGCAAAAAAACCACTATGTAGTTCCTGTATTATTGTAGATCTATGCGAATTCCAAAAAAAAGTTTTTTCAAGCACTTAACCCATTACGTTCTGTATATATTTTTATTATTTTTTAAATAATTAGCGCCATGCCTTATAAATTAAGGTCTCTTCACCCTATCTTACTGACATTTAAATAATTTAAAATCAACTTGGTGCTATATATAAGTTATGAATTAATGATTCACTAAAAAATATATATCTAATAATTTATTTAATAAAATTAGTTCATATTATTACGCCATCTATTTAATAATATTATTTATACTTGATGTTGCATACCAATATATACTCATATATTGTTATGATTATAATATTTTTTGTTCATGCTTGAAAGATTATAACACTTCTATAGATACCATAACTTTATATAAGTTTCACTAGATACCCAGTTACACCTATTTTACTTTTACTACCTTCACTTTTAATAAAGTAATCTATATCAACTCGATTAAATTAAATACCGCATATCACTGTGATAAATAATCTAATATAAACTAATTTTATTAGCAGGTATATTTCTATAGTGCTAGTATAAATAAAATAATATCAATCCTTAAAAACATAGAGAGAAACAACCATGTACATGGTACAATCACATTTCTAATATTAACATAATTCAATATATTAAATAATCATATAACCACGAAAGATAATAAACATTCTTTAGCAAATTAAAAAACTTTTTATTTTTACATCACCAAGATAAATAAACTAATACTAAAGTATTAAAACAAACACTAGTAATAAGATTAATTAGCAATTATTACTTAATACATTACAGCCTAAGCATTCTTTTTTTAGCTATTATATAAAATATATGCCCGACTCATATAAAACCTAATGAAATATATTTGATGCACAAAGTGCAGTGGATAATAAAAACTATCATGAATCAATCGATATATCCGACTTAGGTAACCTTTCTTTCTCCTAAAAAACTTTGGTTAATCATATTAGTTATAATCATTAGTTAAATTAATCTAACCTTCTATCAGTAAAAATTACAAAGTAATAATACTCTATATCAAAGATATAATCTTAACCTAGTAATTAATTATACTAAACTAATGTGTAAAAAATCACGCTCTACTTAATTACTATAACACTCCATATATTATATTTTTAAATTCTCGTACCCATCTCTACGTATCATATAACACCCTGCTTATGTCTCAACCAGTTCAAACTAAGCACGTAAATAAACTTCAAATATTAATTATATTAATACTTATAGTTGAATCTAAGAATACATTTAATGTAATAATGATAAATAATTATCTCTATTACATCTTAAAAAGACAATATAATCTCATGTAATTATATTTATTCTTACTAATGTTGCCAGTGATTACCAGTAAGACATATAATGCTGTAACTTTAAATACATACTTATATATGTATTTAAAGTTACCAATCTAGTACCATAGTTAATATTAGATGTATAAGATACTAATCTTATTATTGATAATAATTATCATAATACTAATTACACGATAATAACTTTGAGCTCTATAAAAATTAACATCTTTAAATTTTGATATAATCATCTATATTAATTACTTACTATTTCTAATTACCATAATAATAAATTTATGTCACTATAAACAATCATAGTATATGTAAGTATATTCTTTAATATATACCACTCAGTCGCTAACCATATACTGCTGCCGAATGTTTTAATTTTACACAAAAGAGTTAGATATTTAATTATATATGATCATTGATATAAGAATCACTTGCATACCCCATAAATAAGATATTCTGTAAATACATTAATTGTTCCTAATTTAGGTACTAAAAATATTCTTTAACTTAGAATTTTTATTCTTATTACAATAATCGCCTATCTCTAGTAATAGAGTACTTAATTTATTTTATTATTAGTTATCATATTATAACTTAAATTGCAGTATTCAATAGTATTAGTGGAGCAACTACTTGATGTACCAGCTTTAGCTATATTATATTTATGTTCGTGATACTATCAGGGTAGTAAATATTCTACTATTGTATAAACTATACACATAACATTATACCAAATTTTGCTAAAGATATCAATAAATAAAAAACTTAACATTGTTAATGAAATTTTCAATATATAATATTTAGTTATTAAATATTATATAACATAGTGTTTATTATGCATTTACATATATTGTTAATTATATTATTAATGTATATTTAAGGCACAAAGTTTATTTAATGTAGGAAAATACATGATAATATATAAATTATTTAATAATAAATCTAAAGCAAAATACTAGCATTATTACATAATTATAGAGCATGTTAATACATATTACAGCAGCATAGTGCAATATTTAACGAAATACAAACTAGATCGCATATTAATACAGATAAAGTTATAAACTATTAAATCATTATATCATGCAAGTACTGCAAATCATAGTATGCAATCACTACATTAAATTATATAAAATAATATTATCCTGATTAAAAATCATATTTTACCTTTAATAAATTATTGATAAATTAATTATTAATATTTTTAATATTAAATAAGAATACTCTAGAAACATATATAATTAATATAACATTATGTATGAAATGCAAAATAGATGATTCACAATAAAAAATATATATAAAAATATTATTTTTATGGTATTCTATGGCTTAAATAATAAATACTTTTTGTCACTTGACAATAATATATACTATATAAAATTAGCTATTCATTGCATTATTATTAATAATGTATACCCCATAAGCTAATAGCAAGATAAATTACAGATACCATCTAATACTATATTAAAATTACTAATTATCATTTTTATTTAAAGCTTTTATTTATCAGGACCACTTAGTACTTAAATTACTTAAACATAATACTTATTAAACATCATTATCTATTCATAAACCTTATCTACATGGCATAGCTTATCTATTGAAAATAATATAATAAGCCATAATATTGAATTAGTATGTCTGATATTGTACCTACTTCATTAATTCATCTAATTATATAATCTAGTAATCACTAATCATTATAATACTTAAGACTAAAATATTGCATATATTATACCTAATGAATATAGGTACCTTGTTTAAGATAAAATGCAATTTACAATCGCACTGCTTTAAATGTAAAACGTGGTTTTACTATCATATCTTGCGCAGCAATAACTTGTAGCTCATATTCACCAAGTTGCCGTGTTGCTAACATTACCTCATATACTGCTGAAACAGTATGCTCTAACGCTTTATTAAGCGTTTTGCCTTTTAATAAATTTACTAAAAATAAACCACTAGTTAAATCTCCCACACCAACTGGCTGCCTTGTGCCAAAATCTATTAGTGGACGGCTAATGTGCCAACATTCATCTGCAGTTACTAATAACATTTCAAAAAAATTCTGACAATAACCTGCGCGACTTAAATGCTTAATTAGCACACGCTTAGGCCCTTTAGAAATTAAAAAATGCGCAGCACTAACCACTTGACTAACTTCAGTAATCTTACGTTTTGTTAATAACTCTAATTCTAATAAATTTGGTGCAAATATATCACTATATGGTAGAGAGTATTTACAATGAAACTCAGCTATACCGGGGGCTAAAATACAACCCTTCTCTAGATGACCCATTACTGGATCACAAACATACCAAGCGTTTGGATTTACTCGTTTTACCTCACGTACAATGGAAAGAATATCGCTACCTTGTTCCACTGAACCAATATAGCCACTAAGAACTGCATCACAACGCCGCAACTGATCTATTGCGGCAATCCCCTGGACAATATCACTAAGATGATTCGTTGGCATCACACAACCAGCCCATTTACCATACTGGGTATGATTAGAAAATTGTACAGTATTTAGCGGCCAGACGTTACAGCCCATACGACGCATTGGAAAAACCGTAGCACTATTACCAGCGTGACCAAAAACTACATGTGACTGGATAGAAAGAATATTTTTCATATCACCGTGCCATACTAAAAATAAAAAACTCCAAAACTATTACTATGATTATTTCCAGTCCACTAAACAAAAATGTTTTTTGCCTCTGCGCAACAACGTATAACGACCAAATAAACGGTCTGCATCACAGAATCTATATTCTACATCAGATTGCTTCTTGCCATTAATACTTACCGCATTAGAACTAATCATAGTTCGCGCCTGGACACGTGATGGCACTAGCTTAGCGTGCACTAGCGTATCCTGTAGATCTGCACCCTTTGAAAGTATAATAGTTGGCATACCATCCTGCGCTAACTGGGCAAAGTCTGCCTCAATCATGTCATATAACACGTCGCAAAATAAGCTCTTAGTTATACGTTTCGCTGCAGATAAACCTTCTGTACCGTGTACTATTCTAGTTACTTCTTCCGCTAATACATATTGAGCATAAGGTGCCTTACTACTATTATTCTGATCTTCCTTTTCCAGGGCGGAAATATCTTCCAGACTAAGAAAAGTAAAGGCCTTTAAAAAACGATAAACGTCAGCATCTGCTGTATTAATCCAAAATTGATAAAATTTATAAGGACTAGTTTTTTCTGCTGATAGCCACACTGCACCGTCTTCAGTCTTACCAAACTTCGTCCCATCTGCTTTAGTGATAAGCGGCATCGTTAAACCAAACACGGATTTTTTATCCATGCGACGAATTAAGTCAATACCAGAGGTAATATTTCCCCATTGATCAGAGCCCCCTATCTGTAACTCTACCTTATACCGATGATATAACTCTCTGAAGTCAAAACCTTGTAAAAGACTATAAGAAAATTCCGTAAAAGAGATACCAGAATTATTACGATTTAAGCGCTGTCTTACCGACTCCTTATTAATCATCTGATTTACAGAGAAATGCTTACCAATATCTCGCAAAAAAGTCAGCACATTCACGCCACTGAACCAATCATAATTATTAGCAGTAATAGCGCTATTACCACCAGAGTTAAAATTAAGAAATGGAGTAATTTGATGATGAATTTTATCTACCCACTGACTTACCGTCTCGTTAGTGTTTAGCTTACGTTCTGTTGCCTTGAAACTGGGATCACCAATTAGACCAGTAGCCCCTCCTATTAATAATACTGGCTTATGACCAGCTAATTGGAAGCGCTTTAAACATAAAAGCGGAATTAAGTGCCCCAAATGTAGGCTAGTGGCAGTAGGGTCAAAACCACAATATAGTGTAATAGGCCCTTCTGCTAATCGATTCACTAAAGCTAATTCATCTGTTACCTGGGCAACAAGGCCCCGTTCTTGTAATTGTCTAATTAAACAAATGCATCCCATCAATAACTCCATATATAAGCGAATACAGCTTTTACTGGCGCAGAATCTTTCTTTCAATATAAACTGAGAATAAAAATAGCAGATAACATCAAATACAGCACTGCTATTAAAATTCATGCGAAGAGATTTTCTTTTTTTAAAGCGCAAATAGATTCATTTTCTAGTCATGCCAGAACTTAATAATATAAGAAAAGGTCATATAGGTAACGATCATTGATCAACTAGAATTTAACAAAATCACATTTCACATACAATCAACCGAAAATAAAATTTTCGTACATTACTTTGTTCAAATTTATACATTCATGAGAGAAATTTACTTTTTAGAATATCACTTGGAAGAATATATAATAATTCTTAATAATTTTAAATACCATTTAAATTATATTTCTGTAGTTTGTAAAATACCTTATTAACTATATATGCATCAAGAATTGATCTTTTCAAGAAATATTATGTGGCACTTAAATATCTGCCAAAGCAACAGGAAATGATATATAATTTTTTTTGCTAATTGCTATAATTTATAATTGCAGCTACTTAAATAAGTTCTCAGTATATATAAGATACTAACCTAAAATCATTAAAATATAGTCGTAACATTAGATATTCATTATAAAATTTACAATTTTTATCTTAGTAGTAACGCGTATAACGTTATCATGAAGTAAATATGCATCATAATTTTACATTAACTAATATTTATATACACTAAATAACTTAATACAAAAGCCATCATAACAAAGACTATTACTCATTAGATGGTATTAAACTAATTACTTCTGTGTATTAACTATTTGAAATAATAGTTAAACATTATAATAATATAACATCTGTTATTCACTGTTTAATTAACCTATACATCATCTAATTACCCTGTTGTTAGATAAATATAAAGCCTTTCTTCTTAAAACAAGAATATACTAACTATTGAGTTATTTAATGTTATTAAGATTATATTAAAAATTCACTAACTAAAAAGTTAACAGAATCACTTTAACGTTCAATGCACCCTACAGTGATTTAAGTTACTAACAACATCATAAATTTAGTTATTTATAACATAAATAACTAAGATATAACCTTCTAGAGCGATGATAATAGAGTACCCCAAGTATCCTAGTGCTTATAAATTTTTATCTAAGTTAGACTTATAAGCTATACTCATAAAAATATAATTATTAGCATAAATATTATACAAAAGTAAGACCTACAAGCACTTTAATCTTACATAGATTATCTATATTAATCTATAACGATTATGATATAATGTTCATATTTCTAGGTAGCCATAATAATAGCAAGCACTTTTATAAGAACTAATTTTTAAAAATTTATTATATTATTAAAAATTACTGTATCCATGTAACCCACAATTTTCCTAATACTGCAGATTACCACTACCAGTACAGCCATCCTTATAATTTATGTCATATAAAGAGAGTAGTGGGAATAACTTTTATAAAACTCGTGATATACTTATATACACTCTTAGTACTCACTACTAGGTTAGTAGGGCAATGAATATTGTTGTATTGACTCTATATGCCAGCGCAGTAACAATAAAAAACAATACAAGGCTATAACCTCAAGCGCCTAAATTTTATTTAGCTTTAAAAAAATAGTATAGTTATTTTATTAAAAAAATTTATTTACCAGTTAAACTATTTAATGATTTTATGAGGACTACGAACACAAAAATACATCCTATTAACCGTAAGAAATATATCTACTTTGCAACAAATAATAAAAACAATGAAATACAACAGCGCATTTAGATAATATTAATTACAATATATAAATACGTAATCTTTATTAGTATCTATTAATACTTAGAAAATATTACGCAAACTTTGATTATTATTAAAATTTCACTCACTTATGACTAAAGCTATTATGGCATGCCAAGATAATGGCGGTACTATCTATCATACTTTAGTATGTATCTTTTGCTTATTTTATAAAATAATTTATATTTAACCTTATAAGTTCAATGATATTAATTGTCCTAATAGTTTTAAATATCTTTCCGTTACTTAAAGTACTAAGTATAAGTTATTGGTAAATAAAATATTTACATAAATTTATATAGTATTACACCGCATACTTCAATGCATACGTAATATATTGTTATATCTAAATTTAGCTGATAAACAAATTATAAATTATTAAACATTATATTATAAATGTAATATATTTAAAATAAATGTAATATAATTAAAATTTTTATTATTCGTTGTAATTATTACTAGAGTGACTCTAGCTATTTTATCAAAAATTTTATTTCCACAGACTAAATCCCCAACATAATCAATATATATAAATAATAGGGTGATTACTATCATGTAGCTTTTAGCACTAAAAAATAATTATATATGAACGATATAATTAATAATTACAAACTAGGCTTTTTCAAAAAAAAATCAGTATTAGATTTAGTTACAACTATAGTTATAGTTATAGTGTAACACTATATACTGGTACGCCGACTAATTGCGTAGAAAGTCTACTATATGATACGATCAATTCTTATATAACTTAGCATAAGTTTAATGTATTATTGTGTCTAAATTTATATTATACCATTTAATATATATAATTCAAAAAAATTAGATTATCATTTTATTCTTATTGCATAAATAAAAATAATAAATATTATACCTATCATTTTATAATATTATAAATAATATTATATTCATGATAATACAATAATTTCATAATACATTAAGGCAATGATACTATTTAATTCTCTAATGATAAAATTTTCTACTTCTATAATATTAATACATTTTTCTCTACAGAGATCGACTTTGCCATTCATCCATAATTTATCTTCTAATTAATTTTAATACATATAAGTTATCATTATTGAATATCAATTACTTTAGATAAATAACCATATAACTAATTAGATGGTAACTAACTAATAATGTATATTATGAATTAATACATCAATGCGCTTAAGCTAATAACAAGAACTTAAAACTATTATCTATAATAAAAGAATAAAGATATAATAATTATACTAAATATAAACCTAATATTAATTTTATTTAACTATATTATAATAAGCACATTCACATCATCACCTATCATCTTATATATTCTAATAAGAAATATTAAAAATATAAATTTATATAATGCATATTATATACATAAAAACAATTTCAATTTTCTCTTACAGAAAATAGTATAATATTTAATGCATAAAGGCTATAAGTATGAATAATTTTAAAAACATATCTAGATGTTTATACTTTCCTGGTCACCTTAGCAATATGCTAATTTTATATATATATTTAATATTTTTAATAAAAATATTAATGCATTACTCATAATAAAACTAAATTTTTCTATCACAAGATATCATCTTGGAACGATAATTATCTATATTTTTATTATTTATATTATGAACTGTTTTCAATAGCACATAAAAATATTATTAATAAAATTTAGAACTTCTACTAATAGTTATAAATAAATTTAAAAAATATTTTTCTAATAATTTTTACTTACCTTCTATAACATTAAAATATAACTATAAGCAACATGACACGAACAAAAAACTTCCTCACTAAATAAGCTTATACATAAATCACGTTAACTAATTTTAACTGCCTATCAAATAATAATTAACTATTATATAATTATATCATATCATTATATAGATATTTTATCTGTCATCTAATAAACTTACATCGCTTCTAATAAAATAAATTATCCCAAATATCTTACTGTCTTTGACAATATATAATATTAACCCAATAAATATTATAACTTTCTCTATAAATCACAAAGATAAATAAAATATATTAGTGTGATTTAAACCATTGTTTTACACATATATTTACTTTAATAAACTTCACTCCACCTAAAATAAATATTAATAATATATTACTAAAAAAGCTAAAATTATAAATCTAAATAATAAACAACTAAGTATATTAACTTACTTCTATTAAAGTAGTAAAACTAAAAACTATTATTTAGTACTACGGTACCATATTAAGTCTCATTTAAAATGAGGTACTGTATTCATTATTATATGATAATGACATAATCATGCTAAAGTATATCTAATAACCAATTTAGTAAAACTAATATCTATATTAGTATTACCTAAAGTAACAAATACTTATGTAAAAATTTTAAAAACAACAATATTTCTAATTAAGCATAAGAGACTATATTCTAGACTAGACTACAAGTACATTAATGTGGAATTAGTTTAAAATTATATGAAACATGTATTTGTAAAGTGTATAAAATAATAAATCCAGATCTTATTGTTTGCTATTTTATTTTTTAAATTAAGCTATAATATAATCACTTCATCTTTAACGATATTACATTACTATAGGATAATTATAACATTTTTTGGATCCCAAAAAAAACATAAAAAGCACAGGACTAAATAAACTTAAAGCTCTGCTAGCTCTCTATACCTAATTATAGAATGCACTAACTATATAATATACTTACCATCTAATCACTTACCTTTATCGATAAAGGTCTCGTTTAAAAATAATTAATAATAAGAGCTAATTTTATAAGAAATACACTAACATTACTGATACCGTACTAGTACCAGTACTAAACTCAGTACTTTATTTAATAACCACTATGGAAAGATCAACTCAATACAAAAATTGAGGTACCCTAATGTTAGAAATATTTCGTTAAACTGAAAAAACTTACTATTTGATTAATATAGCTCACAAAAGCTAGTGGCATAGTTAAATACTATATATAAAATATCAGCATAAATAACTTGTATCTAAGTATTATAGATATTTTAAATTATCATACCAACTAAAGAATATATAAATTAATTAATTTTAATGAAAATATTACTTTCTCATGCATTTAATAACTAATATATTAAATGTATATACATTAAATTTTTACCTAAAACTAAAAACTATATTTTCAATTAATCTCGATATAACCATAGATCTTACACTTACTGTAATCTAATTACACAATAATTAAATTAACAATGATGATAATCATATTTTATTCCTAACATATTATTAGAATTAATATAATTGTAAAATACAGAGTATCATGATATATATCTATGTTAGTAGTACTATATCACTGTACTATAGTACATATATTTTATTATTTTAATATCCTAATATAGGGATATTAAATTAAGATATTTTAAATTTAGACGTCCTGCTAATTTTTGAGCATTAACTATTAGCTAATAGCTATAGATTATTTATAAGCAACTCCTTAAGATGTGTAAGACAGCATACCTGTAATGATTACAAAATATAATATTTCACAATATTATTACATAAATTATAAACTGTTACCTCAATATTAAAACAAATAGCGTTTATTGGCTGTAAAGCACTGGATTTACTTTATTATAATTATTGCAATATTAGCGCAGAGAAAAGGTTTCTCCTGCGCCCATCTGTGCGTACACTCCCCATGTGTAGTTTGCAAATGGAATTTTCAGCCTTATGGCAATGTTTTATACTATAATTAATTGGCTTTTACTATTCGGTTACTGGATTCTTATCGCAGGCGTAACACTGCGTATTTTAATGAAACGTCGAGCAGTAACTTCATCAATGGCATGGCTACTAATCATTTATATTCTGCCTCTTGTAGGCATAATTGCTTATTTATCCTTTGGTGAATTATATTTAGGCAAACGACGAGCTGAACGCGCGAAGGCAATGTGGCCCTCCACAGCTAGCAGACTTAACCAACTCAAAGAGAATCATAGAATCTTTGCGACTGAGTATAGTACCGTTGCCCAACCACTATTCCAATTATGTGATAGACGACAGGGTATTGATGGCGTTAAGGGTAATAAACTGCAATTATTCACCAGTGCTGATGACACACTAAAGACACTAATCCATGATATCAGATTAGCTCGTTATAACATAGATATGGTTTTTTATATCTGGCAACCTGGAGGTCTGATAAATCAGGTGGCAGAATCGCTAATGGCTGCTTCGCGTCGAGGTGTACATTGCCGATTAATGCTAGACTCTGCCGGCAGTTTACAGTTTTTTCTTAGCCCCTACGCAAGTATGATGCGTCATGCTGGCATCAAGGTTGTTGAAGTGCTAAGAGTTAATTTATTACGCGTTTTCTTACGTCGCATGGATCTACGTCAGCACCGTAAAATAGTATTAGTGGATAATTACATTGCTTATACTGGTAGTATGAATATGGTTGATCCACGCTACTTTAAACAAGGTGCTGGAGTTGGTCAGTGGATTGACTTAATGGTACGCATGGAAGGCCCTGTAGCTACTATCATGGGGATTATATATGCATGTGACTGGGAAATTGAAACAGGTAAACGTATTTTTCCACCGCCACCAAGTGTTAATAGTATATCGTGTGAACAAGATAGAGGACACGCCATCCAGGTGATTGCCTCCGGCCCTGGCTTCCCGGAAGAATTAATACATCAAGCTCTATTAACTGCAGTATATTCGGCACGTGAGAAGTTAATTATGACTACGCCATACTTTGTACCAAGTGACGATCTATTGCATGCTATCTGTACTGCTGCTCTTCGTGGGGTCGAAGTTATCATTATTATACCACGTAATAATGATTCTATCATGGTGCGTTGGGCCAGCCGCGCATTTTTTTCCGAGCTATTAGAAACTGGGGTGAAAATTTATCAGTTTACTAATGGACTTCTACATACTAAAAGCGTATTAGTAGACGGTCAGCTTAGCTTAATCGGCACAGCCAATCTTGATATTCGTAGTCTATGGCTTAATTTTGAAATAACACTTGTCATTGATGATAATGGTTTTGGAAGCGATCTAGCTTACGTGCAAGAAGAATATATCGCAAGTTCAACATTGCTAAATGCCAAAGAATGGAAAAAACGACCATTCTGGTACCGTTTATTTGAGAGACTATTCTATTTTTTTAGTCCATTTCTATAAAAATACATACTGAAATAATGCATAACTATTTATGAAAATTTTTATTAATTTGAATAACTATTTAAATAAAAACATTCCTAAAGCAAAAAATTTAAATAAAATTTTTAGTATATTTTAACGTTAAATATTAATCATTTAAAATTAGTAGATAATCTTAATATTTAATTTATAAATTAAACAACATAGTAATACTAGCTCTGTTATTTTGTAAAAACAGACAAGAAAATTATAGGAATTGAGTATGGCCTAAATTACTACATTAATATATTAATTCAACTAACACATAGTGTAATATTCTAAGAATATATTATTCTACATTTTATTGTACTAGAGAACATTTAGTCATCATCAATATAAGTATTATATTGACAATAACTTATTGTAATTATAAGAACCTATATCGATAATCTTATATTATTTAATCTATTACTGATGCAAAGACTATATTATCATTAGTATTAATAACGACAAAATATCTTATAAAACATTTATTACTATATTACTTTTCAATAACTCTAGATTTAAACTTATTATTATACATAACTTAGCAATACTTATATTGCGAGTCTCTAAAGTCTAAAAGATATAGATATAGATATAGATATAGATATAGATATAGATATAGATATAGATATAGTAAAACGTTATAAATATAGTAAATTATCCTCCGCTGTATAAATTTATGGAAATAAATATGACAATAGTTACTCATTAAGAAATATACTAAAAATTAATAATAAACCTTACTAATATAGGATAATCATATATATAATAATGTTTTTTAAAATAAATATATAAAAATATAAAAATATCTAATCGTATACATAGTTAAAAATTCTATATTTTTGTCTTATTAAGAATAGAAAATTGCATGATAATATATTATGATATTTTAACACTAATCCCATTATATTGCGCAATAGAACATGAGGCCATATTATGTATCCTAGACATAAATATAATACCTAAAAGAAAAAGTAAATATTTAAGCCTATTAAATCAAGAAACCAGTAACATCGTATACTGATAATACTTACATCTACTATACACGCTATATTTAAATTGTATAATATAAAATATAATTAATACATATCTACAAGGAAATAGATGACAATGTATATATTGTAAATAATAGTAATTATTAGTTAGATATATAAAATACTATATTTTTATTTAATATAATTTAATTATACTGCAATTCACTATAAAATATATAATAACTAAATAATATAAATATAATAACTTTTAATAATACAATGATTACCTATAACTTATATTACCTAACATTATCTTGCCCTTACTGCAATTAAGATGCATATCAAACCATTCATGTTATTAAGTATAATATATTATTCATGTTATAATACTTACTGATACTAATAATTCTTAGTTGGCTATTATAATAATTGATAGCACAAAAATTAATGGTAACAGAATTAATTTTTATGTAACTATATCTAATATATTAGGCATAGTTAATATATTTATATATACAATTAGGATTAACAGTTTATTGGCTAATATCATCCATAGATGATATCTATTAACTAATACAATTAATATTCACGCGCTAACACTATATATTTTATAGTATATATATCTAAGAAAAGACTTAGGCACTATCATAATGAAAGCTATATAAAATTATTCTGAAAACTATAATAAATCTATTTATGCGGATAGATCTGCTACAGTATACTGCCTTCATCCACTACCGTGAGCACTAAAACTATATTAAACATATTATCTTTAACTAGAAGCAAGTATCTTCCTATCATCCATAAAAAATAGTAAATCGCTAAGTATAATAGTAATGATTTGTAATAATTACTCATCAGTCTATGACTATGCATAATTTTATTATATATAGTCATTATTAAGTACTAATTACTAAATAATATTCTTATAGTCGTATTTAAAACATTGGTTACTACTATAACTTCGCTATAATATAATAAAGATATTATTCCGTTATCACATTCAACAGCATTCATACTATGCTTTATATCTAAAGCATCGCTTAATACTTCATTTTACTAAATAGCTATTATCATGATAAGATTATATTTATAATAAGGTAAAACTAAAACCTAAAACCTAAAACCACAATAAAAATAAAAATAAAAAAACGATATAATATAAATATATTACCTAGTAATTTCACTAAAAATTTATCTAGCATATCCTAAAACACATTTAGTAATGATAAATAATTATTTTTTAAAAGCATATAAAATATAGCGAATCACTAAAGATATATAATAGCTAAATTAGCTATAAGCTGTAAAAGCGTCAGCAATTGATTTTTATTAATAAAATTTTAACGCTACGGTGACTAAAGTAGCCTATATAGCACTACAATGATCATTGTATATTTCCACAAGGAAATACCATGACAATTACTACTCAATTGTTATAAATCACTAACTGCAATGATATACCTAACACCAATTAAATAATTTTATCTAAGATAGATTTTTATAAAAAACAATATTGTTAATCATAACAAGTAATTATTTATATATTTAATAATTAGTAATAATTATACACCTAATGATCAATAAAGAAACTTAATAGGCTGATACACTTAATAGGCTGATACATTATCATATGATAATATATACTTCATACGTAATCTTGTTAAGATCAAACTCATTACTTATAGTAATTAGCTGATAAATATTTTATTTATGTACATCTAGAAAAATATTTCATATTTTACAACTATATAAACTAATCATGACAATATTTTATAATAAATTAGTAGCAATAAATGTTAAATAAAGATTAAAAATATTTTTTCTATTGTTTAAGTGATAATATAACCTATATTAATACATTGATAGATGTTACAATATTTCACTTAAAAAGATAGTAATACTTAATATAAAAAAAATATATTTATATATGGTTTTAATAAATTAAGTAATCAGTATCTTCTGATCTCAGATTAATCACTTAATAACTGATTAAGATACTAAGAAAAATCCTATAAAGATAAATAAATTATATAACAACTATCTCTGTTAGAATAAAGATATTAGTGTTTTGTAAAAATAGTATCTATTATAAATCAATTTTCAGTAGGTAAATACATTTTATAATTTAAGAAGATACCTATACCCACTATAGGCTATAGATATATTATTATAGGTATACTCAAAATCACTATGATTAATTATTTATCATTATATTTTTCATAAATTATTAAAAGTAGAAGATCAATAAGATTAATAATATATTATAATTTATCATACCAGAAATACATTAATCAATAAAATAGGCAATAAATAAATAAATAAATATAATAATATATATCCATCTGCGCAAAAACCTCACCTATAAAATACATACGCTAAATACCCAATAATCTACAAATACTGTGCAATCAACACTAAATATACTATATTATATATCAATATAAATCTAGATATATATTTATTAAGATATTTTATCCTCCTATAGAAACAAATTTCTTTAAACTATTGCGAAAATAATTTATCTTATTGATTACTGTATTTATAAAACTATACACATAATTTATTCTATCAATAATATATATTAAATACCTTAAAATGAAATAAAAGCTGAAAATATTATTAATCTTAACCCCTTTATTTAAAATTTGCTAATCCTCACTCATTCTTAAAAAACATATTAAGTTGACTACCTATAATTAGATAATAAAGATAAAATAAAGTAGTCCTAACTATATATGAATATTTTATAATACACGCAAGACTTAACGTTTCTAGTATGATACTTGCTAAGATTATATATTTATTATTGCTTAAAATTAATTTGTACCTAATTTTATACCTAATACTATCTATGATTAGATAAGATTAGGAAAAAATTACCCCTAAGATTATAACTAAACTATCTAAAGCATATGAGTAACCGAGTTATGGTAGTACACACTTGGTTCAACTGGGTGGTAAATAAATAAATTATAATACCTCTAGAGAAACTTATAAAAGTTTCGTGTTTAATCTACGGAAGTAGAATATACAAATAATCTCGCTAATTAATTATACATAAAATCATAACTAGTTTTATTTACAACGCAGCTATTAATAAGTATTACTATTTAACACTAGAACATGTATATTACATTATCTTTAATAATATAAAATTACAATAATTTTAAATATTGTATAATATCCATATTAAAATAATAAAAATAAGATTTAATTAAGCTATAAACTTAATATACTAGTAGAATAAATACTCAAATATAGCTCTTATCAGTAAGTGTATCAAAGAAAGTTCACACACTAAATTTCCATAAGTACGATAATATACTTGCGGTATAATACACCATTACTCTTAAACATATCGTTCCACTATTATACACCCTATAGATGTATTAATTGATAATCATCATATAGCGATACTATGAATTAATATAATTTTGATCATTATATTAATTTATAGAGTATCTATATTTAGATCATTATACAAATTCTTTGCTTATTTTTTAAACAACTAACTATACAATATCATAAATTAAGGGACTATAATTATTTTACTAAATTTATGCCTATATCACTATCTCTCCAAGAAGAATCTATACATTAGAGCTTAATAATTTATAACAAAAGATATGTATGGCTACATAATCTAAAATAGTACACATAACTAATCTATACTTTATTCTCTTTAATAGTATATTAAAGTATTAGCGGTAAGCATGAGGTATTTAATAGCATTAAATAACTAAAATAGTAAAATTTAACACTACGCTTAGTAGTATATCAGCTAACTATGATAATATGTGCTCAGTCTTTATGCCTTTTGCCCTATAAAGTTCATTGTAATAATAAAAATTACTCATATTATTTATCTATAAATCCTTTTAATGAAATTATTAGCTCGCTACTACTAAAAATTTTACTTATAATTATAATTATTATTTCACATATATTATCCCATCAGATCAAATTAACCTTTTTTAAAAGATAAATTTGAGTATTAGGAGTCTTTTAACTATTGCAGAAAAGAAAAGAGCACTTTATTATTATACAAATCCATACTATATCCATATAATTTGAGACTAGGACAATGAGCGAAGCATTAAAGATTTTAAACAACATTCGAACTCTACGCGCTCAGGCAAGAGAATGCAGCCTGGAAACACTAGAAGAAATGCTTGAGAAATTAAAAGTTGTTGTAAACGAACGTTTTGAAGAAGATAGCCAGGCTCAAGCAGAAATTGAAGAACGCACTAGAAAATTACAGCAATATCGAGAAATGTTGATTGCCGATGGTATCGATCCAAATGAATTATTGCAGACCATGGCAGCTAAAGCAGCCATTAAAACAAGACGTGCAACCCGTCCTGCTAAATATCAATATAACGATGAAAATGGTGAACTTAAAACCTGGACAGGTCAAGGCCGCACTCCAGCAGTAATTAAAAGAGCGATCGAAGGACGAGGTAAGACTTTGGATGATTTTCTTCTTTCATAACTACTAACTCTGTATGCAAAAAGCTCCTCTGAGAGAAGCTTTTTGCAACATTATAATTAATACCGATGATTAACTCTTTAATTAATTATACTTTATATATTTTATAAAGTATCTTTAATTACCAATGACAAATTACAAATTACAAATTACCAACAGATTAAAAATACATAAAAAACTATAATTATTTTATTTTTATTAATTCTACATCCATTGAGTTACTCTATTGTAGAAATTTTATAAAACTCCCGATACCAATTTACAAATAATTTTACCCCATCCTGTATACATGTTTTAGGTTTAAAACCAATAGCAGCATAAAGCTTATCAGTGTCTGCATGAGTACTCATAACGTCACCAGATTGTATCGAAAGCATATTTTTATTTGCAATCACTCCTAGCTCCTGCTCCAATACTCTAATATACTCTATAACTTTTACTGAGGTATTATTGCCAATATTATAAACACAATAAGGCGCAGAACTCATAGTTGGTAATTTCTTATTTATAATCAGATGAGAATTAGGCTTAGGTATTAACGCTTGCAATCGCACTATAACCTCAGTAACATCATCAATATAGGTAAAATCACGATACATTTCACCCTTATTATATACATCAATACTTTCCCCTGCTAACATAGCCTTAGTAAACTTAAATAATGCCATATCCGGTCTACCCCAAGGACCGTATACAGTAAAAAAACGCAATCCTGTGGATGGAATGCCGTATAAATAAGAATAACTATGCGACATTAATTCATTCGCTTTCTTTGTTGCTGCATAAAGTGATACTGGATGGTCCGTAAAATCTGCAGTAGAAGAAGGTAGTTTACTATTAAGCCCATATACTGCACTAGAAGAGGCGTATAATAAATGCTCAACCTTATTATGACGACAGCCTTCCAGTATATTTAAGTAACCAATAAGATTGGAATCAGCATAAGATAACGGGTTTTCAAGCGAAAAACGCACCCCAGCCTGAGCTGCTAAATGAATAACCCGTTGAAATTTATGTTCAGCAAACATTGATGCCATACCTGTAGAGTCTGCTAAATCTAGTTTAATAAATTGAAATTTTGACTGATGAATTAATAAATGAAGACGAGATATTTTTAGCGCCACATCATAATAATTGTTTAGGTTGTCAAGACCAATAACCTCATTACCATCAGCCAACAAACGGGTTGCTACATGATAGCCAATAAATCCTGCAGCCCCTGTCACTAAGAATTTCATAACCATTACCTTAAATTACTGGCTTAATAGAAGAGCCGCGACCAATCGCATAATAAGTAAAACCAATTTTTTTTAAATATTCAGGATCGAATAAATTTCGACCATCAAAAATAACAGGTTGCTTTAGCGTTCCTTTAATAATATCAAAATCAGGTGCACGAAAGCTCTGCCACTCAGTACAAATCACTAATGCATCAGCACATAGTAACGCATCCTCTTTGGTATTCATCACTTTAAGATCATCACGTTGGCCGTATATACGCTGTACTTCATGCATTGCCCCTGGATCATAAGCCTGTACTATAGCTCCATCTTGCCATAACTGCTCCATTAATACGCGACTAGAAGCTTCACGCATATCATTAGTATTTGGTTTAAATGCTAGCCCCCATAAGGCAAAAATCTTACCCTTGAGGTCTGTACCAAAATAATCACTAATCAACTTATTTAACTTATATTTTTGTTGACGATTAACTTGCTCTACTGCCTGTAATAATCTAGGATGATAACCGATATGCTCAGCGGTGCGGATTAATGCCTGGATATCTTTTGGAAAACAAGAACCTCCGTAGCCGCAGCCAGGATAAATAAAATGATAACCAATACGTGAATCAGCGCCAATGCCCTGACGTACTTTTTCAATGTCTGCACCTAACATTTCTGCTAAATTAGACATTTCATTCATAAAGCTAATTTTAGTGGCTAACATACAATTGGCAGCATATTTAGTTAACTCAGCGCTTCTAATATCCATCATGATTATACGATCGTGATTGCGGTTAAATGGCTCGTAAAGCTCATAAATAGATTCAATCAATTCTCTACTATTGCTATTACTACCAATAACGATACGTTCAGGACGCATACAATCCGCCACGGCATCCCCTTCTTTTAAAAACTCTGGGTTTGATACTACATCAAATGACAAGTTTATATCGCGTTTTTCCAATATTGCAGCCATCTCCTGACGCACTTTATCTGCAGTGCCAACCGGTACGGTAGATTTATCAATAATAACTTTATGTTCGATCATATGCTCGGAGATAGTACGTGCAACAGCAAGTACATACTGTAGATCAGCAGAACCATTCTCATCTGGTGGAGTACCTACGGCAATACATTGTATGGCACTATGTGCAATACCAGCCCTTGCATCAGTAGAAAACAATAGACGACCAGCTTTATAGTTTTGCTGCACCATTGGTGCTAAGCCAGGTTCAAAAATAGGGATATTCCCTTTTTTTAGGTTTTCTACTTTATGTGCATCAAAATCAATACACATAACATCATGACCAACCTCGGCCAAAACTGCTGCTTGCACAAGACCAACATAGCCAATACCAAAAACTGTAACTTTCATGCAAAATCCTAGTTTTTTGAAATTATTTCTTTGCCGTAGTTATCAATAATTTTAACCACTTAGAAAAATCTTTACCTAGGCTAGCGTGACGCATCCCATATTGCACAAAAGCTTGCATATAGCCCAACTTATTGCCGCAATCATAGCTCATACCTTTCAATCGATAAGCTTCTACCGTCTCCTGCTGCATGAGCATTTCAATGCTATCTGTTAATTGTATTTCGTCGCCAACACCTGTAGATGTTTTTGATAAAAATGGCCAAATATTAGCAGATAACACATAACGCCCTACAATGGCTAAATTAGAAGGAGCTCTGTTAGGTATAGGTTTTTCAATTACGCTAACCATTGGAGCACTCTCCCCAGGATGCAGATCATAGCCCTGGCAATCTACAATACCGTAATTCTCAACATCTTTATATGGCACAGGTTCTACCATAATCTGGCTAATGCCCGTCATAGAAAAACGTCGTAACATTTCATATAAATTGTCTTTTTTTAGCTCAACACTATATTCGTCTAATATGACATCCGGTAATACCACAACAACTGGTTCATCTCCTACCATCGGATACGCACACATAATTGCATGCCCCAATCCCTTAGCCATTCCCTGACGAACCTGCATTACTGTAACGTCCTTAGGGCAAATTGACTGTACTTCGTCTAACAATTGGCGCTTAACACGTTTTTCTAGTATTGCTTCTAATTCAAAACTAGTATCAAAATGATTCTCAATTGAGTTTTTAGAGGAATGAGTAACTAGTACGATCTCGATAATTCCAGCCATAACACATTCATTTACCACATACTGAATTAAGGGTTTGTCCACTAGAGGTAACATTTCTTTTGGAATAGCTTTAGTTGCCGGCAACATCCGTGTTCCTAGCCCTGCAACTGGAATTACCGCTTTCCTGACCTTACGATTTACAGCGAGCATTGTTTCCCCTATCAACATACCCATTTTATGAGATTTATATACCATGTAGATAACATTAAGAGTATATCAGCACATCAGTGCTGAATATTAATCTAAACACAATATAAAGATATTTATAATAATAGCGCACTTTAAGGTAAAATAAGTACTCTACATTACATATTTAAAATATTATTAACATTTACCTATTAAAGCCAAAGCTATGTATTATTAGTAACGTATAAACTTTACTACATAATTAATACCACTATGCAATTAAAGTATCAGCTAATGTAATCATTATATATTTTTAGATAATCCTAATAGAACAGCATGACTTAAATTAACTACACCTAATCTAACTAATGCTAACTTTTACAAACAGCATAAAAACTAAAATTAATTTCGTGTTTTACTTAATAGTAACCCTAACAGTAATAAGTACTGATACGCATTATCATATAACTATTAATTAATTTTATTAAAAATAATATATATTTTTATCACTAAGGATAATAATAAACCACTAAATAATCTTGTAACAATGCATTAAATAGTTTACATAATAATTCATTAAGGTTACTAAAAAATTTATCCTAATATCTTTTTATTAGTATAAAAATACTTCACTCTAATATAGAATATTGTTATAAATAGTGTAAATTAATAATTTTAATTATTTATTAACTACTGATAACTTATTGGTTAACCTAAATATATATCCTTAACCAAAAATAACTAATATCTAAGTAATTCAGTAACATTTTAATTTTTTAAGTTAAATGAATACAAATATAAATTTTTTTTACTCTTTCTTAATATTGTCATACATAAAAATCTTATAGCATAAACAAGATATTATTCAATTAAGCAAATAATTTATTTTATTTTATATATTTAGGAATATATAATAAACACCAAGATATAATCACTTTATTGTATACAAAATCTTGTTTGTAGAAAGAGAACTAATACCTGAATATTACCTCTATTTAAATATCAATTTTCAATAAATTGAATGAGACATATTGATCAGTAAATAATATTTTTTTATCATAAATAAAATGATTTAGTATCTATAAATAATAATTTATATTATTGTTTTTCGTGCTCAATACACTAAAATCATTGATAAATTAAAAACACAAATAATTTTAATTATTGACGATAAAAATTATTAATACCACTATAATATAATTATAGTCATTATAATAATTATTAAATAGCAGCCTTTAAAAATCACTTATACTTACTTACCTTAAGCATATTTTCCTTACCTAATAACTAATCATTATCTATTCTATAGCATACGACATAATAAATATTACAGCAAATAAATATACTAGACTAAAGCCTAAAAACAACTTAAAAACCAATTCAGGAAGCTAATATTAACTAATTAAAACACTATTTTCATTTACTTAATTTACTATATAGTTCGCCTTTTACTACATAAGTATTTAACTTATGTCTGATTATATAACAATTAAGCTATTTATTTATTATTGTAGCATCAAAAATACTTATACCCTACATACCTTAATTATTAATTAATATCCTTATTTAAAATAACTATAATAAGATTATATCTATTAAATAAAATAATTTTTTATATACTATTAATAAATTATTCATTCATTAGTTATATATAGTTCCTTTTATAAAACATAACTGATCTATTAGATAAGTACTAATATTAATTATATTAAGTAACTATGTAGCAAACTGTTAAAAAGATTATAGAATATATGTCATAGTTAATATAATTAATATTACTATACACAACACATACCGGTTATAAACAAGTATAGTAACTCTTATCATATCGTACCATAATCAGCGCGACACAATAAATTCAATGATGACATATAAATATAAAATATAAAATATAAAATATAAAATATAAAATATAAAATATAAAATATAAAATTATTATATAATACCATAAGTATTAGCATAACAATTTAACATTACTTACACACTGAAAATATTATTCTTAGCATATTTATTACACCGCTCTTAACCTAATTGCACCTCAAAAAACTATCTCTAATAAATAGAGATAAGCTACAATATATTTAGTTGAATAAAAATTATAGGAATACTTTACAAAAAATTTATAATATTCTATTAATTATCTTATAATAGATAAGATCTATAATTATAGCATATAATAAAGAACAATAATATGCATATATCACCATTAAAAAAATAATTATTATAATTAATAGCCTATGAAATAAACTTAAAACACTACAGCCCTAGAAAATAGCATGAAGCATACTCACAGTATGTGTATTATAGTAAATACAATGATATAAATAACCAAAATACCTATACTGCGTACTAAAAAATCTATTGTCATAGATACTGCCTTATTGATTAGTGAAGAAAACATACAAATAATAATAATATTCTTAAAGATTTTACCATCTAATATTACCAAAGTTAAAAACCAAATATATACGCAAACGTTTAAATAAATATTTAACTATGAATATATTAATAATTATATATTAATAATATAATGGATAATAATAAAATATACGTTCATTATATTTTAAAATAATGTAATGTTAGAAAATTAGATATTAATATTAATAAAATACTTAGTAAATTTCAGTAAATTCTATAACTAAGATAATAAAAAATATAAAAAATAACACCCAGATATATATGCCAGATATTTATCTGGCATATATAATAACACGTAGGCATAATAATTTAACAACATAATATAATATTTATATAAATAAAATATACTATACTAAGTTATTTGCTAGTTACTTAATAAAAGTTAGTCATACTGAATATAATAACAATAAATATTGTCTTAGCAATAGCTAATTTCATCAAACCTTTACTAGTAAATTAATTGCTATATCTCTTTAATATAACGAATAAATATAGTAACATAAAAAAATTTATTTCTTAAATACCGCACTAAGTATTCAATAATACCACTAAAAATATCTGTTTACTTAAAAAATAATTAAAAGTATTAAATAATTTTATCAAAAAATATAAAACATCGAAAAGATATGTAAAAATTACTTCTTTTTAGTAAAACATATATTTTAATATAAAAATAAAATAGAATAAAAAATTTATTAAATAAAATACTTTTTACACATACAGTTAATGCAAGGATAGTAAATATTATTTATAATATAATAGTTTACATTTCTACTATCTTTTTAAGTAATTAACTTTAAATTTCATAAATTTAAACCTCTTGAATATAATACTAACTTATCAAAAACTCTATATCAAACCAGAATCCCTATACACACTATTCATTAATTAGTCGTTAAGAATAATGTATATAACGGTATAGTCCAAAGTGTATACTGTATACCTTGTCTAATTAAGCGTTATGAACAATATCAAATGAGCTCACACAGACTAGATGAAGTAAAATCTTTCCTGCTATCATTGCAAGATAGCATTTGCGTACAACTGACACACGCTGATGGTGGTACCATGTTTACTGAATACAGATGGATGCACCCAGGAGGTGGGGGTGGCCGTAGTCGTATACTAGTTAATGGCATGGTATTTGAAAAAGCAGGAGTTAACTTTTCCCACGTATCTGGATCCATACTACCCTTATCAGCCACAATACACCGACCTGAACTAACTGGGCGTAGCTTTCAGGCCCTAGGGGTATCATTAGTCGTGCATCCACTTAGCCCTTACATTCCCACCAGCCATGCTAACGTGCGTTTTTTTATCACAGAAAAACCTGGTGAAGATACAACATGGTGGTTTGGTGGTGGATTTGATTTGACGCCATTCTATGGCTTTCAGGAAGATGCGATACATTGGCACCGTACTGCTCAACAGCTATGTGCTCCCTTCAGTCATGAAGTTTATTCAAAGTATAAAAAATGGTGCGATGATTATTTTTTCATTAAGCACCGTAATGAAGCGCGTGGCATCGGTGGTATATTCTATGATGACCTGCACACACCAGATTTTAATTACTGCTTTTCTTTTACTCGTGCAATAGGCGAAGGATTCCTTGACGCTTACCTACCAATTGTTAAAAAACGTAAAATATTAAGCTGGGGAAATCGTGAACGCCAATTTCAACTATATCGCCGTAGCCGTTATGTTGAATTTAACTTAATATACGATCGTGGTACACTCTTTGGGCTACAAACTGGTGGTCATACTGAGTCTATTTTAATGTCAATGCCGCCACTAGTACGTTGGGAGCACCAATACCAACCACATGCTGATAGCAAAGAAGCAGAACTATATCGAGATTTTTTACCAGTGCGTAACTGGCTAATAGCAACCTAGTGATATAAATTTAAGATACTAAACACACAATAACGTATTTCAACAATAATGGATGAATATATATCTTAATTTTATAGACTTTAAATAATACTATTATTAGTATCTTACTTAATAACTTTTTAATAAAGTGACTTTTATTAGTTATTAGAGTGATTATTAGGTCATTAAAAAATAAAATTTTAAGATATCATAATTCATAAATTATGAGATAAATTAACTATAACATTAATAAGATATAAAGATAATATTTCATTAAAGATCTAAAAAACTCTATCTTTAGATCTAATATGCACAAATAAAATACAGTTATATAAGGTTAATAACGAACTAAATTAAAAAAATAACATTCAATAAACTAAGGCAATCAACATATATTAATTTTTATAAAAAAATAATTTTTCATCTTACTCAATTTAATATCTATTTTCTTTTAGAAAAATTAATAATTCTAATATTACTATAATATCTACAATACTAATATAGACTATAAGTTACTATTAATATTACTATTATTATAAATAAGATTAATGCTAATAGTTTTAATATTTTATTATCTAACAATAAAGCATGGGATGAAATAACCTGAAAATTGCTAAAGATCATAACTTTAACTACCTATTTAAACTTAATTTGGTACGCTACAAAATATAATAATAAACTTTAGTACTTACCTAAAACCCCTTACTAATCAAGTATCGCCTATGCACTAAAACTACAAATATAAATAGACTTGTTAGATAATAAATAAATACTTTTAATAATTTTAATCATTATATGTTTTATTGTATTAGTAATAATATAATTAGAATAATTTTTATTAAGTTAATTTTATTACAGTTTATAAAATTAACTATCACCTATATAATTATGGGATATAATCAAATAGAGCATGATAAAAAATCATAAATCATTATAAATATCTTCCAATAACTACCATAACATACTTTGTAATGATACTTTAATAATTACACTATTAACCACAAACAAGTATAATATATCAATGTAAAATTATCTCGCTAATATGCCGCAAGTAAACAGTAACTACACTAGTATACTAAGCGGCTATAAATTACCAATTAATTTTAGTATATTCATTAAGTAATATGGAAAAAGATAAATAAGAAATAGAGTAATAACTCTAAAAATATTTACACTAAGATCATATTTATACTAAGATTATATTTATAGTAACACAACCAACGATCATTAAACAATCACCACTTAATGATGACTTAAAGCATGCCTCATTTGGTTTTAATCCCAAGTAATATTAAACATCTGTATATGAGATTACAACATGATTTGCCCAGTTATTAAACTTGCTCAACAATTAATTAAACGACCTTCTATTAGCCCGCATGACGCAGGATGCCAAAAATTATTACTTACGCGCCTTAAAGCAATCGGGTTTAATATTGAGATGATGAATTTTAATGACACTCAGAACTTTTGGGCATGGCATGGATATGGCAGCACTATAGCATTTGCTGGCCATACTGATGTTGTATCAGTAGGTGATGAAAAAAACTGGTATTATCCACCATTTGAACCAACTATCTGCGATGGTATCTTGTACGGACGTGGCGCCGCAGATATGAAAGGATCATTAGCAGCGATGGTCGTGGCTGCAGAGCGCTTTATTACTACCAATGCAATTCATCGAGGCCGGTTAGCATTTTTAATTACTTCTGATGAAGAGGCTAGTGCTGCTAATGGCACGGTCAAGGTAGTGGAAGCGCTTATGGCGCGCAATGAGAAATTAGATTACTGTTTAGTCGGTGAACCATCTAGCGCTGAGCGCATTGGAGATATAATAAAAAACGGACGTCGAGGCTCAATTACTGCAAATATACTTATTTATGGCATTCAGGGTCATGTTGCTTACCCGCATCTTATACACAACCCAATACACCGTGCTATACCAGCGCTCAATGAATTAGTGACTATTCAATGGGATTACGGTAACGCATTCTTTCCGCCAACTAGCATGCAGATTACTAATATCACAGCTGGTACCGAAAGTAATAATGTAACCCCTGATCAACTATTATTACAATGTAACTTTCGTTTTAATCCTGATATAACTGAAGCACTGCTTAAACAGCGCATCGAAACATTATTACAACATCATAAACTACACTATAAAATCGATTGGCATCTATCTGGATATCCTTTCCTTACTCGTCGTGGGGTACTACTAGACGCTGTAGTAAACTCAATTGAACACTATGCAAAATTAACACCAAAAATACTAACTACAGGAGGTACCTCGGATGGTCGATTTATCGCTCAGATGGGGGCACAAGTAGTAGAACTGGGGCCAGTAAACACTACTATTCATATGGTTAACGAATGTGTAAATGTTGCTGATCTACAACTATTGAGTAAAATTTACCAACGTATAATAGAACAACTTCTTTTATAGTTACAACAATATCACACTAATTTAGCGCTATACTGAGCACATAATCTAAATATGAGAGGTCATATAAACACTTAATCTGAATTAATTATGATTACTATATGCACATAGGTACGATGATCCAAATTACACTACTGCCTAATACTTAATAGTACAAAACTATTTTATACTATTATTTTAAAAAAACCTAGTTAATTATTATTAATACATAAGTAATATGTAGTTCTACGAGAGAAGTGTTAACGCTAAAAGTAAATAATACTGATAATGACCTTTATCTATAAATCTTAGAGATAAGGCACCAAAACTGCTAGCAATAAGTACAGCAATATATATTAAGCTATATATGCTCATAATCACTTAAATAAGAGACAATATTTACAATACCCTTACTAATATTAAGAACATCCTCTCTACCGAGGTAGATTAAATAAATAAAATACACTAAAAATAAGCGCTAAATATAATAAGCTTTTAAAAAACTATCTTATTAGTAGACTAACTTATTAAAATAATACATAAAATAATATCTAATAACTTATACGCAAAATACATGCCAATCATACCTAACTTTTTAGTACTATCAACAAGATGTGTTATGATAATATGAAAATAGATAACTGAGAAATATGTTATATTGTAATGACCATATTAATATTTAATAACTATAGTTAAAGTATTGGTAATCATTATCTGAATCTAACTTTTTAGTTTACAGCAGTAAATAAATTTATATATAAATTTCTGCAACTTTTACAAAAATACTTGTAACCAAGGTTACTTACCTCATAATAACAGTATCGTGTTGCTTAATTAAATAAAAAAATATATGTTACTGATTACAATAGATAAAATAATCAAACCCTGTAAATAATTTATTTTAACAATTCATCCATTTCATCAAGACCCCAATACCATTTATATTAAAAGTATCTTACTTAATATAAATGGCCTAATATATACAATGATCACTATCAAGTTATACTATAATTTATATAGTTTCAATACGCTATAGATTTCTGTAGTCATTGTATATTCAAAAGACCTTTCAAAATAATATTATTACATTATTCACACTTACCTTGTCTCACAAAAGAAAGGTAGTTTATATAATTAGGCACAGTACTTTACTCTTTGGTAACTAACACTATTTCACATACACGCACTTATCAGCATTCTTAATATTTTTAATGCTTAGACATTTTTTCATAAAGAGAAACAGTTAATACACCTAAATAAAAACAACTATACAATATTTTGTATAAGGTATACTACACGTTATACGATAACCATTAACAGCACAAATACCAACTTAATACATCTTATGACTAATAATCGTACGACGTCACACAATAGTACATAAAAAGTTCAAAAAAATATTGTATTCTTATACATTTCAATACTAGTGAATTCATCCACACGATATAGACTCTCATCTCAGGATAACAGTTAATTTGCACTTATACTTAATATTTATGGGTTACTCTGTTTCTTAGCTATTACATACATTATAGCTTATCTCTTGCGTAGATACGCTAATTTTATACGCTATACCTATTGCGCTAAGTACATATAATGCTTAGTATAATTAATATGAATTACTAGATTATTCTCATTAATATAGTTTTTTACACTCTTTACTGAATTTTCTCATTAACATCTATCCTACGATTATAAGTAATAGTAAATCCTACAAATATTAAATATTAACGGTTATTAATAAGTTTTATAAACGATTTGATTTAAGCTGAGCGATAATGCTATATAGCTAATATCAGTTCAAATAGCTAGCAACAACCAGTAACTTACTCGCATTTTATATCAATTATTTCTTACAGCAAATATTTCTAAAACTTTAAACTACTAATAGTTTAGGTTACACTATATATTAAACTAATATATTTAGTATAATATACTATTAAATCAATCTCTTTGAGAAATATTAAATAAATTAGAAAAAAATTTACTAATATAGAAGCTAATACTTTAAATATTATAAATACTAATCTTCTTTTATTATAAATATTATACTTGCATAATATTTAATGCTGGTAATATTTAGCTAACTACCTACAATTTCTTCACTTTATTATAATATCTCTGGTTCCCTAAATTTATCTCTTCTAGCCCTTTATTTACTCAAGCATCTAAATAAAATTACTATTTTCCATGACCATTAATAAGAGCAATCAACATCAATTTTGCTTTAATTATAATTTCTTTATATGTTTATTACCACTTACTGCTAATACATAAATCGCAGCTGAATCATTTATCATTAGAGTATTTTACTAACTATGGCATATATCTATATTATAATTACGCTGCCACTTTTAATCTAAAAAATAAAATTTATAAAAATATATACCATAATGCTAGAGTAATGATCTAGAAAAAATTCTAATAATTATTTCCTGAGAAAAGTGTATATATTAACTAACATAGACAATAATAAGTTTACTAAAAACTATGATATAAGCATGCTCTTGTATTTTATTCTTTTACTTAAAACATGACCACAAAAAAATACGCAGATGCATATCCTATATAACAACCTAAACTCACCTGTAACTTGTATGATTTAATTTTTACTCCCTATGATAATAATCATATTCATAACCTTAACTATGAGAACCAATACATTATCACTTATTAAGTGGGTATGTATTACCTTATTTTTAATATATAATTTCTCTTAAATGTCATAAGTATACGGAGTGTACTCATGTAATTAAAACCATACAAAATTCAGAAAATTTGATTATATTTATAATATTACACTTATTATATTAATAAGTACAATGAATAAAAGCATAGTTAAACGATTGAACTATAGTACTACATCTAAAAACCATATCGTATATCACGACTACAATAATAACGGCCGCTATAATACATTTATCTACTTTAGATAATTCTATGGCACATAAACTTTCTTTGATAAGACAAATCATACTCTATTCAAGATTACATGTTGATAAAATAATAGGCAAAAATAAAAATAAATTAACAATTATATACCTTAATAATATGATACTACATATCTCTTGATAATATAATACTATATTAATAGATAGTATTACTAGCTATAACTTTAACTAAAATCTTCATTTAGTATCCTTAATATCCTTAGTATTCATAGGATACCTGCATGCTAGATAGCTCTAATAGTAATACGTAATGCATTACATAATAATTATCTATATTAAAATATATATAATAAGGCACTCTAAACTAGAATGCTCAAACTCAAATACCTATCTTTGTCACATTGATGCATTATACATAATAACTACTATTAAAAACTTCTATATAATGATATATATTTAAATAAAATAATAACGCCATTAATTTGATATCTATCTAATTTTAGTTCATAAAAAATGTATAGCATGTAGTTAATAACAAGAGCACTATCTTCATGTCTGTAAAATAATATTACATTTTAATTAATCTATACTCATATAGTAAAACTTACGCCTAGTATGTATTATTCTTCTTCTTGCGCTAGTGTAAGCCTATTAGCTATTTATTACTTACACGCATGCATATTAATTGAATACCTTTACCCCTTACCTTACCGTGATACCCATAATTTGATGTAGCAATATCTAATATAATAGAAAAATAATATAGCACTAACTAACTAATGCAACACCTGTATTAAAGCTAATCTCGGCATATTATGCAAGCGAGAAACTAACTAATTAATCAGCAACTACTTACCTAAGATATAATGCTCTCTATTAATATTAAAGTTTTGTATACTTATAATTGCTACTAACATTTATTTGATTTACAACTAATACACAGACTAAGCTATAGTAGCTATGCACTTATCTATAGCGTATAACTTTGTACCATTAACAAAAGTTAATATCACCTCCAATAATCATCATAACAATCACTGACAAATAACTCGCATTAATGAATCATTTGTTACTATAAAACTTTATACCCCAATAAATATATATTTTATAAAAATTAATTTATAATTAGTACTAATATTCAAATATAAGCGTCACTAATAAAGGCTATAATCATAATGATCTTAATTATTAATTGTCATCAATATATCATATACTAACAATACATATAGTTAATTACTAGATATCATTAACCATTAAATGTTATGTTAATTAGTGAACCATTTTTCTTGAGACGAAAATAGACTAAGCACGTATAATATCAAGACTTATAAAACTACTATATTTTATTAACATATACAGTAGTACAGAGATAAATCTGTAATAAATTTTAATAAATAAGGCTATTCTAGTAATAATCAGGTTTTTAATATAACATAAGTATTAATAGAAATTAATGCTGAAGATATTATTTTTATGATATAACATAGCACATGTACTATAAGTCGTCACTTAATACAATATACAAAATAGATATATAGCTAATATTTAGACATGAAGATTATTTAACTAATCTATAATCTATACACCGCACTATGTTGACCAAATTATGGCATCAATTAAAATAATATATGACATTTGCATAAACAAACATCATATTAGAACTATAATCCTAGTAAGCAACAAGCAAAGAAGATAAAAAATTAACTATACCATAAATAATCTCCTTCAATTTATTAACATAATATTATTATATAACATTAAATAACTTACTTTATAGTAATAAAAAATTTAACATAGAACGGAAAATTAAACATAGTGAACAATATCACTATACATTATATGATAACATAATTATTATTCGGTTGAATATGAGCTATGATACACAATTTTACTATACTAACTAAAATGGCTTTACTTGCCAATGTGAAATTGCTTTTTATAATATCAATATTATTATCTATAATAGTTAATTAATAAAAATATAAAGTTATATTATTATATATTTACTTATTTTTTATCAACTGTATCTAAATTTAAAGTACATATTCAGAGACTCTGAGTATATTATTAGTTATTGATCTTCTTGCTATCTATAAGAACATCTAATATACTTGTTGATTAGTTAATATCTAATCAATAAACATATATAAATATGTTATATATTGATCCGTTAACGCAAAAATACTATATAAAATGGTATTCTAAATAGTTTAACTATTTATTAGCACAGATCTTACTTAAGTAATTACTATAGTATTTATAATTGAAATGAGATTAATTCAATGGAATCAGCACTTACTTTGGTCATCGAGCCTTTAATATGCCAAGCACCTAGCACTACACGATAAGCGTGACTATTATTTAATTCTAATAAATGTATTGCCGGGCGATGAGTGTGACCATGAATCATCCATTGTACACCATAGCGCAGCATAACCTGTTCAACTGCTTGTCGATTAACATCCATAATAGCTTCTGGCTTACATTGTTTAGCCTGTTGGCTATGAGTACGTAATATAGTAACTATTTTAAGCCGCAAACTTAATGGTAATGCTAAGAAAATTTTTTGGATAAGCTCGTGACGTACCTTACGTCGAAATTTTTGATAACTTTGATCGTCAATACAAAGTATATCGCCATGTAAAATTAAAATATGACGCCCATATAATTCTAGTACTATTATCTCTGGTAACAACTTCATGCTGCTAGCTTTAGCAAAACCAGCTCCCAATAAAAAATCTCGGTTACCATGCATAAAATAAGAGGGCACACCAGCTTGTTGCAACGCTTTAAGGGCAGCGGCAATTTTATAATGCAATGGCTCAGGATCGTCATCACCAATCCAATCCTTAAATAAATCACCAAGAATATATAACGCATCAGCGTAAATTGCTTGCTGCTCTAAAAAACGCAAGAAACCAAGAGTAATTTCCGGTTCCTTTGGGCATAAATGTAGATCTGAGATAAATAATGTACTCATACAGTCCGTAATGACTATTCACTAACAATAACAATATTAATAATTATACCACTTCTGTGTACCCTGGAGCATACATTTATAACTTATCCTCGCACCTTAAATATTATTAATTATATCTATACTTATAACTAACTTACTTAATATAAAAATACTAATCATCAGTACTGTACTATACCGTAAGGCTTAAGAATCGATTATATCCCATATTCATTAGTAACTACATAGTGTATAGTAACTATATAATCGCAAAATATGTTTGATTAGTAAATATTATGTGTTCATAATGTTATTAGCACTTTCTGGTTTGTTATTAACTATATTATTTATCATCACCACATAATTTGATTACTAATTCATACGAAAAATGATATCTACCATATATAAGAAAATCGTTACTAATAAAATAAAAAAATATTTTTTATAAAAACTTATGTAATCATAATGCAAAGTATCTTTAACTACAAATATGACTTTCTTGATAAAAATTTTAATAATAATTTTATGGTCATTAATATAGAAAATTATTTCTTAGAGTTACTAACAACATAATATAAGAAATTACAAAATAAGTAAATATTTAGCTAGTTACTATATAACGCTCTTTAGAATCAATTAGTAGCTATTGCTATATGATAGCATTTTTAAACAAAATAACTTTATTAAAAACATCTCTATTTACAAATTATTTTATAATTGTATGTATAATAAGTTAATCTAATATGCATAATCTTGCACTCTAATAAACTTCAGTTTTTAGTATTTTATTGAGATATCCTACTAACCCCTAACCCCTAACCCCGAATTACTTATTATTCTTACATGAAATATGGAATATACGGATGCTAAAGATTTTTAATACTTTGAGTCGTAAAAAAGAAAAATTTCAACCTATTAATGCTGGTAAAGTTAATATGTACGTCTGTGGTGTAACACTCTATGATCTTTGTCATATCGGACATGGACGTACCTTTGTTATTTTTGATATAATGGCACGTTACTTGCGTTATATCGGCTACTCACTAAACTATGTACGTAATGTTACAGATATTGATGATAAAATTATCTGTCGAGCGCTAGAGAACACTGAAGACTGTGACAAGTTAACTGAGCGCATGCTAATAGAGATGCATTCTGATTTCGATGCTTTATTAATTGAACGGCCGAATAAAGAACCACGCGCGACGCAGCATATAGATGAAATTATTAATATCACTCAACGTCTAATAGATCGTAATCATGCCTATATAGCTAGTAACGGTGATATAATGTTCTCTATCAACAGCGACCCGCGATATGGTTTACTATCTCATCAAGCTTTGGAGCAACTACAATTAGGAGCGCGTGTTAAGATTAATCATGTAAAACGTAATCCAATGGACTTTGTACTTTGGAAATTATCCAAGCCAGGGGAGCCGTGCTGGCAATCACCGTGGGGCGCAGGTCGTCCCGGATGGCATATTGAATGCTCTGCCATGAACTATAAACAGTTCGGTCCTCATTTTGATATACATGGTGGTGGCGCAGATCTGATATTTCCACATCATGAAAATGAGATTGCACAGTCTCGTTGCGCGCATGATAGCCAATATGTTAACTATTGGATGCACTCTGGTATGGTTATGGTTGAAAAAGAGAAAATGTCTAAATCACTAAATAATTTTCTAACCATTCGCAATATACTTAGCTACTATAATGGTGAAACAATACGTTACTTTCTTATGTCTAGCCACTATCGTAGCCCGTTAAACTATAGTGAAAAAAATTTAAAACAGGCAAACCTTTCCTTAGAAAGGTTATATATGGCACTTCGTGGCACGGATACTAATGATTATCCAGTTAAAGGGGGTATATTTGAATACCAATTTCAACAAGCGATGGACGACGACCTTAATACCCCAGCGGCCTATTCAGTTCTATTTAATATGGCACATACAATTAATAGCCTAAAAAGCAAAAATATGATTGCAGCTAATAGAATAGCGACAACGCTGCGTAAGTTAGCAAAGGTGCTCGGACTACTACAACAGCAACCTGAAGACTTCCTACAATATAAAACGCAAATTAAAGATAGTGAAAGAGTAACAATAGAAGAACTAATCAAGCAACGTAACAAGGCTCGTAAAAACAAAAATTGGATAATTGCAGATGCTGCGCGCGATCAATTAAAAAAAATGAACATAATACTAGAAGATAGCTCCAAAGGTACTACCTGGCGCCGCGAGTAATATAATTAATGCTTTATTTATCTTATATACCATTTTACTTATCTTATATATACTCTTGCTCTTATCAGCCTGATATTATAGTGTAGGTTAGTGATATTATAAATAATAAATTATATTAATTTAGTAACCATTTAATCCTTAGTCCTACTTTGGGATATATCAAATCAAAATATATATCACTACACAGTAGTATACTTAGACTTTTTTACTTATAAACATTTAAATATTACAGTCATAGTGATCTTTAAACGATTTCCTACCTCATAGTCAACTAATGTATATATTTTAGCCATGAGTATTGCTTTGAGAAACTTCAAAACTAAAATAGTGAATGATATATAAATGTAGATCTCTAATCTGCTGCGCTAAATAAATTTTTATATACATGCATAAAGCAGTATTATCAATATCTGAAAATATTAATCTGATAAATATAATAGTACATTATAATAATGACAACAAAAAGAAATCATAACACTAATTTAAAAACATTTAAGAGAGCTTAACATAATAACTAAAAAATAATTAAATACATATTCTGGATACTTAATTATAGAGATATTATAATTATACTAATTATATTAACTAAGGCACTTACTATTCCAACTATCGTTAATAACCTACTTTTAGTTATAATAAGATAAATACTATTTTTAATTATTACTTAAACTTATAGTAATATTATTCATCCGCCCAGGATCCTAAAATATTATCATGCTCTACTATGTAAACACCTAATACATAACAAATATTTGATAGATTTATATAAAAATACTACTTAACAGTATAATATATTGTATCTTATATACCCAAGTAAAGCTCTAGGTATTGTGCAGTACTAATATATAATTAATAAATAAATATCTTAATAATTAAATTATTGATGATTTTTAACTCATATTTTCTTCTATAAGAATATTATATATCGTAATGCTGATCGAGTATTACTTGGTAACGTTAACATATGCAACTACTATTATACTGAGTAGTTAGTTACCGTTTTACTACTTATCCATTACTTGTTTTACTTAATATATAATTTTTGACTATATCTATTACAGATAAGATTATACCATGTAACAAAACCCCTAGGTGATATATTATCATGTTATGCATGACACATCAGATTAAAATAAATAAAATATACTTGTAAAAAATTATATAGTCTATGGTTTATAGTCTGAATGCTATTACAAATAAATTATTACTTCTAAATAATAACAAATTTCTAATCCTTATATCTAATAAACAACTGCTAACTTTTAAATATTACGCTTCATATATATCATGGTTTAATACATAATACGCTCTATATACAAAGAGCTAGAATTATTTTAGCGTACCTTAATTCTCTAAGCATAAACATTTAACTAAGTAATATTTTTATGATAAAACTAGGAAAAGAATTAAATTCTCTAGAGAATACGATATTATTAATCAATACGCTTAAAAATTTATTCATAATAAATTCATACTAGTCATAACTAGTATATAGATGCTGAGTAATACTCATAAAGCGCACTTAATATCTTTAAGTACATAAAATTACTACTCATTAAGTTACTTCAATTTAGTACTATTTTAATATTCTCTTAAATAGTAAAAATTTTTTAGCTAAATATATTAATACACTTAGATATTTTTATAACTATAAACGACAGACAATTAAAAGTATACTATAAAATAATTATATATTATGAGAGAAGTAAAAAATATTAATTAAGGTAACAATACTTATAAAAGCAATATCATACAATATAATAATTAACATAATCCCGCAGATAAGCCATAATCCCTATGCAGACCTCAACTTACTAATATATGCTTAACAATATTATAGCTAAAATAAATAACATTCTGATACCTGGTAAATGTACAAGTATTTTAATCGTAACAGCCATCAAAATACATAGATATAATATCTCATCACGTATCATGTCTAGGACCACAACTGCGACCCACTAACCAATTGTAAGTCCAAGCGCATTAAAATAAACTTTACAACAATACACAAATTACCAAAAGTTTATACAATATTAATCAAAAGATAGATAATAACAACACAGTAATATTTAAGTAAAACTATGCGTCAAATAACAAAATATTCAATAGTGTATATAACATTTAAAAACTAAATATTATCAGTGTCACTCTAAATATAGATGTTTCTGTATAGTATAAAAATTATAAGATAACAATTACTGGTACATTTAAGCTATCGATAATATAGATGCTTATATCATTTTTATTTTTTAGCTTTTTTACAAAAAAAGAGCATAAAACTAAATAATACTTAAAATAGATTATTTCAGAAAATGTCCTATATTCAATATAGATAATAATATTTACATAAATTAGATAATATTAAATATATAAATTTTAAAACATTACTTACTTAATGCTTGGTGCTAATAAAATTTTATACCAAGTAATAAAAATGTGTGCGTCCAAGTATATGATTACCCAAAGGACAACAAAGACGACTTGATTGTAGAGGTATCAATAAAATTTAATATGATCAATATTAAATAGCCTTAATATCAAATCACAGAGTTATAAATAAAATATAACTAGCTTTCATTATTGTGATATTGACAACAAATAAACCAAGTAAGTATTAAGGATACCTAACAGATTTAGCATTCTAAATAATAAATCTGAGTGGTATAAAGTTTAGGGATAAATAAAATAAGCACTTAAACTAACTGACTCATGATGTCAAACTAATATTAACATCACCTTACGCCAGAATCAGGAGGATTCTCGGTAATCATTATCTCATAATGAGATAAGCATTATAATTACGTGGTATTCTGCAACCTTACTAGTAATACAAACAGACATGGATATGAAAATATAAAATAATACTATACATCTAAAAAATAATAAAATTTATCTTTAACGGCAATGAAAGTAAAGCGCTTAAAATATCATACCGTAAGACGAAATGTCACTTCTAGTTACATCTAACTCATGTATTATTAGCAACTATCCAATATTAAACATGCTAGGTTAATAAATAAAAATACAAAAAATGATATATATGGAAATAGTGAAATTAAGGTATTAATGCCACTAAATAATACACTTAAAAATCTAGTGCACTTTTGTATACGCTAAAACCAAAGTCATGATATAAATGACTTATTAGTTTAGTACTTTAACAGAAGTTATTAGTATTCTTAATACATTATATATTAGTTTAAAGTATATAATCCTAACTAATAGTTGATATCTCAATATAATACATACGTTGTAATAGACACAGCAGAAAAAATATTGCGATATTAGCAATAAATTCTCTAATATCTTAGAAAATTAAAAGCCCCAATATGCATTATTGTAATTAATTAACTACTGTTAAATAAATATGTAACTAATCAATCGTAAGATACTAATGATCTATTTTAGCAATACCAAATTAGATGTAACGTTGAGATACTCTTCCATATACTAATATACAACTGTGATGTTTATATCTTGTGATAATTAATCACAGATTATATTCACTATGTAATAATACTATTAATAATATTAAGATTGCAGCATATTACTTAATAACAGATTAGCTTAATCTATCCAAGATGGGGAATACATTATCATTTAACTATATCATTTATATGATACTAACATATACCATATCCAAATATTAGCAACAAGTTCTAAGTATAAAATCAGTTACAGATGATGCTAGTCACTAACACAGCAATAGATTACTTTAACTTTGCTTAACTAACATTAATAACCAATCAATAAAATAAATAATTTTATCAAAAGGCGTCACCTTAAGTATTAGTATTATCTTGAAATATTTTTCATGATTTAATATTACTAATAATATTTAGCACTACGCACACTTAAGAACTTGTTATCCATTAGCACCTATATATCTTTTATGTATTATACAATATAGTCTTAGCTAAAATTAATAGTACATATTACATCATCTAAGACCTTTATATTTATATGAAATAAAATTCATTATATTATAATAAATATACTATAATCATAGTATATTTAAGTTATCCTAAAATCTATTAAAAATTAGGATAATTAAAATACTAGTCAATAAACTTATTAAAAAATATTCAACTCCTTCTATTATCTAATAAACATTGCTAAAAAATAAATTACCATAATTGTAAGATAATGCAATATAGTAATATTTACTGAATAAAGTTTATGCACTAATAAGTAGTTAGCTATCACAACGCTTAAAACATACCTTTATTACGATAATTTATAGCTTCTTAGATAAAAACTAATAAACTATATACTACTTAGTAAAAGACTAAAAACTACTCTATGGGCGGTAATAATTGATCCCAATACGAAAAACTAAACTTAGTTAAATATAATATACTCTAAAATTGGAAATACTTTATGAATATATAAAATAAGGAATGAGATCTTCAATTAATCATTGCTTATAATTATAGTAAAACTATAATTAAAATTGTTAACAGAAAGTTGAAACTAAGAATACTTATTTGTAATCAATCATTAGTATTTTAAGGGTTAATTTTTATTTATAAACATCATGATATGCTTCGCAAGCTAGTAAAGTATTTTGGATTAGTGTAGCAACAGTCATCGGACCGACACCTCCAGGCACTGGCGTAATGTAAGCAGCACGTTCGCGTGCTGACTCAAAATCTACATCACCAATAACTTTACCGCTTTTTAAATAATTGATACCAACATCTACCACAATTGCACCCGGTTTGATCCAATTTCCGGGAATAAACCCAGGTTTACCTACCGCTACCACAAGTAGATCTGCATTTTCAACATGAAAACGTAAATTCTTCGTAAATCGATGCGTGACAGTAGTAGTGCATCCAGCAAGTAACAATTCCATGCTCATAGGACGACCAACAGTATTAGAGGCACCAACTACTACTGCATTCAGGCCATAAGTATCAATATTATAACGCTCTAGTAACGTGACTATACCTAACGAGGTACAAGGGCGCAATATAGGGCTTCGTAAACATAAACGACCAATATTATATGGATGAAAGCCATCGATATCCTTATCAGGGTATATGCGCTCTAACACCTTAATATTATTAATATTTGCCGGCAACGGTAACTGTACTAAAATACCATCAATTGTAGAATCAACATTTAATTTATCAATTAATGTAAGCAGTTCAGATTCACTAGTAGTTTTTGGTAGATTATAAGCACGAGAAAAGAACCCCACTTCATGGCAAGCGTGACGTTTATTGGCCACGTAAATCTGTGAAGCTGGATTCTCTCCGATTAATACCGTTGCTAAGCCTGGAGCGTATTTACCAACCTCCAGACGTTGTTTAACTTGCTCAGCTACTTCGTTTTTAACTTGCTGTGCAATCTTTTTGCCATTAATAATCTTTCCTAACATTAGTGAGGAAATCCTTTATTTAAAAAAAGCAAGTATAATATAATTATATCAAAAGTTAAGTGTATTGTTAGCAGAGAAATAATAACAATAATTATTATTTACTCTGTTTATATACAGGAGATAAACCTAGCTTAACCCCTATCATTAAATATCGCTTAAGAGGATTTAAAACCTATCTGTATAAGAATATATTCTTATACAGATAGTATAAATAAAAAATTACGTACAATAAATAGTAATCATTATAATGTATGTAAAGTAGATAAATGCTACTGAGATAAAAAACAATGAAAATATTCTTATGTTATATAGATAACAACATTTAACCAGTGACTAACTAGTATTAACAAATAATATCATATAGAATCATACCTACAATACTGCAAAAGATATTGACTAAATGAACGCTAACTATATAATATAAACTGCTTTTATTAAAGCGCCCTTAGCTCAGTTGGATAGAGCAACGGCCTTCTAAGCCGTAGGTCACAGGTTCGAATCCTGTAGGGCGTACTCGCACTGTAAATATCTTATATAGTTAATGAGCAGATATTTTCTAAATAGCTAAATTAGTAAAATAACCTATTAAATGATATTACTATATATATTAGTATATATCTTAGTAAAACTAATAACTAACATAGTATCATTAATTAATACTATTTAATCCTTCTCATTTACTTTCTTACCCTTGTTAGCTTTAAGCAACGTTATGTAACCACACTAACTGAATGAGTAAGATACATTATTATCCTGCATCTATCTGTATTTTTATGGTAAATGATTATATATTAGTTTTTGATCATTATTATTTTATACTTAAATACAGTAATCCATATTATTATATGATAAATTTATATAAGCTATAAATAGCCTTAGCTAAATGCTACTAATCATATAAAATATATAATAATATATTATTAAATATAAAGCAATATTACAATCATAACATAATTTATTTATCCTATATTTCATATCACTCTTACCACGCCCAGTAAACCGTTTGAAACATCTGCCAATGTTTTATTTACTTCAAAAAATAAATCACTCCAATTGACTTGCATGCTTCCAAAAAAAAATTTTGATTAATACCGACATAGATAATCGTGGTACTGAAATACACACTATAAAATTATTCACAAGTGATTTTAATAACATCTTAACATTATTAACATTCTAAGATATATCATCTCATTAGTATCCACCTAGACTACTACTGAATGCATCTATTTTACCACTCCTTTCTATGTTTTATAACTACATACAATAAAATTATACGCTGATATCATTTTATAGCATTATAAGCTATCTAGTTTATTGCTTACGACCTCGTCATACATAGTACGTAAATGCTAAATACTTATATACAGTATACTATTCCAAAATATTTTATCAGTAAACCTTGCTAATACTATGAATAGTAAATATTATAAAGTTCAGGGAACAATATGATACAATATTAAAATTGGTAGTAACTAAATATTAATATTATAATTAATTTATTAATTTTCTTGTAAAAGAAATATAACATAAACATACAATAAACCACAAGAAAAATTTACAATACATATATAATCATGCCTAATATAAAGTATTAGCTTTAAGGACACCGCAAATATACTTAAGATATTAGTTAATATATTAAGAATAAAATTACTACAACTATTATTTTAATATATTGTCAATATGGTTGCAATAAAAATTGGTATCTTTTTGCCCCGAAATCACTATATTAAAAAATTAATATTATCTATATCCTTTCCCTAAAAACTGCTTACAATATTAATATTATTAAATATATTTATCTCAAAATATTTAAAATAAAAATAAGTGACTAACTTTCACTAACATAGTAGATATTTTATCATGATACTTACATCTGTATCGATATGCATAAAGTATATAACATATACGTAACTAAAATATATTAGACAAAATATACCAATATCTTATAACAATAGATATACTTTATCACTTAAGAATATATGCCATCACAAGAATATTTAATAAATAAACACAAACTCTAACATCATTATGATCAGCAAAAATATTTTTACCAAAATATTATGTACTAATGATAATAATATTATTAATATATTAATACTGAATATTTATATATATTAAAATATGAGATAATACTTATTATCAGTATTACTACAATAAATAGTATACTATCTTGGTTTATAGATAATATCAATCCTAGACTTATCTTTATATTATTATAATACTTATGGATAAGAACATAATAAGGGTATCGTGTGATACTAATATTATTATACTACAACCCAAAACCAGAACACTAACATGACAACAGTATAAAATAGTTAATAGCTAGTTAAACCTTATACCCAATATTCTTGCATATTCTTAAATATAGTACATTTATTATGTAGTTAACATAATAGGAAATGATAAAAAAATTATATATCTTTGTGTACTTTAATTTTAATGACTATAATCTATTTATTAAACTAGTAAATAGCATATATACTTATATTAATAAAAAACTAAAATAAGATATTTTACTAGACTTTACAATATAAAAATAGCATAACTAATGCAATACTTATCATTATTAATAATAATTATATTCATCTTATCGCATATGCATCATAGATGATCTATTGGCATTAACAATACAAATCAGCAACGATAAAATGTTTAATAAGTAACTATTAATAATATTACTGGAACTAATTAAGACATATATTATAATTAAAAATATATAATACCTTAATAGATTAGCTACATACAAACAATGCGCTAATACTAATTAATAAAAATATATACTAATTACAAATGAATACCACTTACATAGTTCATAATTTTACTAGAAAATAAATTCTTTCAATTTTAAATTATACCAGCATTACTCATCTTTAATTACTATAATAATAAAATATAGTATATTTGTTATATATTTAATATAATATATAGCTCTTAAGAAGTATATTCTTAGTTAATTTTATCAAAAAAACTATTAATTGTTAAAAGAGGTACTAGAATAACATTCTAGACAAGAGAAAGCAGCTAAATATAGATAACCCTAACAGTTATTAGGATATTATTACGGGTAATAAATCTACTACAGATAATACATAAACCTGAATTATTTAGAAGCTTCAGTAGGCGTGCAACGCATACATAAATATATAATATAGTTAAATTACCTTAGTTTTCTATCCATCCCAGATTAAATTTAAATTTAATAATGATTACAGATGTCTATATGCATAACATTCTACTATATTTTACTAGCTATTTTATAGTAAAATAGAATACTAATATTCTAGTTCTAGAAGCCAGCTCTAGAGGTCGTGATAGGCAGGTATTATTACGCAAGTTATTAGCGCAACTCTACTAAGCAAAGAGCTTATAACCCTACCACAATCAACACCAAAAACACTTTTTATTCATTAATCATAATAACTATATATTACTTATAATTTACACTATACATGTAGTTAATATAATATTAAAATATATATTTTTACCTACTTTAAGTAACCTACTTATAACCTCTTTAGTACAAACAGTACAATAGATACTATATCTTTTATATAGCTCACTATTACTTTAAGCAATATATAGATCCGTGATAAGTTAGTAACAGCAGACAAACTATCTAAGAGAGTACTTTGATTGATAACAAAATATTTAATTTTAATGATCTAAAAATATCACTCAATGATGACGTAAGGCAACTTGTAATATAATCTCATAGCGTAGCTGTTAATATAGCGCTATAAAACTTAAATGAAGATACTATGCTTATTAATAAAATGCAGCGTACTAATTATAATATACAGCTTATTAATATAAGATAAATAAATTTATTATTCATTCATTAAAATAAAATTAAAATAAACACTAAATATTTGATAACATATTTACTAATCTAAAACAATACTTTGCTAAATAATCCATTAAATGCTAATAAAACGCATAGTAAATTCAAGGAGGTTATCAACAATATATACTTGAGTCATACTGTAAGTAAAAATTGTACCCTTATAACAAGATTAATTAAAAATTAATTAACAATAATTAGCTAACTGTGACTAATGATCAGTATATAATAACATATTAAACAACTGGCTAAATATAAACTAAGTAAATAATTATTTAGTAAAGTTAATGACCAGAAAATATAGTAAAAAAAACAGAAAACATCTTACTAAGTAAAATACTTGTATTATACGGATACTAACACAAAGCAATATGAAGAAATACAATTAGCAGCATAAAATAACTAGCAATAAACATAATTATATTATTAGCTCTCTCAATAGAGATACTCAATTATGATAATCTATAAACTTAATAGTAACGAATTTCTGACATTAATAAATGTAGAATTTAAAATGCACAATTAGTAAATTTAGTGATGCACTAATCTACGATTATAAATCATTTTACCATTTATGTTATTAACACAGGAATATATAAGAGATAATCCCTCATAATATATTGATCACTATGCAATCATATTACACATACATTACTACTATAGTATAGTAGTAAACAATAAAAAGATACAATATATAATATATAATATATAATATATAATATATTATTACACTAAAGTTAATGAGAGTGAAACATTTATTAATTATAAAATCATAATATAAATTATTGCCATCCTTCCGGATATTTATCTAGTAATAATATCTCTATTGTGCAAAAATAATTGTTTGCTAATTTTTATAAATCTGATATAGTTAACATGTATATTATAATTTGTAATTAACTATATTATCAGTAATGAAATAATATAAAAAAATCATTTTATACAGCTATTAAGTATAAGCTTTTCTTTAAAGTCTTTAAAATAATTTCACCTCTACTCTTAATTAGTAATAAATACTTTTAAGCTTCACATAATATTATTTATGTAATTTAATATAACTTTATAAATAAATTAATTTAATGCCCGGAGCGGGACTTGAACCCGCATAGCCATAAGCCGAGGGATTTTAAGTCCCTTGTGTTTACCAATTTCACCACCCGGGCCATGAATAATTTAGGCGCGTTCCGGAGTCGAACCGGACTACACGGATTTGCAATCCGCTACATAACCGCTTTGTTAACGCGCCATAACTCTGCGTACTGTTACCTCAAAAGTAAAAATACTAATTTTAATTAAAATAAAAAGTGAAAACAAGTTATACATTGATTAATATTTTAATATTTAATATCTTAACCAAGTTAACGATATGTATCGTTACCATATAATAATAATTGATCTTTAGCAACCCCTTATTCTCGATAAATCTTTGTATAGTCAAATAAGTACATGATTAAACTAATAAATTAATATATATCTTTAAGAATCTATAATTATTATAGATAAATATTAAACAATATCCACTCTTACATAACGTATTACTTCTCCTTGTATTAACTATGTTATCACTAGATCACAATTAAATTAATAACCAATTAATGACCTTATATGTTTTCATATCACTTATTTATTTTAACAATATTATTTTTAATAAAATTAGGTACCAATGTAAATAATTCCGTTATAACAACTCATCAGTTTTTATGGTATTAGTTATTACTATAACCCATACATAATACTTTTATGCCATAAAATATACAACTCAACATACCTTACCTATTAATTATTGAAAAATAAATATAGTAAAAATAATCTTAAGATAACTTAATATCTCATAAATAACTAATATACCCCTTTCCTTAGCAAGGACCTATATTATATATTTTAAAAACTTAAAATAATAAATTACCTTTCAATATAATTCTTGATATACTTTATAAATTTTTAATAAACGCATCAATAAATATTTAAGCGACTATACTATAATAGTTTTATAGCTGTGATAAATTACTCTGCAATGATAAATACCCTAAAAATTTAAATCATAAAAAGATGCTATATAATGGCTTAAGATAAGAGTGAAATTCACTGATAGTGTCATGTATACTTTCTCTCACTAAGATAATTACAAGAAGTTAATCATGCTATCAACACTAAACCATGACCATGTCTAGAGCTTATAGTTAAATGCGTGAGTGCAGATCAGAACAAAATAACACCACTAGTATTTTTACTAAAAATACATTACCTAATGAAACAATGATATTATCAGAGCCTTATTATAAATATTTAGATAGTATTAATGTTTTTATTAAAAAAATCAAAAAGTAAATACTACTTTATAAAAGTATAATAAAGTATATATTCTACCATTTCTAACAGCTAACTTCAATGATAATTGAAGTAAATATCTATAAAATATTTATTTTTATTTAAAAAATAATTTATTAAAAATATATTCTGAATAATTGTATATACTAAAATATATATTTTTTCTGTCATATTATATGACATACAATATATATAATGATACACACTATATATCACATACACACTTCAATTCAAGATAGAGATTTCTTGTAAACTTAGTTAAAAACTATTAGATTGAGATCTTAATTAACCTTATAATCTAAGGCATTACTAAGTAGTACAGTAAAGTAAAAATTACTATAAGATGACGTAGTTTAGGGTATGGGTTTTTTTGGTCTCAATCTTAATGATAATTAATGACTATCAAATAATCGCATATCCTCTAATTATAGGATATTATCACTAATATTTGTTAGTAATAAATATTAATGATAACCTAAATATTTTAAGATATTTTCTAGTTTATCTTTATCGCTAAACTATAGATATTAAACTTAATAGTTATATTAAAGTATATAAACAAACAAACTTTATTTTGTAGTAAGTAAATAATTAATTAATAAACTAAAATTATTGTACTATCAGTAAATAGTAACTTTTTAATTGCTTAACTACTTCTAAACGACTAGCATAACATTTTAGCGCTACCTACTATAATAATGAAATTACTTAATTTAATCACTTTCACAACATCATCACATATTAAGATGCTCTAATTAAATTTCTTACTATGCTCAGTATATTTTTTGTAATACTAACAATATTAACTTGCAAATAATATAGTCTAGATATTTAGCTACTTATGCTAACTAATATAGCTTCCTGCTTTAGGTGGAAAAATTATACAATCTATTACGTATGATGTAAATTGATATATAACAAAGCAATAACGTATACAAAACACCAAAGTAAGCATATATAATTTATCATATTATGCAAAATACAAAACAAATCGTATCCCCATAAAGTTATCACATCTTTAGCTGGTTTTCACCATACTAGATATAACTAATACGCTAATGATATTATACATGCATCGACAATATATTTAAATTCGCACCTTACATACTATATATAAATATATAGCTACAGATGATTGCTGATAACATAGTTTAATCTTTAAGTGTAGATATTTATAAATAATGTGTTTCATTTTTTCATGACATGCATTATTAATGGATTCATTATGATCATATATCATAGATTGATCATATTTAATATAAAGCACTACTTTATATCATTGCTTATATTACTGATATGCTTACCATCTGATCACTAAAACTTCATATCCCTACCATTGTCTTTGTGTAAAATTGTGACGCGGTAATATTATTATACCTAGCAACTATGCAATGAGAAAGTCTATCTAAGGTCTTTTACAATATCTATTTCATAGCCATAATGATTCATTAAATCCTACATCGTAGGAATAACTATATTCATATATTCTTCCATCTAGTTAATTACTTTTACTTAAATTTCACTTTAAGTAGAGCGTAGTTTAATAAACAAAATTTATATAAATAAATATGTATTTTAGTTATTATTTTATTATACATAAGATATTTTAACTTAAATTTTATTTATCTCTCATATGTAGCACTTAAAAAATATAATAATTATTATTATATTTAGCTATCAATAAAATTGATTGCATCATAAATAATATATCTGATATCATCAAATGACTTATTAATCATAGACATTAATTCAAATAACTATAAAATATACTCAAAGCCAATAATGTATCAAAGTAATATTAATATATTAGATATAATATGAATTCTTGAAAGCGGGAACTATATGTATAGTATTACAACCTTGAATATTATTCAAGTAATTTTATATAATACGTTATATATTATTAACCCAATTATACTATAATACCTAACTACTAAACCAATACTTATTTAGTAAGTAATGATTTTATCACACTATCTAAATTTTTATCACATATAACCAAAATAAAATTTATATTATTTTTATATCTATCATGACATAACCTATATTATAATATCTTATAAATAAAAATCAATTTTACTTGATTTAAATACTTCAACAACAAAACTCGCCAACATAAGTAATTAACTAATATGTATCAGATAGTTTATTGTTATAAACAGGAATCAAATAAATAAATACATAATCATTATAAATACTGTAATAATATTGATCTCACCCGCATAATAAAATTATCATATAACATATATATCACTATTCTATAGTATTACACAACATACTAAAACTTCATATATTTTTACTATACTAAAGAATAATCTATTATTACTAATAAAGTTAATATAGATTCAACTATTACTTATCCATATAATCGAATTAAATAAGTAAAGACATATGATTATATTTAATATAATCAGTAATTTTTATACTGACAAGTAACTGATCCAAACTTAACTAATCACTCAATAAGAAAATTATCAATTCATTGCAGTTTAAGCTACAAATATTAAGTACTAATATATTTTTTTATATTATATAAATTATTTAGCATAACAAATATAAATACCTGTAGATACAGATAAATAAATAAGTAATAAAATACACTCAGTGATAATTAATTAATAAATTAGTTAAGCATAACACTAATACCAAGCTCTCAGAAGCACTAATACTTTTCAACATAAAATTATCATCTATAATATAGAAATAATATTTTATATTATAACAATGATTATAGCCACTATAACCTAATGGATATAAAGTAAAATAGAAATTTTCTCTAAACACTAATACAGTAGCAAGCGTGTAAAGTTTTTTACTTAGTGCCATAATAATAAGTATTAGTAATACATAATTGAAATACTTTACAAAATAGTTATTTATTTATAATAGCATTTAAAACTATTTTATAACTTAAGTAAGTGATAACTTCATAAATAAATTAATTAAAGTAATAATCTTTATAATTTTACGTAATCATTATAGAAAACATTAATACATTGCTTATAAAATATTATCATTTATAATGATAGAATAATACTCTAAACATCCTAATAACATGAATACCCAATATTTATTAATAAGCTTCTTTACCTAAAAAATATACACCCAAAGTACCTATGAATAACACTTAATCCAGAATGATCCCCTATTATCACTCTATCTATATAGTTAAAGTATTTTATCTTATTTAATTATTTTATTATTATATAATAATAGATAATTAATAAAATTATATTTAAATGATTAGATATATAATGATATTTTTTACAATTGACGTAATATTAATAATACATTAAAAATAATTTACGACCGGCGATAAAATTTTATTAAATGATCTTAATATCAATACTAGGTATCTCTTTTAAAAAAAATATCTAAAATATATAGTTAATTAATTTAATAATCCGCTATAACAACATATTTAGTTTAACCAAATGAATAAAAATATATCGTATATAATACATTATAGTATTAAAATATAGATAATGAATTTGCATCTTACTATGCATGCAATATATTTTAGAATATTATTCTAATACTTAAATTAATTTTTTCCAATAAAGATTAGATACTTAATTTATTAAGTTTAAATTACTCGATTAATAGATCCCTAGTTAAGTGCAATACATATCTTAACATCACATGATGTATTATATAATTTTTAACTACATTAAGTATTCTATTGTAAAATTGTTTGTATACATTAAAATACCTAAGCTATGAGGCTTAATAATTATTTTAATAAAGAATATATAGCATAATTATACTACTATAAAAGATCTATCGCATATTATATATTTATTATTAATATATAAGCGGCAAATAAATTTCAGGATGATTAATAAAATATATCTAGCATATTATTTATATTGCCCTTATACTAAAATAAAAGACAATAATCCTAAATATGAATAAGCTAAAATACTTATAAATATAATAACTTAATCTCACTCAAATAAAACACAATAAACTAGTCAATAAAATTTTAAGAAAAATAAATAAGAATATATAACTTAATGTGTTAAAATAAAAAAATACTATCTTTTTACTAACGAATATAAATTATAAAATACTAATAATACTCCAATAATAAGACATTACGTCACTGTAATCAACCCTATAAGTAATAATTAATACCAGCATATAAAAAAAATTTGTATCATGAGCCCAAAAAGATAGTATCTAACTATAATAAATACAATATTAAAGTCACATATCTCTAACATTATAAAAATTTATCTATATTTATACCTTGCCTACTTAATTACTCAAAGTTACATTGTATTAAGTATATTAGATATATAGACGAACAAATTAAAAAAGAAATATACTTAGGTCATATAACAGAGTCAAAAATATACGCTATTTTTAGTAATATATGTAGATTAATAACTATATTTGCTTTGAGCATGAAGTGAATATTCACATATTTATGCAAATTTATGATAATATTAATAATCTAAATTATCACCTAACTATATCTACTCATGCTCATAAATGTAAATAACCGTGAGCAAATTTAACTAAATAAAGTAGCGTAACAATGAAATACATGCAATTTCAGTAACCGCTAAAATAAAAATATTATTTATACAGTTGAGATTATATTTAACATTCTTAAATACATAATATTAGTATATTAACTTTATAGATATGCGACTTCCCAACAACTTATATAATATATATTACAATATTTCATCAAGTAAAATTGCACTATTTTATAGATACATTATTTAGTAGATATTCATCTATAAATATTTGATACAATCGTATTAATAAACTTAATTAACTAACTTTAAACATTATTTAATTATCTAAATATCTTTTCCTAAAAGATATTTTTCTTACTAATATCTTATGTATTAAACAGTTACTTTTTATATAAAAATATAAACATTATATAATATTTTATTATCTAAATGTTCATTGTTAACTAACTTTAAGTAACAATAGAGTAACTCTGATACATAAGATTAACAATAATTTATAATAAAAGTAATGTGCTCTACGCAAATATATGCATTAAAACTAAATAATAACAGATTAATGATCTAGTATCCTTATGACTATACTAGTTTCAAGTTAAACTAAACATAGTAATCATACCATAAAAAATCAGTTACTACCAATGACGCTGACTATTAAATATCAGAGCATAATTAATCCAATTTAGGATGCTGATCAACTAACGTCTGTTTTTTATTTTCTAAGTCAGCAATTTGTGCATTAATATTTTCAACCTTTTGCTCTATGTGATCATAAGTTTCCTGTAGTAGTTCTTTGGCTTCTTTTTGGTCAGAGGCAGCTGGGCTGGCACCGCGTAGCGGCTTTTTTGCAGTTTCTTTCATATATAAGCCAGTAATCAATCCAATTACTGCTACTACTATTAAATAGTAAGCTGGCATATAGAGATTATGAGTATATTCTACTAACCAAGCTATTACAGTTGGAGTGGCGCCAGCCACTAAAATTGAAATATTAAAGGAAATAGCCAAAGCGCTATAGCGAATATTCGTTGGGAACATTGCTGGCAATATAGATGCTATTACACCAGTAAAGCAGTTTAATAACACTGCTAATATTAGCAAACCAAAAAACATTAAACCAATTATACCGCTGTTAATCAAAATGAAACAAGGGATCGCTAAAACAACCAGACCAATACTACCACCGATAATAAATGGCTTACGGCCAAAGCGATCGCTAGATAGACCAATTAATGGCTGCACAAATAGCATACTAATCATAATAGCAATTATGATTAGTATGCCGTGATCTTCTGAATAATGTAGATTATGCGCAAGATAACTTGGCATGTAAGTAAGTAACATGTAATAGGTAACATTGGTAGAAATTACAATACCTACACACACTAGTAGACTTTTCCAATATTTAGATGTAATTTCTATAAATGAAATCCGCGACAAATGCTCAACAGAACTACAATCCTCCGTCTCCAGCTTATTAACATATTGCTGAAATGCTGGAGTTTCTTCTAGAGCATGCCGCAGATAAAGACCAATAATTCCTAATGGTGCTGCTATAAAAAATGAAATTCGCCAGCCCCATATCAGGAAGGACGCTTCTCCAATAAGACTAGAAATCAGCACTACGACACCCGCACCTAACACAAAACCAGCAATAGATCCAAAATCCAGCCAACTACTCATAAAGCCACGTTTACGATCAGGCGAATATTCTGCAACAAATATTACAGCGCCAGAGTACTCGCCACCAACAGAGAATCCCTGAACTAGCTTAGCTAATAATAAAAGAGCTGGTGCATAGATACCGATAACTGTATAAGAAGGAATTAAACCAATGCAGAAGGTACTTACTGCCATCATTATAATTGTTATAGATAACACCTTCTGTCGACCAAATTTATCGCCCATAGCACCAAAAAAAATACCCCCGAGAGGGCGTATCAAGAAAGGCACCGAGAAGGTCGCTAACGCAGCAATTACCTGTACCCCAGGAGATACACTGGGAAAGAATATTTGTCCAAGCGCATGAGCTACAAAGCCATATACACCAAAATCAAACCACTCCATCGCATTACCAAGTGCAGCAGCAGTAATAGCCTTCTTTAACTTATTATCATCAATAATAGTAATATCGTTAATGCGCATTGGCTTATGAGGTTTTTTTCTTAACTTCATATTCTTATCCTTTAATAAAATATTAGTTATTCACAAATTAGCAATCACTATTTATTGTGCATACTAAGATACAGGTTTAACTAAAAATATTGATAGTTTAGGTTACCTTTTTCAATCCTATCTAAGTTATAAAACTATAAATATAAGCCCACTTTAATAGTTTTATATTATTTAATACATTTATTTTCCATTTTTATTGAACGATACATATTATTATCATTAAATTTAAATTTTTTCTTATAAATTTACATAAAATGTATTAATAGTGATATATACTATGCAAATAATTAACGCTTAACTTTTTTAGATTTTAAAATAACAAGAATATTATAATTTTAAATTAACACTAAAAAACACTGTAGATAAGCAATAAAGAAAAAATACTTTACATCAAAATTATATACTCAACAAAAACCAATAGTATAAAGATACTTTGCTAATTTTAAGTAATCTACTATAGACCTTATAAATATAGATACTTCTATAACATTACCCGCTATTTTAATTTCGTACTATTAATCTACACATGACTGATGACATATTACTTATTTAACTTAACTAAATAATATACATTATATTTCTATTAAAACTATGGTATATTAATAAATATTTGTATACTATATATTATAGTATAATTATTATAGTAATCATCAAAATAATGACAAATATTTTGCTATCTTAAAATTTTACTAACATAAGATGTGCGTAATATTTTATGATTAATAAATTAATATACGTAAATATTATATATAATATAAATATATGACCACTAGCTAATCACACAATAAAAATAACTTTATTTGCCAATCATTTTTTACTTATTTTACTAACCCATTGATTACTATTGAAGTAATAATTAAAATTAATTTTTATAATTATACCTCACCATCCATTACTAATTGACTAATAATCAACTATGCGATAAATTAACCAGGTATTTATTGAATAATAATACATTGCTATAATTTAAAAAATAAATCTATATACTATCACTCAATCCAAAATCTAATCATAAAAGAAAATTTTAGAATAAATATAAGTTCAAAATAATAGATCGTTATTGACTATAATATCACTAAATAACAACGGTATTATATAAATAATTAATTACCGTAGCTATTTTTTTAATGCAACTATAGACTTATAGCTTAATACAAATCACTCTTACTTGGAAAATAATGCAAATACAACTATAAGCTTCATCTTTAACAATATTGTAATTTGTAGCGCACTCTATTCATATAACAGCCATACATTTAAATTTAATACATAAACCATTCCCATGCATTTTTGATGTACATCAGTGATACATATAAGATAAATATTAGCGCAAAGGCGGAACAATTACTTTAGCTTTCCTAGCTGCAAATGATAACGTAGAACCTTGCAGTAATAATGATACTAACACAACAAAAAAAGCTAGGTTAAAGAACAACTGTGCATTTGATAATCCTGCCATCATTGGAAATACTGCCAAAATCACCGGCACAGCACCACGTAAACCAACCCAAGCAATAAATCCACGCTCACGTAAAGTAAAACTACGGAACGGCAATAAGCCAATGAACACCGAAAGAGGGCGGGCAAATAAAATCATCCAAAGTGATAACAATAAGGCTGGTATAGCTATCGGTAATAGTTCATGCGGATTAATTAATAATCCTAATACTAAAAACATACCTATTTGACTTAACCAAGCCATACCATCAAAAGTTTGTACAATACCATGACGATTACAAATTGGGCGATTACCTAATAGCAAACCACATAAATACACAGCCAAAATACCACTACCATCTAACGCCGTAGTTAGTGCAAAGATAAGTATACCACCACTACCAGCCAGCAATGGATACAAGCCTTCAGCTAATTTAATATGATTAATTAAAGTTAATAGCAACCAACCGCCACCAAGTCCGAAAACAATGCCCATACCAAACTGCTGCATTAGATGTAATAGGAACATCCAGCTAAAATTAGTTTCACCAGCGGCAATCATAAAAATTAAGGTAATAGTAAGAAATACCGCCATGGGATCATTGATACCAGATTCAATTTCTAACGTTGCACTAACGCGTTCATTAAGACCTTTACCACCTAGCAGTGAAAACACCGCAGCGGCATCCGTAGAACCGATAATAGCACCAATTAACAGTCCTTGTGGCAGATCAATATCAAATAATAAAGCAGCAGCCATCCCAGTTAACCCTGCAGTCACCACCACACCAACAGTAGCGAGTGAAAGTGCTGGCCATAAAGCAACGCGAAAAGAACTTACACGAGTACGCATGCCACCATCTAGTAGAATAACCGCAAGAGCTAAATTGCTAACCAGATAGGCCAATGAGTAATTATTAAATACAATGCCGCCTGGACCATCAACACCAGCCAGCATGCCAATTGCTAGGAAAATCACAAGAATAGGAATCCCAAGACGGGAAGAAAATGAACTTAGTAAAATACTTGAACCCACCAACACGGCACCGATAACGAACAGGTTATTAATAGTGCCAGCATCCAAAATGATGTCCTCCTGAAAATAGGGGAAAAACAATGCCTATAGCACGGATTCCTAACAATGATAACGTGTTTAGTAGATTAAATTCTAAAACTGATTCATTTATTAATCAGCCTTGTGTGATTTTTTTATAAACAAGAGTTAAGAAATGGAGAATAAATAACAGAATTATTTATTTTATCTATATTTATCAATCTAATATATTTGCTATATATTAATAATATTTCCTAATGTTTTATTATTAGATAAAAATCTAATTTTTATCTAATGTATTAGACACGCAATATTTAGTAATTAATTAATCAATACTTATACTTATTTCTTACAGTTATAGTTAGGTACTAGAACTCCTGATATTAATCAGGATATCTTAACTTATTAGCTCTCAAGTAATTTTCTTAAAGAGCAAAATAAAAACATATAACGTATAAATAAAATTGTAATCTATGCAATGAATCGAATTTAATCTATTTGCGCTCAGTTAATGATCAATCAACTTGGAGGCCAGTGAATCATAACTATCATCTGGCGTAATGAATAGATATAAAAATAATTACGCTTACAGATAAAAAATATGTACGACATATCTGAAAAGGTAAGTAACTGACATTGTCATCTAACAACCTTATTATTTTATTTAGTGGCCCCTGCTGGGCTTGAACCAGCGACCAAGCGATTATGAGTCGCCTGCTCTAACCAACTGAGCTAAGGGGCCAATTAAAAGGATTATACAGTAATACTGTAACAAAAGTCTACTGTTGTCTACTAATATGTTACTTTTTTACATGATTCTAGTATCCTGCCATTATTAGAATATTTTGCTAACCACTATAAAAATTATAGTAAAAATTAAATATATACTAAAATAATCACACTAGACCTTCATGAAATATGAGTATAAAATATTTTTATTATAAAATAATACTAGACAAATAACATTGCTAATACCAATATACTCTCTTGAACGCATCAATTATTGATCACTTACTAATTAATTAATTATACATAGTGCTCGTAGTTATGGCTAGGTGCATAAAAATCATTAATATAATAAAATACCTTTTTTATCAAAAAAATAATAAATTTTTCAAAAACTTTATTAAAGGTGCGTTCCTTCGTATAGTTTGGGGTTAATGATCTAGTATAATATACTATCTCTGGTACAATAAATTAATGCAAAATTAACGATATATCCAACATAACTTAATTAATATTAGCAATATCATATGGTCTACTAACTAAAATTCATGATACAATAAATAAAGCTACGATAAATGAAGTTATACTAGTAATTCATGTAGGATAGTAATAAATTTTAGTAATGTCACGTATCTCTTTATATATAAGTCTTACGTACTATCACTAAGAAACAATATTAAATAACCAGTAATCAGCAAAGAAAGTAAATCAAAAATTAACCTTTATCAACAATATTAACGGTAGCTATCAATAAGTGACGATTATAATCGTACTATATGGCCTGATATTTAATGAATAGACTATTTACTCGTAAGTATAGTACATAGCTATATAATACCAAGAATATACTAAGCAGCTCATGTGTTTCGTCCTATAACATAATTATAGGCATTAATATCTATAAACAAGATCAATAGTAATGATAATAATATAAAATAACATATGTCTCTTTTAGTATTTCTAATAAAGTATCCAATATAATAATAAATGAAGTTATTATTATATATAAGAAATATCGTTACTAACGTCATATTATCTGAAAGCATCTAGATATGGGCATAAAAAATAATATTTTTAATAACTGTATAGTTAAAATTAATAATTTACAAAAAAATTATTAAATATTTTATCTATCTTTAAATAAATAGTAACCTGTATTTACTGAACATAAAATTTATGATAAATTCTTAGCATGACTCAACTAGCCTAATTGTTAAGAGTAGAATACTATTCTATAATTGATAGATACACTCCATAAATAATATAGCCATGAATCTACTTAATGCATTAGCGACGCCTAATATTAGTACAATGAAGATGCGCCTTTTGGGCGAGTTTTAAACCGGCGATGCAACCACATGTATTGATCTAACGCCATCAGGATCTCTTTCTCTATTACCTTATTCATAAAAGTAGCAGCCTCGAATTTATTATGCAATGGAAAATGTTTTACCTCTGGCTGCATAATTAACTCATAACCTTTACCATTAGGTAAGCGACGTGGGGTAAAAGGAATAATTACTGGCTTCCCCATTCTTACCAAGAAATAACTACCTATCGTAGTAGCAGCTTGCTCTACAGCGAATAACGGAGCAAATACACTACCGCGTGGACCATAGTCATGGTCTGGCGCATACCAAATAATATTGCCTTGCTTGAGAGCTTGTATCATACCTTTTAAATCCTTACGATCTAGCATTGATTTATTAGAGCGCATGCGGCCCCAAGATTGCAACCAATCTATTAGTTTATTATTATGCGGCCGATAAACACCAATGCCTGGATTATGAATGCCGAAAATACGAGCGCCTAACTCTAATGTCAAAAAATGCAAACCAATCAATAGTATGCCTTGATGATTAATTTGTGCTTTTTTGATATGTTCAAGGCCACTAACCCTAAACCAACGCTCAATACGCCAATTTGGCCAAAACCAGGCCATACCAGTTTCAAATAATCCCATACCAACAGATTCAAAATTTTTAACAACTAACGCCTCACGCTCAGCAAGAGACATCTGTGGAAAGCATAAAGCTAAATTACGCTTAGCAATTGAAACGCGCTGCTTCAAAAAATACATCGAAAATTTGCCAAGAGAAATACCAAGACAAAAGATCATCGGATAAGGTAGTAGAACTAATAAATAAAGTAACCCAGCACCTAACCAGGTCATCCAGTATCGCGGATGCAATAAAGAGTAAGTGAAAGATGGAGCTTGGGACATATATTCTCAATTTAAAAATAATAGTTAATAATGGTTATAAATAAGTAGGCTTTCATAATCAAGTAAAAAAATATAAATACCTAATTTAACATTATTATAATAAACTTAACTATTTTATAAAATAAGACACTAAATATTATCTATTAATCTATAACAATTACTACCTCTATACAAGGTAGCTCTTTGTTAGCAATGGTCTGATTATAGATACATGATTTAATATTTATAAATACCTGTATTTATTACTTATTTATGTATTAATATAACACCCAGTCATCTAAAAGTTAGTAATATAACAAATATATGTTACTTCATATTTTTGCCATAAAACAAATGACTTAAAAATAAGATATTAATACAACAATATACACTAAGAAATTTATGCCCATTCTAAGATAGCGCTACTTTCTGGTGCCAACAAATACATTATAATAAGCATAAATACTATTTCATTAAAAACCTGTTACATTTATAATATAATCACTTCATTGGTGCATGAGCATATGATAAATAGTAAAATATCAGTAGCTTCAAGCGTAATACTATTATATAATAATAAGTCATAGCAGGTAAGTATGGGGATACCACTTTAGATAACGTTTGCAAGAAAACAAGCAAATATACGTAATATTAAATACGATAAAATACTTAATACCTCTAGTTTACCTAAACGGATAATCATCTAAATACTATTAATAAAATTAGTATTTTCTAAAAACAAGCCCTTCATATCAATAGAGCATAATAAAGATAATTTATTACTATGGAATAATTAATTAATAATATCTATTTATATTATACCTAATACTTGTTACCTATTTTATATAATAACTTACAATCAATATTACACCAAAATTAATAAACTTAATATCGTTAGATATATTACAATAGCAACTTTAGGTATTATAATTTATATATAAACTTAGTCAGCAAATAACTAAACTATAATGATAACTACCACTTTATATAGTATGATGATATCATCCTTGTAATATTATTAATAAATACAATTAAGTAATACTAAACATATAACTGACGTATAACTAAGATACTATAATTTTAATTATAATAATTACCATACCACTAATGCTAATCACTAATATATAAATACGCTGATAATATTAAACACCAAAAGCTAGAATATTTAGTGAAAATTTTTACAACAGTGAACATAGATACTATCTAGCTCACATCTACTCATAAAACACAAAAATTAAATAACATTAGTTATAGGTAAAATATAATTATATAGAATATTTAATAATATATAATTTTTACTCTTACCTGTTTTATTAAAAGCACACTAAAATTAAGCCAATCAAAATTAAAATATTAAATACCAATTAATATTATCACTAACAATGATCATATTTATAATTAAACATTACTAATCTTATTTATTTAATTTTAATGACATGAAAAATAACTATGTCACACTTACTATAGTGATATCCTAATATTTAAAATATATCTAAATAATTTACAAACTAACCAGCACGTATATTTTTTAAGAAAAAATATATTTTTACATAATATATTAGTAATACATACTATATATAACGAACTACTAAATAAAATTTATTACTTACTTAAAACCTAACCTCAAAACACTAATACTATATTCTACATCATTGTATTATCTAAAATATATATCAATATTATTATCCTTAAGCTTAGGGCTAAGTTTAACTGGAATATATCTTAGGGATACAATTTCATGCAATAAAAAAACGCTAGTAGATCATTACCTTTAAATCGTAATCTGCTAATAACCATAAATTATCACTAAATAAAAACATTAATACATTAACATACGATGCGATAACTGTATGAAAGGTAAGAGACATTTACGCCTGCCTTTATTACCTCACTATAAATATAAAGATAAAATATATATACCTGATAGTAAAACTATCACTTTAATATATTTTATAAATTATTAACCCAATACAAATAATTTTAGACTAACCATAAATTAAGTGATGCATAGGATAGTAGAATAAATATTCTAACAATACACTACAGCACATATCATTCCAATATACCTATATATATTTTATTACTTGTGAAGCCACTGTACTTTTAACTACCTAAGCTTAGCTCTCAAGTTAATATCTGGTGTATGCTGAAACTTACACCGTATTGTATCTATAAAATATTTTAATTTAAGCGATGATCTCTATGTATCGGTGAAAATAAGTTCATCTAGTTAAGTAGTTAGTATATAAGTTACGCACAAATATAATTTTGTATTCCATTATTCACATTATAAATGGAGGACTATACATCTTAATATTATACTATACCCAAATAATACATCATAGATGCCTAACCAATATTTACTTACTATATTATAATATGCACCCAGTTAATTATCTAAAAAATTAAATCTATACCTTAAAATATCATTAAGGCGCAATAATTAATACGCTGATACTATATCTACTAGGAACTTAATAATCCACAATAATACTTTCTATGTTATTCTATCTAAGTAATTTTAAAAATAAAACAATCTATCTACAAACTATTAAATAACTAATACTATTAATATTTAGCCATTCTTTTATTTATCAATTATTTCACTAAAATTCAGTGAATCATGAGCCGGATCTTATTAACGAAAATTGATTGTTAATAAAATTCATTAAAAGCAATGTTTTAATATTAATATCTTTATACTCTTTCCATAATAGTTAATATCTATTGGCAAAGATAAGATGCTACGTAAAGTAGCAATATCAATAAAGTACAGATAATAATAATTACTAAAAACTAAAAAAGAACTACTAAAGAATAAAACAATATGTATTATAGATATAGTAACCTAAGAATATCATTTCTAAGAAATGAATCAGATATTAATCAGGAATTAGTGCATAGAATCAATTTCATCTAAATCATCTTGGATAGTTTTAGCATTTATATTTTCTTCTAGCTTTAACGAGCCACCGTTAGCAATAAAATCATGGTATTGAAAGTAGGCTTCACGAACCATAATATATGGGCAAGAAGAATTAGATAGCAAACTATCAGAATCTAAAAACTGAGCACGAGTTTCAATACCTTCAACCACCCATTTACCTATCAACATCCATAAGGTCAAATATTTTAGCATCGGATACAACGTATCTAACCAATTGCCGCCATCTTCACGAAAAGTGAAACTACCATAACCCGGTAATATTATGTATGGACCATAACTTACTTTATAATAACCCAGTGTACTACCAAAGCGATTCGATATTTCTCTTGCTAAAGCGGGGTTTGCCATACGAGCAACATCAATTAACCCCCCCATTCCTAATAAAGAATTTAGAAAAAAACGATTAAAATGTATCATTCCATGATATGGATCGCCCTTTAAAAGAGCATTAACCATACTGGCTGGTTCCTCCAGATTAGAAGTGAAGTTATTTAATCCGTTACGTGCTATAATTGGGACATAATTTCGCCAAGCTATTGCTACAGGACGCATTATATATGGATCTAATACATTGTAGTTAAAATCAAATATCTTCCGATTAAACTTTTCTAAAGGATCAGATTCAATCGATGATGCATTATATGGCGCATTTGCGCAGCCCAATAATAATACCGTTATCAACCCTAGACTAGTCCAGCGAAAGTTCATATTTTCTCCAAAAACATGTTCGGTATTTTTAAAAGTATCGGTGTATTATTTAGATACTAACCCACTCTTCATATAAGCCAAATTAAAGAATAACATCCACATTGATAGTAAGTTTAGCATTTTACTCACTTATACGTGCTTTTACTCAAGCTATACAATATCTAATCATCATGCTCTCGACTAGAACCTCTGTTAATATAGCATTAAATACCTTATCCATATATAATCTTAATGCGCATTAAGATAGGTGATGATACAATACCTTATGTATAAATGATTTCCATGCAACAAATATTATAAAAAAGTTATAGATAAAATTTAATTTACGTATACTATTACTTTTATTAAGGTAAAAAGAAAGAAATTAGATATATGGACAGAGTTATAAACAATAAAATAGTAAATTTTAGCAAGGAGGGATATAATGAATAAACGCCGGTATATTTGCAATAACTTACTAAGAATCTAAAACAAATTATTATAGTGAAAGTAAAAATATTACTCTGTTTTTAAAACAAAAGTAAAGAATACAGTTAACCTAACTTATGTTATACTTACTTACGTTAATCATCTATTTTATCACTAACTATACTTTTCTGATTACCTTAGAAATATTTTCTCTATTCTTGATCCGTAAATACTCTACTAGGGGTTGTTTACAATTGTCATAGAACTATTTATTAATAAGTAGTTATTAATAAATAGTTCCTGTTGTATAATTTACTTACTGATTCTATTTTTTCATGCACGCAATAACATTCATAGTATATGAAATACTATGCAGGTGTGATATATAAATATCAATATTGCTGCCTATAAAGCTCTTATAAGCAATCTAGATAACTTCTAATGCATTTTACAACTCTTATTGTATTGTCTAAAATATTTAAGCATCTTAAATCATGGTATATCGATATACTTAATCTTGTATTGAAATTAAAAAATTCCGCTACCTATTTTAGGTAGAACCAACTAGAGTAGCAATAAATTATACAAAAAGGAATTTTACTTACTAACATTTAGTAAAATATTGTAATTAATTATGCTATCAGTATAATCTTTATATTAATATAGCATCTACACGCTAAGTAGCCATATATATAAAATGTAGCACATATACTTAGCAGGCGTAAATAGTAATAAATAAGGATAACAACGGGTTACAGATGTAGTAATTTCATACTATCATGTATATTTATACTGCATAACTTTATGCTCCATTAACAGAGCGGGTATTAAACTGCCTCAACAAATATTGTTCATGTCTTAAGGTGCCTAGTCATAGTTCTAAAAATAGATATTTATCTCAGTAAAATGAATGTTTTAACACAATTAAATATCATTAAAATTATTAGCAGAGCTGGGATAAAATAAAAGACATAGCTAAGAACATAGTATATAAAAAATAATAAAAAAATTAACTTGATGCTTGATAAAAAACAAGTATATTAATATAATTACATCATATGCACTTTAAAAAAATAAAGTCCCCGTAGTTAAATGGATATAATAAGCCACTCCTAAGGGCTAGTTACTGGTTCAATTCCAGTCGGGGATAACATCCGGACATATATTAATACTTATTATTTTATACTTTTATAATTAAACTAAATAATTTAAATTACTATCTATACTATATTTTATATAATCATATATATAAATATATTGCATTCTTAGCATAATTTTTACATAAAAATATCACTATAATTTAGTTAAAAACTTATTTTACATGCAATATAACCAACTTAAGCAAAAAATATAAATACTATATATACGATAGGCGGTCTTACCAACTAATAAGTTACATATTTTTTCAATAAAAATATTAAAATAATCACATTTGTAGTATTACTTCATAAAAATAAACAACAATAGCATCAGGAAAATTAATATAATGTTTCATTATTATAAATTTAGCTTAAAAATAAATTACAATAAAAAATAATTACTACATATAATAATTACGAAATCTAAAAACTTACAATAAGTAGTATTTATTTTTTTAATAGTTTCTCAATGCAGATAATAAATATCTATAACATTGTTATAGAAAATTTTACAAACTTATTAAACAGATTAGTAATCTGCAAAGATTTTTAATTTTAGTAAAAGTGTTACTAGTTTAAAATATTCCAATTTATTAACGCCATCTAATATAGAATATAAAATATACTACTTATAAATAACATTATTTTTATATTGCATTAATTCATTTTTCTCCGTAATAATACTGACTTACTTTAATAACTAACCTTTACTATTAATATCATATTCTATTGATTAAAGATTTATTAAAGATAATAAATATTATAGTGTAGCTAGCGCAGCTATGTCTATTAATCTTATTAATGGATACGTAAATTTTCTTACCATCCTAACTAATTACCTAACAATAGGTAAAACATCAGAATTAAGATTAACTATAATCAATATTATTACATAATTATCACTATCTACATGCCTAATTTTATAAAAAATGAGCCATATATCCATGCATTACATATAAAATAAATATACTTACTTTATATAAAGTACTTTGATAATGCAATATAATTTATATGTCATTAACAGCAATAGTTTTTATCTTTATGTAAAAAATATAATTTAAGGCGCATAAAAATATATAAAATTTACTTATTAATTTATATATTTCAGCCTAATAATAGCATAGAAAATTATTTAATTTATACCTTATATAACATTTAAAAACAATTGTTATCATATTAATATCGTGTTTATTATACGAAATATCAGTTTTATAAAAAACATCCTACTATATAATAAAATCTAGTATTCATAATATTTACTCATTATAAAATATAAAACTAAATAACACCATAGATCACAATTGATGATTGTTAATATATAATTATAATATCAGTTTTATCTTGAAAATATTTTATTTTATTAATCATATACGCCGTTATACGCCTGTATATTACCTTATATTTATAATAACTACCAATTATAATTATATGCCCTAAATATATACATGTCGCTATACTAATAATATTGTTGTATTTTAACAAACAAGGTCTAGTAATAAATTAAACTTTAAATATAAATAATTCAGTATTTAATAATATATTTATATACATAATATTAAAGATCTATAAAATTAGATTTTAGTTTTATAGAGACAAATAAATTATTTAAATATATTGTATTATTTTGTATTTTATATTATATATCACTATATCTGTTAAAATGATTTATAAAAATAATAAAAACTATAATTAAGTATGTATATAAATAAATTATTTACAGCAATTTTTATAAAATAATATTTTGTTTATCTTTATGCATAAAAATATCCTCACTATAGAGTAATTTATAATCGACAATTTTAAATGTAATTATCTTTACTTACCCAACTGCTGACGCGTAAAGATAAAACTATACACTGGACATAGCCATACTTACAACACAACACAACACAACACAACACAACACAACACAACACAACACAACACAACACAACACAACACAACACAACACAACACAAAATAATACATCTAATGTAAAATTATTAATCATGCATTATCATTAATTTAATATTTTATATTGAGAATAATAAATACAGAAACATTATAAAAAAATTTACTACACTAATACACTTACTAAACTATTCGTTACCGAGGTATCATGTTAAAATTTAAGGATCAACAGATTGAAACTGATGCACAAGGTTATTTAAAAAATAGCAAAGACTGGCATAAAAACTTAGCACTTATTCTAGCCACACAAGAATCAATTATTCTGACCGATGCTCATTGGGAAGTAATATTTTTTGTTCGTACTTTTTATCAAAAATTTAATACTACACCGACAATGCGCATGTTAGTTAAAGCGGTATCACAAAAGTATGGCGAAAAAAAAGGTAATAGCCGTTATCTCTATAGTTTGTTCCCACAAGGCCCCGCTAAGCAAGCAACCAAAATAGCAGGGCTACCAAAACCAATTAAATGTATATAATAAAATGCAAAGATTATATAACCATTACAAATATTTTCACTTATAGCTATAGCAAGCTTAAGCAATAGGTCATGATCAAATACGCAATAATACTTATAGCATCGAGTACTAATTAATTTTACGTTAAACTAACAATATTTTATATTTACAAATATATAAATTATTACATAATAGATCATTGCATAAATTACACATATAATATTTCTTATAAGAATATGTGATATTCTTATAATCGAGCCAGTCTCATCTTCATTATATCCACACTATATTATAATACAAAAAGCCCATACTTACCCATCATTATTAAGATAGACTCTAAAGCCTTTAAAGATATTACAAATAAAAAATATTGAATATAATGATTAACATTTGCTACTAACTAATATTTAGTATTATACACTTAACGCCGACCTAACCATATCTTAAGTTATCTTAAATCACTAAACTATATAGCAAAAATTAAAGATAAAATAAGAAAAGAAAATTAATGTAGATTTCTCAGTCCAATACGTAGAAACTATAAATTATTTATATAATTAGATAGCATAAAATATTTTAACAAGTTACTACTTAGTGAATGATAAATACAATGCTTACTGAATATCACTATTAATAACATATAGCACTTTCTAACATTATAACTACTGGTATAAATTATATATATAATCTAGCTTTTATACTCTCTAAGCTTCAATATTACTATACAATAGCTTTGACTTATAATAACATAAATTTACTGTGCGTAAAATGTATCTACTACATAGGAGAGAAGATACATGACAAAATACTTACCAAAATTCTAGTTATTGCTAAATATAATATATAACTTTTAATAAATATTCAATGTTAATATAAAAATTACTTTAATATAAATTAATAAAAACTAATTAATAATATAAAAATACTCTACTGGTTATTAACTTAGACACTACTTGCCTTGTATGAATCTCAAAATAATATCTACTAAAATAAATAACTGATAACATATAAGAAGTTATAAATACTTTACATACTATAAATATAGTCAAGTAAAAAATAAAATAAATTCACTTAATATAAATAAAATAAAGTGTAATTACGGTAATAAAATTAACCAGCATCTATAATAGATATAAATTAAGTCAAAACTTAAATATGTTTATCATATAAAGATTAAAATTTATTGATAATAAATATTAACTATCTAATGTATAACAAGAAACATAAAATATATTATATTAATAATATTATAACTAAAATAAGAAGTAATTGTATCTTAGTGAATGTCATCCTATTCATTCGAAAAAATTTTAGTAGGCATTATCTAAGATGATGAATACAATATACAATATACAATATACAATATACAATATACAATATACAATATACAATATACAATATACAATATACAATATACAATATACAATATACTGCACAATCCTAATATAATTTTAATATTTATATTAATGATTAAAATTATTCTTAAGCACTTGCTAAAAAACATAACACTCAATAAATAAAACAATAATATATAATACTGAACATAAACAATAATAATAGACATATGTTTATATTGTAAATATACAATTGTGTCACGCAACCCAATAATCCTACTTAACCTTATTATCGTTATATAATTATATAACCAGAAAGAATAAATTAATCATTTAGTTATTAGCATTATAAGAATACAACTGCATACAGTAGGAGATAATAGTTAATAATAAAAGTATTTTTTATTTTATATTATTATAATACACGCAAGTTATTATTAGTTAGGTAAGTAATTCATAAATAATCTCAGTATAATGCATAACTATATCAGGCAAATATTTACATACATTATAAATAAATAATACTCATGGTCGTAGTTAAATACTACAAAAAATAAGGTATATTAAAACATTAATACATAAGCATTAAAATAAGCTGCTCTAAAAAACCTAACAGAATAGGTAAATATTATCACCCTAAAAACATAAATATTTTAAAGTATATAGCGTGATCATGCAATAAATCTCTGATTAATATATTGTGATCATAAAAAATACTAGTAGTTATTATAGAGAAAATAAGAAGAAAGTTTAGTTATATTATAAGTATTTCTCCTATTAATATTTCTAACTTATTTTATAATTTTTTATCTAGATAAAAATCTAGACTTAAATAATTCATAACTATTAGTTAATATCATATTATTATTTATTATGAAGCCTTATATTATTTAGTGCCAGTAAGAATTATCACTGGTAGCTAATAAAACAATATTGACTCTAGATGTTATAAAAATATAATTTACTCTATAATATTAATTATAAACTTATTAATCAATTAAAAATACTATTTTTTTAAAAAGCAGAAAAATTTTAGTTTTTTTAAAAAAATAAGACTAAATAATATCAGTTACATTTAACATTATATACTAAGTATAGCATAAAATAAAATAATAAAATATGAATCAAATTATAAAACTTGCTTCAATCTTGGTGGAGCTAGACGGGATCGAACCGTCGACCTCTTGCATGCCATGCAAGTGCTCTCCCATCTAAGCTATAGCCCCATTATAAAATATATTTTTTAAATAATAAAGAATAATATAAAAATTTAGAAACACTGTCAATAACTAAATGTAATGCACTAATAAAAGATACAGATACCTAATGTTAATAAAAAACTTAAAGCTATCATAATACACACATAAAACAATAACTAAGTAATCTTACTTTAAGACTGTAAGAGAAAATTCTTACATAAATATAATTAATAATTTCCTATTATCCTTTTTTAAAAAAAAGCAATAAAACACCTAAGCTAGCACAATAACTTAATTATAATAACCAAGTATAATAAAAAATCAACAAAAATTCATTACAAAATACATATATTAATACACTTTATAACTTTAACAGTTATTAACACATACTACCACTAAGCTAGTATGTAGTTACAATTACAGCATTACTGTCATCTATAATAATCATAAAACTTATACAAAAAGAGGTTTAAATAACTTTCATACTTATTAATAGGGTTATTGAAAATAATTATTAAATATCTCTTTAAATAAAGATTCTTAAAGCTCTATTATTAAAATTTTTAAAAATATATCCAAATCTAGTAAGTTATTAACAACATACATTGTTGTTAATTTTAAGAAAAAGCTATCCAAAAGGATCTTTACCATAAGATGTAATCTTCAAATAAAAACATACCTGAATTAAAATTTTTTCTTATGATCTAAAAAATGATACTAAAAATTATTTAATGATTTTAATTAACTACCCTACAATATTATACTATAATATATATTATTATGAATATTATAAGGTAAAAACCTTACTTTACCTTAACTACGATAACTTACTTAATCTTTTCAAAATAGATTAATATCTATTTAAGCATTACTTTGATTAATTAGAAATCATCTAATAATACATTAATAAAGATTGTACTGCCTTTAGTGTTAACCAATCTTTTTATATATACACCTGTACCACTTTAAAAATAAAAAATAAAATATGTTATTCTTACTAGTTATTCTTACTAATTTACGACTTTATTAAAATAAAAGAATAATTCCATAAACTCTATAGAAAATAAACATACTATATAAGTTTTAGTAAACTACTATAGGATGATTATAAAGATAGCGCTACAATCTGCTAAACTCCATAATCATAATGCTAAACTAGTAGTTATAGCAGTCATTAAATAACAACTAATAATAAATATTGTGAAATCAACTATAAATACAGTACCTATTTTGTTATAAATATATTTCGTAATATTTCAGACGTTATAAGAAACTGGATTACTCCTACTGACATAATTTTTCCTTCTTTTACTCTATTAATATAGTATCATAATGCATGCCATACTTATAATTTTAACAAATCCTATACTAGGAAACATTAATATGTAATATGCTCAATAATTAATTAAGTATACTATACTTGTACTTAATAACTCAATTGTGTGCTTTAAGCTAATATTTACTATCCTTAATGTCGCCGTAATATACCATCTATATCTTAACTGCTGTACTTATAGACACACCTTAGGTAATTATAATTTAACTCGCTTCTAACTCAATACATAAATTTAATATAATTAAATATTTTAGTTAACTAGCACTAAAACTTAGATTTATTATCAATTAAAACTAAACTGTATATCGTCTTATATAGATAACGCATTCTAATATTTTATATCCTTTACTCTATACAATGCTAGCAGCAAGTATGTTAGACATCTTATCATGATATGCCTAATTTTCATTATACTATGATAAATTACCAACGTTTAGTCTCGTATGCGACATTGTTAAGATGTAAAATACATATTTTATCTTTTATGTATATAAAATTAACTTTCATATTATTAACTAGATTTTTAATACACCTAGCTTACTAATTAAGCTTTACAACATCATAATGTACACATTATAAACCTTATAGCGTAGCAGTTTACTATATTAAATACCTTATAATTTATATATACTTTAGTATAATATAAATTTATTTAAATTTAATGCATGACCACTTAAATTACTTCTCATAACTTACTAATCAATGCGTTATAAAACCTTATAGGTGCAGGATTATTTATAACAATTAACTTGGATGCAGATTATATAGGCTCAGAACATCTAAACTTAGTTTAAATAATATATAATAAACTATAAATATATCATATAAACGCAAAATAAAACATAATGAAATATTAATTTCAATATTCAATAATCACTATATCATTAAATGATATAGTAAAAATAACTAGTTAAAAACTAATAATTATAGTTATAGCTCAAGTTAGCATTTTCAGTTAACATCCTATTCATTAAACTCCAAAAAATTAAGACATAAAATACTGAATAATTACAAGAACAAGAACAAAAAAATAATAACCCAGATGATTAATTGATATTATATTTAATAATAGCACAATTAATACTCTACCATTAGATAATAAAAAATTAACTTTATAATTTATGCTCAGAAATATAAGCTAATGCCATATCAATGCGCTGTAGAGAGCTAGTTTGGCCGAGTGCATAGATAATAATATCTATACTAGGCGACTGTGTAACCCCAGTTACCGCTACGCGTAGTGGCATGCATACTTTGTCCATACCAATATCCAGTTCATCTATAATACCCCAGATGACATCATGTACATTTTCTAACGTCCATAAGTTAAGTATTGCGAGCCTGGAACGAACTGTTGCCAGCGGCTTAAAGGCTTTTAGGCATAAGTATTTCTTAGATATATCAGAATCAAACGGATCTAAATCTTTATATAGGTATTGACAATACCTAGCCATTTCTTTTAAGGTTTTACAACTCTCGGCTAATAGCTGAACGATATTTGTTAATTTAGGACCGTTACTAATTTTAATGCCTAACTGCTTGATATGCCACAATAAATGTACTGCAACTTCTTCTGGTGGCATATGCTTGATATAGTAATGATTTAACCATTGTAATTTCTTAATATCAAAAGTACTAGCTGACTTATTAATCGCATCTAAAGTAAAAAATGCTTTCATTTCATCTAAAGAGAATATTTCTTGATCGCCATGCGACCAGCCAAGACGCACAAGGTAATTCAATAAAGCTAAGGGCAAATAACCATCATTACGATATTGCATTATCCCTATCGCACCATGTCGCTTAGACAATTTCTTACCATCTTCGCCAAGTATCATTGATACATGTGCATACTTGGGAACTGGAGCTCCTAATGCCTTTAGTATATTAATCTGACGGGGGGTATTATTAATATGGTCCTCACCACGAACTACATGGCTAATCTCCATGTCCCAGTCATCTACAACTACGCAGAAATTATAGGTTGGCGAGCCATCGGTACGGCGAATAATTAAATCATCTAGTTCCTGATTACTAAATTCAATTGTGCCACGAATCTTATCATTAAAAATTACTGAACCTTCCTGTGGATTACGAAATCGCACTACATGAGGCTCATCATTAATATGAGCACATTTAATATCACGACAATAACCATCATAACGCGGCTTATCGCCACTCGCTATGCATTTTTTACGCAACGCTTCTAGACGCTCTTTAGAGCAATAACATCTATAAGCTGTGCCCTTTATTAACATATCATTAATTAATGTATTATACCGGTAAAAGCGTTTAGTCTGAAAGTAAGGTCCTTCATCCCAGCCTAGACTCAACCAATTCATACCCACCATAATTGCATCAATTGCTTCCTGATTAGATCGTTCTAAGTCAGTATCTTCAATACGTAGAACAAATTTTCCGCCCATATGCCGACTAAATAACCAAGAATAAAGAGCAGTACGGGCAGCACCAAGATGTAAATATCCAGTGGGGCTAGGTGCAAAACGAGTTTTAATTTTCACTAATCTTATTACCTTTTTACGAAATATGTGTCGACAAGTTACAGGCAGTTGATTAAAGTTTAAAACATTTATAAATAATATATCACTAAAGTATGATTACTCAATAGTATGCCAGCTAATTCTGTACTCCCTATATTTAATTTTACTTAATAACAAAGTAAAAGTGATTATTTATAGTAATTAAAAGACAATCTATAATTTTATAATTAACAATTAAAATAATTTTAAAAACTATTGACTAATGTTAAATTATCAATATAATATACTTTTAGTAATTTGACTAATTTATATTCATTATGAATAAAGATTCAGCTTAAAGTAGGCAGATATTTAGTATCTTTAATAGTGATAATAAACATCTTATATTATAAGGGTGATTAGCTCAATTGGTAGAGCACCTCCTTTACACGGAGGGGGTCGGCGGTTCGAATCCGTCATCACCCATTACTCTGTATATCATTAATGCTGTGAAAGTGACATAAGGGTTGTTTATTTACTAATCAAATTTGAATCTAAATTTTACGCGGGCTGGTAAAATATATTATTGCTACCTATGCATATTACGTAAAGATATGTGTAGTTATTGTGATTTTACTAAAAATCATTCTGCTACTTCACGAGATACTATCGCCAATGGCGATAGTAACAATTAACCTATCATACTCTAATTTTTATACTATCTGCTCTAATTAGTTACCTTATACCATAAAATATAATCCTGAAGAAAATAACGAAAGTATCAATTTAACATAAAATATGAATTTTATCTAAAAGTTCTCATTATCTTATTTCTTGCCCTATGTCTACAGTAATACATCATACTAATTATTAAGGTAAGCGATAGGGCCTTATTTTAACTATATGTAAAATAATTTAGTATTACCTAATACTTAAGCTATAACTTCTCAATATAACTAAGTTTTGAGTTTTAAACAATTATCATCATTTATAATAAATGGTATATAAACTCATAGTAATAATAATATATATTAGTATTTTATACATTATCTCTATTATTGAGTCTAATGTTTCCATGTACTAAATATTTTACATGTACTAAATATTCTAACAGTATTTTTAAATAATTTACCTTACTATACCTAAATTATGTATAGAATGTACATATCTACTTATAATCCTTAAAAAGAATACTAATACTTATTATAAAATATGCATATATAATATATGCACATTATTTTACTATACAACACCTAATGTATAGAATAAAAATATTTAACGTTAATAATATAAAAAATACAACCGTAATAATATACATCTACATTAAATATAACAATCTATATATACATTACCTACAGCAAAAAATAAATGATATCTAATATACATCACAAATTAAGATATCTCCTACATAGTAGGAGCTACTATGCATATTTTACTTACTTTTAGATACTTAAATAACAAATAAATAATATTATACTAAAATACTGCACTAACTAAATAAAGGAGCTACTTTCAGAATATTGAATAGCAGCGTAATAAAAAAGAAACTTAGAATAATATATCTACATATATCGATAGATTACGATGCGTATGCTTAAAAAGCAAGTGCTAACAATATCTAATATTTATCTAATCGGCGTTAAACTATAAGATTATAATCTTGTCTTCATTATAATTATAAAATATATTACAATGTAGTTAAGAGCTACCTTTACCCACAGTGTATATAAAATATCCACATAATACTCGCAAAAAAGACATAATTTATTCTATTAAACTCTTTTATTGCTAAATAAAACTTTCCTGGTTTTTTAAAAGCACTAAATTACTACTATAGTAGTAACTATATACTCAACTACAACAAACATAACACAATATAGTTAGCGTAAATCCAGATATCAAACAATATATTCAAATATTTTCTGACATATCTAAATTGGATACCTATAAAAGTTAAATTATTGATTTAAAGATTATATCATATAATACTAATAACTAAATACAGCATATACATCAGTGACCTATAAAGTAAAATAATTTGAAAATTACCTCTGCTATAATATTTATATGTTTATAGAGAAAAAGAGCAAAACTTATCTCTATATCGTACAAAGTTCATAATTTTAGTAACAATAAAAAAACTTAGCTCCTAAAAATATATAAGGTTATTAGTAATCATTAATTTTAATATAAATTACTTAACCCCAATCAAGAAACATCTACTGAATCTTTAAAAATATATAAGATACACGAAAAAATACATTAGCTATTATCTTAATAATTATTGATATTCTTAATACCAATAAAAATATTAGTAAAAAATACTACGATCAATTATCATGTTGTTTTTATTAAGCACTAACTTATTAATTAAGTCTTTTATTTATCGGTATGCATTTTATTGTTAGCAAATTAATTATATTAATAATTTTTTTATTACATAATTAAAAAGTCAAAAAATAATATTTAATTATTTAAAATATTATAAATAATAAATAAGTATCTTACTTAATTATTGATTTCAAATCAATGCATTCCTTGAATATATAATACTTCATTTAATTTATTTTTATGCAGATAAATAATACTTGAAATAAATTACTTAGGTAATGATCAATCTAATATTATTAACTATATAGCGTTATATAGTATACTGTATAATCTAAAATAGATCACTATTATAATTATATAGTTATAACACTATTAAACATAACCATAACTACTACGTTATATTAATATTGTTTATCTATGACCATGGTTTTTTGCTGCTTACTTAATTAAACAGAGTTTATATAGCGACTCTATGATTACTTTAAGATTTACGAAACTTAGTCGAGAAACATTTTAACTTAATTTTTAGTTACTCTCGGCTAGGGATATTACAATATTATATTTATAAATAAAATTTATACATCCTATATTAAATCTAGCAATTAATTTACAACTATTGTAAAAAATAGTAGGTAGTATAAATACCCTAAATTATTGCCATATACCTTAATATAGCGTTATACTTTCCCATAAAATCTTACTAATAAATTAAGCATCGCCATTCTTAATACCCTTCACAATAATGATCAAGTTCTATTCGTGCAGAAAATTTAGGCTAATGTAATAAAACTATTTTACTACACTAAAAATAAATAGAGCTAAAAAATATTTTTATAACTAAATTAATATAATTAATATATGAAAGTATTATTTTATACTGTAGACTATTAAAAAACTCAACTCTTACTATCTAGTATAGCGCCCTAAAAAACATTAAAGTAATCGTTAAGCAATCAAAGATATCTTATTACATCACTAAGACATCTTACTGCATCTCTATAATTAAGCCTAATAATAGAGAATTAATTACTATAGAACTACGACAAAGTCGTAGTTAGGATATTTTTATAAAGTATTTTATCTGATTAAAAAATTTCTTTTCCTCAATAATCTCTATACCTAACTCCTTTGCTTTCATAGTCTTAAGGCTAGTTGCCTTACCAGAAATTACTAAATCAGTTTTTTTAGATACACTAGAACTAATCTTAGCACCCAATACCCTTAAACAATCTATAGCATCATTACGTGACAATTGACTAAACGAACCAGTCAGTACTACATTTTTACCGAAAACCGGATTATATATCTCTTCTGCTACAATTTGAAGAGGAAGAGTCCAGTTGATTCCTATCTCGGTACCAACTAGCTCAGAAATAACCTTTTGATTAATTTTTTCATCTAAGAAATGACGTACATGCTGTGCGATTACTTCACCAATATCAGGTACTTTCTTTAACTCTACTATATCAGCTGTATATAGTTTATTTAATGAATGGAAATGTGTAGCTAAATTAGCGGCAATTGCTTCACCAACCTTAGGAATACCTAAGGCATATAAAAAACGAGCAAAGGTAGTATGCTTAGATTTCTCTAGTGCGTTAATTATTTTTTGTGCTGACTTTGATCCTACTCGATCTAATTTAGACAGCATTTCAATAGATATACGAAATAAGTCCGCTGGATTTTTAACATACTTTCTTTCTACTAATTGCTCAATAATTTTATCTCCTATACCGTCTACATCTAATGCACGACGTGAGACAAAATGCTTTAATGCCTCTTTTAGTTGTGCTGCGCAGCTCATCTCACCAGTACAACGTGCCAATGCAACACCATCTACTCTTTTAATATCAGAATTACACACAGGGCAATACTTTGGGAAAAATACAGCGCATGCATCCTGAGGGCGGCGCTCTTTTAACACACCGACTACCTGAGGAATTACATCTCCGGCGCGCCGCACAATTACTGTGTCACCAATATGTAACCCCAAACGCTCTACCTCATTTGCATTATGTAATGTAGCATTGCTAATAGTAACACCTGAAACCAATACTGGCTCCAGCCTTGCTACCGGAGTAATAGCACCAGTACGTCCTACCTGAAATTCAATCGCGCGCAATAAAGTCACATGCTCTCTAGCAGGGAATTTAAATGCTGTAACCCAGCGTGGTGCGCGCGCTATGCAACCTAACTTTTCTTGCAAACATATATCGTCAATCTTTACTACCAAGCCATCAATATCAAAACTAAGATGTGCACGATCTTGTTTTACCTGATAATAAAAATCTAAAACCTCATCACTACCAGTACAAAGTCTAGCTTCTGTACTAATTGGCAAGCCCCATGCGCTAAATTGTATTAAGCGCTCAAAATGGCTACGCGATAATTTGCCGCCATCTAGCAGACCTACGCCGTGGCATAAAAACTTTAATGGGCGATTAGCAGTAATACGCGGATCAAGTTGACGCATTGAACCAGCTGCAGCATTGCGCGGATTAGTAAAAATCTTACCATTCTGACACCGCGCTTCTGCATTAATTTGCTCAAAACCATCCCGTGACATAAATATTTCTCCTCTTACTTCTAATCTACGAGGAATATTAATACCAATGAGACGCATTGGAATAGCGCCAATAGTGCGTACATTAAAAGTAATATTTTCACCAGTAGTGCCGTCACCTCGTGTAGCAGCGTGTCTCAGTTCACTATCTTCGTATAAAAGGCTAACAGCTAAGCCATCGAGCTTTAATTCGCAACAGAAGGTAAGTGGATCGCTAATTTTTAGACGATTCTGTACACGTTTATAGAATGCTAAAAAACCTGCTTTATCAAATACATTATCCAACGATAACATAGGCACTTCATGACGCACCTGTTTAAAAGCCGGAAGAGGCACTGCACCTACACGTTGCGTTGGGGAATCAATAGTGATTAGTGTAGGATATTTACCCTCTAATGCACGCAATTGACACATCAAGAGGTCATATTCTGCATCCGATATTGTAGGCTCATCCAGTGCATGATACTGGTATTCATGGTAACGTAATAAAGCTCGTAATTGATTTATTTGTTGAATTATCGATTCCATGGCTAATTATTAAATTTAAATATAAAAACACTATAGGATAAGTCCGAAAAGATAGAATTATTAGGGAGATCTAACCTCCCTACTTAGCAAATAGTTATAATTTTTTCTAGCACTAAACTAAGACAATATTTATAGATTTCTAAAACTTTAATTATTATATAATGTTTATCGTCCAATACCAAGTTCTTAATATTATCGATAGTATCCTGTACCGAATACAATATGAACTTAAAATTTTGATAAATACCATTATAAATGGTAATATAATCAACATGGTAAAATTTGCCATTATGTTAAGTTTAAAATTACCTAATTTTATGATATTAGTTAAACTAAATAATACCTAACCGTTACCAGACAAGCCAATATGTAATGAAAATATGCGTTTCCCTAATTGAAGGCCCGCCTATATTATAGCGTATTACTAATAATACTTTTCCGCTCATTAATATCTATTTATACACCACCAAATGTAACATATATAGCATCCCTTAACTTTGCTATAATCAACTTAGTTAGAAATGACTGTAGTTTTGCTTGTTGCTGATAATGCAAAGATACGCTTACAATATCAGCGTTATTTTAAAATCTGCTGGTAGCAGTAATAATTAAGACATGATTACTAAAAAAGATGTATCCCAAAAAACTCCTAAATCTTACTCACTGCATCTTGTTATATACTGTCATTTAATAAGATATTACCAATAATAATACTATCTATAAATGAGTGACTAATTAACCAGAATCATTCAATACAGCAATAAACCCAAAAGTATCAGGATCAAGATAATCTAACAATACCTTACTATATAAATAAGAAGCGCGTGTACGTAACCCCTACACAATTTTATTAAAATTATCTATCAGCTTTTTCGTTCCTTATTATAATATTTAGCTGCGTAATTATAGAAAATTAATAACATTTTTACTATTAGTTCGAGTATCTTGCAATAATAACGCTACTTTAACAATTTAACTAAAAATAATTAGTATTAGATACAAATCTTGTATAATTACTATCTTTAGTATTACAATAGATTATTATTCTACTATCCTTACTAAAGTAGTAAATATTAAGTTATTAACTCTATATACATTATATAAAAACTATATACCTTATATAAAAATATAAATCTATAATAAATTTTATGTCAATGACAAATACTATAAATTTTTGGTACTTATTCTAAATACTAGTAAAAAATTACCTTAATATAATAACATTAACTATTTAGTGCACTAAATAAAATAAGATAAGATAAGATAAGATATGCTATATACTTCATTTTCTAATACACTATTACCTATGCATAATTATCTAGAATGTTCACTAACAGCGCTCATGTAATTTACTAATACATTTACATTGAATAATGTAATTTTATTATAGAATCAAAAATCAAATTCTATTTACTTTCGCTGTTACCAATGAGTTAATATATAATCAGATATACCCTTTATAAGTTTTTAGTTATTTATTTTTACTTACTGACTATCTCCTTAGCAAGGTTATATTATATGCTAATTATAACGACCAAACTTTTTTTATTGCTATAAAAATATTTTTAATAACTTATTAATCAAATAATTATACATATTTATAAAAGTTACAATAAACTATCTAAAACGATTCAAAACATAATATGACTTCATTTATAAGATCTAAGCTTAGTAACTTCAAGACTAGTAAAGAACGTATATAATAAGATAAGTAAGGCTATAAATATAGATAAGTAAGGCTATAAATATATAGGTAACAATAATTATTCTTATACTGCTAATACAAAACTATTTATTTATTATCGTTACTTACATAATATAACATAAAATTTTTCACTTTACTCACATACTAACTGGTAAATAACTTGACGCATAAACTATTATCTGATATCATTATTTTAATATTATGAAGCATACTATGTATAGTATAATTTTTCAACTTATATACCAATGATTTAATTTAATGACAGTCTATAAAATCAACATATAAGATCAGTCAATAAAAATATAGTGATTTTATACATATTATTCTAATATATATTTCCATATAACAATAGTATATATGTGATCATATACAAGTTAGCATACTCTTTCATTAGAGTTCGTAATTTTCATGCGTTATCCTATAAATCCTATAATGGTACCTGGATGGTTAGGGCGGATAATAAGATGTAGCTCAGTCAGTATACTGCATCCATTTTATTATTTAATAAATATCCTGAGTAGGGCTCGTACTCTCCTTTTGTTAGATTAAAATTTTTCCTAAAATATATAAATTCTTTGCTTCCCTGCTAGTATTGTTAGTGTATAATTTAATTATTTATTACATTTTACAGAGTTAAAGAACAAACTTATGAGCCAGACACAAGTATATGAAGATAACTCTTTAACTATAGGACATACGCCTTTAGTTCGCTTAAAACATATTGGTAATGGGCATATTTTAGCCAAGATTGAATCACGTAACCCAAGTTTTAGCGTTAAGTGCCGCATTGGCGCTAATATGATTTGGGATGCAGAAAAACGTGGGGTTCTTACGTCTAATAAAGAGCTCGTAGAGCCGACAAGTGGTAATACAGGAATCGCACTAGCATTTGTTACGGCTGCTCGTGGGTATAAACTAACGCTAACTATGCCCGACACCATGAGCATGGAGCGCCGTAAGCTGCTAAAAGCACTAGGAGCTAATCTAATACTTACCGACGGCGCAAAAGGTATGAAAGGTGCTATTACAAAAGCTGAAGAAATAGTTAATAATAACCCTGATCGATATATTATCCTACAACAATTTAGTAACCCAGCTAATCCAGAAATTCATGAGAAAACCACTGGCCCTGAAATCTGGAAAGATACTGCTGGCATGATAGACGTACTTGTTTCCGGAGTAGGTACTGGAGGTACTTTAACTGGCGTCAGTCGATATATTAAGCATACCAAGCAAAAAACTATCACGACGGTAGCAGTAGAACCATGTGACTCCCCAGTGATTAGCCAAGCTCTGGCTGGCGAAGAACTAAAACCAGGACCACATCAAATTCAAGGCATTGGTGCAGGCTTTATTCCAGGCAATCTAGATCTAACTTTAGTAGATCGCGTAGAACAAATTAGCAACGATGAAGCTATAGGCATGGCACGTACTCTAATGGAAAAAGAAGGTATTTTAGCAGGTATTTCCTCTGGAGCTGCTGTAGTAGCTGCCGTAAGACTAATTGAAGAAAATAACTTTACTGATAAAACTATCGTAGTTATCCTGCCATCTTCAGGAGAACGCTATCTTAGCACAAATCTGTTTGCCGGTGTATTTACTAAGCAAGAATTACAACAATGACACTAATGTAATATAAAAAGTCAAAAAAAGCGCCTTTCAAGGTGCTTTTTTATAGCACCGATCAAATTTATAGTCATCAAATATTATTTGACATGCTAATTTAGTATTTAAAAATTATTTAAATATACAAAATACATCATTTTTTTTATAAAATACATCATATTTTTTATGTAGAGCTAAATCATTTTACTTATTGATCAGTTAAGTGCTTAAAGAGATACAGTCTGAGTAATTTGAAAGTAAAATTAAGTATTATCTTTAATAACTATATTTTCTAATTGAAAGTGCCTAATATTTTGTTTCTAACCACTACAACATTTATCATAGTCAGGCGCTAATCAAAAAACTGAACGCATACCCATGGGTTAAATTTTAGTATTCTATATTACTTATAATACATTAGGGAAATATCAATGTTTCAGCAAGAAATTACTATTACCGCTCCAAATGGTCTACATACTCGTCCTGCTGCTCAGTTCGTAAAAGAAGCCAAAAGTTTTACCTCTGACATTACCGTTACTTATAATGGTAAAAATGTCAGCGCTAAAAGCTTATTTAAACTGCAAATGCTAGGGCTAAGCAAAGGCACTGTAGTAAGCATTGAAGCTACTGGTGAAGATGAGCAACAAGCCGTTAAACACTTAGCAAAACTAATGACAGAACTTGAGTAATTAGCCCATCTTTGTTAGATAACACCCGTTAAGATTAAGGTATGGTTATGATTTCAGGCATTTTAGTATCACCAGGTATCACTTTTGGTAAAGCTCTCCTACTGAAAGAAGATGAAATTATCATTAACCAAAAGAAAATATCTACAGATCTTATAGAGCAAGAAGTATCACGTTTTCTATCTGGACGCACTAAAGCATCTGAGCAATTAGCAGTAATAAAAGCTAAAGCAGGTAAAACCTTCGGTGTAGAGAAAGAGGCCATATTCGAAGGACATGCCATGTTACTAGAGGACGAAGAGCTTGAACAAGAAATCATATCCCTCATTAAAAATGAACACTTCTCTGCTGAAGCAGCAACCTACACGGTTATCGAAAACCAAGCGCATGCGCTGGAGGAGCTAGACGATGAATATCTAAAAGAGCGCGCAGAAGATGTACGCGATATTGGCAAACGCCTATTGCGTAATATTATTGGCATGCCGATCGTTGATCTTAGTACTATTCAAGAAAAAGTAATTCTAGTAGCTAGCGATTTAACCCCGTCTGAAACAGCGCAGTTAAATCTCAATAAAGTATTAGGCTTCATAACTGAGCTGGGTGGCCGCACTTCTCATACTTCTATTATGGCACGCTCCTTGGAGATACCAGCTATTGTGGGTACTAGTAATATTACTACACAAGTAAAAACTGGCGATTACCTCATCCTTGATGCAATTAATAACAGAATTTACGTTAATCCTACTACTAAAATTATAAATGAATTAAAAACCATACAGAATAAATACGTCACCGAAAAAAATCATCTCACTAAACTGAAAGAGCTTCCAGCAATTACACTTGATGGCCATCAAGTAGAAATCTGTGCTAACATTGGCACCGCACGTGATATTGCTAGCGCTGAACGCAACGGAGCCGAAGGTATCGGCCTTTATCGTACTGAATTCCTATTCATGGATCGTAATGAATTACCAACTGAAGATGAACAATTTAAAGCCTATAAAACTGTTGCTAACGCTATGGGTTCAAAAGCAGTAATTATCCGAACTATGGATATAGGTGGTGACAAAAACCTACCTTATATGAACCTACCTAAAGAAGAAAACCCCTTTCTTGGATGGCGAGCAATACGCATTGCAATGGATCGAAGAGAAATATTACACGCACAACTACGTGCGATACTACGCGCCTCGGCATTCGGTAAGTTACGAATCATGTTCCCGATGATTATTTCTGTAGAAGAAGTGCGTGATCTAAAAAACGAAATTAATAAATTAAAAATACAATTACGCAAAGAACATAAAGAATTCGATGAGACTATTGAAGTAGGCGTAATGGTAGAGACACCTGCAGCAGCATCTATTGCTCATCACTTAGCAAAAGAAGTTGATTTTTTTAGTATTGGAACCAATGATCTTACGCAGTATACTCTAGCGGTAGATAGAGGTAATGAGATAATTGCTCATCTTTATGATCCTTTATCCCCACCAGTACTTAGCTTTATTAAACAAGTGATTGATGCATCACACGCAGAAGGCAAATGGACTGGTATGTGCGGTGAACTAGCTGGCGATGAGCGAGCTACACTATTATTATTAGGAATGGGTCTAGATGAATTTAGTATGAGCGCAATATCGATCCCAAACATAAAGAAAATTATTCGTAATACCAATTTTGCAGATGCGCAAATGTTAGCAGCGCAAGTATTAATACAACCAACTTCAAAAGACTTAATGAATTGCATGAACAAATTTATAGAAGAAAAAATGCTCTACTAAATACTTACAATATTAAAACGTCAAAATAAATACATTAAAAACCTAGGAAAATATCCTAAAGATATTTTATAAAATATAATTTTTAGTGTCTATAATAAAAAAGATACGAATACTATTTTAATTATTATAATCCTAAACATCTGGCAAGTCTTAAATATTGATGATTTGCTGGATGTTGTATTATCTAAACACATCATTTTCTATTTGAATACTATAAATCTCTTTAACAAAAATAACCTTATTATTAAATTTATTGTTAAATTTAATAATAATATTAAGTAACTTGTATACTTTGGTAATATTAATGTCCTTAAATTAAAATACACACCATTTTAACACATTACTTTATAAAACCATAATAAAACAATAGTTTGCCAATATTTCATGCAACCTCTGTATATTAAAATGAAAAATTAAATTAAGCTGTACTATGAAATAGTATATCTTTAAACACTATCTTAAAAGCTACTGACAATATATAATAATTACAATGCTAGCAAAAACTACATTATATTTATAATTATCAATAAAAATAAAATAATACCTTCAGCATAGCTTAATATCTATCATAGATAATATTAACTAAATACTATTTATTCTTAGTGATAATTATCAGTATCACCGAACCTGATTAAATAGAACCTAATTAAATTAAACATATTACTATACTTAATTACATGAACCACATAACCAGCTTGCAGACAATTGCTACAACTATAATACTCAAGCTCCTTATAAAAATAAGCAACATAATAACTACCGTACTACGAAAATTAACACTACAAACTATATACTCTAATCACGCTAAATAACGAATTATTTATTCAGCATTATTTTATTAAAAATCTAATATCTCATAGATCCATTAGATCTAATTATGACTAGTAGATAGCTAATTTTAGCCGCAAACACCTATATTATTACTATTAATGCCTGGTTACAAAAAATAATATATAACTATAGATTATAATTTTTAAAGCCCATCCTGCCCCGATAATAATTACCCCTATAAGAAAACAAAATACATTATACTGCCTATTATGTAGTGCTAAATTTACGGGTTAATAATCAAAAATAGGAGACATATTAGCTGAATTACTAAATTAATCCAAAACTTTACATTACCACCAAGCCTATATACTTAACACAAAACAATACATACCATTCATGTACTACTTTCAACCTACTAGAATCAATTTAGTACCCTAAATGCACATCATCACCTAGCGCTCTAGGCTGATATTTTGGCATTAATAGCTATGACTGATAACCTTAGAGCACAACAATTATTGTTAATGCAATACTAATGTTAACTCTAGTAAATTCCATCAATATATAATATATCGCTAGACTTTATTGCATTGTTTAATGTGATTATCTATTATTATATTATAAAACACAGTGAAACTTTGACTAAACCTACCATATATTCTTTTCAGCTTAACTACATTATACTAACAGCAGTAAAAACTAATTTTTGTAGTTTTATTTAAGGAGTATTCCTAATATACTACTCCAATATTATTAAAGTATTTTCCTGTATATTAAGATACATGATATAAAAACACTTAAAAAATTACCTTTAGAATTAAATTTATTCAAAAATAAAGTTATTAGGCACTTTTATCCAAAGCAATAGGCTGCAAAAGTTTATCACCAATATACAAACGTGCATTAAGTATACTAACATAATAAACGGCATTACGTACCGGCTTCGTATCACTTACTGGTAATACTACATTGAATAACCCATGATGCCAATTAATTGGCTGTACGACTAATTGCCAAAAATAACCTCTTGGACTAGCTTCTAATACTTGCACTGGTAATGAAGAACGTTGGTTTTTTTCATGCACTACCTCCATTTCCCATGGGCGTAAAAATATATCAATAATTCCCTGATACATTGAATGAAGCAATATTGGCCACTGATATGCACCGATAAATAACTGTGAATCTCTTATATTACCATTAAAATGGTTAACTTCACCGATAAATTCTAATACAAAACGACTAGCTGGTTCACGCATCACTATCTCTGGTGAACCAACTTGTTCAATATTACCATGACTCATCACTACGATACGATCAGCAACTTCCATAGCCTCCTCCTGATCATGAGTCACGAATACACTAGTAAACTTCAACTCCTCATGTAATTGACGTAGCCATCGGCGTAGTTCTTTTCGTACTTGCGCATCCAGAGCCCCAAAAGGCTCGTCTAATAAGAGTATTTGTGGCTCTACAGCTAATGCGCGTGCTAACGCAACGCGCTGTTTCTGACCACCAGACAACTGTGATGGATAACGGTTAGATAGGTGACTTAACTGAACCATCTCAAGCAATTTAGTTACTTTCTGTTTAATGACCGCCGAACTATAACGTTTACGACGCGGCACAACATTTAGCCCAAAAGCAATATTATCGAATACCTTCATATGGCGAAACAAAGCATAATGCTGAAATACAAAACCAACGCGGCGATCGCGTGCATGCATATAGCTAACATCGGTACCATGAAAGCCTAGTGTCCCATTGCTTTGACTTTCAAGTCCAGCAATAACGCGTAATAACGTAGTTTTACCAGAACCTGATGGACCTAATAATGCAACCATCTCACCGGAGAGAATATCGAGCGATATATTATTCAATACCTTAGTACAACCAAAAGATTTGTTAATACCGTTAATCTCAATGCTCATGATACTCCTCGCATTTAAACCGTACGTTCTAGCGCTCCTAAGCGCCATTGCAAAGCACTTTTCAAAAATAAGGTCACTATCGCCATTAAAGTCAGTAATGCGGCAGCAGTAAAAGAACCCACGACATTATAATCCTGTTGCAGTAATTCAACTTGTAACGGCAAACTGTAAGTTTCACCACGAATTGAACCAGATACTACCGAGACCGCACCAAATTCACCGATAGCACGTGCATTAGTTAGCACGACACCATACAACAATGCCCAGCGAATATTAGGTAATGTAACACGCCAAAACATCTGCCAACCAGATGCGCCGAGCATTATAGCAGCTTCGTCTTCCTGACTGCCCTGACTAAGCATCACTGGCACTAGCTCACGAACTACAAATGGACAGGTTACAAAAATAGTTACCAATGTCATACCAGGCCAAGAAAACATAATCTGAATGCTATGCGAATTTAACCATCTCCCTGGCAAGCCGTTGCTACCATACAACAGCAGATAAATCAACCCCCCAACCACTGGTGACACGGCTAACGGTATATCAATTAGAGTAAGTAATAAATGGCGTCCTGGAAAAGTAAAACGCGTCACTAACCAAGCAAGTAACATACCAAAAATCACATTACAAGGAACGGTAATACATGCAATCACTGCTGTTAAAAAAATAGCATGCAACATATCTGGATCTATTAAATTAATCCATACCATACTGATACCTTGACAAAAAGCCTTAGCAAAAATCGATATCATGGGCGCTACTAATAATAAAAACGAAAATATCATACCGGTCACTATTAGAAACCATTTAGCCAAATTTATACTGGGGCGCTTACACATAAGAGCATTAAAAGAAAAAATATTAGCCACTAGCTCCCCCAATACGTTGACCAAAACGATTTTGTAAAATATTAATGCTTAATAATAAAAGTAACGAAACTGCTAAGATTACTGAAGCGATAGCACTAGCTGCCGGGTAATCAAACTCTTGTAAACGTACAAAAATCATTAATGACGCCACTTCTGTCTTCCATGCAATATTACCAGCAATGAAAATTACTGCACCAAACTCCCCTAAACTACGGGTAAAAGAAATAGCTGTCCCAGCTAGTAGTGCTGGTGCCATTTCTGGCAACACTACTCGGCAAAAACTCTGCCAACGAGTAGCGCCTAAAGTTTCAGCTGCCTCCTCATATTCTGCACCCAGCTCTTCAAGAATGGGCTGAACTGTGCGCACAACAAAAGGCAGACTGGTAAATATCATTGCTACAGCAATACCTAACCAAGTGAAGCTTACCTTAATATTAAAATATGCCAACCATTCGCCATACCAACCAGTGACAGATAATAATTCAGCTAACGTCAAGCCAGCCACCGCTGTTGGTAACGCAAAAGGTAGATCAATAAGGCCATCTAATAATGAGCGACCAGGAAAACGATAACGCGTTAGTATCCAGGCCATCAACATACCAAATAATGAATTAAATAAGCTAGCAGCACCTGCTGATAACAGTGTCACGCGATATGCCGCCACTACCTGAGGATTAGAGATCACAGCCCAATATTGAGCAAGGCTCATCTTAGCTAACTGCATCACCAAGGCACTAAGTGGTAATAACAGTATTAGACAAGTATAAAATAAGCTACTGCCAAGGCTGAGACCAAATCCAGGTAAAACCCGATTCCTGGAATAAAGTAACATTTACTTACGTCCTGCTGCTAATAGCTGATCTGGTTGGACGCCAATAGAAAAATGAGTTTTCATGACTTGAGACCAATAACCAAATTTATCTTTTACTCGGAATAACCGAGTCTGCGGGAACTGTACATATATCTCTGCCATTGCTACTAGATCATCGACACGGTAATAGAAATGAGTAATTAACGTCTGCACAACAGGACTATATAAGTAATGCAGATACTCCTTGGAGACCTGAGTACTACCATTTATTTCAATATTTCTATCCAACCAAGCCATTGGAAACTCCGCTAAAATATCTACGGTGGACACCATAATATCATATTTCCCCATGCCGTCCTGCTAACAAATATTATTTACTTCAGCCTCAAAACTAATAAGTACATTAGCCAATATACGATCAATAAAAGTAGTAGTAGGGCCACGACCTCCTGCATCAAAAGTACCATATTTTCAATATGCTAGTCATGAAAGCACGAGTTTCGTACTGATCTTTACTATGATTATCAGTAACTGCATCCCAAGTAGTCAAATATGTATCACGACCATTATCAGAGGTTTTTGGATTTGGGAACAATAATTTTATATCATTACGTACCAAATCATGCCATGTATAAATGCCTTTTGGGTTGTCCTTTCTAACCAAATGCTATGGTAGAATAAAATGACTAACTTCTGTTTGGAAAACGATACTGCCAATCCGCCGGAATAATCTGACCAAGATCATATAAAATTTGTATATCAGTCACTTGGTTATAGGTTACTATATAGGCACGCAACCCTTGTAAAATAGCTAGAATTTGCTTGAAGGAACAAGCATGTTGAGACTGCTTAATAGTTAATTTGTCAAATGGATGCTGTCGATTCCATCGTTGTTGAAATCCACTATTCAGCGCAGTAAATAACTCACGAGAAATGTCATAAGGGCTATTCAGTAATTCTGCTGACAATGCAACATTGCTGGCTAACAGTGCGATAACTAGCCACCCTTTCAGGACGATATTTTTTACCGCAGTTTGTTTCATTATATACCTTAATTCTTTGAATTAATTTATCTGGTTTTATATTAATTAATTAGTGTATTTATAACTCACTATAGAACTATAATGCTTTTATATATCGTTTAGTGATTTTCAATTATAAAATGCTATAAGGTAAAGACGCTTATGCTGATAATGCATTACTAACTAAAATTATCTTTATTACATCAAGATAATTAAAAGTAATTTATCACACGCATTTATTTTTAATAATGCTAACATGTTATAAAGAACATTATATCTATCGTCATTAAATCAAATCCCTTTTTACTCAAAATACTGACGAAATTTTATTTATACATTTAAATTAGCACAACTAATTATATTATTAATAATATATTTTTTAACGTATCATTATAAATGATAATACCTGACAGGTAATACCATATACATACCGATACAACTATAGGCACTATGTTTAATATTTTTACTTTTAAAAGCTCTACTAATACCACTTTGTTAATTTATTTATTATTAATAAATTTATCACGCAATAAGTTTTACTCAATATCTTAGTTAGTAATTGATCGATTTTATTGACTACAGCTAAAATACTAAGTTATTCGAAATATTTTAGTTTAAACAACCCTCTATCTAATCATCACTGATTAAGTGTGTAATGCTAAACGCAAATTAATTAAAGATAATCTTTACTAATATTATCATGTCAGCTGTAATTTTAATTATTTAGTTTTTTGTTCTATAGTAAAATCATAGTTACGATAATATTCGTATATTAAACCTGATGTTAGGATATTATTAGTAATTTTCTAATCCTTACTTTGTTAATTTTATAAATATTGTAGAGTCTCTATTAGTAAAAGTGATAATATCTAGATATTACTTTAATTATTCATAACGTACGCCATAAAGAGCGTAGTATCAATGATTATAGATTATCACGTGATATACTTACCTTTATTGTTAAATACAGCCAATTGACTAATAACTATAAATGATAATTACTATAATATATACATTAATTATGAGGCTAATCTGCTCTAGTCTCTTTTATTACTGTAATATTAGAACAATCCTATAAGGCTGATACTAACAATTTATGCTAGATTATTATTAGATACGTAATAAAAATATTTAACTATAATGTATCTATAGTGTAACTAATAATGCATACAGCTGATCTTAGAATTATGTCTTTAACCGCATAAAATATGTTTTTTTAACTTTTAATAAAATCATATCAATTTATTCTTTCATGATGAAAAATCATATAGAAATATAAAAATAAATATAAATAAAACTCTAATATAAATATCGTAAATTTAAACCTACTAATACTCATAACTCATAACTCATAACTAAAAATTAATAATTTTATCAGTAATCGTGTGAATGATAGGATTATTATAGAATCATTATGTACACTAAATTATACTAGTAAAATTTAATATGATGAGAAGTGCAAGTATAATAAACATAGGGTATTGTATATTAATATATCTACTGCCTCCTGTGTACTAATCGTAAAATATGAACTATAAAAACTATAATCTCTATTAATTTTATTAATATATATTTATTAAATGATTGCATTATATAATAATTTTTAAAAAATATTACTTACAGCTCATAATGTTGTTTTTTATTAGCGGTAGAAATCTTCTCTAATAATTTATAGAAAGACAAATTTATTAAACATAACTACTAACATTGATACAATGCTTACCTCATATAGTCTGTAGAAAATAGATACTATAATATTAAATAATTGGAGCATAATCTAAAATTAACTATAATATCTTTGAGTTACCAAACGCTATAAGGATGTATAAAAATATTATTTTATGCTATAAAATAATCTTCAAATAAAATAGTAATATTGTTCTGGTACAGGTAATATACTTATTTAATAATTTTAATACATCTCTCAGAGAGATACTTAAATAATTAATTATTGTTATTTCTTAAGTCATATAAGTTATTATAAGTAATAACAGTATATACATATGCTATATATTCTGATTGATAATAAGATAAAAATTATCCGGAAATTATATTTAGCATAATGATAAAACGTTTCATAAACAAAAAAGACGTAAGGTGGCATTCAGTTAATACTATATGACCTCTGTCATAATCTATAGAAAAGAATAAAAAGAATAATTAAGACATAACACTTAATTACTTTAAATTACTGCCTTAAATACATAGCACAGAAGGGTATTCAGAGCTTATAATATCTCTTTTACTTTAAAATTCATCCTTTCAATTTAAATTTTTATAGAAACTTACATTTAATTACTTTGAAGAGAATTAAGCTAATTACTTGCATCTCTTAATTATGTAATCACTATTCTTGATTTTATTACATTTAATTTATATCTGTTATAAACATCTCGTAAAGTACTCAGCACATTAAATACATTACATATTACATAATTCAAATTAATTACCTACTGTAATAAACACTGTATCAAGGCTAGCCATATAAGACGCAAAAGGGATTTAATTTACTGATTACCAACATTAAACTCTAATGTATCTTGGAATCTAGTAATATTTTGTAACTTATATTTATAATAATGATTACTTTTATTAAACTTGCAAAATATATAATTCATTATAATACTTAACTCTCTGTACATGAGCACACGGATAATACTTGCAATAAATATTCATCTAAGGCAAAGAGGCTTAATCTAATACTGAGTTGTCGGCATCAAAGCATCTCCGATACGCTTATTTATTTTTACACTACTGAAATAAACCTCTTATAGCTTAGTATATTTAATCATAACCTATATCTGTTGATATTTTACTATTATCATAGCACATGATAACATTAAATACTCATTATAATCTATTTATAACCTCTACAGCCATCTATTTTAGATGACCAACTATTAATTTATTATAAAGATACTTTGACTAACTTTAAATTCAGGTGATAAAAATATTTAAACTAAAATCAATTAATATATACAAATATTATTTACATGCATATAATGATATATATTATTTATTAATTTATTTTTAGATAAACTGTCTCTGACTCTAATCATTAAATTAATCTCATTATCTACTATTTTTTGCATACCTATCTCTTGATGCCTAAAACAGATTATATCAGTAATTAATTAACCGATAGTAAAGTTAAGTGCGTATGCTTACATAAACTAAATAAACTTAAACTACATTAAGATAGCAAATATTACATTACTTACTTAAAATGATAAGATATTATCTATCTTGCATTATATAAGATATATAAAATAAATAGAATTTAAGGATATATAACCTCAATCCAAAATGTATAACTATCTATATTTTTGTATTTTTACATTACAGATATCATACTACTGTAATATCTGTAATAATACATATATAGATATATAAATTAAAATTGTAACTATATTGCAACAGCAATATAGTTACAATATAACAATCAAATAGCACTAAGATAATTATCTACGCTATAATAATTATCAATATTTTTTTACCATAAAACGTACTCTATTTTATAAAAAAATAAATATTTAGGGTAAATAGTCTATATTTTCTTGATATATGATAACTATTTATTAATATATAATTACTCTAATTCTTACAATTTTAATACCTTTATTAATCGTCTTATATATTGTCTCTTACCTTAGATGGTTAAGTTAGATTACTAACATTATTAATCTTATAATACTACATTACTTAATTATAATTAAGTAACTGTTTACTTTATGTATTTATATATAAATAATTTACAACTATTTAGTTGTGCTTATTAAGTACTATCTTTAATTACTGATTACTTATAGATAGTCCTTATATTAATAGTCAAACACTGAAAATAAATTATATAACTAGGTGAGCATAAGTAATAAAAAATATGTTTATATTGTTTAAAACAATTACATAGTATTTATAATATAAACATCCTACCGTAGAAATATCAATAATAATACTAACACACCTATCTGCATGATCTTAATAAATAAATACTTAGCATATAAAATAATCCACGAACATAATAACCACTTCTTATTGTGCCTACAATATATTTCAGCCTATATGTTATATACTCTTTTGCTTAAAGAGCATTCTTCATTGATTAGTGGCCATCTCAACTTGATTAAAGTTATTACCAATCTTGTAAATATTACAACAAATAGCAACTATAATTAATAATATTTAATTGTATTGAATATTAATGCTGTATTATAATTATTTATACTCTACATCCTCCAACACACTTGGTTTTATAATAATTATAATTTTTTTAGACTAAAAAATTTTTAATAAAATTAAAAATTTAACCAATATATATCAGCATATCATTAGACAAAAATATAAAATATTTACTACAATCACTGTAATACATCACTTAATATAGTGATTATATTATGAATATTTAATATATTTAAAAATTTTATTTATTGATTTATAACTGTCTAGGACTTAACATCAGCACAGACCAAGTATGTGTATAATTTATTCTATAACGTGCGTATCTAAAAAATACAATAATGAACTCTTACTACGAAAAATATAGTTTTTAAGATTTAAATTTTAAGATTTAAAAAAAAGTTAACTAATCTTTATAGTTACCTAACTATATGTACTAAAACCTGTTTTAATTGAGTTACTTACCTAAGTACGCCAGTACATCTTTCGCTATCACTTGATTCATTTAATAATAAAATTTACATAAGTTTTACCCAGGTAATCACTCTTTTCTATTATTCATTATCCGGTCTTTTAATTATGTATAAAAACAAGAATAACTATCTATTACATACATTTGACGCTAAAATTTAACAATACAATAAGACTATAGTTTAAATCATTATAAAATAATTGCACTACTTTAGACTAAAAATACTAAACAATATATTATGGTTAATGCGACTATATATCAATCAGATTAAATACGCCACTAGTAACAAGGTATATCACGTAACAATTTAAATCTATACCCTAATATTCTACATAACAACTACACATAGTTACCTATTAAGAACAAGCAATCACTACGTTAGTTAAATTCATACCCATAAGATCTAAATTCTAAGTCTAAAATAGGGACAAATAAAGTCGCAGCCTCTATCAGATAGATAAACGCTATTAGTTTTATAATCACCTAATAAACTTTGCAGAAGCAAGCTACCCAAAAGTATATGCTATTTTCTAATTAAATGCATAAAACATAAAATACGTATACTATTGTCTTAGATGAGATTTATTATATAACCATCATAACTAAATATCAGATAACTACTTCTTTCATTAAAGAAACTTTTAACCAATAAGTAACAATATTACAATATAAATCAGTTACTTGATGTGCATTACTAGATTTTAGCATAGACACAATACTTACTATAATTACCTATTAAATGATATATGATTCAATCATTAAGCAAAGGCCCTATCTTCATTTTTTTATTAAGAATCAAATAGCAAGAATGATGACTACATCATAATTACATATAATTAAAAATAATTAAAATTATAAAATCTCCTACACTACTATATTCGATAAATAATACATATTATACTAAAAATAAAGATGATAACGCATTGAATTAGTATCTTTTATTTTATTATTATAGTAAAATTATTGTTCACCTCATTTATATATGGTAAATTAGATTACCAATATAGATCTAATGTATATATTAAAGTATTTTTAAAATCTAAGCTCAATGCTTTCAGCAAACTACGTAACTAATTGATCTTTGATCGTATCAAAAGATAGAATCTCATATTCTCATCAACGTTATAATATTACAGCAGCAAAAAGCATAGTAGTGTCTAGGGACAGCTCTCATAGAAATAAATAGTAATAACATATTTTATAGATATTATTCTTAATAAATAAAGCATCAAAAGTATTAAGTAAATCTTATTCAATAGACGAATTAATTAATCTATATGAACAATAAATAATAAGTTTTTATCACAATACATTAAATTTTTATTACAGCACCATTAGAAGTACTAACGGAAAACAAATTCTAACAATAAGATTGTTCACATAATGAGATCAAGGGAAAGGCATAAATATTAAGCATTCTTAAAACTGGAATCAATTGTATGCTTTAACATAAAATGAGATACTCAAACAAATCAAATAATCTACTAATGAAATGCCTAACCAATAATTATATTTAATACATTAAAATTAATGTAAATTTTAGTGCGTGATATGATCAGTCTATTTAACTATATACAAAACAATGTCTTTTATATATTAAAACTAATAAATTATAACGCCTGAATACCAACATAGTCAAAATATTGCATATGCAATTAGTAAAAACTATGCTAACGCACTAGATAATAGTATTAATACTACTAGTCGTATCTATCTCTATACCAAAGTAAATGTAATTAGAAAAATACATATAAACGTAACTATTACATCTACTATACCTATCATTAAAATAGCTAAAGGTCATTATATCATATGATGTGTAGGCTTAATTATACTAATACTGATGCTAATTAATTATAATCGTTTTTACTAAATAAGATATTGCTTAGCAACGCATCATTGCTTGGTATCATTAATGATAATGTATCGTATCTACTAAAGACACACTATCAATACATATGCACGTTATAGGAACTAACTACATATTAGTGATTAATTGAGTTGATGTATTAAATTAATAATTTTTTAAAAATAAAACATAACAGTTTTCGGTGAAAATACATAGATATCATATCGCTAACTCTTAAGTAACAACTTATATCCACAGCGGAAAAATAAAAACTTATAATACATTATCCTTAATATATTAATATTGATTAAAATACTATATTTATAGCAATATTATTAACTCTTAATAAATTAATTTTATTAATAAACCTTTATCACCTATCATATAATTAATAATGAATAATACTTATATGATACTTCTATGTTTAATGCTATATATACATTAAAATAAACTTTATTATTAATTATAGTAGATACCAATAATACTATAATCACTATTTTAAATTCATAATTAAGATAAAATTACTATCTATCTATACGTTGTATTTACCTAAATATATATATCAATCAACTATAATAATTAAATAACTTAATGAATAATGGTAACTATTCCAACTTAATCTCATGCTATACTATAAATATTTTTAAATTTTTATTTAAAAACTAACTTATAGCTAGCATAGGGTATAATTTTTAGTTATATCATTTAATTTTTATTTCCTAAATAACTATCTAAAATATACATTTCTTCTCAAGTTATAAATAAAAACTTCTAATATGTGAATATTATAAATCAAGAGTATATATTAATTTATTTATATATAATAATAAAATATAATTTTTTTAAATAATATTATTCCACTTAAATTATTTTTATCTTACTTAGGATACTTAATAACATTATTGAAACTAATATTTATTAATATAACGCTAATTAATATAACTACATATAAAATATAACTCCATAGTACTAATTAACTTAAATAATTCCTAATCTCTGTATTTATGCATATTGTTCTATTATGTTAATATGTACAAATTATCGTTAGAAAACCACGCTCTATTCCATATTAAATTAGAGAAAGATAATTATCTTTAGCAAAATAATAAATAAAAATTTTAATCTTAATAATACAAAAATTTTTTGATAGACATCTCCATTGCTGGAGCATGAATATTAGAAGTATCCAGTAATTATCTCTATACCTTATGATATCTAAATAAAAATTTAGATAGCATCTAAATTACTAAAGAATAATAATTTTTATTAATAAATAGTAATGAAATGTTACTAACAAGCTGGTCGTGTACTATGCAGGAAATACGTTATAATAATTGCTGCGAGACACTAACTAAAATTATAACCTATCAAGATATAAAAACTCGATCTCTTACATTACACAACTTAATATAGTAATAGTACCCATACTACACCAATGTTATAGGCATTAAATTAAATCCCTAAACATAATTAATACCTGAAGCTATTCGTACTAATTTAAAGATTATCAGAACTTATTTGGCAATTTAACCTCAAATAATCGTAAATATACATATAGTAAAATAGCTAAAATATAGAAACTGTGGTAATATTATAAATCTACACAGATAGTTATAATCCTTACTCTCTCTACTTTAGCGCAGAGCAGTTAATCTTGACTATCCATTAATCTTTCTTATTCGTACAAGTAAGGTGATATCTTACTTAAGATCACAGAGCCTAACTCAAATATAAAGATCTCCACTTAGAAAGTATATTTATTTTTGATCACCCATCGAACATATTTATACAGGCATTTAAGTATAATAAAAAGCTAGACTATAATATTTATCATTTAGGATAATGAAAGTACCCTAATGTACTTACACGTAAGATCTGTGTGCCAGCAAGTATAAATGATTTTTCTATAAGTAACTAAATAATCAATAAGATATGGTTATAAAGAACAATTTAAACTAACAATAATCCGTAAATAATACCCATGATATTGCTTGTTTATTAACATTTTTCTTACAAATAAATTGCGCACTTATTACTAAAGTGATAATAATATTAAGCGTAATGCTTATTATATAAAAACAAAAATAAAACTACTATAGTGCTCTATATAACTAATTATAACATAAAGCATTAATCGTCTGGTAACGATAAGACATCGTATCTTAAATTTATAAGCAATATTATTATTTATTACAAACTAGGTTATTCGTTAAAAGTTATAAGTGGTAAACAACACTTTATACCTTACAAATACGTAATTTATAAGGCTATAGTGGCATTAAACGCAATAATTACATGAATAATAAAAAACTATATTTTCTATAACTAGAGGTATCGTATAACCTATTCTTAATATTATATAGCTATAGTTTAGTTATTTCTTACTTTAAGTACAATATAAATAATAAGCATTATGAAATACTTTTATGAAAATAAAATACAGAAGTTATTTAGACTATTTTATATGGAAAAATATTCCATATTATTATTAAGTTAATATCTTAAGCACACTATATATGATAACTCTACATATATTGCTAATTTTAAAAACTAAACAAGCACCAGATTCATAGCAAACCTTTAATTATAAAATACAATTAATCATTTTTAAGATTTAATTAAAATTAGTTGTAGTAAATTAGGCGATCACCCATACCTATCCGATTATTAATCATAATACCTGCTACTAATAACTACTATAATACTTATATCATCTATACTTTGTATATTTTCTAACTCTACAGCATATTTTAGCACTAAAAATACTTAACTATTGATTATAATTATAACAAAATTATATTAAATACAATTTTCTTTAAGACAAAAGTTTTATCTAAATATATTGAATTATTTAGTGAAAATATTATCTATATGTAGCAACTAATAAACTATTTCTAATAGAACTTTATACCTAAAATTAGCAATAAGACTAACATTTAATCATTAATAATCACCTGACAATAATAAAAATAAATAATATTTTTTAAAAAACTAACATTACTTAATAAGTAATACTTTTTAACCAGTATTCTACGATTACATAAATCACATATAATTATTATGTAATAACATAAATATATAAAATATATTATTAATATAATATGCATATAATAAAACTTACTAATATTTAGTATGATGCTCTAAGTAATAAATAACATAAGATCAACTATTAATATTATACTTTATACGCGATAAACTATCGATATCATTGCAATCCCTTGAGATCAATATTACACTAAAAATATAATTTAAGACAGTTATAAAAAATAATATTTTTAATTATAAAAATATAATTGACGCAGCAAAAATACTAAGTACCACACTCCTAGTAATTAAAATTAATTATATATCTCCCAATAAAATGTTTGTTATGACGCCGGCTAAATATTATTGTAATTTACAGACTATGGCTATAAATCCGGAGTGTCAATTAGTTATCTATAGCTAAAAATTAGCAAAAAAACATATTAAAAACTGTCTACTATCATAGAATTCATTAAAGACATAAAATAAACCACATATTATGCAACATCTATTACCCATTAAAATAGCTATTATTTTTTGATGCTACTGCATATTCACTCAATTACTTTGCTCATACGCCATATCTACTTATATAAAAATACATTTAGTCTCTTCGCAATCTGTACTTACCTGATATACCAGTCAAAAAAAACTATACACACTAAATTATAGCACGATCACTGGACTTTATGATGCATTTACATTAAACTCTGAATTAATTTTTATATATAATAATCCTTTATACTTTTATACTTTATATTCATACCTAATTACATGAATAGCAAGATCACAAGGTATCTTGCACTGCAAATATCTACTTACTTATAAATAAGTAAACTCATAATATTATAGCTGACTCTACCCAATAATCTAAATTAGATAGTATGTTAGCACTATAGATCACCAAAGTACATATGTCTCTTCGCGCATAACGCTCTCTCGACGCTTAACTTATTCTAATCAGCAAGCAATTAACATTATAATTAAGCATTATATTTTACCATAAATTACACAGCATTAATTAATATATCAATTATCCGACGATTTATACTTGTACTTAGCTATACAGCAAGTAATATACTAAGCATATCTATATTATTGTGTAAATAATCAATCCTAAATTAAATATTAAAGAGAGACGTCTATGAGGGTAGTGCCTGTAATCAATGTACTACATGGTCTTACTACGGTCAACACTGAAGTTACTGTGCGCGGCTGGGTACGTACTAGGAGGGATTCTAAAACTGGTATCTCCTTTCTTGCCATTTATGATGGCTCTTGTTTTAATCTATTACAAGCTGTAGTGCATCATTCTTTAGAGAATTATCAAAATGAAGTACTACATTTAACTACCGGTTGTTCAGTTGAAATAACAGGCAAGGTAAGCACGTCACTAGGTAAAAAACAAAGTTTCGAGCTACAAGTTACTGCTATTAAAGTAGTCGGATGGGTAGATAATCCAAAGACTTATCCCATATCAGCCAAACGACACAGTATTGAGTATCTACGTGAAGTAGCTCATCTACGTCCACGCACAAACTTAATCGGCGCCGTCACACGCATACGTCACACCTTGGCAAGTGCTATTCACCGCTACTATCATGAGAACGGTTTTTTCTGGGTAACTACCCCATTAATCACTGCCTCAAATACCGAAGGCGCAGGAGAAATGTTCCGCGTTTCTACATTAGATTTAGAAAATATACCACGTACTGCCCAAGGCACGATTGATTTCGGCAAAGACTTCTTTGGTAAAGAAACTTTTCTAACCGTATCAGGTCAATTAAACGGAGAGACTTACGCTTGCGCAATGTCAAAAATATATACTTTTGGCCCAACCTTCCGCGCTGAAAACTCTAATACTAGTCGTCACTTGGCTGAATTTTGGATGATTGAGCCAGAAGTAGCATTTGCTACACTAAATGATATTACGATCTTAGCAGAAAAAATGCTAAAATATGTATTCCAGGCCGTATTAAATGAGCGAATGGACGACATGATATTCTTTGCCGAACACGTAGAAAAAGATGTCATCTATCGTCTCGAGCGCCTTATTTATTTGAATTTTACGCATATTAACTATACTAAAGCAATAGAGATCCTCCTAGATTCAGGGCAAATCTTTCAACATAAAATATGTTGGGGGATGGATTTATCTTCTGAACACGAACGTTATCTAACAGAGAAACATTTTAAGGGACCTGTAGTAGTAAAAAACTACCCAAAAGACATTAAGGCTTTTTATATGCGTATAAACGATGATAATAAAACTGTAGCAGCAATGGACGTATTAGTACCAGGTGTGGGTGAGATTATTGGTGGCTCTCAACGTGAAGAACGCATAGATATACTAGATCAGCGATTATTAGAAATAGGACTACATCATAAAGAGGACTATGGATGGTATCGTGACCTGCGGCGTTACGGAACAGTGCCTCATGCTGGCTTTGGTCTAGGCTTTGAGCGTTTAGTTTCATATGTTACTGGTATACAAAATATACGCGATGTAATTCCATTCCCACGTACACCACGTAATGCAAACTTTTAAACAAGTATATTCATATATCTTCTGAGCATTTTTTACAAAATAGTCAAATATAATTTGCTTTATTTGTCACACGTGGCAAATAAGCAGCATATTTCAATATTTTTGGGGGTATAACTCGATATGCATTGACTAAGAGTGTATTAATTACTAATATTAATGATTAATATGCAGTTCTTTAGGGGTATGCACCTAGTATTTAGGGTATGCGCCTAAATAGTGAAGAATATCATCATAACCCCTGTATCAATACTGTAGCGCATATCATCAACCTAATGAGTTAATTAGTTTATTTCCTTATAATTAGAAATTATTTCATAGTTAAATACTTCGGCGCAAAAATTTTTTTTTGCGATAAGGTAGACTCTACTGATCTAATAGCTCTCCACTTCACCCAAAAGATAAAATCATTTAAATATGTATGTCTGTCCTAACATACCGAAAACTATTTAATAGATAAAAAATACAACTACGTACTTAATGCATAATAATATTAATAAGGCCTAGATACTCACCACGAAACACTATAATTAGGAGATTATATTTATATAATAAAGATACAATAGTACTACTGATCTTAAGCAATGTATATAAATACTAAATATAAAAGTTTCTCACCTAATCCCTATTAAAGCTGTTGTTTACTTGCTTTTAGATAGGCGTCAAAAGTAACATAAATAACTTGTTTTTTTAGAAGGGGCGATCAATGTTTACCGGAAGTATTGTTGCACTAGTTACTCCAATGGACAATAAAGGCATTATTGATCACGTAAGCTTAAAAAAAATAATTGATTATCATGTAGCTAGTGGAACAGCAGCAATTGTGTCCGTTGGGACTACTGGCGAATCTGCAACACTTACTCATGATGAACATATTCATGTAGTATTACAGACACTAGAATTAGCTGATGGGCGAATTCCGGTGATTGCTGGAACTGGCGCTAATGCCACTACTGAAGCCATTTCACTTACTCACTGTTTTACTGGTACTGGTATAGTAGGATGTCTAACAGTGACGCCATACTATAATAAGCCAACTCAAGAAGGATTATATCAGCACTTTAAAGCAATAGCAGAAAGCACTACACTACCACAGATTCTCTATAATGTGCCATCACGCACTGGCTGTGATTTGTTACCCGAGACAGTTGCAAGGCTGGCAAAAATAAATAATATTGTTGCTATTAAAGAAGCAACAGGAAACTTGAGCCGTGTTAACCAAATTAAACAACATGTCGATGATGAAGATTTCATCTTACTAAGTGGCGATGACGTTAGTGGCTTAGACTTTATGAAATTAGGTGGTAAAGGAATTATTTCTGTTACAGCTAACGTAGCAGCGCGTGAAATGGCACAGCTTTGTACATTAGCATCCCAAGGACACTTTACAAAAGCATACCGCTTAAATCAAAATTTGATGCCATTACATCAAAATTTATTTGTGGAATCAAACCCTATCCCAGTAAAATGGGCTTGCATGGCGCTGAAATTATTAAAAACTGATACGTTACGTCTGCCGATGACACCGTTGAGTGGTACTGCCCGTATGGTGGTAGAGCGTGCGCTAAAAAATGCTGGTTTACTAAAATACTAAAGGAAATTTAATGGTTTATTTATTAAAAAAATTAACAATGACAAAAGTCATTAACTGTTCAATAATTATACTACTAACAGGTTGTAGTAACAATGAAAATAACAAGCACAAAATAAGTAACAACGAAGCATATTTTCGCGCCGAATCACTTAAAGTATTAAATGTACCTCCTGATTTTATCCTACCAGCACAAAATAATAACTACAATATACCATCTATTCCATTGACAGATAATGTTGACAAACAGATAGATATTTACCCACCAGTACAACCTTTGGAGTTACTAAACGGTTTACACGAATAATGTAACAATAACAGTGGTATGCTGCTGATAAAACATATACCTACCATTATCCCAAAACTTATGATTAAATAAAATCAGCATACTACCAACAAAAAAAATTAACATCATCTGATGTCAAGACACCATTAAAACCTTGACTACTAACTAAATAAAGTAGCATAGCATGGATAAAAAGGTCAGCATCAAAAGTACTATCAAATTAGTACTCAGCGATAGCACGCCAACAAAACAATAATAGTGAAAACCATTAGCTTACAGCAAAAGCCTGCAGCAAAAGGAAAATAAAATAACCGCAGTAGATAATCCTTCTACAAAACAACTTTATACTATTACCATCATGGTATCATGATGAACACCATTATATTATCGAATATTTTAATAAGAAAGATTCCCTAATAAATAGATAATTAACAAGTAATTTATACTAGCTACGAGTATAAGCGCAATATTGTTGATAAAGCTTAGTTAAAATGATAAGCAAGTGTTCCTAATAACATAATATATACATAATTACCAACCTAAATCTCTAACACAGCTAGGGATTCAAGTAATAAAAAAGTGTAATAGATCATAAGGTAACCTACCTATAACCTAAACAACATCAAAATATAATAATTTAAATTACTTAGATGATAAATTATCCTTGAATGATACACTATAAAGAAAAACTACAATTTACTAAAATGAATAGTAAACTTACAATAGTAAGATAAGGAATCGCGTTAACCTATTATTTCATGATATTTATAACGAGCCAATAATCTATCTACACACTGTGGATCTAGTGCTAATTATTACATTTATATAAGTCATATTAAAATATAATAAGTACACTCATCATATATAGCAACATTAAAACTTATTTTTTTATTAATTATGTATCCTTAAGATCTAAATCCTTCTCTAATATTTTTATCACTATAAAAATAGTAATACTAGTTAAATATATACAGCATATATACTGTATGTTATGTATTATATGTATTCTCTATCTATATATCATAGCTTAGCTGACTAACTATAAGTTAGTACTGCATTGCGTACTTATGCAAACGCTATATAAGTACATAATTAATTCACTTAAACCAATCCATTATTACTATAAATATTAGCTATTTAACCTCTCAATAAATAAAGGCTTCATAAGTGAGTACGTAACCCACTGTAAAGGCTAAATTACGTCAATATTTAGTATACATATTATATTCACGCATAAGGCTAATTTTATAGTATGTATGTAAATGTTTCATGGGAAAAGCTTTATTACTTAATGTCATACAGATTAATTAAAAATAAAATTATTAAATTATACTATATTTTTACAACCATATAGTAATGATAAAATAATAATAAATTAAAAAATTAAGTATTAATTTTAATCAAAAATGCAAAACAAAACTAATTTAGGGGCTACTCGTAAACACTGACATACAATGCTAGAATCAGAGTTACCTATTATAAAATACTAATACCAGCAAAATAATATTAAAATTACAAATTATTTTAAGGACTATGCATTGATCAATAAAAAACCTCTTAGTTATAAGGAGGCAGGTGTCGATATTGATAATAGCAATATTTTAGTAGATCATATTAAAGGTATTGTTACACAGACAACACGCCCTGAAGTAATAAGTGGTATAGGTATGTTTAGTGCACTTTGTACATTACCGCAACAATACCGAGACCCAGTGCTAGTTTCCACTACTGATGGAGTAGGAACCAAATTACGTCTAGCTATAGATCTAAAATGCCATGATACAATAGGTATTGATCTAGTTGCTATGTGCGTGAACGATCTAGTAGTGCAAGGCGCTGAGCCACTATTCTTCCTTGATTACTACGCTACCGGCAAACTTAATATAAGTATCGCCGCCAGTGTTATCACAGGTATTGTTAAAGGATGCAAGATATCTGGCTGTGCATTAGTAGGTGGTGAAACTGCTGAAATGCCTGGCATGTACAATACTACGGACTATGATATAGCTGGCTTCTGTGTAGGAGTAGTTGAAAAATCCAATATTATTAATAATAACTTAGTGAGACCCGGAGATGCCTTGATTGCACTTAGCTCCTCCGGGCCGCACTCTAATGGCTACTCATTAGTACGTAAAATCCTAGAAGTGAATAACACTGACCCTACAAATACCCTGTTAGCAGGAAAAATGCTAATAGATCACCTATTAGCTCCAACTAAAATTTATGTGAGATCAATATTAGAACTAATTAAAAAAATTGATGTACACGCCATAGCTCATATTACTGGAGGCGGTTTTTGGGAAAATATTCCACGCATGCTTCCAGCAAATATCACAGCAGTCATTGATGAAACTAGTTGGCAATGGCCTGCAATATTCCATTGGTTACAACAAGCTGGTAAACTTAGCTGCTACGAGATGTATCGTACCTTTAACTGCGGCGTAGGTATGATAATTGCTCTACCAAGTATAAAGGTAGAAACAGCGCTAGTACTACTAAATTCATCTGGAGAAAATGCATGGAAGATCGGTAATCTTACTGCCTCTAATGGCACGAAACAAGTACTAATAAGTAGATGAAAAAGATTGTAGTGTTAATTTCTGGTCACGGGAGTAATCTTCAAGCACTCATTAATGCCTGTCAACAAGGATTAATTATTGCTAAGATTGTTGCAGTTTGCAGCAACAAGGCACAGGCTTACGGTCTTCATCGTGCGCGTGCGGCAGGTATCGCAACACACGTACTAGACGATAATAATTATCATAATCGTACTATGTTTGATGCTACCTTAGCTAACATCATTGACCCATATAAACCTGATCTATTGGTATTAGCTGGTTATATGCGCATCTTAAGCCCACAGTTTGTATTACGTTATGTTGGCCGTATACTAAATATACACCCCTCCTTGCTACCAAAATACCCTGGACTACACACCTATCATCAAGTGATAAAAAATAACGACAAAGAACACGGAACCTCAGTACATTTTGTTACTGAACAACTAGATAACGGGCCAGTGATATTACAGGCTAAGATACCTATCTTTGCCGATGACAAAGAAAATGATGTAATTACGCGAATACAAGCCCAAGAACATATACTGTATCCAATAGTAGTAAATTGGTTTGTTACCAATAGACTAATAATGCGTAAAAATGCCGCATGGTTAGACGGTAAGTGCCTAACTGATACAAAGTATTCCAATAATGAATCACAGAAAGCTATATCTATATAGTTATATATCTCCCTATTAATGACTAATTAAAGAATTAGTTATCGTTTATTATTTGGGTAATAGCTAAAAATCTAAAATAATAAGATATCTAAAGACATCTTAACTTATAAAATGCAAAGTAAGTTGATAAAAATCAATAAAATACACATATACTACGATTACTTTTACTCTATATTTTTAATAATAGTTCTTACTCAGAATTTATACTGCGCATTATTTTATAATTCAAGAGGAATATAAATGTCTAGCACTTATAGCGTAAGACTGCGTCCATTAGAAAAAGACGATTTAGCATTCGTCCACCAGATGGAAAATAATGCCAATATAATGCGTTATTGGTTTGAAGAACCTTACGAGGCCTTTGTGGAACTCGCTGATCTTTACGATAAACACATTCATGATCAGAGCGAAAGACGCTTTATCATTGAGCACCAAAACAATAAAGTTGGACTAGTGGAACTAGTGGAGATCAATCATATCCATCGTCGCGCAGAATTCCAGATCATTATAGATCCAGTACACCAAGGAAAAGGCTATGCTAGTAGTGCCACTCTACTAGCAATGGATTATGGCTTCTCAGTGCTTAACTTATATAAACTATACTTAATTGTTGACAAAGAAAATACCAAGGCAATCCATATATATAGCAACTTAGGATTTAATATAGAAGGGGAACTGATAAATGAATTCTTTGTTAGTGGCGAATATCGTACGGTGTTACGCATGTGTATTTTTCAATCTCAGTACCAGGAGCAATTTAAGACAAATCACGATCAACTTACAGTAAAGTGAAAATTATAAAAACAAGATTTTATTATTTAAATTAAAATAATCAACCATAATACGTCCTGTGGTAATCACTAATGCTACAGGCACTCTTTCACACAAAAAGGTAGATAGAAGCATCTGTGCCTATCTCATGACATTAAGCAGTATCTAACCATAGAAATACGGATCTTTTTTCGGTTACATGGGCATACTAATGGGTAAAGAAAAGCTCTACATTGAAAAAGAACTAAGCTGGTTATCCTTTAATGAACGTGTATTGCAGGAAGCTGCAGATAAGAGTAACCCACTACTTGAGCGCTTACGTTTTCTAGGTATTTACTCTAACAACCTAGACGAATTCTATAAAGTGCGTTTTGCTGACCTCAAACGACACATCTTGATTCGTGAAGATCACGGCTACACTAATAACCCATGCTACCTACTAAAAAAAATTCGGGCCAAGGTACTAAAAACTAATCAAAAATTTGAAAATTTATATAATAATATACTACTGGAAATGGCACAGAATAAAATATTCTTGGTCAACGAACATCAAATATCAGAAAATCAGAAAATATGGCTAAGACAATATTTTAAACAGCAGTTATATCAATATATAAATCCAATCTTAATAAATCATAACACTAATCTAGCGCAACTCTTGAAGGATAATTGCACCTATCTAGCTATAGAAATTGTACAAGGCAAACACATAGAATATGCGCTACTGGAAATCCCGTCAGACAAGGTGTCACGTTTCATAAATCTACCAACAGAAGTATCACGCAAACATAAGCCTATAATTCTACTAGATAACATTTTACGCTACTGCCTAGACGATATATTTAAGAGTTGCATTAATTATAGTGCACTTAACGCTTACTCAATCAAAATTACCCGCCATGCAGAATATGATCTACTCTTCAAGATGGAAACCAGTTTATTAACACCACTATCTTCTATATTCAAGCAACGCCTCACTGCAGAACCAGTACGTTTTGTTTATCAAAGTGATATGCCACCTTCAATGATCAAATTACTGTGTAATAATTTAGGTATTTCACACTACGATTCAGTCATTGCTGGTGCTCGCTACCATAATTTCAAAGACTTCATGAATTTTCCTAGTGTTGGCAAAGACAAACTAATTAATAAACCACGACCACAACTACGCCATGCTTGGTTTGACCGCTTCCGTAATGGCTTTGATGCTATCCGTAAAAAAGATGTGCTACTATATTATCCATACCACACATTTGAACATGTACTAGAACTACTACTCCAAGCATCATTTGATCCTAGCGTACTCACTATAAAAATCAATATTTATCGCGTAGCGAAAAATTCACGCATTATCGAATCAATGATCCATGCTGCACGCAATGGTAAAAAGATAACAGTAGTAGTAGAACTTTATGCACGATTTGATGAGGCAGCAAATAGTCACTGGGCAAAGTGCCTAACACAAGCTGGAGTTTATGTTATCTTCTCAGCACCAGGATTAAAAATCCACGCAAAACTATTTCTAATTACACGTCGTGAAGGAACAACAATCATACATTATGCTCATATAGGAACTGGTAATTTTAATGAAAAGACTGCACGTCGCTACACCGACTATTCACTGTTAACAGCGGACTCGCGAATTACTAAAGAAGTACACAGAGTATTTAACTTTATTGAAAATCCATATCGACCAGTAACATTTCATAACTTATTAGTATCACCACAGAACTCACGAATAAAATTATATCAACTAATAGATAATGAAATAGCTAATGCGCAAGCTGGAAAAAAAGCTGGTATTGTACTTAAAATCAATAATTTAGTTGATAAATTATTGGTGGATAGATTATATAATGCCTCTGCTACTGGAGTAAAAATACGCCTATTAGTACGCGGAATGTGTTCTTTAATTCCACATTTACCAGGTATCAGTGACAATATTCAAGTAATTAGTATAGTTGATCATTATCTAGAGCATGATCGGGTATACGTTTTTACTAATAAAGGTAATACAATAGTTTATCTTTCCTCAGCGGATTGGATGACCCGCAACATAGATTATCGTATCGAAGTAGCAGTATTACTGCTAGACCCAACATTGAAACAACACGTTCTAGATATTCTAGAGATTCTATTTAGTGATACAGTCAAAGCTCGTTATCTAGATAAAAATCTAAGAAATAAATACGTACCACGCGGTAACCGACGTAAAATACGTGCTCAAATCGCTATTTATGAATATCTAAAAGCCTTAGAACAAACAAGATAATAGGTCATCTAATATGTCGATATTAACCAATATCACTGATAAACCACAAGAACTTGCTGCTATCGATCTAGGCTCCAATAGCTTCCATATGGTCATAGCTCGCGTTGTTAACGGATCATTACAGGTACTGAGCAGATTAAAACAACGTGTAATCCTTGCCGAGGGATTAGATAGTAATAATATGCTTAATGAAGAAGCGATAACTAGAGGCCTAAATTGCTTAGCGCTATTCGCTGAACGACTACGTGGTTTTCCGGCGAATAATGTAACGATTGTCGGTACTCAAACTCTGCGCAAAGCAGTAAATGTAGAAGTATTTCTCACACGTGCTGCAAAGATCATTCCCTATCCAATAGAAATTATTGCTGGTCAAGAAGAAGCACGCTTAATTTTTATGGGCGTGGCGCACACCCAACCAGAAAAAGGCCGTAAGCTAGTGATTGATATTGGTGGTGGCTCTACTGAATTAGTTATTGGAGAAGACTTTGAACCAATATTAGCAGAGAGTCGCCGTATGGGCTGTGTTAGCTTTGCACAAATATTCTTTCCTAGCGGGGACATTAATAAAAAAAACTTCCAACGTGCGCGTATGGCAGCGGCGCAAAAGCTAAAACCTTTAGCCTGGCAATATCGTATTCAAGGCTGGGAGCATGTACTCGGCGCTTCTGGTACAATTAAGGCTACTCATGAAGTATTGATAGCGATGGGTAAGAAAGATGGACTAATTACATTGGAACGATTAGAGATGCTCGCTGAACAAGTGATGCTATATAAACATTTTAGTTCATTAACACTGCCAGGATTATCAGAAGAACGACAGCCAGTATTCGTAGCTGGTTTAGCTATCTTATGTGGCGTATTTGATGCGCTAGTTATCAGCAAACTACACCTTTCCGACGGTGCATTACGTGAAGGTGTATTGTATGAAATGGAAGGACGATTTCGCCATCAAGACATCCGAAGTAGGACCGCTAAAAGCCTAGCTGATCATTATAATATTGACCACGAACAAGCCCAAAGAGTGCTCAAAACTACTGAATTATTATATTCAGAGTGGATGATACAAAATAGCAAACTAGTGCGCCCGCAATTAGAAGCGTTGCTCAAATGGGCTGCTATGCTGCATGAAGTTGGATTAAGCATAAATCAAAACGGCATGCAACGCCACTCTGCCTACATTCTTCAACATTCTAACCTACCGGGATTCAACCAAGAACAACAATTACTACTAGCAGCGCTAGTACGTTTACACCGAAAAGCGATTAAGCTAGAAGAATTGCCACATCTGAATCTATTTAAGAAAAAGCATTACCTACCACTAATTCAAATATTACGCCTAAGTATCCTACTTAATAACCAGCGCCAATCAACCTTAATACCAACAACTTTACATCTCAGCACGTATAATAATCATTGGACAATATACTTCCCGTATGGATATTTAGCACAAAACCACCTAATACAGTTAGACCTTGAACGTGAACAGGCTTATTGGAGAGATGTTGTAAACTGGAAACTGATGATTAAAGAGATAGATGCTTAAGATACTTAATATATCCAAACTAGAATATATTAAGTAATTCACTAAGAAAATATTGCAAAAGTAATTCACTAAGAAAATATTGCAAACTAAAATCATACAATAATAGCACAAATAAGCTAATGCATGAATCTAGTAATCTAGATAACATATTTTATTTATAAATTAAATGTTTTTACCAAAACTACAATATACTTCGTATCAATACTAAATCAATAATAATTATTATCACTATCTATAATTTTCACTATCTGTGATTTAAGTACATTTTTTAACTATCAAGTTATATACTAAATTAGTATAATAACTAGATTAGTATCATAGAGTACATATAAGAAAAATAAATCACAATATAATAATAAAATAGTTTTATTACTTAAATGCATTACATTTATCAAATCTATCATTATAGATAATTTTTATCATTATGGATAATGATTAATAATCTATCAGATTAAGTATGCTCTTTAGTTTGGTAATCTTAAAAAATCCTTACTACCTGTTACAGTATTATATAGTCAGTTAATAAAGTTAAAATGACTGACCATAAAACCAACGCATTTCACCTAATTACACCTATACAACACCTTTCTCTATTAACAATAAACCCAGCCTGAGTACTACTCCACCTAATAAGGAATACTATGTCTATCGCTACACATAACGTTAAAAAAGTAGCCGAATATCGTCAGTATATTATGTCACTACTACTAAATAATACCGATCTAGTCTACAGCATACGCGACCATGCAGATAACCTCATCACTACTAGTCAACACCATCTAATAGACCAAACAACAGAACTATCTCAACTACTAGACAATATGCATGCGGCAGATCTAGCGGACCTCTTAGAAGCATTACCACAAGACGAATGCTTAGCGCTATGGCAACTAGTAGGTAACATTAAGCGCGGTCAAACATTGGTTGAGGTAGCAAAACCATTATGGGATATATTGATTAAAGAAATGAAGGATAAAGATCTAATTCAGGCAATCAAAGCACTAGATGTCGATGAACAAGCCTACCTAGCGCAATACTTACCACAAAACCTAATGGAAAGATTACTAATATCTCTTGAACCAGCACTACGTGCTCAAGTGCGAGAAATTAGCCACTACGGCAAAGATACTGTTGGCTGTATAATGAATTTTGAACTAGTTACAGTACGCCCAGACGTCACAATTGGCGTAGTGCACCGCTTCTTACGAATGCGTAAAATTCTTCCAAATACTACAGATAAGATATTCATTACTAATCGTAAAAACACACTATTAGGTGAGTTACCACTAACTACAGTTTTACTCAACGATCCAGAGACATTAGTCCACACAGTTATGGATAATGACCCTACTTGCTTTCAACCTACAGATAAGGCCGATAAAGCAGCAAGTGCCTTTGAACGCTATAACCTAATAAGCGCTCCAGTAGTTAACGCAAAAGATGAATTAATAGGGCGTCTTACTATTGAAGATATTATCGATGTAATAAATAACGCAAGTGATAACAATTTACGACGTTTAGGTGGATTAAGTCCAGCAGAAGATGTATTTGCTCCAGTAAACAAAGTTGTAAAAACTCGCTGGACATGGTTAGCAGTTAATCTTTGTACAGCGTTTATTGCCTCAAGAGTGATCGGATTATTTGAGCAGACCATCTCTCAATTAGTTGAATTAGCAGCATTAATGCCTATTGTTGCTGGTATAGGGGGAAATACAGGCAATCAAACTATCACAATGGTTGTTCGTGCGCTAGCATTACACCAAATAGAAGAGTGCAATATTTCACGCCTACTACCTAGAGAACTTGGGGTTGCTATTATTAATGGTGTTGTATGGGGCGGAATCATGGGCGTGATAACTTCGCTTTTATATGGAGATCTAGCAATAGGGGGAGTAATGACATTAGCAATTATTATAAATTTAATCGTAGCAGCACTAATGGGGGTAGTGATCCCAGTAACTATGCTCAAGCTTGGACATGATCCAGCAGTTGGTTCTAGCGTAATAATCACTGCACTAACTGATACTGGTGGTTTCTTTATCTTCCTTAGCCTGGCAACATTATTTTTAATATAATATCATACTTATCTCATGCAAAATACAATACTTATCAATAAATAAGTCTTAAGATTATTAATTCCATACCACCTCCTTTCTGTTACAGAATTCATGATTATTATTTATATTAATCATCATCTCCAAGTTTTTTATCTTACATATTATCACTGTTATTTTATTTGAAACTATAATTATTTTAATAATAAAACAATGACTAGTCCTTTATTTTGATATACACACTCTTACCAATACCTGTAATACTTACTTTTCAACTTTTAATATTATATCAAGTATTTTACTATATATAGTACTAAGTAATAAAAATATTATATAATAAAAATTATAATTAAGCTTAAGTGTCATCCCATATTAATATAAATTAATTTAGATATAATACATATAAAAGTTCAATATGATATCCTTATATTTTATCCACTCATCTCTCTCATATTAGCTAGAGATACTCTAATAGTTTTATACCAATCGAACAACTATTATCTACCGAATACACAAAACTAATTAATCTTTCTATAAAAACTTGTAAACACCTATCTTTAGCTGAATTGACATTAATAAATCAGTAAATTGATATATAATTAACTATCCTACTAACTTTTATTGCTATTAATACTATTGTAAAGAGGTAACAATAAAATTATACTTACTAACACTACTAATTACTTTCTAGCTATTCTAAACGTATTAACAGGATATAAAAGCAATCATTAAGATATAATATCTCGCTAATGCATAGTCTAATTTTATACACTAAAAGTAGTCAACAAAAAAATAAATAAAATATCATTACAAAAATGATATATCTAGCTTTTATTGATGCAGCAAAATATAATCATGCCCAAAACTATAGTAGTAAAATATCATCTAATAAATACTAATCTATAACAAAATAATTGTAACTCTCTCTTAATACTTTACGTATATAAAAACAACAATATCACCAGCGGTGATGTAATCATTCCAGTAATTACTAAATATATACGATTGATATAACTTAACTATACTAATAAATACGATATTTTTATTATACAAAAACTTACACTAATAGGTACATACTAATGCTACATAATAATATCAACATAAATAACAATTTATAAAATAAAGACACTAACTGATTATAATTTATGTATAACTTAGATATCGATATAGTAAAATATTCTGCTATTTCCTTGATAGCTAGTATGACAATCAATATAACATTACACTACTTATTTAAGACGTGATTGTTAATATACTAGATAAATATTATAAGAAATATCGAAACTAGATGATAATACGAGTTATAAGTAGGTTAAGTAAGCTTGTGAAATAGCCTTCTAATTACGTACTGCTTCTCACACCTATACCACCCTTAAAGCAAAGAAAACTAAAACTTATCAAACAAGAACCTAGAGCATACTAGACAATTCATTGCCTTCACTATAGATGACGATATTTATAACCTATAACTTAGTGAATTATACGTAAATCTTAGGAACACAATTAATAACCTGGGTGCCAGTAACACTAACAATGACTATTAAAGGCTATCCAATATAAAAGCAAATATTTTGTATTCAAATCTTTCTTTTAATACCACAATACAACATAGTACGTAACTACCTAAACATACTAAAAACTCCAGATAACATGGCCTAAGGATACTAATTAATTTGACAATAATTATTGTATCCTTTTGATTAATGTGCTAATATACTCACCCAAACTGGATTGTTACCAACTGGATAACACGCTAACATATTTAACTTACCATTACTTTGATTAATTTCATATACTTATAATATGATCAGAAGACTGACTGGCAGAAACTATAAAGCGACCACTATGATCAATGTTGAAGCTACGTGGTAATGCGTCAGTTGACTGATAGCCAACCACTGACAGTGTTCTACCTTCTGCACCAACCTTAAAGATAGTTAAAAGATTCATAGTACGCTCACTAGTATACAAGAAGAGTCCATTAGGTGTAATATGAATATCTGAAGCCCACCGCTGGCAATTACATTCCACCGGCATAATATCTAACGTTTGTGTTACGCAGTATTTACTGCCATTTTTTAAGATACTTAATATATTTACTGTACCATCTAACTCGTTTACACAGTAAGCATACTGACCATTAGGATGGAAGGCTATATGCCGTGGTCCAGAACCAACGGCAGTATTTACAACTTCCTGTATATGCGGCATTAATTGACCGTTAATGCCAAGTTTAAATAAACGAATACAATCTTCTTTTAAACACGGTATTAGTAAGTATTGATTATCCGGAGTTATATTAGCGGAGTGTGGGGCAATAGCGCCCCTTATTTGCTGGATAGGGGGCATAGTGACTAAGCCATCGTCATTAATATGACTAACACTAATACAATTACCACTGTAAGATACAGAAAACAAGTAGCGTCCAAGTAAATCAGTAGAGACATAACTTGAGCTAGCTGGTAACGATGCTATACTGGCCTGATATAATGTACCGTCAGTTTGGATACGGTAACTGACAATACTAAATACTGGACGTATGCCGACATATAAATAACTTTTCTTTGGGTGCATGGTCATAGGCTGCACTTGCCACGGTGCATTAATAACCTGTAAAAGCTTTAACGAGCCCGCTATATCTAGCTGCCATACATGAATTTGCTGACTTTCTAAACTACTTACATACACCACTTGTCTCATTTATTTCTCCCCAAGAAAATAAAAAGATAAACTACTTACAATTGTTCAAATTATAATAATTGTTATTATATTTATAGTCTATAGACTATATTGTATCTATATCTACGTAATTTTATCCTTTGATTATCCAATAATACTACTCGAGTAGTTTTTCTTTAACAAAAATAATATCCGAATAAATAATAGATCTCTTAACTATAATCTAAAAGATGGCAGTATTGAATAACTAAAAATATATTTTTATAATAACCAATAAAGTTAATAAAGACATGCTACTCAAGTATTAGATGATAATAGTAACGAATCTGCTAATATAACTATCCCTATTCTATCAAGCTCGATACATTACCATCCTACACCTTACTATAATAATAGTAATCTTCTTTATAATTATTATAATAACATATTAACCCCAATTAATATACAAATAACTAATCAGAATAGAGATCACTCTAAATAATTAAACAAAGAAATCTCAAATCTCTTATATATCTATATAACACCATACTTTATCAAACACTAAATAGCGATAAATTTAATTTAGATATTCATAAGATATACCGTCAAAGACATTATATAACTAATATTATAGCAGATTAATATCCTATTTTAATTTTATAAAAGCGTAATATATTTATATATTTTCTATATGATACGTAAATATCTAATTGAAATACTCCTGTACTAAAGTACTAGAAATACCTAGGTAACCTCATAGTATATTAAGATGTTTATAGGCAAATGCTATAAATAATAATATTAATCGTAAATTTATATAATAGAGTAAACCTCTAAAGATCTAGCATACAGGAAGTAGTAACTATAGGAGATGATCATAAAGACTTAAACATCTTTGCAGCAGCAAATTTTATATCATTATAGATGATATATGTCATGCAATAATAATATATACTAATTTAACTATTACTAATTAAATATAGTATGATATTATGCAAATTATCTAAATACAGATATTAAAAATAAATTATGTCTCCCCTTGCTTATAGCGGATAATAGCTATTGGCAACTATATTTTATCAGTTATCTACTAGTTTTCTAGATATACCACTTAGTCCCTTGAACACTAAAGGGATAATATAAACTCAAAGCGTATATTCTAAATATATATCAGCTCCTAACCAATTATTAACTTTATACATTCTTTAATAAAAACAAATAATAAAGACTTAATGTTTATTTATAATGGTAGCAACCATGATAATTATTTAAATTCAATGATACATAACCATAGATACTGTTTACTAGGTGTTAGCTCGTATAGTATAGAAGGTTTTATATTAACTGTAGTAAATAGTAATATTTTACCATTCTAATACTTGTATTATTATTATCAATACTATTTAAACTAAATAATACATATCTCAAGCACTCAATCCTACACGCGAGTGCCGTCCAAGATAATAATTTATTTTACAAAAAAACAAATATTATCTATACTAAAGTCAGCATCTATAATCAAAATTACAAAATACTATATATTTTATCTACATTAACTGCTTGATCATGTAATAAATATTGGAGAAAATAATATGCGGTTAATAAATAATTTATTAGTATTAACTAAGTAATAACAATTAATCAGGTGTCGTTATCGAAGTATAACAAATTGCTAACTACTATTTTTATTTAGTGCTACTTAACTGATAACGCCTATAATAAGTAACCAATACCCATATAAGTAGTTATATATTATTAAATTAAATATATATTTAAGACACCTTATCATTCATGTTCTAGTTTACATACTGTAAATAACATAATAATAAGCAGACATATTAAAATAGATAGCTAATACAAAATTAGCTAAAATGAAAGACCCTACTTATAACATCTATTACGTAGTCGTCTTTAAGTAAATATAGTATTTTAGTCACAGATACTTAATTAACTATTCACATGAATAAATAAAATAAAAATAACTATGGCAGATTAAATCTAGTAACAGTGCTATATTTTTAACATATTAACATGAGTATTAAATTTAAAATAGCGAAGTGATTATAAAAATTTAACTTAATAACTATATTTCTATCTAATTATAATACCCTCATATCAAAATTTTTATACAGTAATAAAAGTATATGTTATTTGTATATTGGTGAATATTATTATAGTCCTATCTACATAATATTTCTATTGATTCTGCTAGTTTTTTCTTAAAAAGTACAGCCATGTACAACTAAACTTAGTATTTATTTTATCTAATACTGAAACTTAAGCTTATGCATATATATTAATAATAACTTTAACTAAAAACTTACTAAACATTAAAAAACAATACTATTATATCTAGATGGGATGATGTCATAAGCATAAAACAGAAACACACTATATAATTATTATAAACAGCGCAAATTTACACTAAATAAGCTCATATTATACACCAATAATCACTTAACACTGTAATCAACCTTTAACGCATTTAAGAATATATTAATCTCTTATTTAACTATGACATTAATAAATTTATGACACTATAATTTTTACAATAACCAGACAATAGTTATATAACAACCTGTACCCTAACAACTGAACATCCCCTAATAACTACGAGTTAATAGTTGCTTAGTATATAAAAACTATCATATTATTTATCGCTTACTAGCAACAAAGAAATGCACATGATCCAGCCATATTTATTTCACCAGATATACTCTCTAACTCCCACAAATAGCTATCTTTTACTTAATTAATTCCAGGTAACTAAGATTTCATATTTTTTATCCTAACGATTATTATGGCTTATACTATAATTATAAGTAGTTAGAATAAACAAATCAAAAACAAGCACCTGAGAATATTAGTTGGTTATATCAAAACTAAATATCTAATTTATTATAAAATCATTTAACTAGACGTTAATATAGTAGCCCTAAGACGTATTTTATAACTGACTGCTACATATAAATTGAAAGAGAAATATTATTTATACAAATACGTTTTCATCTAGCTATATAATAGATAATTAATAATATAAATTAAATACAAGTAGAGATTATTTTTAGCATCATTGCGCAATATGCACCATAATTTAATATATTACTAGATTAAATTATTAATTTTTAATACAACTGAGTATTTCTGAATATCTTCTTCCCGATAATATTATTATTCTTACAAAATATTTTACCATTCAATATACCCCTTGTGATATATAAACATAATGGTAAATATATAGCATTTCAATCATTTTCCGCATGAATTAAACATGTTATATTGTAGATTATTAATTATTTTTATTATAAAATTTTAGTAGCAGGACATCTCTGAGCTACGCCTTTAAAATATTTATATGAACGTAATCATAGTTACTTAATCTTTCTATAACCATGAATACGACCATTACATACTAATTACACTATATTGTAAAATACATATATATCTTATGACTCATTTATGATGGAAATATCAGGTATTCTAAAATTTTATATAATATACAGTCACTAATATAATACACAGTCACTATATGTAGATAATTAACCTAGTGTGCCGCAGAGACATACTAGGTATTGTGCTAATAATATAAACATAAGTAAATATCTACTACAAATCAGAAATAATTTAATTATCTCGTACTTAAATAATCAATAGATAATAATAAGGACGGTATAGTTCATATACCACTACATACTAACATTCGTATTCACTCATCTAGCAGCTAACAATTTTAACTAAAAATAAAATAATAATAGATGCTGTAAATATCACGCTTAGAGTCCCGAGAGCACAGTAATTAGCATTATATAGTCAATAATACTGAAAACAATTATAGTACTAATTTAAAAAAAAGATAATAAAGACAATACTATTGTGACCAATATACTTCTAAAAGAAAATATAAAAAATATAAACATCGCAGTCATATAGATACGATTAAATATAAGATACGATTAAGATATATTATTAAAATAAGAGCGCTATTATAACTGCAATAAAGGGATCATCTAAGGCTCAATATTTCAATACGACTAGTACATAATACATAGAAAAAATACAGCACATGTTAATTATAAATAAAGAACCTATTATGCTCTCTCAAAGAGAATAAAAATAATATGCATACCATTATTACTAGAGATCAATATACCGCCCTTAAAATAATTAGTAATATCCTAATTTTTATTGGGAATACCATACATGAGTAAAATTACACAAGTAGTGAAGTATTTTAAAAAATATATAATTAATAGTAACTAGAATTATTTAGTCAAATTAACACCTAACCTACTTTAAATGTAGTAGAAATATAATAATTAATGCAATTATTAATACCACTAAACAAACAACATTTAGATACTACTAAAATCATATATAACTTCAATTAACACTCATATTACATCTCATGACTATATTTATTTTATCTATTGAAAATACTTTAGTATATTAATTTCAGCAGTAATACACTACATCATTTAACACAGATAGAGGATTAATTGTACTACTAACTTAAATAAAAATATAGTAGTATCTTATTTTACTAAAAATATAGTCGAGAAAAGATCACATAAATACAAAACCTAACCTATAGACTAAGACAAAAAATACTGCGCGCTTTATAACTGTTAGACTACATCGTGACCATGATACTAAAAAGATCACAATAATATGCTCTACTTTTAAATAACTCATTAAAATATTAAGCATTTTAGGCTATTTTATTTAATATCAAAAATAGCTAACGCAATAAAAACATTACTTAACCATCAATCATAACATAAATATAATATCTAATTATCTATGATAATAAAAAATAAAAATTTAACTATCAAGCACTTCAATTATCATTAACAATTATCATTAATATCTTTGAGGTAAATATACAACTAACATAATAATTATATTATATCACTTTAAAACAGATGAGAAGCTAAGGAATAAACACAAATAAAAATATTAGTTCATGCATTCATAAACAACCTATCCCAGATAGCCTCTAAATATTTTCTAAAACATCTTATTACAATTTTATATATAAACTAAAATTTATTACTCAATCTAATGCATACACTGACTAATCATAAGATATGACAACATTAAAATATTAATCTTAATATAGTATTAAACGCTGAGTAGATAAAAATAATTAAAATACTTAATATATAGTAAACAATTCATATTTTTATAGGTAAAGACTATCATAGTACTAAAATAGCCTGGTACTTATTGTAAATTACCAACTTTTATTCAAAGTATCTAACTTTAGTAAGGAATATTTATCTATAATTATAAAATATAGAACATTATTAATGATATATTGATACTATTACTTATTATTGCCTTATAAGTAATCTTTGAAAAATAAAAGATAAAGATAAGATCTTATGATGATAATTTATAATAAATCATTAGTTTTTTATCTAACATGCCTCTACTTAAATTTCTTTTAAATTACTCAAGGTGAAGGAATTCTACCGAAATAAACACTTATATAAATAAATTAACATACTTTTCTTACACTATAAGTATGGTAAGCTAGAGTAAATTTATGTTTAATTGTTACAGCATATGTACCTGGTAGGTCTAGCATTTACTAAAATATTATTAACTTAATAGTGATAAATTCATTATGATTTAATAATATTAATTGTTAACATAAGCATAAGCATAAGCATAAGCATAAGCATAAGCATAAGCATAAGCATAAGCATAAGCATAAGCATATATTATCATTATTATAATATAACTATAAAATTATTTAGGAGTTAAATTATGGCTGCAACTAAGCTTGTCATGGTACGACATGGTGAAAGCCAATGGAATTATGAAAATCGCTTTACTGGTTGGCATGATGTTGATTTATCTGATAAAGGCCATGCTGAAGCACAAGACGCGGGTAATTTATTACAAAAAAAAGGCTTTTCTTTTGACTTTGCATATACTTCTGTCTTAAAACGTGCAATCCACACTTTATGGCATATCCTCGATGCACTAGACCAAACCTGGCTACCTAGTGAAAAATCATGGAGACTAAATGAGCGTCATTATGGAGCCCTACAAGGCTTAAATAAAGCAGAAACTGCTAAGAAATATGGTAATGAACAAGTTAAACAATGGCGTCGTAGCTTTACTGCACTTCCGCCCAAATTAACTACAGAAGACGAACGCTATCCAGGTCACGACCCTCGATACAATATGCTAGCTAGACACAAACTTCCGTTATCCGAAAGCTTAGCACTAACTATTAACCGCGTTATTCCATACTGGGACGCAGAGATTTTACCAAAACTTAAGAACAACGAGCGCATTATAATTGTAGCTCACGGCAACTCTCTACGAGCACTAATAAAATACCTAGATAACTTAAATGAAAAAGAGATATTGGAATTAAATATTCCAACTGGAATACCATTAGTGTATGAATTTGATAACGCTTTTAAGCCAAGGAATCATTACTACTTAGGTAGTGCTGCCGAGATCGCAGCTAAATCAGCTGCCGTAGCAGCCCAAGGCACAGATGAATAATTTTTGTCTGTTAGATATTTATATGTAATAATCTTAATAGCCAAATTCAGTATTGTACTAAACTTAAGATAATGTTTAAACTTATTTAAAATATAATTTTAAGTGTCTTATACCTAGTATTAATACTTATTGTTATAGCCAAATTATAATATAGTAAATGTTGATAACTATAATCATACATACCAAATTACCTAATTTAAAAAAACAATTTATATGATCCAAATAGCACTAATTTTATAATATGATTACCATGCTAAAAAATCATTACCTAAAAAAGAATTATTTACACCTCAGAGAATGATATTTATATAAAAAATATATAAGTGATGAATACTTTCCACTACCTAAATTTTATTTTTATAGACTAAAATTTATTGCTAATCTGTATTAAAATAGAATCTACTAATTAGTAATTTTAGCATGATAATCATCAATATAAAATACCTAATAAATATTAACAATAATTATATTAATAAAAACTATTAACTAATACTTATGATTATTATATTATTTTTTTGCTCAGTTATTCTAATAACTTATGCATTCATAGATCATAGTTATATTAATAACTTTTTATATTTTATAACTACAACCATACATAAATTCAGAATTAATTAACCATCCACTATATGTCTATCACAATATATGTTTTAGCTATTCATAAATTAAAGCGACTGAACTACTATGCTTACGATTTTAAGATACTTTCTTTCTTGGGATTTAAAACAAATATTAAAAAATAAAGGATTTACTTTATATACATAAATTTCTATCTTAAACATAAATGGTCTCTTACTATCCCAATAAAATTAGATTATTTCTATATTAAAAAATAATATCTATAATATATAAGTATTAATCAATTACTAATTTAGCTATTGTTGAAAATTTTTCTACTAAAAAATTAGTAATAAAATAACTAATAGTTTGCAATACCTATTTATTATTAATAATCATATTTTTATTAAAAATTACCATTTATCATATAAGACTATATTACTAAAAATGACATCTATCTAACGATAGGTGAAATCTATAGCTAAAGTTACGGCAATTCTACCAATAACATTATATTTCTATATATTATAGTATAAGACAGACATGCTATTAACCATAAATATTTATAACATTAAGATGATCAGATTGTACACCTAATCTACAGTGAATAATAATATCATTATTCTAAGAAATAAAGTTACTACAGCTCTAATATTTTAATATTGCATATACTAATTAAAAGAAATACATAATCAAAAAATGAACTCATCATGGACTACTCAAACTAATAAAAGCAATAATTAAATTATATATAAATTATTGAACAGCTACAAAATTACTATGACACATAAGGGTAATAAATATTACACTTAGTGCGGTACTTACTAAAAAATTACACTATTCTTTCTGATAAATTTTAATATTATTAATTTACAAGCATATCTTTTAATAATACATCCAAAATGAAAATAATTTTAAATCCCTGTATAAGAAGATTTCTATCTTGCGATCCTATATCACATTAGTCAACTAATAGCATTTAAAAGACAATTACCCATAGTAAAAATATACCTTTATGTAGGACTCATAAATAAATTATAAACTTAATACTAGATACGCGAACATACCTAAACATCAAGTACACACCTAGCCCTCAACTATTTATCATATATATTATCTTAACACCAACTCATTCAGTAATGATATACTGTAGAAATAATAAAAAGCAGTAAAAATAGAAAAATAGTTGAAATATCCTAACATACCGGATACAGGTTTTTCCTCAAAAAAATAAAAAATAAGTATAATAACATTTATACCGCATTAATAATCAAACAAAGTAAATAAAAATCAATTATTATAATACATTTTACCCACTAATGCTAATTACTATCATATCATCTTAGTATCCTATCACTGTAAACGAATAACAGATTATTCTATAAACTTTAACTATTATCCGTAAGATAAATTTTTAACCAGTGCCAATAACTATTTTTACTCTGAGTACTATAGATATCAGTATATGAGTATAAGCACAAACTGTTTCATACACCGCTTACTAATATCAATATGACCAAAATAAGTTATTTTTACTAATAAACCTATCTTTATAATACCATATTTAATCTATTTTACATAAACTACACTATAATTTAGTACTTTACCATTATACAGAATGGTATAATTATCACTATTATCTATGATATTAATTATCATAAAATAACTCCATTTATTCCTTGATAGAAACAATAAGAAAATTTAACCAACAGATAGCGTCAAAGATTGACCCCATACATAATATTAGTTGGTACTATTGTAGAATATAATAAATAAGATAGGCTTAACCTTATCTCGCAGTGAATATAAGATGCGTGTACGCTAATACTAATAACCTAACTATTTAGAAATCTAAACCTTAGTGGCTGGGATAATCATATCAAGAAAATATTAAACTGTAGAAAACCTACTATAGTTAATCAAAAAACAATGTAAGGTAAGTACTGAACAAAGGGCATCTTGATACTGATACTTAAGACTATTACCTATCTGTAAATAATTAACTACCCCTTTCTATCTAATAATAGTATATAGCCTTTCAAGAGCAATAAATAGCTACTGCTAACTTACTGTTAAACTATTCTCGCAGAATAGCAATTTAATATACATCCTTGGCGACCAAACCTTATAAATAAAGCATCACCTATTGATCACAATTAAACAATCATTACTCTTATAGAGTTGATTATAAATTATGACATATACTTGTAATTCTATCTACACTGTACAGGCAGTAATTAAAACCAGCTACAATAAAATAAAAATAACAAAACCCCTAAAATTATCAATACGTAAGTTATTCTTTTAGGAATATATTTATTTTCTGTTTGTAAGAACAGATTATTGCAAAGTACATCACTATAACTAATTTATCATATATTAACGATAGCTATAAATTAACCTTAGTTCGCAGAACCATATTAAACTATTGTACTAATATAAACTTTTCTATTATATATTTTATTATCTATTAATTTTAATAAATAATATTCCTAATTTATTATTATACAGAAGATGAGTGGCAAGAATAATTCTGGTGAGCAAGATTCGTCCATAACCAAGCGCCGTGAATAGTAATAATAGTTAAAATCATGTATTCTAACGCCATCATATACACACCTTGAGAAATAAAAATAACTATACTAATCACATCAATGACTAACCAGAGCAGCCAGTTCTCAGCATATTTACGCGTCATCAATATCATAGCTAGAATAGATAAAACAGTTATAACTGAATCCCAAAAAGGAAAAGCATCTGGTTGTAAAATTGGTATCTGTCCACTAATGCCTAGTTCTTTTATTATAGCTATTATAATATACGTAAACCAATAAAATATACGATCGATCTTTAATGTCACAACAATGATACCGCAGATACCTAAAGCCACTAATATTAACGCTTTTGGTAACGACAACCAACGAATACATGGCGCATCTTGATTATTTTTCGTTTGACGCCTCCAAGCATACCAACCGTATATATTAGCACCAAAGAAGAATAATTGCAGACAAAAGCTAGCGTAGAGCTGAATTTGAAAAAAAATTATTGCAAATATTGTAACATTAATTAAACCGAACAAATAATTAATGATCTTTTCCTTACTAGCATACCAAATACATAATAGACCAAATATCATTCCTATCAGCTTCAATCCAAGAAAAATTACAAACTCCTATACTAAATAAAGTATGTACCAATTTATTGCTGGAGCTAGATAAACTCATACAGCTTTCCTTTTAAAAGGAAATAATTAAATATTCACTTTAGTATGCATTATAAACTATGCCATAAAATCCAGTAGAAAATTTAAAAAAATATAATAAATACAGTTTATTTATTTTAAGTAAAAAGATTTAAAAAATAGCATTGTAATAATACTATACTAATAGTATTATACAATAAAACAATCTTTTATAAAGAGGGATGTTTATTAATCTTGATATTTTTATTGAAAAAAATATTTTATAGATATACTGCACTATTTTTTCAATTAAAACAAACTACATAACATATATTATCTTATCTAATATAATAAATAAATGAATAAAAATTAAAAATAATAAATATGTGAATATTTTATACTGATTCAATCACATTTAATATACTAAAATATAGTAAATAACAACATACTCCTTGTGTGTTGTGTGTTGTATGTTGAAATCATAAATACACACTAATATTTTACTAATAAATACAAAACTATCAATTAATGATTTTATAATTATGAATATTACATATTTTTAAATTTTAAAATTGATGGGTCGTGCAGGATTCGAACCTGCGACCAATTGATTAAAAAGTCAACTGCTCTACCAGCTGAGCTAACGACCCATATCTGATAATACCTACATATATTACTAATTTATCTTTTTAGTGCAACATTAATTTTTTAATTAATCAGTTAAAAATTATATTTTTTCTAAAATAGAAAAAATAATTACTATACGGCTATCTTATCACCTATTAAACATTTATACGTTTCTTACTAGCACAAATAACTTATTAATTAGTACTCTTTAAGTACGTATTAACAATACTGCTTTAGATTGATTACGCAGCTTTTTCTACATAATTAAACACTTAATGTATATATAGTATACTTCACTTAAGACTATCCTAGATTATTCTTTAATCACTACTAATAAACATAGTATACATAATAACCTATTAACTATATTATCAAGTAGTTGTGTTATAAGAAGTATACTAGACAATAAATTATTATTTAACCAGTAGATAGACTTTACCTACTAATACAAAAAGGGCAGTAATAATATTACCACTCATACGTGATCTTTGATGACTAGATAAAAATTGTGCATAGTCAATCCACTAATTACTTAAGAGGGCTAATAATATCAAGGGACTTATTAAGATGAGCATTACCCTTAACCACCTCAGCCTCAAGCTGCTTAGTGCTATTACTAAGATCGCTGATATATTGATATATTTTTTTCTGTTGCTCGGCCACCATATTTAATTGATATTTATTCTCCTGAATCTGACCTCGTAATATATCAAGATCATGCTGATTATCAGATAGCTGTTGTTGAAGTTGATTTAAAAGCTGACTATGGGCATGACTGATATGTTGTAATGAAATTATCAGTTCTTCCAAAACACTAGAGCCGACATTATTAATTACCACCTGGGCAACAGTCACCGATGGAATTACTCCGCCAATCAACAGTAATACACTAACTATATATGCTCTAAATTTAATATTCATATTAATTTATTAATATACTAGAACAGCACGACGATTTTTAGCATAAGCAACTTCATTATGACCAAGTATAGCTGGTTTTTCTTTACCGTAGGAAACAATAGAGATCTGATCGGCTAAAATACCTTGACTTTGCAAGTACATCTTAACTGCATTAGCACGGAGTTCACCTAAGGCTATATTGTATTCAGGTGTACCACGCTCATCTGCATGCCCTTCAATAGTTACTTTATAAAAGTGGTTATTCCGCAAGAAGTTTACATGCGCATCTAGTATATGTACAAAATCCGCGCTAATATTATACTTATCGAGCTCAAAATAAATAATATTTTCCTTTTTTAGCGTCTGTATCTGCAAACGAGATAACCTCTCGGAAGAAAATTGACTGCCACTATTTTCTATATTATTAGTAGTACTCATGCTCATATCCGCTTGATCATCTTTTATACTCTTGTGAGAATCACAAGATACTATAGCTAATAATGACAATACTAATAAAAAACATTTTAGCGCCTTATTCATTTAGATTTTAACCTCATTATAATTTACTATATATTAACTTAACTGTATATATTATAAATATGGCGACCAAGCTGGGGATTTTACTTGTCCATTAGTTGCCGGCAGTAATGAATTAAAAAACCCATTACTAGATACTACATATAACACAGAGCCCATACCTTGCATTGCACTATAAATAATCATATTACCATTTGGCGAAATACTAGGCGTTTCATCGATTAGAGTATCAGTTAGTACTTGAACAAAACCTGACTGAAGATCTTGCTTAGCAATGTGCTGAACGCCATTATTGGACTGCACCATGACTAAAAATTTACCATCAAAACTTACCTTAGAGTTTTGATTAGAAGATCCTTCCCATGTTAGGCGTTGAGACACCCCTCCACTAGCACTAATTTTATAAATTTGCGGACGCCCTCCTTGATCTGAAGTATAAGCCAAAGTCTGGCCATCTGGAAACCAAGTAGGTTCAGTATTGTTACTACGACTATCCGTTATCTGGCTTATATTACCTGAACTAAAATCCATGACATATAAGTTTAGGCTCCCACTCTTAGAGAGTGCAAATGCTAAGCGACTACCATCTGGAGAGAATGCTGGTGCACCATTATGACGCGGGAAAGAGGCAATTTGACGTATTTCCCCGTTAGATAGTGTTTGTACCACCAATTCCGAATGACCACTTTCAAAAGTCACATAAGCAATCTTGTTACCATCTGGTGACCAAACAGGTGACATAAGTGGCTCAGGAGAAAGATGTACGGTAAACTGGTTATAGCCATCATAATCCGCTACGCGCAGTTCATAGTGCATTTTTGCACTATTACTCTTTACTACATAAGCAATGCGAGTGCGAAAAGCACCCTTAGTCTCTATTAACTTTTCAAATATCTCGTCACTAATAGTATGTGCAGAATAACGTAACCATTGTGAGGTTACTTTAAACTGATTTTCTGCTAGCACTCTACTTAAAGCTCCTGATATATCCACTAATTGATAGGAAATTAGATAACTACCATCCAAGCCAAGTTGCACTTGTCCAACAACTAAAACATTAATGCCTAAGGCGCGCCAAACAGAAGGAGTGACTTCTGATACAGAAGTAGGGTACTGTGGTATATGTAATATATTAATTAAATTAAATTTACCACTATTATGCAAATCCGCTTTGACAATCTTACCAATATCTTCTGGAAGAGTGCCACTAGCACTACTCCACCTAAATGGCACCACAGCAATTGGGATAATGGAATTAACACCTTCAGTAATTTCAATGTGTACTTCTGCATAAATAACAGAAATCCATAGCATTAAAACACCTAATACAATTCGAAATACCTGCATCACCTCATCCGCCTTGTCTAGCTCATCCGCCTTGTCTAGATAACATACCTATGTTAAATAGGTAAAATTTCAATCGCCAATACAAATAAAATTATATAAATACTATTAATTGACTTTAAACAGCGCTCTATTATAATAATACTATATCACACTGAAAATTTGATAAGAAAGACAAAGGAATATGACTATTGCGTAAAAAATAAAATAATATATAAAATATATATAGTATAAATTTTTAGAATGAATAAAATCATAGGAACATCATATATCTATGAATGCATTAAGTTACAAGTAACTTATTTTGTTATTTACAACCCCTGACCAATAAACACCTTGTAATACATGTAAGCAACGCATAGATACTTACTCGCCCCGTTCTCACCCTGTTGCACTAACGATACAACTTAGTACATCACTTCCTTATGTCTCATGTTTGATTATACGTATATCTCTATCCATAACATATATTATCATGTATATTATCATTCATACATATTTGAAAAGATTATGATACCTATCCATATTACTTTATTTAAACAATATGTTTACAATCAACAAACTAATACAATCTCACTTACTAAGTCAGTTCAATATTATGACTAACTAAATTAATATATATACCAGAAACTACATATTAAACTCACAGTACAATAACATTAAGATCTTTACTTTATTGATTGCTGGTGAAAATTAAAATCTAATTTACCTTAGATATATATTAAAAAGATATGTATTAAAATTCATATACTCACATTAACCTCTATAGATAAAAACTATTAATAAAATCATAGAATATATCCCTATTCTATGGCTCTAATATCTAGATTTATAATAATAAAACAATAAGAACGCGGTATTTTAAACTACCCTGAACAGTTAAGATATAATGATATATTTTTAATTCTTAACCAACTATTCTACATTATAATCTCTCTAGTCGTAATAGCTCTTAATGAAGCAACTTAGATTAACGATCTTATATCTTAATAAAACTGCTCTTTTATCTTAATAAGACTCATTCAATCTCATCCCCTTATTAATTTTATCTAGATTAACAAAATACTTATGCTAGTTTCAATTAATTCACAACCTATTGATTAAATGTATCTGATTTACCTATTATATTAGATACTTTATCAACTTCTTATATAAAAATTTACTTAATAATATATAATACCTCCTCCCTACTGAGCATCAATGTATTAATCAAGTATTATGATGGCTTAAATCCTAATGTAAAATTTTTAAAATGCTGATAAATAGTATCGTTTAACGGTTTAGGCATCTCTGCTGATTTAACAGCAGATACTGCCGCCTGACATAACAATGAATCACCATCTAGCTTCTGCACACTCATCAATAAACCATCTGGTGCTAACTTGATACGTAAATTGCAAGTTTTACCACGAAATAAACTGGGGTCATAAAACTTATCTTGGATTGCGCCCCGAATCTGCCCTATATAACGACTAAAATCGGCACTCATAGATACTGAGCTCTTGGTATCAGACTGCTCAGCTAACGTAGCATGCCCTGCAACTTTATGATCTGTGTCAATAGATAATTTATTCTTATCTTTCATCACAATCGCGACTTTATTGCCCTCCACTTTGGCTGGCGGGGTTAATATCTTAACATTTTTTTCATAATCCTTACCCTCTATTATTGCAGATTTCACTAATTTTTTATGTTCCACTACAATTTTAGCTGATTTGATCGTTTTTTCTTGTAGCGCGAGTCGTTCTTTTTCCAGTCCCTTTAAATGATGCTGTGCTAATACCTGCTTCTGTTTTGGTCCTTCAGTCTTCTGCTGTATTTTTTTCTGATTTAACTTCTCAGTACGCTGAGTATTATTAAACTGCTGCACTTGGTTATTATATTGCTCCGACATAGAATCTATGGAACTAGGATCAATTATTAATGCATTAACAATAGGATCATTAAGTATACTGCCAGCGCTTATAATATTTTTATGTGGGACTCCCCAAATAAAAAGTATAATTAATATCAAGTGTAGACCAACTGAAACAATTATGGCATGATTAAGATTATAGTTTTGCGCAGTAACCTTTACCAAAATAAATCCCTAAAACGAACGAATGTTGCTTATAGATAGTGTTTATAATCTAGAACATTATAACGTTATAACATTTAGTATATTAAGCATTATATTAAGATCAAATTGGTTTAGTCATAAGACCAATGGATCTTGCGCCCAACTGATGAAGAATGTTCAATGCCTTGATAATTTCATCATAAGGAACATCCTTTGCACCACCAATTAAAAAAATAGTTTTCGGATTGACGATCAAACGTAATTTTACTAAGGCTGTCATATGATCAGATGGCAACAATACCATACGCTTATGATTTATCACGAGTGTATATTGACCAATCCTAGATACCTCAAGAATCACCGGCATATTATCAGTACTAAAAACTATGTGAGAATTAGCAGCACTGGGTAAATCAACTTCTACACTTTGAGTAATAACCGGGACGGTTGCCATGAAAATAAGCACCAATACTAACAACACATCAAGTAGAGGCACAATATTAATTTCTGACGTCAGTTTAAGCCTATGTCGCCCCGGCATTCTAGATATCATATCATCTATTTATTTACAGGTGCTAGAGAAAACTTGACGATGTAAAATAGCAGTCAACTCTTCCATAAAGTTGTAATAATTTTGCTCAAGTTTATTAATACACTGAGTAAAACGATTGTAGGCAATTACAGCAGGTATCGCAGCAAAAAGACCGATCGCAGTAGCTATTAACGCTTCAACAATACCAGGTGCCACCATTTGCAAAGTAGCCTGCTTAACCATACCTAATGGAATAAAAGCGTGCATTATTCCCCACACTGTACCGAACAAACCAATATATGGGCTAATCGAACCAACAGTGCCGAGAAATGAAATATAACTTTCTAGAACCGCTAACTCACGATGCATTGAGATACGCATTGCTCTCATGACCCCTTCAATAACTGATTCTGGTGAATTATTATTGGTGCGATGCAATCGAACAAACTCTTTAAAACCAACATAAAAAACTTGCTCTAAAGCATTCAAGCTATCGCAACGTGCCTGAATCTCCTTATATAAACTAGTAAGATCAGTACCAGACCAAAATTTATCCTCAAAGGCTACAACATCGTATCTTGCAGCATTTAAGATACGTGTGCGCTGAATTATAATAGCCCAAGAGACCACCGAAAAACATATTAAAATCAAGATAATCAACTTAACCGGTAAGCTAGCTTTTAAAAATAAATCTAAGATATTCATGTTAGTTACTGCTTTACTCCACGATAATGTATTTAGAAAGTACTCTCAGCTTTATTTAGTATCAACCAACAAATTAAGTCATTGAATGAAATTATTCACTAGAATAATGTCTCTATTTACAATACATTAATAACATATACATAAGCCATACAAACAATATCGATTGTACGCTTAACTTTTACTTAATTATACCCTAATACTTAACTATACCCTGAACTTTTAACTATTTATTAACATAATCTTTATTGACATAATCTACATCAAGATTATCTGGAGATAAATGTTACGCCATTATACATCAAATAAATAAAACAAATATATTCACTAAGATATCCTCAACATAGTTATTATGAATGAAATTTTTACTCAATGTGAAACACAAGTACACAAGTACACAAGTACACAAGTACACAAGTACACATTGTTCTGTTATTAGAACAATATTACTTATCATATAATAAACTGAATTAATACTATTACTTCCTTGACAGGAAATATAGACTATTCATCTCGCAATAACGTCTTAATCACCTTAACTATATTATCTAATAATATAATTTAACACTACCTTTACAATAATATACATTTAATTAAACTTAAATATTAATTAGAATAAAAAATTCTATATTATATTATCCTACCAAATAACAACATCATTAAAATTATCAATAACATAAAATATTTTTATTAGAAAAACAATAATATTACAATAGCGCAAATAAAAACACTAAAATAGCAATAGTATAAAAGTAGAATGATAAATAAAGTAAATATGTACTGCAAAATATGCAAATGTTAACCAAGTGATAAAAATCTCGTCCTTTTAGAAAAAACATAACAAATATCAGCTAACACTTAACTAAATTTAGTAATATCGTACTATATTTAAATTATTAAAATACGTTTGATCTACGATATTTTAATTACGCTAATAGTAATAAACTATATATTTAAGTACACATAGATCTCTTATTTACCATTATAATTCATTAAAGCAACCTAAGTAACTACAAAAAACTAACATCACATTTATGTTATCAAACTATAAATATACATGTATAATGCATGATTACCTATGCAAGATAACGCGCCACTATAATAAAAACACACCAATATAAAATCACTAGGCTTATACCAGCAGTAGCTACTAATAGCTACTATAAAATATCCTCGTCATATATTTTATACTAATATCTCTACTCAACTTGGTATAATAGCAAATACTAGAAAGATGCAAAAGTTAAATAACAAAAATTATAATAACCTAGAATTAAAAAATAGCGTAAGTTATTAAGTAATATGCAAATATTAAAATCCTATGATTACTATCATAAATCACTATTATAGCTATAATGCTCACTCAATATAATATACAACACAAAACCATAACATTTTGATATAATTATTATTCTTTATTTCATGCAAACTTAAGCACTAGATATTTTCTATAACACTAAAATTACAGTCTATTGGTAGGAACAATAACATATTAAAATAATAATACAATTAGCTTATTATTTATACCCAAAGAAAACCTATAGTACTGAATACAATAAATTGACTTTTATTGAACAATAAAATATTCTATTGATATATCAATGGAATAGAAACACTAATTATTCACGTCAATTAAAGTATGACACTATCTAAAAGATAATTTATTAAATAACATTACTTGCATCATATTTAGTATTGAGCATCAATATGCTACTATTACTCTAATCATACTAATGATTTAATTTTATACATTGTAAACTCAAGGCAACAGAATGACAATATCTTTATATTTAGATTTAGGGGCCATATAAATTACTTAAATAGATAAAATATATTTGCTTTTAGTGAAGAATTACTGCGGAAGACAGAAATATATATTTACTATTTAAAATAGTAAATTATAACTTAAAATTTATTAGAATTTAATATTGAGTGCATTTAAAATTATATAAACATAAACTATCAAAGTCTAGAGCAATTCACTATAATTAAATAGTAGTTAGCAGATACTTGGTACTTGCTTAGCGACTAAACAAAATAAGCTAAATAACTGATTTAATCTGCATTGCAAAACACGCGGCGTCAAGTTGATTATAGATAGATAAACTATATGTTATAAAAAATATCTCATTCCATTATCTCTGATCAGTATCATGCCAGTTTAGCATAAAACTACATTAACTACTACTTACTACTACATGATATAATTATATTAATTCTTGTACTTAATAATAAATAGCTTTAGTCTAACCAATAAGATATATATCTTCGTTATAACTAGATCTAACAAAGACTAAAGCCAATAAAAAACTATATTTTTCTCCTTATTCACAGAGAAATAGCAACAATTAAGATTTTTATAACGATATAATTAAATAGTACTAATCGACTGCTAATCGACTACTAATTAATATCTCAGCGCTAATAGATTATTACATTATGCTTACTTACTTAGGATAACAGTTTAATACTTATCCAATTCTAGTACTAATACTTAACTAGCTTCATTGCTATTTAAATAGTATAACTTCTAATAATAGAACTCATTGGTAGTGCCATTAATATAAACACTATAAATATCCAATTAAAATTTACTACTCATTAGCATTATTAATAGTATAAAAATTAATTAAAATAAAATTAATCTAGCACTTTTACTATCATCGATCTCTATCTTACGCAATTAACTATTTTGATACATGATCCTGTTATCTTTAGCGTAGCGTGAGTACTAGATATGTAACAGTCAATCACCTGTTTTGCAGAAAATATACATAACCTTACTTCAGCGATCTAGGAAACTGCAAAAAACTATTATCTAATACCCCTCCGCGATTATAGTAAGGAAAAGGACTAAATGTATAAAATATTAAATATATTTTATGTGTAGCAAAATGTACTACAAAATGTACTATATTAATTACATGATCATAATACTTAATAAATTTAACTTTTAACTGGATAGTCGCGCTAAAATAAATGAGCCTTACCTGTTTAAATAGTTCTTCTCGAAACATGTAAGGTGTATATTAAGAATGAGCTTTATTAATACCAAATCACTAAAATTATGAATTCAATAAATAAAAAAGTAATCTTATACCTGTTCAGCTTAAATATAATATGCATAAACAGGAGAGCACATGTTACAATTTAATCATCTAACAGCCTCTATTAAGCAAAAAAGCTATATTCTACAAAAAATAAAGTGTGCTAATGACATAGCTAAAAAACATCTTAGAAATCTGTTAAGTAATAAAATTAAAAACCAAAATATTCAGGAACCACAAAACCTTAAAAATTTTCTAATATTAAAAAACCCACAGCAAAGAGAAAAAGTTGGTGTAATATTTGGTAAATTTTACCCGCTACACACAGGCCATATCTATCTAATCCAACGTGCTTGTAGCCAGGTTAATGAACTACATATTATACTGTGCTATGATGAACATCGAGATCGCACGCTATTTAAAAACAGCTCAATGTCACAACAACCTACGCTTAGTGATCGATTACGCTGGTTACTACAAACATTTAAATACCAAAAAAATATCCATATTCATTCATTTGATGAACAAGATATAGAGCCATATCCACATGGCTGGAATTTATGGGGTAGTGCCATCAAGACCTTTATGATAAAAAATAATATAGTGCCAAATTTTATTTACTCTAGTGAAACACAAGATGCTCCGTGTTACCGTAAGCATCTAGGTATTGAAACTATTCTTATTGACCCCAAGCGTTCATTTATGAATATTAGCGGCAGCAAAATACGTCAAGACCCATTCCGTTACTGGGATTATATTCCAACCGAAGTAAAACCATTCTTTGTGCGTACTGTAGCAATAATAGGCGGTGAATCTAGCGGCAAATCAACACTAATTAATAAACTAGCAAATATTTTTAATACCACTAGCGCTTGGGAATATGGACGTGACTATGTATTCTCCCATCTTGGTGGCGATGAAATGGCTCTACAATACTCCGACTATGATAAGATTGCTCTTGGCCACGCACAATATATTGATTTTGCTGTAAAATACGCCAATAAAGTTGCATTTATTGACACTGAATTTATTACGACTCAAGCATTTTGTAAAAAATATGAAGAGCGTGAACATCCTTTCGTGCAAGCTCTAATTGATGAATATCGATTTGATCTAGTAATTCTACTAGAGAACAATACTCCATGGATCGCAGATGGTTTACGCAGCATTAGTAATTCAGCAGAACGCAAAGAATTCCAGCATCCTATTGGAAACCATGCTACATGCTAATAATATTAACTATATACATATTAAGTCTAATGATTATGATGAACGGTTCTTATATTGTATTGATCTAGTTAAAAAATTACTAGCAATGCCGAAAAATGACTCATTCATTAATGAATAATATACAAGTTATTATTATAGTAGGAATTACTATCTGCTTAATAAAAGTTTAGTTAATATCCTAACAGTATAACTAAATAAGTTAATCTTTTTGTAAAACGCCTTCAAACATTTAAATATTATTAACTAATTTTAGGTTAATATAACATATTATAACAATATTATATACCTATATTATCACTAATCAAATCACTACAGCTTATTATTTTATATCAAGACTAGATGAGTTATATTGTAACATACCTATTAATATATAATACCGATATAAATGATACTTTATAAAAAGTGACTCAATAGTCTAACTTTACTTTTATTTTTTTTAAATCTTGTTTTACAAAAAACAAATCTGCTACTTAGCAAGGTGTAATATATCTCCGCCTCGAAAGGATATAATTAATATTCTTAGTATTTCATTTATCATTTTATATAGATATCTCTATACTAAATAGTAGTGATATTAATATGATTAACTAAATTACTAATATAAATATTAGTATATACCGTATAACTATATATATCTTTAATAAAGACATATAAATAAATAGTTTATACATAGTGCTTTAAGTAATATTTAGACGCCATAAAACTAAAATTAATAAAATAACTAAAACCACTATATTTATAAATCATTAAATATTACGTTAAAAACAACTGCAAAATATATATAAAAATACATCTATCATAGTAATATGATGATAGAAGCGTTATCTATTTACCCTAATTAACAAAATTAGTTTACTCTTTTTAATTATAAAATAAAATGCAAGATATAATAACACTAGTTTAGTGATCTGCAAGCTAGCTCGCATGATCTAGGCTCGTAAAATACAAGATAAATATACTATAAATGATAGCAATAGTATACATTTTATATCTGATATCATCTAATATAGTGGTTACTAAGCCTTGTTTAAATAATCACGTTTTATATACTTGCTGACCTTAATGGATTATAAATATTTACTTTTTCTGTAACCAAATTATTAATTCTTTACATTATATTCTAAATCATTCAAGTTATAGTAATATAGTCAATATGCTAAAAATATAAAAGTATAAAATTTTGCTAATCACGCTAATTATCTGATTAATAAAGGTAAAACGTCAATATTATAACATTTCTTACTCTTATTGCATCCTAGTAATATAACAACAAACTAATAACCATGCTAATATATGCTCACTAGACTATTAATTTCATTTAAACAGGTAAGATAATATCTTATGAGTCATCGTTTAACATCAAAAGATATTCTGGCATTAGGCTTCATGATATTTGCCTTATTCGTCGGTGCCGGGAATATTATATTCCCACCAATAGTTGGACTACAATCCGGCGATCACATTTGGGTTGCAGCCTTAGGATTCCTAATCACAGCTGTAGGTTTGCCAATAATAACCCTAATTGCATTAGCACGTGTTGGCGGTAGCATTAACACGCTAAGTACACCAATTGGCCGGAGTGCTGGTCCACTGCTAGCAACCTTATGCTATCTAGCGGTAGGACCATTTTTCGCGGCCCCACGCACAGCCAGCGTGTCCTTTGAGGTTGGCATTGCTCCACTTATTAATGACAATGACATGTCACTTTTTCTTTATAGTCTGATATATTTTACGCTGGTAATCGGTATTTCCCTATATCCAAGCCGCCTAATTGATACTATTGGTTATATATTAGCGCCGCTAAAAATTATTGCACTAGGTGTACTAGGTATCACAGCTTTACTATGGCCTGCCGGTATACCTCTCGAAGCAACTAATTCTTATCAAAAGATGGCTTTTTCGTCTGGATTTGTGAACGGCTATCTAACAATGGATACTCTGGGAGCGCTCGTATTTAGTATTGTTATTGTTAATGCTGCTCGTTCTCGAGGCGTAAAAGAGGCTCATTTATTAACACGTTACACTATTCTAGGAGCATTAATCGCTGGTGTAGGTCTGATACTAGTGTACTTAAGCTTATTTAAGTTAGGGGCAAATAGCGGGATATTAGCACCTAAAGCTACAAATGGCGCAGTCATACTGCATGCCTACGTGCAGCATACCTTTGGTAATTTAGGCAGCTTTTTCTTAGCGGGATTAATCTTTATTGCTTGTATCGTTACAGCAGTAGGCCTGACTTGTGCGTGCGCTGATTTCTTTACTCAATATTTGCCGTTATCTTATAATACGCTAGTATTTATCTTAGGCTTATTTTCAATGGTGATATCAAATCTGGGCCTAAATCATCTACTTCAGATCTCTATACCAGTACTCACAGCTATTTATCCACCATGCATTGTACTTGTACTACTAAGCTTTACTTCAAACTGGTGGAACAATACGCAACATATCATTGTAATCGTCATGTTAATCAGCTTACTATTCGGTATCATTGATGCAATTAAAGCATCTGGTATCCAGCACCTAATGCCTCATTGGATTTATTACTTACCACTAGCTGATCAAGGGCTAGCGTGGTTACTGCCATCACTAATAATGTTAGTACTTGTAGCAATTTATGATCAAATGTATGTGCATAAAAAATAATCATATAATTACAACCCTAATTCAAATTAAAACAACTCACTTTTTTAACAGCTTCTTAAAGATTAAGAGTTATATTATGCAAAAATTACCATTTAACCATCTCTCGCTAATACGTTAAATTTCTTAATAAGCGTTATATTTACCCTATCGTGATAAAATTTATAGATTAGTGCTAGGTTATTTACTACTATACTTTCATTATCAAAATCACTGAATATGTCACACTACTAAATTATTTAATCCGTAAAATAATAACTTTTATAATTATACGCACACTAGGAAGAATAGTAATCAATGTTCAGCAGAACGGTATTTTTTTTCTTGACGAAACGCAAGATTATATATCATATATCTTATATACTCCTAAAAGTTACACTATGAATGACAGTAATTATCATGACATCAGCCTTATTATTATAAGAAGACTTTGACTATATAATAATAAAAATATATTCTCAGCAGAGATCATAACACTCACCACTTTTACTATTACTTGGATATAAATTATGCTCCTGTATTCGCAAATTTTTTACCGTCTAAACTAAAAAAATGTCAATAAATAATCCAAAACCACTGCTCTATAGTAATGCTTTTATATGCATTATAGTGACCATGTCCTTATTATCTATTATACCTATAATTGGTTAGATTATAAATACTAATGTATCAATGTACGCTAGTATTGTATAACTAATAGTGTTATTAGTAGGTTTTTAATTTAGAAAAAACTTTTAAAATAAACACACAGGATAAGAGTAACTATTAAACTAGAAACTAATTAAAAACTAATATAGCATACTAAAGATAAATCTATGTATATTACCTATAAATTATTATATATTCACCATAGGCTTATGCGTAGTCTAAATATGTAGTAAATATATATAGTCAATATATATCGCCTGAATATAAACTAAAAGTATATATCCTATTTCTCGGTTACAATATTTTATATATTTATATCCACTAATAAATAAACAAAAAAGTGCTACTAGTACTATACAAAATATTTAATTTTACTTGTTATATACAACAAAATAAGCACTATAAATAATATAAAATATTACCTATTATATAGAGCTATCAATATAAATAAACTTATCTACAGCCTATGATATTTATTGACTTAACAATCTTATAAACTATATAATTACATTAATATGAATATACGCATTTTATTTATTTTTAAAATTACTATATTCTAACTATATTACTTTAGACAAACCAATTATAATGTTAATTATCTCTTTAAAAACTACATATAAATAATTAATTAATCAATTATTAAAAAATATATGTATCTTAACATTATATTGTATATATCTTTATTATTTCTTGCTACTGCTAATTTTTAGATTAAACTTCTTTATATTTGAACCATCACTTTAATCATAAAAAGTAAATAATTATGCGTGTTACTGATTTTTCCTTTGACCTCCCAGTCTCCCTAATTGCCCAATACCCCAGACCTATAAGAAGTAGTTGCCGTTTGTTACAACTAGATGGACCAAGCGGAGAAATTACACATAGTATATTTACTGATCTCGTGTATAAACTAGAAGCTGGAGATTTATTAGTATTTAATAACACCCGTGTTATCCCGGCGCGTTTATTTGGCCGCAAATCTAGTGGCGCTAAAATAGAGGTTCTAATAGAACGTGTGCTTGATGAACACTATGTTTTAGCGCATATTCGCGCCTCTAAGGCACCAAAACCTGGTACTCTTCTGCTATTTGGAGAAAATGAAAAAATTACTGCAACTATAATCACACGCCATGCTATGTTATTTAAACTATACTTCAATACAAACAGTAATGTATTTAGCATTCTTAATATTATTGGCCGTATACCACTACCACCATATCTTAATCGCCCGGATGAAGATACTGACTATGAACTATATCAAACAGTTTATAGTAAGACACCAGGCGCTATTGCCGCGCCAACTGCTGGCCTACATTTTGACGAACCTATGTTAGAAATATTACGCACAAAAGGTATTAAAATAGCTTTTGTTACATTACATGTTGGTGCCGGAACTTTTCAGCCGGTGCGCACAGAAACTATTGAAGCACATATAATGCATGCAGAATACACTGAAGTATCGCAAGAGGTAGTTAATGCAGTGTTAGAATGTAAAGCACGTGGTAAACGCGTAATAGCAGTTGGCACTACCACAGTGCGTTCACTAGAAAGTGCTGCAAATAACAATGATGCCGCCTTAATAACCCCATTCTTTGGCGATACTCGTATATTTATTATTCCAGGATATCACTATCGAGTTGTTGATGTATTAATAACTAATTTTCACTTACCAAAATCCACACTGATTATGTTAGTCGCCGCTTTTGCAGGCTATAAAAATACCATGTACGCTTATCGACAGGCTATTATTAATAAATACCGTTTTCTTAGTTACGGCGATGCAATGTTAATCAACCATAATCCATGGGCAGCACAAGAATCTATTAATACATCTATCTAGTATATTTAAAACTATATCTTAAAAATAAAAGAGGACATTATTTTAGATGAAAAATTAATTAGCAATTATAAAAGACATCTTTTATTTAAAAAATAATTTTCTAGGCTGCAATAAGTCACGTCATATCTATATTTTATTAAATTTAATTCTGCGCATAACCTTATATTGCTGCTAGCATATAATATATGATACTTTACGTCAAATACATTGCTTGATTAATATGTAAGTCACATAGTTATGTGAACAGACTGATATAAGCTTACAGACCTAAAAAGTTAACTCATTAAAATGATAATAAAAATTTCCTTGAAGCTAACGTCTATACTATAATAATTCGTTATTTTAACTATAATAGAGTATTTTAAGATATCCCTTATATCTACAGTTACTTTTTATAAACATGATCACTCTGAAATATCCCTAGAACTAAGATATTATTAAAATAACCGCCTAAACTAGAGCCAGCAAAAAATACATCTAAACTACATAACGAAATTTTATCGTTATACGTACTATAAAGTGCATTACTATACAAGCACATTAGCGCCCCTACCTTTAAAAGGTATCGCATATTACCAATATAACACAAAAAATAATTTTAATATCTTTGTAAAACATCATTAATGTATAATAAAATTAACTAATAAAGGTCATCTATCTTATAATTAACCTTAAATTTATTATACTATTTATTGTACTAAAAGTATATACAAAAAAATTGCTACATCAATAAATTAATATTCCTGCACAATATATTCATATTTAAAAATAAAAAATTATTGAATATACAACAGCTTGATAAAAAGTATTTTGGTAACATTAACATGTTATAATAACTCACTGCTGTTTTACGACTAAAGTAATTACGTAATGATTAACAGTATGTTAAATCACATACTATAAGCCATAAAAAATAAATATTATTACCATAATACATACAGAAATATATATAAAAAAATAGAAAGACATAATTTCAAATTATAAAAATATAGTAAACTTTCTACATTTACTAATATCAAAAAAATAAACTAAAATAAATAATTAATATAGATTAATTTAGTTATATTATTCGTCTAATGAACATACGTTCATAAAATTTTCTATAAAACTAAAAGCTATCATACTCTACACAGTAGAATGTAATTCACCATTCTCAAACACAAGATCTTTCTAATGCATGACTTAATAGAATATAGTATAATCATGTAATAGTGTAATTAATAACCTAAACTGCATCACTACATCGAATATCGCACTATAAAGGTAATACTAAGACATAGCGATAAGTTATTTTTTACTAAATAAAGAAATATATCATATTCATGATGCCATGAACGAAAATTTATTTACATAAATTTAGTGTAAGACTACACATATATTACTTGTTATTTATTTCTCTAATGATTATTATAATCATTATAGGCTTGGTGCGGTTAAATCCAGCCCATAATTTTTTAACATCATTAATTAATAGTATGTAGTAATAATTATCTCATTATATAGCACAACAAGATTATAATCTTCTAGTAATGCAATGCAGGCTACAATATACAATCTATTTAATCTTATGCACAAATAAATCTACTATACTAGCAGAGTATTGCGATGAACATTAAATAATTAGGCGCTCTCAGCAAGCAGAAATGATTCGAGTGCAATTATAATCATCTCATTAAAGGTAGTTTGACGCTCAGCTATAGTAATAGCTTCGTGGCGTATGATATGGTCAGAAACCGTACATATAGTAAGCGCAGTACAACCGAACTGTTCATACAATCCTGCTACAACACTATAAATACCAGTTGCTTCCATTTCTACACCTAAAATACCATACCTCCTCATTACCTGAAATACATCATTTTCCGGTGCATAAAAAAGATCAGTAGAGAAAATATTGCCTACTCGTACCGTAATATCTTGTGCTGATGCAGCGTCTACTGCATAACGAATCATATCAAAGTCAGCAATCGCTGCATAATCATGATCTTTAAAACGTATACGATTTACCTTAGAATCAGTGCATGCTCCCATACCAATGACTATATCCCGTAATTTAATATCGTCACGAACTGCCCCACAAGACCCTGCACGAATAATCTTTTTTACGCTGAATGCAGTAATTAATTCATGCACATATATAGAACAAGATGGTATGCCCATACCGTGGCCCATTACTGAAATACGGCGACCTTTGTAATATCCAGTGAAACCTAACATACCCCGTACATTATTTACTTCTACTGCATTTTTAAAAAAAGTTTTAGCGATATATTTTGCGCGTAATGGATCCCCAGGCATTAATACTAAATCAGAAAAATCATCTCTTTTAGCATTAATATGCGGTGTAACCATAATTTCCTTCCCCAATTAATTTTTAATAAAAACCTTACAAATAAACGCCTAAAGTTTGCAATTAGAACATAAAAAATCAAACTATACAACTAAGCATCCTATAACTTTATAACATAGATGTACCGTAATCCATCGGCGATAAGCCAAAATAACTAGCAATAGTTTGGCCAATATCAGCAAAAGTTTCACGACGTCCTAATGAACCAGGGGGAACTTGACGACCATAAATAAGCACTGGGATATGTTCACGAGTATGATCAGTGCCTCTCCACGTAGGATCACAACCATGATCAGCAGTAAATATAATAATATCGTCACCATTTACCCGCTTTAATAACTCTGGTAAACGACGATCGAATGATTCCAGTGCAACTGCATAACCTGATACATCACGGCGATGACCATAGGAGGAATCAAAATCAACAAAGTTAGTAAATACAATGCTATTATTACCAACTTTATCTATTTCTCTCAAAGTAGCATCGAATAACAGTTTAATGCCAGTAGCCTTAACCTGCTTAGTGATCCCAATGTTAGCATAAATATCAGCAATTTTACCTACTGAAACCACTACTCCGTCCTTCTCATCTACTAATTTTTTTAATACTGTAGGTATTAGTGGCTCTATAGCGAAATCGTGACGATTACTAGTACGCTGAAAATAGTAGGGCCGATCACCAATAAACGGACGAGCAATAACTCGGCCAATATTATAACCACCCGCAGTTAGAGCTACACGAGCCATTTTACACAGTGCATATAGGCGATCTAGACCAAAAATTTCTTCATGGCAGGCGACCTGAAATACTGAGTCAGCAGAAGTATAAAAAATTGGCTTACCAGTTTTCATATGCTCTACCCCTAGCTCATTAAGGATCACTGTACCAGAAGAATGACAATTACCTAAATATCCTGGTAAGTTAGCGCGCTCAATTAACGTATCAAGAAATTCTTTTGGAAAGCTATGATATGGATTGTTGAAATAACACCAGTTAAATAATACAGGTGCGCCGACAATTTCCCAATGACCTGATAGAGTATCCTTACCGGAAGACAATTCACTAGCGTAAGCATAGGCGCTAATAATATCTGCATTGCTATCTAACCCTTTTGGAAAAATACCGGTAGAGGCTTCCGCTGCCTTACCTAAACCTAGACTACTTAAATGAGGTAGTGTTAATGGCCCGCTACGTCCAATATTAGCCTTACCGCGCGCACAAGCTTCTGCAATATGGCCAAGGGTGTTAGCTCCTTGATCACCAAAAAGCTCAGCATCGGCACTAGAGCCTATACCTAATGAGTCTAATAACATAATAAAAATACGTTTCATTAGTACTACCGCCTATTCTTCTAACTATGAGCAATGCATATAAAATCACTACCATTACTATAATTAAAGTATTATATACTAATACACTAGTAATATTCTTTACAGCAATATATAATTTAACATTATAGCGCTATAAAATATAATAAATTATAACGCTACGTAAGATAACAAGCAATTATTATTAAATATATTAATACTGTAAATCAATCATCACTAATATCTAATTAGTACTAACTTAATAACTTAAGTACATGATCAATCATAATAAAAATATAATTAATATAATTAATAACATATTATAGCAATATATTACTAATTTAAGATAACAATACAATTATCATATCAAATACTTAGGATTTATACATGGCCAATAACAAAATATCTATAATCTAATATCTTTCTACTACTCAAGGTAATTATCAATAAATATCTATGTCTACTCAAATAAAGTAGATAAAAATTTATGCTTATAGAATTATATATCCATATTACATGTATCTAATAAATATTATTTAAGACTTATATGAAAATAATATTTTCATATAAAATACACTAGCAAGCACTAAATTAGTAGCAACTAGAGCTATTACCAATCAGTGATATTAGTATCATACTAAACGATTAAAGCGCATATATTTATACAAATATTATTGTGTTACTATAAAAAACAAGCATCTTATGTATATATAAGTAATAATATATTGTTGACTCTAATATATTAACTTTATCAATAAATAACGTTTCTCGGCCTAGCAATAATACATAAGTTGATGTAAAAATACCAAAACCAATTTTCATACTAATCATTACTGCGTTTAAATATTTTGACATATTTTAATAATATCACAATTAATAATCAACGATATTGAGATTAATAAACAATAAAAGAGTATAAGTTATTTGAACGAGATAACACGACAAAAGTTGGCTAACAAATATAACAAATAATTGCCGTACAACATCCTAAATAATTTTACAAAAAAATATAATATATCAAAAATAATATTATATTTTTAAGTAACTTCTAAATTCTTCATAATCTCATTCAATAAAATTTCTATCTAAAATTAGAAAAAGTAAAAAATAAAACTTTTTAATATAACAATACTGCATGGATCATTAGTTGTTATATTAAAAATAATACTTTAGCCTTCGCACATAACCTTATCATTAAATAATTTTAATAAATAAAAACCCATTATAAGCATAATTACTACTGATTATACTTTTCGTATATTGTTTCTACAAAAAATATTGTATATTAGTTTATCTTTTGTATAGGAAAAATTTACGAAACAAAAACCTAGTACATATTTTATTGAGTAGATACTCTAAACCATAACCATATCAAAATACTTTCACTTAAAATCTATGAGATAGAATTATATATTTATGTGCATTTGCTTAAGCACATAGATCTAAATATCGACTTTTATCATAATATAGACGGACTGATAAAAATATTTACAATATTTACCACCCTATAAACAAAAGCATAAATAATACAAATAAGCATAGTAAGAGTATTCGTGCAACAACATTGTTAATGTAATCATTACCTTAACAACAACTAACTATGACTCGCAACACTAATATTTAATATTGAATTATTTTCTATAATCTTGTATAAAATTAGGATAAGAGATAAAGAATGATATTCTAGTGTTAGTTAAACTCATAGACTAATAAACTAATAAAAAGTTATTACACCGCTATTCTTGTATTCACTAGCATTAATAATCATTACATATATTAAATATAAAGTATATTAAACTAAGATAACCTATAAATTATCGGACTCCTTCACCAAATACCTAAGTATCAGCAAGTAACTTTAAACTATAAAGGCAATAATAAAACTAGATAAAATAAGGGATCCTTATCTGCTAATATAATCAACAATATTAGCATTAGTCACTAACCATTTTATATAAAAACCTATAGAATAAACTATTATACTTGCTACTTTAACCCTACTACATTAATACAACTTATCATTTACTTTATAGATAGTTGCAGTAAGTTTCTTAATACAAAATCACTAAAAATAAATATCATTAATCTATCATCTAAATAATACATTATACAAGAAATGATAATAATCATTAAGCAAATCAGATCATTTATTACCATAAAATATATATTTAAAATATAATTTATATTAAAAAACATAATTTTATTTATAAACTCATTAAGTAATAAGATATAAATAAATACTAGACCAACATTTAGTATAACTATTATATTATTATGTAAATATTATACTTATTTTTTAAATACACAATTTTACCATTTATTAATTAATATATTTTAACTATATTATGCTGTAAAATACAAAATAAAAAATTATATAATTATTCTTTCAATGTTCACGTGTTTTACAAAATAAAATCTCAGGATAACGTTCTTGCGTCAAGCTAAGGTTTACCATAGTAGGGGCTATATAAGATAGATTATTCCCACCATCTAACGCTAAATTTAACTCATTTTTACGCTTAAAATATTCTAACTTTTTTAGATCCTTGCACTTTATCCATCGAGCAGTTAATACGTTAACCGGCTCATACAATGCTCCCACATTATATTCATTTTTTAAGCGATCAACAACTACATCAAACTGTAATAAACCAACTGCCCCCACTATTAAATCGTTATTGATGATTGGGCGAAATACCTGCACAGCCCCTTCTTCAGAGAGCTGCAATAAACCTTTTAATAACTGTTTTTGCTTCATCGGATCACGCAGACGAATCCGTCGAAATAGCTCAGGTGCAAAATTTGGAATACCAATAAACTTCATATCCTCACCCTGGGTAAAAGTATCACCAATCTTAATGGTACCATGATTATATAGGCCAATTATATCACCAGGATAAGCTTCTTCTAACTGTGAACGATCACCAGCCAAAAAAGTTAAAGCATCGGCAATTAATACATATTTACCATTACGCACTTGCCGTAGCTTCATTCCTTTTTTATAACGACCAGACACAACGCGCATAAAAGCTACACGATCATGATGTTTTGGGTCCATATTAGCCTGAATTTTAAATACAAAACCAGTAAACTTATCTTCTACAGCTACTACATTACGAGTATTAGTTCTACGCGGCAACGGTGCAGGTGCCCATTCCACCATTCCGTCTAATATGTGATCAACGCCAAAGTTACCTAAGGCTGTACCAAAAAATACTGGTGTTAATGCACCGCTAAGGAATACTTGTTTATTAAAAGTATGAGATGCGCCATGCACTAACTCTAGCTCTCCACGTAACTGTGAGACTAAATCTGCTCCCAATAAAAGATCTAGCTTCTGATTACCTAAACCCTTAATACTACGCACCTCTGGAATAGTATAACCTTTACCGGCCTGATATAGATATGTCTCATCGGTATACAAGTGATATACCCCTTTAAACAACTTACCACAACCAATAGGCCAAGTGATAGGAGCACAAGCTATATTTAGCTCATGCTCCACCTGATCTATTAATTCCATTGGATCCCGAATATCACGATCCAATTTATTCATAAAAGTTAGAATTGGTGTATTGCGTAAACGGGTTACTTCTATTAATTTGCGAGTACGATCCTCAACTCCCTTAGAGGCATCAATCATCATGAGACAGCAATCAACTGCAGTTAGAGTTCGATAAGTATCTTCAGAGAAATCTTCATGCCCTGGTGTATCTAATAGATTAAACAAATAATTATGATAAGGAAACTGCATAACTGAGGTAGTAATTGAAATGCCTCGTTGCTTTTCCATTTTCATCCAATCAGATCTAGCGTATTTAGTAGAACCACGACCTTTTATAGTACCTGCAGTTTGTATAGCCTGTCCAAATAGTAGCACCTTTTCAGTAAAGGTAGTTTTACCCGCATCAGGATGAGAAATAATGGCAAGAGTTTTTCTCTTTGAGACTTCAAAAACAAGGTCATTAGAAGGCATATTCTCAGTTCTAAAGTTAATCCGCACTACGCGATCATCAGAAAACGCTAAGCGATATAAACAAAGGTATAAGTAAAAAATACAATAGCTAAATATTTATTTTTTATTAAAATATTTACATTGATTTATCAATAAATAACAACTAATAATCTCTTAGAAAGAGAGCATTCCAGACAATCAGCTAAACTAACAATACTATCATAATCATAGTGCTTTCTAGGATACTAAGAACAATAAGACAATAAGACAATAAGACAATAAGACAATATTAGAGATACATAATACTTTAGCCACAAAGTAACTTAATGAAATCTAAGAATATATTATATTCTAATATAATTGCTAGTATGCTATACTAATTAAATTCCAAGCACGCATCTACTCCCAACTAAAATATTTACCAATACAAATATTAGTTAATTTTGATTAATAGGCGTAATAAGTAACAGTCACATTATAGCTATAAGCTTGATAATCTATAAAATAGCTAGTAATAGCAAATATAAATATTTAATAATATTGCCTAATCTAATATTATCTAAGTGGTAAAGAAGCATATTATCTACACTTTATGCTAAATTTTAACTTAAGATTGCACACACTTTAATTACAGGCAAAAATATTGCATATAAGGGATGGCACCCCTTGTCTAATTAATATTATAAACTCTAATTAAATGCAGCTACTCTTAGAGTAAAAATACTTTTCATTATAACAAATCTGCTGCCAAAGTGCAAGTTTAGCCTGTGGATCTTGAGAAAGCTCTGACAGTACTGGGCTATATAGCTGTACACCAAATGCTACAAGTGGCTCCTCTATGCCCATACGCCAAATATTACGATTAGTATCTTCTCTAGGTAGCATGGTTACTTGACGCGGTCTTATACCATAGGTTTGCGCTGGCGTCAACCCTAAACTACGTAACACATCACAAAACAACAGGTCATAGATTCTTGGAGGCAACTGCGCTACAATTAATAAACGTATCTCAGGCGATAAATTCACTGATACTTCACCTTGCAATACATCTGCGTAACGTAACACCCACTGTATAATACCTAGTTGTTCTAATAGTCGGTCACGTCTTGATATCATGCAAATCCTCATTCTTATACGCTATAATATATTATATCTGCCATATATAGCAATATGCTAATAAATAGCTAATAAACTTTAGACACCTATGTTAATTAACCCGACATACAGAGCATCAATAGTCTATAGTCCTTAACTTAATTAATAGGAGCTAAAACTTGATCCCCTTATTAACCACCGCTAGTGAAATCATACTGCGCAATAGTGATAAATTTATCAAGCAACGTATTTTATTTGCCGGCAATCTACAAGATACGCTGCCAACTCTATTCATGACCAGAGACGTACGAATTCATACCCAACAATATCAGCAATGGCAGTTACTCAGCAAGATCATGGGTGACAATGTACAGTTTGGTCTAACCATAGACGCAGCATTTATTAGCGAATGTGATACATTAATCTATTACTGGCCAAAAAATAAGCAAGAGGCACGCTTCCAACTGTACAACATTCTAGCCCTATTACCTATCGGCACCAATATATTTTTAGTTGGTGAAAATCGTAGCGGAGTGCGCAGTGCTGCACAATATTTAGCTAATTATACCACGTTAACAAAAATAGACAGCGGACGACGCTGTAGTTTATATCACGGCTCTCTAAACGCACAAATCACATTTAATTTAGAAGATTGGTGGCAAAGTTATACACTAGAAAATTTAAAAATTAAAACATTACCAGGCGTATTTAGTCGTAATAGATTAGATGCTGGCAGCGCACTACTATTATCTACTCTCAGCAATACTTTACAAGGTAAAGTACTTGATATTGGCTGTGGTGCGGGTGTCATAGCGGCAGTAATAGCAAAACAATCACCAAAAGTTCAATTAACCTTAAGTGATACTAGCGCAGCTGCGCTAGTATCCAGCCGCGCAACACTAGCAACTAATAAGATTAAAGGTACAGTTATCGTTAGTGACGGTTATTCAGATATTACTGGCTATTTCGACATAATTATCTCTAATCCACCGTTCCACTATGGTCTAACAAATAATCTAAGTACAGCACAAAGCATAATACAAGGGGCACTTAAACATTTACCCATTAATGGTTGTTTGCGTATCGTAGCTAACTCCTTTCTACCCTACCCAGATATACTAGATGCTACTTTTGGTAGCCATAAAATATTAGCACATAATAATTACTTTAAAGTATATCAAGCAATAGTTAGCGTACCTGCTCGTAATTTTAAAAAAATACTATCAATCGTATACATACAATACGCAACTCTATGGCTGAACCATTAGTATAGACATACGATATAATCGATTAATATATTAAATCTTTTTTAATTATTTTCTAGTATATGCATAAAAACAGCTATATTTTAATATGTCTACAAAATACTATAAGACTATTTCTTATAACATTATTGTTATCAACGTATGATATTACATCACCAATATAACTATACATACGCAAAAACAGTACAAGCACCAACTGAAGAGCTTAAGTATTAATTCCATATTAATACCCATGCAGGCTACCAATAAAGATTATATCTTTATCTCAACAATAACTATAGACAACATAACAATAATGCATCCTGTAAAGAAACTTATCAAAATACACTAGATAATTTGCTTATTAACGCGCTTTATATTCTCAGCTTGAGATCAAAGACGATCTTATTACTATTTACTTAATAAGCAAGATTACATAAAAGATCATGAAAGATAGTCGGGACATATACTGACATAGATAATCTTTAAAAAATTAATAGAAATACCTAAAATTATTGCCAGAATAAATACAATATATACCTCATGTCTTATTAAATAAATTCAATCAAGGTATGCAATAATTATGTAGTAAGAAAAAATATTATTTTATTTACGTATTATATCTGTAATTCAATAACGAGTTTTTATTTAAAAATTCAATCTCTGTACTATAAATATAGTATATATAATAACTTGATACAATTCCTTAGTAGAATTGCCACCAAACAATATAGACTACAAACTATAAACTACAGCCTATGTTAACTAAGATCTTAATAGTAATAATTTGTATTCAGTATAATCATCATCTAAACAACATCAAAATAATAAGTAATAAATAATAAATATAGCATTAAACTGAGACATTATTAGTTCACTTTAACAAGCATTAGTTCACTTTAACAAGCTTAACTGGCATCCCAGAACTGGTATTAATGACTACATCTACTATTTGTTGTTTGATTATCGAATGGTGGAATAATCATCTAATCAAGGTAGATATTTAATAGTACTGGATCTTTATATTGCATTTCTTCTTTATTAGTTGATAACGGATTCTGCACCGCAGGATAACATGCTCCGCCTATCTCCACACTTGCTTTTATAGATTCATTAATAAATTGAACGCGGGTTCCAATAGGAACATTATCAAGTAAGTATTTAATACCATCTTAGCGTAACCGCACACAACAATGACTCACACGTAAGCCAATACCAAAATTGGCATTAGTACCATGAATAGCGTACAAATGACTAATATATAACGCATACAAACTCATGGGATTATTTGATCCAGCTAGAAAAAATTGAGGAAACATCTTACCACAAGCCTTATATTTTGCACGGATCTTTGGGGTTGGCGTCCAATTGAGCCCATTTTTTACGTTGTACCCGAATAACCAATACAGCGGAATATTTTTGCCTAGTGGCCTAATACCAATAAGTAACACCACTATAATACTAAAATATTTTGGATAATAATACAAACGCATTTTAGGATTATTAATAATACCCTGACGCTGTGTAGGTGGTAAAATTAACTGCTATGGGACAGTTAAGAAGCTACTTCCCTGCGGCAACAATAAATCCACTCCTGGATTGGCTTCTAGTATGTTACTCAAGCCTATTTAATATTAATCTGCGAAACTGTCTAATGGTAATTTATTTGATGCTGGAATAGTAATTTGGATATTCTTACCAATCAAAGCGCTATTTTTAGAAAGTAGAGAATACACAACAGTGCAAACACATTAGCTGTATGTAACTAATATTACAAGTAGAGTTAATGATGGATAAATACTCATTTTTTCTTTATTGATAAGAAAACTAGTAGTGAGTAATATTAGTTATTTTATTGCCTGACTGACACTCGTCATATACGATATATCTTAAGTACTTATAACATAAAGAGTAAAGTGACCATAAATTATCTCAAATAATTAAGGGTTAATTTTAATTAGTATTAAATTTTAATAACCATTAAATTATACTACAAGCTAAACCTAACTAAATAAACGTATTCACATCATCAAAATATTACTTTTAGATAACAGCATTATAGTAATATACTAGATCAGTACATATAATGCATATATTAATAATTGATACTATTAAATATTAATAGTATTGATATACTAATTTTTAATAAAAAATATAAAGAATATAATATTAATTTATTAGTCTAAGATACTATCTAATAATGTCGTATAGTCACAGTACTATCCTAAAGTTACATGATCCCTTGAAAAGTAGGTAGTTACAAAACTAACTACACTCTTAATTTTAAAGAAAAGACAATTAATATCTGATGTAGTACCATGAACAAGGTAAATATTTCCTTTAAAAATCAACTATTAAACTAAAAGCATTACTAATTAGCTATAATGATCATATTAATAACAGTATATAAGTGGTCTAATAAACTTTATTATTTATAATATAATATTATTACATATTATATGTATTAATTAGCATGTATACTTAGAGGTATGTGAAAGCTATAACTCATCGCTCGCATAATATAAAATTATGAAAGTTGTTTTATAGCCCTAATACTGAATCATAAAAAAATAATACTTAACTGTATTTTATGATAATAATATATTAGTCAAGGTAACCTTAAGTAATTTTATTTACTTTATTACTTGAATACAAGTAATGACTAAAATCCTTTAATTATAGTCATTATTATAATAACTAAATGCTTGTTATCATCTTATAATATATTATCTTATAATTATTAATCTGGATAACGTAACTAAATATTATTACAAACTATAATAATAAAAACTTTAATTTGATTGTGTGTCTTAAGTAATAAAATACAATGCAAACTATATCTAGACTAAACCCATATCTTAAACACTTAATAAATACAGATAAAATAATAAATCTATCATAATTAATATACAAACCTAATAGGTACTATTAAATAATGCAAATATAATACTTAAATCCCTAGTATCTCAATAGATATAATTAACTTAAATAGTGTAATGCCCCTACCAAAAATACAATATCTTTATACGCACAATAATAATAAACTAAATATACTTTAATAAATATTCAATTTAAATAATTTTAACTATCTAGTAAATATCCTAATGACCTGTAACAACTACGTAATATTACGATCGGATCCAAAAATAATACATACAATATTTTATTGTATTCAAAGTAATATAAATTACATATTATTTTGATGTATATAACCACAGAAAAGACAAAGCAATTAAACGAAAATATATTGCTATTTTGAATACCCTACAAAAAGATATTAAATTATATGACTTAATCACTAGCTATAATACCCACTAAGCAGACCAGTACATGTACGTAAAACATCTTACTAAGGACACTAAGCAATATCACCATCAAAGCATTAACAGAGGTATGCCTATTTCTTAATTGAAACTATGTTCATCAAACAATTGCACTATACTGTCAATAACGCTATATTATATATAATGCTTGAAAATTATATATAATGCTTAAAACTATTATAAGTTAAGCGTCATTGAGTTAAGCACCTGTAGTTGGGCTATAAACATACTACATATAACCTAACTCTAATGCTCTATAATACAACTAGGTTCCATATAAATTACTTAATGCTTCATCCATAGATCACCCATAAATTGAAAACAAGATTATTGTTTAAACTTAATATTTATTGAGCAACATATATACTAAATTAAATTCTATCTCTAAGCTTATAGTATAATCACACTCAGTACTTAATACTATCATTAGACCAGGCGATTTACTGAATCAAAAAACGATTACTAACTAAATATTAGATCTCTATTGCTTAGGTAAGAATATACCCTCTATATCAAACTAAGATATAAACTATATGCGATATATGTCACATATAACTAATAGTTGTATTATAAATACAAACAATATGCTAAAATACTTGCAGTTCTAGGGAGGAATAAACATTCCATCATGTTTTTTTTGAAAGGCTTAAACAATAAATTTTCACTAAAAAATAAAATAACTAGTAATAAATATCAGATCTAATCTGAAGCACACATGCAGATATTAATTTATTTATCACTAATCAACTATGCAATAATAATATTTACAAAGTATCACTAAATACATCTCATACCATTAACTGAACTATATTTTATATAATACTAAATTTTTATATAACACTACATAATAAAGTTATCTAGTAATTTTTAACCTTCTATACAAGGTAAAAGCGTACAATGGCCAAACACTTATTCACGTCAGAATCTGTCTCTGAAGGTCATCCTGACAAAATTGCTGACCAAATTTCTGATGCAGTTCTAGACGCTATACTGATGCAAGATCCAAAAGCACGCGTCGCCTGTGAAGCCTACGTGAAGACCGGCATGGTATTAGTTGGTGGTGAAATTACCACCAGTGCTTGGGTTGATATTGAAGATATTACCCGTCAAACTGTGCGTGAAATTGGCTATATACACTCAGATATGGGCTTTGATGCTAACTCTTGCGCCGTACTTAGTACTATTGGTAAACAATCATCGGACATTAACCAGGGTATCAACCATTCGCATTCGTTAGAGCAAGGTGCTGGTGATCAGGGTTTAATGTTTGGCTACGCTACGAATGAAACTGACGTATTGATGCCCGCACCAATTACTTATGCACACCGTTTAATGCAGCGACAATCTGAGGTACGCAAAAACGGCTGCCTACCATGGCTACGACCAGACGCCAAGAGCCAAGTCACTTTCCAATATGAAGGTGGAAAAATAATCGGTATTGATACCGTAGTACTATCTACCCAGCATGCTGCAGATATAAATTTAAAAAATTTACAAGAATCAGTGATGGAAGAAATAATCAAACCGGTACTACCAAGTAAGTGGTTAAACAAGAATACCAAATATCACATCAATCCCGCTGGACGTTTTGTGATCGGCGGCCCCATGGGAGACTGTGGTCTAACTGGTCGTAAAATTATCGTCGATACCTATGGGGGTATAGCGCGTCACGGAGGAGGGTCATTCTCTGGTAAAGATCCATCTAAAGTTGATCGATCTGCTACTTATGCTGCACGTTATGTAGCAAAAAACATTGTTGCTGCTGGTCTAGCTCACTGTTGCGAAATACAACTCTCCTATGCAATTGGCATTGCAGAACCCACCTCCATCATGATAGAAACTTTTGGTAGTGAGCAAATTACAATCAAGAAGCTAATGCTGCTAGTGCGTGAATTTTTTGACCTACGCCCATACGGCCTAATTAAAATGATGAATTTGATGCAACCGATATACAAAAAAACTGCTGCATATGGCCACTTTGGACGCGAATGTTTCCCATGGGAGGCTATAAATAAAGCAGACATATTACGTGATGCAGCCGGTCTGAAATAAGACTAAATATTTCTTTAAATAAAAGAATCTCAGTATGTACTATAATGAATACTTTTTTTCTCATCACTCATTAATTATTAATACACAACTATTGTAGTAAAATCAAGCATTTAAAAACTATAAAGATAATAGATATGAATTAAACTATGATATTTAACTCATATTAATTAAAAACCAATAAAAATACATATAATGGCATTAGTATAAGTTTATTATATTAATTTTAACAAATAAGTATTGAATAATTTCTTATAATCACAAGAAAATAGTGATTAACACTATCATGTTCTTTTAAAATAAAGAGAAGTGCATTCTACTTATTTTATTAGTTATAAAAATAACAGATAAATATTAGTAATACATGATAAATTTTTTATTATCCTTCTTTATGATATAATATTACATTATCGTAGTAAATGCTCAGTGAGACAATAACTACAATTTATAAAGATATTACCTAATAATAACAAATACTTCATAAAATACTTAATATTATGATCTAATGAAATTAGATATTACTGATGTAATATTAGTGAATACTTATTTATTAAGCATGCACTGATTTTAGTAAAAACTAGATAACTTTACTTTTTTCTTATTCACAATATTCCGTTATTATGACTGAATATATATTTAAGTATACTGACAAATACTTGTAGCTTTTTCAATTTATGCTAACATTGTTAATGTTATAACTACAAATAAATTTTCATGACGTGTTCATAGCTATTTATTCCAGACCTCAAAGACAACATGCCTACCTTGTTCATCAGCTAAATTTTAGACACACAGATACTCAAAATAAATATTATTTAAAATCTCGTTAATCTTATTATTCTGTAGCCCCTAGCACTAGATTTAAAGATCTATGAATTGTAAAAATTATAAAATAAAAAACTACTAACATTATCTAATAGTAATTCTTACTAGTTAAAAATCAGTATATTAATCAGGTAGTCAAAAATATAGCCTAATTAGGGAAACTTAATAACCTAATATTTGCTACTTTTGCCAAGATAAGAATTATGTAAATATTGTGCAAAATATATTATTCACCATAATCATAATGGATTAATAATATATAAAATTAGGTAACTTTACTCCATAGAGCGTGTTTATTACTCAAAAATTATTTTTAATAATCGCTATATCAGGGCAATTCTTATCTCACAACATATGGCCAGTTATTCAATTAAACAAACTAACATAATAGAGCTAGCTAGTATAATCATTAAATACTACTATTATAGCATAGTAGGTACTAATGTAATAACGACTAAACACATAACGCTATTAAGCAGAAGATTAATAAACTAAAAAATAAAACTAAAAACTAATATAGATATCAATAATTACTACTATCCTTGTCAGGTAATCACTGAAAGATCATTATTAGAACAGAAATAAAAGTTAAAAAACTCAAACTCTACTTATTGCTTATTTTTTATATTATCAATCTTTGATAGATGGTTATTCTACAAAGACAGATATGTGTTAATTTTTCTAATATTCACGTTAATAAGCAACATAAGACTTAAGAATTATCAACCTAAACAATCAACTAAATTATGTTAGTAATGCGGCATAACTTTAGTGTGTCGAGTCATTTCTAACAAATAAATCATTTTTAATTATGTGTCCTCGCTAACTATAAGCCAGTCATGAGATTACTCCATATAATTAATGTAACTAATCACTACTACTAGATTATGCTATCAATAACCTCATATATTTGGACAAGATCTAAAAATTCAAATAAATATAATAAAGTACCGATAGTCGAACGTGAATCAATGTGCATCTTATTTTTAATATAAACTTTTATTACAAATAACTACCCTACCTATGCTATAACATAGTATATTCTACTTATTTAATCACACTATCATCTTGCCCTCTAAAGACAGGAGGGCATAAATTAAGCAATGTAAAATATTTGAGTTGTTTTCTTTACATAGGATAGATTTACAGAGGTATCATTAAGCATAAGTATCTTCTTTAGAATACAATAACAATTGTTATATTGTTTAATTTCTTTTATTGGTTATTAGCAAAAAATAGTATCTATAGATACTATTTTTAATATATAAAGGCAATAGCAAGCATTGCTAATACAAAGACAACTTTAATCTATATTATTATTACTATATTATTCTGTTTTTTAATAATATTAATCTATATTACTGGGTTAAGATATAATCGTTATCCATATAACTTTTAAAATATTTAATTTTTACATAAGTAAATAATATATCACTCATTAATTGACTATTAGTTAATAGTAGCATATATATAAAATTCTACCATCTACAACCACGTACATACATAACCATAATTTACTATCATAGCTAACATTTATTAATATTATTACACTAAACAAGAAACGTGTGTACTACACAAGACTAGAATATATTGCATAATTATTCAATATAATAAATCAAATTGACTTAATATACATAAATAAAACTAATTATATTTCCTAGCACTACGCAGACCTGCTGATAATAACCACAAAGAAATGTATCGCAATCCATAATTAATCCCATCTACTTCTCTTTATAAACAAAATATTAAATAATATACATTATAATATAATGCCTATATTTTATGAATTACTAATTAGAGGTATTTAACAAATTGGTACCTTACCTTACCAGATCCTCCATAAGAAATTAATAACATTATAAAGTATCATCTTTCTTTCTTGTCTTGTATCTTAATTAAGAACTTACCAAATGTTAATAACAACATGTTAATTATAAGCATCTTGTATGATTTTATTTATCTACGACATAATGTCACAATCATTTAGTATTATAAACTATTTATGATATAATAACTAACTTAAAAATAAAAGGTTGACACTGCACTGTTTTATGAGTTATAATATAGTGGTACATGAAACTTCTTTGAAGGTATTATGCGCTATGTTGCTTTATAGTGTACCATATGATGTGAGTATGTCTAAATATTATAAATAACAGATACTTAATCAGGCTAAGGTTATTAAATTGACATCAAGCATAGCTCAATAACTTCATTAGTTAATTATAGTAAAATATATGTTTCAGTAAAATACTCTAATTTTATTATTTTTTACTGCTAAAAATATAAAATTTAGTTGCCTAGTACATCTAGAACTATTTTCAATAATACTACTATTATTATATAAGGTTTTGCTTATACTAAAACCCACTATCATCATACAATAGCTTATTAATAATATATTTAGTATTATTAAAATTAGTTAATCAATAGTATCGCTATTTACTATATTGCACATTGATATCAAATAGATAACACCTATACATAACATAAATTAGCCTGATAAGTTATTGAATACATAAATATAAAAATTAAGTATTGCAATAGTATATAACTGCGCTAAATTAACATATAATAATATCTCTATATATAACAAATCAGTATTTTGTAGATAAGAATAATCTTATATGAATAATTTTATAATAAATTTTAATTTTACTAAAAATGCACATATTCATACTATAAATTAAAGATACATTAGAAATAATTGCTAACTCATTTTCCTTTTGTTATCTATAACAACCTGCTTACCCCATATGGGTAATTCAATAGTAAATATATATTTTGCATAATTGTATACAGGAGAACCAAGATGCAAGAAATACAAAATCGTAAAAACTCCTCATTAAGCATTCTTGCTATTGCTGGAGTTGAGCCATATAAAGAAAAGCTAGGTGAAGAGTATATGAATGATGCCCAGTTATCGCATTTTAGACGTATTCTTAAAGCATGGCGCAACCAACTTAAAGATGAGATAGAACGCACCGTCCCTTATATGCAAGATGAGGCTACTAACTTCCCGGACCCTATTGACAGAGCGACTCAAGAAGAAGAGTTTAGTCTTGAACTACGTAACCGTGATCGTGAACGAAAACTCATTAAAAAAATAGAAAAAACACTAAAAAAAGTGGAAGACGAATATTTCGGCTACTGCGAATCCTGTAGCGTAGAAATTGGTATTCGACGCCTAGAAGCTCGTCCAACTGCTGATTTATGTATTGACTGTAAAACCTTAGCAGAAATACGAGAGAAACAGATGGCTGGCTAACAAGCCATATCTTTAAGTAATTTTAGCTTTTTAGCTAAAGTAAGGCATTATCTTAACGATAATATGAGAAGAATTAATTTAAATAACGCACTTTTTTGCTATAGAATCAAGGATACAAATAAATACATTAAACCGCGAATAGATACTAGTAGTAACTTACTGTAATGAAAATATATTCTTATAACTATTGTACATACAAGCACTATAGCTATATACAAAATATATTATAAGTATAATTATATAACTCAGACATAAAATATCAAATAAAATTTCTTAAAAATAAATTTCATTAATTATATTATTAATACTATCTTTTATAATTTTTTTAAAATATCTTTGTACTTAATTAATTAAAACATCCACATTATTTTACTAACGTTTTAAAAGTATTACTATCACCTACAATCATTATAGGCAATTCATTAATGCATGAATATATAAATAGATATAAAAATATTATTACTGTATTAATTGTATATTTAAGTAGGCAGCATTCACATATGTTACACTTCATAAATAATAAAATCACCCTAACAATGCTAATTTTTATTAAAAATTAGCAAAGTAGATTTTATTGCTATATTTTATTTTTATTGATTAATAGTATTTTTAATAAATCATTAATTAATACTTAATTTATTCTTAGTATGTTTTATATATTATCTTAGTATGTTTTATATATTATATATACAGTTCTAAATAAAATTTCCCTAAAATAAAAAAATCTATCTCATAAGAGAGTTTTATTTGTAAAGATATAATAAAGACTATCAATATAATTATTTTATTTAATACTCAATACAGCAACCTACAAAATACAGTGAACAAAAATGCAGTTTAGTATTTTTATTTACAAAGCACTAAAATATAATAAAAATTATACATTAACAGTTATCTATTACATAAATAATTCATGCATATATATTATCAAACCATTAATCACTCTTTATATACTTTAAATTATAATAACGAATTATTTAAAAAATATTTAGTATATATATACTAAATGCATTTTTGGTAAATAAATTTATTAATATTTTTATCTACTATAAATTATTAATTTTATTGCTATTTTATAGCGATATGACACTACAACTAACTTCGATTAAATTAACTCAAAGATACGTGATCTTATTAAAAAGCACCGCAGAAATATTATAGCACAAAATTAATCTTTTTTAACAGTAGACAACATATATCATTTATAGTATTAATTATAAGTTAAAAAGGTATCGACTTTCTAACCATAATTACTATCAAATACAAACTAAAGCATAATAATAAGCTGCTAAGCACCTTTCTTAAAAAGAAAGGTTCTCTTATAATACTGTATACGTGTATAAGTATACACTCATCAAATGCAGTTACTTACAGATCTTTCCATCTAAATCAAGTTCTTGGATAAAATCTAAATACAATAAATTCCTAATCCTGCAGATCCTATTGACTACCAGTATATACTTAAGCGTAGTAATATATTATATAATATAACACTTGATAATCACTATAGTAGCTAAATAACTTAAGACCAATATTAACTAACAATGTTAATAGATAGGTTAAAATATACTTAGCACTATACATGATTAAGTGTATAAGTCACTATGGTTCCTTGCAACAGCAGCTTCGCGCCTATTGCACTTAGCGCTTTATTACTTGTTTCCATAGTGAGACAATGCGCATACTCTACAAATTCAATAGATACATTCTTTAATAGAAGCGCATGTTATTTAAAACAACAGTAATGAGCAATATAATGAGTAAGTAAAATTTTGCAAAACACTTACCAATGTCACCGCTAATAATTAATATGATAAAAATTAAAAACATATCTAAATTAATTTCTTTAATTTAGTAATTAGCACAACCTACACCAACAAAATTTAAGATAAGATAAGATAAATTATTGTAATAATTATTACATAAAAAACCTGTTCATCGATAATACATATTATTATTTTTATCTGTAGCACTTATCCTAATAAGAATAAAAATCCTAATTTTAATAAATAAAATATTACTTTACATTTATGAAAATTTACTTTAATTTATAATATTATTATAGTTTATAAGCTATATCTAAACTCTAATTTAATACTACCTAAAATATTAAATTAAGCACAAAGATAGACTAATTACCTATGACTTAACGATTGCAATTCATTACTATTTATCTTAGATTAATTAATTTATGCTCAATACTGATTTATTAAACATAAATCAATTAGGTAGCACCTAGTATCATTATTTATAGGTTTTAATGCCCTCTAGTTTTTACTAGTAAAAACTAATAATAATCTTAAAAATGCATCGTAATCTTACGATTACGTAATACAATAATACTCACTTTAACAGCAGTAATCACACTAAAATATCTATTTTAACTTTTATAAAAAATCTAGCAATACTTCCACCTATTATTACTACTAAGCCAAACAGTAACATACTAAAAGTAAGAAATATGCCATACCAAAATATTATTATCCGGTTAAAAACACATCAGCATTCTCAAAAGAATCACTGTAAACTATAATTAGCTACAATTTTATCAGTTTTATTTTATTCACTACTAATGAGGTGTATTATTTTTATCCGAGTAGCCAATTTTTGGCGTAAGGCACTCATCTGCGATGACAAACTGACCTGTGATAACACTCCAGTCAAAAATAAAAACCTATCCTGCAGGAATGGCGAGGCTACAAAAAAGCTAATCGCAATATTTAAACTTTCTGCTTATCATAATAGCGAAAAGGCTTCTGCCTATAGTATTACTATGCATGAACTTAGATTGTTTCACACTACGCATATCACCAACCCTATTACCGCTAAAATATCACACATACAACGCTTGATCTCACATAAAGATATTAGTGATAACGCACTAAAAGTGCTATACCGTTTAAATAAATCAGGGTATGAGTCTTATCTGGTGGGTGGTAGTGTACGTGACCTTTTATTAGGGAAAAAACCAAAAGATTTCGACATCACTACCAATGCCACACCAGAACAGATACGTAACCTTTTTCGCAATTGTCGCCTAGTAGGCCGTCGTTTTCGTTTAGCACATATTATGTTTGGACCGGAAATCATTGAAGTTGCTACTTTTCGTGGACACCATGAGCAAAACTCACAATCTGATAAAAATTCTTCATTACTAGCACAAAATGGCATGCTACTACGAGATAATATATTTGGCTCAATCGAAGAGGATGCGCAACGTCGTGATTTTACTATTAATAGCCTATACTATAACGTGGCTGATTTTAGATTGCGCGATTACGTTGATGGTCTAAGGGATTTACAACAAGGAGTTATTCGCCTTATCGGTAATCCAGAAACTCGCTACCGTGAGGACCCAGTACGCATGCTACGTGCGGTACGATTTGCAGCTAATCTGAATATGCAAATTAGCGATGAGACTGCAGAACCAATCCCACAACTAGCCTCACTACTATACGAAATACCTCCTGCGCGTCTATTTGACGAATCAATCAAGCTTCTGCTCACAGGATATGGTTATCCTGCTTACTTAAAGCTATGTAAATATCAATTATTCCAGCTACTATTCCCCATAATTGCACGCTACTGCACACCTGATAATACGACACTACTAGAAGCTACTTTAGTGCAAACACTAAAGAACATTGATCATCACTTGCAAAACAGCATAAAAGTAACGCCGGCATTTTTGTTTGCCTCTCTATTATGGCGTCCACTACTAAAATACGCGCAAGAGTTAGCATTAAAAAATAGCCTAAGCTATTATGAAGCATTCACAATAGCGATAAATGATGTACTAGATGAACAGTGTTGTGTGCTAGCCATTCCAAAACGCATTACTACACTCATTCGCGACATATGGCAGTTACAGCTACGTTTAACACGCCGCAAAAATAAAAATGTGTATAAGCTAATGGAGCACCCACAGTTTAGTGCCGCCTACGATCTATTAACAATTCGCGCTAAAGTAGAAAGTAATCAAGAAACACTTCACCTAGCTAAATGGTGGGGTGAATTCCAGCTCAGAGCGCCTATGCTCCAGAAAGAGATGGTAAATAACCTTAATGCCAAACTAACACTGCAGCGTATATATACGCGCAATAGATTACCGAATAAAAAGGGATTATAATGTTTCGTGCTTATATTGCTCTAGGTAGTAACTTAGCAAATCCACTACAACAAGTTAATACTGCTATAAAGGCACTACAGCAACTACCGTGTAGTAAATTTATTACTTGTTCTTTGTTCTACCGCTCGAGACCTATGGGGCCACAAAACCAACCAGACTTTCTAAACGCGGTGGTAGCAATAGATACCTTATTACAACCCGAACAACTACTTAACTGCACTCAGTACATAGAACGCCGTCAAGGACGCATACTTCAGCATGAACGCTGGGGACCACGCCCTATTGATTTAGATATAATGCTATATGGTAATCAAGTTATTAACACTGCTCGGCTCATAGTACCACATTATGGTATGCAAGAACGTGAGTTTATGCTCTATCCACTTGCTGAAATAGCTCCAGATATCACTTTTCCAGATGGTCGACCACTTATTAAACGCCTAAAATATCTACCAAAAAACGAAATTGTACTCTGGAGTTAAGCTCAGTAATAACCTTTATTACAGTAAATTATATGTTAGTAAACAACATGTATACATTTAATAATGTTGACTAATCTACTAAAATTATAAATAACTAGATTTATATTATAAAATTTTTCTTTACTAAATACATTGAGTAAAGAAAAATAGTGATAATACAATCTGTTATATAATATTTGCTTTGATAAATAATTAAATAACTTAGAATAAAGGTGTATAACTTAGTAACAACGGTGTATAACTTAGTAATGCAGATGATTTGCTGATCATAGCGTTATAAAAACATAGTCTTACGCCAATAATCACTATTATCAAGACACTAAGAAATCCTACACAGGGCTCAAAAGTTATAACTCTACTTACTGTATTAGAAGCCCAACTACTTATAACACAAAAATTTCTCCTAAAAAATTATACTTCACTGATCCTCCTATTTTAGGATATACTAATATAAACATAGTGCATTAAAAACATGTTACTTTACTTTGCTAGATAACAAAATCATTATCCAATAGATACTTTTAATACGCAGTGTCTTATAATTAGTTAATTTTTAACTACTATAAATAAAGTATAGAACTTGATTAAATAAAAGCTATATTATTACCAGAAAATAGCTGAAAATTGCATATAAATGCACATCAATAATAATTGAGCATATTAAATATATATATCATCAATGATATTGATCAGGTGAGGTGTAAGTAGTAGTGGCAATGAACAAATGCTAGTAATATACTATATCTAATATATTTCTAGCAAGATATAAAACTCCTCCAAAATATATAATAGATATATAGCATGATTATAAACATAAAAATATCACAGTATATTTTAAATATAATATCACAAGATCTATCTTTGTAAAATAAAAGCACCACTAAATTAATAATATAAGTCTAGCAAAATAATATACCCCATATACACATAAAATAGCTCAATAAAGAATAACCAAAAATATGACCCATGAGCAACTAAGTAAATATAACCCAATCCCCACAACTATAACACTAAAATATATAATTAACTTTAAGATAATGAGAATATGATAATATTCACTGTATACAGCTTACACAATAGCACGTAACGCTAGCACATAAAAATACGACCGTATCAATATCATTATACGAATTATTTTATTAATCTAATCTAGTAGCAAATAGTTAAAAACTATATCCTTAAATATTAAAAGTAAGATATAAAAACCTAGCACAATAAAATATAAATTTATTCCTCGAACTAAACCATATGATATATATCAATATGCACTAGAATCCTTAATTTATATCAATATACAAAACCTCCCTCATATATTAATAGATATTATTTTCTCAATATACTTGCATCCATATATGTAGTTATTAACAAGATATTTCTTTTAGAGTAAAGACATTTATTGCGCCATAGATGTCAATATTATTTGTAGTAAGTACTAACCTATAATAGTTAATAAATATAAGGTACAATGTTGATATAATTAAAACGCCTGTTTTTCAGGAGAAAACAAATTAATATTTAATGAATTTAATAGTTACCCAATATTTATGATAAAATAAATATGATAATACAGCAACTAATAAATCAAAAACACTAACATTCATGACAGTATAAAGTAAAAGACAAAATCACTACAGACCACTAATTTACCCCATATTCCTGTAACTATTTTCTCTAACTTTAAACTACTTACTTCAGAATAAATGCAATAATCTCAGATAAGATTACCAACTTTTAAGTAACTTACTATAAGCTATAAGTGAGGTGAAATTATATAAAGAATAATCAAATAATATTATTTTAATACTGTAATCTTATCTTGTAATATTGTAACTAATCTTACTGACTTATTCTAACAACGGCAAGGTACTTGAGCAAAAATAAAAAAATTAAGTACATATGATATTATTTTATTACTGTGCTAATTTACAATTTTATGCTAATAAGCATCTATGATTAGTTTTTAAGGCTAATTAATATCTATCTATTACATTTAATTACTATATATTTATGTTAGTATAATGTATATTTAATAAAAAACAATGATTCTCCTAAAAATCAGCATTTATATCATTCTATATTACCTAACTATAATCTTATATAAAAAATACGTAACTATATTCCCATTATGCGCATACACTATTAAAAATGGAGCACTAGCGTAACTATATTGCAGAGAAAATATAAAAATAAAACATTATATAAAATAATTTAAATAAATACCTAAGCTCCTACGTAAACATTCAGTCAATATACCATTATTAACTACGCAAACCACAACCCTCGTTAATTAGATACCAGGATAATAAGTAGAATATAACAATAAACCCTATCAAAACTACTATAGTTAATGCTAATGGTACATCAACAATACCAAGAAAACCATAACGAAAACCACTAATCATATAGACGATTGGGTTTAATTTAGATAATGTTTGCCAAAATGGAGGCAATAACGTTAGAGAATAAAACACCCCACCAAGATAAGTTAATGGTGTCAGCGCAAAAGTTGGAATCAAACTAATGTCATCAAAAGTAGTAGCAAATACTGCATTAATTAACCCTGCAAGAGAAAATAATATCGCTGTTAATAATAATGTCAATACGACAGCCCACCAAGCATATACATGCAGCGACACAAAAAACATTGAGATAGTAGTCACAAACATACCAACACAAATACCACGCGCCACACCACCACCAACATAACCAGCTATTACGACATGAGACGTCACTGGGGACACCAACAACTCTTCAATATTTCGTTGAAATTTAGCACTGAAAAATGATGAGGCAACATTAGCGTACGAATTAGTAATGACTGTCATCATTATAAGACCGGGAACAATAAACTGCATATAACTAAAACCGCACATACCCCCGATGCGAGCGCCAATTAAATTACCAAAGATAATAAAATAAAGAGCCATAGTAATAACAGGTGGCACTAAAGTCTGGATCCATATGCGCGCAAATCGATGGACTTCTTTAGCCCATATGCTTTGCAAAGCAACCCAATAACGACACATTATACTGTAACCCCATGGCCATTAACTAACGTAATGAATAGTTCTTCTAACCGATTAGCTTTATTCCGCATACTTATTACTTTCACTCCCTGCATACTTAATTGATCAAATAGCCCATTTAAACCCTGTTTACGCATTACTACCACCTCTAAGGTAGCAATATCAGTTAGGCGACTAGGGTAACCACTTAACCTCGGCAATGGACTTTTTGCTGCTAAATCAAGAATGAAGGTTTCTGATTTTAGCTTAGAAAGAAGACCTTTCATTGATGTATTTTCCATTAATTTACCATTTTGGATAATACCAATATTGCGGCATAATATCTCTGCCTCCTCCAAATAGTGTGTAGTAAGTATAATAGTAGTGCCCCATGCATTAAGTTGCTTTAGGAAGCCCCACATTGAACGACGTAGCTCAATATCTACTCCTGCAGTTGGTTCATCAAGAATTAATAGTTTTGGTTGATGCATTAGCGAACGCGCAATCATTAAACGACGTTTCATGCCACCAGACAGCATGCGCGCACGCTTGTTACGTTTATCCCATAATTTAAGCTGCGTAAGATATTTCTCTGCACAAACAATGGCTTTATGCCGTGTAATACCATAGTAACCAGCTTGGTTGACTAAGATTTGCATTACAGTTTCGAACGGATTAAAATTAAACTCTTGTGGTACTAACCCAAGTTGACGCTTGGCATTAATGATGTCTTTATCTATATCATAACCAAAAACTCGCACTATACCGGCTGTTTTTTTAACCAATGAACTGATAATACCAATAATAGTGGTTTTTCCAGCCCCATTTGGCCCAAGCAAAGCATAAAAATCTCCGACTTCAACATTTAAATCAATACCACGTAATGCACTTATATCATTAGCATAGGTCTTGGTTACTTGCGATAATTCTAATGCATATTTCATATGCTAAATAATACCTTATAACGATGATTAGACCATCGCATCTGGGCATAAAAATAATCTTTTTACCGATTGGATGTTCATAAAACGTAGTTTGTATGGTACAATACCATGATTATTATAATCTATGTATCATAACATCTGCTATATATTATTTATCATGCAGTATAAATGCAGTATATTTATTATTAATCAATTATATATAAAATAAATTACAAAACTCCTCTCCAATAAAAATAAAAGTAGTAAATCCGGAGGATCCGATTTTTTATGGATAGCATGTTTTAGTCGTCTTTTTCTAGAAAACACCTACCTAGATTGACGCTAGATAAATTATTCATACATTATAAAGTAATCAACACAGTAACTAAGATTTATTTTAAATATATTTAAATTTTACTACGCGCTACTACTAATGTGATAAAAATTAAATATATTATTAACTTATATCATCTAGAGTATGATAGATAACTTAAAACTAATAATAGAAGGAACAAGGCTAAACTAATATCATACTACCTATATATACGGAATATATGATATAAATACAGCTCAATACCGATAGTCATTATAAGAGTACTTAAATATATTGAATAAAATTAACATATAAAAAATAAAAAATAAAAAATAGGTATATAATTTAGACCATGCTACTTTTATAAAATGCAGTCTCTTTGAAATATAATAAATAGATAGAAAAATAATGCTATTATTTACGGTTAAGTAAATTGTATGCAAGATAGAATTTAATGTATTATCACTATAACTGAAATTAAAGACAATAACAGTGAAACTCTAAATATAGAGCACCACAAAATAATATCTCCATACAATAAGACAAAATTTATAATATCACCACAGTGTGGTATACTGCCTTTTAGTATATTACTCGTTCAAATAAAACCACTTTGCCAATATAAGGCAAATGACGATATCTCTGAGCGTAGTCGATTCCATAACCAACAACAAATTCATCTGGAATCGAGAAACCTATATACTCTACTGGCACATCTACTTCACGGCGATCAGGTTTATCTAACAAAGTGCAGATAGCCAGTGACTTAGGAGCACGTAATGCTAGAATATCACGCACTTTATTTAGAGTATTACCAGAATCAATAATATCTTCAACGATTAATACATCTTTATCATAAATATCCTCATCAAGATCTTTTAAGATCTTAACATCACGAGTAGTAGACATACTACCTCCATAACTAGAGGTAGTCATAAAATCGACTTCATGCGGTATTGTGATAGCACGACACAAGTCAGCTACAAATATAAAAGATCCACGCAGCAACCCGACTAGCACCATACCACTACTACTGTCGCGGTAATGCTTGGTAATTTGTTGCCCCAGTTCAAGTATACGAGTATTAACTTCTTGCTCAGAAATCATTAAATCTATAGTATGTTTCATAATATATATCTCACTAATTTTAGTAGTTAACTTTTACTCGCTATATCATCTTTAGTAATTAGTGATACACGAATTATTACATACGAGTGAAATCACACAAAATAATAAGCTCTATACAGAATAATCTGGTAAGCATAATTATAATAGTAGCAAGAAGATATTATTAAGGGACAAAATGCAAATTCAGCATAATATTAGAGGAATCAATGCAATGGTATGTTTACAATACATATATAAACATATAGCCCTAGTGAATAAAATCTTTACTATTATAAGCTCTTTAACAGGTAATCCTAGGCGTTAGCTTTACCGTATGTCTACCATTATAGACATCAGCAAGATTGTTCTAATTTTAGAGAGATAAATGTTAATATATTATATAATAATAGATAATAATAGGATATCATTTTATTATGGAATATAAAATATTTTTAATAAATTTGATATTTATCTATTAATGTACAAATGCCAATAGTAACAACAGACAAAGAATAAAAAATATAAAGTTAAAAAAACTGTCACTGCGTTCACTGGAAACATAACATACTACCATAAATAAACGCTAATAGAATCGACTAACTGCGTATCTAATATGTATACATATATTAAATTTAAAAGCAGTTAACCATATAGTAATAATAGCGTATACCCTCTGCTGTTAAAAATTTTATTACGCACAAAAGCTAATAAAGTAAAAAATAGCAATAACCTTAACATGCTGATAAATATCATTATCTAATGCATAAAGACTATAGTTAAATTATGCTTAATCAGAAATACTTTCGATAGAAAGTAGAGAATATATAATATGTTAGTAATAAAAAATTCTACATAGGTATATCTAGTGCTTACATAAGGTATAAAATAGAATAAATCTATCTCATTAATAATCTATAGTCTATTATCTAATACTGATCTGGATCATATTCACATCTAATAATTTTAATTAAAATATCCTAAAGCTAGCTACCTAGTAGCGTATAATTAAACTAGTAATTCAATATAATCCATGTATTAAATATATAATAATTACATAAGTAAATTATGTAATCTAACTCAAAAATTGAATTATATGACACACGTATAGTTAGTGTATAATAAATATTATGAAATAATAACTTAAAGTATATCATATTTACCAAAATACTCATAACACATCCTAATATATCTATTATGATGCCTTGACTAATGTTTATAAAAATTAATTATAATATAAAAAGTAATGTATCCTGATATGTGTCTAATAATTTTATTTTGGGAGCATACTTAACATGTATTAGTTAATAGCCAATGTAATTGAGTAATTACTATAAACAATTTATTCCAGGTAACTAGATTAATAATCTATTATTATTTTAGTTACTAATAAATATTAAAAATATCAAAACTACTTTCTACTAAAATACTCATTATCATCTTTCTAAGTACACGGAGTAAAATACTTATATATCCACTAATTAATGAAAATATAAAATAATTACTCAATTTATAGGATTATATTTTTATCAATCATACACCTTATTCAGGACTTACGTATCTCTTGATCATCAAATATATAAACCCCTAAGAATATATTAACCTGCATTCTGTGCCGAATAACAAAACTTTAACTATTAATTGCAATAATGTTATATTATAGTATATATAAATATATTTATATCAATAACAAATAATATTTATTATCAAAAATATATCTCACTATGTATTAGTTATATAATTTAAAAACATATAATTAATATTATATAAAGAATATAAAAGATATTATTAATGAATTACTATAAAAATAGTGTTAATACCTGTAAATATATGCTATAATAATAATATTAAATATATTTTTCAGCACCTGAAATATAAATATCTAAAAAATAATAAAAACTAATATACACATTAAAAAGTACTACTATATAACTCTCAGATCTCATACAATATCCGTAAGTGATATACATGATTAATCTTATCATATGTTATTAAATCAATGTAAATTGACTAATTACAAATCAATACAAGATTTACTAAAAGAATAACTATATACGAAAATAATTTATGTAACAAGCTTAAGCACTTATAAAAATATATAATAAAATAAAAAACTAGCAGTAAGCAGTGAATGGTTTATTACCAAATTCAGTAACATCCTTGGCTATTACCTTACAATAGTTTATGTTTCATATAGAGTTACTCAAATATTATATAAATACTTTTGATACATAATATTTGAGATAATAAACCAAATATAGCAAAAACTAATAGATAACACTGTGGCACTATATCTGTTTTTAAATAAACACTAATTTAAAAAATTAAAACCAACTGATTAAATATCATTCAATATAATACTAACTACAGCAAATATATAAAGCAATACACTTCATAGTGCTGGTAATGCTACTATTAAAAATATTTATAACTCTAACCATACAAATATTACAAGATTAGGATAAAATATCGACTAATACAGGCTTAAGATATTAGGTGACCTAAATACGTAATAATCATAATTTAAATTATCATTAACAAGAATGTGACTAACAACAAAGCTATATCTAAAATATATAGCATTCAATTAATAAAAACAAAAGGTTAATATAATATGGCGACAATAGGCATTTTCTTTGGTAGCGATACTGGTAATACTGAAAATATTGCTAAAATGATTCATGTAATTCTCCAAACACAGTTTCATAATGGAATATCTAAAGTCTATGATATCGCAAAAAGCAGTAGAGAAGATATTCAAAATTTTAACATCCTGCTACTAGGTATACCGACTTGGTACTACGGTGAAGCACAATGTGACTGGGATGATTTTTTCCCAATCATGGCGGACATAAATTTAAATGGTAAGTTAATTGCATTATTTGGTTGCGGTGATCAGGAGGATTACTCAGAATACTTCTGTGACGCAATGGGATCTCTCCGTGATATTATTCAGCCACTAGGTGCAACTATTATTGGACATTGGCCAACCACTGGCTATCACTTTAAGGCATCTAAAGGTCTCGTAGATAATAACCATTTCATTGGTCTAGCTATAGACGAAGATCGCCAGCCAGAGTTAACGAATGAACGCGTTTCAACCTGGGTAGCACAGATTATAAAAGAATTACACCTTAGAGAAATTATTAAATAATTATAACTCTCACCCATTAACACCTAAAGATAGGCATGATCAAGTAATTCTTATTAACAGCACATCTTCATGAATAACAGTAAGACATTTATGGACACTTGTATTCATACGATTCACTATATCATCAATTTATATTATATACAAAAAGTAATATATTTATCTAATAAAAAATTAATTATATCACTAATGACAATGTGTAGTTCCTATTTAAAGTAACTAGTTCTATAATGAGATAAATTAACTTTTAATACCCACTAAAGAAGCTGACAAAACACCTTATGTTGATTAGCGCAGCAATAGGACTAAATCCTCATGACTAACAACAATATCGCATTAAAAAAAGCTGGCTTAAAAATTACTCTGCCACGACTAAAAATACTAGAAATACTGCAAAATCCAGAATTTCATCATGTTAGTGCAGAGGATTTATATAAAAAACTCATAGATATGAGTGAAGAAATTGGGCTCGCAACTGTTTATCGCGTACTCAACCAATTTGATGATGCAGGGATTGTAATCCGCCATAACTTTGAAGGTGGAAAATCAGTTTTTGAATTAACCCAACAGTACCATCATGATCATTTAATCTGCCTTGACTGTGGCAAAGTGATTGAATTTAACGATGAATCCATTAATATGCGTCAGCGCAATATTGCTAAGCAGCATGGCATTAAACTAACCAATCACAGTCTTTACTTGTATGGACATTGTGAAAATGGTAATTGCTGCGAACATAACACACTGCATCGAAAAAAATAATCACTTAACTAAGTAACTCCTATAAACTAAAAATTACTACTAACTTAATTCAACCTAACTTTATTAGCTAAGTAAACAACGTGAATATTATATAATAGTAGTACTAGGATAATACCGTTACACCTATCTTTCATCTTTTATCTACTGCTTAAAAAATATATTTTAGATATCATTAATTAAAATATTTTGTTAAATTAATAACTTTTGAGTACTAGGTTATCACCAAAAACATACAAGTTATTAATTAATAGGTTATACATGTTACTATCTAAGGCAAAAGCAATAATCTTTCAAATATATCCATATCTCCTTATTTCATCTTAACTTACTGGAAGATCTATACAAATAAGATCATATAGACAAAAGTCTTACCACGGACCCTAAATTTACCCGTAACGTAGGCTATATAACCCACTTTATTCATATCTATAAAAACCAACATATTACCAATAATATTAATAAGATTAGCTTTTCAGCTAAACATTACATTATTTAGCCTCACATAAAACTTAATCACTATCTTTATTATAAGATACTAAACCTCTATTAACTGCGCTTATAATTTACATACAAGTTCACTTTTGTAAAGTGCTAATTAATCTGATTTTATTTGTAATAAAGTATTATGTTTTATATTATATAAGATAAGATGATAATATCATAGGGAGCATAATTATTATGCATCACTACATGCCTTCGCTCTCACAATAGATCTAATTCTAGCATATCTAAATATGCTGCATCACTGATACCGAAAATATATAATTCACAGTACAAATTGTAATTAAAACATGTGAATATGGTAAGCACATAATAATTTAAAATAAAATTACTCCTCTTAGGGGTATATTGTTCCTAAAATCTTCTTTCAAACTAAAAACCTAGACTTTTATTTCTCTAAAATAAAAAAGCACCAAGAAAGCAATCAGCTATAAGTATTATTAATCACCATTAAAATAAAAAATTGCACAATACCATACTACAAATACTAAAATAATTACTAAAACCACTAATGATTATCACTAATTTACATGATTAGTGTTTATATTACCTTAAAAACTGCGCTAGAAATATTCTGTTGCGCCAGATATTACAAATAATATACACTGTATAAAAAATATAAAGTAATATTAATATATCTAATATTACTAATATAAAACAGATACCATCATCAAAGGATAATACTAAAATACATTGAAATGATTACTGCTATAATACTATATATAGTATTATAGATATACTAAATTAAATATTATATAACATGAAGTTATTACTCAATATATATTGAGTAATAACTCAGACTAATATAACTACTTAATTATTATAATTCACTATATTTTATAAATAACACTAAATTAATTAGGAGTTATTTATGTAAGGTCCAATACATTATATGGAAATATATAATGTAATTGATTATCTATAAATTTAATAATTATCAGTAATATTACTGATAGTATAATATCAATAAAATTGAATCATTAAAATGATCAATATGCATTAATTATTAACAATTAACCCTTAGATATTAAAATACTTAATTAGGATCAGTGCTGTTATCGTATATTTAGTTTATTTCACAATTATTATGCACACTTTCTTTCTTTGGACTAGGCTAATTTTAACAAGAATAAGAAGCAATATAAAACTATACTGTAATAAATTATCAGGGTAAAGATTAATATCCAATATTTACCCAAGTATTACGTAAACTAACAGTGCGATTAAATACTAAGTTACCAGATGAAGAATAACGACTATCAGCACAGAAATAACCTTCACGTTCAAACTGATATGCTTGCTCTGGCTGCGCAGTAGCTAAGCTAGGTTCGACAAAACCTTGTTTTATTATTAATGATCGGGGATTAATGTTAATTATAAAATCTCCGGCAGCTGGATTAGGCACATTAAATAGGCGATCGTATAAGCGAATTTCTGCTGGCAATGCGTGAGTAGCGGAAACCCAATGAATCACACCTTTTACTTTACGGCCATCAGATGGATCTTTCCCCATAGTCTCAGGATCGTAGCTACAAAAAATAGTAGTAATTTCCCCTTCTAAATTCTTCTCAACCCGTTCAGCTTTAATTACATAAGCGTAACGAAGTCGAACTTCCTTGTGCAACACTAAACGTTTATACTGTTTATTAGCTTCTTCGCGGAAGTCAGCGCGGTCAATATAAAGCTCACGACTAAATAGCACCTCACGGACGCCTATTTTAGGTTCATGTGGATGGTTAGGCATAATAATGGTTTCTTGTTCTACACCCATATTCTCAATAATTACTTTTACTGGTTCTAAAACGGCCATAACACGCGGTGCATGCTTATTAAGATCCTCGCGAATACAAGATTCTAGTGCAGTCATTTCTACTTTATTATCCTGTTTAGTCACACCAATCCGCTTACAAAAATTAAGGATAGCAGCAGCTGTATAACCGCGTCTTCGCAAACCAGACAAAGTTGGCATACGAGGATCATCCCAGCCTTCAACATATTTTTCTGTGACTAATTGATTCAATTTGCGCTTCGAAGTAATAGTGTACTCAAGATTAAGTCTTGAGAATTCATATTGATGCGGATGACAATTAACAGTAATATTATCTAAGATCCAATCATACAAACGACGATTATCTTGAAATTCTAAAGTACATAACGAATGAGTAATGCCTTCTATTGAATCGGAAATACAGTGAGTGAAATCATACATAGGGTAAATACACCATTCATTACCAGTTTGGTGATGGCAAGCAAACTTAATGCGGTATAAAACGGGATCTCGCATGATCATAGATGATGAAGACATATCAATCTTAGCACGTAAACAGGCAGCACCTTCAGCAAACTCACCATGACGCATCTTCTCAAATAAAGTCAAATTATCTCCCACGCTTCGGTTACGATATGGACTATCTTTGCCCGGAGTAACTAAACTACCACGGTATTCTCGGATCTGTTCAGGTGATAATTCATCTACATATGCTAAATTTTTAGTGATTAGCTCAATTGCATACTGATATAATTGACTAAAATAATCAGAAGAATAATGAATATCACCGCTCCACTCAAACCCCAGCCACTCTAAATCACACTTAATAGATTCTACAAACTCAATATTTTCTTTTACTGGATTCGTGTCATCAAAACGTAAGTTGCATTGCCCATTGTAATCTTGGGCTATACTAAAGTTCAAGTAAATAGATTTAGCATGACCAATATGCAGATATCCGTTAGGCTCGGGAGGGAAGCGAGTATGCACTGACGTATACTTACCCAAGGCCAGATCATTATCAATAATCTGACGAATAAAGTTGATTGAACGGGACTTAGCTTCACTCATTGCATTCCCCTCAATAAAATACTATGCATAATTAATGACCCGCTAAAACAAGACACGCTTTTAAGTAATGATTTGTTTTAGTCAGATTAAAAATACATCTACCTAAGTGGACTAATCTCTATTTCTTTTATCCTGATAAAAATAAAAATTACATATTATTACCAATATATCTAAGAACAAATTCAAAATACCACTAAGATCAATTTATTTATTTTTGAATATCAAATAATTTAGTATGACCAGATACTACGCAACCAGTAGCCAGCGCTGTCAAACCAGCATAATCATCGGAGTTACTAACCACCACTGGACTTATCATTGAGCGAGCATTAGCATTTAAAAACTCTAAATCTAGTTCGAGAATTGACTGACCTGATTTCACTTTAGTGCCCTCTTCAATTAAACGTTTAAACCCCTGACCATTCAATGAAACAGTATCAATACCTATATGGACTATAATCTCTACGCCTTTATTAGTCTCTAAACAAAAAGCATGATTAGTATCAAATATTTTAATAATAGTACCTCCAGCAGGAGCTACAACAATTTTATCGGTTGGGAGAATAGCCAAACCATCACCTACAACTTTAGAGGCAAAGGCCTCATCAGGCACTTGATCAAGCGCGACTACTTCACCAGTCACTGGAGCAAGCAACGTTTCTAGAACCGTTACAGGCAAGTATTGTGACCTAGTATCAGCTACTATACCATGATTAAGCACGTCATTAATAGCATAGGCGATCAAATCAGCACGGGGACCAATAATCACCTGTACACTACTCTTATTTAGACGTATAACGCTAATTGCACCTAAACTTTTCACTAATAAATCATTTACGCATGATGCATCTTTGACATTTATACGTAAACGAGTCATGCAGCCATCAATACTAATTACATTATTATAGCCACCAATAGCATCTATGTAATGACGTGCCAAGGTAGTAATATCGTTTTTGTTATTATCAATGCCAGCATTAGTGCAATAAGCATCAATCTCTTTACCATCCACCGCTGTAAGTTCGCGACCTAAAGTCTTCAAATTAAACTTATTAATGATAAAACGGAATACTACGTAATAAATTACAAAGAACGCCAACCCCTGTGGAATCAACATATACCAATTAATTGCTAGCGGATTACGCACCCACAGCGCCATGTCCACTAAACCAGCGCTAAAACCAAAACCGGCAATCCAGTGCATATAAGCTGCGATAAATACCGAGATACCCGTCAGCAACGCATGAAAAAAATATAATATTGGCGCTACAAATATGAATGAGAACTCTAGCGGCTCAGTTATGCCAGTAAAAAAGGAGGCAAAAGCTGCCGCCATCATAATACCCATTACTTTTGGCTTATTTTGAGGATACGCAGACTGATATATTGCCCATGCTGCCCCTGGCATACCAAACATCATAATCGGGAAAAACCCCGCCTGATACTGTCCAGTGACACCTACTATAGCCTTACCAGCATTAATAGCCTGCTGACCGCCGAGAAAATTAGGGATATCGTTAATACTTGCAACATCAAACAAAAACACTGAATTTAGTAAATGATGCAGACCAATAGGAATAAGCAATCGATTAAAAAAGGCGTAAATACCTGCGCCGACAGCACCTAATTTTTCTATTTGCTCACCAAATACAGCTAGCGCATTGAAAATTATAGGCCAAATAAACATCAAGATAAAACCTACTAAAATCATAAAAAAAGATGTAATAATCGGCACCAAGCGGCAACCGCTAAAAAATGATAATGCCTTTGGCAATTCCACATTACTAAAGCGGTTATAAATTTCAGCAGAAATAGCGCCAACCAAAATACCGATAAATTGATTCTCGATTTTACCAAATGCAGCAGGAACCTCATTGAGAGGGATCTTCTGAATCACAGACACGACAGCAGGTGAACATAGATTAGTTAGAACAAGAAAACTAATAAAACCCGCTAGAGCAGAGGCACCGTCCTTATCTTTAGACAATCCATAAGCTATGCCAACAGCAAATAATACTGAGATATGTTCAATAATAGCAGAGCCAGATTTAATCAGGAAAGTAGCGAGAACATTACCGTCACTCAACCCAATAGGGTTAATCCAGTACCCAATCCCCATCAAAATAGTAGCTGCAGGTAAGGGTGCTAATGACACCATTAGTGCGCGTCCCAACTTTTGTAAATAATTTATAATATTCACTTTTTCCCCTACATTATTATGCATTAATAATATTTCAGTTGTTTATTAGAAAATTTAATCTTTTGGTAAAATACGATACCTAATACATATCGCTATATACATATTTTACTATTTTACAAACAACACACTTTTTACCTTATAAATGCAAGCACTTAAACCATCTTGCTAACTTCGAGTAGTTTAATGCTAACTCCAATAATCATATATTGAATTAATAAGTTATTAATTCAATATATGTAACTATATAACCTAACATATGCCGCAATAGAAGTACTTATTCATATGGCTGATAAATAGTGTAATGTAATATCAATTACAGCACATAAAAATTACGATAATTAAATAAATACTGTCTCATAGTACAAATAAAAAAATAATAACTTATAGCTAATCAATTCTTGCTCCCTAACCCCATACTTACTTAGTATAACTATATTTTTGCGATTATCAGAGGTAAATAAAATAAGCATCACTAGACCAAAATACTATACAAGTCGATACCTAACTGTTCGTCATATTATTTAATACACCAGAATCTTTCAACCTACCGCATAGCGTACATATATCTTTTGAGTCATTGCGAACCAGCCAGTATAACAGTGGTGTCCTATTAGGCAGATAATTGTGCGATAAAACAAATAAAGCAAATAATTAAGTATATTGCAATACTCTGCATATTAATAAGTTACACTGTTAGCAGTATATAAGTAAAGCTAACGTATTTTACATACTAAATTTTTATAATCGTATAAACATACGATTGTGAATATTAATTACATCAAATATCAATATCGTATACATCGACAAACAAGGTACTATTCATGCAAACAAAAAGATTAAATCTTATAATAAAATTCATTTATTCATAGGTAATAATAATGATGATAAATGTATCAGATTTAACTAATCTGTATCCTCATTAGCACAGCACAGTTCAAAGTGCTCATCAGGAATACTAGTAACGCTAATACATCATTCTTTATGTAATCATATTAACTTGATATTAAAATATGCACTAGTAATTAATGTATCTATATTATATTATGTAAAAATAAATTATATATTCTTAATTAAGCACACTAATGTGATAGCATTAAAATAAGTAGCATAAAAGTTATATCTGTTATATAGGTATATTTCACTAGTTATAAACACACACCAAAACATTGATAATAGGTAATTAGTTATTGCATGATAGAATGCAAAATCAAAACTATTATAAATGTGCTAATACATTAACAATGAAATATTAAGGTATTAATCTTTAATAAAGACTATTAGTATCACCTTAATCAAAGATTCCTCTTCGATCTAATTAAAAACCAAGTTATCATTATCTCTAACCTAATTAAGAGCAACCACTTAAAAAATATAATTAACAACCAGTTAGTATAAATATGTATCATCAACATATAACCTAAATGATACACTATATAGTATAAAAATTAATTAACATGTAACTAAAAAATGACATCACAAACAATTTAATCATTCATGAAGCACAATTTCATAATATTATCTATAAATTTTTGCAACCAGGATATAAATATCATAACAAAATAGAATAACCTAATGAACAATCTAATCATGCAGTCTCATTTTAATGCTAATTATTAACATTAAATTATTATTACAGATATAATAAAAAATATCAAATAAATGTGTAATGATTTTATAATATACTAATATTAATTATCATTTATATATAATCACTATTAATATATGTATATATATGGCAAATCCTTACCTTCATAAAAGTAAAAATTTACTATGACCTAACTTTCATCCTTAATCTGATTTCATCCTAAATTAAAAAACTAAATAATCAACTACCTATACACTATACACTAATTTGGGAGTAGCACTAATACTTAAAATAATATAACCTTAGTGTATTCGTCAGTTAATATCTATTATAACATAATATTTTGTTATAAACACTCTAATATAACTTGTAACAAAATACACATTAATTTTATAAAATTAATCATCTATACTCATATTTATATAATTCTATATCGCTTACCATAAGTACGAAAGAAGTAGTAAACTAAAAATCATGAGAAATATTTAATATACCTATTTTTATATAATTGATAATACTGAAGGATAATAGCTATTATCATAGCTCATAAGCTATGATGTAGTTTACAAAAGTATTTACCATAATAAATACCTCAAAAAATAAATGAGCCCTAGGAAATTAATGTCACAACACTAACTAGTAATAATATTCCTAATGTATTTTAGGAATCAATATATCATAACTATGATTTATACGCAAACAAGCAAGATACCTAAAGCTTGTCATTAACTATATAATAATAACAGTTCAAAATAAAATGCACTAAAAAAACTAAACATAAAAAACTATACCTATCCCCGAGAATGATAATTAAACACCATGAATTATAATTACAACTTATATAATAATAAAATTTATCACTATCACACCTAATATAAGGTCAATAAAACTCTTATTAACAGGAATAAATTTCCTAAAAATTAATAAATCAAATAATTAATATATGCTATTGTATAAAAAATATATATAAAATATTAATTCAGTTAAATACTTTAACAATATAACTATTTGATCCATTGATAAAATAAAAATATCTATCTTAGAATAATATTCTAGATACTTATTTTAAATAAATTAGCTCCTGTTAATAACACTAACATAACTTGCTAATTATTCATAAACAAGACATTAAAAAATTAATACACAATACTTTATTCGCGGATAGACATTATTCCTACCTACCTTTAAACTAATTATCTTCACTAAGTAAAATTTTTTAGTATTAACTACACTACTATTACTTTAAGTTATATAGCAACTAAATTACTAAATGAAACATCCCGCTCAATACTACTGTACATAAATAATATTTAAATATTATATTTACTGTGTACACACTCATTTTATTCCTCTCAGTTAACATAATTGTTAGCATACTATATATATTATATTTTAATGTTAAAAACAAAGTATTAACAATAACTTATAATAATACTTTTACACTAGCTTAATTAGTTACAATGCTAGCAACATAGCAATGGATGAATATACTTTAGTGATAGGTATAACTATCAACATACAATAATATTGTATGCCTTTATAGTAATACTAAAGTTAGTGTTATCATTACCAATAGAGTCTTTAATAATAGTTTTAACATTAATGCAATCAATCATATTTATATTAAGTATTAAAAATAGTACCAATGTCGCCACTTTCATTACCTAGAATATTAAATACAACTGTTATTATTAATTAATCATCACGATAATAGTTAATAGAGCGTTATTTAAGTGGAGTATAATTCTCTAATTGTTATATAAATGCTACTTATAGACTTACTAACCACTAAGCTACATAGCTAAAGAGAGAAATAAATTAACCAATGTCTAAAAACGGTAGATCTAATTATTCACTTATTTAATTAGGCACTACTAGTAATATTTAGTACACTTACTTAAGTATAAATACTACAAGCAAATGCAAAAACGACATAAATATTTAAATACTAAAAATTTTCCATCAAAATCCGCCAATAACTATTTCTAAACTTAAATATGGATCAGCCCCAACCCTTTTTAAGTAAAATAAAAGAATACTTCATAGCATTATGAATATTTAAGCACTAAAACTGGATAGATGTCATCATCATTATGATGAGTGCTACAGAATGTAGCAATAAAATAAAAATAAAATAAATAGTAGGTATATGCATAGCATGGGGAAAATTTTTGCTTACTTAGTGCTTTTATTTATAATAATGCTTCTCATTAAAAACATGATAAGTAAATTTATTAACACTAAATAATTCTAAGTAAGCAGTTATAACTAAGGTAGAATGTAAGCTACTAATAATATTATTATTAAAAATTTATATACTATTCAATACGCAATTAATTTTAATATACGTCATTAATTTTGTTAATTTATATTAATGCATATTAATTTATTTAGCATAAAAATATCTTGATCTAGAAGTTTTTTATTGACTGTACCATCATATAATGTATAAATATTATTATATTACATAATACAGAAGGAATGATGATCACTATAATTATTTAATAAAATTCTAATCAGAATAGGAGTAGCTAGAATTTTTATAAAAGTAAAATTTTATGCACTGTAAATAAAGAAATACTATATACATAAGGCATCACGATTTAATAAAAAACATAATAAAATAAATGATATACCTAAAAATATGATACATTATATTAATAGTAATTAGTGAATATTAATAGTAATTGTGCTAAATTTAGCGTAAATAAGATGGTGTATAGCACTACTAAAAAATAAGCTTAGCAAGCATTTACAGCACAAAATTACTTAATATACGTATCCTTACGACCGACTACGCATCAGTAAAAATTGTTAAAATAGTTTAGGGTATAACTACATAATAGTAATTTATATAACCAAGCATTTAAAGCTATAGGCTTAATACTAGAAATTAGCATGTGTAGAGTTTTATACATTATATCCTATTTCTAGTCTATCAAAACTCTTGACCTACTAAAACTAAGTTTAATGATAAACACCATATTCTAGAGCTTGCATTTTGGTGACAAATAGCCCAATACTAGAATTTTGAGAATTTACTAATAATTATAAGTTACGTTTAGGGGTAGTACAGGTACAGCGCCGTCATACGCCACTAGCTATCTCTATCTAATAGACTTAATATAAAATGTACAATATACACAAAATTATATTTTACTGAAATGAGTATTACTTAAGCAGATAATATATAGAATTAATAAACTAATTGGGCAAGGTGATAATCTAGGTTATAGTGGTATATATGTACTACATGCACTATTAAATAAAGGCAGATTAAAGTCACAAATTATACTCATACCCTATAAATCCCAGCGAATAGCTGTAAATCCACTAATACAATTTATATGAATATTATATAACCTTTTCCAGCATAGCGCCACTAATGTTAATTTGCAATTTTACTGAAATTCTCACCTAACAAGCTGTAAGCTCACAGTAATATATATTAAAATGCATACCAAGTTTATAATAAAAAAGAATAATTTACACTTTAAATATCTCTAAAATATTATTACCATAATAAAAGTACTACTAAAAAAATACTGCGATGTATCTAATTTTTAACCTACATAATCATAATATAACTGGGGTGCCAGGATTTGAACCTGGGTATGCTGGCATCAGAAACCAGAGCCTTACCACTTGGCGACACCCCAATAATATTTACTAATCATAAATACATTTTAACATATAATAACATTGCTATAAGTCAATTATACTCTAACTCATGAGTATAAGTTCATTCTAGTGTTCGTTAATTTCAGACTTAAACAGTTTATTATATAGCTGGGGTACCTGGATTCGAACCAGGGCATGCCGGTATCAAAAACCGGTGCCTTACCGCTTGGCTATACCCCATCGATATAGCTATATATGATAAAAATTTGTGCGGGAGGCGAGACTTGAACTCGCACACCTTACAGTGCCAGAACCTAAATCTGGTGCGTCTACCAATTTCGCCACTCCCGCAAACTCTAGTGGCTACGACAGGACTTGAACCTGTGACCTCATCATTATGAGTGATGTGCTCTAACCAACTGAGCTACGTAGCCCCTTCTAATTTCACCTTTATGAATATTACTCAGTGTATTATGCTGATATTGTCCATTTTCGTCAACAAATTTTTCTAATAAAGTTTACATAAAGGTATTTTATCTATCCGTAAATATAATGATGAAAATATTAGAGCGTATAACAGATCTTAACTTAATATCTATAAAATTAAGCTTACTAATTAACTTAGGTAATAAACCTTCACGTAATTTACAATAAACATTTTAGCGCACAGCTGTTAATAGTAATTTACTTTCTTACGAAATTAATTCTTACTGAGTGATCTTAATGGAATAGCAAAATACTTAGGCCTAATTAACTATTAGGTTAATATTAAATGGTGCTTAGTGATAAAAATAATATATATAAAACTACATAGTATCAGTAACCTGCTTTTTAAATAAACTTTAATCAATTATCAATGAGTTATTATATAGTTTATTTGTTAATATATTAATTAAGTCATAACTATAATATTATCTATATTCTTTAATAATTAGTTAATCAATAATTGATATTTAAATCTTAAAGTGATGACTAAATACTAAAAATAAAATATTACGATGATTAGAATACTTAAATACATATAGTACAATACTATATAAAACATGAAATAGATAACTTCAAACAAAAATATATATGGTTAAATAACTTTAATAAGAAAATCTCTTCTCTCAATAATTAGTATTATTCCCAAATAAGGAAATATTATATAAAATATATAGCTGCAATATATAATGCACTACTCATACATTAATAAATAAAAAGCAGTTATATAAATATTGTATATTTATATATGATGAATAATCATCTTATTTATACTAAAACATCTATTAAATAAATATATCAATATGTTTATATACAAAAACCGTAATAATATATATAAATTATGTAGTAGCAATTTAATAGAATATTAAATCAAATTATTAGCAATATTAACTATAATTAGCTATCATATGATTAAATTATTAATTAAATAGTATAGTTAAAGATAGCAACCAAATCTTAAGTAAGCTACATATAATACCTAAATCTTGAATATTTCCCTTAATGTCATGTAAAATATTTACTTAATGCTGGTGATACCGGCATCATATCCTTAACTTTAAATTTAATAAATGAGAAGTGATAAAGCTAAAATATGTATTTATAAAAAAATAATTAATTCTTATTACAATTTATTAACACTATGCGATTAATATCAATAATACGTTTTATTTTATTAAACTGAAATTTTAATCTAAATAAATAAATATATTTATCTGAAGTTGACTGAATATTAATATTATTCGTCTATTACATCATCTAAGCACTCAGGATCAATACATTATATATCTATACCTCAAACTGAACTATAGCATCATCTTAATTGCAATTACTACCAAGATCATACCTAGAAACATTAACACTATTTCTTTAGATTGAAGTGAATTATAGATATAATACACATAAATTATCAGCGTACAATATTGTGTATATTATTATATGAATAAATATCAATCTTGGTCTTATAAAGAATATAGCCTGAACGTTACAGCATCAGAATATTAGTCACAGTATGAATATACTAAAAATCGTAAAAATAAACACATAACTTACTGCACTAAGCTACTCCCATACAGTATTTTTATAAAATATCTAGTACAATCATTCTATATTACATGCACCTCTATAGTAACCTATTTAAAATAGGCGACAAACTAGAGTAATAAGACATATGCTATGCTGGCCATATATCAATACTGAGCTAAGGCTAAGTTGCTACTTAATCTCTAATAGATATTCAGAGTACATTTACTCACACTGAACGATTACATAGAACCTATACTGGAACATATCCTTAATAACACTTAAACTACAGCAAGATAATTATCTTCAGCATTAAATGCAGCATTGTAAAACACACACACTAACTAAATTAGTTGTAATATACTGCTTAATTATAGTATATCGCTATTATATCTAGTCCACAACATTACTTTTGATATTATCACAGAGATAAAGTTAACAAAACTTACGTAGCGAACAAATTAGATATATGAAAATATCCATGCATCTTGCTAAAACTTATTAGTCTTAGTTCACAGTTTATTATAATGGATAAATCAACCTCGTTAACCTAACTCTAAATGAAAATCATGCCTACATTATGCGATATGGCTAATATAATACCTAGATGCAGCTACTAACATAACTAGTAGCGCTAAACTTATATTTCTTTCTTGTAAAAACTTATTAAATACTAATAGCCGCACGTATAATTATTAATAACGTAAACCTAGAATACAATAAGAAAGCGTGTAAAAATAGATTTGTTAAGCGACATTAGTAAGAAATGAAGGCTAATTTAGAATAGGATATGATATGCATCAGGTGATTTTAGATTTGCAAATCAATTGTAAAAACATTAATGATCTACCAGATAAAACCTACTTTCAACACTGGCTAGAAACCGTGATACCACAACATCTAAAGAAGACTGAAATAACAGTACGCCTAGTTGACATAGCCGAAATTAATGCTCTAAACCTTACTTTTCGAAAAAATAATAAACCCACTAATGTACTATCTTTCCCATTCGAACCCCCGCCAGGCATTATGATACCACTGCTTGGCGATTTAATTATCTGTCAGCAAATAGTTGAACAAGAAGCTAAAGAGCAACACAAAATACTAGAAGCACACTGGGCACATATGGTTATTCATGGTAGCCTTCATCTGTTAGGGTATAACCACATTGAAGAACATGAAGCTATAGAAATGGAGTCTTTAGAAACTAAAATTATTCAAAAACTAGGCTATCCGGATCCGTACTGAGAGATAAATACCGAATCTAATGTCAGTCGTATCTATCACAGGCTATAACAAAGCTGTTAATGACACCCCCTTAACTTTAATATAAATACTATTAACTAGAACGCTATGAGTGACGACCATTTATCAAGTAATGACAACCCAATCCCCAAGAGGGGTTTCTTTAAACTTATCTTTAATCAGTTCTACCACGGAGAACCTAAAAATCGTGGGGACCTAGTAGAACTAATTCGTGACTCTGAGCAAAATGACCTTATTGATCCCGATACCCGCGATATGCTAGAGGGTGTAATGGATATTGCCGAACAACGTGTGCGTGATATTATGATTCCGCGCTCTCAAATGGTAACGCTTAAATATAACCAACAACTTGAAGATTTCCTAGACGTAATTATTAAATCTGCTCACTCACGTTTTCCAGTAATTAGCGAAGACAAAGATCACATTGAAGGCATTCTCATGGCTAAAGATCTGCTGCCATTCATGCATATAAATTCAGATCCTTTCAATATCAATAAAGTATTAAGGCCTGTAGTGGTAGTCCCAGAAAGTAAACGAGTTGATCATATGCTAAAAGAGTTCCGTTCTCAACGTTATCATATGGCAATTGTTATTGACGAATTTGGTGGGGTTTCTGGTTTAGTGACTATTGAAGATATTCTAGAGCTGATCGTTGGTGAAATCGAGGATGAATACGACGATGAAGAAGATTTAGATATACGCCAGCTAAGCCGTTATATATATAATATACGTGCACTAGCACCGATTGCAGACTTTAATGAGGTCTTTAACACCCACTTTAGCAATGATGAGGTTGATACTATTGGCGGTTTAGTGATGCACGCATGCGGTCACTTACCTAAACGCGGAGAAACAATTGACATTGAAGGTTACTTATTTAAAGTGACTATATCTGATAGTCGGCGTATTATACAAGTTCATGTAAAAATACCAGATGATTCTCCGCCACCAAAACTAAAATAGTATATTTTATATGGCTCAAGATTCCTACTTCGAAAAAAAACTAATTCGCGCTATTCTGGCGCTATTATCTGGAGCCTGTGGCACACTAGCATTCTCTCCTTACGACATATGGCCAGCAGCTATTATTTCACTATTCGGTCTATTGACTATCACATTGAATTACACCACTAAACAATCTGCCTTATTTGGTTTCTTGTGGGGGCTAGGCTTATTCGGTAGTGGTATTCACTGGATATATATTAGTATTGCTAACTTTAGTGGCATGCCATTAATTATCAATATTCTCTTAATAACAATACTTATTTCCTACCTATCTTTGTATCCTGGGCTATTCGCTGCATTATTAACGCAATTCTGGCCCACTACTTGCTGGCAACGGCTAGCAATTGCAGCTCCCGTGCTATGGCAAATAACAGAATTCCTACGCAGCTGGGTACTCACTGGTTTCCCGTGGCTACAATTTGGTTATAGTCAAATTAACGGGCCACTAAAAGGATTAGCACCTCTATTAGGGGTTGATGCTATTACCTTTATATTAATGACCATTGCTGGACTATTAGTGTCCGTTATTAACCAACGTACCATAGTGTCTGGAATAATTGCAGCAACGGTGCTATTATTAGCGTGGCTATTGGGCCAATTACACTGGTTTACTCAATTACCAGAAAAAGAACTAGCTGTCGTTATTGTGCAAGGCAATATTCCCCAATCGTTAAAATGGTCTACGGAAGCATTGCAAGGTACATTACAAACATACCTTAATGAAACCAGTTTATATATAGGTAAAGCCCCGATTATCATATGGCCAGAATCAGCTATTACAGATTACGAAGCTAATCAAAATAACTTCCTAACTATGATAGATCAGCAGATGCGCACTAAAAATAGCAGCTTAATCACCGGAATAATTGATAAACGCGCTACGCCGAAAGGATACAACATCTATAATAGCGCTATCGTATTAGGAGAACCTATACCCTACACATACCCGGCTAAATATCGCTATGACAAACATCATTTAGTGCCATTTGGCGAATTTATACCCCTAGCAGATTTGCTAAAGCCACTAGGTGTATTCTTTAATTTACCAATGTCTTCTTTTAGTAAAGGCAATAATATCCAACCACAACTTTATGTTAAAGGTTACAGAATAACAATTGCCATTTGCTATGAGATAGTATTAGGCCAGCAATTGCGTCATCATTTTCTACCAAGCACTGATTTTCTGTTAACACTTTCCAATGACGCCTGGTTTGGTCACTCTATTGGTCCATGGCAGCATCTACAAATAGCTCGTATGCGCGCACTAGAGCTAGGTCGCCCGCTATTGCGTAGCACTAATAATGGCGTGACAGCAGCAATAGACGCTAATGGTAAAGTAGTAGCTACAATTCCGCAGTTTACACGTCGTGTATTAAAAGTAACCATTACACCAACTACTGGTGTTACACCTTACGCCCGCTTTGGTGCCATACCATTATGGTGCATATCCTTATTACTAGGTAGCTGGGCGATAACCATTAGATATCGCAGCAAATTATCTTCTAAACCTAATCATAACACTATATAGGATATTTTCTTAAGTAACTAATTATATATTATCACTATTAGTAGAGTGAAATTATATACCAAAAACTATTAGAATATCAGGCAAAACCACCTTAGTCCATAAATTATATATTATATAATAAATATAATAATATAAGTTAAAGTAGTTAATGAAATACTCTAAAAAAATAAATTATTAACCTACTAACAGTACTTATTAGTAGCAATAAACAGTACCTGTTTTATCTTTCCTGAGATACGCAATATATATACATAATACTCTATATTCTGTTAATAATTTAATGTATTAAATGTAATGCTAGATATTATTGTTATAAAGCTACATCAACAATGATGTTATATATGGCTAAGCATATTACATAACAATTACATTATCTTAAACTAGGATAATAACTTTAATTACAGGACTATTATCGCCATGCAAGAACAATACCAACCAAAGCATATAGAATCAATAGTACAACTTCATTGGCAAGATAAGCAAACTTTTAAGGTTACTGAAGATGCAAGTAAAGAAAAATACTACTGTCTATCTATGCTACCATACCCATCTGGCCGTTTACATATGGGGCACGTTCGTAACTATACTATAGGGGATGTAATCTCACGCTATCAACGCATGCTAGGTAAAAATGTACTACAACCCATAGGATGGGATGCCTTCGGCCTACCAGCAGAAGACGCTGCAATAAAAAATCATACTACTCCTGCTCCATGGACCTATGACAATATAAAATATATGAAGAATCAACTAAAACTATTAGGATTCAGCTATGATTGGAGTCGTGAGATTACCACATGTAAACCTGAATATTACCGTTGGGAACAATGGTTCTTCACTAAGCTATACACAAAGGGTTTAGTTTACAAAAAAAATTCAGCAGTAAACTGGTGCCCTCATGATCTAACCGTATTAGCGAATGAACAAGTTATAAACGGCTGTTGTTGGCGCTGCGATACTCAGGTCCAACGCAAAGAGATACCTCAATGGTTTATTAAGATCACTAATTATGCTAATCAACTACTAGATGATCTCGATACCCTTAAAAATTGGCCAGAACAAGTCAAAACTATGCAGCGAAATTGGATTGGTCGCTCTATAGGTATAGATATTACATTTAAGATCGCCGATAGCACTCAAAAATTAATTGTGTATACGACTCGTCCAGATACTCTAATGGGCGTAACCTACTTGATAATAGCTGCAGGCCACCAATTAGCAAAACAAAGTGCCCAAGACAACTCAGCACTTACTGGTTTTATTCAACAGTGCCTAGAAACAAGAATGGCTGATAACGAAATAATGACAATAGAAAAAAGAGGTATGCCAACTAATTTATTCGCTAAACACCCGCTGAATGGGAAAAAATTACCTATATGGGTAGTTAACTTTATATTAATGGAGCAAAATACTGGTGCAGTTATGGCAGTGCCCGCACATAATCAACGAGATTGGGAATTTGCTAACCAATATAATCTACCAATTATACCTGTTATCCTAAACCATGACGGTAGTCAACCAAATGTGCGCACTGCGGCGATGACCAAAAAAGGTATACTTTTTAATTCAGGTGAATTTAATGGTCTAGAAAATAAAGATGGCTTTAATGCTATTGTTAATAAACTAATTGCTAACGGCATGGCTACGCACAAGATTAACTACCGTTTACGAGATTGGGGAATTTCCCGTCAACGATATTGGGGTACGCCAATCCCTATGGTGACTCTAAAAGATGGCACGATCATGCCAACTCCAGAAGACCAGCTACCAGTAGTATTACCAGAAGATGTGATTATGGATGATACTACCGTTGCTATCCAAGCTGATCCTCAGTGGGCAAAAACTTGCATCAACGGCCAACCAGCACTGCGTGAAACTGATACATTTGATACCTTCATCGAGTCTTCCTGGTACTACGCACGTTACACCTGCCCACAATATCATTACGGTATGATAGAACCTTCTGCAGCTAACTACTGGCTGCCAGTAGATCAGTATATTGGTGGCATTGAGCACGCCATTATGCATTTAATGTATTTCCGTTTTTTTCATAAATTAATGCGAGATACTGGTCTAGTATACTCTAGTGAACCAGCTACATCCTTGCTATGTCAAGGCATGGTGCTAGCAGACGCTTTCTACTATACTAATCATAATAGCGAACGTATCTGGGTCTCTCCAACTAACGCGACCATTGAGCGTGATGAAGTAGGCAATATTATCAAAGCTACTGATTCAGAAGGTCGCAAATTATCCTATGCTGGCATGAGCAAAATGTCAAAATCAAAAAATAATGGCGTTGACCCACAAGAAATGGTAGAAAAGTACGGTGCAGACACTGTGCGTCTTTTTATAATGTTCGCTTCACCAGCCACAATGACATTAGAATGGCAAGCTTCTGGCGTAGAGGGCGCCAACCGATTCCTAAAACGAGTCTGGAAACTAACCTATGATCATGTTACTAAAGGTAGAGTACAGCCGCTAAATGTTACCTCTTTAAATAAAGTACAAAAAACACTTCGCTGTGAGCTACATAAAACTATCGCCAAGGTAAGCGATGATATTGGTCGTAAGCAAGCATTTAATACCGCAATTGCGGCCATAATGGAATTCATGAATAAGCTGGCACATGCACCACAAGATAATGAACAAAATCGTGCTATTTTACAAGAAGCTTTGCTAGCTGTAGTTCGTATGCTTCACCCATTTACACCACACATAGGGTTTTGGTTATGGCAAGAATTAGGTGGAGAAGGCGATATTGATATTGCACCGTGGCCTGTGTTCGATCCAGACGCTATCATTGAAGATTCAATGCTAGTTGTAGTACAGGTCAATAATAAAATACGAGCAAAAATCACCTTAGCAGCTAATGCAACTACAGAGCAAGTATTGGCGCAAGCTAAAGATAACTACCTAGTGACTAAATATCTAGACGGATTTACAATTCGTAAGGTCATCTATGTTCCTGGTAAGCTGCTTAATTTGGTAGTGAGTTAACAGAAGGAGGAATTGTGCAACAACGTATTCTAACGCTGTTGCTAGGGTTAGTAATGATGAGCACCGCTTGTTGTGGGTTTCACCCACGTGGTGCTACGCAAGTTACTCAGGCAATAAAAACACTTATCTTAGATAGCCCAGATATATACGGACCATTAGCTCATGCAGTAATTGAGCAATTACGCATAAATGGTATTACTGTGATAAAAAATATAAATAATAAAAACATTCCATCACTGCAGATACTTGATACTATAGAAAATCAAAATACTGTGTCAATCTTCCATAATGGTAAAACTGCTGAATATGAAATGATACTAAAAATACATACGCAGTTATTACTGCCTGGTCATGAGATTTACCCCTTACTAGTCAGTGTATACCGCTCATTATTTGACAATCCAATAACTGCGATAGCAAAAGATGCTGAACAGGACATTATTCGTCAAGAAATGTACAATCAAGCTGCACAGCAACTAGTATCTAACTTACTTACTATATATGCAGCAACAGAAAAAAAATCAACAACAAACTAATGACGTCATACAATGATTTACCTTTATCCTGAACAACTTTATACTCAACTACAAAAAGAGTTACGCACATGTTATTTGTTAAATGGTAATGAACCACTATTTTTACAAGAAAGCCAAGATTTAATCCGACAAGCAGCAAAACAGCGGTATAGCGAGTACTACAGCATATACCTTGATGCATATACTGACTGGGATATCATTTTTAGTATTTGCCAGAAAATGAGCTTATTTGCTAGTAGCCAAATATTATCACTCGTGTTACCGGAACATGGTCCTAACATGGTAATTGAGGAGCATTTACTCAAGCTTGCTAACCTACTGCATGATGAAATAATACTAATATTACGCGGTCCACTGTTAACAACAATACAGAAAAACAGCCCATGGTTTAAAATAATTAGTCTAAAGGCTGTCTGCATTAATTGCCAAGGACCACAGCAAAACCAACTTCCATATTGGGTTGCTAAGCGTGCTAAAACTATGAATCTAGAATTAGATAATGAAGCAAACCAATTATTATGTTACTGCTACGAAGGCAACCTACTAGCATTATCGCAAGCACTAGGTAGATTAGCTCTACTTTATCCTGATGGCAAACTAACTCTACCGCGCGTCGAACAATCAGTAGATGACGCCGCATATTTTACACCACTCCATTGGATTGATGCTATATTAACAGGCGATAGCAAGCGCACATGGCATATTTTACAATTGCTACGACAACAGGAGATTAAATTAACGATACTAATACGTATTTTACAACGCGAACTACTGCTATTACTCACCTTAAAACGCGGTGTAGCTTCAATACCCCTATGCACTCTATTTGACCAGCATCAGGTATGGCAACATCGCCGCAATCTTATAGCCAAGGCAGTACAACATCTTTCTAATAAAACACTCCGGCAGGCTGTGCAACGACTAGTACAAATTGAACTAGCAGTTAAACAACATGATATTCAGTTGGATTGGCTATCATTAGAAATGATATCAATGTTTCTGTGTGGAAAAAATCTACCTACAAATTTTACTTATGATTAATCATTTTCTAAACACCAGCGCACTACACGCCTTATTTGGCGGTACATTTGATCCAATACACTATGGTCATCTATGGCCCGTTGAAGCACTAGCTAAAGAGATCGGCTTAGATAAAGTTACCATGTTACCAAACTATATGCCACCGCATAAAGCGCACCTATCAGCTAATGCACAACAACGATTAAAAATGGTAGAGTTAGCGATCACTGGTAATCCGCTATTTACAGTTGATGATCTCGAACTACGGCGTACAAACGTCTCTTATACTATTGAAACCTTAGAGTCTATACGCGAAAAACATGGTATAACACAGCCACTAGCATTTATTATTGGCTATGACTCACTGTTAACACTAAATCAGTGGTACCGCTGGCAGTCACTACTAGATCTTTGTCACCTACTAGTACTAGCCCGCTCAGGCCATCACAAGCCTCTAAATATCCCTATTATACAGCAATTACTAGAGCGTCATAGAGTCACCGATATTAGGTTGCTTAATAAACAGACACATGGTTGTATCTACCTAGCTAATACACCAACACTGAACATTTCCGCTACTAAGATTCGCCTGCTATGGCCTAAAGGTCAATACTGCAATGATATGCTACCTAGCTCAGTAATACACTATATTAAGTCGGAACGCTTATATCTCTAGCAAGAGAGTGTAAGTATAATAATCATATGTTTTAAGTATTATCATACCTAAGCTAGTATTACGACTAAATATTCGTAATACTATTATTAGCCTAGCTCCACTTACATGGATATATATATTTTATATAGCTATATAAAGAATAAAAATTACAGAAGGAGCTTAAAGTACTCTAATATTAGATTTAAAGTACTCTAGTATTGGATTATTAATAAAATTAATAATAAAATACATAAAATAAAAATTTTGTCATACTCAATAGTATAAGAAAAATATAGTATTACTGGAGCAAGTATAATTATTTTTATTAAAACCTAATATTAATACATAACATGATGTCAATAACTAACGATCTAGTATAATGGGCCTAACTGCTATTATAAAGATATCAAGTATTAGTATAGTATTGTATAACATAAATAACTAGGTCTCTTTTAGTTACATTGTTATCTATCTATGCTATTTCACGTAATAACATATACTATGCAAAAAAAGCGAACAACTATATAAATTAAAGCCTATAAAGCTAAGAAAATAAAAACCACTAGGAGTAACAATTGATATTAAAATATCATACTTAGTGCAAATATACTTTATATATTATTAGCATTGCTTTACCGAAAAAATAGTATTCATCTTAATCAAATACGAGATATTAAGCGAACATAAAACGCTACTATTAAATAAATACTAAAAAAGAACACACGCATATGTTAAAGACAGTAGATAAAGATAACTATATTGCTACAATGGATATTGTGTTCAGAATATAGAATATACAACAACTAACATAGAAGTTTGAGAACTAGAAGCATGATTATTATAACCATTAACCTTTTACTTAACGAAAAGAGTAACTAATACCTAGAGCGCAAAGTCATAAAATAATAAAGCTAGTAGCTCTCAGTGTTGACCTCACACACCCTTTAGTGCGCATTTTAGTGACACAAGCCTCTACCGTACCTAGAGATATCGCAATACATCACCTAATAAGCGGAAATAATAATTGAGAACCGTAAAATTAAAGTGAAAAGTAGCGGCATGAAAATAAAACATAATCCTTTTCGCGACTATACAGCTGAACACGCCCTATTTATACGCCGTACTTTAGTGGCGTTATTAGTTATCCTTGCACTGAGTGTCATCCTGATCACTAATCAATATTATCTACAAATTATTCATTTTAAGGATTACCGTACCCGCTCTAATAAAAACCATATTAAGTTAGTACCTATTGCACCCAGCCGTGGTGTTATATATGACCGTAAAGGCATTCCACTAGCAATTAATCGTACGATTTATCAATTAGAGCTCATTCCCGGTAAAGTGAATAATCTTAATGACACTTTGCAAGCACTACGTGAGGTGGTAGATTTAACAGATAATGATATTATTCATTTTGAAGAAATACGTAAACATTCACGATGCTTTGTATCAATCCCCGTGAAATTAGCGCTCAATGAAGTACAAATTGCTCGCTTTGCAATTAATCAGTTTCGTTTTCCAGGCGTGGAAATGAGGGGATACCAACGACGCTACTACCCTTATGGCTCTACCCTAACCCATGTTATTGGCTACGTATCAAAGATTAATGATCGTGATATCAAAGAATTAAATAAAAACAGTAAACTTGATAATTACGCCGCTACTCGTGATATCGGTAAATTAGGCATTGAGCGCTATTATGAAAATACATTACATGGTAAAACTGGTTATAAAGAGGTAGAAGTAAATAACCGTGGTAGAATGATTCGCCAACTACACGAACGACTACCTACTGCCGGTCAAGATGTATACTTAACGTTAGATTTAAATCTTCAACAGTATATTGAACGGTTACTAGTTGGTAGCCGAGCTGCTGTTGTAGTGAGTAATCCACAGACTGGGAGCATCCTAGCAATGGTTTCTAACCCTAGCTATGATGCAAACTTATTTGTTGATGGCATTTCTAACAAAAAATATCAAATGCTTCTTAACGACCCAAATAGACCGCTAATGAATCGTGCTACTCAGGGATTATACCCGCCAGCTTCAACGGTAAAACCTTACATTGCCGTTTCAGCGCTCAGCGCTGGGGTTATAACTAAAAATACTATTATTTTCGATCCTGGTTGGTGGCAATTGCCAGGGCTAAAAAAACGATTCCATGACTGGAAGAAATCGGGTCATGGTTACCTAAATATTACTAAAGCACTGGAAGAATCCGCAGATACTTTCTTCTATCAATTAGCTTACGATATGGGTATCGATCGGCTATCGAGCTGGTTAACTAAATTTGGTTACGGACAATATACCGGCATCGATCTATATGAAGAGCGTTCCGGATTAATGCCAACCCGTGACTGGAAAATCAAACGTTATAAAAAACCATGGTATCAAGGTGATACCATTTCAGTTGGCATAGGCCAAGGATACTGGACTGCCACCCCAATCCAAATGTCTAAGGCGCTTAATACTCTAATTAATAATGGCCACATTAAAACACCGCATCTGCTACAAAGTACTAAAGGTAACGAGGTGTTAGTAGAATTCCATCAGACAGATAACATGAAGATTAGTGATGTTGACCCTAACTGCTGGGAGATTACTAAAGATGGTATGTATGGCGTTGCTAATCGCCCTAACGGTACTGCACGTCATTATTTTGTAGACGCTCCTTATCATGCTGCTGCAAAATCTGGTACAGCGCAGGTATTTGGCTACGCCACCTACAATACTCATAAAATAGAAGAACACCTTCGTGATCATAAGCTTATGACTGCTTTTGCACCGTACGATCATCCTACAGTATCAGTGGCCATCATTTTAGAAAATGGTGGAGCCGGAACCGCTGCTGGAACCATTACTCGTCAAATTCTTGATTATATCCTATTGGATAATAGTGATAATCATATACTACCCAATAGAACTTCATGATCTTCTAATGTAAAAATCATTAAAAAGATAAACATGACTAGAAATAAACAAAAAGGCTTTATCTGGGCTAAAATACATATTGATCCTACGTTACTATTTCTTATTTTAGCTTTGCTGATTTATAGCATATTCATGATGTGGAGTGCTTGTGGTCAGGATACTAGTATGATGGACCGTAAGATTGCGCAAATTATTATAGGTTTGATTGTACTAGGCGTAATGGCACAGATACCACCACGGGTCTATGAAATCTGGGCGCCATATCTATATATTCTCTCTATAATCTTACTAATACTAGTAGATATCTCTGGCCAGATTAGTAAGGGTGCGCAACGCTGGCTTGAACTAGGTTTTATACGCTTCCAACCATCAGAAATAGCTAAGATTTCTGTACCTCTAATGGCAGCACGTTTTATGAACCGCGATCTATGCCCACCTTCGCTTAAAAATACAGGCATTGCATTAGTGCTAATCTTATTGCCAGCCCTATTAGTTGCCGCTCAACCAGACCTAGGCACATCAATTCTAATCGCTGCTGCCGGTTTATTCGTCCTATTCCTAGCCGGCATAAGTTGGAAACTAATAACTATTGCTATTATACTAATGGCAGTATTTATCCCGGTGCAGTGGTTTTTTCTAATGCATGGATATCAACGCGAGCGCATCATGATGCTACTAGATCCAGAAAGCGATCCACTTGGTGCCGGCTATCATATTATTCAATCGAAGATCGCTATTGGTTCTGGAGGCCTAATAGGTAAAGGTTGGCTACATGGCACTCAATCACAATTGGAATTTCTTCCAGAACGGCATACTGACTTTATCTTTGCTGTCTTAGCGGAGGAATTAGGGTTAATAGGAGTATTAGTGCTATTAATGCTATACTTATTAATGATTATTCGAGGACTTATGATCGCCGCTAGCGCACAAACTATCTTTGGTAGAGTAATGGTCGGCGGCCTAATACTAATTCTTTTTGTTTATGTATTTATTAATATTGGTATGGTAAGTGGTATTGTACCTGTAGTTGGTATACCCTTGCCTCTAGTTAGTTATGGAGGCTCAGCACTTATTGTCTTAATGGCTGGCTTTGGCATTATTATGTCTATTCATACGCATAGGAAGATTTTATCTAAGATTTTATAAAAGACAGTAATATATAAATAATATATTAAAGAAAGTAATAGCATTATACTGCTTTCTATGCATACTAATTATCTAAAACGTTTGAATAATACAGAATTATAACATCCTTTTACTTTAATATCCCATTATACATCTCTCCCTAAATAAATTACTCGTCAATATTATTTAATTAAGAAATGCGCATAACTATATAAACTTAAATAATTAAGTAAACTATAAATTATAAATTATAAATTATAAATTATAAATTATAATAAACTAATACAGTATTATAAACACATATACGTGCTGTGTATTAAATAATGAATCACGTTTTATAACTGTATATAATTATAATCTAGCAGTTATTAATTCTATCACTTACTGACGGCGTCAACTAAATTAATTAAAAAAATAAAATATCTAGCTTTCCATATATCATAAAATTCCGCGCCTTTAATTTACTAACTGTAATATCTTAAATACTAATATACGTATCTATATTCTAGGGCATAGATACGTACTAACTAAAGACCTAAACACTACAATGCTATAGTACCTATTTATCAATCAGCATGCTACTGTGCTATTTTATAATATATCTAATAAACAAAATATGATCAGTTAAAATAATAGACAAATAGCAAACTTTTGCAAAATAAAAGATAATTATGAATATAGCACTACAGCGTAGTATTATCTATAATATAATCATATTAAAACTAGTATATACACTATAGAATATACATTCTACTCAAAATAGAGTAGCATTGTAGCCCAAAATAGCAATATACAACCTAAATACATAATTATTTAATAAGATCATAGATTATTACTCATAACCTAGTATAGTACCACATGCGCGTAACTATGTAATAGTGAGTGAAGAATCGCCCAAAAACTCATGCTATAATTAAACTACTGAGATATTTTAACTACAAAACTTATGGTATTAGCTATAATACTAAATCACCTGAAGCTCATCATTAAAATCATATTATAAATTATAACTTAATATATATACTTGCCATCATATTAAATAGCTAATATATGCTTGTAACATCTAAATACTAAAATAAATCAAAACATGGCCCACCGTATACATAAATAATCCTTTTTTTATCTTTATCAAAAGATAAGATCAAATAATATATTTTATATATATTATGATTAATAATATTCCGTCACTAAAAAATTAGATCATTACCTAATTCTCCTAAAAATAAAAATAAAAATCAAGATATTTGCTACAGGGAGAGATAGGGTCAGTTCAATACCTAGAACAATAAAAAATTAATGTAGATAAGTACTACTAGAATAAAATCAAATTAACCTAGATAACACTACTTAACTAAATAATTAATAGTTAATATATATTGCTAAATATCTTAGTATGAAATAAAATTTCAACAATGCATAATAAACACATGAACATAGATAGCTGTCTAGAATTATCATAAAGTCATTAGGCATCATCATACACAGCACGAAAAACCAATACTATATACTGCAAGATAACTCACACTACTTATAATTTTCTAGTACTCAGAAAATACAAAATATAATTAATGCTTTAAATAAAAAGATATAACATATTGATATTCATTTTAAAATATGTTTTATATTTACTGCTATCTAAAAATAAATAATTAACTTAGTAGTACAATCATAGTAAGTTACTATATACTAGTTACTAGTCTTGCTATATACACAGTAATTGTTATGTTATGTAACTTAATAATAATATCCCATTTTATCTGATCTAAGCACTTTCAGATTTAATATACAATTAAATGGTCATTCCTATCCTTAGAGGAACAAAATTAAAAAATTTATCACTATTTAATCTATATCTTTAACTATTTAATATATGATTAAAATATTTTTGCAGAACTGTATATATGACCTACAATAGATTCGCACAAATTTCCTATAATGACCTACCTATTATAATACATAATACACTGAATCAACTAAAGAGAACTCTAGAAATACTACCCGCTGGACTCATAGCATTTTCTCTGGAAAAATATAATTAAATTATTTAAGCTATTAGAGAGATATATAAATCATTCTAATATTTAAATAATATTACTCTACATTAGAGTAAGTATTTTACTCATTATTTAAGTAACTATGTTTAAGCCTAATTAATTACAATATCCCAAACATATTATTAATCTCTTGATTATCTTTCCATGACTACAAGATAAAAGATAAATTATTATTTAATCATTTATTAATAAGAATTAAATTATCTTTATCTAGATTTATATATTAGTTTAATTACTACCTAATATAATATTATTATACATGAAAGATATACCTAGTTAGGATATTTATTTAACCTTAGCAAAACACTATATAGACACAATAGCGCATATAAAGCTATTTGAAATAAAATAATATGTAATTATTATATATCCAATTATAGATAAATATTATTTGATCACCTGAATAATATTTATAACCTAGTTTTAAAAAAATAAAATCAAAAGATGAATAATTAGTAAAAAATAACTAGAGAACATTAATATTTATAATATCAATATGCTAAATAAACGGTATGCTAAATAAACGGTTATATTAACACATCTGCTAATAGATAGATATCAAAAAGTATTACTTATAGTGATAACATGAACGTTTATAAGCAATAGCAGTATCCTTTTATTATTGCAAAAGATAATATTTATTAATATAGTATAATAAATCATAGCTAACAAGTAACTCAGCTAATTGCATAGAAATCGTCCTAACACCATCAAAAACTATCAAGCTTAACTACAATAATTAGCATATATATACTTAAACTTCATCCTCTAAACGACATATAACACACATAGTTTACTATACTAAAACTCAATCTATATCATCAATACTTACTACAAGCAGCTAAATATAATCAACGTTTAGGTGGAGTAAATTTAAGATCTTAAAGATATATACAATATTATGCATTAGCAGTACCCTCTACATATTTAACTATAATCTAGTTACTAACTACAAGTAACATCTGTGTTTATAAAATATGCATGAGTATAGAGTATTTAGAATTCAATACATATCACAACACTGCATCAGCGTAATCTACAGTTCTAGAATATCTATTCTTTCTCTAATTCGCAGCCAGCACAACTGCGCTTTTACTAAAAATAACAATCCTATATAATTAAATATAGATAATTTTATTAATAAACTGTATATGTTTTGCTGACTTAACCAATATAAGTCAGTATCAATATATTAATTATAATTAAAAATTAGACTATAATTCATTAGTACTACAAACATCATTAGATACAAACTAGAACATTTAGCGACTTAACTGTTAGCAAAATCTAATTTTAGCCTAAAAGAAAATGCCAAACCAAGAGAATAAGTATTGCTAAATAACTAAAATTGTTAAGATCAAGTGACGTATTAACACATTAATACATACAAGTCTTGCTAAATAAGTAACTCCTTGCTAGTTTTAAAAAGACATCACCTAACTGCCTATCTATAGTCAGGCAGTAACTAAATACACTATAAGTTATTCTAGCTTTCTATACAATGATTACCTTACGTACGTACTATCTAATAAATATATGAAGCATAATCTCTAAAATGAAGGAAGGATGCTTATTTAATACTAATTAACAATAAACAATCTATATACTGCAATAAAATGTATTACAAAGATGCGTGTCTATACTGAAATAATTACTCAAATCTATTAATAGCAGCAATTTCCTAAGACATAAGGTAATATAATTCTAATTATTAAAAATTTTTTACCAAAACTATAATAAGCATTCATCTTTATCAAAGATACACATTATATATATTTAAGATATATAATAAATCTTATATAATAACTTTTATATAATAACATTCATTACAATACTTTATATTATAGGTGAACATAACTAAAATTTATATAATAAAGTAAAAGACTATTACTTTACTTACCATAAAGCGCATTGAAAATAAAATAGCAAATATATTATAATAAATAACTAAATTAAATTATAGTATCTAGACTTGATTACAACATACTATATTACAAACTAAATAAAATTAATAATTTCCCTACTCAAATAATCACAACAACGAGAAAATAATAAATTATTATACTGTCCTCTGATTAATACTTATCTTTTTAGTTACATATCTCTATTTTTTAATAAATGTTTACTAAAATATTTAGATAAAGACATTTTTATTAAAATAAAAAATGTAAATTATAAAAATAAAAATTAAAACATATATTATTATTCTTAATCTAAACGCTCTATTCTGATATGCTAACAATGTTAACGATATATTCTTATTTTATATAAAATAGTACTTAAATAGAGAATATAACTTTAGTTACTAAGTTCAAATCATAGATAGATAGATAATAACTATTGCAATTAATAAACATTTTACTCTACTATAACTAGTAAGAAGAATCATATGAGTAATAATATGCCTGATATTTTAAGTCATACGCTAAAATTTAACGCCAAGTAAATATAAGTAATAATTACTATTGATTCGTAAAAAGAAATATGTTCCTATGTCAATAGCGTTTAATATTGCACTCACGATAAGTATACTGCTACTATTTAAATTGATACACTAAGTATTGCAATACCTATGATAATGCTATGCTAGCACTATTAAGATTCATAATACTAATACCACCAGTTCTTCTACTAACTCCCATATTTAAAGAGATGTACCCAATACTTATTTAGTCAGATAGCTACAAACCCTAATCACTAATGATAAAGCAGTCATGCTAAGGCATATTCTAGGTACCTATTATTAGATGATAACTAATAACAATACCGACTAACAACTAAGCATTATAGAAAATATTATATACGCTATACGGTGGCAAATAGAACTAAATAAGAAAGTTTGCGGGACCATCTGACACGAGATAACATTGATCAAAAGGAGATATCGATGACAAATAATCTACGTGCAGGACAACCAGCCCGGCAAAGCGATTTAATCAACGTAGCTCAGTTGATATCACAGTATTATGTATTACTACCAGAGATAAGCAATGTTTCTCATGCAGTAAAATTTGGTACCTCCGGACATCGAGGGAGCGCAATGCACTATAGCTTTAACGAAGCACATATTCTTGCTATTACTCAAGCAATTGCTGAAGTACGTCAGCAGCAAGGAGTGATAGGCCCTTGCTATGTAGGTAAGGATACTCATGCACTATCAGAACCGGCCTTTATTTCAGTACTAGAAGTGCTTACTGCTAACGATATTAATGTCATTGTACAGGAAAACAACGGCTTTACACCTACACCATCAATATCGCATGCTATCCTATGTCATAATCGTCACAATAAGGCACAGGCAGATGGTATAATAATTACGCCATCCCACAATCCACCAGAAGATGGCGGTATTAAGTACAACCCATCAAATGGCGGCCCAGCTAATACCAACCTGACAACAATGATCGAAAAACGCGCTAATGCATTATTAGCGCTACAATTAAAAGGTGTGCATCGTCAATCACTAGATAAAGCATGGCGTAGCGGTTATTTGCACACTAAGGATTTCGTACTGCCATATATTACTAAGTTAGTAGATGTAGTTGACATGGTGGCTATTCAGCGATCTGGTCTAAAATTAGGGGTAGAACCACTTGGTGGTTCAGGTATTGTCTATTGGCAGCGACTAGCGGAGTACTATAAATTAGATCTAACATTAGTAAATGACTCTATTGACCAAACTTTTCGTTTTATGCATCTAGACCATGATGGTATTATTCGTATGGACTGCTCCTCCAAATCAGCAATGGCAGGTCTATTAGAACTAAGCGGAAAATTCGACCTAGCATTTGCTAACGATCCTGATTATGACCGACACAGTATCGTTACACCACAGGGATTAATGAACCCTAATCACTATTTAGCGGTAGCTATTAACTATTTATTCCAGCATCGTCCACAATGGAGTAAAGAGGTTGCAGTAGGTAAAACATTAGTTTCTAGTGCTATGATTGATAAAGTAGTCACTAATTTAGGTCGCAAACTAATAGAAATGCCAGTTGGTTTTAAATGGTTTGTTAATGGTTTATTCAATGGAAGCTTAGGATTTAGTGGCGAAGAAAGTGCTGGAGCTTCATTTCTATGCTTTAATGGAGTACCTTGGTCCACTGACAAAGACGGTATTATCATGTGTTTACTAGCAGCAGAAATCACAGCCATTACCGGAGAAAATCCTTGGCGGCATTACAATAATCTAGCACAACGCTTTGGCGCAGCCAGCTATAATCGCATTCAATCTCCAGCTAGTTATAAACAAAAAATTGCATTATCTAAGCTATCAGCAAATATGGTAAATACTAGCATGTTAGGAGGAGATCCAATCACTCATCGCTTAACTAACGCACCAGGTAATGGCGCGCCCATTGGCGGTTTAAAGATAATCACTAAAAACGGTTGGTTTGCTGCACGTCCTTCAGGGACTGAAGATGCCTACAAAATATATTGTGAGAGTTTTCTAGGTGTTCGGCACCGTGAGCAAATAGAACACGAAGCAGTGGAAATTGTCAATAGTGTGCTAACACCTGCTAAATAATATTATTCTGTTCATATAATAAAAATTTTTATTTTAATTATATTCATACCTACCACGACATCATAAAATTTCAATAAATATCTTAAATATCTTAAATATCTTAAATATCTTAAATATCTTAAATATCTTAAATATCTTAAATATCTTAAATATCTTAAATATCTAATGTACCCAATAGACGCAGACTAGGTTATATTTTACATATTATTTTATAAAAATTTACCATCATTGAAGATAGAAGCAAGCTGCGATAAAAAATAAAATTACATTCAGTATAATTATCTAATCTTTAGTACAAGTAATATATGTCATTCATGAAGACCAGCAATTAACTTTTAAATACACTAAATGATAAATGATAAATCATATAAATATATTTTGTACTAGATAACTCACTAAAGTATAATACTATTATAGATATATAATTAATATCACACAAGACCATTTAAAATCGTATTAAACTCAGTGCCGCTAAACTGCTTTAGCTATAGCTAGTAGATTATAGACAGCTAAATATCGTAGAGCTATAAAAATATTTATTAAATTAACTAATACATGCGATAAACTAAAACTACCTAAGCAGAATTGTATTCTTTAGCCAATAGAAGATATCAAGGCTAACACATACGTATCCTAAATATCAATAAATCTATACTTATAAAGTATATAGATAAATAAAATTAGTGATAAAGTTTATAACTAAATAACTTCTTTTGTATCCACTATAAATACTCAAGATCATGCTATGTAATAGCATGAATATACTAATACATATATAAAATTATTTATCAGCCACTTCGTACAGTAAAATAGTACAAATAAACATAATTATTTAATCACTTTAATAACGTAGTTCAAGTATTATGCGATTAAATATATAGATAAAATATTTGCTAAATTTATCCCTCTTCTTATATTACCATAAGTAATTGTATCTATATCACAAATATAATTAACCAGGGTTGTTATAAGTTAGCATAAATTTAAACTAATTATTTACCAATATAATTATAACTAACACCAAGTTATTAATACTACCTATAATCAGTATACTAATATAGTGCTAGTAATATGTATACTGCCACAGACTAATCAATATATTATATTATACTATAGCATTAATCAAGATAAAACTGATATACAGTAATTACTAAGATTTGTAGTAAAAAATTAAAAAAATAAAATATTTTATTACCTTGACCTCAGTAAAATAATTATATAAATTTCATTAATAAACTATTATATTACTGTATATGATAAATGATAACATCATTATTTTATAGCTGTTATTATATACGAAATAAATAAATATCCAATAAGTAAATAGGATAATGATCCTAACTATCCAAATACGTAATATAAATATTATTTGTGCCAATAATCAAATAATTATTATGCTTATCAGAAACTACTAAATATTGCTAGCACCGTTATTCCAACGCCTAATATATCTATTATCTTAATATGTCTTTTTGAGTATTTTTATCTATTATGCACTAAACCTCTAAGTCATTAACAGTATAAAAATAACACATTATACTAGCTCAGTATACTACTGTGGCATTATTTATGTATAAGTGTAATAAGAAAATAGCCATCATTATATTTATTACTAGCTCTCTATCAGACATGCAAGTAAATGACACAATAAAATTAATCGATGATCTAAAGTTAATAATCAGAATTATATTTATATTCGATAAACAATAACACTATATGGTCATTAAATGATACTGATCATCATGCATAGTAATATTGTAGGAAGTATTCTATAATATATATTATCTAAGTTATTTTAGTAAATATATAAATCTACTACATTCTTAGTCATTGCTTTATATTATAATCACTAGAAAACAACTTACATATAAATCATTACAGCTGATAATGGTATTGAATACATAATATTCAAGCATAAATAGCTATGTATAAGTAATATATAGTCATAGTTATTATTACTTGATAAACATCATTTATCTCTACACTCTAATAATATATGTAATATATAATATTACATATTACATATTACATATTACATATTACATATATTTCTATAAAAAATATCAAAAATAACATCTAGCATAGAATATTATCAACTATAATACAATACCACTAATAATATTGATATGTTCATTGATTATTCATAACTTCACAAATATCAAGTATCGTATAATGATATATACATAGTTAGTGCAATTTATTAACATCAGAATATTTAATATGATAGTATATCTAATATTAATCCCTAAGTTAGGATTGCTATTAATTAATACTGTATTTCTACTATGCATTGAGAAATATTTGGCCATAATAAGCTATATTATACTAATTATGCATCAGTAGATATCTGTTAATAAACTAATTTATCAGTAGTAAGATACCGATATTTAAAATAAAAAGTATTTTAATATCAAGGCTTATATCAAAATTAAAATATTATCACAGAAAATTTATAGCTTATACGATACAATGACAAACAGCATGCTCTGAAAAAACAAATTCACTAAAATATAAAGTCTATAGTGCGATATTAATACTAAGTTTTCTAATGCAAAACACTTCTTGCTAATAGCAATATTATGCTAATGTCTACGCTACAAGCAATAATAAGCGTACCAATAAAATTGCATGCATGCAGTTATGCTAAGTATGACATACCGTAACCACACAATATACTTATAAAGATAATAGCAAATATATCTAACTCATTTCATAAGTAAATTAACAATAACTAATCAGTACATTGGAAATCACTAAAAAAGAACTCAGTGATAACAAGATAAAATATTGCTAAATATTTTATTTAGATGTAAAAAGCAAAGGTAATATAATAAATCTAGTGCTTAAGTATAATTCATTAAATATACATTGAGTGATCTTAATGATCATCATATCAATACGGTTACATATCAAATATCTAGAGGAAAAATACGATAATATTATATAGTTAATAACTTTTCATCATGATGCATCCTCTTAACTAGCATAAAATGGTGCAGAAATCTTTTAATATATCGCAAACCTAAGATTATAAGATGATAAATTACATAAGTCCTGTAATCGTTCATAACTGGGTAAATTTTATCACTTTCTCTAATATGGATACACATTTTAGTCAATACTAAGCTCACATCACTAACGTAGTGAAATACTGATTGTCTATGTTAATGCAAACAATGCTCATGCTAACAATCTAGTAACTGGTAACTGTAGTATTCATTAAACTCTTGACATCTATTTTCCGTAATAATTTTATATCTGACTAATATGATTAGCGATATAGTCTAATACTATTAATTTTAATATAACACAATTAATAAACCAAATATTACTCAGTTAATGAAAATAAAAAATATATAACGCCATGCAAATATATATAAATATTAAAAAAACACAATAGTAATTAAATTAAAAAATCCTATAAAATAGTTAACATATATCATAAATTACTTAAAAGTAAAAATAAATACTTTAGTAATATTGTGTTATAAACTTATATTATCTAACTTAATCCACTAGATTATCGCATATAAATCGCATATAAATTATAAATAAAATTTAGAATACTTAATTTCAATAACGTCGAAATACGATAACTATTAGAAATACAATACTTAACTTATTAGGCGCCAGCATACTATATACTACATAAATAAAGTATTAGAAAAACCAACATACAATTATATATTGCGAAAGTATATAGCACTTCTATAGAAAGAATTGAAGGTAATTAAAGGTTCGACTCAGAAAAGTGAAAATACTAGCGTATGCAAGATTAATAGACGCATGTATTCTTATCTAAGTCTTTAGTAAATATATCTGATATAATAAATTTTTTAACATCATGGGATCATGCACAACTAGAAAAACAATTTAATTTATATATTATTAGTCAAGATTCAGAATAGTTATAATAAATTTAATATCTATGATCCGATACTATCCCAGAAAAATTAGTTAGAATTTGAATGTAACTGCATTACGGCTAAGCCAAACACGATAACCATTTAGCAAATATAGTTTGATTGTTCTATAAACTACACCTAAATTATTATCAATTTATTTCTCAGCTCAAATAAGCAAACCTATAGGTAGTTATAGCTTAGTTATACCACTACTGCAGATAACTAGATCTAGAGACCAAAACACTCTGTATTGCGACTCTAACGTAACTTATAGCAACGCAAAGAGCAATATAAAACATACATTCTAGCTACTAGAACATAAGCTTATTGCATACTACACTAACAAATACTTTGTAAAATACACTAACAAACGAGAGTGATATCACTTAAATCACTACTAAAAAATTCACTAACAACAACGTCTATAGAAAAATTAACCAATAGTACTTTATATCTACTACAAGCAAGCTTAATGTTTTGTATCCTAAAAAATTAAACATATGATATTTAATGCGAGCACAACATATTATTGTATATATTAAAAATAAAGGTATAAAAATAAAAAATTACTATGTTCTATAGTAAATACTACTATTATTATATAATACCCTATATCGAGTAATTATATATATTTAAGAAATATATAATTTAGACAGTACTCAAACTTGAATAATACTTAAGTAACATTGACATATGCGTAAAGTAACATTGGCATATGCGTAATTTTGTCTTGTGTTAAAAATAAATACTAAATCAGCGTGATAATATCACAACTAATATAACTTAAAATTAGCTAGCCATTTAACATCATTTTCATATTACACCGAAAGCCTATCCTACGTCTCTATAGTAGTTAGTTATATATTAGCATATAATAGATAACAGCAATATATGATATATATAACACTAAAAATTAATAAATAATAGTTAATTTTTTAGCAAATAAATAGTAGCAAAATAGGAAAACACTGAATAAGTATAGTTAATATTTTTTACGCAACTTACTCAATAACTTACTCTTATAACAGTAACTATCTAGTATAAAATAAGTAACAAAATATAAAATGATAAAATATTAGTTGCAACTGAAGAATACTGGATAATATTAGAAATACCTTTTAGTAAAAAAATATTATTGATATAATTTTAAAAAGTAGATGTCAATGTATTATCGTTATTGAGCAGATTGTTCTAAAATTATCGCCCTAACACATCATTCAAGAACAGAAATATAATATCTAAAATATTTACTCATTAAAAGATCTCACCATTTGCTGAAAAACAAAAGTAATAACATATTTAACTAATATATTACACATGTATATTTAGCAGTTAAATACTAAACATGTTCTTGATGCTAGCAAAAAGAATCATATTGTAATACACAACATTATTTTTAAAGACATGGAGAGCCATTTAAGAATGGCTATATCGAGACTAATAAAATAACCTCAGAAATAATGAATATCTAATGCTAAGCAATTACAAAGAAAGCGTACTCATACCTAACTATAGAAAAGTAGTGCTTAAGCCCTTACTAAAGTTAAAGCAAAATATCTCCATATTCACTACTTTCAATAAAATTGACATTCAACTAATACTTAATTATAGATAGCAATACAATCAAGATCCCAATAAACGCCATAAAACACATCTTAATTTACGTATTTCTATGTCAAATATATTAGCGGTAGCAATAAAATACTATATAGAAATCAAAAAATTAATTTATAGCTTTGATATAATTTGTCACGATTATTATAATATCAGTATAGTTATACCTATTCTAACTATCGTAGTATAGTTATACATAATTTAGATACTGTCTCTACAGTAGTACGTAAAATAAAGCATTAATTAATTAAATACCGTGAGAAAAATTAACTACGTAAGAAAGCACTAATAGTTACTTCATAATCACTCATAACTATATGTTTATATTATTAATATCTGCCGCAACTATTAACCTACCCTGAAGTACTCTTTTAAGTATACTAACCATTAAAATATCTTGTGATAGTAAACAATCAAGGATAATCTTACCAATAAGATACTGAGCTCTGTCTGATGAATACAGCTTAGTTGATTTTAAAATATTTGCAAGTAACTTAATTGTAGTTAAAGAAGTACTATAAAAACATGATTAAGTCAGGTTACTACAATATATACCAGAAGCACAGCACCTATCTTATCTGTAACGTGCATATAATAAAATAAGCTAAATATAAGCACAGTAAACTACATAACAATAGTAAATAACATAATAATATAAATATTAAATGGCAAACAAAGATCTAAAGGTAAGCATAACAATTATAGCAACATACATATATTTTATGCTACATAATAGGAAATAATACACATTATCTTGTACATAACCTCAATTCATTGCTAATGAATGTGCATTGCTAATGACTGAATGGATAATAATACTATGTATTTACATGAATATCAAACAAAACAGTTGTTTGCTAAGTATGGCATCCCAATACCTACTGGATATACATGCACTACGCCTAATGAAGCAGAAAAAGCTGCCTCTAAAATTGGTGAAGGTCCATGGGTAGTAAAATGTCAGATTCATGCTGGTGGACGAGGTATAGCTGGCGGCGTTAAATTAATTAACAGTAAAGAAAATATCCGTGCTTTTGCAGAAGCTAAATTAGGACAACGTCTAGTTACGGACCAAACTAATGCCCAGGGTCAGTTAGTACACCACATTTTAGTAGAAGCTACTACCGAAATAGATACAGAACTATATTTAGGTGCAATAGTTGATAGAAATACTAGTCGTCTTGTATTTATGGCATCTACTAAAGGCGGTATTAAGGTAGAAAAAATAACAAAAGAATATCCTACACTTATCCATAAAATAACTATTGATCCTTTAGTAGGAGCACAACCTTATCAAGGACGTGTCCTGGCCTTTAAATTGGGTCTAAGTGGTAAACAAATTAACTATTTTGCTAATATTGTAATCAAATTAACAAAACTATTTCTAGAACATGATCTAGTGATGCTTGAAGTTAACCCACTAGCTATCACTAAACAAGGGGAACTAGTTTGTCTAGATGGTAAACTGAATGCGGATAGTAACGCTTTATTCCGCCAACCTGCATTATTAAAAATGCGCGATCTTTCCCAGAAGGGTGAGCGTGAATCCCGTGCAATCCAGGCTAATCTTCACTATGTTACACTTAACGGTAACATTGGCTTAATGGTGAATGGTGCTGGCCTAGCAATGGCCACCATGGATGTAATTAAACTATATGGCGGAGAGCCGGCCAACTTCTTAGATATAGGTGGTAATATAACTAACGAACGAATTGCTGAAGCACTGAGAATCATCCTTTCAGATAATAAAGTAAAAGCAGTGCTAGTTAATATATTTGGTGGAATCGTATGTTGTAATCTGATTGCTGACGCAATTATCAGCGTAATGACTGAAGTCGATAATCATATACCAGTAATTGTAAGGCTAGAAGGTAATAATGCCAAGTTAGGCATTAAAAAATTAATATATAGTAACCTAAATATTATTGCTACGACTAGTTTAATTAATGTGATGCAGCAAATTATTAAAGCGGTCCGGGATAAATGATGTCTATTTTAATTAATAAGCACACTACAGTAATTTGCCAAGGTTTTACAGGGAAACAAGGGACCTTCCACTCTGAAAAAGCAATCGCTTATGGCACGAAAATGGTTGGTGGAGTCACGCCAGGAAAAGGTGGCACTAGGCATCTAGGATTACCAGTATTTAACACTGTACAAGAAGCAATCGCAGTCACAGGTACAACCACATCAGTGATTTATGTGCCCGCGCCGTTCTGTAAGGATTCTATACTAGAAGCCATTGATGCTGGTATAAAATTAATCATTACAATTACCGAAGGGATTCCAGTCCTAGACATGTTAACAATAAAAATAAAACTAGATGCAGCTAACGTGCGTATGATTGGCCCTAATTGCCCAGGACTTATTACTCCAAATGAATGTAAAATTGGTATTATGCCAGATTATATTCACCAACCAGGTACGGTAGGTATTGTTTCCCGCTCTGGTACCTTATCTTATGAAGCAGTTAAACAAACCACGGATATCGGACTAGGACAATCTACCTGTGTAGGCATCGGCGGTGACCCTATTCTCGGATCTAACTTTATCGATATACTAAAACTATTCCAAGAAGATCCGCAAACCAAAGCAATAGTGATGATTGGTGAGATTGGTGGTAGCGCCGAAGAAGAAGTGGCTACCTATATCAAAGAATATGTTACTAAGCCAGTAGTAAGCTATATTGCTGGTATTAACGCACCCAAAGGTAGGTGTATGGGGCACGCTGGTGCCATTATTACTAGTAGTAAAGATACAGCAGATCAAAAAATTGCAGCACTAAAGCTAGCTGGAGTAAGCAATGTACGAAACCTAATTAATATTGGTCATGCAGTGAAGGAAGTATTGAATCTTTAGCATGATATTACTAGTGAAAGAAGTATTGAATCTTTAGTACGATATTACTATACTTTATTAATTTTAATTAATAGCTAAATACTTTGTGTTAACAATCTCTTACTTAGAGTAACAATCAACATAGTACTTTCTTTAAGGAACGGATGATAATATAGAAAATTATATAAAATTATAATACCTTAATCCATTTAACCTTCTAACACATAATCGCACTTATGTAGTAAATAAAAAAATAACATAATCATATGTATCTTTATGGATATAAAATAATAATTTATAAATCATATCTACTTTATGAATCTAGAGTAGTATTAATATTTTTTGCAAATTTCTTTCTAAATTAAGTAAATTTTTATTAATTTTGTAAGTAAAATATATTATATACTTCTATATAAATAAAACTATTACTATTAGTCATTATTTCTGCCAAGCATTTCAGTACTGAAATGCTTTAATTAAAAATTACAAATCATAATAATCAAAAGAAAAAATAATATAAATATTTATGATATAAATACAAAAATATATTTTAACTTAAGTAAACATTACTAATTTACAAGTACTGATATTTGAGTATTATATTTAATATAATATTAAAATTAATATTTATTACTTTAATTGAGAGAGTATAATATTTAGTGTAGATATTAAGATTGATAAGAAATGTAATACATACAACTATTGTGCAATATTTCTGTTAACAACTAAATTCACACCCTTAAAATCTACACCCTTAACAGTACAAACATATAACTATTAAAGATATTATATTGTACTTGTATTTATTATTAATATCCTTTAATTATAAATTATAAAAAATATTTTACAAGCAATATTTTTATATTATTGATCAATCATAAATTATAGTGCGTTAGTTTACCTGTTATAGTAATATATATGATCCACCACAAAAGAATGCACATAATTAATTATATCAGCATAGTGAAGACTAATATAAGTTTTATAATGATCATTATATCTATATCATCCGTTAACTTATACAACATAAATTGAGATGTATGTAAATAATAACTAAATAACCTTAACTTAATGCAGTAAACAAAATAAGGCATAAATTAGATAAATTTTGTTCTTTAGTAAACACCCATAATAGAATACTATAGTACTTTTAATAAGTAACTATACTTTTAACATATAATAAAACTTCGTAAATAAAATAAGATAGAGAATTGACTATTAATACTAAAAACTATTTAAAAAATATATACTAATCAATACTGAAGGATATCATCCTAATCTTTTACTCAAAAAATAATAAAGACACACATTAAGCAAGCATATATCCATACTTTCATTTTAGAAGCATTCAACAAAAAAAGATAATCATTGATTATGATTACTCTCCTTCATTAGGTCTATAAGAGTAAATAGATTAATAAAACATATTATTATGAATAATCGTTAATGACTATTATAATTAGTTTACAAAGTACTTTACTTAAAAGACAATATATAAAATTATACGAAATAATCTATATAAAATATTTTTAATATCTCTTTTAGATATATTTAAATACCATGTGATATTACTATACCTCAATTTATTTTTAAAACTAGCATAATATTTTTCTATACTAGGTTTAGCTACCTCACTAATAATTTATACTAGAGAAATTAATTATTATATTACTTAATAATTTACTATATTATTTTTCTACTATAAAAAATAAATATTATATTCCTACAAAATATATACTGATTATTACTATAAAATATTTTGTGACATTTAAAATATATTAACAAATAACTAAAAAATAATAGTTAATATATTTTACTTTATAAGTAAAATATATATTTTTAAAATATTTATATTGTATTATATTCTATAAATGTAATTTACAATAAATATTAACAAATATTTTTTAAAACATTAAAATATCTTAACTATATTAGTTATAAATATTTATATATAATTATCTATCATTAATTAATTTACATATTACTTATCACCAACAGAGCGCAAGAATAATTTTTACTAATCTAAATTTTTCTTGTTATTAGCCATTCAATGTTATCACTATATTGCTTAAACATATAATCTTTAATATGTATTACTAAATAAATAGTATATTTTATTAATATATTTTCTTAAAATTTATATTTTTAATATAAAAACTGAATAAATTATATAGTTGATTACATATGCAATACATAAGAGCTCTACCTTATAATGCTCATTAACAAATGACTAATGCAGCCTCACTTGAAAATTAAACTAAATAGTTAAAATCAATATCTTTTTATATTGTAAATTTAATATAAAATACATTACGTATATATGTCTTATTACAGAGAGAAAAATTGCACTCTATTACAGAAATTATCAATTCCACTACATAATAGTATACAGAAATAAAAAATTAATTTTAATGCACATATAATAATAGCAAGATAATAATCTTCTCAGTAATCCGTATAAATTAGTTAATTTAATTTAGATAACTCTGTAGTCAACATCGCATGACATACGTAAATATAAACAAGACTATCTCATTATATTAAAAATATTAACATAGTCACTAATCAGTATTAGTATGCTATTAATCGGATACTATCTAGTACCATAAAAACCTTGATCATAACTATATTATATACTACTGTAATATAATATAAAATATATTTAGTATTCTAATTAACTTAGTAGTTAGCACAGAATATAAATATCATTATCCAAGCGATAGATACAGAAAATATTGCTCAACACAGCACCACTAATAAACACACCAATTATCTAGATAATTGGTGTGTTTATCATCCACTCTTACATTACCAAACATCTGCTATAGCTCATCCAGGGTTAGAACTTATGGATATACCTAGGATGTTAGAGTATCTAGGTATATGCGATTATAATTTTAATAATGAATACTCACTAGCTCTAGCTATTAATATTAAGTAATATTGATAAGTATGAGTACTGACAAGCTATGTCAGCAATAATATTGTATATAGTATATAGTATAATTCACTATTAGTATAGTAACAATTGTTTACTGGTAGTAATATAATTTTACATTACTTAATACAAAACATTGATAATGGATAATGGATAATATAACGCAATTATATAGTTATATCTAATCTTATAGATCATTATTACAAACCAAAGAATGATGTTTTATTCTTTACGCTATCTAAATGTATACTAACAATCACCAGCTAACCCTATTCATACTCATTAATACCTAAAAATATTTATATTACGTAGGTAATTGTATACTATATCTAGGTAACTAAATATCTAAATAGGAATATGATATATTCCAGTGATATTCTCTAATATACACAAATACCAATCCACTATTGTCCTAACTTAACTACAAATAACATACTTTTAATCAAAATTACTAAATACAAAATATAACTCAATAAGTAATAAATAGCACTAACCTACTAGAACACTAAAATCATCGCACAATATATTAAACCTACTCAACAATAGTAAAATAGTAATTTATATGCTAAAGGACACATAAGAGATATTAATGCAGATACTTCACAACATCAGTTAATAACTGAATCAATGCAATAATAAAATTCTAAATTATATAGAATTTAAATATAGATATCAGATATAGATATAGATATAGATATAGATATAGACATAGGTCAAGAAATATACACTAGATGCTTTACTATATATCAAAATGTATAAATTAAATACTTACAATAAATACAATTTACAATAATAATAAGTATTAAGTAATCAAGTAATGAGCCATTACCTTTAAATAATAATTATACCAAAGGATGTCTCTATAACTAACTATACCACTTATCTAAATATTTTTTCTGAATTCAGAAAAATGCAAATATTACTCATATGCTATGCAGCTGATACAAAAATATAAAATATATTAGATATTATAATAATATAACTAATTATTAATTTTACTTATCATAAACAATTTATTAATACCCAAGATAGATATTAGTATTTTACCAAATTATTAAAAACCTATATTTAAGAGTAAAATAAGTATTAAAATATTTTATAATTAATATTACTCCTGACTAAACTACTCCTTATATATACAGCAAACACAGTCATATAATTTATTTAATATTTTAGTATTTGGTATATACTAAAAGACTTTTATTTTTTTTATACAGATAGTATCTACTATCTAAACTGTGCGATACAGCATCCTATAGAAATACGCTAAACTATCCGCACTTACAAAAATCAATAAATATAGTTATTAAAAAATAGTTCTAAGATAAGTTAAATATTGATGATATAATATCTTAATATTATTCTTACCTTTCTGTAAACTACATAATGGATAAATTATCTAGAGCAACATGCCAATATATTTTTCCGCAAAAGCTAAATTTAATAAATAATAAACTCAATTACTATCATGCATCCATCACGCCTAATAAGAATATGAGTAATAATAGTAATATTATAATTGTATTAATAAAATGTTAAAATTATTTAGCTATATTTACTATTAATACGATTCTAAAACTCGCTGTTCTAGCAAGGATTAATACTTAAATGGCTAATTTATATTATATTTCTTAAATCTAATTAAACACGACTACATCTCACTCGTGGTAAATACTAGCCGTCAGTTATATGAGTCAAAATTTTATGTCTATTACTCATAATAGCATTTTCTAATTTTTATTACTGATTGTATTGCACAATGTAATTATACAAGATAAGTATAATTACATCACCAGTGACAAAATTTATAAAATCATATTTATTATTATCTAGATAGGGTACGATAATCACTACGCACTATGATAACCTGATGTTACATAGTATATATGTTACTGCTATACAACCTAAGATACAACTATTTACTATCTGATATAATAATGAATATCTTTAATCCAGACTCACTTGTGTATTATAAAAATAAAAGTATAAATAATATAAAAACAGTTCCTAGCAATTTTATAAAAATGTTAAGCTCAAGTATTATTAATAAGTATAACAATACTCTATGATATTTACCATAATATAAATACTTATGAAGTTCAATAAATAAAACATATTCACTGATAATAAATTTATCTTGAATAGCTTAATTAAATAATAAACATTAAACTGAAGACTCCTTACTAAAATATTTTAACATGCACCTTCTTATACCTATAATTTTATAGAATATACGACACCAAGAGATTTGTGGGCGCAGGTAACAGACATAGACTACATATTATTCTACATTATATAGAGCTATAGGCAGAAATAAAAAACTAACATCCTATTACTAATAATATAAGTTACTAGTAACATACAATAATAAGATAAAAATAAATCACCAACATATAATCTAGTAACAGATATATTGTTAAATATGGTTACATATAATTTAATATCAATATAAGGATTATCAACATGTACTTACCAGGTATACTAATAAGTAGGCTCTCTGCAACTATTTATTATCTTATTGATAATAAAGTTATACTACTAGTACGGTAATCAGATAACAACACAGCTAAATATATATATCTCTTCATGATATTAAAGTAATATAATAAAATTATTTATTATTGTTAATGTAACATATAATTTCTATTACTGTATAGTTAATTACTAGGCCTAATAAGCTATGGCACTGATATAAAGCATAAACAAACATATAGCTTATAAATAAATGACAGCAAAATAGATCACCTAATAACTGCATCTATCAAATGACTATTGATATTATTTGATATTATTTATATTTTACTATATTGTAAATTAAAATACATTATACTCACTGCTATATAATTCCAATAACTATCAGTATCATGACTTGCTTATTTTACTATAAATGTAATACACATAATCAACGAAATCTATGTACAAATAAATGAATAGCATAAAAAAATACATTAACAATGCATTAACTATAAATTAAATTTATACTTATACTAGTACCCTAAATCAAATAATTAGGTAAATAAGCAAGATATATTTATAATACTACTTTCGTTAATAATGCTAGTCTTATTATTACTACGCTCATTTATAAATGCTGTTATAAAATAATGAAAACGAACTAATAATATTTATAACTTATTAAAATATCTAACATATTAGATACTCACAGATTAAAATATATAGATCTTTTCCTATAAATAAAAAGATAATAATCTAAATCTAATAAGATCAGCAGTAAGTTGACTTTGCTCTAAAAGATATACCATACAAACTATATTTTCCTAAATTCATTGCCTCACTCACTGCGCTATCTGATTATTTTTTGAGTCTAATGATATATCGACTTGAGTATTATAAGTTTTTTATTAAACGAAGAAGAAATCCATAGATTTAAGGTATGATGTGCGCAATAGATGCTAAGAAGAACTAGTTAAATACGATATAGCCTATAGTATACATCTAAACACATCTTTTACCTGTTTTTAACAACAACTTCAAGACTGATGAATGATATCATTCTAACTATTTCACTAATTTCATAACATTTAAATATTTTTCATAAACTCACTAAAAATAACTAACAAATAAATTATTAATAACATTAATATAAATTAGTGTAGTAAATTACATCCACTAATACATTAAAGAAATAAATATTATTACTAATAAGATATATTAGTATTATATTATAATAAATAGCATTGCAATTCCCAAACTTATCACCCATCTTGCAACAAAATTAAATATATTACTTTAGAACAATAATTTTGATCTGTATTGTAGTTATATATGGAATATCCAGTAGATAAATATCTTGATACTATATGTATCTAGATATAGCTATTCATGGAATAAGATCGAAAGTATAGATAATAATTTTTAAAAAAAAAATAAAAAAACAACTTTATTAAGTTTATTGTTTATAAACATAATATTAATAGTTATTTTATAAATTATACACTCCAAAAACATGCAATACAACATAACATTTATCTTATCTAAACTATCCTCCTAACGAATACATTAATCAGTATGTACATCTATCTATTATCGAGCTTATTCGATAGATAATATCATTATGATTAATGTATAGTTTCATAAAACTATTTTATTTCTAGAGTCAGACTCTATTACTAAATCTTATTGATTAACTATATCATTCAGTTTTTTTTAACTTTCTATGATTACTACTGCATAAGCATAATAACGTTCATCGGCTAGTGAAACATGAATTGCAGTAATACCCATCTCTTCTGCAATCTCAGCAGCTCGATCATGTAAGCGAATATTTGGCTTACCTAATCCATCATTAAATACCTCTAACTGGTTAAATGCTAGCCCATTACGAATACCAGTGCCGAATGCTTTAGTAGTTGCTTCTTTTACTGCAAAGCGCTTAGCAAGAAAACATACTGGTTGCTGATGTTGCTGATATAGTTGCAACTCAGCAACACTTAACACTCGCAGGGCTAAACGATCACCGCTACGCTCCACCACTGATTTAATGCGCACCATTTCAACGATATCAGTACCTAGCCCAAGTACCGCCATTAATCACGAGCTTCCCGTATTAACATCTTCATATGCCCTACTGCCGTAGATAAACCACTGATTATTGCCTGGCCAATAATGGCATGACCAATATTTAGCTCATATATTTCTGGTAAAGCTGCAATTTTTTGTACATTATGATAAGTCAGACCATGACCAGCATTCACTTTCAACCCCTTTTGTTGAGCATAGATAACGGCTGAAGAGATACGGTGTAACTCGTTTTGCATCGCCAGATCACTGACAGCATTTGCATAAGCACCAGTATGGATTTCTATATAAGGAGCACCTACCTCTAGTGCTGCTTCAATCTGGTAGGGTAGTGGATCTAAAAACAGTGATACTAAGATCCCTACGCTTGATAAGTATTTTACTACTGATGTCATTTTTTCTAATTGACTAGCAACGTCTAAGCCACCTTCAGTAGTTAGCTCTATACGCTTTTCTGGTACTATACAGCAAAAATGTGGCTTTAAATTAATAGCAGCATCTAGCATTTCATTATTCGCTGCTATTTCTAAATTCAATCGTGTTTTAATAGTCTGACGCAAAATACGTACATCACGATCAGTGATATGACGACGATCCTCACGCAAATGGACAGTAATACTATCAGCTCCAGCCTGTTCTGCAATAAATGCCGCCTGCACTGGATCTGGGTATGAGGTTCCACGTACATTACGCAACGTAGCAATATGATCTATATTTACACCTAATAGTGGCTTAGTCATGCATAATAAACTCTAAAAACAATTTTAATATTAACAGTGTACACTCGGATACAAAATCATAAAAGGAGAAAAATAAAACATCTGTAAATGGGCATTATTAAACTTTTTTAAAGACATAAGTAAAGATAAGCACCTCTTTGTAAGGAGGACTCGGTGCGATAATTTATATTATACAGTATTTTTATTTTATTATTATCCTAGTATATATCATAAATCAACCAATAATGAAAATAGTACCATTATGAAGCAACACATACAAAACAAAAATATACTGTTGCTTATTTACTGACTACTGAGTCATATTAAAGTACCAAACTACTGAGTCATATTAAAGTACCAAGTTATATTAAAGCACCAATATAACCCAAAGCATGCAATGTACGCTCATTATCTGCCCAACCAGATTTCACTTTTACCCACAACTTCAGATGCACTCTTACATTAAACATTTTTTCCATATCTTTTCGAGCCCTGTTACCTATAATTTTTATTTTCGCTCCCTTGTTACCAATAACTATTTTTTTCTGACCCTCACGCTCAACTATTATTGAGACACATATATCATAACTGCCTTGCTTATTTAACATAAACTGCTCTACTTGTACTGTCACTGAGTACGGCAACTCTTTACCTAAAGAGCGGATTAGCTTCTCACGAATAATTTCCGATACGATAAAACTCTGAGAGCAATTAGTAATACAATCAGATGAAAAGTAATGTTCTGCTTCCGGCAGAGCATTACGTACTATACTGGCTATCGTGTCGATTGCTGCCCCTTGTTTAGCAGAAACAAGCACTATATTGAAAAAATTCATCTTATTATTAAGAAACGCAATATGCGGTAATAACTTAGATTTATTAGTAATTTTATCTACTTTATTAATAACAAGTAACACCGAAGATTTTAATCTAATCAACTTATCAAGCACCATTTGGTCATCAGCAGTCCAGTAAGTACCTGCTACAACAAACATCACCAATGCAACATCACTAAGCGAGCTACTAGCTGCTCGGTTCATTAAACGGTTAATAGCGCGTGTTTCTTTAACGTGTAAACCAGGAGTGTCAATATAAATAACTTGATAAATTCCTTGAGTACTAATACCCATAATACAATGACGAGTAGTCTGTGGTTTACGTGAAGTGATGGAAACTTTTTTACCTAATAACTGGTTTAGTAACGTGGATTTACCTACATTAGGACGACCAACAATCGAAATGAAGCCACAATATTGCCTTTCTTCACTCATGCAAGCTCCAACTTTTTTAACACATGCTCTGCTGCTGCCTGCTCAGCTTTGCGGCGACTCGAACCAATACCCACTACAGGCGCGTTCAAAAGACTAACCTGGCAATGTATGATAAACTCCTGATCATGCGCCTCACCACGAACCTGCAACACTAGATAAGAAGGTAATGGCAGATGTCGACCTTGTAAAAACTCCTGTAAGCGAGTTTTTGGATCTTTCTGCTTATTACCAGGACTAATCTCAGAAAATCTACTACTATACCAGTCTATAATTAGGCGCTTAACGCGCTGCATATCACTATCCAAGAATACACCGCCAATTAATGCTTCTAATGTATCCGCCAAAATTGACTCGCGGCGAAAACCACCACTTTTTAACTCACCTGGGCCAAGTCGTAAGCATTTACCCAAATCAAACTCGCGAGCTATTTCTGCAAGCGTATGACCACGTACTAATGTAGCGCGCATACGACTCATATCACCCTCGTCTATATAAGGAAAGCGCTGATAAAGCTCGTTAGCTATCACAAAGCTAAGAATAGAGTCACCTAAAAACTCAAGGCGCTCATTGTGCTGACTACTAGCGCTACGGTGAGTTAAAGCAAGCAGTAATAACTCTTGCTGTTGAAAAGTATATCCTACCTTACGCTGTAAAATTTGTATTACAATGGGATTCATTTATTACCAATAGATCAAAATACATCAAAAATTTGTAGCATACAAACCACACTTACTTTACAAAAAGCAATACAAAATTATTGCATATATTACGTACGCAATGACCCCAAATAAATAATCAACTTTTATTCGATTATATGTTACATATAAAAAATAATACTATGTTTACATTTTCTACTATTTACCTGATATCCATTAATAAATTAATGATCAATGAATCGCACCAATCCGACTCAACCTAAAGCCATTAGGCCACTCCCCTTCTTGTTTTTTAAAGCTAATCCAAATGATCGTAGCCTTGCCAACTAGATTTTTTTCTGGCACAAAACCCCAATAACGGCTATCAGCACTATTATCACGATTATCTCCCATCATAAAATAACAACCAGTTGGCACTATCCATTCAGCTAGTGCCTCACCTGGCTGCTGATAATAAGTCGACACCCTATCACGCGTACCTGGTAAAGTTAAAATAGAGTGGGTAATATCACCTAGCACTTCCTGGCTCAGGTATAGACGAGCTCCATGTCGAGGAACATTGTCACTTGGTGGAATTTGATCAAAAATATTGCTTACTGGACTAATGCGGCTTCGACTAAATAACTGTATAAAATCACTTGGCTGAAAACCATTATAAGTAATCACATCTATTTTATCACAATATTGAGCATTATCGCAGAATGACTTAATTGTTACACGCTTATTTATTGAATCATATATAATTCTATCGCCAGGTAAGCCAATAACGCGCTTAATATAATCAAGTTTTGCATTAAGTGGATATTTAAATACCGCAATATCACCCCGTTTTGGGTGACCGACATTAATTAGCGTAGTTTGAGTAATAGGATTCTTAATACCATATGCATATTTATTTACTAGAATAAAATCACCAATGAGTAATGTCGGCATCATTGAACCAGATGGAATCTGAAATGGTTCGTAGAAAAATGACCTCACAACAAAAACCAATAGCAATACAGGAAAAACCGAAGCACTGGCTTCTAACCAACTTGGGAGAGGCTTCTTAATCGCGGCAACTAACTTATTATGGCCTACATTGCTTCCAGAGGTTTTATCCCAACGCTCAAGTGCTAACTTGAGACGCACAAAACACCAAATAATACCATGGATTAATGTTGCTAACGCTAGGATCAAGGCAAACATTTTCGCCATGAAAATCACCTCATTACTTAAGTTTATCGCTTTTATTTACTGTCTTTACTTACATCTAAAATAGCCAAAAATGCCTCTTGTGGCAATTCTACACTACCGACCCGCTTCATGCGTTTCTTACCATCTTTTTGTTTCTGTAATAGTTTCTTCTTGCGGCTAATATCGCCACCATAACATTTCGCTATCACATTTTTACGCAACTGCTTCACCGTAGAACGCGCAATAATATGTGTTCCAATTGCAGCCTGGATCGCAATATCAAACTGCTGGCGCGGAATTAGCTCTTGCATTCTCCTAACTAATTCTCGACCATAATATTGAGCCTTATTACGATGAGCAATTAACGCCAATGCATCCACTCGCTCATTATTAATCAGTACATCAACTCGCACCATGTCAGAAACCTGAAATCGTTTAAAGCTATAATTAAGAGACGCATAACCACGCGAAACTGACTTTAAACGATCAAAAAAATTAAGCATAACTTCAACCATAGGTATCTCATAGGTTAACGCCACCTGTTTACCGTGATAAACCATATGAGTCTGTATACCACGTTTTTCGATACACAAAGTAATTACGTTACCCAAAAATTCCTGTGGAATTAACATATGACACTCAGCTATTGGTTCACGCAGTTCCTGGATCTTATTTAGTGATGGTAACTTGGATGGACTATCAATATAGAGGATCTCCTTATTAGTATTTTGCACTTGATATACTACCGTAGGTGCAGTGGCAATTAGTTGCAGATTATATTCACGCTCTAAACGCTCCTGAATAATTTCCATGTGCAATAATCCAAGGAAACCGCAACGGAAACCAAAACCCAAAGCACCTGAATTTTCTGCTTCATAAAATAATGAAGCATCATTAAGACTTAATTTACTTAATGCATTGCGAAAAACATCGTAATCAGTTGATCTGATGGGAAATAAACCTGCATAAACCTGTGGAGTAACTTTCTTAAAACCTGATAAAGCAAGGGCTGCAGGATACCGTGCCGATGTTAAGGTATCACCCACTGGGGCACCAAATATATCCTTAATAGAACAAATTAACCAACCTACTTCACCGCAATGCAAAATATCGTGATCAACACGTTTTGGTGTAAAAACACCTAGACGTTCAGCGTTATAAGTATGGCCAGTGCTCATAACCTTGATTTTTTCTCCCTTATGCAATGTACCATTCTTGATGCGTACTAAAGAAACTACACCTTGATAATTATCAAACCAGGAATCAATAATTAATACCTGCAATGGTGCTTTCGGATCGCCGCACGGCGAAGGTATATCATGCACTAAACGTTCTAATACTTCCGGAATCCCTATGCCAGTTTTAGCTGAGCAACACACTAAATTAGTAACATCAATACCAACTATATCTTTAATTTCTTCTGCTGTACGATTCGGATTAGCGGTAGGTAAGTCAATTTTATTTAACACCGGCACTACTTTTAAATTCATCTCTAATGCGGTAGAGCAATTAGCTAGAGTTTGAGCTTCTACACCTTGTACGACATCTACTACTAGTAATGCGCCCTCACAAGCTGAAAGTGAGCGAGAAACTTCGTACGAAAAATCAACATGACCTGGCGTATCAATAAAATTAAGCTGGTAAACTTTTCCATCTAATGCTGGATAATTTAACGTCACACTTTGTGCTTTAATAGTAATACCGCGCTCACGCTCTATATCCATAGAATCAAGCACCTGAGCAGACATTTGATGCTCAGTAAAACCGCCGCAAATTTGAATAATACGGTCAGATAATGTCGATTTACCGTGATCAATATGAGCAATGATAGAAAAGTTTCTTATATTTTTCATTTTAGCAAATTTTCTTTATTGGTACTTCTGCATAACTCACATGTGGCAATCTATCTTATATCAATTTAACGCCTTTTTGACCGCCTTCAACCTAAGTTATTTTGTAATATACATATCACTATAATAGTAAAATCTAATACTAGGTATATTTGAGCCACTATAATTATACTAATGTTGCTGCTAGCAGCATATTGATATAGTATATTTATGGTAAATAAAAATAATGTTTACCAAGATAAAATTTGGCTCTTATGATACATTAATTGGTAAATTTATTATAGGATATCCTTTATATACACATAATTTCTCAGCATACTCATACCATATACTATCATATAAATCTTTAATATTTTTTTAAAAAATATACCTGAGATCTAATGAATTAAGTAATCTGAGATATATTGCTAGTTTTATATTTTACTGTAGCTCAGATTATTATATATAAAATATTGATTAATTACTTATAAATAAGTAATATGTAACTAAGATATTTAAATAATGGTCTACGTAGTAAATACTAATCAAAACCAAAACATCTCAGTCCTTTTTATGATCTAATCAATTAATATACAATTCATATATCTGTATGCCATATCTCGCATAAAGGTGCCTTAATATATAACTAATAATTTATAAATATAGGTTTCTATCGTATAACTAGAGTAAATTGTTTATAATTATTTATTTTAATCCATTATTTGTCTTGTATTATTGACGCTAAAAATATAACTACAAATAAAAACCACATAAATACATACATCTATGGCCTTCTAAGTACACCCAATAAATTATATTATCTGTTTTTACACCCCATCATGCTGATTATAAAAATAATAACATATATAACATACTTAAATATTAATTTTAATTAATTGATATGCCTATATATTTCCTAACTACCTCTACAATCCCTATCATGATTAAGCACTACATTATTTATACGGTGTATACTAATCATAGTCACACTAACCTATATCAAATTACTCTTAATCTATTTGTATCTATTGATACAGAGACATAACTATTAAGGTCTTACAAACATATAACAGTAACTACAGTATCTATCCTAAGTATTTAATGCTATTGACACCTTGAACAAAAACTTATACTAACTAATAACATCTATATAGCAATCTATCTACTATTAAAATGTACTAATCCTACACGAAGAAGCTAAGAAGCTAAGAAGCTAAGAAGCTAAGAAGATTAGAATACCATAACACTATAAACGTATACTCATAACATATATCTTTCTTTATGATTAATGAGTAAATAATTTATTTTAATCTCAGCTACAATCAGGTATCAAAACTAACAAAATCACTAGAATACCTTAATTGATCAAACTAAAAAGAACAGATTACTTAAAAAGAAAATATATACATATATATAACAACATTACCTCGTAAGTGATATTATCCCTATTCATAATAAATTTATTTACAATCAGCATGTAAAAAATAATAAATTAGATATCAATTTAATAATAATTATTAATTGTAAAGTTAGCAAAATCAGGCATAAAAAGTGAATAGCTGACAATAATCATGTAACATTAATTTTTTGGGTTTAAATTATTACTTATCAAGTAGAGGTGGACGTGGTAATTACTCATTTTTCCGAACTTGATCTCGATGAACGACTACTCTTCGCTTTATATGATAAAGGCTACGATCGCCCAACTGCCATTCAAGCAACAACGATCCCACATGCATTAAAAGGACGAGATGTATTAGCTTTAGCTCCGACTGGAACCGGAAAAACTGCTGCATTTTTACTACCTGTTTTACAACATCTTCTCGACTTTCCGCGTCATCATTATGGCCCAGCGCGTATTTTAATCCTTACCCCAACACGCGAGTTAGCAATACAAGTAGCTAACCAGGCATGTGAATTAGCGGCATATACTTTGCTCAATATCTCCACGATCACCGGCGGTGTATCCTACACTAATCACGTAAAAATTTTCAATCAAAACCAAGATATGGTCGTCGCTACAACTGGTCGTCTACTTCAATATATTAAAGAAGAAAATTTTGATTGCAGCGCAGTGGAAATACTTATCTTAGATGAAGCTGACCGCATGCTGGACATGGGATTTGCTCAGGATATTGAAACTATTGCAATCAAAACTAGCGACCGTAGACAAACATTACTATTCTCTGCTACCTTAGAAGGTAGAATGTTTCATAAATTTGCTAAACAAATTCAGGTAGAACCGGTAAAAATAGAAACTAATATATTACAACAAGAATGTAAAAAAATTTACCAATGGTACTATCATGCCGATAACGTGAAACATAAAACAGCTCTACTAATACACATACTCAAGCAACCAGAAGTAAAAAAATCAGTGATTTTTGTGCGTAAACGTGAACGAGTACATGAGCTAGTTGCTTGGTTACGTGAAGCTAGCATTAATACCTGCTGCTACCTTGAAGGTAAAATGGTACAAGCGCAGCGCAATAAAGCAATACAATGTATGATGGAGGGTAAGATGAATATACTAGTCGCGACTGATATTGCCTCACGTGGTCTAGATATTACTGATATTACTCATGTATTTAATTTTGACATGCCACGTACTGCAGATATATACTTACACCGTATTGGTCGCACTAGTCGCGCTGGGAGTACGGGTATTGCTATTTCACTCATTGAGGCACATGACTACTGTGTATTAAAAAAAGTGAGTCGTTACCTAAATGAGCCATTAAAATCACGAGTAATTGACGAAATACCGCAAAAAACTAAAATACTAAAAGATAAAAATAACGGGAAACCTTCAAAAAAGGTGCTAATTAAGCGCATAAAAGAAAACAAGAAAAACAAAATAAAAAACAAAGTAAAATTGCGACATCGTAATATTAAAAATATCGGCAAGCGACGCCAATCTAAGAATTAATATCATATCTATATCAATAATACTCATATAACACGTACTACCGCACTCTAGAAAAATTCACAAAAAATATTATAGATCTTTATCTAGTGCAAATAACTCTATATAATATGTATACTTATATAATACGGATACTTTTAATTACAGTAAAAAAGTACTTCTTTTAGCACACAGATAACACCTATAGTTATGTGACTAGTTATTAATAGAAAGATTCATTTTTAGTAAAATACGATCTAGGTCAGAAATAATAATTGATGGTAACAAGAAATGAGTAAAATATATATCACTATCCATGCAACCATAGTGTCCATTATAAAGTAATAGATGTGATCTCACTAAAATTAGCTAAATATAATAATCTAAAAATTATAATTACATGGTTAACTTTATCGTTAAAGTATTATAAAGTTACTTTTATGATATCACTAATGTATAAACAACCATAAATAAAACATGTTAATACATACCAAAGTATTAAACATGAAAACCTAAAATATAGCACATAAAATAATATCTTATTTACATAACAAACCTTGAATTACTTAAAAGTTGACCATACTGCTAAGTAATTTAAATTACTATTACTATAACAAAAAGAAAAACTACTAACTAATATAGCCAGCAATATTAATATTATATCTTGTTACCATATGCAACAATAAACACAAACTATAATTGAATTGCTTAATAATTACAAAGAAGAATAACAATAAAGATACCAAAAAATTATATCAAATTGCTAAAAAAGAAGATTACTGAACTAAAGGATACTAGTAATCTTGTGTCTTAATACTAATCTTAGTAGAAACTAAAACTTTTTCTCTAATTTTTAAATAATCATATTTAAGGGAGAAATTAAAATTACACAATTAAAGCAAAATATAAATAATACAAAATACTTATATAATATTTTATTATATTACGTCTCAAATAAATGATGCAGTTAATAAGTAACTCCTTAACATTTAAAACGTAATTTAAAATTATTCTTAAACCAATCTTATATTAAAATATAAACAAAATAGAATATTAACGCATCAAATATAGTCTAGTGCTTGATGCAAGGGTACAAGAATTTATAAATAAATATACATGAAAAACCTAGTGTTATAGCACTCTTGTCTGATTTACAATAATGCGCTATCTTCAATAGATAGCGCATGATGTAGCACAAATATCATCAAGTACTAATATATACTAACATAACCTATAATTCATATCTTACTAACAATAAAAAATAGAATATTTATGTCTCATTCCATTAGTTGGTATAAAGTGATAAGCCAAAAAAAAGAACGACCATATTTTACCGAAATACTTACTTTTATTGCCTCTGAACGCCAAGCTGGTAAAATTATTTATCCAGAACAAAAGGATATATTTAACGCTTTTCGTTTTACAAAACTAGTAGACACTAAAGTAGTGATCCTAGGTCAAGACCCTTATCATGGCCCTCATCAAGCTCATGGTTTATCTTTCTCGGTACACCCTGGCATGCCTATACCACCTTCACTAACAAATATCTACAAGGAGCTAGAAATAGATATTCCTGGATTTAAACACCCTGGCCACGGCTACCTACAGAGCTGGGCTAAACAAGGAGTATTATTACTCAATACAATATTAACAGTTGAAAGTGGTCGTCCAAACTCCCATGCTAATATAGGCTGGGAAACTGTTACCGATCAAGCTATCACTGCGTTAAACGAAAATTGCAACAACATTGTATTTCTTTTATGGGGATTACGAGCTCAAAAAAAAATAAACTTTATTGACTATAACCGCCATTACATACTAAAAGCACCGCATCCATCACCACTCTCAGTTAACCGTGGCTTCTTAGGTTGCCACCACTTTTCACAAACTAATCAACTACTAAAAAAGCACAAATTAGAACAAATCAACTGGTTACCACATAAATAAAAAATCTAGAAGAAAGTAATATTTTCAAACCTATATTTAACCTCATAAGTTAAATTAACTAATACTTAAACGTACATTGTAACCTAATATTAATTTTATCCACTGAACAGACTTATGATTTTGGCTTAGAGACCACAACCATAGCAGGGCGTAATAATCTGCCATTCAATGTATAACCTTTCTGCATCACAGTAATAACATGGTTTGGTTCATGATCAGAGGACTCAATAAGGCTCATTGCCTGATGAATATCAGGGTTAAACGGTATATTAATATCACTAACAAGCTCAATGCCATATTTATACATTACATCTTGTAAAGTCTTCAATGTTAGTTCTACACCCTCAATCATCGATGTCAATTCAGGGTTGTTTTTATCAGCCATCTCTATAGCACGACCTAAATTGTCTAGTACTGATAGTAAGTCGCCAGAAAATTTCTCCAATGCGAATTTATGCGCTTTTTCAATATCTAACTCAGTACGCCGCCGTACATTCTCCACTTCTGCTTTGGCACGTAGTAAACTATCACGTCCATCACGTACGTCCTCCTGAGCCTCAAGTAGCTTAGCTTCTAATTCAGCAATACGCTTATCACGTAAATTAACTTCATCTACTGTATCTAACACAGCCTCCTCTTCTTGAGCTTGCAGCGCAATGCCTTCTGAAACTGCCTTATTTAGCGTATTATGTTCTATACTACTCATGAATTATCTCCACATTTTAGCATTAATACTACAACTTTGCTTATTATGGGGATCAAAGCTAGGGTTTCAAGTTAATCAATCATAATGTAGAGTATAAATTAACCCTGGTGAGGAATATTATAGTAATGAATAAAAAATTCACCTGTATCGGTATTGTTGGCTACCCACGCCATCCTTCAGCACTAGAAACACATGAGATGCTATATCACTGGCTTATTGCTCATGGCTATTGCGTAATGATTGAAAAACAAATAGCTCAAGACTTACGATTAAAGGACGTGATTACCGGCAGTATCACTGATATCGGTCAACAGGCTCACCTAGCTGTAGTGGTAGGTGGTGACGGTAATATGCTAAATGCAGCACGAATGCTAGCACGCTATGACATTAAAGTCATCGGAATGAATCGTGGAAATCTAGGTTTCCTAACTGACTTAGATTCTGATAGTAGACTACAGCAATTAGCAGGTGTATTAGAAGGCGAATATATCGATGAACAGCGGTTTTTACTAGAAATTAGCGTTAACCAAGAACAAAAACAATGCGATATAAACCACGCTATTAATGAAGTGATACTACACCCAGATAAAATAGCGCACATGATTGAATTTGAAGTGTATATTGATGATATTTTTGCTTTCTCTCAACGTTCTGATGGAATAATCATTGCTACCCCTACTGGCTCAACAGCTTATTCTCTCTCAGCAGGTGGGCCAATACTAACTCCATCATTAGATGCTATTGTGCTGGTTCCGATGTTCCCTCATACCCTTTCCGCCCGCCCACTAGTAATTAGTAGTGATAGCAATATTCGATTAAAATTTTTACAGATCGGCAGTAATCTTGGAATTAGTTGTGATAGTCAAATTTCACTATATATTCAAGATAGTGATCAAGTATTAATACGTCGTAGTCATTTTAATTTAAATCTTATCCATCCAAGGGACTATAGTTATTTTAGTACTTTAAGTTCAAAATTAGGATGGTCAAAAAAATTATTTTAAAGTATCTAAGTAATTTTACTATATAACATAAATTTATAATATATATAATTATAGTTATTTATGTACCGCAATATACTTATGCCGGCCTAATCCTTGGTTATAAGCAGAATGAGATAAGTTTTGCTACTATCATAATTTTATACAATCTTTTATAGACAACACCTAATTCTACTTAAAAATCATTTTTTTAAAAAATAACCCCTTATTACGCAACTATAAGTAATTATATGTTAATGTTTATAATATAATAATAAATATATTTATTTGTAATGAAATAGTAAGTAACCTTCCACTCCTTACCTATATATTAGGGGTATAATATTACAATCTATAAAATTCAACAAAGACACATTAAATAAACACAGCACTATATCATCAGTATCAAAATAATCATGACCGCTCTATATTGTTTATAATCAATAAAAATATTGAGAAAATATCAACCTAATATAGCTATATCCTTTAACATACAAAAACATATCTATTATTAGTATTATTTAATAAGAATTAAACATTCATGATATGATATCAGATCATTTATCTAACATATAATTATTTATTACTAATATGTTATTTACTCAGCGCCTATAGATAAATTACATGTATTAGCTATTATGCGTTTTACAACGTACCTAAAAGCAACATAACTCACTTAACGTACATAACCTATATTCTAAATGATACCTATTTTAGTACACGCAACTATAACAAACACAAACCAAATTATGCGATATTTTATATCTATTGCAAAATTTTAATAAAATATAGAATATAATTCTAAACTCAAAGTATTCAGTAATTAACAAAAATCGCGTAGTGATCGAGGGATCTTATTAACACCTTTGTCTCTACTTTATAATTCATAAAGTATATTAAACTTACATTAGGCACTATAAAGGCACTATAAAACAAACTTAACAACTAAATCATATTGCCCTGATAATATCCCAACTACCCTTGATCTGACGATTTTCCTTCTGTATCATTAAAATGTTTACATATATCTATATATCTCGCATATTCTATCTAAATTAATTTGAAAACATAAAATAGATTAAATGCAGGTAAAAATAGCACGTAAAATAATTTCATAACACTGAACATTTTATTTACTACTGGTATAAGTTAAGATCTTTCTTACCTCTTACCTCTTACCTCAATAACATATATTATGACATAATATTCTTTTATTCATTCCTATATAAAATTATAGTCATATTCCAGAATATCTCATCATATAAATATTGATTTATCAGTAAAATAGTGATCACTCACATCTAAGATTGTGCCAATATAATACTAGCTATTAAATCATTCACTAATCGATTATCCTTTTAATACTTTATTCAACATCACTGTATTAATAATTTTTATTTCTTAGTCTACCCAGGTTACTCTAGCTTATTTGTCTATAATAGTCATAGAACTGTGTAAAGACTATATCACTAATAACAACCACAGCGCTATAGTAATTAAACGAAATAGATACTAAGAAATCTCAGATAATAATTAAAATGGCTAATAATATGATGTACATATTTTTGCCTTATGGCTACATTTATCTTATATTGATGACAATAGCTATAATTAAAAATTTTCTTATAATCCTAGATTAAGCGACCTTCTAACGCTGAGAAAAACATGACAAGCTACTAAAATTATGACCTAATAGGTGCCTTTATTTGAAGTGCAATTACTTAATCAATGAACAATTATAAAAAGACAACTGATTATAGGCTTCTTCAATAATAATTGAAATACAAATAAATAATAAATATATAAAATATATAGATACTACTTAAGATCACGTATCAGAAGTAAATAACACTAAATATTACAAGAAATGCTAATATACATAGTATACTAGCATTAATGCACAAGGATTATGTCAATAATCAGCCTACTAAATATAAAAAAACATAGTATTTTAAATGATCTATTTTAAAATTAGTACGGCACGATAAATATCGTATATAATAAAAAGACGTAAACTGAAATACTTTACTATATTATTAATAGAATTTAATCTCTATAACATAAAATAAGTATCAGAGGTTAATGATACTGAATATTATTTATTTAATTTTAATATGGTAGTCGTACTTTTAAAAGAAACAGGTAAAATGATATAATACGTATAAACAATATCTCGTAGATGAATGGTCTTTTTGATAAAACATTTACGCAACTTAGCTACATAAAACCCATAATTATTACCGCCATACGATGAAGTATATATAATAATGCTGTCGCAAGATTATTTTTGCTAGTTACCACACTTATATACTCTTGGCACAACAAGGCACAATAAATTAAATAAATACAATATCAGATATAAGTAAATTATTTATTATACTTTTATACTAAATAAAATATTATAATTAATACGCATAGTAATAATAATTATGAGCTAGGTAAAAATAAAACAATATTAAATACAAATTAGGTTATGATAAAAAATATAAGTAACGCTTAAAGTGCAAGCATCATCTACTGAATCTTTAGCTTTACTACTATTACTGTATAATATAGAACTTAAATAAAAAAATAAAATACAGGTAAGTTTAAAACTTGTCTGTATAATATTCCGATTATATTATTTTTTTCATAACTATATCATCAGTTAGGTAATAAAAAATAAATAATATTAAAATATTAACATTATAAGAAAATTAATGTATGCACTATAAGTAGCAATTTTTATTCTATTTATAAAAATATTAATTATAGTTATAATTAATAATACTAATTTTAATCATGCTACTTCAATCATGCTACTTCAATTTTCACTAACATAAAAATATTTTATATATACGATATCACCATATTTCTACTATAAATAAAAATAGAATGCTATATTTACTGTTTAATCTCTAACAACAACATTACTAACAAATTCTATGACTAAAAATTATATACAGCGCTATTCTCTAGAGAAATAGCACAATTCATATAACAATATAGATAACTTTTATATATTTTTAAAAAAATAGCATTTATGATATGGGTATAATATTATATTGATTATAGTAATGTTAATCATTAAGCATCGTCTATATCATTAATGCAACACACTAGCTTATATATTTTATATAATAGTAATAATATGAATATATATTAATATTTTAGGGATATGGCATATACATCAAACACTTCATTACTACTAATTATGTCTATGGACATAAATAATGTCTAATATATATGTTAAAAAGAACATAGAAATAAAAGCTAACTACTGCAATAACCAAAATACAACTAATTATTGTTTATTATAATCTATTGTATACCCACTAATAAATATAGCTTTGCCCAGACTCATGATGATAAATATTTTATTCTCGACGAAGAATATGTGCTATACCCAATTTACGTTATTACTAACATCCATATCAGACCAGTAAATTATTTTAGAAGCAATCAATAATATATTTTATTATAAATAAAATTTTTAACACAATCGATTAGTTAACTATCACTGCACTAATGCATATTATATAATACATAGCTTAATTTATATAATCAGTATTATAATAAATAATAATTCTAGGTTATCCAGTACCGTAATTATATTAAGTACATCTAGCAACATAGGCGCCTTAATATATTACTGTAGAATATACTATTCTAGAGAATATTTGATTCTAAAGATTACTCTGTTATCATAAATATATATTAACATAATACCTTGTATTTATGTTTTTAGCTTAAAATAATTAGGCAGAGATAGTATCACTTTATTCTTTTTCTAATAATATTTAAATACACATTACATAATTATGTAAAATTAATATAATAATAAAATAAAAATTCAATATTATTTTAATTTTTATGTCTATAATAAGCCCATAACAAGTCTTTCTTTTAAAGAAAAAAAAGAAATTTCTCACCTACTAATATATATTAGTAAAATATTCTACATGGCTGTATTGCTCTTGTACGATAACCTTAAACTTATCCTCTAATGCTAATAGCTATTAATCTACTATAATATTAACTTTTATAGCCTATACTAAAGTTAGTAAAAGCATAAATACTAATTTTAAAACAAAATAATACTATAATACTAACAATAATATAACGCAATACCCTGCAATTATCTAGTATTAATATGCAATATTCATAATTTCTCTAGTAATAAATAACACAACATTTATATAAAACATAACACTATATTTTTACTATATTAAAAATTACTCCGTGATTAATGTCTTTTTGAGAATATATGAAATCAACAAACAATATACTTTTTATCTGAGGAAAGTTTAGTAGTACTAATTTTTACAGTATAGGTTAATAACTCTAAATCTTACAATTTAAAAATTAAATAAAATAAATAGTCAACATTAAATAAAAATATATTTAACTGATTATATTTCAAATATTTATACTATCTTAAATAATTATAATAAACCATAAAAGAATGAACTAGTGGAGCTGGGGGGATTTGAACCCCCGTCCGAAACTGCTACTCCGTTGGCACTACATGCTTAGTCCAATATTTATATTCACTTGCGCGTGGCAGATGGACACGCCACTAGCAAACTAGTCTGATTTCATTTAACGCTTTAACCTCAGACAAGATATCCACGCGATCTCTTTTAGGTTGAACCTCTCTTGATCCCCGTCCTAAGAGCGAAGGCTAGGGAGAAAGGGCTCTAAGCAACTTATTAGGCTGCTAGTGCGTAGTTTTCATCGTTTGCAACTATTTTTTACGGCTTTTTACGAGGCCAGCCGTACCTCGGCATGCTCCTAAGGTTTTGCAAATCCCGTCGAATCCATAATCAGCCCCAAGTAATCCTACATACTATACTAACAGCTTATTCTATTGAATAAAAAGATTAATGATTAGTGTTTTTTATGATATAAGATCTTATCTTTTGCCATTCACGATTTTTGATGCAAGCACGCTTATCGTGTTCCTTCTTACCTCTTGCGATGCCGATATTAACTTTACACCAAACTTTTTTCCAATATATAGAAAGCGCTATAGCCGTATACCCCTTATAATTTACACGACCACTGAGAAACTCTAACTCACTCTTATTCAGTAGCAGTTTTCTAGTACGTATTGGATCACATAATACATGCGATGAAGCATCACTAAGCGGAATGATAGTGACACCAAAAAGATGAGCTTCATGATTATAAAATGTCACATAACTATCGCTAAGATTAGCTTTACCTGCTCGTAGCGATTTGACTTCCCAACCCTCTAATGATATACCAGCTTCTATTTCCTCTTCGATGAAATATTCAAAACGCGCGCGCTTGTTTTGTGCAATAGTGACAAAATTATATTTATGTGTTTTTTTATTTATCATAATAAATGCATTGTACTAAACTTAATCACAAAAGAAATCATGTACTGTTCATTGCTAGTATAATTTCGTGTTTTATCCATATATGTGCATTACTTATTTTTATTCAAGTATAGATAAATAATATTTCTTATAAATTTAATGTCTAATAAAAAATATATAACCCAGATGAATAATTTTGCATTAGTACCATATAGTGCTAGTACTGTTAGTGCTAAGCAAATGTATGAATTATTTTATACATTATATAATATTCATACTTATCTCAATATTTTATTTGATTATATCAATCATCTAATAATTAATATTTTTAATAAATAATTATTGACATGATTAATAAATCTTACTAAGACTAGTATTAGTAAAACTATTACTATATGTGACATAACATCAGATAATGAGAATATTATACTACCATTAGTCAATAGCTGATTATAGTGAATAGCTAGTTATAAGAACTCATTGGTAGCTGGTGTTTTTCCAAAAATCTAAAAGATAAGATCATATCTAGATTTTAAGTTTGCGAAAAGACTAACTGAACTAGCATTTATTATCAAATAGTATAATACGAGATCTGATCTAAAGAGAAAAACGGAGTTACAATGTCTGAGATAGAGGTTGAAATAGTTTACGCTTTACCAGAGCGTCAATATCTTTATAAAGTGCAACTAAAGACAGGCAGCAATGTTGGAGAAGCGATTCATAACTCCGGATTACTAGAACTGCGTACAGATATTAATCTGCAAAACAATAAACTAGGGATATATAGTCATCCGGTAAAACTGGACCATTTACTAAAAAATGGTGATCGAATAGAAATTTATCGACCACTCATTGCTGATCCTAAAAAAATTCGTAACTTGCGGGGAAAAATAAAAAAATAAGACATATTTAAGGGCTCACTTGTGACGGTTGCGTCTATGTTTATTTAGTTAACTAGATAATACAAGTCACTCTATTAAGTATTTACTGAGCGTAGATTTATACTGAATATCTTTCAATATGCCAATGCTATTAAATACCAAAGTCAAGGTATACTGATTAATGCGTCCGTAACCAGACTTCTCTTCACGGAATATGTAAAACCATATTTGAGCACCAAATGGATCTTGTAGCATTGGGGTACCCAATATATCAACTACCTGCTGCTGAGTCATACCTTTTTTAATTTTTACTACATCGGGTGAAGTTAGATAATTTCCTTGACTAATGTCAGGCCGATACACTATTTTCTCAAAAAAAGAACAACCAGTAGTTAGTATAATAAAAGCTATAGTAAAAGCTGATAGTATTTTACAGAGCATAATAATTACCTTTCTTAAATAAAATCATATGTCGATAACAATAAACCTTACTGTAATTAAAAATCTTATACCTTTAATAATTTATAAACTTATTGCGTTCACAGTTACCAAATATTTTATATTTTTATTGATTAAACACTTGCCTTATCTTTATTAATCACATTAAACATACATAACAATTATTGTTATGTATTCATACGCTTCATGTATACTATAATTATAAAATACTAATCTTTTCTAAAAAACATTTGATATTACAATACATTATACATGTATTGTAATGAAATATATATAATACTTTTATAAAAGTATTATATAATAAAAGAATTTATTTGTTATTAATTAAAGAATAAATAAATTATATATACACATTAAAATAATAGTAAAACACGTAGAGAGTGCATAATAAAATTATTATAACTACATGGATTAATGCTAAAATCTATTAGAACAAAAGTTAATGATTTACAAAGTAGATACAATACATATTGTAATAGGTAATATGATGAAAACTAAACATATAATAAAGATCACATGTAAGATCTTTAACGTTAATAATATCTATATTATTAGATAGAATTTTATTCTAGTAATATCTTTTGCCATAAGCAACTACCACTCTTTTCCATAATCAGATTCAAATATCTTTCATGAGACGCTAACTCTTTATCACTAGCATAGATGACTTTTATATCCATCTCTGGGCGTATTATGCGCTGGATATCCTGGGCGGCATCTATATTATAATGGATGTCGCCTTCCATTTGGAATATTATAGATATCTGACCCCCAGTCATTGCTAAATAAACTTTTGCTAAAAGATCAGCATCAAGCAATGCACCATGCAACGTACGATTTCTATTGTCTATATTATAGCGACTGCACAATGCGTCAAGATTGTTACGCTTACCCGGAAACAAACGGCGTGCAATCACAAGACTATCGACAATATTACATACATCCTCAATCTTCGGTATTACCTTCTCTAGTAAGCGAAATTCATAATCCAAAAAACCAAGATCAAACATAGCATTATGGATGATTAACTCAGAACCGCGAATAAAATTAAGAAAATCATCAACAATCTGATTAAAAGTGGGTTTATCAGCCAAGAACTCATCACTTATGCCGTGTATATTATAAGCTTCAAGATCTACCAACCTATTTGGCTTAACATAAGCATGGTAATGTCGACCAGTTATGCGACGATTTATTGCCTCCACTGCACCTATTTCAATAATACGGTGTCCCTCATAATGCACCCCTAGTTTATTCATGCCTGTAGTTTCGGTATCAAGAAAAATCTGTCTCACTGTACTTGGAGTCATATTATAATGCTCGTAATTATTATTCATGTAAGAATTGATTTTAAAATTTATTATCTAAAGAGTCTAACAGAGATGCTCAAGCAAGTAGAGATTTTCACCGATGGCTCTTGCCTCGGCAATCCTGGACCAGGTGGTTACGGCGCAATATTACGTTATAAACAAGTAGAAAAAACCTTAAGCATGGGTTATCAAATGACTACTAATAACCGCATGGAATTAATGGCAACAATCGTAGCGTTAGAGGCATTAACTATGCCTTGCGTAGTAATACTTAGCACTGACAGTCAATACGTACGCCAAGGCATTACTCGGTGGATTATTCATTGGAGACAACAAAACTGGAAGACATCGAATAAGCGACTCGTAAAAAATGTTGACTTATGGCAACATTTAGACTTAGTAATTCAAAATCATACTATTACATGGAAATGGGTCAAAGGACATTCTGGAAATACAGATAACGAACGATGTGATATATTAGCGCGTGCCGCTGCTCGCAACCCAGTTAAGGAGGATATTGGTTATCAGATAGAAACTTAAGAAAAATTCCGATAGCTCTTAATAACGCCTATTGCATGATCAAGCGATGACCTTCTTGTACATCTTTTTAGTCGTGTTGGTGTTAATGGTGATGTACGCTTACGCGCTACGATTACGCTCATACAACCTAGAGCCAATAAGTGAGCACAAAGAAATTTATCACTTTTGTGCTCCCAAGGTATCACATGAAAACGTGCTTGATGCAATACTTCATAATTTAGAAGACTAAGCCAATTTAGTATACGAATCTGACTAAATGTATAACTAATATAAGGCTCGTGCTTTCGTAGCCCGTGCTTTCGTAACCAAAGAAGTAACGTATATAAGCCTAATAAGCTAAATGGATTAAAGCCACTAATTAGTAACCAACCATTATCAATTAATACTCTATCAACCTCACGCAATAGACGACAAGGATCTTCTGCATAACATAACGTATGCGCCAACAAACAAGCATCAACTGACTTAGTTATAAAAGGAAGTGGATAACTTTTGGCAATTACTTGTAAACCAGACCCCGCCAAGCCCACATTCACTTGATGCAATATTCCGCATTTATCTGTCACTAATGGGACACTAAGATCACCAAGCTTAAGCAGATGAAAACCGAATAACTTTGGCCACCATGGTTGCAACTCTTGCTCGAGCGTCTCACGGTAGCATTCCCCCCACGGAAGTTCAGACCATGATAGTGGATTAGTACGATTCTGTAAAATATGGACTGATTTCATGATTTATTATCTTCTATGTTATTTCAATTTATTATTAAAAAGCAGGCAAAGATAAAGCTAATTATAATTCTCGCTGTACAAAATAATTATTTTAAATAACGTAATAACCAATATAAATCTTTAAGCATGTTAACTAAACAAAAACCAACGATCTTTAAATTATAACACTGACTAAAACTAATATCTGATATAACTTTATTAATGTATTACTATTAGTATCACACTAGCATCATTACATAACTTGCAACATCTATCCTAATTAACCATACTAATATACTAGCTATAGATAATAGTAGTGAATGTCATAAATGTTATAATGTGTAATAGTAAAAATATGAAATAAATGATCACTCATGTATGATGCACAGAATTTAATAAAAGTGTAATACAATACCATTGTGTATATTTTATATCTATTAATTTAAATTAGCTACTTAAAACTTATAAAATAAATATTTTATATATTTTAAAAAATTTTTAATATTTGAATATTAGTTTCATTATTACATATATGTAATACATTAATTAATTTATGATGCATAAATACAATAAGAAAATATTAATTTGCATAATATTTTGCAGAGCATATTATCCATGCTATGGAATACTATTGTATAACTCTATATATAAAAAACTACTTGCAAGTCACGAAAAACATATATTCATTATTGAAATAAATCTTGCAACTCATCCGTATGATGACTTAGTTTATTTTTCTTGTAAATATATACATTCTAAGCTTTATGATATCTATTTCCTCCAAAAGGTCAAGAGATCTATTAATATTTACAATATATAATAATATTAAGATTAAATTAACTAAATATACCATTACCATAGTAATCATATCAAAAATTAATTTATTTTACGTGATGATAATTTTAAATAATATAATTTTAAAAATAAATTAGGGCTCAAGTAACTACAATAAGTAACTACAAAATTAGTTTCATAATATTTTATTTAATCCAGATTTATATAGATGTTACCACTACGTTTTTAGTTGTGTTACTTGACATATCCAAGTATGATTACTTGTCTTTTAAGTCACTAAATTGATACATATATGCAGGCTAAAGAAATAATTCTGACATCAGTATTACTAGCAGGATGCCAGTCATACCAGCAAGACGTACTGCCTACAAAATATCATACGCAAATTTTGTATTCAGCGGCTACAGCAAAAAAATATATAACAAATAATCTAGATCACTCTAAAAAATGGCCTACCGATCACTACTTGGCACAAAAAGATCTATGGAATTCTATTAGAGATGAATTAAAAATGAAAGTGCCAGAAAACTCTCGTATCCGTGATCAAAAGATCAAGTACCTGCAAAATAATAACGCTCTCTATACTGTAACATTACGAGCAGAACCTTATATGTACTGGATAGTAAAACAAGTTAAACAACGTAATATGCCAATGGAATTAGCGCTCCTACCAATCGTGGAAAGCGCCTTTAACCCACATGCTACATCAAATGCTGATGCCGCAGGACTATGGCAAATTATTCCACAAACAGGCCGTAATTACGGTTTAAAGAATAATCAATGGTATGATGGAAGACGTGATATAGTAGCCTCGACGAATGTCGCACTTGATATCATGCAACACTTAAATCACATATTTAATGGCGATTGGCTGCTTACAGTAGCCGCTTATAATAGTGGGGAAGGTCGCATAATGCAAGCGGTAAAGGTAAATAAACGCCAAGGCAAACCAACTAATTTCTGGACATTGTCACTACCACGTGAAACCTCAATTTATGTTCCAAAAATACTGGCACTAAGTGACATTATTAAACATAGCAAGCAGTACGGTGTTAAACTTCCTAAGACTGATGAAAACCGTGCATTAGCTCGTATTGATTTTAGGAAACAGATGCGACTAGCACAGGCCGCTAAGAGCGCTGGACTTTCTATCACTAGATTAGAAGATTATAATCCAGGCTATAAAAAGGGCATTACTGCTCCTAATGGCCCCCATTATATTATGATACCTAAAGGATATGTTGCTCAATTGAGCAATTTATTAAATAAAAATTGAAAGCTATAACTCAAACAATGCTTTTTTAAAAAAATATAGTGATTTATTTAGTAATAGTTAATGAAAAATATATTTTTAATACTGTACTAATCATTATCAGTAAGTAAAAAATTTAAAAAGTAATTTACAGAATCAAAACTTCTTACCAATTAAAAGTATTATAAATCCGAAAAATATTTGCAAACACTAAGTAATAACAGCATTCTATTTTAGGTGATTAAACATAACTTATCAAGCATGATCTTGATCTAATATAGCCTTAATATTTATTATAATATACCGCATTCTACTATTAACAATAGTGATAACCTTCAAACTAGTATTAAACTAAATATATTTATTAAAATACAAAACTTAACCACATATCCAAGTACCTATGCCGGCAGATATACTATATATCTTATTACCGCTAATTTATTGACTAACAAAATAAGTAGCTCATCCTTACGGTGTAAAGCATAATGATTATGAGCGCTATCCAAATGATAAATAACAAATAAAATAACCTAATAAAATTAGTAATAAAAATTCCATTTAAAATACACCTTATAAATTAATCATTTAATATATCTTTATTTCTAAGCATGAACCCTATCACTAACTGGCTCCGAGTGAAATTCTACTAATAATGGATTATGATCTGATGCACTAGTTTCTAAAACTGATGACTTCACCATCTGCAAATCTCGATAAAATACATAGTCTAGCGGTCGACCAAAAGCCTTGCGCCGGTGATCATCAAGAAAACTTACTTCACGTAAAGCCATACCACCAGCAAACTCATATAATGCATTAATACGTTTACGATTCCAGGCATTAAAATCTCCAGCCATAATCACTGGTCCATGATGATCTATAATTTGCGCGCCAATTGGCCATAACTGTCTACTATAAACCTCAATACCTAAACTAAAATTTACAGCATGGATATTTACAACCATTAATAACTGGCCATTTAGCAATGGGTAAACAGTAATCAAAGCTGATTTTGCTAAGCGCAGTAAGGGCTCTCGTTCAATAAAAGGGTAACAATATACCGGATATACTACAGATAACGTCATCACACCAGATGGATACTGTCGCAATACTAATGCTGGCACCTGATCTGTGACTAAATAGTTAGCGATAGCAAAACTAACTAATTCAGGAGTCGTATGCGCCTCTTGCAAAAGTAATAATTGCGTATCTTTACCGTAACTTTTGAGTACTGAAAGCCAATTAGAGCGTCGCTGCTTAAAAATATTCCACACCATTACTCGTAGGACACCTACAGTAGGTAATGCAGTGGCTATTGGCAATGATTGATTTATTGTACCAGAAAAAATTTGCTTAACTGGCTGACCTGCAGCATATCTTATGGCATAAGTTCGTTTTAGCATAAAATTCACCTATTGCCAAGTTAAATAAAATGGATGCATAAGTCTCCTTATCACTAATTAATTATACTTATACCTTGTTTTATTTATCATGCTAGAATAAATACCATTAAACTATTTTATTTACTATTTAGGACACTGGCTATGCCCACCATTCTTATAATATATAGTAAATAAAAAAATAAAATACTGAAATAACTAATTTTAACTATTATAAGTAAATATAAGATTTTACTGCAATACTATACTTATTAATAGGAAGCATAATACAATTAAAATTTATCAAATTTCTGATATCACGTATTAAACTAATATGATTAACATTACTATTATTTTTACGATTCAATGTTGTATTATATATAATAAATTTTTAATAAATTAATTATATGTGATCATAAAATTAATAGTAAAAAATATTAAATAACTAGTATCGTTAATAATTTAATTTATGTAGAACGTATTAATATCCTTAAAATATTAAAAAATAAACATAATAATATTATATTTAGAGACTAGCAGTCTATTAATTATAAAACTTAATTTTATAAATAACTTTTAAAGTTATAACCTATATAACTAATAATATATTAATTTATACATATATAGTAATACTAAATATTTATTTTATTTAATATTAAATATATCAGTGTAAATCAAAGTATATGCTTCTTATTAATACAATTTTATAATACATTAAGTACTAATCATTACTACACTTTAAATAGTATCTATTTATAGAAGTATTGAACATATAATTCAGTACACATATAAGACGATCCCTGTTATACAACTATATTTTATATATACCTATATATTAGTACACGCACAGTATTTTTTTATCAATTATAATTTTACATAAGCATTCCTAGATTGTCTTTATACTTAATCTACACCGCCTTGCGCATAAAAAAATTACTATATTATACAACTAAGCCACAACACTCAGTATTAGTGTTGTGGCTTAGCCTTAGTACAGCCGTCAATTTGACACATAATGATTAATTAATAAGTAAACATTATAGATAGCGTAGAAATAAAAAAACAACGCTGCCTTTAATATAAACAAATGAGCTATCTATGCATTAAATAATTAATACACTCTGATATAATTATAAAAACTATTAATACCAGCGATATCCAATATACAATTAATAATTTTTACCTCTTTATAATATCATTATTCTACAATATATTAAAATTTATTTATTTCCCATCTTATTTAATTTAGTTAATAAACTAAAAATATTATAATACCCTTAAAACATATACTTACTAATGTTGCAAACGAGCATAATGCTCGCTAAGTTTTTACTAATAACATAATCTTTATCATTTTCTGCTAACTATTATTTATCGTCAAAAGCTTATATTATAATTTTAATTAATATTATTAATTAACTGAATGTAATTATCTAAGATCATTCACTATCTACATTAATACATTAATAAACAATCATTTAAACTAATCATCATTTCAACCAAAACTAACTATTAAGTTTACATAAATCTCGAAACATCTTATATTAATATTTTCTATTTATTTTACTAACAGTTAAATAATGAATAACTATAAAATTGATAATGAATATGTTAATTGACATATTTTATATACTATTTATCAGGTTTAATTACATATAGATATCCAATAATTTAAAGCAATATACCATCATTAAAATCATTAACTTCTAATAACTAAGAAACCATTTTATAACAAATACTAACTTTAAGACTACAAAATAATTTAACAATAAGATATATAACTACTTTCACTTATGTTGTATAAAACTACAATATCTAAAGTTATTAATTTAAATTATTTTCTATACTATAAACAACTAGAACATACACGTTATTTAGTAACCATTTATAATACACATGACCAAAAACATAATCATAAACTTTCTAACATCTTTTACTTGTAATATATTAAATGAATATCCAAATGAATATTTTACTCGATACTTTTATTATACCTATTTATTTTACAGTAACTATCAACTAAACGTAGCATAGCTACATAGCAATTATTTATATACATGAAAATAATAAATTAATTTTTAAGTAATAATTTATATAAATCAACAATATCGTATATATGATGACTTCGTAACTATGTTAAATTATATATAAAAATATTAATAATAGTTACAACATGTCGACCACTCTAAACATACGCTACTTGCTAATACAGATAAAAGATAACAGAATAAGGATCATGTTTTTCCAAAAAACACCTTCTACTACTATGCATTATTTTTATTAAGCTAGGATGATTAAACCTATAACTGCTGTTAATATTTTTCTTCTATAATTATTTAGCTACAGGTAATATGCCTAATATAATTACAGTGCTACAAAGAGCAGCAAAAGATACCTATGATTAATAGGCCGTAAGCAATTAACTAAATATAGTATAATATTAACATCGCTTTCAAGCAGCCAGCTAACATTAAACTTCTAGTACTCCTATGATACATGAATACACTAAAATATATAATTTAGACACAAAAACATTTGTGGTCTTAGTGATTATGCTTTAAATAATAAAGAATATAGCGCCAAATAACTAAGCTTACATAGATTGTAAAAATATAAATATCAACTAAAACTTCATAAAAATATTATAATTCCTGCTAATTTATTAAATATCAGTTATTATAATGAATCATGAAAGATCCATGACATCAATAAAAATTATCCTAAATATTACACAATTATTAATTATATAATATATATTATATGAATTAGATATAATTAATATTATAGTCATTATTAGTATAATACCTACTAGATAAAGTAATAACTAAATAAAACAAGATATAAACGATGCACTACAACGATTAATAGTCTCAATAATGTGTATTATTTGATAATAATTTTATTATTAAAAATAAAATAAATGTCTATCAAAACCAAAATAGCCTGAATAATTAACTATCTTATCCTTAAACAGCTATGCTCACAATTTATACTCACATTATAGAAATATAAACAAACAAAACTTATAATTAATAAATACAAATACATTAAATAATTAAATAACATTCCTAGACCAAGTACTAATTTTCATTACAATAGAAAATTATGCTTCTCATGTATTTAATTTTTTATATTTGATATAAATTACTAACATTAACAACATAAATGAGATCCAATTGGGTATCAGATATAATCTGATAAGACCGTGATCAAAATTAAATAATCTTTTATTAAAGCATCACTATATTATATATATGTGGCATATAATTAAAACCTATTATTGTAAATCAACATGTTCCTGACTTCGTTATTAACATAATAATAAAATTTACAGCTATTAAAATATCTTATGATATATTAAAATGATCAATACTTAAACTCTATAAAAATATGGCATGCTTTATTATATATTTTTGAACCAATTGTATTAAAAATGATCTAGGTAACTTATCATACCTTATGCTACTAAAATATACATATTCTAGTATCTATATATTTAATTATTCAAATAACTTACTATTTTCCACACCATTAATTATAGTGATCATAATTGATTCTGATTAATAAAATTAATTCTTATTCATCTATAACTCTATCATCTACTTATTATAGCCCGTAATACTTAATATATGACCTATTAAAGTGAATTTTAATATTATATGAAAACTGTATATATCTGTAGAATAGATGACATTATACCCAACCAAAATAGTTGCCTACCTTGTACTCTATTTAGAACACTATAGATCTTAAGGACCAAAAGTAAAATTAATTTCATAAGGTATACTTATATTTAGAATATTATTAATAATATAACATACTTGTCGTCGCTAAATACAATTTAGCAAATAATTTAATGTTAATAGTATATTATTCAACCGTTACTCTTTATTAATAATTAACAAAAAATAAATCTTACAGCAACTATATAATAAAAAAATTATAATTATTTATTTCATCAATTCTAATATAGAAAACTATTATTGTTCTAAATTTTATCGAAATATAGCGTAGTATATTATTAATAAAATTAATATTAAAATATTAAAATTATGAATCACTAAATAAATACTAAGCATCTGATATAGAAACGTATTGGCAATATAATAATAGTGATATTATTAATATTATAATCTATCTATTTTATCACTACGCTATAAAATTAAACATCTAGTATTCCATACTAATTGCTCGAATAACTCTAATTACTTACACCGTACTAATTACAATAATATGATTATATTTCTAAATAATGGATATAAATTTTATTTATAATTGCGGTTACTATATTAAATATTATTTATACTATAACTCTTTAAATAATATTATAATCTTCATAGCTATTTTGTATTATACTTAATTCTTAAAGTTAATATTAAGATCTATTGGGGATGCTAAAACAAATGATTAATTTACTTATATCTCTCATCTTTATGAAATATATAGCTAGTTATATATCAATATTACATTTCAATAAAATGAATAAACTTTCAGCATGAGTGATTTTTAATATAAAAAATCATATAAAATTAATGACTCCCGATAAAATATAATTTTTCACCATATCCTGTGCTATTACTATTAGTGCTGATAACTAATACATACATTAAAAGATTACCTGGCGTTATCTTATCTGTAATCTGACATGATAAAAATATCTATGATTAACTTATTAAGGTTATGATTCACAACAACGATTAGCGCGCTTTTAGCAAAAAAAAGCATTTTATAGTAAATAAAATGCTATACTAATCATAAACTGTATGACATATAGATATGTTATACACTAACATTTCCTCCTAAGAAATATTCACTATAATTCTAAACTTAAAATATTTAAATAAATATTAGGTATATAATGAGCAATATTTAGAACTAACTTCCTTATTAATATTTTATTAAATATAACCACTATATGGCTTAGTATTAACAAATAAAAAGTAAACTGCCCAGACACGACTAACAAAATATTATTTAAAATAAATAAAATAATCTTTTACCCATAGTAATGTAGACTATGGTAATCTACTAGTACCATTTCTAAAATAGAAGCTAATTTCTCTAATTTATTGTTTCATTAATTCTTTCACGTTACTTTTAATAAGAAAAAAGAGAATGAATCTTATCAGTATTCCCGCTTTAAAAGATAATTATATTTGGTTGCTCAATAACAAAGACAAACACTGTGTGATCATCGACCCAGGAGAAGCGGCGCCAGTACTTAACGCATTACAACAACTAAAAATAATACCTGATGGTATTTTACTCACCCATCACCATCATGATCACGTTGGTGGTGTAGATCATATTATATCGCACTACCCTAACTTACCGGTATATGGACCACAAGAAACAGCTAAAAAAGGAGCTAATCATATAATTGATGACGCTGAAAAATTTGCAATAAATGGTCGACAATATATAACACTCTCACTTACTGGACACACATTAAATCATGTAGCATTCTATAGTGCTCCTTATCTATTCTGTGGTGATACAATATTCTCTGCTGGTTGCGGCAGAATTTTTGAAGGCACTCCAAAACAAATGTATCATTCATTTCAAAAGATCGCACAACTTCCCGATAATACCTTAATTTGTTGTGCACATGAATATACACTTTCAAATCTTAATTTTGCGCGAAATATTATCCCGGAAGATAAAAATCTGAAAATATATCAACAATACATTAAAACATTAAGGGCAAGAAATCAACCGAGCATACCAACAACTTTACAACTAGAGAGACAAATTAATCTATTTTTACGTTGTCATGATTACACTCTGCAAAAAAAATTAGGATTTAACTTAATCAACAAAGAGCTTGATTCAGTTTTCTGCGAATTACGCATACGTAAAGATAATTTTTAATCTTTTATTTGTGTTGCTTAATACATTCTAATATAATACATATTTTTTAATTATATATACTAATATAGTCATAAATATTGATATTGTAATTATAACCTAAGTATTATAACCAAGATACAATTCTTATGAGCAGCTCTTACTATCTATATAATAGTATGTATAGAATACATCTTCATATAATTAAGTAAAAACAATCAATTATTATCTAAAATTAGTTGAATATGTCACTATGTAATCTTATCTCTGCGCTATACCAACTATGTGACTTTTAGTATTAACACTAACTATATAAAAACTTAGAGATTTCTATCCTATAATAAAAAAATACATACCTAATAATTCAAAGTAATACATAAAATATCTAGTTTATAAATATAAACTATTATAATCTAAATAAAATGACAAATTAATTAATATACTATTCTAGTAGTACTATTATTACGACCAATTATAGAGATTACTTTTAATCTATACATACATTAATTAATAATATAACAACCCTATAAATAAGTAACATCACAAGATAACTATCATTATAGTATAAGAATTAGTAATATACTATATAATAGTACTATTTTAATATTAACAATATCTGTATATAACATGGATTAGAGATAAAAATATATATTATACGATAATTATTTATTAAAGATAATTACCTAATAACAGCAACTAAGTCCACAGAAATACAAATAACCGTAGTCATTATGCACTATACTGTTATATATATTATTTATCCATTTTTAAAAACGCTCATTAACATTATGAATTTAAGGTGTCATTAATATCTTACTACATTTTAAACACCAGACTTTTGCTTCTCAAAATACACATAAATTATTAAGTAACTAGTTATTATTAATAGTAGATATTATCATATAGTCTAGTGCATTTTCAATAAAAGTAAATTAACTAATAGTTATAACTATATGCCCTTACTTAAATATTTGTATTAAAAACTCTTTAAAAAATATGCTATTAATGGAATATTATCGGTATTACTGAACACAAATAAAAACCAAATAGTTTGATAGTGGCAATAGTTAGTGGTATTTAATAAACTATCCTCAATAACTACAAAATCAGTTGGAGATTATCTTTTACCAAAAAACCCCACAATACTTATAAATACTGCCATGCCAAGTACTCAATTAACTCTGTAACGTAATAGTGCCGCTAGCATTCTATAACTAAATATCTTATAACTACTAAAGCAGATGTGTTCAATATAGATATAACATACCATAATCAAACAAAAAAACAATATCTCTAATACACGAATATGCATAAGCAAGCATTTATATAATGACATCATGTAAATTAATGTCATAAGATGAATAAAATTCTAACCTAAAATACACTAACCCAAATATATGTTTAATAAGTAAAAACTTAATCATGCTGAGCATGGCATGCTGTATACCGCAATCTATTATATACACTCAATGACCATACTTCATATTAAATACAAAAACATATTAATAAGAACTTAATAAAAGTTAACACCAATAATTAGACTATCTTCAAAATCAGCGTAATAATCATTTGATATAATTAAAATATTCTATTGAACCAAGATTTATTAATAAAAGCTATAATACCTATAAACATGAACTGAATTCTATTCAGAAAGAATATTTATCTTTTTACTAGTACTAATTAAATATATATTTTCTTTACTTACAATATAATATGCCGGTATCTTTGATACACTTAACAAAATTTAAAATCTAATATAGACAAAAAACTTAGACAAAAAATAACTAAAGACTATCCATCTTTTAAAAAAATTATTTATTCAAAGATATTTACATTAATATAAAGTATAAAATTTCAACTCTAATTAATTATTCCAAAATAATATTAGTGCTAAATAAAATATTCATCGCATATAAATACCTACAGTAAATAATATTACTCCACTAAAACTCTCGAAATATAATAGGTGGCGCACTATAACTAAAAATATAAATACTTTGCTAACAATACGGTACAAACATATAGTGATATATAAATTAGACATGCTAAAATTAATATTTTATTTAAATACAATAGTTAACTAATATATACAACATGCTCTGGTAATAATATAACAAAATAAAAACCAATACTAATGATCTATAGTTTTAGAGCAAATATAGCAATACCTTAGTCCTCTCTATTTCTAGCAGCCTTAAGGTACTTCATCGCAAAACGTGATAAATGTAAGAAAAACTTTAATTGCAATCTATTTGTATATCAAGTGTAATAATGTAAAAGTAAAAACTTGCATCAAGTCACTTAATCATAAATCAGATACTTACGCTCTCAAAAAATGAAAATGTTAGTGTAAAAGTTATGAGACAATAAGCAATAATACTATATTACATAGATACTTACTAACTCATGAGTAAAATATAAAAACTAAAAGATTTAGCTCTACTTTTAATTATTGTAACAAACAAGTTAATTAACTAAATCTAGTTATAAGAAATACACTAGAAACAGGTAAATAAATTATTAATCTATAGCGCATATATTTTGGAACTACAGCGAGACCCTAAAAGTCCAGTAAGAAAATCAAGGTATCTAAATTCATAATATCTAGAAATACTCACTTAACAAATAGTAAATTTATATAACAATATATCTATACATTAATTAGCATAACTAATTAATTACCTAATATATCTAAGGACACAATATACGAACATGAGACACAAAATTATTATTTATAACTAATTAGCAGAGAATTATTTTTGATACTCTATAAAAGCATACACGCCAAGATTATTTATATACTAAACCCAAGTTTTATATTGTACGCTCAACACAGAATGCTCCTATCTATAAAATATTAAATCACTAGATATTAAAACTATCTATGAGAATTACAAGATATCTATGAGATCATCAAGATGCGTGCACTATACATAATATATATTATCAAACATATTATGTATCATGATATGAATTTAAATATACGAGTCATCAAATATACTGGATAATATTCAGTAATAAATCATATTTTAGTCTGCTTAAACAAGAGAAAATATTTGTAGAACTGTATAAATAATAATAAATAAGAGACATTGACTTAAATAACGACAAGTACTATACCTTATCACAACAAACTGGAAGCAAAAATATGCAAAAAACTAAATTAAATGAACTACTTGCATTTCCTTGTACGTTTACCTATAAGGTAATAGGCATAGCGCACCCTGAGTTAGTAAAGCGAGTAATTGAAATAGTACAGCGCTATGTTCAAGAAAATTTTAAACTACAGGTTAAATCAAGCAGCAAAGGTAAATACCACTCAGTTTCTATTACAATTAATGCTACTAATATAAACCAAGTCGAAACATTATATGAAGAATTAGGTAATCTTGAACTTGTATGTAAAGTTTTATAAATATTAAATTATTTGCCTTGAGAAGTATAGTATACTTAAATTTTGTATAACTACAATGCCAGTAGACGCCAGTAGAAACGGCTTATATAATTATTTTTTATTATAAAACCTAATGATTATTATTGTGCAACCAGATAAAATAATTTTACGTCAACTAGGATTACAACCCTATCATAAAATATTACAGGCAATGAATGCTTTTACTAATAATCGCACTAAAAACACATTTGATGAACTATGGCTTGTAGAGCATCAACCTGTATTTACTCAAGGCCAAGCCGGTAATGCTGAACATGTCCTGATGCCAGGTGATATCCCGGTATTACAAAGTAATCGCGGAGGCTCAGTTACCTACCACGGCCCAGGGCAGCAAATAATGTACTTAATGATTGACTTGAAACGCAGTAATATTGGTGTGCGTCAATTTATTAGGCTAATGGAAGAGACCGTAATTAATACTCTTACTTATTTCCATATCGCATCCTACGCTCTTCAAAATGCCCCGGGTGTATATGTCGAGGAAAAAAAAATTTGTTCATTAGGTCTTAGTATCCGTAAAGGCCGTTCATTTCACGGCCTAGCTCTAAATGTAGAAATGGATCTTAGCCCCTTTACGCGTATTCATCCCTGCGGTTACGCTAATATGCAAATGATACAAGTTAATACGTTGGCACCTCAAGTTCACATTAAAGATATACAACCATTTCTAGTACAGGAATTTGTTTATTTACTAGGTTATAAAATTATTGATAATCATAACTATAATCTCCAAGATTATTTAGTAGAGTCTTTGAGATTATAAATTTATATACTATTTACAATTGCCTAAAATGTTATACATTAATACTTTTAATTTAAAATTTAATATTTATATTGTGTTTTACCTACTAAATATTAGCTGTAGTAATAAAGTTTACATTTGCATCTATTATTATGACTATTTCAAACAAAAAAATTTTAATTTTGTTCAATTAAAAATACTGAGATATATCTAATATTAAATATATATAATTAAATATTATATATATTTAATAAAGCAAGTTATTAATAACTACTAACGTTCTTTTTTACTATATGATTATATAAATTTTGCTAATTTGCCATAAATCTAACTTAACTGACATAAATTATGTAACCTAATATATATTATTGACTTTTTATATATCTTTCCGACAAGCAAGGTGCATTAGTAGTTAATTAATAAATTATAGATTAATTTTTATATAACGGCATTAATGCGTTATTACTAACTTTACTTACCGCTCTATTAATTAATTATGCTCAAAGCGGTATATTGACTACAATGTTATCAAATTTAAAAATTTCTACAAATTAAGCTTATCATATCCCATTCTACGTATAACCTTTATTATCTAATACACTCATTAGTTAATGATAAAGCATATTTTAAACAGGGAGATGAAATATTACTATACCTATTTATGTTAGGCTAACATCAATTATATAAGCAGGAACTAGTTTAATACTACAAAAAAAATTAATATTAGTAAATCATCAAGTAATCATTCTAATTATACTTACATAATATAACAAAATTTAAAATCACTTTGTTACATGTACTTTTATTTACACACATAAAGTACATAGCATTTACTTAATAACTATAACTTTCTATAATTTTTCTAGATAGCTCTTAAAACTATCTTATTAGGGCATCCTCTAACAATGGTACTAATATCGTATAGTAGTGTGTACACTACATCATTCATATCAAGTTGATTATTTAACATAATATTTAGTCATATATGAAACTTATAATACTTACTATCTTCTAAAAAAAAGAATAAAAAATATTCTAAAGAAATTAACTATATACGTAGTATATATATAGTACTATATTATAGTACTGTACAGTACTTACACTTACGTAATATGATTATCATCGGATACAGATAACACCCTAATACAGTAATTATTATTAAGCAATTCGGAAAATATCTTACTTTTCTACCTAATCTAAATTAGTATAATAGAATAATTTTACAAGATCCTGCGAGTAAAAACATATTATCCAATTATTTCAGTACCACTAACTTAGCATCTATAATAATTTGTAGTTTACTAGCTATCATATACATAACTACTGAGTAACAATGTCACTACGCCTATATTACATATTACACTAATATTATAATATTAACCTTTATGCCTAAATGAATAATTATAATAAATTACTTGCCATCTTAAAAAAAAGTATTCTCGTTCTTTTACTAAAAAACTACTAAGTTATGATCATGACTTAGTAAAGATAATAAATTTAATACAGTAACTAGTTATTGTTTGATCTGCGTTAAAACATTAATATTTAATTCATAAACAAATAATGAAACCAAGTTTAAAGTGTAGTAACTTAGGCATGCTTATAGTAATTATATACTCCCATTAATCTGATAATATTTCAAACTTACATACTTTGACTGTAGTGATCACTGTACATCTAGTGTATTTAATTCCTATAATACCTAACAACTAAGAAGATTATACGCAACTAGAAAGTTCGTATAGCTTCCTATTATAAGAGCCTAGGCCTTCTGTTTACTGCTCATTGTAAATTATTTTATCTATTAACATGACTTAATCACAATAATAGAGAATACCTAACCATAGGTAGTATATGGTGCTAAATAAAACACCAATAATAATATTATCTGCACTATGTTGAATATAAGTACAGAATAATAACACTAATATTTTTTAGAGTATTATAATAAATAACTCTTAATATATATTATATCATATATCACTATAATTTACCTCTTTTATTTATTAATGTACTTTCATATATAAATATCTTGCTGTATTCAATTACTATAATTGAAGATAATATAAACTAATTTTACTAAATTTACACCGCTTACATATACTTATTATAACTTACTAACCCTTAAAATATAAGGTCTCATGCACTTTATATCTAATCAATTTATTGCACACCATCATACATTATCTTAATCTACTTTTAGTATATTAGTGAATATAATAACAGTCTATATTGCTAACAATTTTTCATAATCAAAATATCAATATTATATACGCACTCTCTACTATCACTATACAATATGATTAATATACCTAAATTACTCACCATCCCATAATTTATTAAATATAATAAAAATATTCAATTAGCACACCCATATACTATGATATATAATTAGTAGAAGCACACTAAACTCATAATTAAAAATAAATATAAATACACATAAAACAATATAATAAATATATTTATATAATGATATTTTACTTAGTAATACCTGTATTAGGCAGATATATCATTCATATTTTTTGTTACACATATAATACAGATCATAGTATCGTATATACTAATAATTATTTATTTTACATAGCAATCAACTCTATAACATAAATCAGTAAAATACTATGACATTTAGTTTAGTATTAACTGGCAAGCAATCATTATTAATTATATATTAGTATATTACTTTAACCAATGTGTCAAATGGTATAGTTTAGGTATTAAAATAATTAGCAAAAAATTAGTTATAGTAAAAAGCACTATATGAATACCCAAAATTATAGATTATTAATACCCCATATATCTATAGCTTATAGCCTTATTTTAATTTATACATGTTCTTTAACATATAATGACTACAATAATTAGATATATGTGTTTACATTCATACTCATTAATACTAACCATAATATTAAATACTTATTATCCTACTCATAACCTAATAAACCATGATTATGAATAATTCTTGGACTTGCTACTAGATATATTTTATCCTTTAGTTATATAACTAAATATAAGATAACGATTTATAATACATGTCTTGAGTTAATATTTATTAAATGTGTATTTTTTAATAAATAATACACTAATCCCTCAGAGTTATTTTGCTTGTAAAACAAACTATATTGATAGATAAATACCTTTCTATTATTTATTTATAGAGATATTTTTTAATATTAATGATCTTAAGTAATTTTAAAAAAGAGTTATAATATAATTATATTATAATACTAAATGTTGGTAATAGATATAATATCTTATTCTCTAAAAAAATCATAAATTTCCTGCCGTAGCACTAAAAATTAATCACTAAAAATTTAAGAATACATTTTACAGCACAAAAATACTTAATATTTAATATACCTTACTCAGTACAATAATTCATAAAAATAAAATTTTTATCTAAGTAAGGTAATCTACTATTATCATAATATACATTATTATTTACTAATTTTTAGCACCGAAATATAAACTGTATAAATTACAATAATCTCTACATCTTCCTAACTTTTTATTACTCATTATTACTTTAAGATGCAATGATAAATGATTTATTAAAAATATATTAATACGGTATACATAAGACACTCTATTAATTTACCTAAAAATATCTAATTTAATAAATTTATATCTTATTTTCTTTTACTAAAAAACATATAACCGCAAGCAACCATAATACCAGTAAATATATTACTGCTAGTATAACTTCATCCATAATTTATATCACCTACTTTCCAAGATATATATAAATAATTATGCTGGTAATAACTTAAATAATGTCTATCTTGTTAAGATTAGTTATCTTATTTAGCTATACCTAATTTTTATAATATATTTTAACTATGATACAAATTATTTTTAATAACCAACTTACTAAGTAATACTTAGCAAGCGAATAACAGCAATATCAACTTCTATATTATTCATATAAATATATTTATAGATACCATCAAGTATAGATAATTAACTAAATCAGATAAATTATAATACTTAAAAGATAGCCACTAATATTACTAATACTCAAGTACTGCAATCATATATTCAGTACGAATATATCTAGAGCTAATATTACGAAGACAATACTAACGGATTAACGTGCAATAGTTATTGATATTTTTATTTTTACTTTTATGAGTCTGTCTATAAATTATGCTATTTATCATTTATACTCTGATAATAGTATCCCGATACTAAATATTGCTACTTAAAAAGAAAAACAATAAGTGCTGACACTATGGTAAAAAAGCAATAAAATATTAAGCATAGCAAAATAATTAAAATAATACTCTATCAGTAGATAGATAATCTTTATTATTATGAGCGCATGCTCATAGATAAACGCCTTAACTAACTAATTATGAGCAGTATTTAATCACCTAGCCACTTAAATGATTCTAAAATACTAAGCTGACTTTATTATTTAAATAAGCTATTTAATCACATTAAAGTAAGCATAGAGTCTCTAATAATATCATGTATATATCTATTAACGGCTACTATTACGTTAAACCAAGATACAGATCCATAAAAGTAACTCGAATGTTGTTAATCTATAATCATTAATTAAGGACAATAAAAAATAATGATTTTTTAAAAAACTATTAACTTACTATATCGCCCATATTAAGATTAACAAGAAGATATTCATAGAATTAATACATACTTCTTAACTATTATTACTGGCATCAATAGAAAATCTAATTAGTTTTATGACCAAACAATATTTAACTTTAGTATCACATAATTTTATTATAATTTCAGACATTTTTATTATCTTACAATTAGCTAATGCACCACAGTATCGTAAAACTATACTAATATATCACTACCAATAAAAAATATCCAATCGGTTGTGATATTTAGATATCTGTTTATTAAAGATAACTTAATAATACATACCAAAGAAATATGTCGCATAATTTTTTATTTTAATATTTTACATCATCAAAAAAATAGCAACTTACTAAAAATATTATATTAGCTATTTAATAATAAACCAAAAAGTTAATAAATCATATGTATCATGATCTTAATCTATTCACTGGTCAAAAAATGTTAAATGCCACACCGTATAGTGTGGTATTCATTGCTATTTTATTGCATAAATATAACATCTAAAGAACTGATAAGCTATTCATAACCAGATATCTTAAATTAGAAAATACTGATCTTTAACAAAGAGATAGCTATTATAAAATATAAGGTATATTAAGAAATGCATTCGCTATCAAGATCATTAATCTTAGTAATATTATCACAAAAGAGATGCGCAAAATTAAAAATTTTGCCTTATAATACCTAATTATCATTAATAATTAATTTTTATAATTGATATTATTATTTATAACATATATATTTATAAAATTGTGGTATCAATACTTAATTCATTCTTAAGCTTAGATTAAGCTACTAAACAACAATTAAAACAACTGAGATACATTAATTTATTAGATACAAGGTAACTACTTAAAAGTAAACAAAAAATCTATGACATAAAAAGGCTAAACATAGCGCTAATTATCTATAAATACACACCCTGCCAAACTTACTATATACATATCTTATGGTAAATAGGTTATACTAACTATCATAATATAAATAAAATAACAACCATAAAAAACAATTTTATAATATTCTAGGCATAGAATAACTCAGAATACAGATATTTTAATATTACTAAAATTTTATTATTATTTGATATAGATATTATAAAACACTTGCTATAAATCATTAAAAAATTATTTGATCTTTATCATTGGAATCATATTAATCATGAATGAGCTCAATTAAAAAAAAACACGCAAATACATACTATGACACGAATAAAGTAACATTAATACCTATTCAGATAGTAGACACCGCAAAAAAAACGCTATTAAGTAAACCAAATTGGATGAAAATAAAACTTCCTACTGACTTAACACGCGTTCAGCACATTAAAACTATCATGCGTAAAAATAAACTCTATTCAGTCTGTGAAGAAGCCTCTTGCCCGAACTTGTTTGAATGTTTTAATCACAGCACTGCTGCCTTTATGATCCTTGGTGCAATATGTACCCGCAATTGCCCATTTTGTAATGTAACACATGGTCGTCCCATGACCCCAGACATGAATGAGCCGGAAAAGCTAGCGCAAACTATAGCTGATATAGGTCTATGTTATGTTGTAATTACCTCAGTAGATCGCGATGATCTACGTGATGGAGGAGCTCAACATTTTGCTGATTGTATCACAATGATTCGCGATAAAAACCCTTGTATCAAAATTGAGGTGCTAGTACCGGATTTCCGTGGTCGCATGGATTGTGCATTAACAATCCTCACCCAAACACCACCTGATATATTTAATCACAACCTAGAAAGTATACCACGTATTTACCGTAAAGTTCGCCCTGGAGCTAGCTACGAACTATCATTAAAGCTATTAGAAAGTTTTAAAATAGCGAATCCACTAATACCTACTAAATCTGGCCTAATGGTCGGCCTAGGTGAAACAAATATAGAAATCTTTGAAGTGATGCATGATCTACGGCGTAGAGGTGTAACTATGCTAACTATTGGTCAATATCTACAACCAAGCCACAACCACTTACCAGTGCAACGTTACGTTAGTCAGCTTGAATTTGATAACATAAAAGAAAAAGCTAAAGCTATGGGCTTCACGAATGTGTCCTGTGGCCCATTTATTCGCTCATCTTACCACGCTGATTTACAAGCCCAAGGAGTAGAAGTAAAGTAACTATAAATATATTTTATTATGTTGTAGTGAAAGGCATAACATAAAAATGCTTGCGCAGTAATGTCTTTTTATCACTTATATACATAATATATTACTAGTAAAATACCATTTATCTTAATATCTGTATAAAGATGATCTTCCATAACTTTATGGGATATACAATATACAGCATTATAATATATTCTTTAAAAGAATAGGCTTAAACTTTAAATAAGAAATAGAAAAATAATTATATTCATGAAATTAAATTATCAAACCTAAAATAATCAAGAAAAACGTAATAATCATATTTTAATTGACTAATAATACTAAAGATTTTACTTTATTGACAATTAAGTTATTTATATAGGAAGTATATATCATTATAGCCAATAAAAAAATTGTAAATATTGCGTATATTAATACGAAACATATAATAAATAGTAAATAAATAAAAAAATACATTACTATTATTAATGATAGTAATGTATTGCAAGAATTTAAATTATATTACCATACTATATGCTAAAAAATAAATAGTTTATTAACTATTACTGTAATTAAAAAATTATTACCAATTACTTTTTAAAAAAATATATTAAATCATTTAAATTATTTAAGTATAAATAAACTTAATATCTTATGATAAAATCAGTGGGATACTTAATATTACTGATCATTATATTACTATATGTATTTTATTAGATCATAAGTCAATATATTATATTATATTTAATTTTAGATCAATAATCAAGTATCTTACTAGTCAATATATTAACAATAATTTTTAATTCATAAAATCCTAAACAAATTATTTAAAAAATTAATTAATAATAATTACTACAACAAAATTATTAATTATAATTTAATACTACAATAAAGTTTTGAGATAAATTACATACAAAATATTTTCAAAATATAGCTACGTATGCATTATTATATAATGATCAACACAACAAAATATTATAAACATACTTAATAATATTGAATTAAATAATACTTTTAAGATAGTCACTCTATTATCTAGGGTGTCTAACTAAATTCTACTAGAATCACTATTATAAATTCACTCTATTTTTATGAAATTTATACAACAGCCAATAAACAAATAATCAATATTAACCTGAGATTATCGTCCCTCAGGCACTAGTTGTAATCAATAATAGTATTTCAATCTACCATTATATCTATCCTATAGCTCAATAGCTCCTATATAATTTACGGGAATAAAACTAAATATTTTTCTAATGTTATTTTTCTATGATATGACCTAATATATATCGTATACTACTACAGATTAGTAGTTATACTAAAATATATTAAAGTTTTTACATAAAATTCAGTGTTAATAAATTAATATTGAGTTATAAATACTTTAAAATAGGACAATCATCCCCTTAAAAATTAATAACAGTTAGTTATTTTTAATGTAGTAAAATTAAAGCACTAAGCTGTACTAATTAAGAAAAACACAATATAAATTGAAATTTATACACTAATCTCAAATAATGCATGTGTTACATTAGCACGACTTAAACAAATAAATGATATACTACAATATACTGCACTAATATTCTTTTTGTTTTTTATATTTATCTTAATTATTATGCATTGATCATCTCTCTTTCTATTAAATGTACTAAAATATGAAGAACTTTAATATGGACCTCTTGAATACGATCAGCATAACCAAAATGTGGCACACGGATTTCTACATTAGCATAACCTGCCATTTTACCACCATCTTTACCGGTTAAAGTAATTACTTTCATCCCCTTTGCTAGAGATACTTCGATTGCTTTAATGATACTACTAGAATTACCAGAAGTAGAAATACCTAACAAAACATCGCCTTTATGACATACCGCTTCAACATAACGTGAAAATACATAATCATAACCAAAATCATTACTCACACAAGATAAATGACTAACATCAGATATAGCAATCGCTGGATAACCTTGACGGTTTTCCCGATAGCGTCCAGTCAGCTCTTCAGCAAAATGCATTGCATCACAATGCGATCCCCCATTACCACAAGATACTACTTTACCGCCAGCTTTAAATGCGTTAGCCAATATTATCCCAGCACATTGAATAGCTTCAATATTCGCATTGCCATTAATAAATTTTGCTAAAGTGTCACCTGCTTCATTTAGCTCACTGCGAATAAGATCATAGTACATGAAAACCTCTTGCTATCGTCAATATTATATATGGCAGCATAGTAAAACTAAAAAAACTAAATATTATTTTCAAGCAAAATACTCATAAGTACAGTCAATAACTATTTGTGTTATAGCTTTAAGATCAAAGGTAATGTATTAATACATTACAATTCACCTACCCTATCTTAATAAGCAATATTGTAGCAGTAAATGCTAAAAATAAAAACACTGTTCAATTAATAACTGTATTTATAAATGCTATACGGAATTAAATCAAACAGATATTAACACGCTAGCATAAAACTTAATATTAGCAATAAAATAGTAGAACAAATAACATGCAATATAATATCTTGAATACCTCAAACACTAAATACATTTAGTGATTATCCACCTAATAATAAATTACACAACAATTCATATATAATAAATATTTATACGATAATTTATTTAGCATAGTAAATACTATTGACTTATTAGATATTTAAGTAGACTGCCATTAATCCCATAATTTCAAATATCATAGCTAATATGATTGTATTTTAATTGATATATTTAAATTACATAACTATATACATTATTAATGACACAAAATAACAAATATTATCGTCTGTAGTTAAGTAAGCAAGTATAAAGAATTAATATTATGTTACTAATATATGTAAATTTATAGAAATGTTCTTTATTCTATATTTTCTTAAAATAAAAAAGACACATTTTATCGAAAATATAACTACTTTAATACCTTTTATTATATTCAATGTAACGTACAATATAAATTAGTAATTTAAATTTAATTTATAATATAAATTAGTAATGATAATATATAATTTTATTAAAAATAATATATAATATATAATTACTAGTGGCATAAACTAATACCTTAAAATTTAAACTAATGATAAAGTTAATATAAAATTAAAATACCTATTGCCATAGATAAATTATTATATATAATTTTCTTAAGAAAATAAAGCACGGCCAGAGAAAAATAGATATGATCTAATCATTGTAACACTATACAAGTAATACCTGGAAAAGAATGTAAACAAATAAATCACCTACTGGTATAGATTATTATCTAATTTATATAAATATCATGACATAAATTGTCTTATTAAGACAACGACAACTAGTAATATAAAGATATTTATTTAAATAGATAACAACGCTCTGAGTATAAATTTAAAAATTATCATAATTCATTAATATAACTAATATCATGTACATAAGTTTATCAAAAGACTATAATATCCAGATAATTAGTTATGTTAAACTAACTAATTAAAATTATTTTATATAAAAAACATAGCTTCAATTAAGTAATAAAATATAACTTAGATAACTAATGAATAATAAATATTATTTAGATTATCAGATAAACAATAACAAGTATCATCATACATAATAGATGTACTTATTAAAGTTTTTCATGTTAAATGCCTAATAATATTTTTCAATAATCCTAAATAAGCATGCTTATCGCAGGTAAGATCAGTGAATACTTTTATTAATTACGTTATACATTATACTCAGTAAATAAATAAGCAATTAATATATTAGTTAGGTATATATCTATGTTTAAATTATGAGCTGATGCAAAATTCTAAGATATATACATAAGTTATTATTATATGATTCAAATAACAATGCTAATATATAGCGATGTGTGAACTATAAAATTTAATTTATTAAATTAATACTAGCATTATTTGAGTATATAGTTAAATAGCTATAATCCTAACAATTATACTAAAACTATAATTATAGCTTATATATTTTAAATATAAAATGTTAGTCAATAGGCTAACAAGAAATATATATAGATAGCCTATAAATATATTTGTCATTTATCTTAATATACTACAGATGAATTAGTACCGCAGGAATCATAAACGATAAAATGCGTCTGATATATTTATGTGATACTTGTAAGCAATCAACACGGTCCAAGATAGTAAAATACTAAATAATAAGTAATGCTGTTTTAGCAAAATAAAATTAACTAATCTTACTGCACAACATTACAATATCATCTGTTAAATACAATACTGAATCTTTGAGATACTTACAAACTAGAGATAAAAAGTATTAATTACTAGCTGATCAATGCTTAATAATGTTTATAGCAATACTTTAACAATTACAAATAGCACCGTACATAATTTACAGAAAAGTTACGATTGCTATTTAAGCAAACATTTATAATATTATAAATGTTAATATCATATAAGTACTGAATTATAAAAAAAAATTAGTCGCCTACGGTAAAAAATTTATTTTCTAGGCATATATTTATATCTTCAATTACTACACTAACTACATATTATAAAAAGTTAGTAATACACATTATCATAACATTATAAATATTTAGTATTTATGATTCAGATCATACTTATACAATATTCATCAAAAGTGATAGTATTTAGTTGCATTAAACTAAATACTATCCTTCTTAAATTGTACAAACATCAATACAAAAAATATAGCAAACTACATTACGATAATCCACCATATATGGTGTATGGTAAATATTTTAAATAGTAACTTCTGCATTACAATTATAGAAGTACTATGATATAGAGCTTCTGTTAATAAAAATCTACAAATAAGCAATACTAATGAAAATTATAAATAATTATTACCATAGCGTTATAATGTTATAACACTATGAAAATACTTAAAGCTGACTTTGTTGTACGTCATATATATCAATATCTACACGTAATAAAAAAATATGTCTTCATGCTGCTACTCCTGATACATCTTTTTGCTTTACAAAAAACTAAAATCCCTATAAGGATTTTTATATAAAAATGTTTTAATTACAGAAAGCCAATGTATATAAATTTTAAATTAATGAAATGTAATAAAAAGATATAATATTTCTTACCTAAAATATAAAATCAATATACGGAATTCTATTCTTAGAAATTAATATTCACTAAAAGAATACATGATAACAAATAACACATTGCTTTATAAATTATAGAACACATAAACTACCCCACTACCATAAATCTTGACAAATATTTAAATTACATACAACTATCAACATATAATACACAAAATATAATAAAAAAGAGAAAACTAAATTGATCTGCTCATACATATAAATAATATTTATTATGAAGGCTGATAGATAGATTTTACAAATATCTATTATACATATTAATTTTATCTATCTTGATAAAAATATTTATTATATCATAATTTCATTAAATATAAGTAAGAAATATAAGTTTTAAATATAAGCTATAATAAAATAATTTAAAATAACTCATATAAGTAATTTCTGCCTACAATAGAAATTTTCGATATGCATATAGACTATCTGTCCTATCTTAATAGACAGTAACAACTTTCAATGCATTTGTCTTAAACAGGCAAACTAATACAGTCATCTAGCACATGATGCCCTTTGTAATCTAAAACTCAAGAATATAAAACTCACTAATATCTACCTCTTCTTTGTAACTTATTATTTTCTAAATATATAATATACTAATTGCAGAGAATAATCATGACTTTAAGCAATATAAAATACATAATTTATAAGCAGCAAATATTTTAAATAAATATACCGAACAAACACAGACACCGCTAATATAAATTAATATTATTCTTTAAAACCTTAACGTATTAAAAACTTATATTACTAAATTTTTATACACAAACTGTTGTACTATAGTACGCACTATAATAACCATAGTGACTATATTCTAAAATCAATAAATTTTTTAATTATATTAAGTCATACATAAATAACTAAAAAAATGGCATCAATACAAGACTTATTGATAATATTAGATAATCTATAATGTATGTACTATAGATTATTGCTACTATATAACAGCAATCATGCTTATATAATATTAACAAAATAATTTTTTTTAAAAATTGATCGCACTGTTAAGTATATCTTAATTTTATCTTGCATTTGTTATTAAAGAACAATCAACATCTAGTTACCACTAGAACACACTTAGATTATATAAATTAATTAAAATAAAATTAACCTATATAAAATATAATTAAACATATTTATAATAAATACTACTAAATCTATTTCACTAAGCACATTTTTAAACAAAAAGAACAAAATTAATTATACAACGAAACCTATAAGTACGCATTTAATACATATCTACACTGCAATATTTTTATATCATATTATAAATTCTATACTAAAATAACAAACATTTATCATAATTAAGAGTATACTTAAGTTATTTTTAAGGAAATATATCTATAGATTATATCGCTTAAAAATTCTTACATAAACACACTAACATAATAAAAGTATATAATATATTTAAAAAAATAAATATTCTACTTACCATCAACGCTAACATGAAGCCTTGAGCAACATAGTTGCTACAGATATTACTAATAACTTCCTTCTAGTATAGGACACGATGCTATACTAGCACCTGTAAGAAAAAATAATTACTATATATCTCTATCTACTCATTGGGTGACAATATATAGCTATATATTTGCTAATACTATTCAATAGTAGCACATAAACATTAAACATTAAACATTGTGTATATATATATTGTATATATATACTATTATACTCTAGTGATTCCGCCTAATATAGAATGAAGAGTAAGTTTTAAAGGAATATCTATATATCTATCTTTTAACTATCACAAATATCTACTCCTACAATAGGAGTAATAGAAGATAATAAAATTGACTAAGGCTATACTTTTACCTTTACACGTAATAAATTATCTTATCAATTCATTAGTTTTAAAAAACAATAATAGGTAGATCGTATAGTATTTTTATTTACTTTATGAAATATCTTAACATTGAACCTTAAAATAAAATAAATTTTTACCTATTATTACTAATATATATTTACATTACCCCAAAAGTATTAGATAAACACTAAATAATTAACCAATTAGCAGCTAATGATCTTAATAATCATCCAGTATTTTTTAAGCAACCACTTCAACGTAGTGAAGTGATATTATACTACTCTATGATAGTTAAACAATAAAAAAACTGAAAATATTTAAACACCAATAAACATATGCGCTTAACATACTTACAGCATACCAATTAATTTTACTAAATACTTCTTTTTACTGCTTTCTTAAATAACGAAAAACATGTAGATTTAATAAATAACACATATATAATGATTAGTAATATAATAAAAAACTTTAATATGACAATCTAACTATAGTAGTGTAGTACAACGTAAAAATAATAAATTACATTTTATATTACTCAATGCTCCTTTTTATTATCTCAATAAAAGACTATAGAACTAAAAATTTACTACACTTCTATTAATAACTCTAGTTTTCATATGTATTATTATACATAATTTACTTGATTATAAACTAGTGAATAATTATACATTATTTCCTACGCAATCATTAAAAACCTAAAATATAGTAAGATACTATGCATATTTTAATTTATGAGCTACAAGCAAGTTACTTAAAAAATAAATAAGAAGCATGCATAATGGTGTCATTTTAATTTTTTAACATAACACAATAAATAAATTAGCCAGATACAGTTACATTCAGGGTAGATATAACGACACTAACGTTAACCGCTTTCATTTCATCCTGACGCTACAAAATAAAAATATTTTTTAATAACTTACCACTAATATATAATATTAATGTTTACATTGCTTATAGCAAGACTAGATAAACATCAGCTTAAAACGCTTAGTACCATAATATGTACCTTATTAGCATACATGAATAAAATAAAATCATAGAGTAATTATAATAATTTATCATTACTTTTAAATACATAATAATGCACTTCAATCCATAACCGACTATATTACTACCATTAAAATACACCTTTGTCAATAATATTACCTTAAGGCATTATATGAATTCGCACGATTAATATCATACAAAGATAACTTTAAATTATCTTAAATATCGAGAACTCAAGAAATAACATTGGGAGACTAGAATACCATGAGTGTTAATGCAGATACTCATAGCCCGCAGCAGACCCACATCAAAAAAAAACAGCGCAAACTTTGGCTATTATTGCTAATAATTATTTTTATCACTATTAGCATGACTTACTTAATGTATTGGTTCTTAGTATTGCGTCATTATCAAGTCACTAATAATGCTTATGTTGCTGGCAACCAGATACAAATCATGGCTCAAGTATCCGGTAGTGTAAATAGTATTAATGTCGATAATACAGATTATGTAAAACAAGGAGAAATCTTGCTCACACTTGATCAAACAGATGCTGAGCAAAGTTTCGATCGTGCTAAAACCACCCTAGCTAACAGTGTACGTCAAATCCACCAATTAATTATAAATAATAAACAATTTCAAGCTAATATTGCTCTAAAAAAATCAGATCTAAGTAAAACAGAAAAAGATCTAAAGCGTCGTATAATACTACACAATACCGATTCTATTAGCCGCGAAGAATTACAGCATGCTTATAATGCAGTAGAAGGTGCTAAAGCGGCCTTAAGCATAGCAATTGAACAATATAACGCTAATCAAGCGATGATATTAAATACTCCATTAGAACATCAACCAACTATCTTACAATCTGCAGCACAGATGCGCAATGCCTGGTTAGCACTACAGCGCACTAAAATTCTTAGCCCTATCAATGGTTATATCTCGCGTCGTAGCGTACAAATAGGAGCGCAAATAGCTGCTGGAACCCCGCTTATGACAGTCATACCTGCTGATCATATCTGGATAGACGCTAACTTTAAAGAAACACAACTCTCTAATATACGTATCGGGCAGCCAGTGACCGTAATAAGTGATATGTATGGCGATGATCTCATTTATAATGGTAAAGTAGCTGGTATCGATATGGGAACGGGCAGTGTTTTCTCGTTACTGCCAGCGCAAAATGCAAGTGGTAACTGGATCAAAGTAGTACAACGAATTTCAGTGCGTATTGAATTAGATGCACAACAGGTTGCCAATCATCCGCTACGTATCGGCCTATCAACTCGAGTAAAAATTGACACTACTAATCTAGATAGCAAGACAGTATCCGAAACTTTTCGTAACAAACCACGATACCAAACTAATACGTTAACATTAGATCTCAACCCAGTTAATGAAATGATTACAAAGGAGATCTATGCTAACGCTAGCTAAGTTACTAGGAGATCATACTTGATAAAAAAACCGCTTAAAGGTACTCAACTTGCCTGGATGACGGTCGCACTCGCCATGGCAACTTTTATCCAAGTGCTAGATTCCACAATTACTAATGTAGCTATTCCTACCATAGCGGGTAATCTTGGTTCTTCCAACTCTCAGGGCACTTGGGTAATTACCTCATTTAGCGTAGCTAATGCTATCTCTATTCCAATTACCGGCTGGCTAGCAAAACGAGTGGGTGAAGTAAGATTATTTCTTTGGTCTACTACATTATTTGTTTTTGCGTCCTGGTTATGTGGTATATCTAATAACTTAGAAAGTCTAATTTTATTTCGCGTAACCCAGGGGTTAATGGCGGGTCCATTAATTCCTTTATCACAAAGTCTCCTGCTAAATAACTACCCACCTAAAAAACAAACAATGGCCTTAGCACTATGGTCAATGACAGTAATTATTGCTCCGATATTTGGGCCAATTATAGGTGGTTATGTTAGCGATAACTACCATTGGAGCTGGATCTTTTTCATTAACATACCATTTGGCATCTTTGTGATTATAGTAATATTATTAACACTTCACGACAGAGACACTAAAATTACAAATATACCCCTTGATGCCGTTGGCTTAATCCTGTTAATAATCAGCATAGGATCGTTACAAATTATACTAGATCACGGTAAATATCTTGACTGGTTTAATTCAATTAAAATTATTGCTCTTACTGTAACTACAGTAGGAACACTGTTATCCCTCATTATCTGGGAACTAAAATACGATCACCCGATAGTAGATTTTTCGCTATTTAAGTTAAGAAACTTTACAATCGGATGTTTATGCAGCAGTCTAGCTTATATGCTATACTTTGGTACTATTGTATTATTACCGCAATTACTACAAGTAGTATATGGATATACTGCTACCTGGACTGGGTTAGCATTAGCACCTATCGGACTAATACCAATATTCATATCACCAATTATTGGTAAATTCGGCAACTTATTAGACATGCGTCAATTAGTAACCTTTAGTTTTATTATGTATGCTATCTGCTTCTACTGGCGAGCCTATACTTTTGAGTCTGGCATGGACTTTGGTACCTCAGCCTGGCCGCAGTTTGTTCAAGGCTTCGCTATTTCTTGCTTCTTTATGCCATTGATCACTATTACATTATCAGGCGTAATGAGAGAAGATATAGCGTCAGCGTTAAGTCTATCAAATTTTATTCGTACTCTAGCCGGCTCTATCGGTACATCAATTACCACTACATTGTGGGCTCAGCGTGAATCCCAACACCATGCTCAATTAATAGAGTTCATAAACCCTTATATCTCACAATCTAAAGAGATTTATCAACATTTAACACAAATTGGCATAAACAAGCAGCAGGTATCAGCCTATATTGCTAAAGAGATTACCCGACAAGGATTAATTATTGCAGCTAATGAAATTTTATGGCTATCTGCTGGAATTTTCTTGTCCCTAATAGTAATAGTGTGGTTGGCAAAACCACCATTTAATCCAGGCAATACTAATTAAGATAATTATAAATACAAAAAATCTAACATGTAAAATATCTAGTACTGATATAATATCACACTTAATGATGTTATAGCCAGTTAACTGGCGAAATACTAGAAATTACTGACACGTTTATACTACTCGTTATACTGGTACTACTGATGAGAATGCTAATGTCAATACTAATATCTCTAAGCTGCAAAGAGCTATTGCTTAAACTATTAAACCTATGTCCCTTAATACCAATGCCATTATAACTAATCTTCTTATCTATGCTTATGAAGTATCTTAATAGTTTAAATAATTAATATTATAGAATCATTTTAATCAAAATATCTAGCGATAACAGAAAGTTATTAATATTAATCGACTTGATATACTTTAACCTACCTTATAAGATACAAACTGCAACTACAAACTCCAATAATGCTAATCTTAAAACAACGTCGTCATTAATACTAAAATAGACACGTACATATATAATAGATCTCAAATTATTATAAACAAACACATCCTATAACTAATTTTGACATAAGGGTCAATAACCAGATTGTTCCAAATAAGACTACGCGTCTACACTCTAACCTATTTTAATTAAAAATACAGGTTACTGTAACGGTCTATATAAGAAAATTATAAAGTAATTCTTTATCATAGGCAACATAAAAATATTTATAGTTAACAATTATTTAGTACAAAATTTTATTACAGCACAACATTACTGTATATATAAACTAAGCAAAATAATATCATCTGGAAATATCATGAAAATATCATACAAATATTATTACCATACATCATAAATAATTATTTCTATTACAAATTACAGATGTAATAGCTTATAATCAATAACATACGTCTTACCCATGATACCACTAAAATTAAATACCAGCTATTTAAAAAATATTGGTAAAATTATTTTTATTGCTAATGATAACTATCCTAATACGTATACTAAGCAAGATAACATAAAGTAAAAGTAATATACTTCACTAAGATAAAAACATATTCTGTGACAATCATGGCATCATGAAATTTAACTTAATTCTTATAACTTAAGTAGAGTTTTTCTTAACAATTTTCACTAAATAAAAATTTTTTTCTGATGGCTAGAATTATTAATAATATAAGTTATTTGATATGTATGATTTTTTATTACTAAATAAATCACCCATTATCTTTCAAAGATTATATTATTCACCTACACACTTAATGCACTAAACACCAAATATTACTACTTTACAAGCATCACTTCTAATTATTACATTCCTGCAATCAATTTCATTATGTAATGAATTTCTTTTAAAAATAATTAGTAAAAATAAAACCCACTAACCTACTAAATAAGTCCTAATAGATAATTATCTACTGTTCTGTATTAATTAAATTAATAGCATAGTGCTATCGTGCATTAATTAATAAAAAACAAAGCACTACTAATAATAAACTACTAAAAACACGATAGGCTCTTTAGCTTACCTTTTATAAATACATAAAAATAGAGGCAATAGTATGCTAATAAAATATATTTTTAAAGAACAATACTATAGCTAATATAAAATTTAAACATCTACTCTCTCAACATATCAAATATTATAATAATTAGCGCAAATACAAAAACAAATTATCTTAACTACGCAAGATAAAAAATATCATTCAATAATCAATTAAATATAACATAAAATAAATTTATTTAACGAAAAATATATATTTGTATCTATAGTCACCCGTAATTACTGCCAACAGCATTGTTTAATACTAATTATTAAATTACAAATATATTGTAATACTAATTTTATCATTTTTAGCCTTTTAGTATTTTCAGCCTTTATTAATTAAGTCATCATTACTATCTTACTATCTTACTATCTTACTATCTTGCTACCTTTAATACATATAACTATCAATTCAAAATTAAGTATAATTAATTTATTAATTATATATTAATATAATATATAATAACATAATTAAGTATTTTTATAAAATTTTATTTACTTTTTATTACTCAATATATTAAATTATATTAACTATACTTATATGATACTAGTAAATGTATAATGATTACATTCTATGTATACACAAACTGGTAGCGACCATCTACGCTAACTTGATATAATCTTAGTCTAGCTGACAAATATTACCTGGTGCTATGTCTCATTAATTATAGATGTCTACTAAGTATTACATCAACTAGTAAATACATGCAAACTGCCTTAGTAAAAGAGGATAAAATCCTCCCTAAACTTATGCAAATATATACATATAACTAAGATTATACAAAGCACCTATTATATCCTAAGTTAATGCAGATTATTTAGATGCACTCAATAATAGACTAGTATTATTAATCACATGAATTATAAATCATATATTTTATGACATCTGTAGATAATTTATTTTACCCATAAAGTATAATGATATTCTATAGTATAGTAGAATATCTTTATTTAAAAGATACGCATATAAAATTATGCCTAAATATGACGATTATTTACACTAGTATTAAACATAATCAGTATTTAGGAAAATACCTATATAAATAATGAAGTATAAAATATAATTTTTATCTCTTTATTGTTAAAACAATTAACTACACTCAAGATCTGTTAAGGATATATTCTATACATATGATAGAACCTATTACCAACACCTAGTATTGTTATTCCAGTAACTAAAATATAACTAAAGATATAGCTAGAATAAGTATTAACCTGTTATATACGTACTATTCATAATAAATAAAATCAATACTTATTCTACAATTCATCAAGGCAATTAATGCTATTCTCAAATATATGTAATAATATGAAATTGACTTTTTTCTATTGTTATAGTCAGCAATAACCTTTTTTTAAAATAAATAACCTATTCAGTTTTTACGCAAAATAATAAAATAAGCATTATTCGTTTATGTATGTAACATATTAAAATAAATAATAATTTATATTAAAAATATATAACTTTTATGCAATAAAATACAGTAGCCGTAAATACAATTTTCAGCTAGCACTTAATAATTAACTAAAATTAAATCATTATAGTTATTTATAGTACATACCTATTATATGCCCCCTGAGAATACAACATACTTTTCTCAACAGGCGTAATACTAAAACATATACATAGACTAAACTAATAATTACTAGTAACTATCAACAAAGATACATCAGGATGAGCACTAATATCGAATAACATACTAAGCCTTGCTAGTAAAATATTGACGTTTTAAAAAAAGCAAAACTAACAAAGCGCAACTACATACTAATAACATTTATTTATTCCACAATAAATAACATAATGTTTATACGCACATCATACCTTAGCGCTATATTATGACAATTAATATATTATATTTTAATACAGGCAACACTACCATAATATATTTCTAATATATGCAGAGACAATTATCATGTAAAAAATAATAACTAATACTTACTTAAACTATAATCTATACTAGTATTTTATACTATAAGTATATTATACTGACAAGCCACTAACAATGTTCATACTGTTACAATAATTATATTAGATATTTTGAGATAAGACATTCGAGTTTATCTTTTTCTAGAAAATAAAATTACTGTTTTATATATATGATATAATGCTACCCCAATAATAAGTAATCACAATTATAGGTTATTAGAACAAAATAATATAATAACTAATAATATCAATCATTACTACTTTATACATAAATATTGCTACTCGGGCTATCAACTAAATACCTGTAGATACATACGCATTACTTTCCAGTAACCTACTATAATAACAATATGGATATATAAATACCCCACAGAGAATATAGAGAAATGCAGTATATTAAGACTATATACAACAAATATCCTATAATATCTCTACAATATTTCAGAATCACATTCATGCTAAGATTAATATGAGTATTAATAAGTCACTAATTAATACATTAGATATAGTTTCCGATGGGTAATGGGAAATCAAAAAATGTAAAATAGTTTGACAGGGTCTTAATGTATAGGACCTAAAACGAGTTGCTTAAAAATAAATAAATATAAATAATGTTAACTTACTAATCCATAGTAATGATTATAATATATTAGACATTTTTTGTACACACTCTTCCTTTAGTAAAACCCATAAATGTAGACAGTGCTACGCATAAAATAAAAAAATATATTACGCCAAAAAATAGCGAATAATACTTTTTCTAGTAGATCACTAGAGAAAAATTAGCTAGCTATAAATATCTTATTAGAGAAAGTGATCCTTGATAGCTTAATCCCTCATAGATTAGCTTATCAAGAAAAAATATTTACTATCATAATTTAGTCAAATTAATGAATTGCTCCATATTAGAATTGCTCCATATTAATTCTGCTAATATAGCTAATAGTGTTTATGGCTAACAAATAGTATTTGTATCAAAATGTCATTAAGAAACCGTATGTGTCGCACTCTTCTTTTCTGAGTTAGAGAATTATGCATAATTTGCAAAGCAGCTTGTATTTATATACAAAATAAAAGGATACAAGCTAAAAAACTGACTAATAACATAAAAACATCACTTATGAACATATCTACGAACAACAATAACCAATTAACATAACTATAGCTACTCACCACGGCATAATTATGTTATATTGCCTTATAATCTAAACTATACTGCTAATATATAGCTCAATAACTATGACCCCACCTTTTGCAAACGGCCCCTGCAAGCTATTAGCAAATATTGATTTATATGTCGATTACTATTAAGTAGAGCAATAAAGATTAAAGCATAATAATAAAACTAACTATTAATATTATTGCCTGATTATTTAATTTTATATTTTTATATACGCTACCCTTTAACCATTCTATCATGAGAGAATAAGTGCATTGTGATATTGTCAAAATTCAAAAATAATAAACACCAACAATACCTTGCACAATTGCCTAAAATACCCCAACAATTGGCTAACATAGATACTTTATATGCACCGTTAGACTTCCGCGCTACAATATTATCATCTATCGCTAATGCTACTCAGCGGATCTATATGGTTGCCCTTTATATGGATAACGATGATGCCGGGCATGAAATATTAAATGCACTTTATCGAGCTAAGCAGCTGCGCCCTAAATTAGAAATTCTCATTTTAGTTGACTGGCACCGTGCACAACGAGGGCGTATAGGTGTTACTGCTACAAACACTAATGCTAACTGGTATTGTTCAATGACCAATAAACACAAGCAGAACATATCGATACCAATATACGGAGCACCAATTAATACCAGAGAAGCACTTGGTGTACTTCACCTTAAAGGATTTATTTTTGATGATACCTTACTTTATAGCGGCGCTAGTATAAATAATGTCTATCTACATAAACATAAAAAATATCGTTACGATCGATATCAATTAATTAAGAACCAAATCCTCGTGGAGACTATGATTAATTATATCCATCATCACCTACTAACTGCTGTTGCTGTACAGCGTTTAGATTATAATGATCGCCCAAAGAATACAAATTTTAAAAATAAAATACGTCAATTTCGCTTTAGCCTACGACGGGCTAGTTATCAATTTCAAGATCAAGCAAGTAATAATGAACTTGCAGTAACACCATTAGTAGGACTTGGTAAACTAAGCATATTAAATACTACCATACATCATCTAATGGCATCCGCTAACCAAAAACTAACATTATGTACCCCTTATTTCAACCTACCAGCGCGACTAATGAATAATATTATTTATCTACTACGTAGGGGAAAGCAAGTAGAAATTATTGTCGGCGATAAAACTGCTAACGATTTTTTTTATTCCAGAAGACCAGCCATTTCAAATAATCGGTGCATTGCCTTATCTTATGAAATAAATCTAAGACGTTTTCTTAGCCAAAGACAGCGCTATATTGATACTGGCCAACTGATTGTTCGCCTATGGAAAAACGGCGATAATAGCTTTCATTTAAAGGGCATATCAATAGATGAAGATTGGCAATTAATCACAGGAAATAACTTAAATCCACGTGCTTGGCGACTAGATCTGGAAAATGCCATCCTAATCCATGATCCTAAAAAAGAAATGCGCGCACAAAAACATAAAGAGCTAGATTGTATCCGCACTTATACTACTATCATAGGAAATTATCTAGAGCTGGAAAGTATCCATCAGTACCCTATTCAAGTGCGTAAACTAATCCGCCGCCTACGTCGTATTAGTATAGACAAATTAATTAACCACATACTATAATACTTCTATAATCTATACTATAACTACGGATGCATACTGATATAAAGATATATATGCTAAAAGGTATATCTCAATAAATCTCTTTTAACTATGTTAAACAACTATTTATCATCTATATTAAACATTATTATCTATGTTAAATAACTTATTATCTATATTAAATAATTATTTTAAATTTTATAAATTTAGGCATACTAATCATCTTAATATATTTTTATCAACTAATAACTATCCTATAGATGACATATTACTACTTATTGATAATTTATAAATTATTATATAGATTATTGTATAATCTAAAATAGAGATAACCTATTCTACTCTACTCTATGCTAGAGAACACATATGCAATTTTATGCATAATACTAATGATACTTTACTACTTATTTTAAGAACTTATTCTTAATTATATTCTTACCTAAAAAACTAAAGTTAATAGATTTATTATACTAAAGTAGATAAATCTGAAGTACAGTCACATCTTTAATATTAGTCATCACCACGAAACAAACTTTCTGGTACTATAATTTTTGATTTAAAAACATCTCGAACGAGAATTATATAGGCAGGCTATACAAGATACGCAAATTAATGTCATTATCCACTATTGAATAATAATGACATTATTCTGCCACATGTTATGTAAACTAAATAAGTTTAGTTCTCTAGTAAAATTCAAACGCTATAATAATTAATGCTAGTATTAATATATGCTCAAGAATACTTTTTTTAAATTAAAAATTTTTTATCTAACTCTTTATTAGAATTAATAAAATTATAAATCTATCATTCAGATAATCACAGTTATATTGATAATACATAGAAATAAAGTAATTTTTTTAATTTATTAATATACTAAGTGAAATTATTTTAGAATACAGAATAATTTTAAAACATAAAAATTACTTTGTATTACAGATGGCGCATATCTATATATTAATATATCGTATCATATTTTTCATAAAAACATAAGGAATATATTTTGAATAAAATCATAGTTTATAAAATAAATAATTAAAAATAGCAAATTAAACATAGCAAATATAGTATGCAATTACTTCAATTACTAATATAATTTTATCTAAAAAACAATCATGTAAGATTATCTCTTGAACACGGTATATCTAACTAAGATTATTAGAGTAAAGAAAATATTAATAAAACAATATAAGATTCTATTTAGAGCAAAATAATTAATATGCGTTTTATTTGAGCAAATCATAATTGTTTTATTATAGATGCTACTATCTTTTTCTGATAACTGCCGGAAGATCTGCTAAACTATTTAGCACCCAATCAGCTATTATCTCATCTTGTGCAGTTACTAACTTTCCTGTACGCACTAAAACTTTAGTGCCAACACCAGCAGCGATTGCTGCCTGCATATCTTCTATTTTATCTCCAACCATATAAGAAGCAGCCATATCAATATTCAATGCACGCTGCGCATATAATAACATATCTGGCTTTGGTTTACGACAATTACATTCTTGTCGATATTGTTCTATTAGTGCTTCTGGATGATGCGGGCAGAAATAAATACCATCGAAATGAACATCTCGATTAACTAACAACCAATACATCCATTCAGTTAAGTAAATAAATTGCTCTTCGCTAAACTTACCAAACGCTATACCTGATTGATTAGTAACCAAAACCAATACAAAGCCCATTTTTTTAAGATTATAACATGCATCAATCACACCATTAATAAATTTAAAACATTCAATATCATAAACATAACCATAATCAATATTAATGGTGCCGTCACGATCAAGAAAAATAGCTGGAATATATTGTATCATTAGCTAACTCCTAAGAACCTACATATGCCAATAATATTACATACTTGATTCGGTCAGACCTATAACACTAGAGATTATATTGGGCATCTAGATGCTCAAAATATTCTATTTTAACTTCAAGATTGACTTCTATACAAAAAATAATATCTGATGTCATGATAAAAATAATATAATTCAATTTTCTAGTATTAATAAAATATTTTTAAAATATTTATATTTTATGAAAATACCATATAATTCAACTTTTACTTATCTAGCAGGTAAATATACGCTATGTGCAGCACTAGTAAAATAATACTAATTTGTCTTTGCCGCACTAATATGAAATAAAACTTAATATTTAATTAGTAACTTATTAAGTAATAATATATTACTTTACTATGCAAGTATACTTAATGATATTAGTATAATTTTAATACTGTAATTTTATGTTATTACATAAAATAACATTTTATTACTTTATGGTATCCATAGAATACTTTATACGTAAAGATCGAGAAAAACAATACAAAACCACAACAATTGATAAAACTAGCAAATAAACATAACTCTTACTAATCTAAAAATTATTACGTATAAAAAAGATAATGTATCATAATTATAATCTATTTATTTAAAAAATAAAAATTACTAATAATATAGTATAACCATTAATGTCATGATACAATGAATATATATTCATTATGAACATGATAAAAAATATTAATATGACCTTTAGTTCTAATCATTATGTTATTATTAACATCATCAAGATAGCAAACAGCATCTGCACTCGACTAACAATAATATATAAATACTATTGCATTTAAAAGCAGTAGCATAAGACAATTCTATTGTCCTAAAGCCTGTAATACTTAGTAAATATTAATTAACAATCTATTAATAGATGAGACATTCATAGTAATTAACATAAAATAAAACACAATAAAAATCAATAAAATAATTTTAATACTGCACACATTGAGATCAAAATTAGTTACTGAAAATATACTAAATTATATATTAATATAATAACTAATATTATATTAATAATACTAATCAATCTAATTAAGCGTTATGTTAAATAAATTTTTAATTTTATCAGCTCTAAATATATTGTACAATAAAAAATATAACCTGACATATCTATGATATGAGTATAGTGATATATCTTTATTTTAAATATTATATGAATTAATTCTAACTACACACTTAATCAATGGACTGATATATTTATATATGACATTACTAATTAATTTTAAAAAAATATTTTTTATACTTACAGTAATGCATTAATATATTCACCCAAAAATTTAATCTACCTGAAACGTTAACTATTACCACTATCCCAATAAAAACTAGATCTGCTAAAAATTATCAATCTGCTGCTAACTAAATTACATAGTACTAAAAATATAAGAACTTAGCACAAGTAAGTTCAAAAAAAACAACTAATACTCTCTATACATGATTAGCAAAACATATATATTACATTATATGAGGTGCTTGTCATATAAGCATAATTAAATTATATCAACTACAATAAATATAATATTTTTTAAATAAATACTAATCTTATATAAGATTAGTATTTATTTAAACAGTAATAAAGCGAATTATAAAAAAAGTTTATTCTATTTTACAAACCTTGTAAGGGTTAGTAAAACTACTAATAAAATATTTGACCAATAGTCTATCATATATATCTTTTACTTATTTTTGGCAATAAACTTTAAGATTTATAAAACACTAAATTATTTCACTAAGGCTTAAGCAGTATAACTATTACTACAATCCAATATATAAATATTACATTAATAAAAGATATTGTCTATCATGGTATTCATTAAAAGAGAATAACTATTTTAATATCCATTTTATTATTAATGGATTAGCAAACAATCTCTAGCATATTTTATAATATTATCTATAGACTATTTTAATAATTTTACTTTTATTACAAAAATACAATTTCAATATTTATTTAACATTTGTCATAAAGAATTGTAATGGCTAAATATTTATCTTAGCGCATAGAATATTAGATCAAACAATAAACATAAAGTAGTCTGCTAACAACATAATCACTGATATAAAATGCATAACATATTAAGCGCTAATCACTATCTATAAAAATAGAAAATCCCAAAGTTAGGCCAAATCTCTAATCTTATATAAAAGATTATTGGCATAACATTTAAAATTTATCACAATATATAACTATTGCCCATAAACCCATAAAATTCACACAGCTCATATGAAGACTAATATATAGTAGTCAATACTAAACTCCTAGGTAACCTGCAGCATTACTAGTACGGCTACATAATGTATATTAAGAAAAAAACAAAATTTTATTATTTAGCTACTTAATATCAACATTAAAAAGTAAATTATACATTAATAAAATAAAATTTTGTCTCTTAATCTACGTTAAAATATCATTATCTCTATTTTGGCAACCTACATATACTGATAAACTAAATAACTTTTAAAAATTTTATTAACCTTCTGGCAACCGGTAGCTACTTAGAGTTCTAAAGGAAATAAATACTATGCGTACTAGTCAATATTTACTATCTACTATGAAGGAAAATCCTACCGATACTGAAGTGATTAGTCACAAATTGATGCTACGTGCTGGAATGATTCGCCAGTTAGCCTCAGGTCTTTATACGTGGCTGCCAACTGGTTTACGGGTTCTAAGAAAGGTAGAAAATATTGTTCGCGAAGAAATGAATAACACTAATGCAATTGAAGTATCTATGCCGATCATGCAGCCTGCTGAATTATGGCAAGAAAGTGAGCGCTGGGAGCAATATGGCCCAGAGTTGTTACGCTTTATCGATCGCGGCGCCCGTCAGTTTGTGCTCGGCCCAACTCATGAAGAAATTATTACTGATTTAATCCGTAATGAAATAAGCTCATATAAACAACTGCCATTAAATTTATTTCAGATTCAAACTAAATTCCGTGATGAAATCCGCCCACGTTTTGGTGTCATGCGTTCACGTGAGTTCCTAATGAAAGATGCTTATTCGTTCCATACTTCACAAGAATCTCTACAGATAACCTACAATGCCATGTACCATGCCTACAATAAAATATTCAGACGCATGGAGCTAGATTTCCGCCCAGTCCATGCTGATACTGGTTCAATAGGTGGCAATACATCACATGAATTCCAAGTTTTAGCTGATACCGGTGAAGACTATATTGTATTCTCTACTAATTCTAATTATGCTGCCAATATTGAACTAGCAGAATCTCTAGCTCCTATACACAAATATACGGTAGAAAAAGATATACTACGCATAGTCAATACATCAAATACAAAAACAATTACAAATTTACCTAAAAAATTACAATTACCAATAGAGAAAACCGTAAAGATACTACTTGTACGCGCAACTAAAGATAGTGGCTATAAGTTCATTGCCCTATTAGTACGTGGAGATCATACGTTAAATAAAATTAAAGCTGAAAAGCTAGTACATATTGCTACACCGCTTACATTTGCAACTAAAGAAGAAATTGGTACCGTTAATAATATAGACCCTACTAAAGCATTAGAATTTATTAAAAAAATACAAATGCCAATTATTGCTGACTACAGTGTCGCAGCAATGAATAATTTTACTATCAATACTAACATTAAAGATAAATACTATTTTGACCTTAACTATCAACATGATCTATTGCTTCTACAAGTTGCTGATATCCGTAATGTAGTAGCAGGCGATACTAGCCCAGATGGCAGAGGTACGCTGTTGATTAAACGTGGTATCGAAGTAGGGCATATCTTTCAGCTCGGTACCAAATACGCAGCAGCGATGAACGCTACCGTACAAGATGCAAATGGACGCAATATATTGCTTAGTATGGGCTGTTATGGTATCGGACTAACTCGCGTGGTGGCTGCTGCCATAGAACAAAACCATGATGCACGTGGTATTATTTGGTCAGATGCAATAGCACCCTTCCAAGTAGCTATTCTGCCCATCAATATTCATAAGTCTTTTCGCGTACAAGATATGGCCGAATCTTTATATGCTACACTGTGTTCTCATGGAATAGATGTACTTCTTGATGACCGAAAAGAACGCCCTGGTGTGATGTTTGGTGATATGGAATTACTCGGCATACCACATACTATTGTTATTAGTGACCGCAATATTGATAGTAAATATATTGAATATAAAAATCGCCGTAGCAATGAGAAGAAAATGATTGAATCTGATAAAATCATCCATTTTCTACTGGAAAATATTAAACAATAGTAATTGTAAGCACGACATTATTCAATGTATATACTTCTCTTTATTATAAAATCATTATTTTACTACAAGATATTTTATATAATATTATTTGTAAATAATTATATCTCTGATATAGTAATATCACTGATCTTTGTCGTTTATCAGCATATTATATTTACTTAGTAAAACATAATAAAATATTTAAAATAGATAAATACATATAATGATGTATCTTATACCCATATTAAATATAAAATTGTTTACTCAATATTAGACGATATAATAAATCTTAAAATAAATTGAAACACAACCTTAATCTAATTATCATACACTACTTACCCAACTAAAATAGCACTTTTGCCTATATTATAAATAAATATAGACTAATTAAATAAGTACACTTCTTTAATACTACTACCAAAAATATTATTTCTAATCTAGTTCAATCAAAGCAGAAAAGTAACAATAATACAAAAAATAACTTAATATCAATCAAAATTTACCACTATTTATTAAAAGTAAAAATATAATAATTTTTTAATAAAAATATTTTTAATCTTCCTGATTTTGTCATTTACAATACAAAAAACTAATATTAACTTTATATATTTTAACCTCCTAACAATAGAATTATAAAATTAATTTAGTTATCTAAAATACCTTGCGCGCATTTTATACGATAATTGCCTAATACCTATTATATCCATTCGTTATTATAGATTAACTGCTAACAACAATATCCATAGATATTAATCATTACTATGCCTGCGGCACTGATAAAATCATAATAAAATACTAGCAGATTTTTTAATAGATTAAACATATTTATATCTATGTAGAAATGATAAATATTGAATTTTTATTCATACATTAGCAAGCTAATTATCACATATACAGCGCAGGTAATTATAATTGATTATTTATATTTAGAGCGTTAATATGTCTTCAGATTTCTATCTTATATTAAATATACCTTATTAATAACTAAGCATCTATATCTCTAGAATATTATCAGTATCACAGCACTAGAAATTTTCTAATTATAGTGATAACCATAGTTATAAACTATAACACATTAAAACTATCGAAAATATCGATAACTAATTATCTAAAAACGTGCTTAAATTTTTATCATAAATCTATTATACAGTATCTTCTACACTATTAAATGCATCCAAAATACTAACTAACAGTATGATCTACAAAATTAGAGTTAATTTACATAATAATTTAATAAATTTATTATCTTGATAACTAATTGCTAGTGATATTTTATTTAACTATATTCATCATATCTTAAAATATTTAGCTGGTCTTTAAGATATGAATTCTTGATAAAAATAGTCTTATACTGACATAGTACATCGAAAATAATAAAAACAACATAATTAGTTATGTTACTCTTTTGCAGATATATATTTTTCTATTTTTAATAGTATAATTTCACACTGATAAATTAAAATATTATAACTATCTTAGTAATTTTTTAGATATCTAGCTATTAATCTCATTATTAGATATAAGTTATTTATTAAAAAGTTCCTTAAAACAGATATTTTACATTATGTCTATCATTTTTCAGAGCAAGCCATACTGAAATATATACAATATCACAATACTAGTTACAATCTGTATCAGTAATATTCATCATTTCCTAATAAATAATTACTTTTATCTACTATAGGAGATCACGTAATTTTATTACGAAATAGTTCACTTAATCTAGCTACGTATAATAATTAATAACCTCACCATTGCTGTGCTATAGTCTTCTAAATCAGGGGAATTAATAAGCCTATCCTTCATCACTACATTAATTTTCGATGAAGTAAATTTTCTTAAAGAAAAAATATGCAAAAATTATTACTGTGAGACAATATTCATTTACGCAAGAATTAGTGTAAAATTTTAGCTAGATATCTTATATGCTTACCTTTATGTAAAGGTACTAAATAATATCGCTACGGATAATACGTTACCGTCCTTTATTAAGGGGCATAGGCTTATGCTATTACTAATTTATTGGTAAGTGTTTATTGGTGCGTGATGATGTTGATAAATAATGAATACCAACTCATTAATTGCGATGACTATGAAGGCCTGGAACTAGCATGTCAATACAATACTCTATGTATCTAGAGTTACGCAATGAAGAAAAACTTGAAGGCAGAGCTAATAAACTGAAATTCACTAAAGGTATCGAGACCTAACTATTAATCAGGTTGGCAATACTCTCAGTTTACGTCTAAATCACATCCTGAGTTTTATTCACCTAAAAATCGGTACTGTTATTGTTAGCCTTTCAGGCTAACGCAACAAGTCACCCTGCTATGACAGGCCATAGCAAGTACTACTATCCTAATAGTAAGTTACTATATATTATTATATTATTATGTATTGTAATCATGATTCTTATTCCAATGCAACCGCCACGGTTGCTCCTTATCTAGTACCCGCCCCTCTTCACAGATAAATACACCGAGTGCGGCGATAAGTTGCTCATCATAATAAACTAAAGGAGTACGTTCACGCAACCAAGGGGCAACCGCTAATTCCTGCCACAACTTTTTAATAGGCCTAGAATGAGTGCGCCCTAAAATGCGCAAGCTACCATGAGCGCTAAAACGTATACTTACTTTTTGTGATGGCTGCGGGGCACGTAAATATAATTCACCTTTGCCACTAATTAAGATACCTAACCCATCAGGTAACGATAAGGGTGATATTCGTAACCAATTCAATTGAATATTACGTATGTTTGCCATCAACGGCAATAAGTATAATCGACCACGAAAGCGACGAATTTGATAAGATCCTAATTGAAGCCGTGGTGCAGCATCAATACGACTACATGCCACCTCATCCCATAAGTATTGTAGTTGCTTACGTGAAGGCAAAATAACGCCATGGATGGAAATCCAGCGACGCAGTAAAGCATAGCGACATACTGGTGAGCATCTAAGTAAACCATCAATTACCAATGAGTGGTCTTCTGCTAATAAAGTATGCAACCGCTCAGCTAACAACTCATCTAGTAATTTTTCTTGTTCCGAACATAGACTAGCGCTACGAGCAACCGCTGATGTAAAATAAGGCCAACGTTTATTTAGTAATGGCAACACATATAACCGCAAAAAATTACGATCAAAGCGCGTATTTTTATTACTATCATCCTCTATCCAAGATAACTTATAATACTCAGCATAATTTTTAAGCTGCATACGAGAACAATTAAGAAACGGCCGCAATAAAAGATAGTTAACCAACCTACTGCTTACTGCCATAGATGATAAACCAGACGGACCACTACCTCGTTTCAGCGCTAGTAAAAATGTTTCACTCTGATCATCAAGATGATGGGCAGTTATTAAGACCTCTCCAACCTGGAGTGTAGTATTAAATGCCGTATAACGTGCTACGCGGGCCGCTGCCTCAATACCGTGGTCTTTAGCCGCTAATTTAACTAATTGTATCTTTAGCGGTACTTGCCAAGATTTACATTGCTGTTCACAAAAATCCACCCAAGTATCGGCAAGCATGTTAATCCCATGATGCACATGTAATGCTCGTAGTTGAAATTCTGGATGCTTTTGACGCAGTTGCACTAACAAATGCAACAATACTGTGGAGTCCATACCACCACTAAAAGCTACTAACAATTTCCGATGCTGACTCAGTTGATGTAAGACCTGAGATACTAATTTATTGATTTCCATTAAATAAATTGATCGCTTATATACCAAAAATATTCAGCAATAAAAAACTATTAACTACCTAGTAAACTAGTATAAAAAAGATGAATAGTGAAACACTGAAAAGCACAAGATTTTATTATATACTATAATTATAATATTATCGTTAATATGCTTAATGAGCATGCACACTAAGATAGCACAGCTCGTTTACTATATACCTAGTGTAGTAATACTAAACCATGATATATGATAATATTTTATTTGATTTAATGTAAACTAAGTACCTAATGATATAACTCATTTACATCCAGATAGTACAAACTTATTAGAATCTAAATAAATTCCTATACACTATCTATAAATAAAAATAATAAATCACACAATCTCATAAGATTATGTCTAGTACCTGCTACAAATACGCCGTATACGTAAATACTAATTTAAAACATTAACATAACCCATCTCATAACAATATCACCTTAGCTAAAATACACTTATAAGTTATCCTAGCTCATGAGCCTATGATAACGACGCATTAATAATTCTTCATTACTTAGGCTATCTAGATAATGTAGGTCAGTTAACAACTGCGTCTTTAGCGAAGCAGACATTGCTAGTACATCACGATGCGCAGACCCTAGTGGCTCAGGAATTACCGAATCAATTAACTTCAATTTTTTTAGCCGCGCAGCAGTAATTCCCATTACTTCTGCAGCCAATGGTGCCTTATCAGCGCTCTTCCACAAAATTGATGCGCAACCTTCTGGTGAGATAACCGAATAAGTGCTATATTGTAACATATTTACTTTATCACCTACACCAATCGCTAATGCTCCACCAGAACCTCCTTCGCCAATCACCGTACAGATCACTGGAACACGTAAACGCGACATCTCAAGCAAATTACGCGCAATAGCTTCAGACTGGCCACGCTCTTCCGCGCCTACACCAGGATAAGCACCAGGTGTATCAATAAAAGTAATGACTGGCATCTTGAAACGAGATGCCATAACCATTAGACGCAATGCCTTGCGATAACCTTCTGGTGCTGGCATACCAAAATTACGACGGATTTTTTCTTTAGTTTCACGGCCTTTTTGATGACCAATAATCATAACCGGGCGACCATCCAGGCGAGCAATACCACCAACAATTGCTTTATCATTAGCGTAAATACGATCACCAGCTAGCTCCTCAAAATCACTAAAGATATACTTAATATAATCTAGAGTATAAGGACGACACGGATGACGTGCTAATTGAGCAATTTGCCAAGCGCCGAGATTAGTAAAAATCTTACGAGTTAGCTCAACGCTCTTTTCACGCAGACGATGCACCTCTGCATCTAAGTTAATATCTAATTTTTCGTCTTGACAGCTAATCTCTATTAAAGAATCAATTTTAGCTTCTAACTCTACAATTGGCTGTTCAAAATCAAGAAAATGTAGACTCATAATATTCCTATCTTAGTCAAATTCTAGTTCAACTCGCTCATTACCTACCAATGTTCGTAAATTCATTAATAAGTTATTAGTAGGTTTTACGCGCCATGTTGTACCAAAACAAAGCCTAGCTTTAGCCTCTTCTCGTTGATAATAGAGATGCACCGGAATCCTGCCTGATCGATATGGTTCTAATGACTGACGCAAACAATTTAAAAAATGATCATTAATTTGCTCATCCGTTAAGGATATAGTAAGACTATGCGCAGCTTTTTCACGAGCTTCACTGATATCCATTACCTCACGAGCAAGCATTTTAAGGCCGCCGCTAAAATCATTAACACTAACCTGTCCACTAACAATTAGAATACGATCTTTTTCCATTAAATGCCGATATTTTTCTAGCGCCTCAGTCAATAAAATTATATCTAAAAAACCTGAACGATCATCTAAAGTACAAATACCAATGCGATTACCGCGCTTGCTAACCATTACTCTAGTAGCAACTACTAACCCAATAGCAGTAGTCATTTGACCCCGACCTGTTGGTTGAATATCTTTCAAACGCTGACCGTCAGAATAACGTTTAATTTCCTGCAAGTACTGAGTAATAGGATGTCCAGTTAGATATAATCCAAGCGTTTGTCGCTCACCATCTAATACAACTTGCTCCTGCCAATGAGATACATTATCATAATACTGACCTAATTGTGCTGGTTTTGTCGATAGCCCACCAAACATATCTACCTGACCAATAGATTCAGCTTTAGCATGCTGATGAGCTAACTTTAATGCATCACTTAATGAACTCATTAGTGCCGCACGATGAGGTCCTAAACGATCAAGCGCCCCAGACATAATTAATTTTTCTAAAGTGCGCCGATTTAGCTTTTTGGTATCATTACGTACGCAAAGATCAAATAAATCTTTAAAGCACTCCTTCTCACCACTATGACGCGCTTTAATAATAGATTCAATAGCACTCTGACCTACACCTTTAATTGCGCCAATACCATATAATATTTCTCCCGCATCGTTAACATGAAAACGATACTGACCACTATTAATATCTGGGGGTAAAATTTTTAACCCCATACGCAAGCATTCATCCACTAACCCTACTACCTTATCAGTATTATCCATATCAGCGGTCATAACAGCTGCCATAAACTCAGCGGGATAATGTGCTTTCAGCCATAACGTTTGGTAAGATAATAATGCATAGGCGGCAGAGTGCGATTTATTAAAACCATAACCAGCAAATTTTTCGACTAAATTAAAAATTTTAACCGACAACTCTCCATTAACACCGCGTAATTTAGCGCCCTCTTCAAAAATACTACGCTGCTTTGCCATTTCTACTGGATCTTTCTTACCCATTGCACGACGCAGCATATCCGCACCACCTAAAGTATACCCTGCCAATACTTGAGCTATTTGCATCACTTGCTCTTGATAAAGAATAATCCCATACGTTGGCTCTAACACTAATTTTAATGACTCATGCTGCCACTGAATATCCGGGTAAGAGATCTCCTCACATCCATGCTTACGATTAATAAAATTATCTACCATACCAGATTGCAATGGACCCGGGCGAAATAACGCAACCAATGCAATCATATCTTCAAAACAGTCTGGTTGAAGTCGTTTAATTAAGTCTTTCATGCCACGTGATTCAAGTTGAAATATCGCAGTAGTTTCCGAGCGCTGTAATACATCAAAACTTTTCTTATCATTTAGAGGTATAGTCGCAATGCTAATAGGTGCGTTACCGTGCTTAGAACGCCGTGCATTAATCATCTCTAATGCCCAATCGATAATAGTCAAAGTACGCAAACCAAGGAAGTCAAACTTCACTAACCCAACGTATTCTACATCATTTTTATCAAACTGAGTCACCGGATGATGACCGTCAGCATCGCAATAGAGCGGTGCAAAATCAGTTATTTGAGTCGGTGCAATCACAACTCCTCCGGCATGTTTACCGGCGTTACGCGTCACTCCTTCTAGCTTACGCGCCATATCAATTAACGCTCTAACTTCTTCATCAGATTTATAAATTTCGTATAATTGTGGTTCCGAGATCAACGCTTTCTCAAGTGTCATTCCAGGATTAAGTGGTACTAATTTAGCAATGCGATCAACGAAACCATACGGATAACCAAGAACGCGGCCTACGTCTCGTATTACTGCTTTTGCCGTCATGGTGCCAAAAGTAATAATTTGTGACACTGCTTCACGACCATACATATGTGATACATGATCTATTACTAAATCACGCTTTTCCATACAGAAATCAATATCAAAATCTGGCATTGAAACACGTTCTGGGTTGAGAAAACGTTCAAATAATAAACCAAATTCTAATGGATCAAGATCAGTAATCTTTAGTGCATAAGCGACCAATGAACCAGCACCAGAACCACGACCTGGACCTACTGGAATATTATTCTCCTTAGACCACTGAATAAATTCCATAACGATTAAAAAATACCCAGGAAAACCCATCTGGTTAATTACCTTCAACTCAGTATTAAGACGCTGATGATATTCTGGGCGACGTTGCATACGCACCTTTGCGTCGGGGAATAAAAATTTAAGGCGCTCTTCTAGCCCCTCTTTCGACTTTAGTACCAAAAAATCTTTAGTTGTTATATCACCAGTAGGAAATTGCGGAAGAAAATATTCCCCCAAACGAATAGTAACATTACAACGTTTAGCAATCTCAACACTATTAAGCAACGCTTCCGGTATATCGGCAAACAACTTACACATTTCATCTTCACTACGCATATACTGTTGAAAGCTATAATTACGTGAACGCCTAGGATCATTTAACGTAACACCTGCGTGAATAGCTACGCGAATTTCATGAGCATCAAAATCAGACTCTTCAAGAAAACGTACATCATTAGTAGCAACTATTGGCACACCACGTGTAGTAGCTAATATTACGGCAGCATGTAGATAATTTTCTTCATTTGAACGACCAGTGCGAATCAGTTCTAGATAGTAACAATTAGGAAAATATTTTTGATAGAAATCAAGAGACCGTTCAACCTGCATCTCATTGCCACGCAATAAAAATTTACCAACATCACCATTTATAGCTCCTGACAACAGCAACAATCCTTCATGATGCTCAATTAGCCAGTCACGATTAATTATTGGCCCTGCAAGTCCATAACCGCACTGATATGCCCGAGAAATTAGTAATGTTAAATTCTTGTATCCTATATTGTTAGTAGCCAACACCGTGAGATCTGCTAATTCATCTCCTAATGCATCGATAAGCATGCGAAAATCAGTACCTATAATCGGTTTAATCCCGGCAGACCAAGCACTAATATAAAACTTTATCAAACCACATAAGTTAGTGAAATCTGTAATTGCCAGAGCAGGCATTGATAAAGTAGCAGCTTTCTTTACCAAAGACTCAATCTTTGCTAATCCATCAATCATCGAATAATCACTATGAACACGCAAATGAATAAAACGAGGTTCGGCCATACTTAAACACCTGAATAAAGTGACTCTATATAGCCACAATTAAAGCTAATGTATTACAGCCTATATTTCTAGCTAAGCCCAATATCTGAGCCATAAAGATAATATGCGAGCGCCTGAATATAACAAATACATCCATCTATAGGTAAATATCCATCTTGCTATACCAGGATATAATTTAAGAAGAAAATGATGTTACTGGGCCATTTATTAGCTATAAATGAATTATACTAGAATCTATGATATAATAATTTTCATTATGCAGTGTTATACTAGACTTTTATTTAAATGCGCAGCAATAATATTTCGCATTTATTATTAATTATCATAATATGATATTATTCTAATAATTTAGGAACCACCCTATACAGAACTAAAATAATAATTTATAATTATTAAATTAATTAATATATGTCAATATAGCTTAATTTAAGCAATTAACTATTGCCTTAGTAACAATTGTATTATATAATATTAAATAATTATTTTGATTGAATTATTATTTGCTTCGGCAAATAATAAACAATTTCATATAAAGAAAAGCTATTAATAGCACAACAAAAGTACTAACCAATAATATACCACTATCTAGCTAATATCTACAAGAAAGCAATAGATATCTACCGAAAAATAGAGTAGCAAACCTACAGAACATAGATATAGGATAAATAAAAAATTTAATTATGTAATAACGCCCACTCTAACACCGCATTTGCAGCTTGTTCATCGGCACCGCAACGTATGCTACGATGTAAAGTAAGAAATACTTGTTTAAGATTTTCACTATATAAACTATTTTCCAGCAATGGCATTAGCGCTGCTACTAACTTATCCGGAGTGCAATCATCTTGCAGTAGCTCAGTGACAATTGCTCGTTCCGCCAATAAATTAGGTAATGATATATAAGGAATATGTACTAGATGTCTTGCTAGCCAAAAAGTAAAGGGCTCCATACGATAAGCCACGACCATTGGACACTTAGCAAGCATGCATTCTAATGTAGCAGTACCGGATGCTAATAAGGCTGCGTTACTAGCTATCATTGCTTCACGCCCCTGTCCATTTAGTAAATGTAGGGTCATCTCTGGAGCCACATTAGCCTTAATGAGCTCAAAATCCTTTCGCCTCTGGGCGTTAACTAACGGCACCACTACTTCCAAATCTGGATAGTAATTACGCAACTGTTGTGCAGCTTTTAAAAAATCAGCGCTCAACATCTTCACTTCTGCACTACGACTGCCAGGCAATAACGCTAGACATCGCGCATTTATATTAATATTCAATGAAATACGAGCTGCTACGTGATCTGGTTGTAGTGGCATAGCATCAGCAATTGAATGACCTATAAACTGACATGGAACATTAAAATGATCATAAAACGCTTTTTCGAAAGGGAGAAAAACTAGCACTAAATTAGTAGCTTTGCCAATTTTGAAAACACGCTTCTGACGCCAAGCCCAAATAGACGGGCTAACATAATGAATGGTCCTAATCCCACGTTGCTTAAGCCGACCTTCTAGTGTAATATTAAACTCAGGTGCATCAATACCCACAAAGACATCTGGCTTTAGAGCACTAAAACGACGAATTAAATCCTTACGAATCTTTAATAAACGCAATAAGCGCCCCAACACCTCAACTAAACCCATTACTTCTAGTTCTTCCATTTTATACCAGGCTTCACATCCTTCAGATTGCATTAATGGACCAGCAACACCAACAAAACGCACATTAGGCACTGATCTCTTAATGGCACGTATTAATCCGCTGCCTAGAATATCACCAGAGGTTTCCCCAACGACTACTCCAATAGTTAATGGACGATTTAGCATAAATTACCTAATAATACCTCGCGTTGAACGAGTAAAAAAATCTACGAACTGCTGTACCACTGGCTGTTTTTTAGCTAGAGCTTCTATTTCTATTTTTGCTTGAGCCAATGTTTTTTCGCGACGATAAAGAATCTTATAAGCATTACGAATCGTCCTCATTTGGTCCTCATCAAAACCTCGGCGTTTAAGACCAATAGTATTAATACCAATTGGTGTAGCGTGATTACCCTGAGCAATAACGAAAGGAGGTACATCCTGGGCAACACCAGAACATCCTCCAACCATAACATATGCACCAATAATACAGAATTGATGAATTGCTGTCATGCCACCAATAATAGCATAATCATCTACCTCTACATACCCAGCTAACGTAGCATTATTAGCTAACACGCAAGCGTTGCCAACTATACAATCGTGTGCAATATGCACATTAACCATTAGAAGATTATCATTACCTATTTTAGTCAAACCAATTCCCTGCGCAGTACCTCTATGAATAGTAACGTTTTCACGAATACGATTACTGTCACCTACTTCAACACGAGTAGGTTCGCCTATATACTTTAAGTCTTGATTTACTTCACCAATAGAAGCAAACTGATAGATCTGGTTATCACGACCAATTTTAGTGATGCCATTAACTACAACATGAGATTTTAGTACTGTACCAGTGCCGATTTCCACCTGAGATCCGATATAACAAAAAGCACCAATATATGCGCGAGCACCAATAACAGCACCTTCTTCAACTATTGAGCTAGGATGGATAAAGGCAGTTTCATCAATCACGGATTAAGCCTCCCGACTACGGGCACACATCATGGTAGCTTCACAAACAATTTTACCATCAACTAATGCCACGCCTTTAAAGCGTGTTAACCCGCGGCGAGTTTTCTCAAAAGTAACTTCCATGAACATTTGATCGCCAGGTACTACTGGGCGCTTAAAACGAGCTTCATTAATACCAGCAAAATAGTATAGCTCCCCTGGCTTAAGTCTACCGACACTTTTAAATGCTAAGATACCAGTAGCTTGTGCCATAGCCTCTAAAATTAATACACCTGGAAAAATTGGTTTCCCAGGAAAATGTCCTTGGAAAAAAGGCTCATTCACAGATACGTTCTTCACCGCACGTAGAAATTTATGCTGCTCAAAATCGAAGACACGATCAACCAATAAGAACGGGTAACGGTGAGGAAGTAATTCCAGAATTTCTGCAATATCCAGAGTATGAGTGTTAGTAATCAAAATACTCTTCCTGTCTTTAAAACGGATGATATTAACAACACGGCCTGCACAGACCCCAAAAGAGATCATTGTGCAGGCCGCAAATTGGCAACTCTTTACACTTTTGGTCTCGTGACCAAGGCGTTTAATTTAGTATTCGGCATGATGGACGCATAGGTGATTAGACCTATCTAAAAATGCATTTTTATTAACTATGCTCACTCGCCCTAATTACATATTAGTATATGCGCTCAAAGGTGAGGAAAATTCCCTAATATACTCCCTATAGCATATAAATTAATTTATAATCAATTTATACATAATTTATCGCCATAATACAGCGTACCATTTATTTGTTAGGCATCTTCTTTTCTGACTTTTTGTTCTACAACTTTCAAGCGCGTGCTAATCTCATTAATCTTCATTACTAACGCAATAGTTTTACGCCAAATATTATTTGGTTGTAATGGAATACCCGAAGAATATACCCCAGGTTTAGTAATAGATCGCATAACCATTCCCATTCCAGTAACTGTGACCTTATCAGTAATTACTATGTGACCATTAAGCACACTAGCACCACCAATCTGGCAATCACGACCAATTTTTAAGCTACCAGCCATAATCACGCCGCCAGCTATGGCTGTATTATCACCAATCACTACATTGTGTGCAATTTGACATTGATTATCTATAATAACACCATTCCCAATTAGGGTGTTATCCAACGCTCCACGGTCAATAGTAGTGCACGCACCAATTTCTACATAATCACCAATAATTACCGCACCTAATTGCGGAATTTTTATCCAGTTACCGCGTTCATGCGCATAACCAAAACCATCAGCACCAATTACCGCGCCAGACTGAATCAAACAATTCTTACCAATCTCTACCGCATGATAAATAGTAACATTAGCCCATAGACGCGTACCCGTTCCAATATGCACACGTTTGCCGATAAAACATCCTGGACCAATAACCACATTATCACCAAGTACTACATCCGTCTCAATAAACGCATTTTCTCCAATTGCAACACACTTCCCAAGAGAAGCTGTAGATGAAATAACCGCACTTAGAGCTATATCATGCGCAGGAAGTGGCGTTGTATCCATTAACTGCGCTATATAAGCGTAAGCTAAATAGGGATTTTTAACCACCAATGCTGCAGAACGGCAATAGGATATATCTGCCTCAGTAATTACAACAGCGGTTGCCTGACAAGTAGTTAACTGCTCTCTATAGCGACTATTTGATAAAAAAGTGATATGACCATGCTTAGCTGAGTATATTGAAGCAACCCCAGTAATTATTAGCTTGCCGTCACCATGTAATTGCGCATTTAACTGCCGTGCTAAATCAGCTAATGAAATTGAAAACATATTATTATTTAACCTGTTTCAGTACATCAGCAGTAATATCTTTAGAGGCAGACACATAGGCAACAGCATTAACGTCAATTACTATATCGTAGCCACCTTTACTAGCAACAACTTTTACCATATCCTGAATACGATTAAGTATCTTATTACGTTCTTCCATCTGACGACTACGATTATCCTGTTCAAAAGCATGTGCTTTATTAGAAAATTGCTCACGCTGTATTATTACTTCTTTCTCTAATTTACTACGATCACTCAATTTCATAGTGGCGCTATCACGATGTAGCTGTTGCATTTTTGTCTGAAGGCTATACTCCATATTTTGGAGTTCGTTCGCGCGCTCTTTAAACTCATTCTCCAATTGTTTAGCAACTGCCTCTGATGCAGGCAACTGCTGAAAAATCTTAGAAACATTAACAACAGCAATTTTATCTGCTGCCTGGACACTCGATAAAGCAGTCATTACTAAACTAAGGCCTGGGGCACATAACCACTTTTTCACTATAAACTCCTTACTATCTAGCTATTAGCGTTATATAACACTAAATTATAGAACCTTCTAAATTCACCCTATTTAAAACAATATGTCATGAATCACTATTCAAAAATTACTAATATTTATAATTATTATCATGACATTCATCCTTTGTGTTGCCTATGCACTATACTTTCTAGTATGGACTAATAAATTACTTATATAAGATACTAAATATTAATGTATATTATGATTGCTCTCTTGTCCCATTGCTAAGCACCAATAATATTACAATGAACCCCTAATAAATTTATCGCTAAGTTACTACCGCATATGCATTAAAATCCTTAAAATATATATTTGCTTCCAACTCAAAAAATATTTACCAAGTTTTACCAATATTAAACTGGAGCATTTCAGACTTATCGCCATCATATTTTTTTAATGGTTTAGCATAAGAAAAAACTAATGGCCCTAATGGGGACATCCATTGCAATGAGACACCATAAGAAGCACGGATATTTCCTATCTTGCTATAAGAAGGTGTGTTGTACTTAATGGTATCAGAAGTATTCTGCCATTTAGTATCCCACACTGTGCCAGTATCCAAGAATAGAGACGTACGTATAGACTTAACGTATTTTTCACTGATAAATGGAGTTGGAGTAATTAATTCTAAACTAGTAACTGCTATAGCATTACCGCCTATAGCATCATCTGAATTGCAAATCTTTGTCTGATCAGTGCAGCTATGTGCGTGAGAATTGTAGTATACTGCTTTTGGGCCAATAATGTTGGACTGAAAGCCGCGCAAAGTACTAGGACCCCCTGCATAGAAATTTTCATAAAACGGTATCTCCTTACCACTAAAGCCATCAGCATAACCAATACGGCCTCGTCCTAAAAGCACCCAAGTTAAGTCATTATTAATAGGCACATACTGCACGCTCTCTAATATTACTTTGTAATACATATTGTCTGAACCAGGAATCGTGACTTTACCATTTAGCATAGTGCGATTACCGGCCGTAGGGAAATAACCGCGATCTAAATAATTAGCAGTCCACCCAATACTTAAAATAAAATCATCAGCCGAATAACTAGCTCGATCGATAATGTTCGGATTAATTCCAACTGATTTCAAATAACGCCACATAGCAATTTGTGGCTGCATATTAGATAAACCATTATGTATATAACCTAAACCGCCATGCAATAAGATATTTTCATTAATCGGAAAACCAAGAGTACCGTTAACCCCGTAACTCTTATTAGTATAATCAGATAGATCAGCATTATCCGCTTTGAAGTTATTGTAGAAAATATGCCCACCTAAACTCACGCCATCTATAGTGAAATACGGATCAGTCACTGAAAGTTCAGTATACGCTTGATAATTATTCTTAGATCCATTCATTCCTACAGAATATCCAGTACCTAGCCAATTATCCTGCTGTATACCCGTTTGAAAACTCACACCACTTTCAGTGCCATAGCCAACACCAAAATTAAAACTACCAGTATTACGTTCTTGTACCTTATAGATAATATCGACTTGATCATAGGTATTTGGTATTTGTTGAATTTCAACATCTACCGTCTCAAAATAACCTAGACGATTTAGTCGTTCCTTGCCCTGCTCTACCTGAATGCTACTTAACCAAGCTCCTTCCATCTGACGCATTTCACGACGTAATATAGAGTCTTTACTAATATCATTGCCTTCAAACTTAATACGACGCACATAAAATCGGTTACCTACATCAACATTTACATGGAGTGTTATTATTTTATCATGATCATTAATTTCTAACTGAGTAGTAACACGCGGATAAGCGTAACCATAACGACCTAACATCCTTTTGATACTCTCTTCCATTGTAGTAACTTTCCCGCCATGGTATAATTTATCGGATACAATTTTAGTTAATTGCACAACCTCTTCCGTATGCCCCGCTAAATTACCATTCACTAATATCTGAGATACTTTATACTGTTGACCCTCAGTTATATTAATTGTGACATAAACACCTTTTTTATCCGGCGTTAAACTAACTTGAGTAGAATTAATATTAAAGCACGCGTAACCACGGTTGAGATAAAAACTGCGCAAATTTTCTAGATCACCTGAAAGTTTTTGTGTCTGATAGTTTTTATCGTCAATTAAGTTCCACCACTGCACTTTATCGCGCAGTTGAAAATGTGAAATTAGTTGATCATAAGTAAAAGCGCTATTGCCAATAATATTGATTTGCTGTAATCTTGCAGAAGTGCCTTCCGTGAAAAAAAATTTCAGATTAACACGGTTATGAGACAGCGGTATTATTACTGCTTTCACTAATACACTATATTTACCAAGGCTATAATAGAAATTCTTCATACTCTTCTCAAAAAGAGTAAGAGACATATGATTAAGGACATCACCAGCCCGCACGCCAATACTTTCTAAGTGCTTCTTCAGCATATCTTCTTTTATTGACTTGTTGCCAAAAAAAGTAATACTAGTAATTATAGGTCTTTCTTTCACCTGAATAATCAATGTATTACCATCGCGTAGTACGTGAATGTCCTCAAAATCACCAATAGCAAACAAAACATGAATAATATTACTAATACCCTCGTTAGTTATAGTATCGCCTAAATGCACCGGCATATGTAATGACACCGCACCTACAGTAACACGTTGCAACCCTTCAAAACGAATATCCTTTACAACAAAACCATCTGAACCATATACAATTGCGCTACTAAATAGGAGCGCTGCTATAAGAATTTTTTTTATCGCCATTGTTATTATTCATTATTCCTAATATATCCCCACCTCTAAAGGCGAGAAAAATCATTAAAAAGCACAAGACCCATAAGCAATACCAGCATGATTGAACCCATGCGATAACTATACTCTTGCATTTCTTTAGAAACCGGACTCCCTTTTATTCTTTCTATTGCTAAAAATATAAGGTGCCCACCATCTAATACGGGTAAAGGAAAAAGATTAATAATACCTAAATTGACACTAATTAACGCCAAGAACATAAAGTAATACACTAATCCACTATCAGCTGATGCCCCGGCTCCCTGTGCGATTGCAATTGGACCACCTAAGCTATTTATATTTATATCACCAATTATTAATTTCATTAGCATGCCAGCTGTTAACTTTATTAGTTGCCAGATTTTATCACTAGCTAGATACAACGCCTGAAAACATCCATATTGATGAATGATCTTATACTCTTCTGGTAAAGGTAATACTTTAGGAGTAATACCAGCAAAACCTACTAAATTACCTGTTCTCATAACTTTTGTGTCTGGTATTAACGTTAAACACAGGGGAAGATTATTTCTTTCGATCTCTAAAACTAAAGATTTACCCGGGCTATCTTGAATAATCCTGGATATTGCTTGCCAATTAGTTAATAGTTGGCCATTAATTTTGATAACCTTATCCCCTGCATGTAATCCCGCCCTTTGCGCCGCTGAACCTATCTGCACCTGAACAAGCACTGATTCTATCTGTGGACCACGCGGAATTATACCTAATGCCAACACAGGATCCTGTTTATTTAACTCAAAATGCGATCGATGCAGATCTAGAATTTTAATTACCTGTTGTAAAGAGTCTGGCGGTAACATAATCACCTTAGTCTGTACGCCACCCATCCCTTTTATTAATGCAAGACGAACAGATCCCCAGTCAGATGTTATAATACCATTCACCGACTTAAATTCCATTCCGGATGAAATTTCAGCCTTTGCAGCAATAGAGTGTGGCAAAATTTCACCAATAACTGGACGTAAAGTAGGAATGCCGACAATAAACACGAACCAATATGCAAAAATAGCAAATAAAAAGTTAGCAATGGGACCAGCGCTAACAATTATAGCGCGTTGCAAGATAGATTTATTATTAAATACTTCATGACTGCGAGAAATTGCAAACACCCCCACTTGTTCACCCAACATCTTTATATAACCCCCAAGCGGAATAAGAGCAACAACATACTCTGTACCCTTGCGGTCAGTATAGCTCCAAAGAGGAGGACCAAGCCCAATACAGAAGCGTTCTACATGCACACCGCACCGACGCGCAACCCAGAAATGCCCAAACTCATGCACAGTTATTAGTATGCCAAGCGCTACTAAAAAAGCCGACAGGTTCCAAAGCATACTAAACATTATCAGTTCACTCCTTGCTATTAACACCTTAAAGCACTAAAAATATAAAAACAGCAAACAAAGGCGCGGCCGCAGTCAGGCTATCAATACGGTCTAAGATACCTCCATGACCTGGCATCAAATACCCGCTATCTTTAACACCCGCTACACGCTTGAACATACTTTCAACTAGATCACCTGTGATAGCAGCTAGCACAGCAATAATTGAACAAATCAATATACTTAACGAAGATATATTCAATGACACATAACAGTTAAACAACCACCAAATACAAGCTGAAGTTATCAACCCACCAATTATCCCCTCCCAGGTCTTGCCTGGTGAAACTTTTGATGCCAGTTTATGCTTACCAAATAATTTACCAAATATGTAAGCACCAGAATCTACACCCCACACCAATAACATTACATATAATAACCGCCATGCACCAGTATAAGAATTTTCATCATAACCATGCAAACGCAGCACAAACATACCCCAAAAAAAGGGTATAATAATAAGCTGTCCAAAAATTAAGAATAAGAAACGTGAGTGACGCCAAAATGCCGATGACTGGGGATAAAATAGCACTAATAATAATGCAACTAACCACCAAGCTAATGATAACCACAGCACACCGCGCAGCAATAGAAGATTAATAGCATCAGAGTAAGCAGGCACACTAAGTGTCATGAATATCAATATCAAGCCATATAGCATCATTAACAAAATACGATGCATAGGCACAGTAAAACCAGCTAATGCCCCCCATTCCCAAGCAGCTAACATACATACCATTAACATAATTAAAATAAACATTAATGGCGGCAATAAAAATAACACCATAATAACCAAAGGAATTAAAAGCAAAGTAGTTACGAAGCGATGCTTTAGCAAATATCCCCCTTAGAAGACATAGGTGATGATATAATAGATTTTGTACCCCCAAAACGTCGCTCACGCTGTGCGAATACATTTAGTGCATCTTCAAAAATATGTTCATTAAAATCAGGCCAGAGAGCATTAGTAAAATACAGCTCCGCATAAGCTATCTGCCACAATAAAAAATTACTAATACGATGTTCGCCGCCAGTACGAATAACTAAATCTACCGGCACTAAATCGTTCATACAGATATATTTACTAAATAACTCTTCATTAATCTGATCAGGGTGCAGCATGCCGCTTTGTGTTAGTTCAGCTAACTTCTTAACTCCCTGAATGATGTCCCAACGCCCACCATAATTAGCGGCAATGTTAAGTGTTAAACCGTTGTTATTTTTTGTCAGACACTCAGAGAGATAAATACGTTCTTGCAAACGCTCACTAAAACGACCAATATCACCAATTACTCGCAGCCTAACATTATGCTTCTGTAAACTTTTTAGTTCACTATCTAAGGCATGGATAAATAACTCCATTAACGCAGAAACTTCCTGTATCGAGCGATTCCAATTTTCGCTACTAAAAGCATAAAGAGTGAGCACTTCTAAAAAGTTACGAACGGCAAAACTCACTGTACGGCGTACCGATTTTACCCCTGCTTTATGACCAAAAGCACGTAATTTACCGTGATGTTTAGCCCAACGCCCATTGCCATCCATAATAATAGCAACATGACGTGGAACTATATGGGAAGAATTAGCCTCTTGTGAATTATCGAACACCATAACTAATATTGATCGCCTTAATAGAAATATATAATTACTTACTTTAATATTATTTTTTCAAAAAAGATGCGCATCTAGTAAGATTCTATAATTTATTCCAATATACCTGAAACTTCTAAATCACTACTAATATTTATAATGCAAATTGTAATGTCTTCAACCATATAAATTTCTAGCAAAATTAAAATAACTATAACAGCTCAGCTTACCATGAACAAACAAACCCTCTCGGGAATTCACAAGTTATTAATAAAATCAAATTATATTTGTTAAAAAATTCTCATAGATTTAACTACTTCACTGGCAACTGATCGTGCTTGGCAATCTATTTCTAATACTGCATCAATACAGGACGGCTCCTGTAATGATAAACTCTCTAATACTTTGCGATTAACTTTAGCGATATCAGTAAAACGAATCTGTTTATGCAAAAACGCTGCTACGGCAATCTCGTCGATAGCATTCAATGCAGTGGTTGCCGCCTGCCCGGTATCAAAAGCCTCAATTGCTAGATAGAAACAAGGATAACGCTCGCGTTCTAATTCAGCAAAAGTTAATGAACCAATACGGCAAAAATCCAATATTTCTGCGCCAGAATAAACTCGCTGCGGATAAGCTATCGCATGGGCAATTGGGGTGCGCATATCTGGGGTTCCCAACTGAGCTAGCACACTGCCATCAGTGTAGCGTACCATTGAATGAATTATAGATTGAGGGTGCAATATTACTTCTATTTGTTTTGCAGACGCATTAAATAACCAGCGAGCCTCAATATACTCTAGACCTTTATTCATCATAGTAGCCGAATCAACTGATATTTTACGACCCATAGACCAATTAGGGTGAGCACATGCTTGATATGGGGTTATTGTTACAAACTGCTCTAGTGGCATAGTTAAAAAAGGCCCGCCAGAACCAGTAAGTACAATGCCAGAAACACCATGCTCATCCAACGACGCATATCCTAACTGGCGCTGAATACTTTCAGGCAAGCTCTGAAAAATTGCATTATGCTCGCTATCTAATGGCAGTAACTGTGCCTGACTCTTTTGCACAGCCTCCATAAACAGTCGCCCACAAGTTACTAATGCCTCTTTATTAGCTAATAACACCTGTTTACCTGCTCTAATAGCTGCTAATGTCGGTAATAGCCCAGCAGTACCTACAATTGCTGCTGTTACTTGATCAACATCCCCTAATGCTGCTAACTCGCAGGCTGCATCTTTACCTGACAGTACCTCTGTATCTAAACCGTTTTCTGATAGAATAATACGTAGTTCACGTGCAGAGCTTTCATACGCCATTGCCGCATAAGTTGGACGAAACACCATACACTGTTGAGCCATGACTGCCACATTACGACCAGCTACCAATGCCTTAATCGCAAAAAGCTCAGGATGTTCTCTGACAACAGCTAAGGTGCTAATACCTACCGTACCAGTTGAGCCAAGAATAGTTAATTGCTTCATAAGCCGCCTTGAATAACTGCCTGATAAAACCATAAGCCTTCCAGTATGACCTCAGATGTACTTATTAACACTTTATCAGTACCATTAAATAGGTTCTATATAACGTAAAAACAAAGCGCCGCATAAGCGACGCTTTCCTCTACTCTGATATCGATTAAAAATCTAATAGCTCTTTTTCTTTTTTCGCTAATGCAATATCAAGTGACTTAATATAAGAATCAGTAATTTTTTGAATGTCATCATGAAAACGACGATCAAAATCTTCACTAATTTCTTTATTTTTTAGTCAAAGCTTTCATTTTTTCATTAGCATCACGGCGTACGTTACGTACCGCCACACGAGCCTGCTCAGCTTCAGCGCGCACTACCTTAATCAAATGCTTGCGGCGCTCTTCAGTTAGAGGCGGCAGAGGTATGCGAATCACACTACCGGCTGAGTTTGGATTTAAACCTAAATCTGAAGACATTATAGCCTTCTCAATAGCCGAACTAAAAGAAGGGTCAAATAAATTGAGCACCAAGGTGTGATAGTTTTCAACAGTCACACTAGCTAACTGACGCAGTGGAGTAGCTACATTATAATATTTTACCATAATGCTGTCTAAGATACCAGGAGAAGCACGACCAGTACGCACTTTACTAATTTGATTAGTAAATGCTTCTACACTTTTTTCCATGCGCATATCTGCATCTTTTCTAATTTCATTAATCACGTTTGTAACCCTAAAAAACTAATTACTAGGTAAAAATAATTAACATCACCTGTTTATTGTATTAAAGACACACAAATACTAACTTAGTATTTATCTATCTATGTGGAGAGGTATAAAGCATACTGTAATAATTATCGTGTAATCATTTATTTAATGAAATGACTTTAGAGCTTGTCAATTCAAACACCCTATCTATCTTATTTTGCTTTAAGGTGCTTAATTGTCATATCTAAACTACACATGCATAATTAATTAATAAAATTATCAATAATGCATACGTGTAATAATATACACGCAGCCATATTTTATATTTTAACCCCCCAAGTAATACTGACCAACTTTCACCTTCTCAATATACTATAAAGATCTAATATACAAATAATGATAATCCAAACATCATCAGATAAAATTTTAGCTTGATTATTTACAAATCAATGTCCCTTCATGCTCACCTAACATCACACGACGCAGCGCACCAGGCTTGTTAATGTTAAACACTCGTATTGGCAAACTATGGTCTCGCGCTAATGTAAATGCAGCTAAATCCATCACTTTTAGCTCACGCTCTAACACATCTTGATAAGTTAATTGCTCATGCAACGTTGCACTTGGGTTTTTAATTGGATCAGCAGAATATACGCCATCTACTTTAGTAGCTTTTAAAACTACATCAGCTTCAATTTCAATACCACGTAAACAAGCAGCAGAATCAGTCGTAAAAAATGGATTACCTGTACCAGCAGAAAAAATTACTACACGGTTATTACGTAATAGGCTAATAGCCGATGCCCAACTATAATTATCACAAACACCATTCAATGGAATTGCGGACATTAGACGAGCATTTACATAAGCACGATGCAATGCATCACGCATAGCTAAGCCATTCATAACAGTAGCTAACATACCCATATGATCACCCACTACACGATTCATACCAGCTGCCGCTAAACCTACGCCACGAAATAAATTTCCACCACCGATTACTATACCAACCTGAACCCCTAGTTCAATTAACTCTTTAACTTCATACGCCATACGATCTAAAACGCTAGCATCGATACCAAAACCCTCTGCACCTTGCAGGGCCTCACCGCTTAGTTTAAGCAAGATACGTTGGTATACGGGTTTTGCATTAGTTGCCATAGTGTTCGTCCTAATATGCAATCAGTAAACCCATAAAATGCGCCGGAGCTCAGTACTATAGCTATCTAGTTTGTTACAGTTTTATACTGTACTAAAGAGTGACTGCTGTATGAACAGAGTTTGATTAATTACTAATTCCTGCTACCTCAATAGCAAAATCATTTTTATTTTTTTCGATACCCTCACCTACTTCAAAACGAATAAAATTAGTAATGTTAACAGAATGCCCCTTTAGGACCTGGCCAACAGTCTGACTAGGATCAATAACAAAAGGCTGTCCAATAAGAGAAACTTCGTTAGTAAATTTCTTCATGCGCCCTTCAATTATTTTCTCTATAATTGCTTTTGACTTACCAGAATGCATAGCGATATCTAACTGAACTTGATACTCTTTTTCTACCAAATGAGCGGAAACATCTTCAGGCTTAATAAACTCAGGTTTACTAGCTGCGACATGCATAGCAATTTGCTTAACTAGTGCTTTATTATCGCCTGTAGCAGCAATCAAAACACCAATACGCTCGCCATGTAAATAACTACTTAATATACTGCCCTCAAGAGAAGCAATACGGCGAATATTAATGTTTTCACCAATTTTAGCTACTAAAGCAATACGCTCTTCTTCAAAATATGCTTTTAATGCACTAATATTACTAATGCCTTCTATCATAGCAGTCTCTAGAACTTTATTAGCAAATGCTTGAAAAGCAATCTCTTTGGCTACAAAGTCAGTCTGGCAGTTCACTTCTAAAATTAAGCCATAATTTTCCTTAATCTTAACTTTAATTACACCATCAGCAGCAATATTACTTGCTTTTTTTGCCGCTTTAATCGCGCCAGATATACGCATATTTTCGATTGCTAAAACTATGTCACCATTAACCTCAAGCAACGCATTTTTACAATCCATAATACCAGCCGCAGTACGCATGCGCAGCTCTTTTACTAGAGCGGCAGTAATATCAGCCATTTATTTTTCCTCGATTATCTTATAAAAAGGCACATCTCATCCAGATAAACAAAAGGAGCCTCAAAGGCCCCTAACCAAAATAGGTCAATAACTGGTTAATCAGTAATAAAATTACCTCATTATTCAGCTGCTATAAAACTTTCTGATACCTCAACTGATAAATCTTGAGAACGACCTTCACATATCGCAGTAGCAACAGCTGTTAAATATAGGGAAACTGCTCTAATTGCATCGTCATTACCAGGAATAATAAAATCAATACCATCTGGAGCAGAGTTAGTGTCAACAATAGAAAATACTGGGATACCCAAATTATTGGCTTCTTTAATCGCAATGTGTTCATGATTTGCATCAATAACAAACAAAGCATCAGGCAGTCCGCCCATACCCTTGATACCGCCCAACGAATTTTCTAGCTTAGCTAATTCACGAGTACGCATTAACGCTTCTTTTTTGGTTAGTTTATCAAAGGTGCCATCTTGGGACTGGAGCTCAAGATCTTTTAAACGTTTGATTGACTGACGAACAGTTTTCCAGTTAGTTAACATACCACCTAACCAGCGATGATTAACAAAATACTGATCACAGTTATGTGCAGCTTCCTTTACCGCTTCACTCGCTGCTCGCTTAGTACCAACGAATAAGATTTTGCCTTTACGAGCAGCAAATTTTGTTAGTTGAGATAAGGCGGCGTTAAACATGGGTACAGTTTGCTCAAGATTTATAATGTGAACCTTGTTACGTGCGCCAAAGATAAAAGGCTTCATTTTCGGGTTCCAGTAACGAGTCTGATGACCGAAATGAACACCGGCTTTAAGCATATCACGCATGGAAACAGTTGCCATGTTGAAACCTCTATAGAATTAGTTGGAGTTATGGCTCCATGTATCCCACAACGCCGACTTTGAGTAATTGATCACCACACAGTGCCCTGACTCATGTGCCGATACGCATGTATTATTTAGTGTAGATAGTCCAAAAATATCTAAACTACTATTTGAACTACTGAACTACTGTTTGAACCACTAAAATAGTCCTCAAGAGGACATAGAACAGCAAATATTCAGTATACTTTATAACACACATCCACAATAGATACTAACTTTTGTTGCATTTGATTTATGGTTAAGAAAAAATATTGCAGATTATAAGAGCGTGATACTATTAACTAGTGTTAATTAATCATGTAATACAAAAATAATATTTATTCAAATAAAGACAACTGTGGACTAATTTCATGGCAATCTCAATCAAAACATCCGATGACATTCAAAAAATGCGCATAACTGGCCAACTAGCCGCCGAAGTCCTAGATATCGTCGAGCCATATATAAACCCCGGTATGAATACGGGCGAACTAGATCATATCTGTTACACACACATAACTCAAGAACAACATGCCATCTCTGCCTGCCTCGGCTACCATGGTTTCCCTAAATCTGTATGCATCTCAGTGAATGAAGTAGTATGCCATGGTATACCTAGTTATAATAAAATTCTAAAAAATGGCGATATCGTTAATATCGATGTAACAGTAATTAAAGATGGTTTTCACGGCGACACTTCAAAAATGTTTATTGTAGGTAAACCAACTATCTTAGGCAAACGCTTGTGTCGTGTTGCCCAGGAAAGCCTCTACCTGGCATTAAATATGGTTAAACCAGGCATTCGCCTTCGCTCCTTAGGGCAAGAAATCCAAAAATTTATCGAATCTGAGAAGTTCTCTGTGGTACGTGAATACTGCGGACATGGAATTGGCAAAGCATTCCATGAAGAACCTCAAGTCTTACACTATGATGCTGACGACGCTGGCATAATACTGCAAGCAGGTATGGCATTTACTATTGAACCAATGATCAACGCCGGTGATTATCACATACGCACTATGAAAGATGGCTGGACCGTAAAAACTAAAGATCACAGTTTGTCAGCGCAATATGAGCATACCATTGTGGTCACAGATAACGGCTGCGAAATCATGACATGGCGTAAAGATGACACTATTCCTAAAATTATTGTGCACGAAATATAAAGTAAATAAGATTGATTACTACTACACATTTACCTCACGTTAGCTTGAGCTAAATACTTTATTAATGCGACGCATATAATACTTATTTTCTTTTCGTCAACAAACAAAATTATTTATTGTGTTAAGGTGACGTTAATATCTAACTGGCTCTAAACCATAACACCTTAAAGGGTCGTAATTTTATTACGAGTTTAAAGAGTACCCTATTAAAATAATATATGCAACAATTTTAATATTATTTATTGAAGATCATATCATCTCAAAGAGAGACAATATAAATCCTAAAATCAATACGATTTAATACTGTGATAACTTTTATAATCTAATAAGATTTAAGTAGCTCAGTACTGCAAAATAATTATAATTATATTATCTAATGCTTTAATTTATTATATCACAAAATATAACTCTATAGAATAAAAATATAACTCTATAGAATAGAGAGACGCAAAACACATTGCCAAAACTATGCTGCGAGATTAAAAATATCCATATTACATAATACCATGTAGCTAAGAGAGAAGATGAGCATTAATTCAGTCACTAATGATATACGTTATGGCTCGTATCTGTAACTGATGCAAGAACAAATTATACACAGCCCCTTAAGCGAGTATAAAATACTACTAATTTCATAAATATGTACTATTTATGTACCATATACTAATATAGTAATATTATTAAAATAATTCTTTATTACTAAAGAGTAACATTGCATCTAATTAGCAAGCAGAAAATACAATATAGATATTTCTCTAGTGCTAGTGTCTATATTATTATCAGCAATCACCTCAAAAACAATCATCTCAATAGTAAAAACTCTCATAATAATTATATCATTTAACATTCTAAACAAAGATCTGCATTAAATAAACTCATATAAATAACTATAACTACTTAAAAATTAGTTATCTAACTACACAATACTACCATGCAAATAGTATATCATAAGTGATAAAATATACCTGATTCTTAAACCATCTCTCTAAAATAGTATGTATTCTCTCTATTTATTATAAATACATCAAAATTTATTTATTCTCACTACTTAAGTTTTAAATAAATGCTACAGCAAACAGCTCTTAAAAAATATAAGCAATAAGTAATAGCAACCCTCCATGTAAATGATAATATATAATATATTCTAAAGTACTAACATTATATCGAAACATCCAAAACATAAGATACTAAACGTTGAATTAGGTTAAAACATTAAATTAAGTTAAAACTCATAATGATCTTGTAAAAATAAAGTTTTAAACAGTTTACATATAACATTTTACTAAAAATAAGGAAAATAATAGCATGCAAGAATTACAGAACATTATTGAAAACGCATTTGAGCATCGTACAGAGATAAATCTAGCAAACACAGACACTATAACTCGCAAAACAGTAAATCAAGTAATAAGACTATTAGATAATGGTACTCTACGTGTTGCTGAAAAAAGAGACGGTAATTGGATAACACATAAATGGCTAAAAAAAGCCGTACTACTCTATTTCTGTATCAATGATAATAAGTTAACAGGAGGGGCGGAAACCCTCTATTATGATAAGGTACCGATGAAGTTCGCAAACTACAATAAAGAGCGCTTCTATAAAGCAGGAATTCGCGTAGCACCACCAGCCAGTGTACGCTACGGGGCATTTATTGCCCGTAACACCGTATTAATGCCATCCTACATCAACATTGGCGCTTACATTGATGAAGGGACCATGGTTGATACTTGGGCAACAGTAGGTTCATGTGCGCAAATTGGCAAAAATGTTCATCTATCTGGTGGCGTAGGCATTGGCGGTATATTAGAACCCCTACAGAATAGCCCAACTATTATTGAAGATAACTGCTTTATCGGTGCGCGTTCCGAAGTAGTTGAAGGTGTCATAGTAGAAAAAGGCTCGGTGATTTCTATGGGAGTTTATCTCGGTCAAAGTACGCGTATCTATGAACGAGAAACAGGTAAAATATGGTATGGGCGCATACCAGCAAACTCTGTCGTAGTACCTGGTAATCTGCCATCACAAGATGGTTCTTATAGCTTATACTGTGCGGTAATAGTCAAGAAAGTTAACACCAATACACGTAACAAGGTTAGCATTAATGATCTTTTGCGTAACATAGACTGCAATCAAAAATAAAGAACTATAAATTCACTATTTTATATTTTCAATAATTATAACTTTATATCGTGCTTTATAAAATAATTATCTTTATAAGACTAAAGCATTAATATATCACTAAACTAAAGGCTCATAATAATCAAACTAAAGGCGTATAATAATCTTCTTAAGCCTAATTATTACAAGATGAAAAAAGAAGACTATAATAAAAGCGTGAAATTTAAGTATCCATATCAGAATCAAATTATTTTAACAAATAATATTTTTATACACTATGAAATATGCAAAAAATATAAACATCAATACTAAATATTCTATTACTTACATTATATAAAAACACAAATTACGAAAGTTATATTATTCAAGCAATAAAATAAAATATTTAGCGACTACTAAATGAATAGCAAAAATTATTAATAACAGTTATTAATTAATCAATAGCTTAACAAATACACTATTATACAACACTGCTCTATACGGGGCAGATTCGTATTTTTTTTTAAAAAAGCTACATTCTCTCATGTATGCAATAGGACTATAATATGAGTCCACAAAAAATACCCAACTATAAAAATAAAACTACAGTACATCGATAGTTAAAACAAAGGTAGGAAAATAACAGAATAAACTTCAGTAACTACAAATATATCTAAGATTAGCAAAATTTAGTAATACTATATATCTAAATGATACTAATATTGTAATAACTGTGGTCACCTGATACCACTAATCAGACAAGGTACGCAATACATATACACAATTATCTACTAACAATTACGTTAAAACTACCTAATATACTCATGAAATGCATGCATATGAGATTAATGACCTCGATTATCGGCGCATCACTTTACGCAAATTCCGTATATATTACATAACAAATTTATAATATTTTCATTAGCAAATATAGACTTATATTACATAACAATACTAAACATTAATTACCAATTAAATGATTAAATTAATCGTCTTATTAATCATCTTGACTAAATGTTAGTCATATTATATACTAACTAATGAATTTTTTATGAAGCTGCGTATATTGAACACCATCTAACACCATTAGCAAAATAATAAGCAACCTCACCCTTGTGCATTAAGATTGTTTATATTGCACTGATATACACAAGTATACTAATGTACTAAGCTTTACTAAAGTAAATCTAGTTGCCCGAAATAAAGCCTAAATAGATTGTATACATCCTGTAAGATAGCAGTTATTCTCACTCACTAGTAAAAATAAGGGCAAAGAATACATCTTACAGCTTTAATATAGAGAAGCGTAGTCTCCCTACTGCACAATATTGCTAACGACGACAGAAAATAATATTCTAAAACAATTGATAAAACTAAAATCACTAGTATTAATTGATGAACTATTATTATATTATAAGCTCATAAACACGAATACTCACTTATTACTCTATTAGCCATTAATCTATAATTGATAGCTACTGATTGCATCTAACTCACCAATTTTGCTATCACTGTTTCAGTATATAAAATACAACCACGAAACAAGAAGTAACAATCACTATGGTGATAGCACCAAACCTAGCTCTATCATTTATTCTTTTTTAAATATCAAATAATACTATATAAAGCAGATACAGAATCATCTAATTGTAAGTAGAATAAGGTCTCACTAGAAAATACACAGTCAATACCCAATACCGAACTTACCCTTACTATCTTTCACTATATATTGAAATCATGCTTCAATTGATTACAATCCTTAGCTATGATTAGATCTTGAATTGTATTTGCTAGATCGACGATTAGATCTTGAATTTTATTTACTAAATCGACTGCTGCTATTTTAGCAGGATCAATTTATCTACCTACACTACCAATAGCAATAACTCTAACATGTAAGCGACGACAGTAAAATAATAGCGTCAAAATAATAGCGTCGTCTTAAAGAAAATTAGATAACTATAGATTATTATTTAATAATGCATTGATATTGTTAGAAGTAATAAATTATCAATATATGATACCAGCACGCTGGATTAATTAATAAAATAAATTCCGCCATAACTTTAGATCTAACTTACTGATATTAGATTTAACTTACCGATATGCGGATATAATGCATAGATCTGACGATTAGCATTAGTAATACAGATACTACCCATATTAATTAATATAATAGCACTAATTCCAGTAAGCACTAATGCTTCTACTACCTAGAAACCTGCCTTTCAATCTCAATAATATAAACCCTAGTCTGCACAAAAATTCTAATCACTAATCTCCATAAAGCTATACTGTACTATCAAAACGCTATAAACAAGCAGCAGAATATATTATGTTCATAACGCTTTAATCACCTTTATAATATAAGCACATACTATTACCTTTATATTGTAATCAGTAGTTAAAGGTTTAAATAACAAATTGTTGCTGCTAAAAAAATTTGACACTAAAATTACAAAACACCACTACTGCTCAACAACCATACTCGACCATAATGATTATAATAACCTGCCAGTTGACCAGCTGCTAAACCAATACCCTCATATATATCAATATGCTGACCCTTGATAGCACCACCTACATCTAATGAGATCATTAATCGTGTTTCATATTCCCCAATGAATTTACCTTTATTGTTCAGTAATGGTGCTTCTACAAGTAATGTAGTCCCTGCCGGGATTATTGAAAAATCAGACGCTACTGAAGCTTTAGCAATTAATGATACAACACTTGCACCTTTTACTGTCGTAAAAGGTTCTGGTCGAAAAAATACAAAAGAAGGGTTCTGCTCCAGCAATTCACGTAATTCCGTAGCGCTATGATTAGCAGCCCACTGATATACCCCTTGCATAGATATCGCAGTAGATGCTATAGCCCCGCGATCAACCAGAACCCTAGCAATACTATGATAGGCATAACCATTTTTACCTCCATAACTAAATAATACAAGCGGTTGGCCATTGCCATAATCTACATACCCACTACCCTGCACTTCCATCATAAAATTATCTATTAGCGAATTGCTATAAGCTATAATATAACAATCGTCTAGTGCGCCAGAATAAATACTTGCGCGGCTAGGTAAAGTTTTTTTATCTTGCTCCGGCATACGATACAAGGGATAGCGAAAATTCCCCTGCTTAGGGTAACGCACCTGCAACACTGGTGTATAATAACCAGTAAACTGAACATTACCATAATTATCGATACCCCTCATCTGTTCGGCGCTGAGTCCGTACTCTTTTAATTGACGCATATCAGCGCCCGCTAATAACCAATTTTTTACTAACTGATAAGTCTTATTGTAACGATCAAAAATCAAAGGTGCGGCACATTTTATCTCTAGAACTTCATTTAAGTAATCTTGAATATTAAGTAATTCTCCCTTGATATTAGGCTTCTTAACATGCTTTAGTGCTTGATCCAAGTAACCATCTTTATATTGTTGCCCACGATCAGTAGGCTTAATAGAACATCCAGCAATTATAATAACTAACCCGCTAAAGATATATTTCACATAACACCATTTCATTGCAAATTCTCGTATAAAACGATTATTATCCAAACAATGACAAACGCCTCTTGATAAAGAAATTATTGCAGATAAAAGCAAGATAGCTAATAATGATAAAAATTAAATGATTTATGATTAAATACAGTATACAATATTTATTGTTAAATAAATTTGAAAAAAAAAGTTTAGCAACAAAATTTACAGAGAGTATAGTGCTCATTCAGAAGACGCGGGGTGGAGCAGCCTGGTAGCTCGTCGGGCTCATAACCCGAAGGTCGTCGGTTCAAATCCGATCCCCGCAACCAATCTTAAGCGCATTATAAAATATATCCCAAAAAACAGATCTTATTTAATGCATTAATATATGAATTATTATAGTTTTAGACTCTAAAATTAAAAAAATTTTATAGATTGTGTATTTCAAACTAAATAGTTTCTATCTATATAAAATCAAGCATCAAAATATTATTAAGTGGTTAAAATCATAAATGCTAATATTGTAATATTGTACATAACATATTAAACATTAACACTAAATCAACAAACTAATGATATCTATAGCTAACAACATTAATGTTAATAGACTAGATACCATTGATAGCACTTAAAGTATTTTAATAATATTTTAATATATATTAGAATATACATGAACAATAATAAATTAATAAAAAAATATTTCCCTACTACAATAATAGATATCATCTGAGATAAAATAAATACCTACATTATTAATTTACATTTAATATATACTCATAACTTATAACTACCTAAAATATGATTTCTTTATCCTCACTATATTATTTTATTGCACAAATAAAATTTAAACCTTAAAAGATAATTATTTATTTTAAGTTAATACTTAAAACTCTTAGCATTTATTTCCGACTTACATATCACTAAAATATAATTCTCAGTAATGATTAAATTGATAGCTTATTTATTACTTGATATATTTACATATAATTAATATAGTTATAGATATAAATTTATTATAGATATAAATTCACTAATTTGATTAATATACACTAAAGCTACTGATTTATAGTAATTAAAAAATATTATTAACTAAAGTATTTTTAAATTATAAATCAGCTACTAAAGCTAGTACAGTACATAATTTAGTTATTTTAAGCTCTTTAGTACATTAATATCATAATCATAGTATTACTAATCTTAAAAAATTTCTAAATTATAACTAATTATTGTTATGATTCCAATAATTTACTGTGCTTTACCATTATTACGCGCCATTATAAAAAATCATCTAAAAATATTAACTCAAAAGATATAAGATAAATTTTAAAATAAGTGTATTAATTACTATTTTACTTATCTGTTTTATAACTTGCATCACACTACTATACATATATTTTTTAATAAAAAATTAATAAATGAACAATATATATTGTTTATATTAACAATAAAAAGTATAAAATAAATAAGATAAATAATATAATCATATTAATCATGGTTAAAATTTACTCATAAAATAAATAAAAAAATATAGATTAAATTAAATATCATGTGACTACATTAATACATCAACAATAAGATATTAATAAATTTAAATAACACCTAGCTATAAAGGATAGTTATATATAATTTTTAGTATTAATAATCTTTAAGCATAAAATATGATATAACTTATTATAATTATTAGCTTATTATTTATTAAACGCCAAATCAATAAATAAAAAAAATTTAAACTTTAACTAGGAAGAAGTTGCTTATTAATTAACAATTAATATAAATTAAATATAACTAAGTAGTTATTAGATTACGTAAAACATAACAAATTAATAATCACTTTATTATTAGGCTCTTCCTGTAATAATCAAATACATTTAGCAATACTTAATATATTAGTATTACGGCTATTATAAAGTATATAGTATTAGTAATATAGTATTTATAGGCATAACAAACCACTATACTAGAGTAACATTAATGATATAAGCAATATAATATAGTTACTATATACATTAGAATCACACGGCACTATAATATACAACTTGCACAAGAAATAAAGTTATAAATAAATAAATTAACTTTTGTTAAAAAGTGATACCCTAACTATTAAGAGTGCAATGCTATACAGACTTCAGAACAAAAATGAAGAAAATATTTCAGATAGAGAAATACATTTAGAATTTTAAACTTCTTTATGCAATAAAATACTATGGACTGAAATATTATAACCTGTACTAAACTTTTCTATCTTTTGTTACCGGCTCGTAAACGTTCAATTAGGCCACTGCAACGCCAAGTGCGTGTACAAATAGCCCTTATCAAAACTGCTCTAACCGAATACAATGACACGCATGTACGCGCGCGAGTAATAGCAGTATATATTAATTCACGAGTCAGTAAGGATAGAAAATAGTTCGGCAATACTAACGCTATATGATCAAATTCAGAACCCTGAGATTTATGCACAGTTATCGCATAAGCAGTTTTGTGCGCGGGTAAACGATTTGGTTGCACTAACTTAATTCCGCCATTCGGCAAAAGAAAATAAACACCTAACTTACCACGCCCAGTTTCTAGAGTAATGCCAATATCACCATTATATAACCCCAGCACACTATCGTTACGCTCAATCATGATTGGTCGCCCTAGATACCAATTCCCCTGCGTACTCTGAATTAAGTTAGAGCGCCTTAATTCAAGCTCAATCTGCTGATTTAATCCATCAACACCAAATAATCCTGTACGCAGTGCACATAATACCTGAAAACTACTAAATGTTTTTAATATTGTGATAGCATCATCCCGAACGATGACTTGCTCCATATAATTTTGATAACCCGCAACACACATTACTAATAGCGCTTGATACTCTTCAGTTGTAGCCAGAGAATAATCCATAACATCTCTAAAACCACCACTAAGTACTTTAACTGCTAGTGCTATATCACCCACATTGACTGCGCGCGCTAACTGAGCAATGCCAGATTTAGCGTCAAATCGATAATTCTTGCGTAACAAGCATAAGCTATCGCGAACCAATGATTCTACCTGTACCTGTTGCCCCCGTAATACATACCCACTTAAACTACTTAACTCTGCAGCACGACTTTTACTGTAACCCTGTTCACTAAAACTACAAATATCACCAAATACCGCGCCAGGTTCTACCGAAGATAACTGATTACGGTCACCAAGAAAAATCACTCGGGTATATTTTGGCAAAGCGCGAATTAACCGTGCCATCATTGATAAATCAATCATTGATGCCTCATCTACCACAAGCACGTCTAAATCCAACTTGTTATCATAACGATCATAGATACGCTGGCTGTTAAACTGCATACCCAATAGTCGATGCAATGTTGTAGCTTCAGTAGGGAATTGTGCATACTGCGCTGGGGTTAAATCTAGCTTACAAACCGCATTAGCAAGAGACTCCGTCAGTCGCGTAGCTGCTTTACCTGTTGGTGCCGCTAATGCAATACGTAAATGCATACACTTATGCAGCTGTATTAATGCAGCTAATAATTTAGTCACAGTTGTAGTTTTACCAGTTCCTGGGCCGCCGGAAATCACTACAATGCGCCGGGTTACCGCAACTGCAGCGGCAATTTTCTGCCAATCTAGTTTACCGTTAGTCGGGATAAATAACTGATCGAGAACATTGCGTAACTCAGAATCATCCACTAACTTATACTCGTCTGAACTACTAAAAAATGCCGCTACCTCACCTTCACTCTGCCACATACGCTGTAAGTACAGACGCTCACCTTGCAATACCAGAGGAGCAGCACTACTGCCGTTACTAACTGCACTGCATGTAATAAGGCGACGGCGCCATTGGGCTATATCTGGCTGCCCAGCTTCTAACCAGATAGCTTTTGCCAACTGCGGCGGCAATCCTGTAAACAATTGCCCCATCCTCATCTGATCTAACATCAAGCAAACATTACCAATACCTACCTCCGCACTTACGCAAGCAGCAGCCAGGAAAATATCAGGCTGATCCTCTGTTGCAACTATATTAGCGAACTGAATATCTAAAGGCCTCAACACACCAAGCCCAACTGCCCGATTTAATAAAGTTATCATAATCTATCCTGCTACAAAGAAGGCTCCTTACTAAACATTAAATTCATGCCTTCCACTAATTCTTGTGCTGGATAGCAGGTAAAAATACCATTTCCAGGATACATCGGATCAACACCACGCAAGAATAAATAAATAACCCCTCCAAAATTATGCTGATAATTATAACAAGGTAGCCGATGGCGCAAATAACGATGTAATGCTAAAGTATAGAGCTGGTATTGCAGATCATAACGATGCTCAATTATAGCTCTTTCTAACGCTAAACGCGTATAAGCGCTACTATCTTCACCCAACCAATTAGATTTATAATCTAGTAAATAATATTTACCCTGCCAAAAGAATACTAAATCAATAAATCCTTTTAGGATTCCTTGGACTGGCTGAAAATTAAGTGACGGACAACGAGAGGATAGCTGATCATAGCATTTTATTAATTTATTAAGCTCATTTGAATGTAACAACCGACTAATTGGTAGATAAAACTGCAATTCAGCCTGCTTATGTTGTGGTTGCAATGTTGCTAATGTCACTCCGTTATCATACAACGGAGTAGTAAGTAAAACATTAATCCATGCTAATAGCACGGGATGCCAATCATCTGCATATCCCTGCTGCTGTAACAATTTTAGTAGTAATTTCTCGTTAAGCGGTTGAGTAAAATCTAGTGCCTCTAATACATTATGTAGAAATACACCAGATGCAGCACCGCGCGGAAAAGTATGCGGTGTAAATACTCGCTCTCTTGTTTCCACTTGCTCCTTGACAATATTAGTATCTAGCTGCGGCAACGAATTATGCGTAAGATGCTCTCCATAATGCCGCAAGGTCGTATAACTAGTTATACGCCAAAAGTCTTGAATATTACGAGTAAAATCTTTTGCTGCTAACTTTACCGAAATAGTAGGCTCTGATGGCAAAGGATGCTCATGTAGATCGCCTACTAAGGACAATGGAATGCCCCGATTAGCTAACTTATGTAGAGACTCATACAAATAAGCCGCATTACCTGCTTGCCCATTTTGAACTAAATAACCACATGCACTAAGATGAACATCTGTGACTCCATTCTTTTTACGTACACCCTGAATTATCGGTGCAATACCGATACTCACATGATATACTGCCCGAGTCAATGCGACATACAGTAAACGCAAGTCTTCAGCTAAACGTTCTTCTTCTGCCCAAGCTAAGCTATCTTGATTGACGTTGAGATCTAATATTGCTTCAAAGCTATTACGATCATGATACAGTGCATCCCGCTGCTGATGAAAATGACTTACAAATGGTAACCATACCAAATCAAATTGTAGACCTTTGGATTTATGAATAGTAATGATCTGTACTAAATGACGATCGCTCTCTAATCTTACTTGCTGATTATCAACCTGATAGCTAGGTCGTATAATTTGTTGTGCTAACCAGCTTACTAAGGCATGCTCGTTATCAAATTGAATAGAAGCCTCTTGTAATAATTCACTTAAGTGCAGTAGATCAGTAAGGCGCCGTTCTCCGCGAACACTGGCCAATAAATTTTCTGCTAGGTGGCGTGTTTTCATAATTGCACTTAACATTGAACATACACCATGATCACGCCAAATCATACGGTATCTTTCAAATTCATCTACTAAGGCATCCCAAGCAGAGTCATCATTAACTAAATGAGCTAAAGTTGACACATCTAACCCAATTAGCCCAGTTGCTATAGCACTACGCAATGTACATTTCTGCTCTGGAGCTAATACTGCCTGTAACACCCATAGTAAATCTTTAGCCTCAGACGTATTAAATATATTATCCTGAGTAGAAAGATATACTGAAGATATTAATAATGCACTGAGCGCATCACGAACTAATGCCGCTTCATTATGGTTACGTACTAATACTGTAATATTAGATGCCTGTACTTGCCTACACTGATTACCATTATTTAGATAAGCCTGCCCTTGCTGTCCAGCACTAATCCAGTCACGAATTTGCGTAGCACATAACCGTGCCATTAATTGTAGATAATCACCTACACATACACCTTCACCATTTTGTAACCAGAACTTTATTGCTGGCTGTGACTTATTATATAGCTTAAATACCATACCTTGATTCTTTTTCGCCGCAGATACAGCAACAAAGGGAATTTGACTAAATAAAAAGGGCTTTTTTAATTGACAAAATAGAACATTGACGCTATCTACCATCTCAGGAGATGATCGCCAATTAGTCTCAAGGGTATAATGAGCTCTAACTTCAGAACTAGCACGCATATAGGTAAAGATATCAGCGCCACGGAAACTATAAATCGCCTGTTTTGGGTCAGCAATTAACAATAATCCACAATAAGGCTGGCCAACATAAATTTTATGAAAAATGCGATATTGCCGCGAGTCAGTATCTTGAAACTCATCAATCATAGCTACGGGGTAACGTTGGCGAATTACTTTAGCTAACTCTACCCCTCCCAAATTTTGTAATGCACTATCCATTAAACTCAGTAAATCATCAAAACCTAACTCTGCACGCTGGCACTTCTCTTGCTGTATCGATCGACATATCTCTTTAAGAGCGCGCGCCATCATTAAGGAGCGCAGTGTTAAGGGAGCAGAAAATAATTCATCAATCGCAATGAATAATGGATGAAAAGGCGCCTCACCGTGCTTTGTCTTTTCCAATAGCACTGATTCACGAAATTTATTTAGTTCTTTTGGTAACTGGTAATCCAGCGTTTCTGTTAGTGACCACTCACTAACTTTGCGTAACCAATTTGATAAGTGTGTACTACTATAGCTATGTTTATTAACTCCAGAATTACGAATTAATGCCTCTAGATCATTCACAGATTTTTTCCAATTAATCTTAATGGAGTCTATACGGGCTACAATTTGCTCATGGCGCATTAATATTGTTTCTTCATCTAAAGGTGGTTGTCGTAATGTTGGCGGTTCACGATGTAAATAGCTAGAAAGGTCATGTAATAAATCTTCTGGACCACTCCATTCTTGACTAACTATCCGAGCAACTACTAATGGTAACTGATAACAATAACGCCGCCAAAAGTCTGCACATGCCCGCTGATATATGGCCAAATCATCCACCACTAAAGTTTGTTCGAATAACATGCCACACTCAAAAGCGCTATGAGTTAGTATGCGATGAGAGAAACCGTGAATAGTGTAGATTGCTGCCTCATCCATCTGCTGTTCGGCTAAAAGTAATTGTGTACACGTACTAGATATATCATTAATCTCATTAAGTAATACTGACCAAAAAGATTCATGCTTATTGTCACGCAAACACGCAAGACGAAACTCATGAATGTTATTACGAATGCGCCAGCGTAATTCCTCTGTAGCGGCCTCAGTAAAAGTTACGACTAGAATCTCTGCTACAGTTAATGGTCGCGAGAACGCTGAATTTTCGCACCCAAGACCAAGTAGTAATCGCAAATAAAGAATACCAATAGTAAAAGTTTTTCCTGTACCTGCCGATGCTTCGATTAACCGTTCGCCAAACAATGGTAATTTTAGCGGATCAAGCCTATGTGAAATTTTATCAGTCATAATATAATACTTTGTGCTGCAGAATATTTTTAATACATAAACATTAAAATATGCGATACATTGTGCCATATTAAAATGCTCTACTTGATGTAGTCACCACACTATGTATACTATGTGTGTACATAAATAATACTAAATATTATTATCAATCAACTGACTTACAGACGTAACCTAAGTACTTAACCAGTATCCATTGTGTCACTAATAACAAAAACAATGCTTATTTCATATAAGTAATAAGCTGATATAATTTTAATTAATGGTTAAATGGATAGGCTCTTAATTTAAGAATGCTGCCTCAGTTAATTAATTCATATCTAATAGCACTATTAATATAGTGATTAATATTACTTATTTTAACTGAGCATCTTTAATCCTTAATTAATAAATTTCATTGTGACAAAGTCAGTAAACTTACTGACTACCAGATATCAAAACAAAATATATAGATATCTAGACTATCTATTCATATGATACTATCAATATTAGGAAATAGAATAATACATACGCTCATCAATTACTTAATGCATAAATAATAATTAATAACCACTAAATAATCTACTCTTACAATATAATATAGGTTATAGTAATAACTATATTTAAATTAACTAGTATAAAGATCAATAATAATAACTTATTATAACCTATATCTCATTATAAATTTATTAATTGTGATTTCTCCACACAGCGACTAGCTAACAACAAACCTATTTAATATCAGTACATTAGCATAATATAACCTTGACTAATAAAACTGATAATATACAAAAAATAATTTTTTTACTCACTAAATTACTTACTTCAAGGCTAACTATTCTAAGCATGATCTAAATATAAAAACTAAAATTTAATATACATTATTTGTTACTCTTAGGCAGGTATAATAGGGTAATTTTTATTAATTAAACTTCATAGCTACTACATACAGTATCTAATATATTATATTACATGCAGTAGCTAATATATTAAACAATATAAAAACCTAATTACATAATACGTTTATAACTTTATCATTGCGCAAACTCACGCTCATAATATCTAATGTACATAAAATAAATTAATTCATCATCCACTATAATAATGTCCACTTACACGTAAGTTATAGCAATATATGTTGAGTAAAGTTACCTATTATAGTCATGGATGGTATATAAAATATAAGGATATAATACTTTTAACAACAGAAAACGCTTATTCCTAATTACTACCAATATTTGATGCTCTGTTTAATTATTTAATTAACCTAAAAATACAAAATATTATTATACATCATATTAAGTCTCTTATAAATAAAAAATATTAATTTTTATCTTAATTACATCTATAAATAAAGTAATCTCTTTAATATAATGAACACTCATAAGATCAGATTAATTTGATGCTTATTTTAATATCTGTATACACAAGATATTCGCTATTAAATACAGCTATACCCAGTAGCTATATCACAACTAATATACCGATAATCAAAAAATGATTAAAAATATCGCCTTAATTATATTTAATTCAATATTAATAGCATATTAATGTACTATTCTAGTATACGCTATTATTATAATACGATATTAAACCTATACTAATATTTATAATACTTAACGTTACCTTACTTATGTAATAAGTAGGAAAATGATTTGTCAATGGCACTAAGCTATTAATTGTTACTGATCAGTAATTCAAATTACAATAATTTATACTAGTAAACAAGAATGTTATTAACTGAAATAATACTAGACCACTTCCCCTTAACATAACATACAACATAATAATATATAACGTGCTAATATAAGAACTATCAACTAGATCAACTAGATCAACTAGATCAACTCAAGTAACTCGAGTAACTCGAGTAACTCGAGTAACTATTTAAAGGCAAAAACTCCACGTGTATAACAAAATAAATTTTAATAGATTATCTTACTATTAAACAACCTATCAAGATCATTAGTAAATAGGCGTTATGCAATATAAGATTTTTCTACTTATATTATCACTAAAGTGATAATTTTTAATCTAAAGAAACCTATAATTAAATACATCTAATGAAAATTAGACCTACACCAGATACAAAATACTATAGACAGAGACCATTGTTAACCTAATATAAATCATATTACACTGAGAAATAATAGCATTTAGTGTAACTAATAAAGTGTAATAATATTACAAATATAATAACAAGTAAACTATAGTATACTCTTCTTTATAAGGAAAATAACATAGTAAAATAATAATCCAGCACTGATATTATCTATAGCTATTACACATACTATTATGTAGTAATATATATTTCAGAAATTATAGCAATTTTTACTAAGAACTATTTATATCATGCTTTAATCTTACTAGTATGTTGTACTTTAGAGTACCAATAAGGGGATCAGATATAAACACACAAGTAAAATTAATACTTTTAGGTACACGCATATATTATTAAAGTTATTTATAATACTGGGAAAAACAATAAACATAACTCTGCAGTCCCACTAATTTCCATCAGTGATAATATTTTAAATCTAAAAATATTATATGCTCAATCATGGGAGTTAGACTATCTATATACTTAATATCCCTATATCGTATCTCTAGATCTAGGGTATGACATAATGACACAACATAAACTGTCAGGATTAAGCAATATTATACTGTGCTATCGGTAGTAAATAGCGTTCTGTCTCAGCTAAAATTCGCGCAAAATCATTACACCCCAAATCCAGCTCATGAAGAACTCGCTGCATATAAGGATCTGCTCCTTCACCTCTTAAACGTTGATTACCCCATAAAACTTGTAATAGTTTGGTCTGAGATTTAATTTGCGTATCTTGCCGCCAATTAATCTGCTGTATTTCTGGATTATAACATTCTTTTAGCCATGCCCAACCACTTTTGTTTAAAAGTAATAACGGGTGACAAAGACCACGTTGGTACCCTACTATTAACTCGGAGATATATTTACTAGCATCTGTTGATGTAAGCGACGCAAATTTCCAAGTAGTATTTTGCTGCCCATATATACGACTAATTCCTGTGCCACCCATGTAACAATACAGCAAGTGCTCTAGCCATAACAATACTCCATCAACTATAGAGAGTACCGCAGGTCGCCAACGCAATAAACCATCATCTTGTACCTGATTTAATACACCACTAATATGTATACCGTTAATATTAATATCTAGCTCTAAATTACGCCCGATACTACTCTCAGCTCGCACTTTTTTAGCTAACCCTGCCATTGCTTTCTCTTGTTTTTCCCAATAAATTTCACCAAAGACACCATTGGGTAACTCACCAGCAAAGCATGCTCTATGATATAGATAACCTGGATCTCCGCCTGCAATTAAAGTATTCAGTAGTTCACTGTTTAATTTATAACGACTGAGATTATCTACTGTAAATGGCTCTGTATCAAATAACATTATTTCTTCTGGAGCAAAAATGATACCAAGACGCAACCTAAAAAAAGCCCGAATTGGGTGACGGTAAAACTGACGTAAACGATCTAATGTAATTTGCTGCTCGCGTACTGGAAACAGTGACTGCTTAAAAGATAAGAGCGCCGTACCACTTCCCTTAGCAGCAGGCAACCATTCAGCGGCATAACTTTGTTGCGCAAAATCGGGCAAAAAATTTTCAACAGCAAATGGCATACGGGCATGCCTCTTAATCAAATATTCACGAACTCGCTGAGCACTGCTCTCAATATCTATATTCTTATCGTTAGGCAAACAATAGTTTTGCTCTATATACTCTAACAACTCAGTAACTAGGACTGACGGATAAAAATCTCGATTATCCTGAATAGAACAGCCAATAAAACTAATATATAATTGCTGCTGAGCTGACATTATAGCTTCCAAGAAGCTATAGCGATCATCATTCATCCGGCGACGATCACCGCATTTAAGTTCCTGCGCCATCAAATTAAATCCAAACATGGGCTCGGTACGTGGATACGCACCATCATTCATACCTAGCAAACAAACTACCTTAAAAGGTATAGAACGCATAGGCATTATCGTACAAAAATTAATTGCCCCAGATACAAAATACTGACTAGTTGGTATATTATTAAAATACGCAATTAGATCGTCTCGCAAGATATTTAATGGTACCGCATATGGATAACACTGCATTAAGCCACATCTAATAATTTTATGCCACTGCTGTTCTAGCAGTGTAAACCACACTTCAATTTCATTTTCTTGTACAAAAAAAGTATCAATAATTTGACGACATAACGGCAACCATGCTTTAAGTGAGCGCGTTTCACTAAGCCACTTACGCCAACGATCAAGACTATTTATTAACACCCCTAGTTTACCTACTAACTCAGCAACTAATCCGTTTGATTCACTGTATGGTAAAATTCCTTGCCAATCGATAGAGTCACTATCCATTGCATATCCTAATAACATACGCCTAATACCAAAGTACCAGGTATTTTGGTTAGTAACTGGTAAATCTAGCTCGCGTACGTTATTATCATTTAATCCCCAACGTATACCAGATTCACTAATCCAATGACGTAATATACGCAACCCTTCTTTATCTATAGCAAAACGTGATGCTAATGCAGGTACCTCCAATAAAACCAATACCTCTTCAGCGGTAAACCGGCTATGGGGTAAGTTAAGTAATGAAATAAAAGCTTTTATTACTGGATGTACAGGACGCACCTTACTATCAATAATGGTGAATGGCAGGTAGCGCTTACCTGAGGCATTACCAAATACAGACTGTATATATGGCATATAGTTATCAATATCTGCTATCATGACAATGATATCACGAGGCATCAGCTCTGGATCTTCTGCTAGCATGGTCAGTAATTGATCATACAATACTTCAACTTCACGCTGCATACTATGACAAAGATGTAAACTGATGGAATGATCTCGAGGCTCTAATAACCGCTTAGTAATTTTACTATCTAACACTCCTGATGTAGCTTTGATTACTGTATGATTTTCCAGTTCCAGAATGTCGTGCTGGATAGCGTGCAACATATTGTCAGCAGAGATATCTATAAAAGCATCAACCTCCTGCACTCCTGCCAATTGAGATAATAGGCACAGATAGTCAGCTCCCACTTTTCCCCAAGAGGCTAATAAAGGATTATCAAGTTGTTGTTGTCCTTTACTATTAAATAAGCATGCCGCTAAGTTTGGCTCGCGAAATAAATTCCGTTCTTCTTTTTGATCGTAATGATAACGTTTACGGCTTTGCAACCGAGACAAAAAAGTGAGATCCTGAATATTACCCCAATAATAACGACAAGGATTAGTGAACATTAGATGAATATCTATATAACGACTTAGAGCTTGCAAGACATCTAAGTATGCAGGTGGAAGTGTCGAAATACCGCAAATAAAGATCCGAGATGGTAAACCTGGAGGACAATGTGTAGAACTATCTAAAGCACGAATAAATCGGCTATGCAAATTAGCATAATGCCATTCAGACTGCCCTAATTCGCACGTGTACTCAACTAACCTTGCCCACAGTGGAGCCTGCCACTGTTGAGCGTCTGCTAAACCATCAATACGCTCACCAGACTGCCAAACCTCTAGCCAATTCGGGCGATAAATTAAATATTGACTAAACAACTCAGCTAGGCGACTAGATAATTGATAAATTTTACGTTGATTACAATCATTAGTAAGATAATGCTTTATAGGCACGAACACTGGTAAAGTAAGTAATTCCGGCAACAACCTCATTAGCTTCCAAGTTATAGCTTCTTTGCTAAATACACTCTCTTTTTGAGTACCGGATAAAACTTGATTAAATATGTCTAGGAGAAAAGTCATGGGAGGAGGAAAGGTAATGTTCGCAGCAATGCCTAACTGCTCTGCTAATTGTATTTGCAACCATTGCGCCATACCAGGGCTTTGTACTAATACTACTTCTTGTTGAAAAGGATCAACTAACGGAGCTCTGGCTATCAATGAACTAATCAGTTTTTTTAATAAATAAAGTTGATTAGAATGATACACCGTGAACATTTTAATGCCCTTAAAAAGAAATCTATTAATAATTACTTAGGTTAAAATACCATAGTTCAAGTATATACACGATGGGTATCGTCCTGCATTCTTAACTCACTATTGATAATTAGACACATCTGCATATTTACATCATTCATCTTATAATTGCAGTAATCTACACCTAAAAACTCAATATGGTACTACTTGTTAAGTAGTATATTATTAATAGCAGCAACTCTACATAGAATAATGCAATGATCAACACTTCTAATACAATATAACAAAGTTTAATTATGCTATTTTTCTACAATATATTACGTATATATTATGAAGCTATCACGCTCTTATAACTAATATTAATTAATATCTCTTAATCCTAACTTATTAAGCAATCAACCACCATATAATAATCCTAGCTTTAAGATTGTTTACTTAATAATACTCAAGTTAATGACTAACAAATATCTACCCTGTAATTTTACTTGATCAAGAAAATATTATGACTTTACCTAATAATTTACTCACATCACTAAATATTGATATTGAACTAATTACATTACTCATCATACACAACCTATAACTAATTATAGAAAAATTACCTATCCATAAACTGGTAAATAGCACTACTATAAAGTTTATTAGTAAAAAGAGATAATCTAGCGATAGGTAATAAATGCCCGGTAATATTCATCCACTGAGTCAAAAAAATAATAACATATCCTACGTACTACTATCCTATTATCATTCGTGCTCAAAGCAGTCTTCTATGATATGAATTATTATACTAAGAAAACATTGAATATTATGAATAACTTCAAAATAAAATTTTTACGTCAAAAAGACTAAATTTTGAATACTTTGCATTATAACTAAAAGTGAAACTAAATAAGTATGTATTACATATTCATCTAATAACCCTTCCTAACTGTATCGATTGTAATTACTTACGCTACGTTACCCCATAAGATAACGACAATTATAGGTAGCTACAAGATTCATAAATATCACTAATACCTAATCGATAGTTACTATACTTAATATCATGCGTGGTAATCACATAACCACCAATTCTAACTTATAGCGCTTTATAGGCAATTACAATACTCTTAATACAAAACCAGTATATACTGAATATTTTATTATAACTATTGTCAATTGTTATAATAATTACTCAAGCTAATCATGATGCAAGAGCATTATAACTTTATTACTTAACATCAGACAGTCTTTGACTGTTACCAACCAAATAAACTAATACAAGACACAATGAATATTATTTTTAAAACAAAATAAATCGCAATATAAAATTAATATAAATTTATTATAAGCATATTTTCTACTCTCTATATACTAGTTACTGCCGCTTAAATATCTATGCCACGAGCAAGATATTATTGTATATAATATCAATATATTATATATATATTTATATGTTATATATTTATATATTTATATATTTATATATTTATGTATTATAGTATAATTTATACAATTAAGTGAGTTATCAACACAAGAACTTAATGTGACCCCATAAAAGCATAGGTAGCTTGCTACATAAGCTAAGTAAGTTAGTAACAATCAAGACTATAATATACGATAAATCATACTTTTAGAAAAATATAACATAAGATCATCTGAATTAGAGAAAGTATTGATAACTGCTATGGGCGACATGTATAAGCTGCAGATTATAATAATTTAGATAATAGTGGCCTTTTAAATAAAGATTATTAATTGCCATTTATTATAAGTCATCTCTTAGGAGATTATTAAACTTATTCATGAAACCATTTATTGCTAGTTACTAGTTTATAACTTAGAGCTCTATGTTAAAGACGTCCTTAAGTGTCTAATAAATAACTTTTAGACCGAGTTATCTATTAGATACCGCTATCATTTTTTATGATTACTACATTGATAACGCTCCTGAGTTATTTTATAATATTAATAATAGTGGATTACCCAGCAGTTAGGAATTCATAACTTGTCAAATCATGACCGGAAACTTTTATTAAATGTTCCTAAAAATACACTAGATTTAACTTTTACTTATTTACTGCTCCTTTCTTGTACCATATGTACGTGAACGCATATAGCTCTATATGAAAATCCTCTTATTTAAGCTTAATATATCTACTTAAAAAGGGTGGTAATGAATTTGTTATACTTATAAGATAAAAATATTTAACTATTACGCATATTATCAATGATTCTTATATGAAGATATATTTAATGATAAAAACTATTTATTCTATTTAAGATTTTATTTAAAATAACATAGCAAATAATATAGATCTCATTTAAATTATCTGTTTATAATTATTAATTACCTTGTACACTTTCATAAAAATAAAGTCTCTATAAAAAATTTATATTTTACTTTAAAAGATATATTTAGCTATTCCATTACTTATTTATTAACATATGCAATTATATGCATCACTTATATCTCTTTTGAGTAACCCAATTTAAATATTACCAGTGAAGTAACGCAAGTATACTTAATTATTTTTTTAAAAAATAAATATTATTATGAGATGTACACATATCCACTTAATTACATATTAATTACATAATAATAATTATATATTATAAAACACTCCTAAAAAATAATAAATATCTGCGTACAATAGATCACTGACATAAACTAAATATTAAGCTTATTAGTAATAATTAATATTTATACATAATTTTTATTCATATTTAGTAAAATATCAGTCTTAAAAGGACTATAACATAGTTTATATGTATATTAAAAAATAGCATGTGCCACTTTTCCGCTATCTATCAGTAATCATCATAAAAGAAATATCACACACTAATTTTATGTGAAAATAAAAGCTATCTCGCACCTATTTCACTATAAATACATTTAAAAAACATCATATTGCCACTGGTGCTTTAATTGCCGGATAAGGATTATAATCTTTAATAGCAAAATCTTCGAAAGAATAATCAAACAAAGAAGCTGGTTTACGTTTAATCACCATCTTAGGAAGTGGATGCGGCTCCCGAGTTAATTGTAACTGCGTCTGTTTTATATGATTGCTGTACAAATGTGTATCACCGCCAGTCCAAATAAAATCACCTACCTCAAGATTACACTGTTGCGCTAACATATGTACTAATAACGCATAGCTAGCTATATTAAACGGTAACCCGAGAAATACATCACATGAACGCTGATATAACTGACAAGATAATTTACCTGCTGCCACATAAAACTGGAACAATGCATGACATGGCGCTAATGCCATTTGATCTAATTCGCCAACATTCCAGGCAGATACAATCATTCTCCGCGAGTCTGGTGCCTGTTTTAGCTGTTCGAGCACATTACTTAATTGATCGATATGACGACCATCCGTAGTTTCCCAAGCGCGCCACTGTTTACCGTAAATTGGACCTAAATTACCACTTTCATCAGCCCAATCATCCCATATAGTAACATTATTTTTATGAAGGTAGGAAACTGTAGTATCGCCATGTATAAACCATAATAATTCATGAATAATGGAATATAAGTGACATTTCTTAGTGGTTACTAATGGAAAACCTTCTTGTAAATTAAAGCGCATCTGATGACCAAAAATAGATAACGTACTCGTATTGGTACGATTAACCTTACGAGTACCCTCAGACATTATCTTGCGCATTAGATCTAAGTATTGTTTCATTGGTTTCCCCTAGCTATTGTTTGCCCTTGGATATGGGTGGTATGCAAAAAATATTATGATAATGCCAATAACGACCATAGGAACAGAAAGTATTTGTCCCATACTAATCATATCGTTAAATAGGCCAATCTGAAAATCTGGCTGTCTGAACATTTCAACAAAAATACGGAATATACCGTAACTAAACAAAAATAATCCGGATACAGCCCCCTGCGAACGCGGTTTACGGATAAACCAATTCAATATAATAAATAACACCACACCTTCTAGTAATAGTTCATATAATTGTGACGGGTGACGAGGCAATACTCCATACTGATCTAGTAAAGAAAATAATGTATTATCTTTAGAAGCAATTAGTATATCTATACTACGTGAGCTTGGAAACAATATCGCCCAAGGTGTATCAATAGCTACACGTCCCCATAATTCGCTATTGATAAAGTTACCTAGACGTCCAGCACCCAAGCCAAATGGAATTAATGGAGCAATAAAATCAGATACTTGAAAAAAATTACGCTGAGTGTAGCGAGAAAACCAAATCATAACTAAGATAACGCCTACCAATCCTCCGTGAAAAGACATACCACCATCCCATACCTTAAATAGATATAAAGGTTCGCTCAAGAACAACGGTAGATTATAAAAAACCACGTAACCAATACGACCACCGACAAAAACCCCTAAAAAGCCAACATAGAGAAGATTTTCTACCTCATCTTTAGTCCAAGAGCTTCCTGGCTTACTAGTACGCCGTAAAGCCAACCACATCGCAAAAATAAAGCCAATCAAATACATCAAACCGTACCAATGTAGGGATATCGGCCCAATAGAAAAAATAATCGGATCAAATTTAGGAAATACAAAATAATTATTACTCATTTATCACCATAATATATATTATTCTTATTCAAATAAGAATAAAATGTAGTAAAGAGTCAAATTTGATGAAGTCATTAATAAATAAGTTTTAAGTGATAACTAAATAGAAAGAATGTAAAGTACAAAAAATACATTATTTTAGCTAGCTTAAATACTAAATATATACAAAAACTATAATATCTATTATAATTTTAAATATTAAATTAAAGTAAGATAACAAATACACACCCTCATAAATTTAGATAAAATTAAGTCATTAGAATAAAATATATACTGCTAATAATACAATAAATTAAAAAGTAATAAACATCTTATACAGAATAAGATTAACGATTATCATATATAGTTAATGCTATATTTTTGTATATATCTCTCCTTGTCACTAACTAATGCATTATACATAGATCTCAAAATAATGAACAAAAATTAAACAATAAATAATATATACTCTCTAAAAATATATATCCAATAGCCTTACCATAAAAAACAATAAAGAATATATTAAACAACCTTACCGTCATGCTATTATAGGCATACTAATCACTATACGATCTATAAAATTAATTAACAGTTAAGCTAACATACACTATACTTCAGCAAATTTATACAAATAATATTACCACTTAACTTAATAAATACGATCATAAAATAGCATCATTAAGTTATCATTTAAATATTTAGAAACTAACACCCCTATACTTTAGCTATTTTATTTATATTATAATAATATAAATAATAGATACCACCAGTAATAGTGCTATTACTGATATTATGTTTTATTGACTAATAGTATACTTTAATTAAAATTATTTACATTACTGCAAATAAGATCTCAATATTTGACTAAAAAATTAAGATAAATATTAGCGACACTTATGGCATTATGCTAATCTTTAGCTTTAATAGTTTAAAACCTAATATTTGCTTTTATATACTTATAGCTTAATTAATTAAATAGCTCACTTTACTAACATCATTTGCTTTTAAAAGCAAAATCTTACAGTTACTAATGCTAAGATGTTCCCTTAATCTTACTCTAAACGTGGCTCAAAACTAAATCAAAAAACTTCTCATGAATATAGAATGAGACTTGTCTAGAGCGAGACTATCGTAAATAAATATTTTCTTTACTGACAAGTAAAGTACCTATTTATCATTTTATCATTTATCACAACCTATACTAGACTTTTGCTTACTAGACTTTTTAGTCTAGTAAATTTATATTAGGTAATTACGTCATGCTATATCATACAATTATATTACCCTAATCGTTATTCTACTAGACTTATAATCTATTTATAATATAAGAGGATTTTATTTATTATGTATTAACATCCCTTGACCATAAGGACAACAGCTATTTATGCTCTACTTAAGCACAATAATTAACATTGCTTAGATAAATCTACCATTTTAGTTAAGCTAATCTATTGATGTTATTTCTTGCTTACCTCATATTAACTATTCACTAATCCGTATTATATTGCTTATAGCAAAAAGGATATATGGATTAAACAATAATTTACCGTAACAAGCATTAATAATTAACATCCACTAGCAAAATATTTATTATTATATACCTAATGGTCATAATATCGTACATAATATTATGCCTATTAGTTTATAATTAGCTAGCTAAATTTAGCAAACACCTATATTATATCCACTACTACTAATTTGTAATCAAATTATGATTAATTACAACAACTTATTCACAATCAAAACAATTATCTTCAAGACATCTAGTTTAGATCAAAGATCCTTATTACTGTTTTGATAAATCAACAAAAGTATTTGCTAAGCAAATAAAATTCCTTCCTCACTGGTTCTATTACCTCATTAAAATATTTACGCTTATCTATGGTGTTCAATATTCAATAATCATGTACTTATTACAACGAAGATAAGCTACTATTTTAGTATACCATTCGTAACTAGGCAATAAAACCAGAGCATAAAAAATAACAGCCATATTAGCTACTATATAACTGAACCACTATAAATACTTTAGCTATTTATGTGACCAAAGTAGTCATAAAAAATTCTTCTCTTTTTCTCAAGAAGATTAATCATAGCGCTATATCACCAATTAACCTAATAGAATGATAGATGCTTGATACCCTAAAAACAGATTAGCAATTTTCCCTAATTAATGTGATAAACATCTTTAAAATATAGCGATTCTGTATATCAATCTGATTCATTAGTTAAGTGTTTACACCTCCCGTAAAAATATCTACTATATGTTAATAACAAATAAAATAACCCTAAACTAATAGTTTAGGAAGCTATGTCTATATGTTATCTCAGAAAGCAAAATTATTATCTGCTAGATACATCGAGTAAACTTTTGCGCCCATTGTGAGTTAAATCTTATCAAATAAGATCTTCTGTGAATCTATCAGATCAATAATGACAATTCTCCTCTAAAGTATTTATTATCAATAAATAAGAATAAATACTTTACTCAACTTCTCTTACGGCGATAAATGGAGAACTGCCATTTTGTTGATTGGATAGGCATCGCAATTGCAGCAAACTCTTTCATTACCCAGCGATAGACATCCCGTTTAAACGATACAACCTGACGTACTGGGTACCAAAAACTTACCCATCGCCAACCATCAAATTCTGGTGTACTACTACGTTGCATATCAATATTGGCGTCATTACACGTAAGTTGTAACAAAAACCATTTTTGTTTTTGGCCGATACATATCGGCTTTGTGTCCCAGCGCACCAAACGTTTCGGCAATTTGTAGCGCAACCAGTTGCGGGTTGAAGCTAGAATACGTACATCATTTTTACTTAAACCCACTTCTTCAAATAGTTCACGGTACATCGCTTGTTCTGCAGTTTCTCCATGGTTAATTCCACCTTGAGGAAATTGCCAGGAGTGCTGACCGTAACGTCGAGCCCATAAAACCTGCCCATGAAGATTACAGATTACAATACCAACATTCGGGCGGTAGCCATCATGATCAATCACCGGACTACCTCAATTATCTTAAATTTGCATACTCAATAGATGCGCTAATTGTTTCACACAAGCGACGGGTGGTAAACTACTGCTTTACAACACTCTAAAATAAGTAATATGCGTATCATTTATAAGAAATCACGAAGTTATAAGCACAAAGACACACCTTGTAAGTAGTTTATTCTTGCAAATAGTTTATTAATTTTTTTGTGGACAGGTGTGTAAAGAACTTAAGAAAAAAGTGAGTAACAGTCTCATTAACATAAAATATTATAACAATAAATATAATATTATTTATTAAAATAAAAAAAGATAATACAATTAAATTAACTTTTCATGAGCTAGACACTTAATATTTACTAGATTAAAAACCTACCTTGGCGAAAGATCCATCAGCATTATTTTTAACTATATATTCTCCGAATCAATCACCCATGAGTTAAATTAACTAATAAAAAATTACTTATTTCAAGCCTATAAACTAAACTAATGATTGATAAAAATTGAAGTGATCTAGTAAATTTATGGATAATAATAAATATAATTTTATTTATTATTAGTTATTTTATTTATATCAGTTACGCATAAAAGCAATTTTTTACTCGGACCAATATAATAACGTAATATCATAAATAACTGAATCAAGCTAAACAAATGATATATATTTATATATAAGAAATTAAAGAATTATATTTTTAAAATTAACCTAACAAGATAAATTTATAATGCTTTTATACTTATTACTCTAACTACTAATAAATAAACTATAATTATTTAAATACACTAAAAAGCTATTCACTTTTAGACTAGATAAACTGGTAATATAAATAAAACTACTAATTTTAAAGATTTATGACATAATAAAGATTATAGTTAATGTACCGCTAGAGCAGCTATTAATAATTATAACTAGTACCATGACTAGTAGTAGATATACATAATATTTTTCTAAATTAGTCACTAAGTTAAAAATAATTTTAGTTAACGCAATAACAAACAATTAGTCACTAATTTTATCCGCATCACACACTCAATTATAATAATAGATCTACCTAAATAGGTAGCTATATTTACAATAAGCTAACTACGCTACTACACACTCAAGTGAAACGCAAACGAAAAATAATATTAACATATTTATGCATTAACTAACTAATAATGCATAGTCTAGATATTACAGACGTAATGATACTACAACACGATTTAGAAAAGCTAATTAATCCAATATATATAAATAATATAGAAAGCATTACTGTTAATTATGACATAATACCTCAACCATATCCAAAGAGAACTAGCGAACAGAAATCAACCAACATTATTAGTGAGCAAGACTAACATATTTTGATACTGCCGATTACTTTATATCTAAAAAATTATTATTTTACTATTAAAAATAGTATTAATATAATTTTTTATTTAACATAGATTTAGTAATCTATACTAGTATTAAAATAAGTGCATATAATTATTTTCTTATGTCTTGTGTGTTAAGCTATTAAGGTGTATAGGACGATGTTTGAATGGATTTTAGATCTGAATGCCTGGTTAGGATTATGTACGCTTACCATTCTTGAAATTATATTGAGTATTGATAATATTCTTTTCCTTTCGCTGATGGTAGATAAACTGCCAAAGCACCAACAAAATAAGGCGCGTCGTCTTGGTCTAGCTGTTGCAATGCTTATGCGCTTATTATTACTTAGCTCTATAAATTATTTAAGTTGTCTAACGCATCCGCTATTTAGTACCGCGACCAATCATGTCTCTATTAGTGATTTAATATTATTATTGGGCGGGATGTTCCTGATTTGGAAAGCCAGCAAAGAGATTCATGAAACTATTGATGGCTCACAAAAAGAACAGTACAATAAGGCACAAGGATTTTTTAGTACACTAATACAAATCATGCTGTTAGACATTATTTTTAGTCTAGACTCAGTGATTACTGCAGTGGGTTTATCTAATCATTTATTTATTATGATAGCTGCGGTGGTGTCAGCTGTTGGGGTAATGATGTATGCCGCACAAATAATTAGTAATTTTGTCAATCAACATCCATCTATGAAATTATTAGCACTATCTTTTTTAATCCTAGTTGGATTCACTCTAATACTAGAAAGTTTTCAGATACATGTGCCTAAAGGTTATATTTACTTCACTATGTTTTTTTCAATGACAGTTGAGGCACTAAATCTTATACGCAATAAAAATAATTGCTTTTCTAAATAATAGATAATAAACGATCTATATATAGTTTTAACATACTCCATAGTCACTAATTTATTATATTAAATAATTACTAATCATCTAATACTTAATTACTCTTACATCTTACTAAGTTATTATAAATAATAACTAAAAAAGAGAAATTTTTGTAAAAACAACTAACATTTTTTCTCTAACTTAGCTAAACTAAATACAATGCGAATAAATAGAATTAATACTAGTATATAAATATGTAAATATACATACAAAATTAAATTAGTTACTAAATATTAGTGTAAAGTTAATAAACAAAACTAGAATATCACTAGTATCAGTACATAAATCACTAAGCGCCAGTTAATAACTATATTAACCAATTAATCAAAAAATACGATCAGCATAAAAATTTATCTAACTAGAAATTAGCTAGCTAAATATATAGTATTAATAGTAAAATACTGAAATAAGAAAGATATTAGACAATAAATTGATAGAAGTGCAGAGAACAAATTTGCAATACTATACTTACTAATACGATAAACTAAAACTGAGTATAACAATAACAAAATAGCGCTAATATTGAACGACACTACTAGTTCATACATTTACTAATAATATTCATGATAATATCATATATAACTATTAGATGATCTATATGCAAGTAGAAAAATAAATTTTAGCGTAAATTTAACTCAGCCTAAACCATGATACATATCTTTTTCTTTTTGAAGTAATGCACTTTGATACCTTATAGATTAAGGAGATTAGATGATGTTACTAACTTTTTAGAGGTTTAATCTGTCACTTTCCTTACAAAAGTAAGTATGGCTTGTCAATTAATTAATAATAAAAATAAGAGTATTGAGCCGTATGCATGAATTTTATTTAATGCTAACCACTTTAAAATATATATACTGTATATTACCTATTATAAAATAGATAAACCATTAACTTATATCAACCTCATATTTAATACTCCAAATAAAATATACTCATAAAACTAAAATAGTACATGCAAGTAATAATATATTCACCTTCCTTAACAGCTACCCAGAGTATTAAAGGAATAATAGAATAAGGTATCCATTACTCACAGATAAATAATTATAGATAACATTATGATTTATATACCCAGAGTTATTGCTAACTAATATCCTATTAAGGATATAGTAAAATAATAGAATAAATATCAAGATTATACTGTTAATTGAGATAAAAAGCTCTGTAAGCGATTGCAAAAATTTATAATTATTTTATTTTTATAAGAGATAAATGATATGACATGTGTCTTGCGTAATTGTTATACATCAAAATTTTAAAAATTAAACTTAACTAATATCTGACTTCAATACTATATCTCTATATAAAAATTTTTCTACTTAATTACTATATTCAGATATTTGATTAATTCAAATAATACTTAATCTATAATTATTAATATTTTTATTTTTACTTGTAATAAATATTAATTTTTATCTCTCGTAGATACTCTTTATAATATATATCACCAAGTATTTATATATGGTAAAATTATAAATATATATAATTAGTAAAAATTTAATGCTTATATTCATGGTTTAAATAAATGACATTTCTTGTTATTAAGAATTATTGTACTTATCACATAAAAACACACTACCTTTATCGTAGTAAGTAATACAATAATATTAATATCTTTTATCGTCCTTAGTTTATAAAAAATTTTATTAAAATTTTATCATGTACCTATAAATATTAAATACTAAAAAATCATTATATCATACTCTAAGATAATCAATAATGAGATTATAATTTTTAATTTTTAATTTTTTAATTTTTAATTTTTTAATTTTTTAATTTTTAATTTTTAATTTTTTAATTTTTAATTTTTAATTTTTAATTTTAAATTTTTAACAAACAAGATAAATTTTTTAATCCACCTTTATAAATAAAATATTTTAATATTATTACATTAACTTTTAACCCCTTACTTATGAAGACATATTTAAATTAACAATGCATATGAATACATAAATACAAAATAATTAATCAATATAAATAATGCGATGTTTAAAATACCAATATCTTACATTATTTGCGTATACTGATACACAACACTACTATTTTAAATTACAATATTTGCTATTTAAAATTTTATATATTTCTTTTATTTATTTCTAGTGTTATAGATATACATCTTACAGTAGTAAGATATAAAAATATCCCTAATAACATTATACTATTAATTGTCCTGCATAAAAGAACATGAAGATATATTTAGAATTAAAATAAAAATTTTTTACTATCACTCATTAAATACAGAAAAAATATAAATATAATTTTAAATAAAATTAAAATTATTTTACCCTGGTATAAACTTTAGGCAGTTTCTATTTTACTACCAGACTATACTGTATTAGTATATATAATATTATAAAAGATTATTAATTATAAACAATATATCATAATAAGTAACTGCTTACTATAAGTGATGTACGATTGATTGGTAAAAAGTCAACAAGTACAACTACTAGTACCGATTACCTTAGACCATGCTGTTATGCTAATATTACTTGATAACTAATGAATTTATGGGAGATTAATAATTATTAAGTTAATCATAACACCCCCAAAAGTAGAAAATAGTATAGATATTTTATTAATACAGTTGAAAATAATTGACTTTTAAAGAAGATAAAGAAATACATTACGATGTAAACTTGTTAAAATATATAATATTATTTCTGTAAACGCATTGCTGGAAATAAAATTACATCACGTATAGTATGGTTATTGGTGAATAGCATAACCATACGATCAATACCTAGTCCTAAACCTGCAGTTGGTGGTAAGCCATGCTCTAGTGCAATTATATAGTCGGCATCATAGAATGCATCATCTCTATCAGAGACACCTTTAATACTTGCCTGTGTAGCAAAACGTCGCGCCTGATCCTCTGAATCATTAAGTTCAGAAAAACCATTGCCAATTTCATAACCACCGATAAATAACTCAAAACGATCAGTGATCTCTGAGTTCTGATCATTGCGACGTGCTAGAGGAGATACTTCAGCTGGATACCCGGTAATAAAGGTCGGTTGAATTAATTGACCTTCCACGACTGCTTCAAAAATTTCAGTTACAATACGACCCAAGCCCCAGTTTTTTTCAACCTCGATACCAATAGATTTAGCAACAGCTATAGCTTTCACTATATCAGATAGATCAGCTAAATCAATTTCTGGACGATATTTCTTGATCGCCTCTGTTATTGCTAGTTTTTCAAATGGTTTACTAAAATCAAATACTACATCACCATAATGTACTAAGCTAGTACCTTTAACTTTCTCCGCCAAAGTACAAAATAATAATTCAATAAATTCAATCAAATCATTGTAATCAGCGTAAGCCATATAGAGTTCCATCATAGTAAACTCTGGATTATGACGTGACGATATACCCTCATTACGGAAATTACGATTAATTTCAAAAACTCGCTCAAATCCACCAACTACCAGACGTTTTAGATATAGTTCTGGAGCAATACGTAGATACATATCTATATCTAATGCATTATGATGAGTAATAAAGGGGCGTGCTGATGCGCCACCCGGAATCACTTGCATCATTGGAGTTTCAACTTCTAAGAAACCATGTTCTATCATAAAGTTACGTATAGAAATTATTAATTGAGAACGAAGCTTAAAAGTGTCACGAGATCTTTCATTAACAATTAAGTCTAAATAACGCTGACGATAACAAGTTTCCTTATCAGTAAGACCATGAAATTTATCCGGCAACGGACGCAAAGATTTAGTTAATAAATGTAATTCAATACAATTTATTGACAATTCTCCGGTCTTAGTTTTGAATAATGTGCCGCGTGCGCCTATAATATCACCTAGATCCCATTTCTTAAAATGATCATTATAAAGATCTATAGTGAGTACATCGCACGCTACATATAACTGAATACAACCACCTGCGTCCTGTAAAGTAACAAATGATGATTTACCCATAATACGGCGAGTCATCATGCGACCAGCAACAGTAACTTCTATAGAGAGAACCTCTAACTCCTGCTTTTTCTTATTATCATAAGCGGCATGTAGCTTATCAGAAATAGTATTTCTGCGAAAATTATTCGGAAATGCTATGCCTTTTTCACGCAAAGCAGTTAGTTTCTTATAACGAGACTGCATCTCGTTATCGAGAGCTGGTAAATCATCTAAACCCTGTGATTGTTGCTTAAACATTTTAGTTTCTTATAACCCAGCTTTTAAACTTGCTTCAAGAAATTTGTCTAGATCACCATCTAATACAGACTGTGTATTACGTATTTCAACATTTGTACGTAAATCCTTAATACGCGAGTCATCCAATACATAAGAACGTATCTGACTACCCCAGCCAATATCAGATTTATTATCTTCCATCGTCTGTTTATGAGCATTTTTCTTTTTGTCTACTTCAAAATTATATAATTTAGCTTGCAACTGCTTAAGTGCTTGATCCTTATTTTTATGCTGAGAACGATCATTTTGACACTGAACAACAATATTAGTTGGTAAATGAGTAATACGTACTGCCGATTCTGTTTTATTCACATGCTGACCACCTGCACCAGAGGCACGATAAACATCAATACGTAAATCTGTTGAATTAATTTTAATATCAACATTATCATCTAGTTCTGGGTAAATAAATACTGAACTAAATGATGTATGACGACGTCCACATGCATCGAATGGACTTTTACGCACTAAGCGATGAATACCGGTTTCAGTGCGTAACCAGCCAAATGCGTAATAACCAGTAACCTTAATAGTAGCAGACTTGAGTCCTGCAATGTCACCATATGATTCTTCAATTACTTCAGTCTTAAAACCTTTAGCTTCAGCAAAACGTAGATACATACGCAGTAACATACTAGCCCAATCCTGTGCTTCAGTGCCACCCGAACCTGCCTGCAGGTCAAGATAACAAGCAGCACTATCATATTCTCCAGGAAACATGCGGTAGAATTCTAATTCATCTAACTTAGATATTAACTGATTAAGCTCAAGCACGGCCTCGTCAAAGATCTCTTTATCTTTAGATTCCTTTGCTAATTCTAAAAGACCATTAACATCCTCTCCGCCAATCACTAATTGATCTAATGTCGAAACTATAACTTCCAGCCTTGCACGCTCTTTACCCAATGCCTGTGCATGTTCATATGCATCCCAAATATTGGAATGCTCAAGTTCAGCGCTCACTTCTTCTAGGCGTTCCTTTTTAGCATCATAGTTAAAGATACCCCCTAAGAACAGCAGTTCGCTCGCATAAATCTTGAAGCTGGCTTTTTACTGAATTAATTTTAAACATAATTTTTTATAATTTTATATTAATATTATCAATAATAAATACTACTTCAATCAATTGTGATAATGGATACAATTGTGATAATGGATATCACTATCAATTTATACTAATTTAGTAAAATTTATAGTAGTAAGATTTATGATAGTGAAATATTGGTGGCCATTAAAAATTTTGCAACATTTTATAATCCAAAATCTTAAATTACTATTAGCAATAACTAAACTAATATGTTTAAAATATTAGATTAATTATTAGTAATTTTATATTATACACAGTATAAACTTATTAAAGTTGAGTTAAATGTATAAAACATTTAAACTACATAAAGACAGCTATATTATATAACTTAGTACGGCATTAAGCACATTATATGGAAAACTAACATGTAAAAAACATACTCAAAATATTTTTACTATATCATTTAAGATTTATCAGATCAGTAAACTACTATTATAAGATATAATCTCTGCTCTTAAAATATAACTCTAGAAATATTTAATACTAATGTTAATCCTGTAAATATACTTTAACTTAGTTTACGTTCAAGTTAAATCACTAACCCTAATACTGCTCATATCATTTTGATAGACATATCTTTTTATGCAAAAATTACTGAAAATATAATCAATTAACAGCTACTAGCTATCTTGCTCACTATTTACGTATCTTACTCTAACTCTAACAACTAAATATAAATTATTTAGTAGCAACTTATTAATAATTATGAATATATTGGTATCAATTTTAATAAATTATACCATTCGCTGGCTAAATTATCAAAAAACTAATAAAATGTATATAATATAGCCTTTTTCAAAGCTATCTAAACATTATATAATAAAAAACTAAACAATAATAATATTTATTAATATAATCAAATACTCATATAAAGATAATCATTTAGTAGTAGATAGGCACTTTAATACGCTTAGCTACAATGCTTACTATTCTATCATACAATATAAATGTGAGCTATCTCTAATTCACAAGAAGATTTATAAAATATTGCAACTGACTGCAAAGATACAAAACCTCTATCTGCACATCCTTCCTGCTATTACATTAAGTATAGTGTAATATGTTAAAATTATTAATTAAAATACACTCTTTAATATACCCCCTTATGTAGTATTACTACTTAGTAGTAATGCTACTATAATAAATATATCATACATTTACTTAATACATTAAATTGTGATTTGAATATAATATTCAGAGCACTAACCTCAAACCTTAAATACAGCATATTAGAATTAGTCTCTTTAAGAGAGAAAAATAACCCTTAAATAACACTTGTTCATAGGAATGCCGATACTGTGTTAAATCAAAATACAGTAATTAGTATTTCACTATACTGTGATTAATATTTCACTATACTGTATAAACTAATACAATAAACAACACTATATATTAACTCTTAAAACTTCAATGTCACGAAAGTAAACTCGGCCCAACATTCTTTATTCTGTAGCTGAAATGCATAAAACTTAACATTAATCAAAAAAAAACTAGCGCAATTTAACAAATTTAAGATTTCTTCATAAATACAAAATTTTAAATTAATGACTTTCTTAAACATTATCATATTTATACTTAAAAATTATCAATTCAATACTAAAACTTATATATTATCACGCTATACCATATTAACAATAGCAGAAAGGGTATTAGTATCTATTAAGAAAAATGTAAAGCTGTATACTAAAATTAACGCTTATACTACATAATTTAGATAATAAATTTCTTTAAGGCCATCAGATACTCAAGAATCAATACGTTTACCTATTACTGAATACATTAAAAAATAAATATAGTAGTATAATGCAACATCCATGAACATACCCTATTACAACAATTAGATAATAACTAATATAAAATATTAAAGTAGTATCTATACTATTTCACTCTGCTGTCATATTCTAGCACCTAATCATCCATGCAAGTAATAAGGAATGCATATAAATTCTGTAGTATAAAAGTAAAATAATAAATTTCTATTTAACATAGACTACTATTATTTAGCTTTATTATACTATAATATTTATTCATAATGCAATAAGTACTTTAGTTATAATCAAATGCTATCATAGTATAGAAAATATCTTTATAACCATCTATTAGTCTAAAACAATAATACTGTTTTATAAAATTATTACTATAGTAACCTACATGCTAAACTATATTCCAAATATATACTATTTGCTAATATCAGTTTTATAGATTTTTAAGATACTACACCATCTCTAATAACAGTATTTAAAATATTATTTTTATTAAAACTATACATATAGACTATAGCTCTTTATTAACATACAACCCCAACCAATATTGTAAAAATAATATCTATAATATAATCAGCACTAATACCTAAATTATTATACTTATACGTATTCCAATCCATTATTCAGCAATAAATCAAAGTTATATCAGTGATACAGTAACTACATATACCCTTTTGCGTTTTATAGACAATCATATGTTCTTTCAGAACATCTGCTAAAATTTAAATAACTAATAATTAATTAGCAATATTTATTGATATTCTACTACTATAACATAGCAGATCATGCAAAATACCTTAATCATCCTCTAGTAGATATAGCCTATTGCTATCAGCAAACACTATTTTTGCATTTTTAACTAATGAAAACTAACACCAGTTCATAAAGAGTTTATAATAATACAAACTATTTTAATCATGATATCATTTAGCGCGTAAAATACTTATAACTACCGCACGCATAGCTACGGTATTAAAATTTTTTTATTTTAATTATTATATTACTGATTATTCTGCTGTATCAGCGATATAATTTATTTAATTACTACGGTACTTATATCAATATAGCTTAATCGATATAAATTGATTAGACCGTAAGCATCCCTCTACCTAAAATTATCTATATAATAGATAAAAATTAACCTGATAGTCAAATAAAAGCATAACATAAAAATTTAATTGTAATGGATATAAAATATGTATTTAAAATTCAAGTCAACACAGACAAATATAGTTTTATATAAAAACATTATATTACATACAATACCAAAGTATCTATAAAGTAATTTATTAACAACAATAGCAAGTAATTTACTAGCAATTTTTCCGAGTAAAACCATTCATGCCTAGCGTTAAACACAAGTATCAAACAATAAATTTTAGTTAAAATAAACTCACTTATAAATAATTATCAATCTAACCTTTTTACTTAAAAAGTAAAGAGTATTATTATATTTAAGCATATATTATTAGATACATCTAACCTACTATATTATTAATTAACTATCTATAGTACTTATAATAACTGCAGTATTTAAATATAATAAGACTGTTATACTTTATTTCATAAGTTCAAAATTAGCTCACTAAAAATAAACAAAAAATGTGTATAAAGATATGCTATCATTGTCATTTTTATGATAACTATTTTATATCTAAGATATAAGAGATATTCACAACTAAAAACATTTTAAAGTAATTTATATCCCTGCATAGTGCTGAAAATATAAATAGTAACTTGTAAAAATTAATACCTTTGTATCACATAAAAAACACAATATAAAATATATATTAATAAAATTCATATACTCATTGCGGATCATATAGTTGACCGCTAGAACAGATTTCATACTAAATCCTGAGCAGGAACGTATTATGATACATCAAATACCATTATCATCTCGTCAACCTTCCGCCGCATCACATTTACCTTTGACAATAATTTCTCTTGAAGATTGGGCATTAGTGATATTAAAAAAAACTGATACAGCTAAATATCTTCAGGGACAGGTAACAGCAGACATTAGCACATTATGTGCTGACCAACATGTACTATGCGGACATTGCGATTATAAAGGGAGAATGTGGAGTACTTTGCGCCTCTTTCATTATGGCGATGGATATGCTTACTTGGAGCGACGCAGTGTATTAAATAATCAATTGACAGAAATTAAAAAGTACGCGATTTTTTCCAAAATTACAATAAAAGTTAACAAACATGCGATACTTCTAGGGGTGGCTGGTTTACAGGCGCGGGGAGTGCTTTCAAATATATTTAAAATACTACCAGATGCTAAGCATCAGGTAATAGAAAAAGACAATACAGTCCTACTACATTTTACCGAACCAGCTGAGCGTTTCTTATTAGTGACCACAACCGCTACTGCTAAGAACCTAGTAGCAAAACTATATAATCAAGCGGATTTCAAGGACAGTCGACAATGGCTAACATTGGAAATAGAAGCCGGTTACCCAATTATTGATAAAAATAACAGTGCGCAGTTCATACCCCAAGCCACTAACCTACAAGCACTAAACGGCATTAGCTTCAACAAAGGTTGCTATAGCGGTCAAGAGATGGTAGCGTGCGCACAGTTTCGTGGTGCTAACAAAAAAGCGCTATATTGGCTAGAAGGTATAGCTCAGCGTACTCCGCAGGCTGCAGAAGAGCTAGAACTAAAATTAGGTGATACATGGAGACGTACTGGAAAAGTGCTGGCTGCTAGCACACTTGTTGATGGGACACTATGGATACAGGCAGTGATGAATAACGATCTAAGTGCTAATAGCAAAATAAGGGTGCATAATGATGTTACTAGTAAATTAACGATTAAACCACTACCTTATAAAGTAAAATCCTAAGTATACTTATATTTATAGATAATATAAGTAATACGATTATGTAAAGCTCATTTATAATATTTTTATGCATAACACATTATTTCAACTAAGGTAATTAATTCTTATCTTTATAACTCTAGATAGAAAATTATCTACACTAGATTAGACATAATCTTTGCAATCACAAAAACTTTAATTTCAATAATATTGAAAACTATTTAATGAGGCATTAGTATAGTTTTAAAGAGAGCGATATTTAATATTAAAGTAGCTATATGCTTAATAAACTTAAATAATCATCCTATTTTGAAACATAAAAAAATTACTATATAGTTAGTAGTATATATCTCATTGATAGCATTTACCTCAGCTAGTAGTAAATACATAAACAATTTTAAATTACCCTTACAGCGCCTCGTTATAGGCATTCTATTCTATAAACTTCTCGAAACTTTAGAGAAATAACTTAATTTTCTAGAAAGGCGGGGTATTAATCAATAGGCTCACAAACTTTATGTAGTATAGCAAATTTCTAGTTTCTAGCTGTTTTATACAACTTAATTAACTCCTACTATAATGTTAGCTTGTCTAACTAATTTAATAACTAAATTTTTGCTTTTTCTGAAAACATGCGAAATAATATAAAGATTAACATCGTATTTCTTACTATAATTAATGTATTTTGTAATTACTTTATCAAAAGAACTAAAAACAATAGCTATCTTGATGTATCTACTTATGATCATATTATATAATATGCCCCGTTATATTAGATATTTTTCAGCCTATTGCGATAATGTCTATTAGATCATTGAATGTTCAAAAATACAACTAATATGCCCAAAAATTTATCATAACAAAGAAAATAATTTTTATTAAATTATCGCTATTCCAATATTCAATAGCATTAAAAAAATCAGTATTAAGATGCAATTAAAATAAAATATATCTTTAAAATATATGGATATACTAGATAAAATAGATAAAAATACTTATTATTATACATATACATACATCACTTAAATTAACATCTCCGCTAGTCATACTATATAACACAAACTAAGGTTGAATCCTTGCCTTGCACTTAGATGCAGTCTATATGTGTCATTAACAATTAATATAAGTAGCTTACTAAAATTACGGTAGTTATTAGTAACCTAATAGAACAGCTATAATTTTTACTAATACACTTTAATAACACCCCAAAAACCAACTAAAAATATATTGTAGTACGCTAATAACGTACTAATTTTTCTAAACATAGAAATATTCTAAACATAAAAATACATATGCTTTTTAACGCATGACTCTGTATTAATAGACTCAACTCTATTGAAACATTAATTTCGTCGCTGATAGCTCCTAGTGCATCAAGTATTCAAATACCATCGTTGTAAAGCTTACTTATTCATTATACTTGCTTACTTATTCATTATACTTAAGATAATAAAAATTACTAATAATTACAATATCATTTATAAACCAAGACTAATACGAAATACTAACCGTTAGTAGACATTAATAATTACCCTCTTGCGCGTGCACTATAATCTAGCAGCACCTCCACCCATTTAATAATAAAAGTATATCAATTATACTACATACATTGGGGTCACATTGGGAATAACATTATTATTACTTACTGTTTTTAACAGCCCTACAAACAAGTCGCAAATAAAGCTATAAAATTAAATAGCCTCTCCGAGAGCTGTAAGCCAATAATCTTATATATAAATAAAATAACTACGATTAATAATATGCACCTAAATAATAGCTATAGTGCAATTACTTAAACAGAGTAAGATAACTTACATTAGCTAATAACAAATTAATATCACTAGTACGATAGTGCAGTAATTAAAGTATGAGTTATTGTAATCATGCTAGAAGTATTTTCATTTACACTTACTAATACTTTGCCCTAAGTTCATACTACAATCATCTACACTAATGTCAGATTAACTACACTGCCTAAAAATATAATTTAACTTACTTTAAATTACTTTGCCACTACCATTAACGCTTCAATAGCGTCAATATCTTTTACTACACTAGCGGTTAAATTTTCATTACCATCTTCAGTAATTAAAATATCATCTTCAATACGAATACCAATGCCGCGATACTCTACTGGCACAGCAGCAGTAGGAGCAATATATAGCCCAGGCTCCACAGTAAGTACCATGCCAGGCTCAAGCACCCGATCACGGTTTAATGTACCGTAAGAGCCCACATCATGTACATCAATACCTAACCAGTGACTCAAACTATGCATATAAAACTGACGAATTGCCTGCTTAGCAAATAAGTGTTCCACCTCACCCTGCATAATACCTAGCTCTACTAACCTGGTAATCATAATACGCACTACTTGGTCGTTAACCTCGCGAATACTAATGCCTGGTTTAAACAATTTCAATGCATGCAATTGCACAGTTAATACGATGTCATATATAGCACGCTGTGCTTGACTAAACTTCCCATTAACTGGAAAGGTACGAGTAATATCACTTGCGTATCCTTGATATTCACATCCAGCATCAATTAAGACTAAATCACCATCATGCATCACACATGTATTTTTAGTATAATGTAGGATACAGCTGTTTTCGCCACTACCAACAATAATATTGTAAGATGGATGACGAGCACCGAAGTAAATAAATTCGTGTTGAATTTCTGCCTCTAGTTGATATTCAAACATACCAGGACGACATTTTTTTATAGCACGAGTATGAGCTGACGCACTAATTTCACTAGCACGACGCATTATTGCTAGTTCCTCTAATGATTTAAATAAACGCATATCGTGCAACCATGGACGCCAATCAATTTGGATCATCGGTACTTGAAAATTTTGGCCCTCCATCTTACGTAATTTATCTAAAGCATTATATAATATACAATCAGCATATTTGTATTCACCATGAGCATGGTAGACAATATCAAGACCATTAAGTAGTAAATACATATGCTGATTAATATCAGCAAATGGCAGTGAGCGATCTAATCCCAATGTAGCTAATACATTATCTTGTCCTAAGTAGTTAAAAACTGGTGTTTCCTGTGTCAAATCAAGAACTCTACTAAATAATATACTATGGCTATGCACTTCATTACTTTTAATTAAAACCAATACTGCCTCTGGCTCACTTAAACCAGTAAGATACCAGAAATCACTATTCTGACGATAAGGGTAATTACAATTTGTGCTACGTTTCATTTCTGGCGCAGAAAAAATAACCGCAGCACTAGCCGGAGCCATTTTTGCTAATAACGTCTGACGTCTAGTATGAAATTGCTGCTGATTCATAACCTTCTCCTGAAATAGATTATTCTTTATATATAGATAGCGAAATAAAAATATACTATTTAGCACAGCATATATTTGATACTCTATACAATTAGAGATAACTACAAGTACATGTGATGTAGCACAAAATAACAATAATAAATCAATAGTCTACCGCTACTTCTAATGACTATTTTAATATCTTCTAGTATCCATTAATCTTAATTAAAGCCTAAATAAACGACATTATGTAAATTGTCGGTGACATTATCATCTACACTTTATTCATAGCAAATAAGATTAAATGCTATACAATACAACTAAAAATTAATTACACTAGTACATGCAGCTATATATTTAGACATACTACTTAATGTTTTACCTTTTAAATAGTGCTTGTGTAAGATACATACTATTAATATGATAGTATTCCATATATTTCACAGTGATTATAATGCATAGTAGCGCCTGTCCATAATAGACATTATTATAAATTACTAGATACTTTTACTAAAAATATATATTCCTTAATAAAATATTAAATTACTATAATCACACTTACCAATATATAAAAACTCTAAATAATGTTGTACGATTAATAAATAAGCAATAAATTACTTAATTCATAATTTTAAAAAATATCATGTATAGATACTCTGATTTTTTATTTTCATAAAAATATATGATATTGATATTATCGATATTTATTTTTATACTAAATACACATAACACTACAAACAGTGAATTGTTATTATAACATACAAAATATTGCGGCAACATAAATAAGGATAAATAATATTTTTTAAATATTTCAACACTATCCTTAGACTTATACTATACACCATAGTAAAGTTTTATTAAAAATTAAAAGAAGTTATATACTTGATAATAAGGTGTTTTAATAATATTCCTTGATCAGATAAAAAAGAAACAAGTAACAGTTATGGAATTTAGGCTAGAAATTAGTATCTCTGCAGAACGAGTCAATATATAAATTTTTTAGAAGATCATTACAAGTTCAATGTCGACTAAAACAACAAGATGCGTTAAATATGGTTATTAATACTTTTCACCTAAATTACAAAAACTTAAAATGCGTATTTAATAACGAAGACTAAGTCACTAATTTTTGCAGGAACATTAAAGATCTGCTAAGAACTTACTAAGGCATAGTTGAAAACTCAAGAATATATAGTATGTATAGAACAACGTATTAATATACCGCAAAACCATTAAGTACATCTTACTCTAGCAAAGTTCATATACCTGTAAGATAACATATATAGTTTAAATAATTGATTGATAAATAAAATTATCATATTGGATATTCATATCCTATAAATATACCGCATATGCTTATATAATGTAATATTGTATAAATACATTATATATTATTACAGTGTTAAACTTATCTGCCCTAGTTCTTGCATAACAAAATTTAAAACTTATTCATTAAAATATACTAAGTACCTTACTAGCTATTGAATACTGCACTATTCATATACCTAAGATAAAACATATAAATAGAGTATCACTCTAAAATTATAACATTTCTTAGATCAAGATAATTTTCGATTATACTATTTAAATAGTCTTTGTATGTAGATTATTTATAATATTGCAAATAAAAACTACTAAATTAATAATTCAACATATTAATTAATATGCTTTAACTAAATATTTAATACACTACTTATCCTTCCTCATCTGTAAATATACACTATAACTATAACAATAATTACAGTAAATAATATATTTACTTATAAATATAAACTAATTATAAGTATTGAAGCATAGATTAATTATCATTTTATTATAACCCATATTAATATTATACTAATATGATATAAAAACAATAAGTATAAGATGATTAATACAGATATATACTGTTAATTATAATAAAAATCTTTATTTTTCATCTAACTCAATACCAGATATTATCATATACTATCTATGAAAGTACATTAGTAATTTTAATTGCTAAATAACTATTTCTAAATTATATTAACTATTGACTGTAATGCATTGCTGCTTTTCCCTCATAGAGATAAAACTCATTCGCAATAAATAAAAACTACTTGACGATTTATTAATTATAACAATTATTTATTAGACCATAAATTAAATAATTAATTAATATATATCAAGCCTGCAAGAACTATTCTTGATATACACTAATTTTTCAATATACCTTGATAACAGTAAGTATATTTACATATTTAATAAACATATTCCTATCCTATCGATACTAAATAAAAAAACTTAAAACATAAAATTGTGATGTAAATAAATACTATTAATAACATATTAGTACACTAAAACTGGGACTTAAATATATGAATAATTATAATTATAGTGTATACAACTACCCACTTTTATAAAAGTAAATAGTCTAAAATACTCTAACACTGATAAACTTAAAATTAATTTTTCCTTATTGGAATAAGGCATAACTAAACAACTATAAAAATATTCTTGGTATTTTAATTTTATCTATAAATTATATTATATAGTTTACATAATTTAGATCAATGATAATTTTAAAGATAAAATTAATCAGTAATAATCCTTAGACCTAGTAATGAAATATTACCTATTTATTAATATAAATTAATTGATTTTAATAAAACTAACCCATTTTACACTAAACATAGTATACACTTATAATATTATCATTAACCTATTATCAAATAGCACTTAATATATTTATAATTATTAAGTGAAATAATCATTGAATATTTGTTATTATATATAATAACACGTATACTAATTTCTATAGCATATATTCAAATACTGCAACTTATAATAAAAATATTACTAAAAACATACCAGTAAAATATATGAGGCATCCTTTAATGCTGTAGTTAAAAATTTTTCCCCAGATGATTTCATCTAGCACTAGCGCCTCTATAACTCCTATTAGCCAGTTTTCATAAAAAAATATAACTAATACTAAATATAGCTAATTTAGCCGTTATGACTACAACCATCTTCTACTAGTATCCTTTAGCGACTATTATTGGAATTATTATATTAAGATATATTAGTGATTTTACTAGTGGTATGAGTATTAATTGTCACTATAATAGTACATATCAAGCACTTATTAAGTATACTATATATTTTAGTAAAACCTATAATTTTTAATTATATACTCGAATAAAAAGTAATATTTGATATACATTGTCTGATAGATTAACAAAGATTGATAATCTTATCGTCTCTATTAGATAATCCTCATACTTCGTTCTATATCTACTGCTTTAATTTCGCCGCATCAACTCATCAATCTATTAATATACTACAGTGATCATAAAACAAATATCTGACGCAGAGAATATGATATTAAGTATATAATTTTCTTAAAAATATTATTCATTAATAATTAAAATAAAAGAATAACTAAAATAATAACTATAGCATTATGCATCTAAAATACATCAAGCATTTAGTATAACATATAATATTTATGTAAAAATAAAACCTATTTTAATCTATCTTTATTTTCTCACTATTAATATTTAATTTAACAGCCTTATTCAAGAAAAAGTAATAAGATCTAAGTGAAGCAAAGTATTGTACTCTCAATTAATAATTTTGTAAACCATTTTTAACATAATAATCTTCTAATTACTTAATAATTTTTATATAACTTACATTAGCACCTACTGATAGGTTTAGTTTAAATAGTGATTAAGTAGATTAACCACCAAACCTATAAAATATTAATATATTACAGCAAAACTTATTACTATACTTAACATATTTTTAAGCACAGCCACTATCCTTTTTGCTAGGCACAAAAACTAATAATAGGCCTATTATATTTAATTCTATATCTTGCTAGTATCAAAAAACACTTAATCATACCAGCTATGTATCTGGTAGTATGGTAAATATTCAATATTATATTCATATAATATTAATTATGAAACATCAGCAAGTCTCAATATATCCAATTAATAGACACCAGCATAAACGTGCTATGTTTTAATAAAAACACCATGATACTGTTAATTATCCGTGCTTAACTCTTAATCTAGCTAAAATTTTCAGTAAAACCATTACGTAAATCCTAACCTACTTAAATACATACATCAAAATATCCCTAGCTATATCTGATAACAAAGATAGTCTTTTAAGTCACTTAAATAAAAATTTAATATAGATATGTTCTATTATTTTTATCATAAAAAGCACTACAACACAAATACTTTGATTATCTTAATGTCGCACGTTAATTCATCTTGATAATCAAATTACTGTAAAATACATTATGTATACTCGCTACAACAAATATTATGCTAACGCAAGCATGCGTGCGCTAATACTGGCTTTACTCTACTCTAATATGTACAAGAGAATATCTGGAGAATCTATCTAGATAAGCTAATCCAGAAACAACAACTAATTAATTAAAGCTGATATAACTATACTTATAGTCTTTATATCTATTCTGCTAGCTTATAGTTTATATTTGTGTTTAATGACGAACAAAGAAGTCTTTATTAAAGAAATCTTATATAATAACAAGATTAACTAAAACAATTATCAGCCTTCATAAATTACCTAAACTTATCTTATAATTATACTAAGTATAAACACATAGTACTTATACTATTAATCACTATTTTATTAATTACTCATTAATAAATTATTTATGTGCAATTTTCAGTGAAACTTTTAAATCACTAAAAAATATTAAAATACCTAAAATACATTAATTTATTTTTTACAACATATCTCTAAACAATCAGTATATTATCAATATGATAATATACTCTATATTAGAGTAGTAAATTAAGCCTATAGCATAAACTATCTAATAAAAATTAGAATATTATACAATTATCAACTTTCACGTAAATACATCATTACACGAGGATAAATAATAAGCAGGGCTAAATAAATTTATCCTTTTTTATTCTTGAACTTAATTTGTATTTTCACGATCAAAATCAATAACTAACATAACTAGTAATTTCAACAGTATTCATCTATTACCTATTATATTATAAAACTATCTATTATAGCATTTAACTAGTATGTTTAGCTTCATGACAACATCAATTGATGCATAATACATTTCTTACTTAGTCTGTAAAACACTAGAATACAATTCTACTCTCTTCTACACTTAAGCATCTAATCAACCCGCTAAATAACGTTAAGGTTCTTTAATATATTCATTTATTTACAGTTAGGACGAATTTTAACAAAAAAACTAATATCGATAACCAAAAACTATAACTATCTCTAATATCAAAACATTATTTAAATATTTACTTATATTAAAAGTAATATAATGATGAATATACACTATATTTTTTGGTAAAACCGCTAACATATAATATTAACTGTATATTGCAGTGATTACATAACAAAAAGTAAAATTAATTATTATTAATAACTTATTATTCTTACACTACATTTAGTCTAGTACCGTACTGATAAGGTAATTAGTAATTAATACATGATATAATGCATTAGTCTCCTCTATGGAGACTTACATAATCTCATTTTAGACGTTCGCTTAGAGATACATTTAAGCTTCATCAATATCATTTTTTTCTTCACTAGAGGTGTTGATAAAGAGCTTTGCCAGAACAAAACTCTCATAAAATAATTTGTTTTTAAAAAAATTTCATCATGATATACCTACTAAATATTTATTTATAGTAGCTTGTACTTAATGCCTATTAAAACTGGTACACCTAAACAATCTATAATAATACTTAATTTAATATTTATATTTATGTTTCTGTTTATAGAACAAATTATATCACCTGTCTCCTAACTACGTGCTGCGTCGCACATACCACATAAATTATTTATAAAATATACTACCGCGCGCTTAATATTAATGGCCGTAATAACATATTTAGTTATAATTTTTCACTTAATTAACGTATATATAAAATATATATAATACTTATTGTATTATTATGGTCAAAAACTTTTAGATTAGAAACATTTAGTGTTGAAATTTAATAATACTTTGACGTTTTATTCCACTTTATAATCAGAATTTAGCACTAATCTTAACAAAATCACTAAACCCAGTATCATATAAAAAAATAAGAGATCATTTTACTAATCACTTAGCTAGGGTTACAACATAATGTATTATAAGGATACTTAATTATAAGATATCTGTATTAATATTTATAAAATTCTTTCTCCGTTTCATGCTAAAATATTATATAAATCACTAAATTTTACAATTATGCGAAAAGTATTATATTGAGATAATAATACTAAAATATTTTATCTTCCTATATAATATTAGAAAATATATTAATTTATAGGACAACATTCACACCATTATGTGTACCTATTAATGCTAAATCAGCACAACGGTTAGCGAACAAGCCTACTGCAATAACTCCAGCGATATTATTTATTTTATTCTCTAATGTTACTGCATCAGTAATACTGAGATTATGTACATCTAAAATTACATTACCATTATCAGTAATAACATTACGACGATATTCTGGAGATCCGCCAATCTTGACTAATTCGCGAGCCACATAAGATCTAGCCATCGGAAGAACTTCCTGACTGGTAACGGAAATTTTACCTAGCACATCAACCTGCTTGCTTACATCAACAATACAGATAAATTTACGTGCAATAGCGGCAATTACTTTTTCACGTGATAAGGCTGCGCCTCCACCTTTAATCATCTGCATATATCTATTAATTTCATCAGCGCCATCAACATAAATATCTAAGGAATCGACCTCATTACTATCGAAAACTCGAATATCAAGACTTTGTAATTTAGCTGTTGAAGCATCGGAACTAGATACCGCTCCTTCAATTTGGTGCTTAATAGAGCCAAGAGCATCGATAAAATAACTTGCAGTATAACCGGTACCGACCCCAACCAAGGTACCAGGCTTTACATATTCTAAAGCTGCCCAACCTACTGCTTTTTTTCATCTCATCCTGCGTCATAATATATCCTGTGCCTTTTTACAAAAAAAATATTTTTAGAGTTAAAAACTATTATTCACTTCAGCAGAATTATTATCTTTTATCTTACGCTATATTTTAGCACTCTATTAACAAAATAGCCCTACAGTCTCTCTCTTTATAACACGATAAAATCGTACAATTACACAAATCTTCTTTAATCACAAATTAATAAATAAATGATTTATATCCGACTCAAGGAAGCAATGAAACACATACACATCAATAAGATGTCTTAAGTGCCTTAACGCATAATGCTTGAAGGATATTACTGGAAAAGTAAATAAGAAATTACTATGATGATATCTACTAAAATGTGGTATATTACCATTATTAACTTAATACAAGGGATATATGTCCCAATAAAACCCCATATTACCAGTACTCTACAGGTACTGGGTATAGTCATAGGTTAGCGTAATTTTGAATGCGTTGCTAAAAACCTTGTATCACATAATCAATAGTCTATTAATTTATTAAGTAATTAGAGAATCTATTTGAATAACTACTGATAGTATATGCTATTCAACTAAGCTCTATTAGTAATATTTTTATAAAAAAGCACCTTGTTTTCAATACTAATGTTAATGCATTTATACTACTCTGATTATCGTCAATACTGATAGTATTAGCTAACTAACCCTAATAATACTAAAATTAATACTAGTAATATAGAATATTGACCTAATCATGTACATTAAAGATACAAACCCTACAGAAGTGCTACCACATAAAGATAAGATCATCAACGCAAAATATTCAATCACTACTTAAACTATTTGGTACATTACTGAGGCACGTTAGATTAATTTTTTATTACCTCCAAATATTTTACAAAAGACTATCTTCTAATTAATATTAACCAATTAACTATAATAAAAATACCAGCATTAACTTACTATAATTTTTATTATATATATAAAATTTTTTACAGCAAGAATTCGATACATTTAGAATAAATATTATATTCATACTATAAAATCGTCTGAACACTTTCTCTAACAAACTTCACAGGATACTACCTAACACATACTTACATATTTAAAAATTAAGCAAAACTTTAACCTAAGCATTTGAATAATCTAAACCGCTGGTAATACGAGCAACATATATTATTCTAGTATAATTTTCATCAAAAAATACAGCGACTTAATGCGCGAAATGATAAGGACATTTCTAAAAAATAGAAGCAATATGTTACATTAATATTAGGTAACAAGATAATACTAATAAATTATTAGTATTATAATAATCATCTGACGTACTAGCCTATCATATATACTCTAACAACTAGTAATCAGTCATTAAAGCAAATTACTCTACAATTAGAAATACATTAAATCTATACAATTCACATATATAACTTAAGCTCAGTAAAATATAAGAAAATATTTTAATAATAAATATCCAGTTTTTAGTAATCATATTACAAATATATGAATATATTCATAGTAACACTACCACTAATTATTAATATTTTTTGTGTGATAAAATTAATGTATTATATTATATATTTATACACCTATAACTTAAATAGCTAAAACAACTAAAGTTACAAGTTAAGTTATGCGTATATACTAAAAGTTTAATAAGTAAATATATGCGGCTGTTTAAGTCCGATACATTACCTTAAATCAGATTAATAGACAGATACTTTCTATAGAGCTTAAAATAATAACTAATGCTATCTTCTTAATACTTAAGATTGCATATGAATAATAAACTACATAATTAAAAATAAACTAAGCTATTTTATTTAAACTGATAGCATATAACGTAAATAAGCTTCCACATAACTATATTATGCTACATAGCTACCCCTTTAATATTAAGTGCACACTTAAAAATTTTATCAAATGAAAGTACATATCTTTAAATTCTAATTTAATATATAAATATAGAAGGCTGAATAAAATTTAAATAATAACGTTACCATTTTATGCAAACATCAGCTTATGCTATTAGAATAAATAATTATTCTGAAAAATAACATTACCTAACATTTACTTTACCACATTCATGATACTATCTACTAAATGCAATTTATTGCATTATCTATTATGATGTTACTATTATAAAATATAATATTTTTACTATTAAAAAATAAGTGCATAAAATAATACAGATAATTTATATCTAATTTAAGAAAGGAATATACACTAATAAATTACAGTGATAACATAGATAATATAAAATTCTTAAAAATAGTAATATCCTATTACGAGATAAAATAAAAAAAATAATACAATAATATTGTAATAACTAAACAATCAACATCTAATAAACTCTATCATCAATACACTCTATACCTATATGCATGCACTATCAAACACCATTATGCATATAATGAATAATAGTATAGTAACATCCCATCCTATACATTAAATATGCTATATTTACATGAATACTGCGTAAATTTATGAAGTAGCTTATCTTATTCTAGGTAGACGAATTAAAATTAAACTCAATTAAACTCAATTAAACTCAATTAAACTCAATTAAACTAAATTAACTTCATGATCATTATCAAAATAATATTTACTGTATCATATATAAATATGCATTAGTTATTAATAAATATATTGGCGCCGAGTTAACAATCCAATAGATGCTAATATTTTATTGTCTTTGTCTTTATCAATTATAGCAATCAATAGATAAAATCTATTGACATAATTCTAGTAATTTCTACATAATAACTTAAAGATAATTATTTTAGATTACTTACTAAAACCAGCCCCCTCAAAATAAATAAAATTTTAGCTTATATCAACTATAAATATTAAGTATCTATAATGCTAATACAGTATTCCATACTATTACAATAGTAGTGAGACTATTTAATAAAATTAACAAATTAAATATCTATCGATGATCCTTATTTAAATACCGTTAATAAATAATTATTTTCTTCTAACATAGATTACTTTTATATACACAACTATTATCTACATAATAATTACTCATACTACAATAACCCATCACCTATTAGGATACATTTACTAACTTATCTGCATCTAATATTAATCTAACACTTATCCTGGATAAGTGCGCTAATATAGTATTACCTTAATCACTGATAACTATAAATAAAATCATAATATCATAATAAAGATAGGTTATTTTTACTTATCTATAATTATGCTAGTACTTTTATTTAACTTTATAGCAATAATCTAACTATATCACTATCTTTAATTTTGCATCAATCACTAAAGAGCACTGCCCTTAATATATTACTCAATACTTTTGATTATCATAATAATACATTACGATAATCAATTTTTTCTAATAGGCATCATTAAGGATAATTATCAATCCTATTTCGCCAAACCCCACCTCTTTATATTTTAAGTCTTTATTATTCACTATAGTTAAAACTAAGGCATTATAAACAACTAATACGTCTATTAACACAATAGACGTATTAGTTGTTACTTTTATGAATGCAATAATTTATTTCATAAATAAATCATCATTATTACATGATACGTTAATATTTATACCTATCTCTCGAGATACACCAAAATACTTAAAAGTTTACCTGTTATATTTAAAATAATTATTAATAAAAACTCATAAAACATCTATAGCATTTAGATCTTGAAAAGTACGCTCTAAACGTGCCAACATACTAAGCTGAGCTGCACGCAACCATACGCGTGGATCATAATATTTTTTATTTGGTTGATCAATATCATCTGGGTTACCTAATTGACTTTGTAGATAAACTTTATTATTTTTGTAATATCGTAATATACCATCCCAGGTAGCCCACTGTGTATCCGTGTCAATATTCATCTTAATAACACCATAACTAATAGACTCTTTAATTTCTGATGTAGTAGATCCAGAGCCGCCATGAAATACAAAATTCAAGCTATTATGTGGCAAATGATATCTCTTGGATACATAGTTCTGAGAATCACGCAAAATAATTGGAAGAAGCTTAACATTTCCCGTCTTATATACACCATGCACATTACCGAACGAAGCTGCGATAGTGAAACGAGGGCTTATAGCATATAATTTTTCATAAGCATAAGCAACGTCTTGTGGATGAGTATGTAATGCATCAGAATGCATGTGACTATTATCTACACCATCTTCTTCACCTCCAGTGCATCCTAGTTCAATCTCCAGAGTCATACCAATTTTTGCCATACGGGCCATATACTTACTACAAATAGCAACATTTTCTTCTAGAGGCTCTTTAGATAAATCAATCATATGAGAAGAAAACAATGACTTACCAGTGACTGCAAAATATTTCTCCCCGGCATCCAGTAAACCATCTAACCATGGCAGTAGTTTCTTCGAGCAATGATCACTATGTATAATAACTGGTACACCGTAATACTCAGCCATAAGATGTACGTGATGTGCTCCCGAAATTGCTCCAAGAATCGCAGTTTTATGTAATACATTTGAGTTTACTCCCATACCAGCGATAAACGCGGCACCACTATTAGAAAATTGCACAATAACTGGTGCACGAACTTTAGCTGCTGTTTCTAATACCGTATTAATAGAATCTGAGCCAATACAATTTACTGCTGGCAATGCAAAGTTATTCTCTTTAGCGACTGCGAATACTTTCTGAACATCATCACCCGTGATCACACCTGGCTTTACGAAATCAAAAATTTTTGACATGTGACTTTATCCTATGTATAGGTTATAAACATATAGTTTTTAATTATATCAATTTTTAAGCCATGCTGCCGTTACCATATATTATAACATAACTAGGAACTCGCCTCTTGCTGTTACTTAATTATTGCTTAAAGGCTTAAAGCACTTTTCTAACATTATAACCGCTGGCAATTTTTTTCCTTCTACAAACTTCAGGAAAGCACCGCCGCCGGTAGAAATATAGGATATCTTATTAGTAATGCCCAATAAATCAATAACCGCTAAAGTATCACCACCGCCAGCAATAGAAAAAGCTGTGCTGCTAGCAATTGCACTAGCTACTATCTCGGTTCCTTTGCGAAAATTATGGAACTCAAATACACCAACTGGTCCATTCCATAGAATCGTTTTAGCTTTCTTTAAGATCATAGCTAAATGATTAGCAGAAACATCCCCAATATCCAAAATTTGCTCATCATCGTTTATCTCATTAATATTTTTCATAACAGCTATAGCAGTGTCAGAGAACTTAGTTGTTATACGTACATCTGTTGGCACTGGAATATCATAGGTTTTTAACAACTCCTGTGCCTTTTTGATAAAACTTGGTTCATATAAAGACTGGCCAATATTATGACCCTTTGCAGCTATAAAAGTATTTGCAATACCACCACCAACAATCACCTGATCAGCAATCTTGGAGAGCGAGTCCAATAGTGTTATTTTAGTTGATAATTTAGATCCCCCAACGATAGCTACCATCGGGCGAGCTGGATTTTGTAACGCCTTACTTAATGCCTCTAACTCAGAACATAACAGCAACCCGGCACAAGATAATGGGGCAAATTTACTAACTCCATGTGTAGATGCATGGGTACGGTGTGCAGCACCAAAAGCATCCATTACATACACATCACAGAGTTTAGCATATTTCTTCGACAATAATTCATCGTCTTTTTCTTCACCCTTGTTAAAACGGACGTTTTCTAAAACAATTAACTTGTTTTCCACGGTATCTATACCATCTAAATAATCCTTAACCAAACATATCGGTACTCCTAGATACTCTTTCAAACACAAAACAACTGGAAGCAAAGAGAACACTTCATTGTACTCACCTTCTATAGGACGACCTAAGTGAGAAGTTACAATTACGCGAGCACCCTGCTTTAATGCATATCTAATAGTTGGTAAAGAGGCGCGAATACGTGCATCAGAAATTACTTTACCGTCTTTTATTGGTACGTTAAGATCAGCACGAATCAAAACTCGTTTACCTAATAGATCCAAGTCTGACATCTTTATTATAGACATGATGAACCTCTATTTAATTAATGCTCTATAACCTTAAAGAAGTAGCACTATAGTTATTACCAATGTAATAAACTATATATACTCGTGCTATGCTTAATGCTTTATAGATAAAAAACTATTACCTTATAACATTATGATTAAATCCTAACCTAAAAGATATGCCATCAAAGATGGCACTACACAAAGAGAATAATGAGATTATCAATTAAAACTAACTAGTATTAATAATGACCTCTCACTGACTATAGCACGAAAATATACGTAAGCGAGTAAATAGGAAGGTTTAGCAAGCTAAGCTTGTCATCTATAGATTACTAATATCAAAGTAATTAATAATTATAATAACTACATCAATATTATAAACACTTATTCATAGCACACTTACACAGATAATATAACAATAACCTAATTATTAATTAGGCATGACTTAGCGCTTAATATTAAGTAGAGTATAATCTCACTAAGATACATTAGTGAGCACTTACTACTCTGTTACTTTCTATTTATCAGTATATATCTAATATTAATCTAATACTTATACTACATCAAACATAAACATAAGTGACTATATTAATCACAGAGTAATTCGGATAAAATTGTTATAATTTTGATATCATTCCACCTGATATACACTGACTGAAGCATATGATCATAAATAAAAATACAAAAACAAAATCCTTCTCAAGAGTCTGAATCTACCTACAACATACATTGTCTAATTTATGTGACTTACAGTTATCAAATTATATTTAATATAATATCAATTAGCCATCATTTTAAAATCTTATTAAATATCATCTAATATGTGACCCACAACTTTCTTTATTACTACCGATAGTAGTCACATATCATTCTAATAATTTATAATATACGAACTAATAGTAATGACATTAAATGCTATGAAGTTATAATTAATATATTTAATATATATTTATGACATTAAATAAGAGTTACTGACTAGATATAGTTTAATTTTATATCTAAAATATAGCTACTAGTACGAATAGTGCACATAAACTAACAATATATACACTAATTAACTACGTTATATATTTATTAAAAATACAACGTTATATATTTATTAAAAATACAATTAAATTATTTATTTATAACAATTTATTGCTAAATCAAAACATTAAGAAAAGTTCTTATAATTAATAATTATATAATAAATATATCTGCTTTAGCTGAAATTATCATGTACAGAATAGTCAATAACTAATTACTCAACTACTTATATATAATTATAAAATTAAAAGTAAAAAAAATCAATAACATTATTTAATTTTTAAAGTTTATAGTGTTTCCTTAGAAAAAATACCTAATCAGTATTAAATAGTTAGTTTAATAGATATTACTACTATAATAAAAATTTTTAGATTATATTAATCAATAATAGATACAATATATTAAACAACAAACAAAATATTATTTTTTTTATTATTAATTATCACTTAACAAGAGTTAATAAAAATATCAAGTAAGTATTCTAAAATACTAATTTTTAGTTCATTACTGATGTCATTGTAATTAAAATTAATTGTTATTAATATAATAAGCAGCAAGGGCTATTTTTTAGAAAAATAAAAATAAATTCATACAAAATTTAATTATTTTAATCAGTGTGTGCACTAAGAATACAAAATACCAACGCATATATCTAATCTATTGGATTATAATTACTACTCAGTAAAGTACTATCTATGGTAAATAAAATAATATCATAAAATATATTATAATATTATATAAGATAATCTAATTTATATTTAAGCTCGAGATAAAAAAAGAATATTCCTGATACAAACCAAAACAGCTAACTTATTATAGTAGCTGTTTTAATGATATTAATTAAGAAACTGCTTATCTTTATGACATAAGATATGAATATATTGAGATAATATATTCATATCAACAGCGACCGTGCCGTTACTACTACGTTATCCACAGTAAAACCAAATTCTTTAAATAATAACTCTGCGGGAGCTGACTCACCAAAAGTAGTCATACCAATAATCGCGCCATTTAAACCTACATACTTATACCAATAATCCGTGATACCCGCTTCTACTGCTACACGAGCAGTAACAGATGACGGTAAAACTGATTGACGATATGTAATATCTTGTTTATCAAATACATCAGTAGACGGCATTGATACTACACGCACTTTATGACTAGCTGTAGTTAACTTTTCTGCCGCTTCTATCGTGATCCCAACTTCCGAGCCAGTAGAGATTAGAATCACTTCTGGCACGCCAGTGCAGTCCTTTAGTACGTATCCGCCACGATATACATTAGCTAGCTGCTCTGTAGTACGTGGCTGCTGCACTAAATTCTGACGTGAAAATACTAGCGCGGTTGGACCATCATTGCGTTCAATACCGCACTGCCAAGCAATAGCTGATTCTACCTGATCACAAGGACGCCAAGTACTCATATTTGGAGTCATACGTAAGCTAGCCAATTGCTCCACTGGTTGATGAGTTGGGCCATCTTCCCCTAAACCTATAGAATCGTGCGTGTAAATAAATAAATTACGTAACCTCATTAACGAAGCCATGCGTACCGCATTGCGCGCATATTCAACAAATATTAAAAATGTAGCTGAATATGGAAGAAAACCACCGTGCAAAGCAATACCATTCGTAATAGCCATCATACCAAACTCACGTACACCATAGTGAATATAGTTACCAGCAAGATCTAGATTAAGTGGCTTAGACCCTGACCATATAGTTAAATTACTCGGCGCTAAATCAGCAGAACCACCAAGAAATTCTGGCAATAGTTTGCCATAATTTTCTAGCGCATTCTGCGATGCTTGACGACTAGAGATATTAGCTGGATGTGCCTGTAATCGCTCTACAAATACTTTTGCTGCAGTTGACCAATTCATTGGTAAGGTACCACTCATACGGCGCTTAAACTCAACAGCAAGCTCAGGGAAAGCTATAGCATAAGCATCAAAACGCTGATTCCAAGCAACTTCTTTAGCCTCACCAACAATTTTAGCATCCCATTGAGCATAAATGTGCTGTGGAATCTCGAACGCCGCGTATTTCCAACCAAGCTGTTTTCGAGTAGCGGCTATTTCAGATAAGCCAAGTGCAGCACCGTGAGAATGATGACTACCTGCTTTATTCGGTGAACCAAAACCGATTATAGTTTTACATATTAGTAGTGATGGTTTATGAATAAAGCTATGGGCATCTTTAATTGCTGAATTAATAGCCTTATAATCGTGACCATCGATATTACGTATTACATGCCATCCATAAGATTCAAACCGCATAGCAGTATTATCAGTGAACCAACCATCGACATGACCATCAATAGAAATACCATTATCATCATAAAAAACAATTAACTTACCAAGCTTTAACGTACCAGCTAACGAACAAACCTCATGAGAAATGCCTTCCATCATGCAACCATCACCCATAAAAACATAAGTAAAATGGTCGACAATATTGTAACCTGGACGATTAAACTGTGCACCTAACGTACGTTCAGCGATAGCAAAACCAACAGCATTTGCAATACCTTGCCCTAATGGACCGGTGGTAGTGTCAACGCCAGGAGTATAACTATATTCAGGGTGTCCTGGTGTTTTAGAACGCAACTGGCGAAAATTTTTTAACTCACTTATCGGTAAATCATAACCAGTTAAGTGCAGTATACTATAAATCAACATAGAACCGTGACCGTTTGATAGCACAAAACGATCGCGATTAGCCCATAGTGGATTCATTGGATTGTGGTTTAGATAGTCACGCCATAGAACTTCAGCGATATCTGCCATCCCCATAGGTGCGCCTGGATGACCGGAATTTGCTTTTTGCACGGCATCCATACTAAGTGCGCGAATAGCATTAGCAAGCTCTTTGCGGGGTGACATATTTTACTCCTAGTTGAATTTTCAAAGCAATTAGGTATCTCATATTCCAAAATACAACATTAAAATGACAGTCCTTAATAATAAATATACTAATTAATAAAATTAGAATATTTTTTCTTAACTATATATATCATATCACACATCATATCACATAATGTGATGAGTTAATCTTATTACATATCAACCTTTGTTTACAATTAACCCCATTCAAAGTCTAATGTTAATAAAAATAATGCATAAAGTATAAAGAGCTAAAATTTAGTACCTTGATAATTTATTATTTTAATAAATGAAAATTTAATAGACGTATGATTATATTATCACAGCAGTTATACATAAATCATTAGTAATATTTTAGGGCACGTAACATATAATAAGTATTCGACAATAAAGATATCTATATAATATTATTTATAGCAATATTATATTAATAATTACGATTACATACTAATTACTTTAGTAACTACAAGATTATAATCTCTAACTACTAATAGGCTAACTATACATAAAAGAGTCAAAATTTATACCATAAATACTATAAGGCATCGTAATCATTATAAATACTGGTTATCACTATTATACTATAGCACTCTTCATAACCTGACTATACTAAAGCCATATGCCATATAATGTAATAATGTAATAATGTAATAATGTAATAATGTAATAATGTAATAATGTAATAATGTAATAATGTAATAATGTAATAATGTAATAATGTAATAATGTAATAATGTAGCTAATATTATACTTATCACTCATATATACTAGAAGCACTTTACTAAAGATATAGTTATAACCAATTCTTAATTTTACATTAATTTATAGGCGCTCATTATATACATAATGACATTACTAAGAACTAAGGATATTTACATTATCTAGCACTCTAGATGAATAACTAAAAGCACTTCATTAGAAATAGAGTCTATTATATTATTCTATTAATCTTGGTAATAGAATTTATACGTACTGAAACTAATGCTATAAAGGAATAATATTCGATAAGATAATTAGTAGATTATTTGATTTATAATTTATTTAATTTATAATCTTATTTATAATTTGATTTATAGTATGAATTAAATATAACTTAAATAGTATGAATTAGATATAACTTAAAATTAAGACTAGAGAATTATACTACTAAATAATATTGATTTAAAATTCTCTATCTGTCACACTTAAAAATATACCTAAAGTGTTGCAAGAAACAGGACTATAATCTATTAGTATTTAAAATAATATTAAGATAAAATTGAATTATATTAATAAGTTAACGATAAATTATATACTCAAAATACCCTATTTAGGGTAAAAAAGAAATTATACTATGATTAACGCTACAAATAAATTGCACACTTATTATATCTTACTGGAAAATAATCTTTTTGCTATATTTCATAAAATACATTGAGTGATATTTCTACAATTAAGTAATAAAAAATTAAAAATAGTTCTAATATGCAATACTGTACTATGTTATGAAAATCATTTCACTTTCGCGCATAAGATAAAATTACGAAAGTTAGAAATTATTAATAGTAAACTTACTATTAAAAAAATCAATTAATAAATGTTATAAATTTAACAAAATTCATATCTAAATTTATGATAATCACATACTAAAACTTCTAATTTAACTACAGTTAAAATTTTTGATCTTAATAATAAACATCAACTAACTCAAGCGATAAAACAACAAACTAAAATTATAATAATTTTCATCTTAATTAAAATTGCCATCCTTCATATAATAAAGGATAATAAAGATTTATATCTATTAAACTTCCATATAATAATGATATATATCAAAAGTACTGTACTTTTGCATTATATAAATTATAAATAATATGCATTCATACAGTTCATAAGAATAATAAAATTACGGAACGGACGGGACTCGAACCCGCGACCCCCTGCGTGACAGGCAGGTATTCTAACCAACTGAACTACCGCTCCATTAATATTTCTGCTCTAGCATCTTTAGATGCTAGAGCAGTCAACTATATTACTTTTTATATTTTTTTTAATTATACTGATAATTATTATTTGGTGCCTGGCGGTGTCCTACTCTCGCATGGGGATACCCCACACTACCATCGGCGTTTACGACGTTTCACTACTGAGTTCGGCATGGTATCAGGTGGGTCCATCGCACTATAGCCGCCAAGCAAAATATATTTTAAAATCTAGACTAACTGCCTGATTATAACTAAATTTTTAAAAATTAACTGAAAATATATCACATAAATTATATAATATTATGATTTATTAAGTATCTTAATCAAAAGAAATTCTAAGTTATCAAACAACCTTTATTAAAAGAATAATGACAGTTATACTTACTAACATCTATTTTTAATATTAGGAACTTCACTGAAATTATAATGTTTTAAAATTTACTACAAAATATAAACTTATAATTTATTTAAGATATCATTACTGATTATAGACGTCAATATATAATTAAACTACCTACAATAAATACCTTTACTACGCCCAATTAAACAAAACAGTACTAGAAAATAATGCCAATAAGATTGAAAATCTTAGATTTTATAAAAATGTTAACTATATACATTTAACTATCATATGTAGCATACATTACTTATCATATAGATTTATGCTTTAATATTAAGCATCAATTTACAGCAAAAATCTATAATGTTTTTTACTATTTAGCAAAAAATATAAAGAAAAACTTAATTTCACATTACTAAGAGATTGACTCTATTTATATTAATTATAATCTTCTAATAAAGTGCTGGATAATCTAAGCTAATCTAATTACAGTAATATTCAACTAAGACTTCAATTCAAACTTAATCTAGTAAAGAAACCTATTAATTAATTTTCTAATTCATAGTACGTCTACTCACTCATATGTAGAAAAAATATTCCCAGCGATATTTTGATTTAAAAAATTCATCTTTTACACTAACTAACTTTAACTATATATAATAATCTAATATTATTTAATATTTTTACTAAGTATAGTTTTATTAAATTACCTGATTTATTTAGGATTAAATTTACAAAACACAAGTATTCTCTATAAAATTAAAATTTAAATATAATCTATTTCAAGTAATAACATTTAATAAAAAATATTACAACTTACTATTTCGACCTAAATTTCTACTTTTAGTAAATTAAAACTATAATATTAAAAATTTCAGATTACCCTAACTCATTAGAAATGTATTCTAAAAAACAATATAACTAATTTAACTCATTCTAACTGAATCTTCTTTAGTTGTAAAGAAGCGTTTTAAATATGTAAACAAAAAAAAATACAAAATTTCTCCCTTATCAATATTTTTGCTTATAACTTTATTAAACAATCTGTGTGAACACACCATTCGATACAATATCTTTTTATTAAGGAGGTGATCCAACCGCAGGTTCCCCTACGGTTACCTTGTTACGACTTCACCCCAGTCATGAATCACAAAGTGGTAAGCGCCCTCCAATTAAGGTTAAGCTACTTACTTCTTTTACAACCCACTCCCATGGTGTGACGGGCGGTGTGTACAAGGCCCGGGAACGTATTCACCGTGGCATTCTGATCCACGATTACTAGCGATTCCGACTTCATGGAGTCGAGTTGCAGACTCCAATCCGGACTACGACATACTTTGTGAGATCCGCTTGCTCTTGCGAGGTTGCTTCTCTTTGTATATGCCATTGTAGCACGTGTGTAGCCCTGGTCGTAAGGGCCATGATGACTTGACGTCGTCCCCACCTTCCTCCGGTTTATAACCGGCAGTCTCCTTTGAGTTCCCGGCCTAATCGCTGGCAACAAAGGATAAGGGTTGCGCTCGTTGCGGGACTTAACCCAACATTTCACAACACGAGCTGACGACAGCCATGCAGCACCTGTCTCAGAGCTCCCTAAGGCACCCTTCCATCTCTGGAAAGTACTCTGGATGTCAAGAGTAGGTAAGGTTCTTCGCGTTGCATCGAATTAAACCACATGCTCCACCGCTTGTGCGGGCCCCCGTCAATTCATTTGAGTTTTAACCTTGCGGCCGTACTCCCCAGGCGGTCGATTTAACGCGTTAGCTCCGGAAGCCACGCCTCAAGGGCACAACCTCCAAATCGACATCGTTTACAGCATGGACTACCAGGGTATCTAATCCTGTTTGCTCCCCACGCTTTCGCACCTGAGCGTCAGTCTTTGTCCAGAGGGCCGCCTTCGCCACTGGTATTCCTCCAGATCTCTACGCATTTCACCGCTACACCTGGAATTCTACCCCCCTCTACAAGACTCTAGCCTGCCAGTTTCAAATGCAGTTCCCACGTTAAGCGCGGGGATTTCACATCTGACTTAACAAGCCACCTACGTGCGCTTTACGCCCAGTAATTCCGATTAACGCTCGCACCTTCCGTATTACCGCGGCTGCTGGCACGGAGTTAGCCGGTGCTTCTTTTTCAGGTAACGTCAATTAACAATGATATTAGCATTATTACCTTCTTTCCTGACGAAAGTACTTTACAACCCTAAGGCCTTCTTCATACACGCGGCATAGCTGCATCAGGCTTGCGCCCATTGTGCAATATTCCCCACTGCTGCCTCCCGTAGGAGTCTGGACCGTGTCTCAGTTCCAGTGTGGCTGGTCATCCTCTCAGACCAGCTAGGGATCGTCGCCTAGGTGAGCCATTACCTCACCTACTAGCTAATCCCATCTGGGCACATCTAATGACGTGAGGCCTAAAGTCCCCCACTTTGGTCTTACGACATTATGCGGTATTAGCTACCGTTTCCAATAGTTATCCCCCATCATTAGGCAGTTTCCCAGACATTACTCACCCGTCCGCCGCTCGTCACCCAAAGAGCAAGCTCCTCTATGCTACCGCTCGACTTGCATGTGTTAAGCCTGCCGCCAGCGTTCAATCTGAGCCATGATCAAACTCTTCAATTTAAAGCTTGATATACTTCAACTTATGAAGTGATGCTCAAAGATTTACTAAATGAATATTACTTTAAAATTAGTCACTCTTTAAGACTTAATGTTTTCGTTCATTTTAAAAAACGAGATATGATCTCATGGAGTGCCCACACAGATTGTCTAATAAATTTTTAAAGAACAATAAAACAATTACATAGTAACCACTAAATTTTATTTTAACATAGTACTCTTTTTTTAATAAAGAGTCAAGCTATTATTTATAATTTTCTATCTTTTATAAAATTATCCCTGATTACAACACTTTTTAACACAATATCAAAGTAACTCTATACGTATTATAGAGCATTTCTAAAAAACTACAACACCTACATGAAAAAACACTACTTAAATCATCACTAAAATATATAAAATACAATAAATAATATTTATTAGATTTGATCTTAATTAAAGTTATTCGCTATGATTGACGAGCAATAATATGTTCATTTTCAATATCTAACGTTACTAATTTGCCAGGAACTAAAACTCCAGAAAGAATTTTTTGCGCAAGTAAATTTTCAATATTTTGTTGAATAGTACGCTTTAATGGGCGCGCACCATACATAGAACTAAAACCTATTTTAACTAACCACTCTAAAGCCGGTGTGGTAATAACAACCTTATAACCACGCTCCTCCAAACGTTTATAGAGACATGCAAGTTGAATCTTAGCTATATCAAAAATGTGCTTTTGGCTAAGTGGATGAAACAAGACAACTTCATCTATACGGTTAATAAATTCTGGGCGAAAGTGGTGACTCAACATTTCCATTACAGAATCCTGTATATGCTCGTGCCCTATTTGTTTATAATGCTCCTGGAACAAATTAGAACCTAAGTTGGAAGTCATAATTACTACAGTATTACGGAAGTCAACAGTACGACCCTGGCCATCAGTTAAACGTGCATCATCTAATACTTGCAAAAGAATATTAAATACATCCTTATGTGCCTTCTCAATCTCATCCAGTAGAATGACTGAATAAGGTCTACGCCGTACGACTTCAGTCAAATAGCCTCCCTCTTCGTAACCTACATAACCAGGAGGTGCTCCTATTAACCGAGATACAGAATGTTTCTCCATAAACTCTGACATATCAATACGCACCATTGCCCTATCGCACTCAAACAAGAATGAAGCTAGAGCTTTACAAAGCTCAGTCTTGCCTATTCCGGTTGAACCAAGGAACAAAAATGAACCAATTGGACGATTAGGATCAGACAATCCAACACGATTACGGCGAATAGCGTTAGAAATCGCACTAACTGCCTCATTCTGGCCGATCACCCGTGAATGTAAAGCCTGCTCTAGACGTAATAGTTTATCCCGTTCACCTTCCAATATTCTAGCAACAGGAATACCGGTGGAACGTGCCAATATCTCAGCAACTTCTATATCAGTTACACGATTACGTAGTAACTTCATAGTGTTACCTGAAGACTGAGTCATAATAGCAAGCTGTTTTTCTAACGCAGGCAGCGTACCATACTGCAATTCAGACATTTTCCCCAAGTCACTAACACGACGAGCCTGCTCCAAGTTAATTTTAGCTTGTTCTAGCGCGGCTTTAATATTCTGAGCACCGGACAGAGAAGCTTTCTCAGATTTCCATTCCTCCTCCAGCTCAGAATATTCACGTTCTTTTTGCTCTAGTTCATTATTAAGTATATCTAAACATTTTTTGCTAGAAGCATCAGACTCTTTATTTAAAGCTTGCTGCTCTAATTTTAGCTGAATAATACGACGCTCTAAGCGATCAAGAGGCTCTGGCTTAGAATCTATCTGCATACGAATACTAGAAGCCGCTTCATCAATTAAATCAATCGCCTTATCTGGTAGTTGACGGTCAGAAATATAACGGTGAGACAATGTTGCAGCAGCCACAATCGAAAGATCGGTAATCTGAACATGATGATGTAGCTCATAACGCTCTTTCAAACCACGTAAAATAGCAATGGTATCTTCAATAGACGGTTCTGAAATATAGACCTTTTGAAAACGCCGCTCAAGCGCTGCGTCTTTCTCTATATATTGTCGATACTCATCTAATGTAGTAGCACCAACACAATGAAGCTCGCCACGCGCCAAAGCTGGTTTTAACATATTACCTGCATCCATCGCGCCATCAGATTTTCCTGCACCAACCATAATATGTAATTCATCAATAAATAGAATTACATTACCTTCCTGTTTAGATAAATTATTCAATACTGCTTTAAGTCTTTCTTCAAAATCGCCACGATACTTAGCGCCAGCAATTAATGAGGTCATATCAAGTAAGAGCACGCGCTTATGTTTTATTCCTTCCGGTACTTCTCCATTAACAATGCGCTGAGCCATACCTTCAACAATAGCAGTTTTACCAACACCTGGCTCACCAAGTAGTACTGGATTATTCTTACTACGACGTTGCAACACTTGAATCGTGCGGCGTATTTCTTCATCACGACCAATCACAGGATCAAGTTTACCTTGCTCCGCAAGTTCAGTGAGGTCAATAGTATATTTTTTTAATATCTGCTGCTGATCTGTAAAATCTTGATCAGGAGCGCTAATATGATCCCTAGTTTTCACAATTGCTTTATTAATTTTATCTACTGTTACTCCAGCTGTTTTTAATAAATCAGTTAAATTCCCACGATCCTCAAGTACCGCAACAATAAATAGTTCAGGAGAAATTAATTTATCTGTTCGCTTTTGAGCAAGTTTATCACATAGATTTAGAACGCGCACTAATTCATTAGAAGGGCGAACATCACCACCGATACCCTCGACCTGAGGTAAACGTGATAATGTTTGCTCAATTTCTACGCATAAACGCCTAACATTAACACAAGCAGAAGTTAACAATGGACGTATTGTACCCCCTTCCTGATAAAGTAGAGCGCTCATTAAATGTAATGGCTCAATAAACTGATGATCATGCCCAAGAGCTAAAGATTGAGCATCGGCAAGAGCAAGTTGGAATTTATTAGTAAGACGATCCAGACGCATAGAAATCTCCAAAGTACTTCTTACTTGCTATTGAGAGTTCAGATTAAATTACCCCTCAAATTTTCAAAATTATTTAAACTAAATAATATTTCTGCGATCTAATTATAATTAGATATTATCAATCATAAATTATAAACAAAACTAGTACTAATAATTAATTCAAGCGCAAATATAATATCATATAACATACCTTTTATAAACCATGTTATAATTACCATGTTATAATTTATATAACAACATAATACGCAACGTATACCTGCCATTTCCACCCTAAAGATAATCTATGTAATGCACTATTTAACAATTAAACTCATTTAGTAAAATTTAGACTACGATATACTATAGATTATATATAAACAACCTAAGCTATACACATATTTGCTAGGATATGTGATCAAATGAAGCAAGTTATAAATGATAGCAAGCACCAAGTAAGGATATACTGATCATTGATCATACGGACTTAAATCAATAATATTATATCTATCCCCACCTATTGCAAGAAATACTATCTCTTAGATTATACAATAATATATCAAATGACTACCCTACACTCTCTTGCTAAATGTTAAGGCAATTAACTACCGTTCCGATATTTAAATATCGGATATTGATTAATCATATATTAAGGACGTATATAATATTACTGGACGTATATAATATTACTATATTAATAAATAATAAATATTCTTTATGCTAAATTTATAATATTTTATATATTTGCTCAGCAAAGGTTGATAGTAAAGAAAAAATTCTAAATATAGAAAAACTAGCCTATATTATCACAATTCTACAAATTTTAACATACAACTTATAGCAATAGAAATCATAAAATCTTTAAGAGAGCTTCTATACCGTAATAACCGTACTAAATAATACCAGTTGTAAATCCTGAGTGGAATAGAATGCATACACAAAAGATCTCTTAAAGTAACCAAACTAAAAATCTCTAAATTAATATTATTTACACATATCGCGGGTAATCAAAGCGACTAGGTACTTTAGTCTCATAAGGAATATTGCATGCAAGTAACTATACTTTATTCATTCTCACGAATAATGTACATTATTACATAAGTAGAAATAAATACTAAAATACAATATCGCACCATATATAAACCAAGACACGAAAACTCGACTTAAAATGTTAATACTTTAAAAAACTTGAGAGGTGTTAAACTATAGCCTTGAGCATAATATACTTGACGCAATTAATTCCTATAAGGTAGAAGTTTTCAGCACTAAGAATACTAATTAAATAAGAACATAAAATACAATAACTAAAAAACAGACCAAAAATATATGATGAGATTAAAAATAAACTCCTGACATCATCTTTTTTAATATAGTCTAGTTACCCAACTAACTTATCAGTAATATACTATGCATCTAATATGATATATACAACAAGAATACCTAAACTTGAGTAAAATCACTAATAAAATTAAATATTACAATGTATAGTTAATTTACTATATTAAACATTATAGTCTAAATTATAATAAGAATATTTTACAGCAGATAAACTGAGTAAGAATAAAATAAATTTAGTTCATTATCAATGCACTAGGAAAAACTACACACCGTTAAGTAAAATAGAAGTATTTAATAATATGAATAAAAGAAGCACCATCCGGGATGGTTATAAAACTACTTATAAGCTGAACTAAAATCCTCACACTGCACTATCAACTAGCTTTCAACTTAAAAATAATAATAACTAACAATAACATGCAATATTATATTTAGCTACTAAATATAATATTGAAGAAAAATCATATTAAAGAGAGGATATTTCTTTAATATAACATAAAAATCAGTACCTATTATACTTTAATAATAACTCCCTTAATGACTATCAGGACAATTATTACAGGTATTACAGATTAGACATACTATACGCTTAATATCAACGCTTAATATCATAAGTTACCTTTCTATATAGAATAAATCAAAGTAGAACCACTGCTAATCTACTTTTTTCTATAGATACACACTAAATTCTATAAATACTTAACTTTTAATAAAACATCTAATCACTTAATTAAGTGCTATATTAATTCACAAATTCACAAGTATCCTTTAACATGCATAACTGTAAGTTATGCGGTTATCTTCATGTTCATATAACTACATAACTACATCACTAATAGCTTATCTTTACATGAGCAAATTGCAAAATTTATTAAATAACTCAATAGAATCTTTTTGTTATATCATACAAAAATTAAAAATTTTATATATGCTACTTAATGTGCTTGATACATTTTAAAATAAATTCTACCAGAGAACTTTAAATAGCTAGTAACACACAGTGATAATAAATATCTGTATTATACCTTATAATATACAAATACTCAATAAAATATGATAAGCCTAATGACAGATTAAAGAGCACATTAGATAGCCTAAATGATAAGCATAAAATATTAACTACAACATATCTAGGCCATAAACACCCAGATATACATATAATACGTACTAGCAACGGCACTGACAAATGTCAATAAATACAATCATAACCACAATACTTCCATAGCTACAATACTTTAGTAATATCTATATACAGTGAACTCTCCTAGGTATGCTTAAATTACACACCATCCTGAGTATACTTAAATTATACACCTATATTAGACTATGATGACCCCAAAATACACATTAAGCATATATAAAAAATACACATTAAGCATATATAATATAAATTAATTTTAGGTGGCATAGTTTGCAAAGTATTTATAGTTTCAAAAACCTAGCTCTTCTATATTCTACCCCCTCTAGTAAGGGATGCTATTTTATTTTGGAGTAGTACTACTTCGTCTAGCTCAAAAACTACTCAGATTACTAATTAAGCTCTATTATTTTTTCTTAACGAAAATATTTTCAAAAAACGAGAATAAATATAATTTATATATGCCCCTAATAATCTTTTATATACAAAACATACTTAATAAAATATCTTTAATAGAATAGCGCTAAAAATTCATGGGTTAATATTTTAATAAATTAAGAGATTATAATTTAATAAAAATATTCATATATAAATGATCAAGCAAATAATATGAATAGCATTCAGTTATTCTTTTACTTAACTTACAATACTTCAAATCTTATTTTAAATAAGATTTAATTCACTAAAATACTTGTATATAATAGTATTATGTAATATTAACCATAAAATAAATTAGATATAAATATAATAACATCACTAATAATTACTACTAAGGTATTCACAATATTATAATGTCCATATACCAATAAAAATAATATTATACTCAATAACCCATAAAATAAGCCCATATTAAAATATATGTTAATACAGATCAGCATCAAGAGTATTAATGCAGTCATAAGTTAACTAAGTGACGATAATCCTGGAATATTTAATATACAAAGATTGAGATAACGTTTACTGCCTTTATTGATATGTAAAATTACTATCAGTTCAATGATACACTATGCAAAGAATGTACGTTTTTAGTACACTAACTCTTAGGCTACAAAATAAATTTCATACAACAGTATAGTAATCATTGTAATGATATAAATTATTTTAGTAATGTGCCTCAATTAAGAGCATTAAGCTAAATAATAGGATTAGTAAAATAATGAAAACTAATAACTTCAGACATAATGTAATAACAACGTACTATATATTATTCAAATATTTCTTTATTGATACTATCTTATATGATGTAATTAATATTTCCGGGTAAATAATAAAATTGTTAGTACACTATATCATAATCATAGGAAATAATTATTGACCTAAAATATCATCTTTTAGTAAAAAATTACTAATTATAGTAATGTATTTTAATTACTTGAACATTATTATATTATCCAAAAATAGCAGCAAGTACACCTTTTGGTATTATAGTAATCACACTATTTAATAAATTCATTACTAACTCACCTATGATGAATCATCATATGCTAAACTGCTAAACTGCTAAACTAGATGCCCATTATTAATTTATAAAATAATAAATAATTTAACTAAAAAATTAATAGGATACTTAATAACAATATATCATTAAACTTAGATACAACCTAGCAAAATATAAAAAGAAAAAATGAATAAACTATTAATAATCTATTTTATTCTTAAATGCTTTAGTATCAGCTTTTAATATAGTTATTAGATCTAACATATCCTGTGGTAATGGTGCATGCCACTCCATTTGAATATGACTAATTGGGTGGCACAAGCGCAGCTTAATAGCATGCAATGCTTGGCGATTAAACCCACTTAGTGTACTAAGACAAACTTCTGATAAACCTTTCAGTGAAAATGAGCGACTCCCATAAAGTGGATCCCCTACTAATGGGTGATTAATGTGTGACATATGCACGCGAATCTGGTGAGTACGACCAGTTTCTAAACGCAGCCGTAGACGAGTATGCATACGAAAATGCTCCATGATGCGATAATGAGTAACTGCTGATTTACCTATCGCACGAACTGCCATATACGTACGTTTAGTATTATGGCGTGTAATAGGCTCATTCACAGTACCACCAGCAATCATAGTACCTATTACTACTGCTTCATATTCTCGAATAATATCATGTACCCGTAGCGCTTCTACTAGTTGAATTTGCGCCCTTATAGTTTTAGCTACCACCATTAGACCTGTAGTATCTTTATCTAATCGATGTACAATACCAGCACGAGGTATATCAGCAATTTCCGGATAATAATGCAGCAATGCATTAATCACGGTACCATTTGGCTTACCAGCACCAGGATGCACAACTAGGTTACGCGGCTTATTTAGCACCAGAATATCATTATCCTCATAAATAATATTCAAAGCAATATCCTGTGGTTCCCAACAGTAGGTATCTTCTATATATATTGCAAGAGTAACTATATCTCCGCCTAAAACTTTTGTTTTCGTCTTATTTACCACTTTACCATTAACCTGCACCTTGTTACCTACAATCCATTCCTTAATGCAAGATCGTGAATAATCAGGCATTAATTCGGCTACAGCTTGATCTAAGCGTTTTCCAAGTTGAGATGTTCGCACCGTTAAAGTTATTTGTACTTGTTGAACCATAGAAGACTTCTTTATTAATGTTTGTTGACACTAGGTTTTATAGCAATTCAATATAATATGCTATTATACATATTTTTTATTGTATACTTAATAGATAATCTTTCGAGATTATTACCTAGAGGCAATTAAAACGTCATGGCGCTTATAAAATATCTAGTTACAGTAACCACATTTAGTTTAGTGATAACTGGTTGCTCGACCTCTAAGAAAACAGTTTCAGACAGCTTACCCTCAGAAATATATACTAATGCTCAACAAAAAATGCATAATAGTGACTTCAAAGGTGCAATTATAGAACTTGAAGCATTAGATAATCACTATCCTTTCGGGCCATATTCCCAACAAACTCAACTAAACCTAATTTATGCCTACTATAAATCTGCTGAGCTACTACTTGCCCAAGCATCTATTGATCGCTTCATACGTCTAAATTCAACACACCCTAATATTGATTATGTGATGTATATACGTGGTTTAACAAACATGGCGCTAGATGATAATACATTGCAAAATTTTTTTGGCATTGATCGCTCGGATCGTGATCCACGATATTCTCGTGCAGCATTTAATGATTTTCGCCAATTAATCGAGAACACACCTAATAGTGATTATGCTAATGACGCTCATAAGCGTTTACTTTATCTGAAAGAACGTCTAGCTAGATATGAACTTTCAGTAGTAGAATATTACATTAAACGTGGCGCTTATATTGCAGCTATTAATCGTGTCGAAAATATGTTACATGAATACCCAGATACTAGAGCAATGAGAAGCGCACTACCATTTATGGAGTATGCTTATCAAAAATTGCAATTATACGGTCAAGCCAAAAAAGTAGCTAAATTAATCGCTGTAAACCCACAATAAGTCATATTATTCTATTTACCTGAATAAATTATAAATTAATAACTTGTAGTTATTTATAATAAATGTATTTTATAACTCATAAAACAGTATATTGTACTAGTAATAACTTAATTTAAGAGAACTTCATTCTCTTTATAAGAGAAACTCAAATATATCATCTATAATATTATGATATAAAATTTTATTTCATACCATTGTTATATGTTTTTTGATTCCTACAAGGATGTAGGATTTATCTCGTCCTCATAATTTACTGCAAATTTTTTAGATCCTCTACTATAATACACAGTACACTATTGACTATGCTGATAACGCCAACTAGAAATTGCATAACGTATAGTTATTTATATATATTTCAATTACTAAAAAATAATAAAACAGTTAGATAACGACATTAATATCCGTATCATGAGCAACTTATTATACCGAATATAAGTTCAGCAACTGCACAACCAATGTAATTGATTACTCGTATTACTTGAGCAAGTATATACCTTTACTAATTATATGACGATTTAATTTAATTGCACTTAACTCAAGTATCTATTACACTTAAATACCTAATACAATATACTTAATACACTAAACATGATATAAATAATAAAGAACGAGCGTAATTTTATTTAGTATTGTAAAATACATTTATATGAACACCATTAGTTAGTTCCTAAAATATCTTATTATTTAACACAAAAAATCTAATGAAGCAAACAAGCCCATAATCATTCAACATATAGTAATATATATAGAGTATTAGCTACTTAGCTAACAGCTAATTACCTTAAGACCACTTAACACTCTTAGTATACTTATTATTATGCCTAATGCAATCTATACTAATCTTTTAAGGTTATAAAAGTTTGGACGTTAGCCTATCTTATAATTTTAATACTATAAAATATTTGTAAAATACTAGTAAGCAATAGGTTTACTGTATTTATAACTCATACTATCATATATAATATACTGACCTTTAATATATAAAGTGCATATGAGATAATATGACTAACGCCATATTAAGAATAGTAACTATACTATGATTTATTTTCACCTCCTAGTAATAAGATATATTCAATGCATTTATTCTAAATTAACTTATCTAATATAAATTTATACTAATACCATAAAAATTAAATTTTAAAAATCTTGTGCACTATACGGATACCGATACTAATAAAATTTAAATTTTTATAAATTTTTATAAATTTTTAATAAAATAAATATACATGTTATATATGTACAATATAAAATATATCATATATAGCTTTTTTAAAAGCTTTCTATTATATTAAACTTACATGTTTATAACGACATATACCTGAGATGCATAACTTAATATTTAATATTATTTTTCCTATATTATATCTTAAATTTATAATTATTAATACAGGATTTAAAGTTTTAGTTAATAATGTTTTAGTGAATAGTAACTAATACCATGAATAATAAATGATGATTGGTTTTATTTAATAATTATTAGTCTATAACATATGAAAATAAAATACTTACTCATTCTAATATTTTTAATATTGATCTTACAATACTTAAATCTATAACTTTAATCTCAATTGACTAAAATAAACTCTGTTAAACTATTATCTATACTAGAATTAAATCAGTAAAATACTTCTTACTCTATAGTACTATCTCTAATATTCAAATTTAACTTCAACATAATATTTAACTATTGTAGCTTAATTAAAATCAGCAAAACTACACCAATGATAATATTAAATAAGTTATAAATACTGGACATTATTTTATCACATTAGCTTAATATTTAGGTAATTAATAAAAAACGCACTACTCAATAAATTATCTAAAACATGGCATTTATATATCCAGTCTAAAACATGAGCGACTACTTCACAACGGAAGAAAAATAAAATATAAAAAGTATAGGATAACTTCACTGCTGCTTCAAAAGCGCTACCTTCTTAATACAGGCTCTTAAGTACAGTTAATCAGGAAAAATGATGAACATATATGTCAATACCTTAGAAACAGGCTAGATGTGTTTTTTATCAATTTGACACTTTTGTTATATCATCTATTATATTAACTATAATATTAACCCATGAATTCTTTTAGGATATTATCCATAATTTTATGATAAGTAAAGATTAATAAATAAACATATAGTACATATATTATAATATATTTCATCTAGAGCAAGTATTAAAATTAAAACTTATAGTAATAACCTGTAGTGCATATGTAATCTTATATGATATTAGAATAAGTTTAATCATCTTTTTAATAGACACTACTTGACTTATAGTTAATACAACATATTTATAAAATGTTTACTTAATTAATAGCATAATGGTAATTACAGATTAGTCAATATAATTTAACATTAGCTATATCTTCATATCTATAATAGCATTATAAACTTGATTTACAAAAATAAAGGGACTATCCTAGAATATTAGCATAGTATTTCACTATACTAACTTCATTCTCCTACCCTATTACAATCTATTCTTGAGTATTATAAAAAGCATAATCAAATAACGCTAATAATTCTAATTACGTGAATTACTATACTAATATTTAATAAAATATATTTATAGATAACACCATTATAGCTATAGCCTGATATATAAGCTATCACACACATATATATAGAATATATTATTTGACCACCGCTATACCTGTTCCTAATAATATATTGAGCATTAAAAGATAAATACTCCTTCACGTATAATAAAAAACCCATCTCCGTCATACGCATAATAATAACTAATAAAAATATTATATTAATGATAATGATTATAAATAAAATAATGATTCAATTTTTTATCTACTGATATACCTCAATGCTGGATACTTTAAGTACAATAATACTTGATCCGTTATTAAATAGATATTTTCACACCTACTTATCTAGGGTATCTAGAAACAAATAATAGCTACACATAAATAAAAAATACTACTTAATTATATTAAAGTATTGTATTTTTTAATCGCACATAGCATATAAAAATTATTACCTAGTATTTATTTTACTAATAGTCGCATATTTATATATACAAAGCGTAACAATATAATTTTAATTACATACTTTATTGATCAATGGTGAGCACTATCAAAGTTTTTAATTTATCATACGAATTAAAAACTAATAAGTCATCGTACTTATTACTTCTAACAATTTATTATTTTATTCTGATATGAGATTAATATCATACTTTAATAAGTAATACTTATTCTTCATGTTTTGCAAGCCATATCACTTATTAACTTATTACTCAACAATATCAAAATATGATTACCTATTCTTAATACCCATTATCTACAGTAAAATACAACTTAACGGTTATATTAACTTAAATTATATTAATAAATTATAAAACAAGTATAGGTATTTTATTTAAAAAATACACATATTAAAAACGAATAATCATAATTATAAAATTACCCCCTGCAGGATAATTATGAAGTGCTACTGTTTATAATAAGCAACGTATGTATTACGCTATATAGTTATTAACAATTAATTATATTTTATTTCTTTTAAAAAAATAATCATTCAATACATTATTTTAATATCAAAAAAATAAATTATAACTATACCATTATTAGAAATAATCTATATAGCAAATACACTCATCAACCTTTGATATAAATTAAACTACCCTAATTTGATAGTTATATTCAATATAAATAATTAAAAATATATAATTTACTACTTCAATATAGTAATTCTAATACTTAATAATTCTTATTGACATAAGAATAAATAGCTGTTACTTTAATAAAGTGTATAATATAGTAATAAATTACTAAATACAATTCTCAAATTATTTTCACAGAAAAAATAAATGCGTATAACATAATGCTATAAAACGCACAGTAATCTTATACCAGCAGGTAAATATCTTTTATATTATAATGATAAAACATAAAGGCTAACTATGACTAACAATCTATTATTAATAATCAGGGAACGCATTAATACCTTAGATCTAAGAATATTAATTCTACTTGCAGAGAGGCGTAAGTTGGTGATGTATGCCGGAATAACTAAACTACACCTTCATCAACCTATTCGTGATAAAAAGCGCGAATACATTATCTTAAATATGCTAAGTAATACTGCGACGCTCTATGGTCTCGATAGTTTCTTTATCACCAGTTTATTTAAGCTAATTATTGAATATTCAGTACTTACTCAACAAGCTCTACTGCGACATTAGCTTAATATTATCAGTTACTACATTAAGTTAATTGTATTACTTAATCTTAAGGTTCATACTTATAATAAGGCTGCGTTAATACATAACGCACTAATTCTATCAACCAATCTAAACACTGACCTAAAAATCTCTACATTAAGATAAATATCCAATAAGTTAGTTACACTATTATTTTTATCAAATATAAACTTCAGTTTGATTAATAATATTAATAATTTATTAATAATTTATTATAAATGATTAATGCATTAATCATATATGAATTAATTAATTTTATTAATCACTGTATTTTACAGTTATAAAATAGTAATTTAATATATATATCTTTTTTTACAACAACGAATAATATAGTCAATTAATTTTCTATCATTAATATTATTATAAATACTTTATTAGTTTTTTATTAATAAACTTAGAATTATATCATTTAAAATATGTTAATAATTTTACTAATATTTTAGTATCTAAATATAATATCTATAACTATATATAAATAACTAATTAATAATAAATATCTATGATATATATCATAAAATAATATAAATTTATTTAATTTAAGTATAATATTGCATAAAATAAAATATTCCTATAAGACGACTATTATCATATAATACTTATTATATTTATTTAAATGACCATGACTGCATTTATATTATTCAAGATATAACTAGAATCCTATAATTTCATACTTGTTGTTCAACACTAGCAACAGATAATAGATATCAATAACTAAAAACTAATAACTATTTTAGTATAAACATAAAGCCATCAGTTGATGTTTATGCTATCATGCAAATAACTATCATCGAAGAGAATAAAAACTATATCGTGACGCACCTCTTATATAATCACTCACCCTATAATCAAAAACTAAATGCATAATCCTTAAGGTTTTATAATACTAAACATTAACCATTGATATCAAATCATTCTACACCTAGCAAAATCAATAGTAAATAGCACACTAAGTAAAATTAACTTTAAAATTAAATTAATAACACATATTAAAGTTACTAATCAAACTCCTGAAATCAATAGTCATTCTGTATCTCTAAAGGTAAAAGTCTAACCATAAATAGACTGGCACTCAATTTAAGCTATAAGTTACCTAACCAATTAATATCACCTAGTTACATATCTAATACGCAAAAAATACTATAAACCATTAATATAATATAATATCTCTATAAAACATTAGCAATAATTATTATAATACGCATGCTTTTATTATTTCAATTAGGTAATAATAAATTGTATTATGTTTAATATGTAATTAATAAACATTATTATACCAATATACGTATATATATTATATATAGTTAAAATAATTTAAATTATCATGATAATTTAATTTAAGAGATATAAATAAAATACTACTTCTATGCACTAAAAATACTACAATACATAATAATTCTTATACTTTTATATATTAAATTAATATAAACATTTTATAAATAAACTTCAGTACTAAAAAGTAAAAGTATTTATATACATACCAAAAGTTAACAATACTAACTCAAATAAAAAACTACAATACTCAATCAAAACTATAATATTATACAAATATCTTCTAATTACTGATAAATTAATAACTAATATGCTATATAAATATTAAGAAGAAAACACCTAAAGTGTGGCATAATAATGTAAGCTACTAAATATATAAAATATAAAGTTCATTACTTAAAAATGGGTATACATGTATAGTTGTATAAGAAAAATATCAAAAAAAATAAAAATATATGCCATTAAATAGAAATCATGTATTAGAGATAATTAATAAATTAGATAATTAAATAAAACTCACTAATCTTTATTGCTACAATACACTAATACAGTTCATTACTATTACTAATATCGTTACTCATAATAGATATCTATAAAATACTTTCTTTATATATTTTGTTACACCATAACACTATAGCTGCTTTTACTAATCACTAACCCTTACTGATAATATATTTTTGACTATCATCAATAAACTATCGTACTACTAATAAATAATTCGTAGATTACTCCTAGGCTACTTATAACAGAAACTATTACAGGAAACTATTACAGGAAACTATTACAACCAATAGAACTATGCACTGCTAATTATTAATATGTCCTCATTTCACAATCAATATATCTTACAGATTATAAATAGCAGCTATCTATACCGCTTACTCTAATAAGCGCTCATCTAATAAGTATTAAATGAGTAAACATAATAGTTATAAAATAACTCATTACAACTACTTTTCATTAAATAAATAAGATAAATAATCGTTCAAATAATTTTGACCAACTATCTACGCTAATCAATAATTATGATTACAATAATTAAATATTAACTAGATCAATCTATAAATTATATATAAAATTTAATACCCACGCCACCATAATAAATATCATGGTGGCTAATAATTCTACTAAAGATTTGCTATATGACTTAATTTGCTAATAATTTTGCTTACAAAAAAAACTAAAATAACTTATATTCTTTCTATACTAAAGAGCAAGATACTACCATGCTTAATAAATAAATCGCCCTACATATGCCGATAAAAAATAATTATAACTACACATGACCTAAGATATAACTCATAGACATAAATCACAAGTATTCGCAGCAAAATACCAATACCACAGTATTAGTTACTCTAACCTACAGATTATAATTTCTACTATATCATCTATACATATTAAACTTATAAAATATAACACCTTAAAGCTATATAATGAAATTATCATTTATATCCTAAGAATAGTCAAAAAATAAAGATATCCTTGAGCAATTTCAGTATTATGTTAGATAATAAAAATATGAATTATAAAGTATTTATAAGATATAAAATTAATATTCATGATAATAATAGTATTAATTTATGAGCTTTATTTTAATGAATAAAAATTAAAAATTAGGATAATAATTTTCTATCAACTAATTATAGGGTACAGTAAATAAAAACTTATCTACTTTATTACGTAATATGCTAATGATAATTTTTATTTTTTACTATGGAAATAACTATATCTCAATATCTTAACTAAGACGTTCTTTGATACGAGCCGCTTTACCAGTGCGTCTACGCAGGTAATATAATTTTGCTTTACGCACAGCACCGCAACGTTTTACGGCAATACTATCAATTACTGGGGAGTGAGTCTGGAATACCCGCTCCACACCTTCGCCATTAGAAATCTTACGAAGAGTGAATGCGGAATGTAAACCGCGCCTACGTATAGCGATAACAACTCCCTCAAATGTCTGCAAGCGTTTTTTGCTACCTTCAACAACCCATACCTTAACCTCTATAGAATCGCCTGAACGAAATTCAGGTACATCTTGCTTTATTTGCTCTTGCTCAAGTTGCTTAATAATATTACTCATAATATATCTATTACTCTAGTTAAACTGACATATAGGTTTCGCCTGATGTCAAGTGATTAATTCGTATACCTATTGCCTGGCTAAATACTCACTTTGAAATTCAACCAGCAACACTAATTGCTCATCAGTTAGGGATAAAATATCTAAGAGCTCGGGTCTTCTAAGCCAAGTTCGCCCCAGAGACTGCTTTAAGCGCCAACGACGTATTTCAGCATGGTTCCCCGAAAGCAGAACAGAAGGTACCTCCAGACCTAATAATACCTTTGGTCGAGTATAGTGTGGGTAATCCAGTAATCCATTGACAAAGGAGTCTGACTGAGCTGAAGCATGATGCCCTAAAACACCAGGTATGAAACGCGCAACTGAATCAATAAGAATCATTGCTGGCAACTCCCCTCCACTAAGCACGTAATCACCAATTGACCATTCTTCATCAATTTCAGCTTGAATCAAGCGTTCATCTATTCCTTCGTAACGACCACAAACCAGAATCATATTCTGATTAGTCATAAGTTCATACACACCAGCTTGATCTAACTTACGTCCCTGGGGTGATAAATAAATAACTTTTACACCTTTACCTACTGCTATCTTTGCTGAATTAATAGCTTCTAATAAAGGTTGCCCCATCATCAACATCCCAGGTCCACCGCCATAAGGACGATCATCTACAGTATGACGCCGATTAAAAGTAAAATCCCGAGGACTCCAACACTGCACACTAAGTAAACCACTTTTTACTGCCTGACCAGTAACTCCGTAATTAGTAATTGCGCAAAACATTTCTGGAAACAAGCTCACAATACCAATGAACATCTACTAAGCTCCATAATTTCATTCAATTTACTACAATTTTATAATCTAGAGCTTAAAAATCAGGGTCCCAATCTACGTTAATCACTTGGGCAATAAGATCTACTTTCTTAATAACCTGGTCACAAAGAAAAGGAACTAATCGTTCTTTTATGCCAAAAACATCTTTAAGGTTTGCTTTTATGACCATTACATCATTGGAACCAGTTTCAATCATATGAATTACTTTGCCCATTATATAACCAGTAGTAGTAACTACCTGGCAATCTATTAAGTCCTTCCAGTAATAATCACCTTCCTCCAGCTGCATCAGATGTCTAGAATCTAGAATGATCTTGCAATTAGTTAGAGCACTAGTTGCATTGCGATCATTAATGCCTTTTATCTTAATGATAAAATTCTGATTATAACTTTTCCAATCCTCATACTCGACTACATTCCATTGACCCATACGTTGAATCAACCAGGGCTGATAATCAAAAATACTTTCAGCGTTTTGGGTATATGAAAGCATTCTGATCCAACCATGAATTCCATAAGCAAACTGAATTTTGCCTAATACAATTGCTTGTGGAGGAGCTAATAATCTAATTTTCCTTCTCATCACAACCATAGCAAAAATTACACAACTCTCTTAGCATCTTTAATTAACACGTGAACACGATCAGATACGCTTGCCCCTAGACGAATCCAATAATCAATACGGCTTAAATCTAGACGCAAAGATTCAGCCTTACCAGCTGCTATCGGATTAAAAAATCCTACACGCTCAATAAAACGACCATCACGTGCATTGCGACTATCAGTAACTACTACTTGATAGAAAGGAGATTTTTTTGCACCGCCGCGGGCCAAACGAATTGTTACCATAATATCCTCTTTAGTTAAAGAATAACTAATCCTGATTAAATAAAAGACAAAGTTATAATATAATAACTGCAATTATACTTATTTCCCGTAAAAAGAATATAAAATATACTTCAGCTGGCTATCGCAAATTTAATAACTAATTAAACTTCAAGCATTTCAAAGCAAACAAACAATGCTCAATGTAACTAATTTAGTTTTAGTAATTATATTCTATTAATGACCAGGAAAGATTGGCATTTTTATACCTTTTATATCACGCATCATTTTAACTATACCCCCTTTTTTCATCTTCTTCATCATACGTTGCATTTCATCAAACTGCTTCAACAAACGATTAACATCCTGTACTTGCACACCAGAACCTATCGCAATACGGCGCTTACGTGAACCTTTGATAATTTCTGGCTTAGTGCGCTCTTTTACAGTCATTGAATTAATGATCGCCTCCATACGAACTAAAAACTTATCTCCCATTTGTGACTTCATGTGCTCAGGCAGTTGACTGGCGCCAGGAAGCTTACTTAGCATATTAGTCATACCACCCATATTACGTATCTGCTTAAGTTGATCTAAAAAATCAGTTAAATTAAAAGTATTACCCTTTTGCAATCGATTAGCTAATTTTAATGCCTGCTCACGATCAACTTTCTTTTCAATATCTTCAATAAGCGATAGCATATCGCCCATACCCAAAATACGTAATGCTACGCGATCTGGATAAAACGGCTCTAGTGCATCAGTTTTCTCACCCATACCAAGAAATTTAATTGGCTTGCCAGTAATTTCTCGAATAGAAAGCGCTGCACCACCACGAGCATCGCCATCAGCTTTTGTTAAAACTACGCCCGTGATCGGGAGTGCTTCATTAAAAATTTTTGCAGTAACAGCAGCATCCTGGCCAGTCATAGCATCAACCACAAATAACATTTCTATAGGCTTTACTGATATATATATTTGCCTAATCTCATCCATCATAAATTCATCAATATGCAAACGGCCTGCTGTATCAATAATAAGCACATCATAAAATTTTAATTTAGCATATTGTAATGCTCGATTTACGATATCAAGAGGTTTTTCTTTAATCTCAGAGGGAAAAAAATTAATACCAACATCTTCTGTTAAGACCTCTAATTGCCTAATTGCAGCAGGACGATAAACATCTGCAGATACAACCAGTACTTTCTTTTTATGTTTTTTTTTCAAAAAATTACCAAGCTTTGCTACACTAGTAGTTTTACCTGCTCCCTGTAAACCCGCCATCAACACAACTGCTGGGGAATTAACTGCTAAATTTAGCTCCGTATTCACTGCTCCCATAGCGAAAATAAGCTCATTCCTGATAATCTTAATAAACTCCTGACCAGGTGTCAGACTCTTATTAACTATATTACCAACTGCGATTTCTTTTACTCGATTAATAAAGTTAAGCACTACTGATAATGCAACATCTGCCTCTAAAAGAGCCCTGCGCACTTCACCTAGAGTTTCCTTTATGTTTTCTTCAGTGATCCGCCCGCGTCCGCTTATGTTACGCATTATGCGTGACAATCTATCCGTTAAATTTTCAAACATTATTTTATGCTCGATTTATAATAAATAAGTAAAACTAATGGTGTTATTCCGATAATTAGTAAAATAATTGAGATAATTATAATACGTAAAATATATAACATCTGCATTAGTGTTAGACATTAGTTAAAGTATATAATATACAATATCGTGCTAATATTATTGATTACCATGTTAATAACCTACCTATTCAGCATTAGATTAATTTTACCTTACCTATCAGACAAGAATAGTGCATACTAATAGCTTATTCTTAATACGGTGATAATAGTAACTTAATATTTGATATACAGAAATACAATAACACCAGGGCTACATTGTTGTCCTTAACAGCTTAGTATTATTTTCATCATTAACATGATGATCTTATGTCATAAAGACACCTACCTCTATCCTAAATAGAGGTAATAAATTATTAACATTGTTACCGATAGTTTACGGTTTTGCGATGATTAATCTAATTTTTTTTCTTATTTTACACTTGACACATTCATTAATGGTTTAAATACTAACTAAAAGCTAATCACTTATAGTAGTAAATCGTATTACTACCTTTTACTATAACAAAAATATCATACCTTAAGTATAATAACTTTTTGTAACTGTATTATTCATTAATCACAAAATAACCCAAAAAACTGGAAGATAATGCATCTCTGCTAAAAATAAAATACAAAATGTTTCATATCATAATTTAAATTAGTCAGCGATATTAACGTTTATCTTATATACACATTAACTGACTTAATATTGATCGCATACTTAAAACAAAGAAGGTGTTATTAACATAACACTATCTATTATTACGTAATTTATATAAATTATATTATCTTTTTATCATAAAGATCGGAATAGTTATTATTATATATTTTAATTTTTCCGAAACATTGATGCCAATACTTATAATCCTTTAATAGTTACATTATTCAACAAATCATGTTAAGCTACATAACCTAATAATGATCTATGCTTAATTTAATGATATAAAATACTTTATGTTAAAACCTAAAACACTAAGAGCCATTAGCATTATCCTAATCATAATGATTATACCCTCTGATAATAACTAGCATACTAAAAATTAGTAATTTTTACACTTATTATAGTGCTAATATAGATATTTCATTCTTAAAGGATAAAAACGCCCTAGAAATCTAGGATACTTAATCCATGTAATATTAATTGATTTAAGATCACCTAATAATGACTCTTGCACTCACTCCAACTAAGATCATCAGAATAAAGTTACATAAGGATATTATAGCAAAAATAGACAGTCACTAACATTTTAAATATTTATAGTGGCGCTATTTATGAAAATACTACCGAACACTTTCTTAAGATCATATCCAATATACATCTATGTAATTAACAATATCTTATAAATTTTGTATGAAACAATATTCCTATACTTGCTACTTATAAAAATATAACTATATTTAAAACAGATAATATCTAATCAGTATCTATACTATAATTAATGATAATGATGTTATTAATTAAAAATACAGCATTAGCAATAATAAATGAATCATAGTGTTATACTAATTTACGTACTACATAAAAAGATAATAATTGTTACTAATATACTAATATACTAATATACTAATATACTAATATACTATATTATAATTATTATTATTTTTTCATGAAAAACGCATATAGATTATAAAAAATAAAATATATTCAATAGGATAACAATGTTCTATAATATATATTTTTTAGAAAAATATATATTAATAAAATACTACTACTTAATAAGTATTAATTTAATAAATAACATCTACTCTACAGTGATGATTGTATCTATTCTTTTTTTGTCCTCAAGAGATATGACTTAAGCCATATTTTAAAAAAATTTTAGCGTCAATAAAATATTGATACAATTTATAACCGAATACTGAAGAAATATCTTTTATATGTCACTATAGATTAAAAATATACATAACACTTAGAAACTTTAACTAAATAAGTATAACTAATACTAAGGGAATAAGTTGATCCATAAAATATGTACTCCATTTTAATGAAAAACAATCATAGCATACATAACTAAAATAAATGTAATATTATATCAAAGCACATTACATTAACAATGTAATACTAAAATATTAAAAATTATGGAAAATAGAGCCTAAATATACCTATATCACTAATAAATAGTAATTCTTATAATGTATAATAATATGATAAATAAGTGAATATAAATATAATCAAGTCATTTTAAATCATACTGCTATGTATATTTACTCATTTTATGATTAATACTGTTAGAAACAAATACATTAATAAATATTAGCTGTGTTAATATATTTTTAGGATTTATTTTTTACTATAAAACTAATTTTTTATAATAAATGCATACATTATTAAATAAATTTTATATAATAGTATATAGCATACTACTATATATCATATTTTATACTATTACTATCTATCATGCTATATTAACATAGTATTAGTTTGCTATTAAATAAAAATATTTATTGATTAATAATTAAATCAGGCAAATTTTATTTGCATTTTGCCCTTATAAATAAAAAATTGTAATTTACTGTTATATTCCTGAATATAAATAATATTTATTAAACCATATTAATATAGCATTTTTAACTATTATTATGTTTTTCCATAAATGCTTCAAAACTTAATGAATCGCTATTTTCTATGTCACGCTGACGCTGCCATGAAGCATTCTCTTCCTGTATTAAATCTACTTCACTTATAATTTCTAATGGCTCTTCAATTAACATCCTATGGTATTGTTCTGCCAGCCGTAGCCCAACGCTATTAGGGCTTTCTGCCATAATTATCTTTAGGATACGAGCCGAAAAAGTTAGCTCTGGATTATAAAACGCAGAAATTAGCTTATTGCAAACTTGCTGATACTTTCTATCATTGCTTTCTCCATCTAATACCTTTGCAACACGGCGCAGGTCCTTAAATAACGCCTTACCAATCTTTTCTAATGGTTCATGAATACCATCACGGCCAATATCAATAGTCTGACCTGGTTTACGCCCCTCAAGAATTACGCGATTCCAATTTTTATGAATGCACAATCGCTCAGTATTATCTATCTCTGGCGCGTCAGCTAATACACACCATATGAGAAATAGATCCAAAAATCGTACCTGTACTGCGTCTATGCCGATTGGCGAGAACGGATTAATATCTAGCGAACGCACCTCAATATATTCAACACCTCCGCGCAAAAGAGCGTCTGATAGCGTTTCATTACGCTTAGCTATACACTTGGGACGGGCCAGTGTATATAATTCATTTTCAATTTGTAAAATATTACTATTTAATTGCAGATAGTTATCACCATTCTTAACACCTAACTTAGCAAATATATCAGAAGGAGTAACCATTGCTCGTTTCAGGCTTGTTACATAACCATGTAAATTATTAAAAGTGATATCAAAATTATTCTGTAATTTATTAGTATAACCAAAATCACTTAAACGCAATGAAGTAGCATACGGCAGATAATACATACCTTCTGCAAGGCATTCAAACATTAAATTGTTTTTATGCTTTTTTAAAAATGAAGAACAAATCACCGGTGAAGCACCAAATAAATATGGTATCACCCAGCCAAAACGATAATAATTACGAATTAAGCTAAAATATACTGCTGAAATCTGCACCTTACCACTTTGCGCATCCTTTACACCTGCGAACTCCTGCCAAAAAGCTAGCGGTAGCGAGAAATTATAATGCACGCCAGATATGGTATGCATAAGTGCTCCATAACGATTCTTCAACCCTTCGCGATATATTGTCTTCATACGACCAATATTAGATGAACCGAACTGCGCTAACTCAATATCTTGATTAACATCAATAATGCATGGCATACTAAATGGCCACATACGCTCCTCACCCAGATTACGTGCTACATGACGATGCATATCACGTAAGAAGGTTAGTAAATGATCGAGGTTATCATCAACTGGAGTAATAAACTCTAACAAAGCCTCCGCAAAGTCTGTCGTGATCCAGTGGTGCGTTAATGATGCGCCTAAATTTTTTGGATGCCTGGTAAGAGCTAACGTACCATTAGGAGTAACTCGTAAAGTTTCACGCTCAATACCACGACGGATGCCTTTTAAGGCTTGAGGATGTGCTTCTAGCCAAGATAACGCCCGATATACGTCCGTGATCACATCAACCTCCTATTTATAAAGTACTAACTAATTAATATACTAAATTTACGTACAAACGATTATATCTACTAATTTAAATATAAAATTATGCTTTATGTTATTACAATAGCAAATGATGTAACTTAACGGTCTTCAATATATATCAACATCACCAATAACCCCTGAATAGCATATAAGACTAACACGCAACACTAATCTGCACGATATCAGCACGGCTTAGTTGGGCTAAATATTTACCACATAAGATAAGGGCTAAAAGCTGGTAAAAACGCTATATAATAAATTAGCCGTGTGTGACCCCTAATCCTTAGTACTATTATGAGATAATAGCCTTAACCCACAAATAAACATCATGATGGCGAAATTACATCTTAAAATTACATACTAAATACATTAGCAGGTTACAAGGCAACTACCTATAATTAATGAGTATATGCTCAACACTGTCCAGAAATTTTTCGAAACTTAAATTTAAAAATCAACATTTTAAACAAAATGCTTTTTGTAAAAGCACTCTAATAGATTTAAGCAAGATTATACTGACATCTAATTTTTAATAAAAATAACATATCTAAAAATGATATATCATCAGCCTGAATAACGACAACAAAGTAACTAAAGAACCCTATAAGGAACTAATAATAGTTACTATGATCTAGCGTATAATATAAGTCACTTATATTGTTATAATATGATTAAATTACTGCTATTGCCGATACATTATGATGTAGCATATAATAATGAAATAGCACTTTGTATCATAATATTTGCTGTGACTGAGTTTAATATCTAGTTTAATATCTACAGTGAGGATATTTATACTTAAATAAGATTTAATAATAATTGTAAGTTATTACTATATGAATCCTTGATGCAATAAAAAAACGTTTTGATGTAAATTAGGTAGGTTGTTGCTAATATTAATTAGGTAGGTTATTGCTAATATCGGTTATTGCTAATATCGTAGTAATAAAATACATGTAAAGTAGAAGTAAAGGACTTTGTTCTTGATATAAGACTGATACAAAAAAGAAGACTAGAAATACAAAAATTACTAAAATAATTTTAAATGCTGCGCAAAAGAAAATTATTTAGTGATTTTTGCTTACACAACTTTTTTTGCTTACACAACTTTTATTAAAGTAATCTTATCTTTCTCTTAGTTATCTTTTAGGTAAAGTTAAAGATATATTTAGAAAATGATATTTTTAAATAAATATTTTTTATTTATAATAAATATTTTTTATTTATAATGGTGCATCCAGAAGGATTCGAACCTCCGACCTCTCGGTTCGTAGCCGAGTACTCTATCCAACTGAGCTATGGATGCAAATTGCGGTAAGGCGGGGATTCGAACCCCGGATGCAGCCTTTAACTGCATACTCCCTTAGCAGGGGAGCGCCTTTAGCCTCTCGGCCACCTCACCGTGTATTTTTTAGAAAATATCTAATGTTTTTAAAGAAAACAATTAATATTGCGTAATATATTTCGTAATATATATTACTGCTTCAAACCTATAAGTCAAATAATTTTTCCTATATATTATCTTCCCAAATATAAGTATTTGCATACTTTATACTCAGAATTAATAGTATTACGAGGCATAAACCTTTGATCCAAGCTAAATATAAAATAAGTAAAAAATAATAAATGCCTAAGGAAAGAAAATAATAGATAGGTAAAACTATAGCGTCTCGTCTACTAACGAGACGCTATTTCAATATCAATAAGTCATTTTTTGAGACCTTTCTGCCTGAATACGCTGATATATTTCTTCGCGATGTACTGATACCTCTTTTGGGGCATTAACCCCAATACGAACTTGGTTGCCTTTTACCCCTAGCACCGTCACCGTAACCTCATCACCAATCATGAGGGTTTCACCAACTCTACGAGTCAAAATTAACATTCTTTACTCCTTGAAAGATTAAAAGACTCAGGCCTCTCAGTTTTCCTGCCATTCTCCATCTTATGTTATAAAAATAAGAGATTTCAGTATTATCTTACTTACTTTAATCCTATATAATACTCAATATAATCAGCCTAAAAACTTGTTCCCATAATGATAAATGACATTGATGCTACATAAAAAATATAAAAATAATTTATTATATATTTTCACATTATTAATTTAGATAGATAATCTAGACATTACCCAATTTTCTATACTATCTAATGCAGCAGGAAGAGCGCTAACATTCGTTCCCCCAGCCTGAGCCATATCTATACGCCCACCGCCTTTACCAGCTATTTGATTTGCTAAACTTCTGATCAATTCTTCAGCTTTTACTCGGTCTGTTAAATCCTTTGTTACACCAACAACTAATCTAACCTTATCCTCAATAATAGTAGCTAGAACTATAATAGCTGTGCCCAATTTATTTTTCAGGTCATCCACCATAATACGCAACATCTTTACATCAACATGATATAATTGACTAACTAATAACTTTACACCATAAATTACTTTTACCTGACTAGATAAAAATAAACTTTCCTGTGCTACCCGCTGATTTTTCAGCTGCTGTAACTCTTTCTCTAATACACGTATACGATCCAGTGTTGCGCATATCTTATCAGTGATATTACTACTATCACCTTTTAATAAATTCAAAATAACTTGCAGTAGATCACTTTGTTGATGCAACTTAGCGATAGCTTCTTCACCAGTCACGGCCTCAATGCGACGAACACCAGCAGCAGTGCCTGATTCAGTTAAAATACGAAATAAACCAATATCACCAGTACTACTAACATGAGTACCACTACATAACTCAGAAGAAAAATCTCCCATTATTAATAAACGAACTTGACTACCATAATTCTCCCTTAATGAGACTAATACCCCCTTCTCTTTAGCTTCATGAAGTGAAATCACTTCAGTATGTACCAATAAGTTACGACGCACTTGCTTATTTACTAAATCTTCCACACTACGTATTTGCTCAGGCTTCATGCTTTCAAAATGAGCAAAATCAAAACGAAGATATTTATCATTAACCAAAGATCCTTTCTGCTTAACATGATTACCAAGTATTTGACGAAGAGCCGCATGTAGTAGGTGAGTCGCTGAATGGTTCAAGCGGATATGATTCCGGCGCTCAACATCTATCTGCGCATTGACATGATCTTTTAACTTTAGCGTCCCCTTTGAAAGCACTCCTAAATGATAAATAGCTTTGTTATATTTTTGAGTGTCATTCACCACAAAGCATGCATTAACTGTTTTCAGTACACCAGTATCACCCACCTGACCACCTGCTTCACCATAAAATGGCGTCCGATCTAGTACAACTATCGCTACTTCACCAGTATTAATTTTATCCACTAGGTGACCATCTAGTAATAGTGCAATAACAATCGCACGATGCTCTTCATCAACATACCCACTAAAGCCACTACTAATATCCATGTGTATTTTTGTGTTGTAATCTACACTAAAATTGCTAGATTCACGCGCTCGGCGACGCTGTGAGTCCATGGCCCGCTCAAATCTAACTTTATCAACTTTTAGGCCGCGCTCACGACAGATCTCTGTAGTTAAATCAATCGGAAAACCAAAAGTATCATATAAACGGAAAGCAATTTCCCCATCTAATGTTTCATCCTGCAACCTGTTTAACTCATGATCCAAAAGTGCCATACCACGAACTAATGTACGAGAAAATTGCTCCTCCTCAGTTTTTAATACTTGCTCTACAAATGACTGTTGGCTTTTTAATTTAAAAGCGACTGTGCCCATGATATCAATCAGTGGAGCAACAAGCTGATAGAAAAAAGTATTTTTTACGCCTAAGATATAACCATGGCGAATAGCACGACGAATAATACGGCGCAGCACATAACCACGACCCTCATTGGATGGAATCACACCGTCTGATATCAAGAAAGCGCAGGCACGAATATGGTCAGCAATAACACGCAAAGATTTATTATCTAAATCAGCAACGCTAGTAACTTTTGCTACAGCAGTCATCAATATGCGGAATATATCTATTTCATAGTTAGTACTGACATTCTGCAATACTGCTGCAATACGCTCCAATCCCATACCTGTATCCACTGAAGGCTTAGGTAATGGCACCATAATACCATTAGATTGGCGGTTAAACTGCATGAAGACAATATTCCAGATCTCAATATAACGATCACCAACCTCCTCAGCAGAGCCAGGAAGTAAACCAGAAATATGCTCACCTTGGTCATAAAAAATCTCAGTGCATGGACCACAAGGGCCTGTATCTCCCATTTGCCAAAAGTTATCAGAAGAAAACTTAATATCCTTATTGTCCCCAATACGAATAATGTGCTTAGCAGGTAAGCCAATATGTTTCTGCCAGATATCAAAAGATTCATCATCAGCCTCATAAACAGTAACCCATAATTTCTCTTTTGATAGACCAAACCAATCTTTTTTAGTAAGTAATTCCCATGCATAACTAATTGCTTCGCGCTTAAAATAGGCACCGAAACTAAAGTTACCAAGCATTTCAAAAAATGTGTGATGGCGCGCAGTGTAACCTACATTCTCAAGATCATTATGCTTACCACCTGCACGCATACAACACTGTGAAGTGGTAACTTGAGAATAAGTTTGTTTGTCAACCCCCAAGAAAATATTCTTAAATTGATTCATTCCTGCATTAGTAAACAATAATGTCGAATCATTATTCGGTATCAAAGAACTACTAGCTACTATATAATGACCTTTACTAGAAAAAAAATTTAGAAATGCTTGACGTATATCAGCAGTGCTCTTGTTCATAACTTTTCCGAAAAATTAAAATAATAGCATACAAGAACATACCTAATCCTGACTATTAAGGTTATCTAGTGACCGACAAAAAATAGAAATACTATAAATTTTTTTTGAAAAATCTTAAAAACCCCCATTCATATAGAGAAAAGCACTAAAATCATAGTACATTACCCATATTTATTTCTGCAAAAAAACTACGATAACGTGAATAAAATATAAATTTAAATTTTATTTTACAATGTATAAGCAAAATCTTCACTAAGGACCCGATATAAAAGTTATTTCAATAATTTTTACAAGTTAAGATGGCAATTAAATAACACAGCTAACTCTAATTTTTATGTATAATATTTTACACAAAATATAATGTAAATAAGTTAAATGCTATATCACTTGCAAAGTGATATAGCATAATATATGGCACATTTTAACAATCAGACCTATTGTACTAATAATAATATTTAATAATTTAATTAATCATATCCTTAAGAGCTTAGATGTCAGAATATAACATTTATCCTATCTCCACATTTAGTATCCAATATTAATTAAATACAACAAATTTATATATTACCTTAATACTATTGAGACAATATCATCATAAAGGTATGTCGTAACTAAACAAATTTTGTATTATGCATATCTACATTATATAAATTTAATTAATTAAAATAATAAGAACACATACCTATCAATGTTCCATAGGCAGCAATAATAATTGATTACCGTTATCAATTGGAAACTATCAGTATACTAGCTAATAATAAAATAATTTCTTTGCTTAATCATGCAACAAAAATCACTAATTTTTAATTAAATATAATAACAGTAATTATCTTTTTTCTAAAACGTTACGGACATTAGTTATACTTTAACTAATTATCTTACCTTTATAGTTATACTAAACGCATATATTACTCATCATTTATACTTAACTCTGATACTCATTAACCTACTATCATGATTAATACCTAATTTATAAATACGCCAAGAGGCACAACTACTTAAATAATGCTGTAATTTTTCATTATCTTACACTCAATATTTCTAGATATAACCTTACCTATCTTAATGATACCAATACTACTAAGATTTATATAAACAATAATTTGTATCAATAAAAGTATCAAAACACATATCATTATGATAAATAATAATATCAGAGTTATTAAATATATTACTAATATTCATATATATAATAAACATTAAGATAATATTAATCTTTTTTAGATTTATAAAAAAATTATATATAACACAGCTAATGATAGATACTAATAATCTTGTAAGTGAGTCACATGTTTCGTCTTGACATTTTATATTAATGTAAGTTTGAATTAATTATCAACTATTATAACCCCAGAACGAGACCAAGCATCATCAATTTTTAATACGGTACTGAATAATTGAGAATAAAAAAGTTATTAATATACATACCCAGTTTGTTGATATAAAAAAATATTATATATATTTTCAAAAATATTAAATAATTAATACTTTAAATAATACTTACATAAACAAAATATTAATAATCTTACCAGAAAATCTTAGTTAGTAAATAAACTATGGTGAGTTGCTAAAATATAGACCATTATACAGCTATACACTTAATATAAATTGATACACAATTTATAAATAAACTACATTACAACAATAATACAAAAATTAAAATATTTTACCTAAAGAGCAACAGTTAATCAATGTAAAACAATTAAGTTAATTATCTAACTGTTAACTCTAAATATAATACAAAGCAACATAAAATAACAGATATATTTTTACGCTATCAAATATATCTACCTAGTAGATATACCTACATATATAATGTATGATTTATATTTTTTCATTAATTAATATTAATCTTTAATTGTACAATATTAAGTGTAGCAGTACTACCCTAAATTATACTAGATTATATATTGTATAAGCATATATTGTTCATTAAAATAATACATTACTTAGACTGATTTTATAAAAATTTATTAAGAGTAGTCTGTAGTGCGCAAATTGTCGCCTGATACCTTACCGCCTTACGATTGCCAATAAAATATCGTTTATATGATAGCAACCTATTGCTACTATTAGCAAAACCAAACCACACTGTTCCTACTGGTTTTTCCTTACTACCACCGTCTGGGCCAGCAATACCACTTACTGAAAGTGCGAGATCAGCCTTAGCGGCATAGAGTGCGCCTAGTGCCATCTCACGCACCACCTCCTCACTAACTGCACCATAAGTAATTAATGTCTCTTCTGCTACTCCCAATAGCTCATGTTTTGCTATATTACTATAAACGATAAAACCTCGATCAAAGTAGGCTGAACTACCAACAATATCGGTAATAACTTTAGCAATACCACCGCCAGTGCAAGATTCTGCACAAGTAATCCAATGCCCTTTAGCTTTTAGTTTTTCCCCTACCAAAATACTAAGTTGACGCATTTGGGATCTACTCATTATTTCTCCTTAATACATCAAGATAATTGACTTAATTAATAAACTTATCTTTTTAATAAAGAAAAGAAATAACCCTTGATTACCGCCAATAAAACGTTAGATACAATAATTTTTCTATGCAAGATTACTCTATCTTATACACTAAATCAAATGATTAGACTCAAGGAACAAATGCAATATTTTATTCTTTAGATACTTACATTAATACTACTATAATATTATTATGACTCTAGTTATAACTATATATTACCTAAATACCAAACTAAGCTAACTAAGACCAATAATTTTTAATAAATATTATTAATGTCAATACCATACATAAGAACTACAATACTGCATATAACTAGATATATTTATAATAACTTATCATAAATTCTTAACTGATATAAAAATATCATTCATATACTAAGTTCTAGCTATCCCTAGGTAAATTGTAATAAATAATTAGAGATATTATCAATAAGATTAAATAAAAAATATAGAATCAACATATCTATCGATACGGAATAGTAAGATATTTAGGGTACTAGGCAAAATAAACACTAAAAATATGAATATAGGTAATGCAACATCTAGTAATATCGCCAAGGACGATTATTTTCTGTGTGCTACTATACACCAAGCTCAATAACTTATTTGCGAATTAGTAATAGATCATTCTTACAATATAGATAAGTATCTAAAGTTACATGAAATATGTATCATTCTTGCATCTATTAATCCTAAAATATATACCTAAAAATAAGTAACAGATACGTATATAATATAATGATCATTATAAACAAATATTTTTAGTATCTGCTGTGATCACCTAACTACCTTTAAGCAAAGAAAAATCTCTTATAATTTTTATTAAACAATCTTTATATATAACCTACCATTATATTTTAACTTAGAGAAATATTAACTTAGGTTCTTCAATAAATAAGGTTAGTACGAGTATAATACACTAAGTAATATTTTTTTTATTTAGTAAAATAACTCCTTGGCTTTTGATACATGTCAAAAAACTCTTTTTCTATATACAGATGATCGCCTCTCGGAGATACTAAACAATTAGTATTGTATTAAATTATTATATAAAAACTTAATTACTATATAAAAATTTAGATTACATTGACTATATCTTTATTACTTTGGCACTAAATTTCCACTTCACTTTCTTACCGGGTAATAGAAAAACAATCCTAATATCCTAAAATACTGACTGACAATAAATAATTTGTAATTTTTCTGTAATATAGTACCTTGATAATTATTTAGTGATTTTTGAGACAATCTCATAAGTGCTATAACATAATTAACCTATATCAAAAGATAACCTGAGGTTAATGTAGCCATAACCCAATACAACCTATAACTATCTCCGATATCATAGATCATTGCAATTAAATCTTCATTAAACTTAACGTATTTTATAAACGTCAGTACAGACGCACTAAAAACAAATAAACCTGATAGTAGGCGACCTCTAATTCTCCCTGTAACATGCTGACCCACAGTCAAATAATAATTTGAATACTTGCATCGCATTAAGTATACTATATGATGTAAATCATAGATATAAATACCTTTGTAAATATCTATAATTTATAATGCTCTATACACATCAACAGATCAAGCGCTCTTTTACTCTACTATGTATAAATATATACTCACCAGTATTCTTATTATTCGATAATAAATACCTTAGTGTAAGAATCAATATATTACTACTATCTCTACTTAGTAGTTAGAAACTACGATGAATAATTTTTAAAGCTTCTAACCTAGTTACTCCAAAAATAGAAATTCCTGCATATAAAATATTGCACTAGGAAATACTAAATTTATAATATTTATATTTTCTTCTATTCAACTAATAACTTCTTAAATTTAACGTTAAACTATATGCAATTTATTAAAAAATATTTGAGTGTAATTAAGGATAAGCTTACTAATTCATAAAATAGATTAAAATTTATTATTAATTAAAAATTATACAGTATTATTTTAACTAAAATACACCACTACATCTAATTACGTAAAATTAGAAACTACTAGATGCATTAACATATAATTCAATTATATAATATATTAATTAAAAATACTGTACATAATATTTTATCTACCATTCATCAAAATAGAGTATCTATTATTAAATATTTGAATCATCTTTTCTATATATGATTAGTAATAATTTTATATCACAAATTTATAAGCTATCGTATAATTTATTTTATTATTAATAACATATTTAGTTATGACTGTAATAACCTTAGCGATATCTAAGTGATATATTTTAATATATAAATTGTAATATTAGCACATTTAATAATTACTGTGATGCCCCTTATTTGCATTATGCACTATAAGATTAATTTTTCTATTTTTCTTAATATTCTACTAAAATATTAATAAAGTTAAATAAAAAAAATATTTTTTTTCTCGCTATTTAATTAGTATCATATATTTTACATTTAGTTACAAAACTTTAACCCATTGCATTCTTTATCTAAACAATGTTAATATTTTTTTAACTTTTCTCGCTCACGTTAACATTATGTCAATAAGTTAAATATACCTTTTGTAATTGCATTATCTATAATTATAATACAAGCGCTATATCAGTAATCTTCCATAATGACAAAAGTTATAACGAATAATATTCGTATCATATTTACTAATATTCACTTTTTTAGTATCTCGGATTGACTCTTAATATTATCTAATTAATCAATTTTTGTTTTCCTGTTAGTATAAAACTTCATAAATATATTTAGCATATACTACTAAATATATATTTTACCTATTTTCAGTAATAAAACTTAGACTTCATTAATTATAATTTATAAGTACCTTACTGGTTTTGATAGAATCTAATGCATACTACTAAAATTACGCATAAGATATTAGCGCATAAGATATTGACCAATAAGTTATTAAAATATATGTATGTAATATATTTTAAATAATACTTATGTCTAAAATATGTGTAATAAATGCAACACTATCATAGTTTCATTACTCCGAATAAATACTAGACACCCACGACTTAATTACTGTATAGTTATCTAACTTAGTGGATATTTCTATTAATTACTTATAGAACTGACCAATGTTATCATGTAAATATTATAATATCTATCACCTATAATCAAGTTAATTAATAAATAAAGAAATAAATTTTTTAACAAATAATTAATATAATAATGATTACTTTAAGTACGCATGAAATTAGTAACCAATATTATTTTCATAATCTTGAATGTTATGTTTTATTACTAAAATATATCCACAGAAAGAATTCAATAAGTTTAATATTTATTAAAACTCTTAACTACACCTATATTAATATCATCTTATTTATATACTATTAGTCATTAGTTTAACTGAAAATAGGATTGATAAGATATCATCTTCGTGACTTGATTACAATATTATAGATTTCTTACTATGTAGATAAGAATATTTTATAATATTGGTAATATCTTACCAACTACTCTTATAATTTTATACTGTTATGAAAATTTAGGAATAACATTAACTTTTCTACAACACTTACTAATGTATTTATATTTAATGCTAGGCCCTACTAGGTCACTGTGCATTATATCTTTATGGTCACCATATGTATGATAATTAGCATAATAGTATGCCTTGCATTAACATTTAATATACATCTATCAATAATAATATATTGCATAAATATATACTATAAATAATAAACATACTATCTTCTTAAGATACTTGATCATTGATTAATTATAATGTTTTGCGTTTCTCCTGTAATATCAGTGAGTTTACTTAATATATATAATTTAACTACAAAAGTAATAGCTAGTATTATCTATGATAATAGCACCATATGATAATTATAGTGCCATTCTTATAATCATGATTAGATATTAATACTGATTACTAATTATCATTACTTATCTAATAAGATACTGGGATTGTTATCACTACTTATCCAATAAGAGACTAGGATTGTTCTGACATATCACGCTATATATTAAATTATATACTAATACTTAACCCTATATATCACCAAGACTTCAAGCAATATCTACATATTGATATATAAATAATTAACTACAAAATTAGCGTATATAAATATAAATTACTAACGTTCTACTATGACAAGATAACTAAAATGACAACATAAAATAAGCAGTTTTTAAAAAAACTAATAGTTAATTATACTATCTTTAGTATTAGGAGATATCTTAAGTCAATCATAAAAAATTTATTGATTATTGCCACTCTACCGGAGTAATTTAAATACATGTGGCACTGATAACATATATCATCTATTACTTTAATTATTATATAAAAATTTACCTAATACTTTTAAATCAACATAATTTCTAAAATAGAAATGCTATAAATCTAATTCATAGCAAATAAAAAAATAAAATAAAATATATGATATAAAAACCCTACTGGTCTATTTATTTAAAATATATCTAGCATATCTAGAATAAACATTTATAAGTAATCTATTGGTATAGCTTATTAAGCTACACATAGCGTAAGCTTAACTGGGTAAAATTAATGCATTACTTAATTAATAAAGAATAAATAACCTAGAGATTACCTTTGTTATTATATTACATAGCTTCATAAGTAGAACAGTAAGCATACTAAATGTATAGTGTCATTTTAACCATTTTAGCCTCAAGAGGAAATTAAGAGCAAAATACTACAGAGATATAATAAGTCATTAAGTTAAATTAGAAAAACAACTATAAATAAAGAAAATATTCTTAAAATTAAAATAATGTATAAATACGTATAATAATAAATAAAACATAAATTTAATTATTAAAGATAAATTATCTTCTAGAGGAATAGGAGTAAATAAGGGAATAATAAATATATATTTTATTAATAATTAATTATTATATTCAATAACTTATTTATAAATATTTTTAAGATAGTATATTAAAAATAATAAAGCCAACATTGCGTATATATATTACTAATAATTATAAGTTATGCAGCATACCTATATATATAACAATAAATATTCCAATAGAGATACACTCTGCTATATATACTACCAGTAATATATATAGCATAAGAATAAAATATGAGATCATCATATGTCTAAAGGATAAAATCAAAATAATGCACTAGACTGTAGTAGATATGATCGCTAAGGCCATAGTTCATAAAACACATAGTATAGACTTAATCTATACCTATATAATCTACGTGCTCCATATGTAGTTAGTAATATTATAAAGGTCGCCTACATTGATATAGAAAAAATACAATAAATAAAAAACAATCAAATCAAGATTTGAACCTACTATTACAATAGATATTAATAAGTTATGGAGCTAACTATAGAATTATTTAGTATATATCTTATATTATTAGTTGCTTAAATAATATAATATCAGATCTTTATACTTAATACGCTAATGACCTTTATAAACCTCATTAACAAACTTTAAGAGTATTGCTAAATAGTAAATACGATTAATGTATTACTAATACCTAAACTATCATACATATCTTTCATTAAAGATATCATACTATATTACAGTACGGCATGATACCGATCCGGTACAATATAATTTCAAATTAATAGCTAATTATACAAGGAAACAATACATTATGGTAAAATGAACTCAGTTTTACATAAAAAGCAAGTATTACTTTATTATTATATGATTACTACTTAAATTTAGCTAACTACAATCAAAGCATTAAATAACATTTATTTACTAAATAACTACATTCTTATTAATTAAAATAATCTCATAAAGCTAATTTATAGATACTATCTGCATAAATAATTGAAATATTTCATGAGATAATTAATAATCTTTACTATTTCTAAGAGTTAACACTATAGACCATAAATTATATAGCGTAGGTCAACATTATTTTTTATCACTATATAATACTACGCATATTTTATACATATAATACTAAGCTCCTCTAAAGCTATATTATCTGAGCATAATTTTTTATTTTTAAGAGGATCATAGAATTTATCTACTAATAAGTACATTAGCGTCATATAGCAAACCAACCATAAATAAAACACTACGTTAAGTTATCAACATATATAAAACTTCTTACTAAGAGTACAATAATACAATCTGAAAATACTTTTATAACACAAGTAAGTGAGTAAGCAAATTACATAAGACTTATTAAATAAGTACTAATTTTATACCCTTAAGTATCTACTATTTATACCCTGAAGTATCTACTAGGTTATAGGTTATATTAATAGAAAAAGATAACTAAATTATAAATAAAATAAATCTAAAGCGTAAATCAACTTCTAATAATTTTATAGAATCCGATCTAATCATACTAAAATTTAGCGCTATGTATTATAGCCCCGTGCAATTTTACTACTAAATAAAAATTTCTTTCTATTATATACGACAACATATCACTACACATAAGTTTCCTAAAAAGAATAAAAATTTTCTCCTTATAGGAATCTATAATAAGTACATTATCTGATGAAAATAGAAGCATATCACATATCATGTACATTAGATGATATTTTAAAACAATAATTTTTGTTTTACTAAACCATGCCCTATTATCTATTCTCTATTGCTCTATTAGACTAATAGACTAATAGACTAATAGACTAATAGACTAATAGACTAATAGACTAATAGACTAATAGACTAATAGACTAATAGACTAATAGACTAATAGACTAATAGACTAATAGACTATAATTATATTAAATAATCAACCTGCAATACTAATTTTATTTTTATTACAATTAGCATCACCTCCATTAATTTATTGCATATTTTAACATGTAAGCAGCTTCTACATACAATATCATTAGCAAAGCATAACATATTCTAAGTATTCTATCGGCGTGGCAAATAATGCAATGGGTTTACAGATTTACCTTTATAACGAATTTCAAAATGTAAGCGCACTGAACTTGTTCCAGTGCTACCCATAGTAGCTACTTTTTGACCGGCCTTTACTTCCTGCTGCTCTCTAACTAGCATTGTATCATTATGAGCATAAGCACTTAAATAAGCATTATTATGTTTAATGATAACTAGATTACCATAACCCCGCAAAGCATTACCCGCATAAACTACACGACCTGCTGCGGTAGAAAAAATAGCTTGTCCAATATGGCCAGCAATATCGACTCCTTTATTCCCTCCTTCTGATAAAGAAAAATTATCAATAATTTTACCATTAGCCGGCCATACCCAATTACTTACCGATGAAGTACTGCTTATAGATGACGCGGATACTGAAGCAATGCGAGAAGTTACTATGCTATTGGTTGCTGAGGATAATGCAATTTTTTTATCCACAATATTTGAATTTGAATGAATTGAACTATGATTAACCATTAGAGTTTTCATCTGATCACTAGATAGAAACTTAGGAGCACCCCTTTTGCTAACATTAGTAGTCATTAGCTTTTTACTACCTGCATTAGTAAAATTCTTATCAAGTTGAATACTTTGACCAACACTTAGACTATAAGGTTCAATAATATGATTCTGTTTAGCAAGATTACGAAAATCATAACCAGTAATCCAGGCAATATAAAATAATGTATCGCCATGATTCACAATATATATGTTACTATTATAACTACCTTTAGGAATAGACTTATATCTACGATTATAAATAATACGGCTATCACATCTAAACTGCTGGCCATCACTATTACTAAATACAGAAATACTGTTACTACTTAAACTATTAATAGGGGCTGGTGTTGCTGTATTATTTGCGCAAGATATAAGACACCAACTTAATATCATACATGCAGTAATCAGATATAAGTTTATAATTGGAATCCTCGTGCTCATATTTCCCCCACCACAGCAATATCGACGATATATCCAACATTTTATTTATATTGCAACCAAACTTATATTATTTTCTAATTTTCTAATATATAAAAACCATAACCTACCACTAAACGATAGATAACTTCCGTTAGTAAATCAAAAAAATCATTACTAATTTAATCAATAATGCTATACTATAAAGTAGTTAGTTTTATTAAAACTTAGTTTAACCAAAATAATAAGATCTTATATGTTGTGTATTACATATTGTATACAAGTAATAAAGGCACAAAACATTTCATAAATTATGAAACTATAAAATATATACAATAACTTACCTCTTATTACTCAAGGTACAAAAAGTACTGCTTCAACTTTGTTAATGATAAATATATTATTACGATATTGAATACATTCAAAAAGTAAAGATTTGTTCCTTCAACTACAACATTAAAGTACGACCATCACACAGTTATTCCATTAATATTCGTAATTTTTGAAAGCGCTACGGTGACAACAATAATAGTATTAAATGATCCACATAATACCCTCAGCTACGCCCTCTAGTCATAAAGGATAGAGATATTGTAAAGATCAAGCGGTTTCAAACGATACCTAGCCTGCTATTATAGGAGTTTAATAAACTTAATAGAACAAATATGTTATACTAGGAATGCTAGAATAACTGATTAATAAGCAGAACCAGTGCCAATTTTTAGCAATTGTGAATATTTGTGCAGCAGGATTAAGATTTAGTAATTATGTTACCATTAGAGCCATATAAAGATATGAAATAATTTTTCCTAAACCGATAGGGAAGAGCGGTATTTTCATAAACCTTATGCTTAAAATTATGTTCAAAAAATACTTACGTGATACAACCTCGATAACCACTAATAAAAGCTCATCTAATATCCTAATATCGTAGTTACACAAGCAAATTTACATCCTCTAATTCACTATTTTTATTAACCTCTAAATTAATTAACTATATTTTTAATACCTTTTAAGATATGTAAATGATTATATTAGCATGTAGTAATATTATTACTATGTTATAATTAAGATAAAATTTTTATAATTAAAATATATTAGAAGACAATTACTTATAATTGCCTATAATATCTAACTATAAATATTATTATAAATTTAAAGCAACCTATACATCAAGAGATTTTCTGATAAAAATATGCTGATATATATTTTACACAGGTGATTATCATAAACTAAGATTTTATAGTAATACATCGTATAATATAAGGAATTAGATACTTCCTGCCTATATATCCTTATTTTATATAGGTAGATATAGGGTTAGAAAAACTACTATGCAATTATTACATAATGATTTTTAGCCCTACTTAACTAATATAATAAGTAAACACCTTGGAAAATATATTAGGATAGTAATTGCGAATTAATTAAAAATTAAAATCTATATTATGCACTAAACAACATACAATTATCATTGCTATCAAAATATCATTGCTATCAAAATTTTAAGCACTAATATCTGTCACCGCACAACCTTTCAAATCTACTTTTTATAATATACATATACTATATGTCACTCCCATGGGGTCAACTTAGATGAGTGATATCTACACAGCTATCTTAAATGAGACACGCAACAGCTTCAGAAGCAATACCTTCTCCGCGCCCAATAAAACCTAATTGTTCAGTCGTAGTGGCCTTAATATTAACATCACCTATATGGCATTGTAGATCTACTGCCAGTAAAACAGACATCTGCCCAATATATGGGGCTATCTTCGGCGCTTGAGCAATAATGGTGATATCTAAGTTACCTAAACAATATCCTTTATCCCGAATACACTTCCAGGCGTGGCGTAATAATTCTCGGCTATCTACACCCTTAAAAGCCGGATTAGTATTAGAGAATATCCTACCAACATCCCCCAACCCTGCCGCTCCTAATAACGCATCCATTACTGCATGCAAAGTAACATCACCATCTGAATGAGATAGTAAACCATTTTTATAAGGAATGTGAATACCACCAATTACCAAAGGTCCTTTGCCACCAAATCTATGTACATCAAAACCGTGGCCAATACGCATCCTATACCCCTTGATTATGCAACTGAGTCAAATAAAAAGCAGCTAGAGATAAATCCTCTGGCCATGTCACTTTAATATTATCTGAACGTCCACTCACCAGAACAGGATGATAACCACAATATTCTAACGCTGATGCGTCATCAGTTATAGTAACATTCGCATCTATTGCCCATTGTAAGCAATGCTTAAATAAAGCCAGCGGGAATAATTGTGGTGTCAATGCATGCCACAAGTTTTGACGTTCAATAGTATGAGAAATGATACCAAGATTAGGCTTGGCGCGCTTTATAGTATCGCGTACCGGCACGACAAGAATACCACCTATTTTACTATATTTTGTAATTGTTAATAAACGTGTAATATCATCGTGATGCAAGCAAGGACGAGCAGCATCATGCACTAATACCCATTGCGCATTCTCTGCATATTGCAGACCAGCTAGTACTGAGTCAGCACGATGACGTCCGCCAATAGCAACACTTATCCTAGGGTCAGCGGCGATTAACAATCGCTTAAACTTGTGGTCCCTTAAGTTAATCACAACTATAACACGCTGAATACAGGGATGTAGCAGTAATACCTCAATAGAGTATTCAAGTATACTTTTATGGCCAATAGTTAAATACTGTTTCGGACAATTAGCGCGCATACGACTACCAATACCAGCAGCGAGCAGAATGGCAGTAATGGATGGTAGAATTGTTCCAGAATAATTCATATGCTATTTTTGTGTTTTATTATATAAAGAAGAAATCTCGTATACTTTACGTTGCTCCGGAACTAAACGATAAAAAGTCTCACCACGCCTAATCATACCTAATTCATAGCGTGCTCGCTCTTCTAACACCTCCTCACCCTCATTTAAGTCATGAACTTCAATAAATAATTGATCATTACGTGCTTTTAATAGAATATTTATATTCTGTACGGATATAACGTCTTTATTCACTCGAATATAATCATAAATACCATTTTTACCCATCCATAGTGAGTATTGTAGCCAAATAAGTACAGTTAGTAATAGCAACGTAATCTTCCCCATAACTAACCCCTAAAGCTACAATGATCCTATAACTTTTCTGCACACTTTACACCAGGAGTAACTTCTAGTACTAATGTGATCAAAGCCATATGTTTTACTTTCAAAAGTAAAACATCTATATATAGAATATTTTATTTTTTTATTTTAGCCATAAACTATAAGCTATATAGAATACTTATCTGCTCATGAAATACTTATACATAGTAATATGATACGATATTCTATATAAAACTAATGTGTAGTATACTGTACTTAACTAATACCGAACTAGTATAGGCCCTTAACTTTAAATAATATTATATAAACACTGCAGTTTTTAAAATTTAGCGCTTGATAATAGCCCTATCCCTTAGTATATATAACAATTGAGCAATCGAATCTGTTACTAATTGTTGGCCATTTAAATGAATATCAGGTTGTTGTGGAGTTTCAAAAACTGCATCAATTCCAGTGAAGTTTCGTAAGTCTCCAGCACGTGCTTTTTTGTATAATCCCTTTGGATCTCGCGCTTCACAGACCTCTAGAGGCGTATCCACAAACACTTCTATAAAGCATGTCATGTCGCATATTGTACGTATTTTTTGTCGTTCTTCATGATAAGGAGAAATAAATGCCGTGATCACCACCAAACCAGCATCTACCATAAGCTTAACTACTTCGCCTACACGACGGATATTTTCATGTCGCCCAGTAACAGAGAAACTTAAATCACTACATAAACCATGACGAACATTATCACCATCTAATAGATAAGTACTAACACCTAATGCATATAATGCTTGCTCTAACGCACCAGCAACAGTAGATTTTCCTGAACCTGATAACCCAGTAAACCACAGTAATGCGCTCTTATGGCCATTCAAAACTTCACGATCTACTCGTGTTACGCGATGAGGATGCCAAACTATATTCTTATTTTTAGGCTGAATACTTTGTAAATGAGTAACGGCCATTTCACTCGCTCCCAAGTAAATTGCGTGCATTCCAATGCGGGAAATGCTTAAGGACTAATGCGTTTAGTTCTAGCTCGAAAGCACTGAATGTACTACATGTATTATTCTTATGATTTAGCAACACCTCATGTATCAAAACAGCACCAACAGTCTCATTACTAAGACGATCAATCATAATTAACCCACCAGTATCGTGGTTGCTTCGATAACTATCAAGCACCAGTGGTTCATCAAACATTAATTCTACTAACCCAATACCATTTAGGGGTAAATAATCAGTTGGATGCTGTGCAAGTGAATTAATTTCTATCTGATAACGAATACCTACTACTTGCACACTACTTTTCCTGCCAGCAACCTTAATACCATAACTATTACCGGGTAATAGTGGCTCATTAGCCATCCATACTACGTTTGCTAGCACACTTTGTGATACCTTTAAGGTCTCGCTAACATCAACTAACAAGTCACCACGACTGATATCCACTTCATCCTGAAGTACCAAAGTAACAGCCTTGCCTGGTACTGCTTCTTGTAAATCACCATCAAAAGTAACAATACGAGTCACAGTTGACTCTACTCCAGAGGGCAAAACTTTCAATCTTTGCCCTACGTGAACTATACCTGAGGATAATGTTCCAGCGTAGCCACGGAAGTCAAGATTTGGTCGGCTGACATACTGCACTGGGAACCGTAATGGCTGAATTGCTCGATCTTTGATTACTTCGACTAACTCTAAAAACTCTAACAATGTTGGGCCACTATACCATGGCATTTGCGTACTTTTGCAAACCACATTATCACCATCTAAAGCTGATAGGGGCACAAAAATAATATTCAAATCTTTTGTCAATCGTTGAGCAAAAGATAGATAATCTTTTTTAAAATGATCAAATATCGCTTCCTTATAGTCTACTAAGTCCATTTTATTTACTGCAACTACCAGATGACGAATACCTAACAGGGCAGCAATAAAACTATGTCTACGAGTTTGATCCAGTAAGCCTTTACGTGCATCAATTAAAAGTATCGCTACATCACAGGTAGAAGCACCAGTAGCCATATTGCGCGTATATTGTTCATGTCCTGGAGTATCAGCTATAATAAACTTACGCTTTTCGGTCGAAAAATAGCGATAAGCCACATCAATAGTAATACCTTGTTCTCTCTCAGCCTGTAAGCCATCCACTAATAACGCTAGATCAAGTTTCTCACCTTGAGTGCCAATACGTTTGCTATCGCTATATAATAAAGATAACTGATCATCATAAATCTGGCACGTATCATGCAACAAACGCCCTATCAGGGTACTTTTACCATCGTCAACACTACCGCATGTTAAAAAACGCAGCAGGCTTTTATGTTGCTGTGCATACAAATAAGACTCAACACCCCCTTGGGCAGAAATTTGTTGTGCGATAAAGTTATTCATCTAATAGCTCCTTAGAAATATCCTTGACGCTTTTTTAATTCAATTGAACTAGAGTCATCACGATCAATAATTCGCCATTGACGCTCACTATGAGTAGAAACTAACATTTCCTCAATAATCTCTGGCAATGTTTGTGCTACAGAATCTACTGCACCAGTTAACGGCCAACACCCTAAAGTACGGAAACGTACCATGCGTTGGCTAATTACTTCTCCTGACTGTAACGTAATGCGATCATCATTTACCATAAGCAGCATACCATTGCGCTCTACTACTGGACGTAACTTAGCTAAATATAATGGTACAATATCTATTTTTTCTAAGAAAATATACTGCCAAATATCTATCTCAGTCCAATCTGATAACGGGAATACACGAATACTTTCGCCCTTATTAATTTGACCATTATAATTATGCCATAGCTCTGGACGTTGATTTTTAGGATCCCAGCGATGAAAGCGATCACGAAAAGAATAGATGCGTTCTTTGGCACGCGACTTCTCTTCATCACGACGCGCACCGCCAAACGCCGCATCAAAACCATACTGATTCAATGCCTGCTTCAGGCCTTCAGTTTTCATAATATCAGTATACTTAGCGCTACCATGCACGAACGGATTAATGTTTCTTGATACTCCTTCCGGATTTTTATGCACTAAAAGCTCAAAACTATATTCTTGTGCCATACGATCACGAAACTGGTACATTTCTTGAAATTTCCAACCAGTATCTACATGTAACAACGGGAAAGGAAGCGTGCCGGGAAAAAATGCCTTGCGCGCCAAATGTAGCATTACCGAAGAATCCTTGCCAATAGAATATAACATCACTGGATTACTAAATTCAGCAGCGACTTCACGGATTATATGGATACTCTCCGCCTCCAACTGCTGTAAATGAGTGAGTCGTTTTTCACACATAACCGCTCCTTATAAAGTCTTTCTTAAGCTAAATTCATAATATTTGAGAATCATTTCCCAGCTTTTACGATTGCTGTCCAAACCAGGCAATTTGGTGATGTAGCGTAACTACCTCGCCAATAACCAGCAGCGCAGGCAATGCTGCTTGTCGAGCTAGTTCTTCAAGTTGATATAACTTACCTGTATACACCTGCTGATCAGTACATGTGCCTCGGCTAATCACTGCTACTGGCGTAGTGGAATCACGACCATGAGCTATTAGGCACCTACTAATATCCGCAGCATTCATAGTTCCCATGTAAATTGCTAACGTCTGCCATGAGCGAGCTATACTTGCCCAATCTATACTGTTCCCGCCAAAACGGCAATGACCAGTGATAAAAGTTACGCTCTGCGCGTAATCACGATGAGTTAGCGGAATACCAGCATAAGCAGCCACCCCAACCGCAGCTGTAATACCAGGCACTACTTGAAAAGAAATACCTGCCTCTGCCACCATCTGTAGTTCTTCACCACCACGACCAAAAATAAATGGATCACCGCCTTTCAGACGCACTACACGCTTACCCTGCTGCGCGAAGTCCAATAATAGATGATTAATTTCTTCCTGTATCACTAAGTGTGCTCCAGTACGCTTACCAACACAAATACGTTCAGCATCACGACGCACTAAATCTAGGATATCATCACTAACCAGGTGGTCATATAATACTACATCTGCCTGCTGTATAAGCTGCAGACCACGCAAGGTTAGCAACCCAACATTACCCGGACCAGCGCCCACTAAGGATACCTCACCATGAGTACTGATACCGCTTTGGCTAAAGCAATACAAATCATGTTCTAGTTGTTGTTCTGCTAGTGTAATCTGGCCATTTTCTATCTGTGTAGAAAATTGACCACTAAAAATTTTCTCCCAGAAACGACGTCTTTCACTAATTGACGGCAATTTTTGTTTAACTTTATCACGCCAGCGACCAGCTATTTCCATCATTAACCCTAAGTTAGCAGGCAATACCACCTCTAGCTTTTCACGCAACATTCTTGCCAATACAGGGGACTGGCCACTAGAGGATACAGCAACTACCAAAGGGGATCGATCAATAATCGATGGAAAAATAAACGAGCAATGTAGTGAGTCATCGACTACGTTAGCCAACACACGGCGCTGGTTCGCAGCAGCAAAAACTTTAGCATTCAGTACACTATCGTCTGTAGCCACTATAACCAAAAATACTTCATCTAATTGACCAGGCTCAAAATTTATCCCTAACCAAATAAGTTTTCCTTGCTGCCACTGCTGTTCAAGTTTTAATAATAACGACCTTGCTACAATACGTATTTCAGCTCCTGCACGCTGAAGTAAATCTATTTTACGTGCCGCAACTTCACCACCACCAATCACAAGTACAGAGCGTTGTTTTAGGTCGACAAAAATAGGTAAGTAGTCCACAATAATATTTCATAAATTATAAAAACATAATTGGACTATACGGGCTGAGAATTCACCCCTGAAATGACTAAAAGGAATGACTAGTTCAATATTAGAATAAGTAATAAAAAGAAAAGGTTAACATAAGACAACCCCGTAAGAAAAATCCTACCGAATACAGTACCAACGTTGTATATGTTATTCAACTACTATTTAATCATTAAATTTAAATATCAATATATATTCTAATAATTATCATTTTAATGCATAAATATATAAGTCATTATATCTCAATAGGTTATTAACTATATACGCAATAAAAACAAGAAGAGAAAAATATTGATGATATCGAAAATAAATGTACCCAGTAATAAGCTTTGGAGCGATAATTTTGAACAAGAAAATCACTAATATTATATACCTATTTCTACATCTACACGTAATATCACCGTACAAAAGATTACTTATTTGTAATAATTACTGTCCTCTGCATAAAAATAAAAATAGAGGTTTATTTAAAACAAGAGATACTTTACATACTAGTAATATGAGTAGAAAATAATATAAAAAAACAATGCTATATTTTGTCTAAATAAAAAAAACTTAACCTCAAGAGATAATAAAATATACATTTAGTATACTTAGCTATATCATAAAAATGGATATTAAAATATTAATATATCTTATCACATAATTTATATCTATAACTAACTAATCAACTACTAAAATAATCATTACATTCTATACTGATACTACTGTACTACAGTAGTAAAATTTAATAATAAATAAAATATTATATCCAGAGTATCAATATATCCAATTATAATAAGACTGTAATACAAAATCAACATACAAAAAATAAATTTAACGTAATCAGCTAGTATCACCCTATTAGATATTGGTAATAATTTATTTTAAAATATAAATATTTAAGTTTCTTAAAAATAGTTAATTAATTGTGTAATTAGTCTAAAGGATTAGATACGCAATAGATTCAAGCACATAATATCAACTAACTACTTGACTAATTTAAAAAAATGGGGAATAGTGATATTCTTATAATATACTAAAAAATTTTCGCTAAATTAATATAATATCATTGTCAGTTATTTATAAACATAATATAGCATATAATATATTAATATTAGTACTAATTAAACACATCTATCCAAAGTAATACCCGTGGCACTATTTACTTCTGGTATCATCGATAAGGAATACTTACTAATAAATTCATAATTACCTTTGCCAAGATCAGATAACTACATAAGCTACTTATAGTTAAGATAATTAGTTGCTTAAAATAATTTATTTCATAAACCTTTATTTTGTTACCTCGTTTAATTACAAACATAAATATAAACAAAATTACATAAATGCAGACTTTACCGATAATTTTAATTAATCTATAAATAATACTATCTATTATATACATTATCTAATGGAGATTACTCTAATAATGATCCCAATAAAAATTATCTTATAACATGTAGTTAAACTGTACAATAACAATTGTACTTATTTTTTACACATTATTTCTTTGAAATATTTTACATATATTTACTACAATATTTAATATCTGTCCAACTAATCACAGTAGCATTACTTTTAATTACATACCACTTAATTCATTTTGTGTTTTTATTAATTATATCTAACTCGTCGTGCACTAGATTTTATCTTATCTGCAATATAATTATTAATGAAATAAATAAAATATAATAACTAATACAATTATATATAATATGCTTAGATTTGTATTATAATGCCAGTATATTTATCAGCAATACTATAAATATTAAAAGCAATATTCGTATGATATTATTATTCAAGATATAACAAAACTATTTACTTAGCGCACTTCATTAAATAATTTAAATAACACTATTACATATATTATTTTTAATTAATTATTAATTAACAATTAAATATTACTTTTAAAGTAAAAACCAGATATTTAAAAAATAAAATAATTAAAATACTTTAGTGTATAAAGAGCAAAATAAGAAATATAAACAATAAGAAAATATAGGCATAATAATATAGTTAAATTTTCTGGTACTATTATTACAAATATTAATACTTTACCACATATCTAGATAAGAAACAGATATAGTTGCGCATGATTCAGCTCCGTACGATTAAGTCCTGAACACATAGTTAAATTCATGCTAGTTATCTTTACCTATACATAACCTTTCACATTCCGACCTAGATATCTTACCAGGATACGTAGTTAGTCACGATATTACGCTTGGCGAATTTTAATACGGCCTTTATTTTTAATAAAGAAATATAAATAATATTAGCATATTACCTATTAATCATAGATCATCAACTAACTCTTAATAATAACACTATAATTAGCTAAAGATTAATTATCTTGCACTAATAAAAAATGGAGCCATAATATAAAGTAAAAAATTATTTTTAAGTAAAATTAGTATCAAAATCTCATATTTTTTATTAAAAATAAAAAACTATATTTAAAATATTAATATAACTCCTTGATCACCACCATAGATATAACTTTCATAAAAACTAAAACATATAATAACCTTATCACACAATCAGCTAATTTATTTTTATTAAAAACACAATCAAGCACCTTTAAATTAGTTAGATCAACATGGTATAATAGATGTCATTTTAATTTATAATTATTAAAATATAAAAAGATTTAAGTAACTAAAATGCAGATTAATAATACATTAAAATTCAACTAACACATACTAAATAAATAGTGCCTAATGCTTAATTATGATAGCTTATAAATTATCTAAAGTAAATACATTACTGGAGAGCATGTATCTACATTTATCCTACAAAGCAAACCAATACGTAGATTAATAGCGCTATAATTCTACATGCATATAGTGATATATATTTTTTTGATAATATATTAATTAATTATATATAGCGCTAAAGATAATTAAACAACCAAAAAAATTAATCACATAAAATGTTAACTTAATCAATTTAGTGCGCATTTTGCCACTAAAAAGAAAATAGATGCTTTCTATCATTATATTAGTTTAAGATTATCTTAGCTAACAAGCTACTAAATCACGTACTATGTAATACAATATTTCCACTTTACTATTAAAAATAAGAATATTATTAAATATATTCTTGGTGAGAATAAAATTCTAATTATAATTAAAAGCTCACATAAATATTAATAGCAGATTTATTTAAAACAAGAATAATGATATATAAAACATATTAATTAACACATTGCTCATAAATATAATTATAATATATAATTACAATAATATTTAAATATAGCGCAATAATATATTAATAATTAGTTTATATTTAATTTATAATAATTAATAATTAATAATTATCTTTTAAAACTTAATATAATATTAATACATTATATTTATATTGAACTTATATATTTAATCCATATAAATATAAAAGAGATTTACCTCTCACAGTTATTTAGAAAAGAATGATAAAAATCATAGTAATCTATAAAAAGATGTATACTTTTAGTTATAAATAAAGATCTAAAAATCATATAATCACTACTAAATATAATACTTAAAAATAATATTTTAAAAAATATAGCGTCATGCTATAATAAATTTTTATTAATTATCAGGCACTTTATATCTATTATTAAATGATATAAATAAAAAATAGATCACATCTGAAAATTACATACTAGTGAATCATGTAAAGTCAACATTAAACAGAGATGCGCAGCACTAATAAATTACGCAGTAAAATTTTAGATATCATATATATAATATTTTATATTAATATTAAAAATAAAAAATAGTAATATTACTATAATGTATTATGCTATTCTAACATTAATTCATCTCCATCAAATAGACGCCTGAACTAAAATCTAAACTTACGTTACTTAATATACTACTAAATATTTATTTATCATGATATAAATATTTAAAATAATGAAAATTAAAAATATAAAAACTGAAATATTTTTACGACATAGTACAGGCACTGTCTTCTTATAAAATAAGAAAATTATTAATAATATATAGTAATATAAATTCAATATAACACTTACTTAAATGTATATCTCATAAAACTGACAGTTTAATTAAATATTTTTTAGTCATTCACTAAGGTAAGTGAATACTGTTGAATAACAGTAATCTTACTAAAACAAAATAATAATTAAAGTACAATCCATAGATTGTACTTTATCAAAAAAATATTAACTACGTATAGTTACACAACAATAAACTACCTAATAACAATTTTAATGCAATAATATATTTTCTAGTAATTTCTTGTGGAATCAATAATACAACAACTCCAATGAATACTGGTATAGAAAGAAGTACCTAGCTGATTTAAAATACTGCACATAAAGACTGTATTAGCCTTGCGATAGTGCATAAAAAATAAAGATTATTTAAATATAATAAGATACCTACTGTAATATTAGGTATATTAAATAATCAAATTATTCTAAATACTTATTAAAGTAACCACCACTCTTCTAAGAAAGAATCATAACATTTAAGAATAACATTATTAGTATTGTATATCAAATGTATATACTTATTCCATTTATTAATTATTAATACAAGATTATAACAAAAGAAAGTACTATCAATACTAAAAAGTCTATTTAACATGCAAACCACATTCGCGCTTAAGACCAAAAAAACGAGTTTCTTCCTCACTCATACCTGGCTGCCACTTTTGACTTGTATGAATGTCACCTACTGACAAATAACCTTGTTCCCATAGCGGATGATAGTTTAAATGATGTTCAATTAAATATTGATAAATATCATGATTCTCCCAGTCAATAATTGGCAAAATCTTAAATACCCCACGCTGTATTGATAATACCTCTAAAGTAGCTCGACCAATAGATTGCACTCGCCGCAGACCAGCAAACCACGTTTGTGCGCCTAATACTTCAAGAGCGCTATTCATTGGCTCAACCTTATTAATTTGATTGTATTTTTCTATACCTTCAATACCTTGCTCCCATAACTTACCATAGCGCACTTCCTGCCATGCAGGAGATTGGGTGGCACGAAAAACATGTAAGTTTAGCTTTAGTTTATCTACTAAATTATCAATAAACTGATAAGTTTCTGGAAAAAGGTAACCAGTATCAATAAGAATTACCGGGATGTCTGGCATAATCCTAGTCACTAAATGCAGACACACCGCTGCCTGTATTCCAAAACTAGAAGAAATCACAAAATTAGCAGGCAGATGATCTGCGGCCCATTCAATCCTTTGCTTAGCGGAAAATGCTTCTAACTGCTCATTAACTACTGCTAACGAATTTCCTAAGTTTTGTAGGAGGCTTAACTCTAATGCATCACATTCCGACATACTTGTCTTCCCCTTAATAATCAGGCCATTACTATGCTTAGTATCATATTTTAATATATGTCTTTTGCTCATATTGTAATAAGAAAATAATTTTCAGACTTAATTATAGAGACTACAAGCATTATAAACTACTAAAATATTCTAGCTATCCTGATAATCCATAAATACATCTCCTTTACTCAGAAAAATATATAACTTGTTCTCTAGTAAGCTACATACTAGATATGTGTAACTATATAGTTAATAACCTATTCCACTAGAATAGTCTATTCTGCTTTTTACAATATTCATTGTTACCTACTTTTTATATAAAAATTAACTCTAATTATTATATACTTACTCTAATTCAGACTAGTCATAATAATCTAAACATACTAATAAATATGAACTTACTGTTACTGAATATGAGTATTATTTCTTTTTGATTCCAACAGGAATACTGTCCAACAGGAATACTGTTTTAGTCCCAGAAATCCTGAGCTGGATTCACTACTGGCTTAACAATACCTGCGCGAAGAGTAAAATCACCAAACCCTTCGTTAATATGACGCTCTTGCGCCCAACGAGCAACTAAATAATCAATCTCTTTTAGTATTGCTTCCTGATTAATATTTTCACGATACATACGTGGGATACGTGTACCTTCACGATTACCTCCTAAATACAAATTATAATAACCTATCGCCTTACCCACTAAACCAAGTTCTGCTAAAAGCGCTCTACTACAACCATTTGGACAACCAGTAACACGAAGCACAATATACTCGTCACACATACCATACTTATGTAATAACACTTCTACTTGCGTAATAAATGATGGCAGGAAACGCTCAGCCTCCGCCATCGCTAGGGGGCAAGTCGGAAATGACACACAAGCCATTGAATTCTTACGTTGACTACTAACACTATCATCAATTAATCCATGCTTACGTGCTAAGGACTCGATAATTACCTTATTACTTGCTGTTACACCGGCGACTATTAGGTTTTGGTTAGCCGTTAGGCGGAATTCACCCTGATGGATCTTAGCAATCTCAGCCATACCAGTTTTCAACGTACGGCCAGGATAATCCAAAAGACGACCATTCTCTATAAATAAAGTTAAGTGCCAATTATTGTCGATGCCTTTTACCCAACCAATCCGATCACCACGTCCACTGAAGTAATACGGACGAATTGGTGCAAAACAAATTCCTGCGCGTTTTTCTACTTCGGCACGGAAAACATCTAGCCCAACGCGTTCTAATGTATATTTAGTTTTAGCGTTTTTTCGGTCAGTACGATTACCCCAATCGCGCTGAGTAGTCACTACGGCTTCTACTACCGCTAATGTATGCTCGAGCGGAAAATAGCCAAATTCGCTAGCTAAGCGTGCGTATGTCTTTTTATTATTGTGCTCAATCGCAAGACCGCCACCTACTAATAAATTAAAACCTATTAACCTACCATTTTCTGCTATTGCGATAAAATTCATATCATTAGCATATAGATCTACCTCATTTTGAGGTGGAATCACTACTGTAGTTTTAAATTTACGTGGTAAATAATTACTTCCTAAGACAGGTTCATGATCAGTCGTAGCGACTTTTTCCTGGTCTAACCAAATTTCTGCATACGCACGAGTACGCGGTAGCAAATGTTCGGAAATTTTCTTCGCCCACTCATAAGCCTCTTGATGCAATTCTGACTCCATTGGGTTAGAAGTGCACAGCACATTACGATTTACATCATTAGCAGTAGCGAGTGCATCAAGACCTAGTTGATGCAATAACTTATGTAATTTTTTAACATCACCCTTAAGAATACCGTGCAGCTGAAAAGTTTGACGATTAGTAATACGAATACTGCCATATAGCGTATTCTGTTGAGCAAATTGATCAATATTTAACCACTGATGAGTGTTCATAACTCCACCTGGAAGACGGCATCGTAGCATCATCGCATAGCGTGGCTCTAACTTCTGCTCAATACGTTCAGCACGGATATCGCGGTCGTCCTGTTGATACATGCCATGAAAACGAATTAGCAAAATATTATCGCCATTAAAACCTCCCGTTAGACCATCATTTAAATCCTCAGAAATAGTACCGCGTAGGAAATTACTTTCACCCTTCATACGCTCAGCGTCAGTCATCTTTCCGTGAACGACTAAAGACCCTAGATGTTTATCATTCATCAGTAAATATCTCGCTGATAACGGCGCTCAAAGCGCAACTCATTTAAAAATTCATCTGCCTGCTCAGTATTCATGTTACCATGCTCAGCCACAATCGCTAATAACGTATTTTCTACATCTTTTGCCATACCGCTAGCATCTCCACAGACATAAATATGTGCTCCTTTCTCAATCCAGTGCCATAATTCTGCACCATTTTCAAGTAATTTATCTTGTACATAAATCTTATGTTGTTGGTCACGTGACCATGCTAAATTCATTCGTGTTAGTAAGTTATTTTTAATATAGCGCTGCCATTCAATCTGATATAAAAAATCCTCTGTAAAGTGTGGGTTGCCAAAAAATAACCAATTTTTACCACCTGCTTTATCAGCTTCGCGCTGTTGCATAAAAGCGCGAAACGGTGCAATGCCAGTACCAGAGCTAATCATAATGATCGGAGTATCTAGATTAACCGGTAGACGAAAATTATCATTATGTTCAACAAATACTCGCAGATCACCGCCTTCTTCTAAACGATCAGCTAAAAAGCTAGATGCAGCTCCTGCACGAGCACGACCATGAATCTCATAACGTACTACCCCAACAGTAATATGTACTTCATTTGGAATTTCGGCTTGAGATGATGCAATAGAATATAAACGTGGTGTTAATGGGCGTAGTAAACCAATTAATTGTTCAGCATTGAGATCTACCGAAACTTGATGCATCATATCCACAATTGGAGTATAATAAGCATATTGCTGTAACATCTTCTTATTAGTTAATAAGTTAATAAGAGTTTTATCGCGCGAAAGCAATGCATATTTCTCTATGATTAGCTGAGTATTCTGTGTTAATTCAAAGTGACCCAGCAGAGCCTGTGATAACGGCAAGGTTTTATCCCCTACAGTAACAGACTCATCACCTTTTAGTGATAATAATTGAATTAACTCATCTACTAAGGCGGGATCATTATTAAACCAAATACCTAGTGAATCACCAGGTTGATAACACAAACCTGAATCACCGATATCAATCTCAATATGACGTACATCCTTATCTGATAAACGACCAGTGATCTTTTGTTTTACCACTAGTTGAGCAATGAGCGGATGCTCTTTACTATAGCATTCTCTATTATCATGAATAGGCGTGATACTTTTCAGTATACTTGGTACTGTGGTTTCTGATAAAATACTTTCTTTTAACGCTCCTATTAATCGTTTACGCCAAGTAACAGCCAGTGCTTGATACTCAACATCAGCGTCAACTCTTTCAACTAGACGTTCTGCCCCTAGTTCAGCTAGCTTACTATCAAAATCTTTACCCGCCTGACAAAAGCGTTCATAAGAAGTATCACCTAATCCAAACACCGCAAATACAGTATTATTAAATTTCGGTGCTTTCTTGGAAAATAGAAATTTATATAGCGCTACAGCCTCTTCTGCAGGTTCTCCCACACCTTGGGTTGAAATAATAATAACTAATATTCTCTCTTGAGCAATGTTCTTAAATTTATAGTCACCGGCGTTGATAAGGGCTACATTTAGCTTTGCGGCAAGCAAATCATCACGCAACTCTTCTGCTAACCTGCGTGCATTACCAGTTTGGGAAGCAGAGATAATAGTAATACTATTAGTAGTTAATGGAGCAATTACAGCTCCATTATTTTGATTAGTAGTTAATGGGGCAATTACAGCTCCATTATTTTGATGAATTATCCCCCATAGATAGCCTGACAACCACGCTAACTGCGATGGTGAATACTCACCAATTGCTGCCTGCAATTGCACTAGTTGTTCAGGCTTAAGGGGAGATAAAGGGATTGGATGAGCCTGAGTCGTCATAGCAGTACTTATGTCCTATTTTAGCGCCTATCCGAAAAGATTTTCACCATTATCATAGCTGTCTTTTCATTCAATTAACTATCCTAAAAATTAGATTACTTTCTAAGATTAACGAACAAATGGGTAACGATTAAACAAGTGATAGAAATAAATAATAACTAAATGACTAAACCTTTATGGTAGGCGCGTATTATTATTGTTAATTTGTATAATGATGCTGTAATAATTATAAGTATATATAAATAATGCATAGTAAAAGTAAAAAATAAATACTTCTTAACGATCAAAATAGTAGATACATATTCTAATTTTTATTATATTTCGTATTACTTACTATAACTTATGAAGCAATATCATCAACTGTATACTTACTCTAAAGAAAAAATAACATAAAGAAAGTATAGATAGCAAGCAAATATACTTTCTGATATTATGGTATTATAGTATTCAGATATTCTGGTATACTGGTGTTCTAGCGTGCTTTTAAGTCTAATGAGACCACATAATGGCATCCACATTGTTTAAAGATTTTCAATTTGAAGCTGCACATAGCCTACCAAATGTACCAAAAGGTCACAAATGTGCGCGCCTGCATGGACATTCATTTATGATTCGTCTAGAGGTTACTGGTGAAATCAACATACATAACGGCTGGGTCATAGATTTCGCCGAAATTAAATCAATATTTACACCTATTTGGAACAATTTAGATCACCGGTACCTGAATGACATTCAAGGATTAGAAAATCCAACTAGTGAAGTGATTGCAGCTTGGATCTGGCAACATCTAAAACCTAAGTTACCAAAACTAACAGCAGTGAGGATAAAAGAAACCTGTACTGCAGGATGCATCTATAGAGGTTAGGGTGTTTTTAAGGTATTTTTTATATACTTTTATATTATCTATAATCTTGCATGCTAATAATTATATTATCATCTACCTGTAAAACTATAACCAATCTCTAGGATCAACTCTCGATAAAAATTGACATACATTAGCAGTGTATTAACATATATTAAGTATCAAATTTATAAAGATAATTAACTGTACCATGGGTACTGGGTGCATAAATAATAAAAAATAACTACATAAATTTTAATCTAACTAATATTATTATATATATTAACCATATTAAATCATTAATTAATAATATATGTAATTCTTGCATTAAGAATAAAATACTTACGAATACTAGTAATGATGATTACAAAACCTAATTTATAAAATTATTAGTAGTTTACTAAAAACAAATAAAAATATCTATAATAGTATGTATAGATCACAATAAAATCCAAAATTAGTAATAATACTAAGTCTCTATATACTGCAAATTATTTTTAATATGCAATTTATGTTCAACATGTAGATTATTGTGTATGGCATCTAATAAATTGTTACAACGCCATCAGAGATGATTACAAAATATTTGCATGCATTTTATAATTACAGTCTTTATATCATATATATAACGCATGTTATTAATAAATAATTTGCGATACTCTAAATTTTTAAAAAAATATACCCTACTTGTAATTAAGGAATATTTAAATATTTATGAATCTGTATTGATAGCCGCCAATTACGCGTAATGCAAGTTGCAATACACAAACGAATAGCATTTTCCTTTTTGCTAATCGGTTGTAACATAATAATACGTAACTTTTCATCATGTAATAACGCCAGTAAATTATCCAGCACTTGAATATCACGTTTACGTGCTACCGGATGCTTTACCTCATCAGCGCGATATAAAGCCTGATCTAACACTTTCAGGCCACCACGCATATTTATTTTAGGTGATACCGTTACCCAGGTTTTAGTAGAACAATAGATCTCGTAAGTACCACTCGTCTCCACCTGACAACTATAACCATATTGCTCAAGCAATAAAGTAAGAGGAGTAAGGTCATAAATACACGGTTCACCACCTGTGATCACTACATGTCGTGCCATATAACCTTGGTGACGTATAATTGCTAATAACTGCTCAGCGCTAGCGCTACCCCAAGCACTATTTCTTTCAGTTTTTACTAAAATTCGCTGTATTGCTACTTCCTCGACTGCTGCATTATCCCAAGTATATTTAGTATCACACCAACTACATTCTACCGGACATCCCTGAAAACGAATAAAAATAGCTGGTAACCCAGCAAAAAAACCTTCACCCTGCAAAGTCTGAAATATTTCATTAATTGGATACTGCATTAGTTTCTCAATAATATAAAAAATAAAAAATGATTGCAGTTTACAACTGAACATCTAAACAAACTAAAATGTTTTGCTTATGTACAATAAGAATATAGGTATACCTTAAGCCATACTAACTAAACTAATATAAATTAAGCAATATTTACTAACATAAAAACTTCAAATTAAAACCAAAAACTATTATCTTTATTTGCGATAAAATTAAATTTATTATCATTACTTTAAAGTTACATCGATATTCACTGAAGTAGTAAAAGGACCTATCTTTGGATTTGTGTTTAACCATAGTAAATTAGCAATAAAATTCTTCTTAACACTCGTGCCATTAAAAAAACCTAAATCTACTGATCTCTGCATAGTAATCGGTACATCTGGCATCGTATCCTGCGAAATAAAAATACCAAAACCACTATCACGAGTTGGCAAAAGCACACTATTATCCTGTGTCGGGTAAGTAGAACTAAAACTAGCCTGTATTGCTTGATCCCGGCAATTTTGCCCATTATCAGAATCGAATAAATTAACTATAATAAAAAATGGAGCTTGTTTTTCAACTTTACCCACTAATGCGTTCTGATAGGCAATAGTGCCAAAATTGATACTAGAACCTTGGTTGCCTACAACAGTGATTTTTGGAGTACAAGAAATAAACTGAATATTATTCAACCCGGAGATATAGTTATTGAAATTACGACTAGGTATGTTATTTAGTCCGTACATACCATCAACCTGAAAGACCGGATACGCATTATTATCCTCAATCTTACCGCTCTCTGGTGGAGGATTACCAGTAGCCTTAATATATAAGTAATAATAAAGTGTTACAATTCCAGGAGAACCCCAGGCTCCAGTTCCAGAACCAGTATTCTGCCTTCTCCCATTCACTAATTGAATATCAAGATCATTATAATGCACACCAACTTCGATAGATCTATGTATCTGACCTAAACGTGATTGAGGATCCCAATACAAAAAAGCATCTTCCCCATACCCTATATTCCAATCATCTACACATTGCAATATAGTGGTATAGTCTTGTGAACGCCAAAGCAAAGTACCAGGCTTCGTATGTGCACTAGAAACTTTTATTGACTTATCTAATATAATATCTTGACGAATATTACCGTTCTGTTTACATGATAATGCGTAACTAATTTGCGAAAAAACACCTAACGTAATCAGCAACCCAATGGCTAGATTAAAATATCTATATCTTAATAATAAAGACATATTGATTCCTGGTAGAGTTTTCTACAAACTCATGATAACTTTTAATTTTCTATCTTTTAATGACTAAATATCCAATCCTCAATGAAAATACTTATTAAATACCTCCTTGTATAGTCATGCAATAAAATATATTAATTATCTACCATAGCGATGGTGGTGGATAGATATTTTTTATTAAAGCAAAATATATTATCATAGTAATAAAATCAATAAATTTATAAAAACTTGAAAACACTAATTATTCTTTAAACACATATTATCTATATAAGTAAAAATGATTCTTTCATGCGTATTCACAAAATATAAAAATTAAATAACCTATAAAAATATTTTTATTCTCAATACCATTAGTGCTTATAGTATAATTATCATGAATATTTTAAAACTAGAACAACGTTAATGTTTGCATTAATTATAAAGACATATTATATTAACATTAGCGTTATTTTTTTCTCTATCCATATATCACTATTGTGATATGACGTAAAGAAAAACTAGATGTTCATAACAATAACAATCCTCATTACCATCAGATGATGATAGAGTGATAACTCTACAATAGCAAACATTTAAACAACATTGCTATCTATATTACAACATAAATTTGATTTATTATGTATTATATTATTGATTATACGTATTGCCTAGAGACAATATATAAACCTAAAAAATAAATTAAGATGATAAAAAATACAAATCTATATTTAATATCATTCAGATAAATTACTACACTACTTAAGTAAAGTACTTAAAAAGAGAATATACAACCATATTATGTCATTAAAATATCAAATTAATGAGTAGGTATCACTAAACCATTAACTCATAAAACAATAATTATATTATATGTCTAATTAACACGAAAATAATAACTAATAACCAATACTAGACACTAAAAACATATATTAATAAATTACTAATAATTAATTTTATGTCTATCCTGCTATCAATTACATAAGTGTACGATATAACACGTTCAAGTATGATAAAATGAATTTACTAACTGACTAAATCGGTAAGAAAAAGTATTTTCTGTAATCTTACACATAAAACAACTATATATAACCACTATAATAATAGTACCTAACACAGTACTAGTTAACGTCCTATAAAAAGGGGGTAAATTTATTCTACAACATAACTTCTTAATCTTAATATTAATTTATCATTACTGCCTACAGTGAAACACTAGACCCATATTTCTTTCTTATAGAGAAAGAAAAAATTAAAATATAAATTGATTAGTTTATTCATAACTAAGAATAATAAGCATTATATTATAATAATATAATGTACATCTCTTTTCATTCGTAAAAGCATGTAATATTTCAGCAAAATTATAACTATTTGCAAAAACTACAATAAAAGTAAAGGGAAATTATTAATAATTTATACAGTATCAATAGAATTATATTCTATTGAATACAATAAAATTTACTTATAATGATATCAGCTATTTTATTATCTACAACCTCGTATAAAATAACTTAAAACTAACCTATATTTATAAATAAAAAATTAAAAAAACTAAAATAATAATAAATAAGTTTATTTAAAATTTATCACGAATACATTAGATGAGTATATTATAAATAATATGTTATTAAAATATTTACATTATATTACATGTAACAAATTACTAGAAAAGATATATAATTAATAATTAATATGTTAAAATATTCGAGCTATCATCTTAATAATAATAAGATATCAATTTATATTTAGAAGTATTCACTATATATCATATATTACACAGCTAAGCGTTAAGCTATATTCTTAACCTTAACTATATACTCATATACACACAATTCAGAGCATTTAGCTAAATAATATAAGAGTACCTAATCTATTAAATATAGCCCTTACACAACTTAAATCTTGTTAGCACCTTACGCTCTGATTTAATAATAGCGCTCAATGACGATATAAATATCACAGAATAAATATACATTATTATGCTAATATATCAGGGAAACACCCTGTTATCGATTAAGTAAACATATACATAAGTAATATTAGCTCATACATTTTCAATTCACATTGCAAATAAAATACAAACTACGAGTATACTTTAATAAAACATTCACACCTTAGACACCAAACCTAATTTATACTATGATAAATAATCAAACTAATTAATGATATAATATAAAATATAATTAATCTATCTATAATAAAAACTATATATAATAAATATTATAAACAATAATACTATTATCTAGAATAAATTCACTAGAAAAAATAAATTTTAATTTTTATTAAAACAAAAAAATTAATACTACCTCCTAAGAACTCAATATACCCCTATTTTAATAATACAACTAACATCTCTTACAGAATATCATAACTACTTATAACTATACCGTTATACCTATCTTTTAATATTTTAGGTCACTCAGATGCAATCCTCATAAATATAGAACTGCTAGTTATCTTATTAACTTTTATACACCAATCATGGGTATAAAAACTAAATGTCATTACTGAATGAATTAGTTATTATAGATAATAGCATAACGGTATAACTTAAAGTTTATCAATCAAATATTATTGACCTTTAACTTCTTTTAATCCATGAAATGGCACACAATCACCTAATGCTTCTTCTATACGAATTAACTGATTATATTTAGCAACCCGATCAGAGCGACTCATTGAGCCAGTTTTAATCTGTCCTGCTGCAGTACCTACTGCCAAATCAGCGATAGTAGCATCTTCTGTCTCGCCGGAACGATGAGAGATGACCACAGCATAACCAGCATCTTTTGCTATCTTGATGGCATCTAAAGTTTCAGTTAGAGAGCCAATCTGATTTAATTTAATTAAAATTGAGTTAGCAATACCTTTTTTAATACCTTCTTTAAGTATCTTGGTATTAGTTACAAACAGATCATCACCTACTAATTGAATTTGATTGCCTAGTTTTTTAGTCTGATAAGCAAAACCATCCCAATCAGATTCATCCAAACCATCTTCAATTGAGACAATAGGATACTGTCTAGTCCAATCTGCTAGGAAATTAGTAAACTCTTCAGCAGTAAAGGCTCTATTAGCTTCACCAGACAGTATATATTTACCATTTTTATAAAACTGAGAAGCTGCACAATCTATCGCTAAAGTAATATCTTTTCCTAGCTCATAACCAGCTAATTTTACTCCTGCAGCAATAATAGCCAACGCCTCAGCGTTAGAACTAAGATTAGGCGCATAACCTCCTTCATCACCAACTGTAGTGCTCATACCTTGCGCTCTTAGTACTTTTGCTAAACAATGAAATACTTCAGAGCCAATACGTACTGCTTCTTTCAAAGTTTTTGCGCCCACTGGCTGTATCATAAACTCTTGAATATCAATATTGTTATCTGCATGATCACCACCGTTAATAACATTCATCATTGGCAGTGGCATGGAGAATTTTCCTGAGGTACCATTTAGTTCAGCAATATGCTCATACAACGCCATACCTTTAGATGCGGCTGCAGCCTTTGCTGTAGCCAGAGAAATTGCTAAAATAGCGTTAGCACCAAATTGAGACTTATTCGCAGTACCGTCTAAATCAATCATAATCTTATCAATTTTTGCCTGATCTTTGGCATCTTTACCTAATAGGGCATGAGCTAGCAAACCATTTACCCTAGTAACAGCTTTTAATACACCTTTGCCTAAAAAACGAGATTTATCACCATCACGTAGTTCTAAAGCTTCTCGAGAACCAATGGAAGAGCCCGAAGGTGTTGCAGCGAGACCAACAAAACCACCTTCTAAATGTACTTCCGCTTCAACAGTAGGATTACCACGAGAGTCGATAATTTCACGACCAATAATTTTAATAATTTTAGACATTATAACTTTCCTTCGTTCAAATTAAACTCAATATATAATAAAGCATTTCACTATATGATTGGCCAAACATAGATTATTTAATATAGCGCTTATTATACTTACTAGCTGCCTTTACAAAACCCGTAAAAAGCGGATGTCCATCCCGTGGTGTTGAAGTAAATTCCGGATGAAACTGACAGGCTACAAACCATGGGTGATTTGGTAACTCGAAAATTTCAACTAACTTATGATCGACAGAAAGCCCAGTAATACGCAAGTCAATAGATTCAATCTGCTTTAATAACATATTATTCACTTCATAACGATGACGATGGCGCTCAATAATAATTGGCTTCCCATATAAATGACGCACTAAACTATTCTCTGCAAGTTGGCATGACTGACTACCAACACGCATAGTTCCTCCCAAATTACTTCCTTCAGTTCGCATTTTAACGTTGCCAGATTTATCGTACCACTCAGTAATTAATGCTATTATCGGATATTTACAATCTGCAGCAAATTCGGTCGAGTTAGCGTCTTCTATCCCCACTACATTGCGAGTAAACTCAATTAACGCTACCTGCATTCCTAAACAGATACCCAAATAAGGCATCATATTTTCACGGGCATAACGAACAGCCATAATCATACCTTCTACACCGCGATAACCAAAGCCGCCAGGAATTAAGATTGCATCAAGCTCTTTGAGTATATCTACACCATAAGATTCTACATCTTGCGAATCTATCAGCTTAACATTTATAGTTAAGCGATTTTTTAACCCGCCGTGCCTTAATGCTTCAATCACTGACTTATAGGCATCCGGCAGTGCAACATATTTACCAACCATGCCAATAGTTACTTCGCCGTTTGAATTAGCCTCTTCAGATATCACTCTCTCCCATTCTGCCAGATTTGCCTCTGGCGCTATTAACTGAAACCGCTTGCAAATATAATCATCTAATCCTTGAGATTTTAAAAGACCTGGAATTTTATAAATAGAATCAACATCTTTAAGAGAAATAACCGTCTGCTCATGTAAATTGCAGAAAAGTGCAATTTTTGCACGTTCATTAGCTAGGACTGTACGATCAGAACGACAGATAAGTACATCTGGTTGAATACCAATCGAAAGTAACTCTTTAACGGAATGCTGAGTTGGCTTGGTTTTAACTTCACCCGCTGCTGTCATATAAGGTACTAACGTTAAATGCATATAAAGAGTTTGCTCACGACCAACTTCCGCTGCCATTTGACGAATAGCTTCAAGGAAAGGCAATGACTCGATATCACCAACAGTGCCCCCAACTTCTACCAACATTACATCATAACCATTACCACCTTCTAAAATACGCTCTTTAATTGCATTTGTGATATGAGGAATAACTTGTACAGTAGCGCCAAGATAATCACCCCTACGCTCTTTACACAAAACATCAGAGTATATACGACCGGCGGTGAAATTATTACGGCGAGACATTTTAGTACGAATGAAGCGTTCATAGTGACCTAAATCTAGATCAGTTTCAGCACCATCTTCCGTGACAAAAACCTCACCATGTTGAGTAGGACTTATAGTACCAGGATCGATATTAATATAAGGGTCTAATTTCATAATGCTAACATTAATACCTCTAGCTTCAAGAATGGCGGCTAAAGAGGCAGCAGCAATACCCTTACCTAGAGAAGAAACAACGCCACCGGTCACAAAAATATAATTAGTTATCATTCTAAACCTGAAAGTTTAGTGCTCAAGAAGATGCAAGAAAAATAAAAACAGTTAATAGTATAACTGAACATATTCTAGTCTATAAAAACTATTTTACTGTTCATAATCACTGCTAATTTCTAGTATTTATTAGGATGTTTTCTACAAAAAAATACACATTAATAATATTATATTAATTTAACTTAGATACTTAGCATCTATTATTTAAATTTGAAATACTTAAATTTTAGCATCTATTTTATTAAATATATACATATTACTAACAATTTGGATACAAAAAATTATGCAACAATTACAGCGCACAGGCGCACATAAAAAATAAGTACTGCTAAAACTAAAATAATAAATAAAACAATTAAATAGAATTAATTTCTAATTACTAACATGATAATTTTTCTATTTATTCAACAACGTTCAAAATAGTACTAACAAATAAGTGTTCTTAGTATTTAACTCATGCTCAGCTACTTTTTGTTATGTATATTTAAGTTAAAATATTTATCTTTAATTATTAACAATTTACATTATTAAATAAAGGTACTATTTATAATTTTAATTCATTACCTATAAAGTATCTCTAATCTTATAATCGAACGTAAATATAACTATTAATCATGGTCAGTTAAAATATCCATACTCTCTTACTATCATTTTTTTATTAACTAACAGCTATTTAAATTAATATATCATTTTATTTAGTTCTTCGTGCACTACTTATCTAGTATATTATAATTTTATCTATACTAATAATAACACAAAGTTTTTGTGGTTTATGTGCTTTTATTAGCACCAGAATAATTTATTGAATAAAATTCAATACAGAATAAATGTTTGTTAGACCTATTTATTAAACTATAATGCTATATTAACTAGCAAACAATATTAAGTTATCTCCTAGCATTTAACATTAAAATTCGCAAGTAATTAAGCACTAATTTATTACCAATAACATTGCATCATGGATCTCAATTAAACAACTACTACCCCTATACTATATAAAAACAAAAAATACTTAAAATAGCACGTTACTTAATTCATCAAATATTACTAGGTAGTCTGAAAAATACACAGCATTTAACTATTTATAGTTCTTTTTTAGAATAAAACCAATAAAATTACGTAAACATATATACTAATAATTATATCATTCACCTATACAAAATAGTAACGGTTATCACAATATTTAATAGGTATTCAAACAAAAAATAAAATAATGATTAGAGCTCTGAAAATAAAAATTATTTGCACTGATGTCTATACTTATATCATTAATTAAAAATAGCATGTAGTTATTTACCGCCAAACAATACAATTTACAGGTAACTAGCTAAAAAATAGCTAACATGTAAACATTTAACATCAATAACATCAGGTAATTAGTTGCCCTGTATTAATACTCAACTAAATATTAACTAATTATAGATTACAATACCTATATTAATACTAAACAATTGATGCTTAGTATGATTAAAACCTTATCACACTAAATATATGTACTTTCTCTCTGGCTAATAATAATAGCAATATAGGATAATAACCTACTACTATTATTAGCTATCACGCGTATAATTAAAGAATGCTTACCAAAATAGTTTACCTGCCATATAGCATTAATAACGTACTGAGAAGTATATAACTACAGTACACGCAACTCACTAAATTATGTATAATTAATTAATATACTACGTAATTAAGTAATAAAGCTTATGATAAAGTTAGGAGAAATAGGATGACAACAGCGAGTAATGTAATACACGAAATTACTTGCCCTAAGAATGAGTCTTATGGCATAAAATTAAAAATTTTTCAACCTCTTTGAGGCTAATATCTAGAGCCTCTAACTCACTATACAAAATTTAGCGCGCAACAATTATATCCTTGTCACGCTCCCGTTTACGAAACTAGCGATATATCTTCAAGCACCACTACTAGTGATATATCTTCAAGCACCACTAATAGTCGCATAACCTACGTTAGCATTAAACCAATCGCGACTCAGGTTAGATTCTTTTTGAGTAATAACCTTAACTTAATCACCAATGCGTAATTGATAGGTAAAAGGAACAAGACGACTACCAATTTTAAACCCTATACATCAGTAACCTGCATAACTATGAATATAGCAAGCAAAGTCAAGAAGCGCTGATCTAAATAGAAGGCCTACAACATCGCTTTCCGTAATAAATACATATACCCGATTATTAGATATATAACTACGAGCTTCATTAAGTAGCACACTAGAGCTAGTTATAAATTCCTGCTAAGTAATCAGTTTATACAACTATAAAACATGATGCTCATAATTGGCAGGCATTATCACCCGAGCCCCTCTTCATATTTCCAGTGAGCAGCTATACCGAGCTCCGCATTTTTGTGCATCTGACAAGTACGGATCTGTATTTCTAGCACTTTAGCATAAGAACCTAGTAATACCGTATGAATTAACTGATAACCATTAAATTTTTAATTGGCAACATAATCGTCAAAATTATTAGGTAAATAACAAAAGTAAGTATGTACAATACCTAACGTACCATAACAATACCGTAAGTACTCCATTACTACACGCATAGCGCTAATAGCTTATCAAAAGATAGATTTTTTTCTGCATTTTATACCAAATACTGTCAATATATTTAGGACATCCATAAATTTCGGCCCTTAAGCCCTCATCAGCTATAGCGCTACGTAATGATACAATCAAAACATCGATAAATTATTCACAATCACTATGACGTTCATATAGTAACTTAGCAATATAGTTATATTCACCTAATTGTAGATAGCAAAAATATAAATCCCTTAGTTCCCGCCTTATTTGACTCATACCTAAGCAATTAGCTAGTGGTGCATATATATTAGAACACTCTTTTGCAGCCAATACACACTCATCTTCTGATACTTCTTTTACCTCTCATAAGTAAACAATGCACTCAGCTAATTTAATAACTACACAGCAAAAATCATATACCATTACTAACAATATTTGACCTAGATTATTTACTTGTTTAAAAGTTATAATACCTTATTGCGTAGCTTTTAATCAACGATTAATATCTATATTGCGCGCAACATGCACTAAATCAGTGATCTCCTTACTAAATGTTTTGATCATAATATCTTATTGCTCTATAGCGGCGGCTAAAAGAGAGAAGAGAACTCAGTACGTATACTTTACTTGTCCATGCTTAAAATAGAAAAAATTTCCACTATCTTAAGCCTACAATATAACAACTGCAATACATTAGGGTGGTTTTGAGTATATTGTTCACAACAATGCGAAATTATATATAATCGATCATATAGCATTTGATCAGTTAACCCCAAAAGTAATCTATTTATCAAAAATAAATTCATCCACAGTATTAATATGCGCATGTGTTACCGCAAATATAACTCCTCTTCACCTAGTGGTACAAATCACTAAGGTAACATCGTCCATAAAAATATTTATACCCTAAAGCATTTTAGTTATGGAAAGTTCACAATTGTAATAGACTACGATTAGCAGAGACAACTAATACTAAAGTAATAACAGTATTACTTTATATAGCATCTATACTCATACCAATACTAACTAAAGCACTAACGATTATTTTATTTTAGTGAAAAACATAAATGCTTTTCTAAGCATTGAGGCATATGTAATGCTAACACCACATAATAAATTCTTTATGCTATTTATATTAGCAATTAATATTCAAATTATTATTTTATAAAAAACACATAATTATCATTAAAGATATTCTTATATGCATTATATTGCATATTTACCACCAACGAAGTAATATCTTATATATCTAACAATAAATAATTGTGTACTTCTGTACACTAAGCACTATAAGTGCTTATTTTAAAATAACTAAACATTTACTTGTTAATAATATACCTTAAGTAATACAATTAAATATGCTTAATAATTTATCTATACTGTCTAATGATCACAAAACATATAATACAGTTACAATACGCTATATTTGTCTATGATATGCTTATTTATACTCAAAGCTGATGTCAGTAGTCTCATCTGTCTCAGGGAGACAATGAGAATAATATGTAAAAAACTATAGAATTTATAAAATAAATGAAGGCATTAAATACTGCTAAGCACTTAAATAATAGATAAAATGATTTCATATAACGAGGTTGTAGCCTCAAGTAATAAATATATATTAAGAAAATAATAATTTTAGAATAATTTACATTACTTATAAGTTAATTTTTTATACAGCGTAGTAAATACATAGTGTAAGTGTAAGGTACAATAATATTTTTCTCCTAGTTTTTATATAATCTTAATTTATATAAGGCACTAGGTGCTGTTCGTAATATTATTTGATGCGAATTTAGGATATAACAATCAGTGGAATATCAATCAATAGAGTCAATAGAGTCAATAGAGTCAAAGAAAACGCTATGTATAATGCATAGCGTCCTTTATCACTTTCTAGTAAAAATTACTGCTTATATAATTTTCTAGCAGACATTACTGAATTAATAAATAAATCTGGTTCTCGCCACGCTGAATATTCAAGGCTAATACTGGAGGTAAGCTATCAAGTATTTTACGTAATTCACCTAAATTCTGAATCATCTGCTGATTAACTCCCATAATAATATCACCTTTTTTCAAACCAATACGGGCAGCAGCACTACCATCCTTAACGCTATCGACTTTTACACCTTTCTGAGCGCCGATCTGAAGATTACTGAGCTCGGCTCCTTCAATACCAGTATAGATATTTCCGGACTCAACTTGCGTCTGAAGACTTTGCTCTAATGTAGCATCAATGGTCATTAACTTACTATCACGAATAATACCCAAAGAAATCTTACTCCCAATTGGCAACGTACCAATTTCAGCTCGGAAAGAAGAGAAACTAGAAATTACCTTACCGTTCATAGTTACAATTGCATCGCCAGCCTTAATTCCTGCTCTTGCAGCTGATGATTTAGGTATTACTTGACTAACAAAAACACCACGCTGCGCATCAATTTTCATTACTTTAGCTAATTCAGAATTTAGCTCAGTACCTTTAATGCCTAATTCCCCACGTTTCACTTGACCATATTCAACCATTTGTACCGTCAGATTTTTCACCATATTACTTGGAATAGCAAAACCGATACCAATATTACCGCCATCCGGTGCAAGAATTGCAGTATTTATACCAATTAATTCACCATTTAGATTAACCAATGCACCACCGGAATTACCACGATTAATAGCGGCATCTGTTTGAATAAAATTCTCATAATTTTCGATATTCAGACCACTGCGACCTAATGCAGAAATAATACCCGCAGTAGCAGTTTCACCTAATCCATAAGGATTACCAATAGCAACAGCGTAATCACCGACTCGTAATTGATCAGAATCAGCTATTTTTATCGCAGCTAAATTCTTAAAATCTTTCAATTGCAATAATGCAATATCAGAGCGCATATCTTTACCGATCACTTTAGCATCATAGCGCCTACCATCACTTAACTTAACTTGAATTTTATTGGCATTATCTACTACATGGTTATTAGTAACAACATAACCTTTAGCTGCATCAATTACCACCCCAGCACCAAGCGCCTGAAAGTTTTGCTGCGTACCCTGTTGACTATCCGGCCCTATTTGACATAAAGGTGACCCCTGAAATGGCGACCCATTACGGCAAAACGGCGAATCTTCGCCCAAGAATAGTTGAAACTGTGGTGGCATTCTTGGCGTATTAATCATAGTACTACCTTCTACATTAATACTGACTACAGAAGGCATCACTTTTTCTAACATTGATGCTAGACTTGGCAATGATGAGGTACCAAAAAATACATTTTCAGTTGTTGAACCCTTAACAGGCGCAATTGCCATACTAAAAATTAACGCACTTAAAATTAATGCAATTTTTTTCATCTGTATATCTCTTTTATTAAATCGTTAAGAAAAGTCTTTCAATTAATCAGTACATTATCAGAACTACTTAATAATCTTCTAATGCAGACTCTTGGTTGTAATAAGTAAATATTCTCTATCTTTATAAAACTAATAACAGACTGTAGCAAGATAAAATAAAGATAATTGTCTTATTAATGATTTTATGAAAATTAATTTTTAATATTCATCAAAAACATAAGAATTGGCAATTTCACTTAAAAATGTTACAATCAATGCGCATGGAAAATATTTTTTGATTACATGCTATTCTAAAGTCAATGCTTCAACTATTTTATATATTCAATATAAACCAAACAATACTTAGTTAGCATTCTATTTATAATAGCGTATTAATCAAGCAATCACGATGATAATACTACTATGCTATCCATCTATACAAAATTAGCTCACAATACTACTAATCCTAAACTATAAGTATTTATCAAACTAATTGAAACAAGGAGCTCATATAACTCTACTAAATAATCAAATATATTTTCAAACAGAATTTTCTTAAATATTTCTAATAAAATTCAATTTCTTAAATATCTTTAATAAATTATACTCTTGCGTTACTCTACTAGGGTAAAACTTAATTTCAGAACCCTACTAAAAAAATACCTTTAGTTATCGATAAAAAAACTTTACGCATATAGCGTCAATTTCTTTGCAGTGAATAACAATAAATACATAAATATAAATCTAAGCTATTGTTAATTTTACAAAAATTACTAACAACAGTCTTATCAAATAAATAATTAATGATTACTCAACACCACATATTTAAACTACCAATTAAATAGCTTAATCATTAATATATGTTTTTATAGCAGAACAAAAAACTGATAATATAATAAAAAGATATCACCGATTACCTTTATAATATAAGTCATTAGCAAATATTTAAATTAGTATATATGTAATATAATTTGTAAAATAATTAATTAATATGTACTTACTCTACTAAATAATAACCAAAATTTTTCATTAGGTAGCTTAGGTTACTATAGTTAGCCAAGGCCTTACTTAACTCATAAGCCAAGTAAGTATATTTCAAAACATAACCTATATACATAACTGATATTAACCTATAGTAAGGTATAAGCCATATAAATAATCTAGACATTACCCTCAAAATAGCTAATATATTATAGCTAATATATTATAATATTAGACTTTATAATGGATCGAAGTTTTTCTCTATCCTGTACGGGCAGGATAAATTAATACACTAAATACTTTAATTATCATGCGCACACCTACAACAACTTATAAAATCAAGGCTAATAGAAAACACTAGTTATTAATAATAAACTTACTATAATCTTACAATTATAGATTATCGATATCATTAATCAAAAGAGCGTTAAATAAACTTATGCAATAAAATTTTTCAAAATAATCAATCAGTTAAGTTAAGAAAAATTAATCAATACAACATATTAACATACAATATATTAACTTAAAGACACAAACAATCTCTTTAACTATTGCTTTTCACTCGATATAGTTTCTTATCTAATACATTAGTAGGCTATATATAATCGTATTATTCTCTAAATGCAAAATTTAAATTTTTGCTTTAAATAAAGTTAGATAATATAATATAAATACATAAAAGCTCATTTTTACATCACAACACAGCGTCATAATCTTCTTAATCCTGAATAGATTTACAAATCACTATAAAAATTATTTTTTACTTAAAGTTAATCCTAAGAATAACCTCAAATATCAATAATCTCCTGTAATTATAATCTTAAGCGGCAAATACATTTTTTATCTCTTTGCGGGCAATAATAAATAATCCTATCATTTTATACATTAAAAATTTTTATTTATACAAATCATAATCATTAGTATACTTGAACAATAAATAACACTTCCATGCATTTCAATAGAAAACCAAGAAACGTCAAGATGTAAATAATAAAATTACAGCCAAATCAAAGGTATAAAAATTGCTCTGCTAAAATTAAATATTAGCAAAATCTATACTACTATATACGGCACTATTTTTACTATAATATTATTCCCTAGATATAGTTACGATACTTACACTACCGATATACTGCATCAGACAATGAGTATTTGTCACTGTGTAACATCTGAAAGCATATTATCATAATGTAGATATAACTGTCCTTGGTTACAAACCAAATACAATAATCAGTAGATTATATAATCCATGGCTAATATCATACTAATTACTATAGTAAAAATCAATATTACAATATTAAACTTAAGTGCATTACAAAATATTATTCATCATGCTTATATATTTGTCATCAGCCTAGAGAAATTAAAACAGATAATACACTATCTTCTTAAGCGTTGTAGCAGTAGAGATAAAAAATACGGTAATAAAACACCTTAATATTATCCCCTTCAGTCCATATAATAATAGTTGTGCGCTATTAATGAAATAGCTAATAGTATGTCCCGAGTTAGGGTTAACAAACCCCCTAAAAAGACTACCAAGCAATCTACATTTATGTATAACGCCAGTTAAGATACACTGCAAATAATAGTCATTGTTACTAGATGCAACTAAACTTGCTTCTATGAAATATTTTATTACGTAAAAATTTTATAGCAGCACTAATCCTATGGCTAAAAAAATAAATATTTTTTAATACATAGTGATAAAATTAAATATTAAATAATAATGATATGCTAGATACCAAATGAGGAGCCACAACTACAAGTCATCTTAGCATTCGGGTTAATCACTATAAAGCGTGATCCTTCTAATCCTTCTATATAATCTACCGCGCCTCCTACTAAATATTGTAAACTAACCGGATCAACAACTAGTGCCGCACCTTGTTTGTTAATAATTATATCGCCATCATTAATTTTATCATCAACCATGAAACCGTACTGAAATCCGCTACACCCGCCGCCAGTAATATAAACTCGTAACTTTAAATGTAAATTATCCGCATCAGCAATCAATAATTTAACCTTACTTGCCGCCGCTTCAGTCAATTGGAGAGATAATGCGATTTCATTATCCATATTTATACCCCTAGCCTAATTTAGTATTAAATAGATAAACTAGCAATATCACATAACTAAATAAACTATCTAATAAATACTTAAGATTATCTAATATCTAAGAATGATACTCAAGTCTTGACTATCTATGCTTACCTTATTTATCAATTATCTTATAACTAATAAAAATCTATCTCAGAAAGATTTTTATTAGCGATAATTTAACCTATCGATCTTTGTTAATAGATATGCAATAACGCAAAACTGTTTCCCAGAATAGGGAAGTTAAATTATTTAAGAAAATCTAACAATATATTTATGTTTTTACTTAGTAAATCTGTAAAAATATATATGCAAAGCGCAATTAATTATAACTAACGTATTTAATATCCAGCTAATATTTCACCTATGTCAACAACATATATATTAATAAAGTAAATAGAGGGAGCATATAATTGTTTGATAGTATAGGCAAATTCTATGTTAATAATATAAAATTATGGAACAGAAGTACTAAGATAAAGTCGTTTGTTGACATAATATCTTTGTCAAAGTAACACAAAATTATCTAAGTTGTGACTCTTCTAACAAAAGATATTATCTTTTGGCCCAGCTAATCACTAAACTAGTGCTAAATTATATCAAGTCTATATAATCAAAAAACACTAAAATCAACATACGTTCTATATTTCTCTATAGCATAACTAGACCAATTATAATAAATTATTAAATTTGATATCTCTATCGCCGCCACATGAATTATTAAATTACACACACTAATCCTGACTAATTAACACTTAATACGCCAAATTAAATAAAATACCCAAAATTTACTAAGCATACTATCATCTGCGCATTTAATCATTTAAATGCAATATACATGAGTTTTTTAAATAATCTCACCTAAGATGGATATATCCTCGTCAAGCCTATAACTAGAAGTCTAGTATTGTATACTCCCACTAACTAATTTCCTGCTAAACTTACATATACACAATAATATATATCAAACCAATCATTATCGTTGATATGATAATTAACCCCCAAATTACGCCAGCAGAAATAAAAAACACAGATCTATTATTACATCTAACTGAATATAAATCACCTAAATAAAATTATCAATAGTAACCTTCTTATCAAATAACCTCCAATAAACAATTAGCCCCTAGTAAATCCCTAGGGATAATTAATATATTAGTACTAACTAAACTAATTTACTAGACAATATCCTTATCAGTTAATTTAATTACTATCTAGCTAATTAGACATGCTTGCAGCATCTTAGTGATAACATGTGACCAATAAAGGCAAACTAATCAAGAAATTTATAGGAACATTATGTTATTTTTAAAAAAAATACTCAACTATAGTTAATTACATTTTCGATATATTTGACGCTAGCCTATGAATGACTCACTTTTTCAGTAATTAATTTCTATTAACAAATTATATAATTTAACATAAATTGATTTAAATATTTCTTCCATTAAATACTTAAATAAGGTACTTGTCTTGCGCCCTTAATATTTTAAAATAGCTATATATCCTTAATACATACTTAAGCAAATATTTATCAAACTATTGCTTCAACATAATACTGCTTGGCTAAGCCATAAAAAATATAAAAAAAATAAGAACTATTTGTGAATACTATATATTAGTAACTGTTTCTTTTTACTGCTAATTGCCATATATATTTACTATATATGATTTATATAGTAGCAGAAACACTACTGGTATATAAAGATATTTACTACCTAACTGATGCGTAAGATTATAGCTACTATCACTATGCTATTAATATGCAATCTTTATACTAATAAATTTAAAAATTAAGAAAATAAATAATGATACTCATCTTCTTATAATGTTAACATATAACTAATATAGCTTATAATCATGCTTTAAGTAATATATAAAACACTTATATCATTTGTATTTATAGGTAATACACATAGCTCAATATACAAACACTATCTAAATACTAAACCAGTTAAACTTTATATGCACATATAAATAATATCCAATAAATGCTATTAGTACCCTCTTGGGCCTATAAACATAGGTAAACTACAATATCATAACTAGATAAGTAACGGTGATCACTAATTATACATTTTCAATATATACAAGAACTACACTTTATCGTAAAATATGGGGTCAATATGAGTATATTGCCTTATAATATAAGCACAGTTATTACCCTATCATATAACTTAAAAATAAACATAGTAATACCAGCAATTAATAGTAACACCAACACGACACAAGTAAATAATAATTAAGAACATTGTGTTGCCCCATCAAAAAACATTCATTATATCTAACTATAAAGTAATCTACTTAGTCCATATTTCAAAATAGTCAACAGCAGCAAAATACTATTAACATCTCATATTATATTAGAATAATATTCTCTACAAGAGATAGCCACTAATTTTAGCTAAATGAACTAGTTTTATCACAGTAAATGCATCTTCCTTAATCACCCATTAATTTACTTGTCACACCCAACACTAGCAAATGATATTTTAATACCTAAAAACCAATAATATTACTTAGATGCCTGTATTTATAGCATCCAATATTCATCTATCAAAAAACTATAACTGTAAATTAGTAATAACCTAAACAATTTTTAGCTATAATAGTCGAACTAAATCTTAATAGTTAGCCGCACTTACTATGACCTTAAAATAAGAATGAAACATAATAATATTATTAGATACCTTATTAATACTACATGAATAACATAATATAAAGTTCCGTATTTTATATCCTGTTATTAGTTTTTTACAAAAGAATACGGATGCTACTAGATATAACGTTTATAAATATAAAACTATTAAATACCTAAGATAGTAAATCGTAGACTAAATGACTTTACTGGAGTATATTATAAAAATAATTAATTTTTCTAGTGCTTGGGTAACTTTTATTATGATACAGCCAATAAAATAAATTATTGAAAAATAAGTAACGCCACCTTTAATCTAAGGTGATAATTAAAGAGATATTTTTAACACCATGTACACACTATTTATAATAATTCCACCTCTATATTGTCACTTAAGTTAATAGCACTATACAATAGTATTGTATACTAATAGTTTTTTATTATGCAGATACACGCTATGTTTTATTTTTTATATGTTCAAACTAAAAATACCATCTACGCTAGATATAACATATAATCCTAGTTCAGTTTTTATAATATTTACTTGCAGTTATCTGCATATCTCTAAGGTAGTCACATGGCTGAAAAATAAATTTTAATGTTAAAAAATAATGGTAAAAATTTATATTTATATTAATTCTGTATTAATTAAGTGCGCAAAATAATAATATCTGCTACTAAACGAACAACAGTATATTGAGGAAGGAAAGGTTAATTTAACGCACTATAATATATATAGTAAAAAATGTATAAAAAGATCGACGCAATATCTACTAATTAGCTTTTCTGCTAAAGATAGCTATCTTACAAATACAACAAATATCTAAGTTATTACAATTAGTTAGACAAGTATTAGTTCATGCTGATATGAAATAAACAAATATATGATATTATAGATTATAGGTAACAAACGTACAATAATTCTCAAAATTGTTATCATCATATTAGTTTATATATTTATTATGCTATAAAAAATAAAATACTATATATAATATATTTACGAAAACTTGTTTAACTTTATTAATATTGCGATCCAAGATAATAATCTTGTGCTATTTTACATACTCAATAACCTTAATGTTATTATTAGCGTTACATTCCTGATTACTGAGTAACTAATATTTATAATAATTTTGTTTTTTCAGTAAAACTCTGTTAATTAGCTATAAACTTGAATAATTAGCTAACTAAAAATTATTTTTATCTATTAATCCTATACGCAATAAAACTTATATAACATAATCATGGCGGAATAAAAATTATTTTGTGATAATACATAAGTTATGTTTTATAATCATTTTAGCTCCTCATCAATATTTAATGCCATTAAATCTTCTTCCATCGCATACATAATAGAGAAATAGTTCATAATAATTACAATACTACTAGGATAGTAGTCTGCTAGCTACTAGCATTATCACAAAAATGCAATCAGAAATAATCAACATTAACTTATAATACCTAAAAATACATTGCTCTGCTTTTACAACCAATGAACTAAAAAATTATATAATCTAGATAAATTATAGGTACTAATTTAGTTTATCATATTTCAATACATGAAACTAATATGATAGGCGCAATATATATGTATTTATAAAGCACATTTATCAGGCCAAAGACTCCTCATATATTTCTGCTCCTGACGGATATAAAAATATTTTTTCATCTATCTTTATTCATCTTAAAATTTTGTTTAAAACAATTACTTAAAAAGTACATCCTATTCTGATATAAAACTTAGTTAATATAGTCATAGACTACTAACTATCTCAACGACTAAAATTTTCATACTAAATTTATTACTAGTGATTTAATAAATATTACCTATTGCTTTAAACACTATTACTATTTTCTTGGTAAGATTAAATATCAAAATTATTAAATGCAATATTCACTATTACCATAATTAAGTACTAGTAGAAACAACACAGAGACATTATGTTTGTTGTAGTATTAATTATGCTTTAATCATACTTAGAATAAAAATTAAAAACTATTATACCCTGCGCTCTAAGCAAAGTGCTCTGTATAAGTAACGACTAATAATTTCATAAATTACCAATCAGGGTAATAAATTATTCAAGATAGTTAATCTTTGGTTATAATGCGCATATCTACCACTAATATACTTTATCTAAAGATATTATGTCATCGAAGATATATAACGTAAAATATTTTTAATAATACTGTCAAATTATTAATAATAAAAATATTATTACTGACTCATGATAACGAATTATATTTAATCTAAAATATATATACTGAATTATAATTAACGTTTTAAATAAATAACAATCTATTTGTAATTAAAATAACAAATATAATAATATATTAAAGTCTATATAAAAATTAGAAACAATAATACCTAGTATACAAAATAATATTTTTAATAAAACTAATAATATAACAGTGTATTAGGGCAGTAAATTCTTGAGATTACTTTAGATCAAAATATTAATATCAATGATACATAAGTCTATAATTAAGTGACAATTAAATAATATAATATATCAAATATATCATATTATTAGTCTAGAAAAACATCTACTATCTATATTTTTTAATAATTATAGTATCTTTAAAACCTTTACCTAGATTACCTAATAAGTTATCAACACGATACTTCCGTAAACAAGTACTGTACTTATGTAAACAATAATAAGCAACAACCAATAATTAATTATCTTAAAAAGATAAATTTAATATAATCTTAAAAAATATTTTAGTTCAGTTTAATACCTAATAACCCATTAAATGGCAATTAATAAAAAAATTTTTATCTAACTAATGACCTAATCTTATACCTTAATGTTTACATAGTAAGATACTTTATGAATTAGATCTGACTTAGATAATATATATTTACTTTGATTTGAAAAAATTATACTCAATATCTAGAGGACAGGCTACGAATAATATATAAAATATACTAAATAATATATTGGCTACCAATTTATTATTTTTATAAGATCAATGAATAATATTAATACAATATAATTAATAAGTAATATTTAAATCATAAATTATAATATTTATTTATTATTAATTATTGCTTTTTTAAGTATAAAATCACATTTATATACTACGCTTAATTATATGAATTATTAATATTTTATTAAAAAAGAAAATATCTAAAAAAGTAGTAAGAATTCACTAAAAGTTAAAAGAAGTTATAATAACAACAACTATAAATTTCAGATATCTTTTAGATATTAAAATAAATATATAATAAAATTATATATATTATTAATTTTATAATACTATATATATGTCATACTATATCTTTAAATACAGCAAGTATACTCATACTCATACTCATACTCATACTCATACTCATACTCATACTGCTAGTATAATGTTATGAGCTTAAGAATTAAATAACATGTTTATTTAAGGTAAAGTACATTATTAATCTATCTATAAAAATATAACTTATTCCTATTACTCCATTTTCTAAATATTCTTCTTATCATAGTATATCATTAATAATGTCTATTGACTTGAACTTCTGCATAATAACTTTATGATGCATATAAATTTTTAAGACACTTGGATATCACATAATCATGGTCTACATTGTTGCGTTAACTGGAGGTATTAGCAGCGGTAAATCAACTGTAGCAAAAGCCTTTGCTTGTTATGGCGTGAATATTGTTGATACTGATATAATTGCTCGGCAAATTGTCAAGCCAGGCACCGATATTCTAGTAAGAATAACGAAACATTTTGGTAAAAAAGTATTGCTAGAAAATGGAGCATTAAATCGTATAATGATGCGTGAAATAATCTTTGGCCAGTATGATAATCGAATTTGGCTAAATCAATTATTACATCCGCTAATTTATCAAGAAACAAAACATCAGTTAGCACTAGCTACTAGCCCTTATGTGCTGTGGATAGTACCACTGCTCGTGGAAAATAACCTACAACAAGAAGCCGATCGAATATTAGTAATAGATGTAAACGTACAAACTCAACTTGCTAGAACTGTTACACGTGATGGTATTAGCCACCAACAAGCGCAAGATATTCTTTTAGCTCAAGCCTCACGTGAGCAACGTCTCGCCATTGCAGATGACATTATTAACAATAATAAGGGGTCTCTAGAGATAAGGCTAGCAGTCTACGTACTACATATTTACTACCTTAGACTAGCAGACTCAGCATCTGAATGCAATTCCATTACATGTACATGAATGATGATTACGCACACTTCCTATAAATATTAATGCAATATAAGGTTCTGTGATATAGGTATAAATATAATAGCAAAATCTATTTAATACTATAGATGATTAACAAAGATTAAATAACAATGCAGCAAGCAATATTTATCACCGCATTATGTAATATCTCTAGCCGCCTATAAATAGAGACCAGTTAAATGAGGAGTTATTAATATATCCGCAATAATCATGTACCAAGTTACTTAGCAATCATTACCACTTATCTATCTAATCTACACCTATAGATCACTTAATTTTATTGCCAGCTAAATAAATTTGGCTTTATTTAATAAATATTATACCCCTTCATCCTACATAATACTATCTGGCTATATAAATTAAATACAAATCGAGCTTAGCCTCATGATTTAATAGTTTAAAGAATATACACTGCGACCAATGAAGCTAAATTAATATTATACCTTAAGTATACTATTATATTTTAGATATATAATATAGCCTTGTATACTTATATCTATTACTACGCATATACTATAAATTAAGTTATAGTCTATTCAGTGAAGTATGACTCATATTCTAGATAAAACAGTAAATGCTTAACATCTGCGCTTACATACATATAATTATGCAATACTAAATTATTAATGCTTAACTAGGTATTTCAAAGCACTAAGAATAATAATTCTCCTCGAGATTACCCTAGTGCTTAAATACCTAGTTATCTAAATTACTCGCCATTTATTGTCACCGTAAATAAAAAAATTATATAACAATTACAACAGATTTATATAACCAGCTTATGGAGTATTATAGTTTTCTAACCTTTAGTGCTTTAGTATAAAAGTCATAATACACTTCTATCTGTATAATAAAGTGAAATAGTATTTAGATAGAGAAATATATTTAGAGATAGTAACAAAACAAACAAGAATAACTAATAGCTATAATACCCTTAACTTATCTAACCTATATGTGTAAATATACTACTTTGCATAAAACTTTAGTAAAGATAAAAACATGAACTTATTAATTAATAGTAGGCACTAACACCACTAAAACAACAGCCAAGCATATCACTATATTTAATACTTAAAATAATATCTTTCATAATCAAATAAACCTTAAAATAATTATTCGAAGAAGAACTCGCAATGGCAAAACTGGAACGCATAAATATACAATAGTCACCAAAATTTTAATCATGTTATCTAATAACAGGATACGTTATACTTTTAATACTTGTTATTTTAAAAAAAATATAATGGTAGAATATTATAAACTTGAGTCGATATATTATTATATAATTCATGAACATATATTATATTTAGATATAATAAGTGTTTGAAAATAATAATTCTATCTACAGAATAATACCTGCAATAAAATACCTAAACTGTATTAATAATATAAGATAAAATCAGTCTATACTACTTTTTCTATAGTCAACTGATATTAATTAATCCATTATAGTCATTTAGCTGATAAATAAAAAACATACTATAAACAATTGCACTCATTTCGTATAAAATTACTTGCTAAAGTGCACGTAGTAACACTACTGAATACAACTTTATAGCATCTGATATTAAAATTTATAGTAAACTAAATAAAATAAATTACTGATGTATTGCTACATATAAGTTATATTACTCGTTATAATAGCATAAATAGTTAAAATATATTAATAAAACCTAATAGCTATATCTAGTCTACTCCTATCGACTCCTATTAGATAAGTTAATATTATCCTTCACTGCTACTTTATTACAAAGTACTACCTTATTCTATCAATCATATAACAATGTTAATATTAACGAATCACATCTTTCATATATAATTTCAACTACTTCACACAATATACTAATTATAATATACAGCTAAAATATACACCTATCTAAACTTCTACTAAAGAAAATTTATTATGATTATTCTATTGTTTAAATAATATTCCAATAACTAGGGATGTTAATAACTAAGGGGTATCTAAGGGTATCTAAGGGTATCTAAGGGTATCTTGTATCTTTAATTATGATAACTGTATATTCATACAACTCATAATGGGCTGCTTACTTCAACGAAATATATTTTTTGCTAAAAAACCTTAAGGTTTGACCCATACACATCAATATATATCAATAGTAATAAAAATTTACTTATGCGCATGACAAAATACCTAAAGTAATATTAAAATTTTTTATTATACTTTCTTGATTTATCATGACAATTAAAATTCAACATGCTTCTATAATAAATTCCCATCAGCTCTTCGGTATATTAAAATATATCTTTATTAACTAGCAGCTACTATTACTTAGTATTTACGTAAACAAATACAAACTAGCACGATTTATATCTAAAGTTTAGCACAAGAGCTCTTCAAATAATTATCTAATCCATTTACTTTTAGTTAAGATTCTCAGTACTATTAAAATAACTATAAGTATAAGTATAATACTGACTACTTTTGGAGACGACCATGACATTGTTTGAATTTTTTACCTGAATTGCATGGACAAAGATCATTACGACCAATTTTTTGTTCACTACCTACAGACTCATGCATAACATGAATAACGGACGCGCACTCTTTACGATGACTAGAATGTTGCTGTTGTGATATATACTCCATTTCTTTATGGATGCACTGCTCCACAGCTTCAACTTCTTTTGGTATCTGCGTCTGCACCTTACTTAACGCGCTAATTACCTCATATTTTAATACTTCTAGCATGGCTGTAAACATCTTGAAGGATTCACGCTTATATTCTTGCTTAGGATCTTTCTGCGCATAGCCGCGCAGGTGAATACCTTGACGTAAATAGTCCATTGCAGCCAGATGCTCTTTCCATAAGGCATCTAACACTTGTAACATTACACTCTTCTCAAAGTTTCGCATCACCCTGCTGGTAATGATTCCCTCCTTATATAAATACTGTGCATTAATGCTATCTAATATACTCGCCCGTAAACTTTCTTCATGCAAATTAGGATCTTTTTGTAACCATTCTATAATCGGTATTTCTAAGTGAAAATCATTTTTTAAACACTCTTCTAAACCTTTAATATCCCATTCTTCTTCTAATGATTGAGGGACTATATGGTTATCTATAATTCTATTAAACACGTCTTTACGGATACTGATAATGGTTTCGCTAATATCGGACGCAGCTAATAATTCATTGCGTTGATCGTATATAGCACGGCGCTGATCATTGGCAACATCATCATACTCTAACAGTTGTTTACGAATATCAAAGTTTCGACTTTCTACTTTACCCTGAGCATTCTCAATCGCTTTAGTCACCCATGGGTGTTCAATTGCTTCACCCTCCTTCATCCCTAATTTACGCATCATTCCAGATACACGGTCCGATGCAAATATACGCATTAGCATATCTTCCATTGATAAGTAAAAACGAGATGAACCAGCGTCGCCTTGACGACCAGAACGACCACGTAATTGGTTATCAATACGACGTGATTCATGACGCTCAGTACCAATAACATGAAGGCCGCCAACCGCCAGAACTTCATCATGACGACGTTGCCAGGCGCTCTTAATAGCAATAATCTGCTCTTTAGTAGGTCCTTTTAACTGAGTAACTTCTGCTTGCCAATTACCGCCTAATACAATATCAGTGCCACGCCCCGCCATGTTAGTAGCAATAGTGACTGCACTACTCTGACCGGCTTGTGCTATAATATCCGCTTCCATGGCATGAAATTTAGCATTCAGAACTTTATGATGAATACCTATTTTAGTTAATTCATGGGAAATTAACTCAGATTTTTCTATTGAAATAGTTCCTACTAATACAGGCTGACCATTAGCTATATGCTCGCGGATATCATTAATAATTGCACTAATCTTTTCTCTTTCACTTAAGTATACTAAATCTGGCATGTCTTTACGAATCATTGGGCGATTAGTTGGTACTACAATGGTATCTAACTTGTAGATAGAACTAAACTCAAAAGCCTCTGTATAAGCAGTACCAGTCATTCCGGCCAGCTTTTCATACAGGCGAAAATAATTCTGAAATGTAATAGCAGCTAATGTCTGATTCTCATGCTGAATCATCAGGCCCTCTTTGGCTTCTACTGCCTGATGAAGGCCATCTGACCAACGTCGACCATGCATAGGGCGACCAGTATGCTCATCAACAATAATCACTTCCCCATTCTTCACTATATAATCAATATCTCGATTCAACAATACATGGGCACGAAGAGCAGCGGTAATATGATGCATCAGCATAATATTAGCCGGGGAGTAAAGTGACTCTCCTACTTCCATAATTTTAGATTTTATCATCATGTCCTCTACCAAAATAAGACCGCGTTCAGTCAGATGTACCTGACGTGATTTTTCATCCACTGAAAAATGACCTAAACCTTGGAAGTAATCAGAATCTTCTTTTTCTTGGCGAATTAATTTCGGAATTAGCTCATTAACCTTGAGATACATCTCAGAACTATCTTCTGCTGGCCCAGAAATAATTAACGGAGTACGAGCTTCATCAATAAGAATAGAATCTACCTCATCCACCAGTGCATAATATAATTCACGTTGAACTCGTTCCTCTGGACTAAATGCCATGTTGTCACGTAAATAATCAAATCCATATTCGTTATTAGTACCATAAGTAATATCTGCAGCATAAGCTGCGCGCTTGGCCGATGATGACATACCAGGTAAATTTATACCAATACTCATATCAAGAAATTCAAATAATGGACGATTGTTTTCGGCATCGCGTTGTGCTAGATAATCATTAACAGTAACCACATGTACACCACGACCACACAAAGCATTTAAATATGCCGGTAATGTAGCGGTTAGTGTTTTACCTTCTCCAGTACGCATCTCAGCAATACAGCGATTATGTAATACCATACCGCCCAATAATTGTACATCAAAGTGACGCATACCAAAAACACGCTTACTTCCTTCACGCACTACAGCAAACGCTTCTGGTATGAGATTCTCAAAGATCTCGCCTTTTTTTAAGCGCATACGAAATTCATTGGTTTTGGATCTTAACTCATCATCAGATAATTTCTCTATATCTAATTCCATATGATTAATCTGCTGAACTACTTTGCGCATACGAGATAGTATGCGATCATTACGGCTCCCAAAAAATTTAGTTAACAATTTTACTAACATAATATTTGATATCTCTGTAATAACAACTCGAAGTAGGAATCAACTTACTTTATTTGTTATTTTTTGTCTTCTTATGTTCAAAACCAACTGACAACGATAATCCTAAAATAAATGCTTAGTACCATACCAAATACAGACTGATTCAGGATAGGTCAATATAAATTACAAATATAATAAATATTATAAATCATAGTCTACAGATTTAGTTTGGACATCAACAATATGTTATAGATGAAAACAGATATAGCTATACGCCTGGATAAATATTTTATAACTTCGGTTTCATTTTTTTACCTATGCATATATATTGCATGCAAGACTAATACGAAAGATTGATGAACGATGATTCATAACTTATACTAGAACGGCAATTACACCACATACCTAATAAATACACAGCTCCTATAGCCATACAAGGTAATAAGCAACATAAACTAATTACTAACTCAAGCTATAGAAAGTCATATACAACATAACTATAACTAAATATGATGTGCCTGCTAAACACGCAGGCTCTCTAAACAAGAGCATCATCATCAATCAAAGACTAGATATAAAAAATAATATCTGTAACATTAAGGCAACGATTTAGAATACTGATCGCAAAACTATAACTAGCGAGGGCATTATGCGCAATAGCTATCCACAGTTACTAGATGTACTGTTCGATAACTCTCTTAAACCAGGTACAACACTGCTATATAACATCCAACAACATACGTTGGAAATAATTAAACTAAATGATACAGTTAAAGCGCTATTACCAACTGAACTACGTCTTTGGTGTCGCGTAGCAAACATACGGCAAAATATTTTAGTATTAGAGGTGGCAAACGCCAGTTTAATGATGCGCTTACGCTACGAACAACCAATGTTACTCTCTACGCTACGAGTTAAGATTCTCCCATCCTTGTCATCTATAGATATAAGAATTAACCCAAGCTTAATAACAAAAGAGACCGATCAAATAACATGCACAAAACAAGCAAAAAAATTATCTTATCTAAGTCCAGAAAGCGCTATAGTACTCAAGAGATTAGCTAACCGATGCCCAAATAAACTACGTAAAATATTAGAGCGGCTAACTACTTTAGCCAAAGAGAACATAAAATAACTAATCATAATATAGTTGGCAGTACAATTTCAAACTTGTAAAATATTACATAAATATTCACCTTATTGAGCATATATATTAACCTATATATATTATTATAAGTAAACTGATAAATTATAAAGATCCTTAATAAAAGCAATCATACTACACAGTAGATGGTGCCTTAAATGTCAATGGCATATCTGCGTCATCTTGGAAGGTAACATATTCCCACGCTTCTTGCCTAGCTAACACGGCTTGTAGTAACTTATTATTTAGCGTATGTCCTGACTTATACGCGGTAAACTCACCAATTATATTATGTCCACACATAAATAAATCGCCGATTGCGTCAAGCATTTTATGACGCACAAATTCATCTTCAAAACGCAAACCATCTTCATTTAGCACACGATAATCATCCACCACAATAGCACAATCAAAGCTGCCCCCGAGAGCCAAACCACGGGACTGAAGATATTCGATATCACGCATAAAACCAAAAGTACGCGCACGACTAATTTTACGCACAAAAGAATCTGCAGAAAAATCTAAACGATAACATTGTGTACTAGCGTTAATAGCTGGATGATTAAAGTCAATAGTGAAAACTAAACGAAAACCATTATGCGGAGCTAGCTCAGCCCACTTATCACCATCTTCAACTCGTACACAATCTTTTAAACGTAAAAATTTCTTCGCAAAATTTAATTCTTTAATGCCACTATCTAGTAACAGGAACACAAAAGGACTTGCGCTACCATCCATAATAGGTATTTCAGCAGCATTAACATCAATAATAATATTATCTATGCCTAATCCAGCCAATGCAGCATTCAGGTGTTCAACGGTAGAAAGACGGACATCATGCTCATTCACCAGACAAGTACAAAGCATAGTATCACGCACGGATTTTGCATCGGCCGTAAAATTAACCGGTGGATTTAAGTCAGTGCGACGATAGATGACCCCAGTATTCGCTAATGATGGGCGCATAGTTAGCGTGATTTTCTCGCCGGTATGCAAACCAACTCCTGTCACCTGCACAATACGTTTTAATGTCCTTTGTTTGATCATCGTGTTATTTCATAATGTTATCCATCCTACTTAGCAAGTCTATACATAGCTAGCAGAATAGTTTAGCATATAGAGTTGGAGTCTAAATATTTTGGATATTCTAATCAGCCTGCTTACGCAAGAAAGCAGGAATATCAAGATAATCTGACTCTTTATTTTGCTGTATAGCTTGATCATTAACGATCTTTGCTAGCTTTACTTTTTGTGGCAACGATGACATACAGTTATGCTGATAACGATGATCTAAAGTAGGCTGACTAGCCTGTTTATTAGGCGCTAAATTAATTTCAGAATGCCTGTCCATACCAATACCCGTTGCAACAACTGTGACACGCAGTTCATCGTTCATATCCGGGTCAAGAGAAGTTCCAATCACTACAGTGGCATTGTCAGATGCAAAGGCACGAATAGTATTGCCCACAGTTTCAAACTCATCTAAACGTAAATTAAAGCCCGCAGTAATATTCACTAACACTCCACGAGCACCGGACAAATCAATATCTTCTAAAAGTGGACTAGAGATTGCCATTTCAGCTGCTTCTTCGGCACGGTCTTCACCGCAAGCAATGCCAGAACCCATCATAGCGTAACCCATTGCAGACATCACGGTACGTACATCAGCAAAATCAACATTCATTAGACCTGGGCGGGTAATTAATTCAGCAATCCCCTGAACCGCACCTTTCAGCACATTATTAGCTGCCCCGAATGCATCTAGCAAAGAAATACCGCGACCTAAAACCTTTAATAACTTATCGTTTGGAATAGTAATTAGAGAATCAACATGCTTAGATAACTCAGCAATTCCTTGTTCAGCAAAAGCCATACGCTTCTTACCTTCAAAATTAAATGGTTTAGTTACAACAGCTACAGTCAAAATATTTAAGTCCTTTGCTACTTGGGCCAAAACTGGTGCTGCCCCAGTGCCTGTACCGCCACCCATACCTGCTGCAATAAACACCATATCTGCACCATCTAATACCGCGCGTAAAGACTCACGATCCTCTTCCGCTGAATCACGACCTACCTCCGGGTTTGCACCTGCTCCTAGACCCTTAGTAATAGCGCTACCAATTTGAATAGTCTGACTAACCGCCATTTTACGAAGCGCCTGAGCATCTGTATTGATCGCAAAAAATTCAACGCCCTCTATGTGCTCACATACCATATGTTCAACAGCATTTCCACCACCACCACCAACACCGATAACTTTAATCACCGCATCATTATTTAGCTCTATTGGTTCAAACATAATTAATCTCCGTTTTCTACCTGTCACTATAAGATCATATAAAATGGTTTAGCATGCTCTTTTTATTAAGAAATTAAAATTCTTTTCTCAGCCAGCTATTGATACGTTTAAACCAATTGCTTATCAAGGCACGCCTTTCTATCTCTGCCTCATCATTCAGGTGACATTCTTGCCCGTAGCGCAACAACCCTACGGCCGTAGAATAATAAGGCTCCTGAGAATAGTCCGTTAAACCTGTAATATTTAATGGTTTACCGATGCGTACCTGAGTACGAAATACCTGTTGCGCACAAGTCACTAAACCATCAATTTGAGCAGCACCCCCAGTTAACACAATCCCCGCTGATAAGCTATGTTTAACCCTTTGCTGACGCAATTGATCCTGTAGATGCAAAATTTCATCATTAACTAAATTCAATAACTCAGTGTAGCGTGGCTCAATTACTTCAGCCAATATCTGTCTTTGTAGACTACGCGCAGGACGACCGCCAAAGCTAGGAATATCTAGAATTTCATCCTTACCAACCATTGATCCAAGTGCGCAACCATGTAAAACTTTAATAGCCTCCGCATCAGTTGGCGTAGTACCAATCGCATAAGCGATATCACTAGTAACTGCATTCCCAGCATAAGGAATAACCTTAATATGCCGTAATGCTCCACCTGTGTATACCGCCATATCCATTGTGCCACCACCAATATCAACTACACAAACACCTAGCTCACGTTCATCTTCAGTCAGCACTGCATAACTTGCTGCTAAACCGGCAAAAATAATTTGGTCTACTTTTAAGCCGCAACGTTCTACGGCCTTAACAATATTCTTCGCCATGTCATTATGGCAAGTAATTAAATGTACTTTAGCCTGCATGCGCATGCCAGAAAGTCCGACTGGATTCTTGATGCCCTCCTGATAGTCGATAGCGTATTCCTGAGGAATTATATGCAAGATACGATGCTCATCACGAACACGTACTGATTTAGCTATATGCACGACGTTTTCTACATCTTCTTGAGTTACTTCTTCTTCTAAAATAGGAACCATTCCTATTTCATTCTGACAGCTAATATATTTTCCTGATAATGCAAGATAAACCGAAGAAATATGACAATCTGCCATCTGCTCAGCCTGACCAATAGCATGATGTACGCACTTTACTACCGATTCTAAATCATTAATGCCACCCTTCTCTATGCCTCGTGACGAATAGCCACCTACCCCAATAATATTGACCATGTGATCTGGCAGAATTTCTCCTACTAGTGCAGAAACTTTTGTAGTTCCAATCTCCAGCCCCACTACCAGTTTTCTGTCCGTCGACTTGATCATTGTGATTTTGCCTATGCCTTACCCTATTACTAATTACTATCTTACTTAGCTTCAACCATATGTGAATCAATGAGTAATGAAGCCCAGCCTACTGAAGCGCCAAATTCATAGCGCAAATCAACATAACTAACACGCTTGCTTTTTTCTTGCCCATGTCGCTGTAATAGCGGATAAAGCTCAATAAATCGCTGCAATCGACCCATAAAATTATCACGCCCTAGTTCTAATCGAGCGTCATTATCTAAAACTAATCGCCAAGAATGATATGCACTCATAGCTACCATCTTTAATGTATATTTACTGGCAGTTAATATATCATTCATAGCCTGATAACCCTCTAGTACATCTTTTTCGCTACCTTCAGGGCCATATAATAGTGGTAATGACTGTTTTCTGACCCATTCTGATGGCTCACTAAACGATATTCCATCAGCGTCAATCATATATAAATCATTCCAACTAGCTACCGGTGCGTACTCCACTAAATGAATCTTTAATTTATCTGGCCATTCCTTACGCACGCTAACTTGCTTAATCCATGGTATCTGCTCAACCTGTTGTAGAATAACATCTACATCTTGTGTCATAAATGTACCTGGTGGACCTAATGATAAGATTGCATGACGAATATCATCAATAGATGTATAATAACATTCACCTGTTACCACTAGTTGCCAAAGCGGACGATTACTGGCTTCTTTCATCCATCTAATAACCACCAAACTACTCCATATAATTATTACCAATACTATAAGCAAGCAGACAATCCCTAATAATTGTGAACCATTACTAGGACGAGCTGTACTTCCTACCCTATGATTCAACGTATTAAGAGCTGATTGCGACATACTACTCGGCCAACGATAAAATTTTTATTACTAGTTGAGAAAAACTAAGTCCAAACTGACGTGCCGCTATTGGCACTAAACTATTATTAGTCATACCTGGAGACGTATTTACCTCAAGCAAATAAAAACAACTATTGCTATCCTGTATTATATCTACACGCCCCCAGCCACGACAATCCAGTGCTCGATAAGCATATAGCGCCAATGACGTAATCTCGTCTTCTTTTTCTTTACTCAAACCACTTGGGCAGTAATACTTGGTATTATCCGTACCATACTTAGCCTCGTAATCGTAAAACATCCTTGTAGGATAAATACGAATAGAGGGTAAAACTTGATCACCTAATATTGATACGGTATATTCTGGGCCACTTAGCCACCTTTCTAATATTACTTCATTGTCATAACGGAAAGCTTTTTGCAGAGCTACCTCAAGTTCATTATTTATATTCACTTTACTTATACCAATACTAGATCCTTCACGATTAGGTTTAACCATTAAAGGAAATCCTAGTCTAGCCAGACGCTCTAGCAGCACTATTTTTTCAGCACAAGCATACTGCTTATAATTTATCGTTACATAAGGCACTACTGGCAATCCCATTGACTGCCATAACATTTTGCTGCGCCATTTATCCATGCTTAGTGCTGAGGCCATTACACCACTACCGGTATAAGGCAATTCTAGGAATTCCAATAAACCCTGTATAGTCCCATCCTCGCCACCACGACCGTGTAACGAAATAAACACTTTACTAAATCCCTGCGCTTTTAATTTAATTACAGGGAACTCCCACGGATTAATTCCATGAGCGTTGATACCAACTTCTCTTAATCCTGCTAATACAGCAGCACCGGATTGCAGTGATATTTTATATTCAGTAGAAACACCTCCCAATAGGACGGCAACTTTCTCGGTCATAATATTACTTCTCTTTTTATATGACTAGAATTTTACTTCAGCTAATTTTTTGGCAATTTTACCTATATTTCCAGCACCCTGCATCAAGACTAAATCATTATCCTGCAACAAAGGCACGAGCATTTCCGGGACACTATCAACATCAGCAACTAAAATTGGATCTAACTTACCACGACTACGAATCGTGCGACATAAAGCGCGACTATCCGCACCAGGGATCGGTATCTCGCCTGCCGCGTATACATTCAGCATTATTAACACATCTACCTGTGATAAAACATTAGCAAAGTCATCGTATAAATCACGAATACGCGTATAGCGATGAGGCTGAAAAATCATTACTAAGCGTTTATCTGGCCAACCAGCGCGTGCTGCGTGCAGCGTAGCATCTACTTCAGTAGGGTGATGACCATAATCATCTATCAGTATTACGTTGCCTATTTTACCATTTAATTTATCTAATGGCAGCTCGCCAAGAAAGTCAAAACGTCGTCCTATGCCTTGAAAACTTGCTAGTGCACGTAAAATATATTCGTCATTAATTCCTTCTTCAGTTGCTACTGTTGCAGCTGCAGCCGCATTTAGCGCATTATGGCTACCTGGCGCATTAAGAGTCACAAGTATTAGTGGCTTATTGTATCGCCTTAAAGTAAAGCACCCTTGCGTTCCTTGCTGATGATAATTTTCAATACGCACATCAGCATCACTGCTAAAGCCGTAAGTAGTAATATGACGACCTACACATGGTAATAATGTGCGTACTACTGGATCATCAATACACATTACTGCGCGACCATAAAATGGTAGATTATGCAAAAAATTAATAAAGGTCTGCTTTAAATTTTCAAAATTACCCTTATAAGTATCCATATGATCGGCTTCAATATTTGTAACTATTGCTACCATCGGCTGTAAATGTAAAAAAGATGCATCACTCTCATCAGCCTCTGCAATTAAAAAATGACTAGAACCTAAACGCGCATGAGTCCCTACAGCTTTCACCAAACCACCATTAATGAACGTCGGATCTAAATTAGCTTCAGCATAAATACTTGATACCATAGCTGTAGTAGTAGTTTTACCATGCGTACCAGCGACAGCAATGCCATGACGAAAGCGCATTAATTCGGCTAGCATCTCGGCACGACGAATCACTGGGATACGAGCTTCGCGTGCTGCTATAATCTCCGGGTTATCAGCGGTGATCGCACTAGACACTACCACTACACTTGCATCTAATACATTTTCCGGTCGATGGTTAAAATAAATTAGTACCCCAAGCAAACTCAACTGCTGAGTCATCTGATTAGGCGCTAAATCTGAGCCACTAATTTGATAACCTTCGTTAGCTAATACTTCAGCTATACCACCCATGCCAGCACCACCAATACCAACGAAATGTATATGTCGAACACGGCGCATCTCAGGCACTGTATTGCGTAATTTCGCCAATTGTTGTATATTCATCACTCTCTCTAATTTAGGTTAGGTGTACTTGGACCTATTCTTTGTTATTAAATCAAGATCCGATATATTCAACCACTATAGTTCTTTAATAACTTGTATCAATTCTGCTGCCACATGCGCGGTAGCATCAGCAATAAACATTGCACGGGCTTTTTCAGCCATCTCAAACAAAGCAGGACGCTGCCAACTTACCAAACACTTACATACCGTATCAGGGTTAAACTGTGACTGCTCAATAATTGTTGCTGCACCAGCTAATTCTAGTGGACGGGCATTCCAATATTGTTGCCTATCTCGATGCTCTAATGGCACAAAAATTGCTGGTATACCAACAGCAATAATCTCACTAACAGTCAACGCGCCAGAACGGCATATCACGACATCAGCCCAAGCGTAAGCAGTAGCTATATCATCAATAAATTCAGTTACTTTATGCTGTGTTTGACCCACTTTCTCATAATCGCGCTTCACTCCTTCTTCAGCGCCTTTACCCGCTTGATGCCAAATTATTATACCACCTCCTAAGCGCAATGCGACCTTAGGTATTGTCTGATTAAGCACCTGCGCTCCTTGGCTTCCACCAAGCACAAGTACACAAATCGGACCTTTTCGCCCATACAAGCGTTCGGCTGGCAACGGTATAGTTAATAACTCATGGCGTAATGGGTTACCCACCACCTTGGCATTTGGAAACGCGCCACAAAAACCTTGTAATACAGTCTTAGCAATACGCGCAAGCCAACGATTAGTCAAACCAGCAATACTATTCTGTTCATGTAACACTACAGGAATACCGCAAAGCCAAGCAGCTAAGCCGCCGGGCCCAGAGACATATCCGCCCATCCCAAGCACTACTTCCGGCTGGAAACGGTGCATAATAAGCTGTGCTTGCCGCACTGCCTGCCAAATACATAATAAAGTACTAAGCTGAGCATGCAGTTCTTTATCGCGTAATCCAGAGATACGAATGAAATCAATTTCAATACCATGCCTTGGTACCAAACTTGCTTCTATTCGATCTATAGTTCCAAGCCAACGTACCTGCCAACCCTGCGCTATTAGATGATGAGCAACAGCTATTCCTGGAAATACATGCCCACCAGTACCGCCTGCCATAACCATTAAACGATTAGGTTGTCCGCTCATCCTGACCTCTTCACAAAAGCCTGAGCTTTAGCTAGACGTGTTTCATAATCAATACGTAATAATAGTGCGATCGCTGTTGACATAACTAACATACTTGAGCCGCCATAGCTGATCAGCGGCAGAGTTAATCCTTTAGTCGGTAAAAGGCCAGCAGCCGCACCAATATTAACTAATGTCTGAAAGCTAAACCATACACCAATTGAGCAAGCTAAAAATCCAGAAAAACATTGATCAGTCACCATAGCACAGCGACCAATTGACATAGCGCGAAAAGCAATACTAAATACCATTAATAAAGTTAAAACTACACCAATATAACCAAGTTCTTCCCCTAAAATAGAGAATATAAAATCAGTATGCGCTTCTGGCAAATATTCTAATTTCTGTACTGAATTACCAAGCCCTTGTCCCCATAACTCACCACGACCAAATGCTATTAATGACTGAGTTAGTTGGTACCCACTACCAAATCTATCCTCCCAAGGATTCCAAAATGATATGATACGTTGCATACGATAAGGCTCAGTAATAATAAGCAGTATTACTGAAAACACGCCAGAACTAATGATCACTAAAAACTGCCATATCTTTACCCCGGCTAAAAATAGCATCGCTAAGGTAGTTATAAATACTACCACTACAGTGCCGAGATCTGGCTGTAACAATAATAGCACTACTAATATAGCCATGACCCCTATTGGTTTACAAAATCCCCAAAAGTTACTACGCACTTCTTCAATTTTACGCACTAGATAACTCGACAAATAACAAAATAATGACAACTTAGATAACTCTGATGGTTGAATGCGTAATGAACCAAGCGCTAACCAACGCGATGCGCCATTAATTGAGCTACCAATTAACAGTACAATCAATAGCATCACTATTGATATTAGTAACATTACACCACTATAGAGCTGCCAAACGTCCATTGAAATACGTAGTGTCATTATTGATAGGCCAAATGCTAAACCCAAATATAACGCGGTGCGCTTAACAAATAAGAAGGGATCATCGGCTAGCCGCTGGCCAATTGGCATCGAGGCGGATGTAATCATCACAAAACCAATAATTACTAAACCAAAAGTCAACCATAGTAATGTAGTATCATACATTATTTTAGTAGAATTCTCGTGTGATCCTACTACCCAACTTTTTACTTTTTCCATCATTTTGGAGCTTAGCAAGCATCGTCTCATCGACTAAGCTCCTGCGCCAAGTTTGCAAAAATATCACCACGAACCTCAAAATTACAGAACTGATCAAGGCTAGCACATGCAGGTGATAATAATACTATATCACCAGGCTGTATCTGACGGGCGATGACGCCCATAGCTTGCTCCATAGTTTCAGTAATAGTAGCGTCTACTAAACGTAGTTGCGCTAACTGTATAGCATCACGCCCAAAACAATACAGCAGTACATTATTATTGCCTTGCAAGTAATGCAAGAGTGGAGAAAAGTCTGCAGACTTACCATCACCACCTAATAGTAGATGCAGCGTACCATTCACCTGTAAACTATTCAGCGCGGCTATAGTACTACCAACGTTAGTAGCTTTAGAGTCATTAATCCAACATACACCATTATGTTCCCATACCAACTGGAAACGATGCGGTAAGCCAGTAAAAGTAGTAAGCGCCTTAAGACTGGAAGCACGCGGGATATTGATCGCGTCAGCTAGCGAGAGCGCCGCTAAAGCATTGGTATAGTTATGATAACCTATCAGCTTCATTTCATTAGTATTCAGCACCTTCTTACCAAGCGCCCATAACCAAGTGTCACCTTTCTCAAGATATAAGTGATAATCGCCGATATTCACACCAAAACTAACGCAATACAAGTCAGTATCATGCACTGGAAACGTTAATATATCATCTACATTCACTACACAAATATTAGCATTATTATAAATACGTAATTTAGCAGCGTGGTATTGCTGTAAACCAAATGGATAACGATCCATATGATCTTCAGTTATATTGAGTATAATCGCAACCGCTGCCCGTAAACTATAAGTCGTTTCTAACTGAAAACTTGATAATTCTAAAATATAGAGCTGATATTTATGATTTAGTAAATGCAACGATGGCGTACCTATATTTCCACCAATACCTACTGACCAATTAGCACACTTCGCCATCTCGCTTACTAAGGAGGCAACAGTACTTTTTCCATTAGAACCAGTAATAGCTACAATAGGGACTTGCGCTTCACGACAAAATAGTTCAACATCCCCGATAATTTCTATACCTGCATCCAATGCAGTACGTAACATCAACGTAGTTAGCGAAACACCTGGACTCACAACAATTAAATCTGCCATTAGCAGCCATTCTTCGCATAAACCCCCTAAATAACATTCTATACATTCTGACAACATACCCAACCCGGGCGGTGAAGTACGAGTATCCATAACACGAGGTATAATGCCACGTGCTATAAAGAAATCAACACAAGATAGTCCAGTTACCCCTAAACCAATAATGACGATCTTTTTACCATAATAATCTACCATTATTACCGCACTTTTAGCGTTGCTAAAGCAATAAGCACCAGTATAAGAGAAATGATCCAAAAGCGCACAATGACACGCGGCTCCGGCCAACCTTTTAATTCATAGTGATGATGAATAGGTGCCATACGAAAAATACGCTGACCACGCAATTTAAACGATCCTACCTGTAAAATAACCGATAACGTTTCAATAACGAATATACCGCCCATGATAAATAAAAGGAACTCCTGACGCAGAAGTACAGCAATAGTACCTAACGCCCCACCCAACGATAATGAGCCTACATCACCCATAAATACCTGTGCCGGATAAGTATTGAACCATAGAAAACCTAAACCACCGCCAACAATAGCAGTACAGACAATCACCAATTCACTAGCATGACGTAAATACGGAATATGCAAATAGCTAGCAAAATTTATATTACTTGTCGCCCAAGCCACTAATGCAAACCCAGAGGCGACTAACACTGTAGGCATAATTGCTAAACCATCTAGCCCATCTGTTAAATTAACTGCATTGCTGCTACCAACAATAACAAAATATGCCAATAACACATAAAATAAACCAAGTTGTGGCGCCATACCCTTAAAAAAAGGTACTACTAATTCAGTAGCAGATGTACCTTCACCTAATATATACATAATAAAAGAAACAAATAGCGCTATTACTGATTGCCATAAATACTTCCAGCGCGCTACTAAGCCATTAATATCTTTACGTACCACCTTACGATAGTCATCAATAAACCCAATAACACCATAGCCAATCAAAATAAATAACACGCACCATACATATGGGTTAGATAAATAAGCCCACATTAGCACTGAAATAGTTATGGAGGCTAGAATCATTACGCCGCCCATGGTAGGCGTACCATGTTTAATAAAGTGCGACTGCGGACCATCAGCGCGCACTATTTGCCCAAAAGAAATTTCCTGTAGGTACGATATCACTCTAGGCCCTACGGATAGCGAAATAAATAATGCGGTTAGCAAGCTAACAATGGCTCTAAACGTTAAATAAGAAAAAACATTAAAGCCTGAAGAATACTTGACTAAATACTCAGCTAACCACACTAACATCGTATTTCTCCTGTAATGCATAAACTATATGCTCCATGGCAGCACGACGTGAACCTTTTATTAACACAGTAATTACCTCATGCTCAGCAAGGCATTCTGCTACGCGCGCAATCACATCTGCCTTATCCTCATAATGTTCTCCGCTACCAGACGCAGCGCTCAATACCCTACTTAAACTACCAAAACTAATCACCTTATCAATACTAGCCTGCCGGACTACTTTGCCAACCTGATAATGACATTCTTGTGCCTCTTCTCCCAGCTCCTCCATATTACTTACCACCATTACACGATAACCAGGCATATGAGCTAATACCTGTATACTAGCGATCATAGACCCAACATTAGCGTTATACGTGTCATCTAATAATAGCTTATTTCTAGATAATGCGATTGGAAACAAACGCCCTAGAACGGGCTGTAACTTTCTTAACCCCTGACGGACTGCTTTCAATGAAGCACCCATCGATATAGCGATAGCTGACGCTGCTAAGACATTAGCTACATTATGAATACCAAGTAATGGCAACGTGATTTCGATGCAACCTAAAGGGCTATGTAATCGGAACTGACTACCATTACCTCTAATATTGCTAGCGAAAAACTCTACCCCTGTAATACCTAGTGATGAAAAAAACCAAACAGTTTTATCATTTAGCATATACCGCCAGTGCGGCCAGTTATTGTTGTCAGCATTAATAATTGCAATACCATTATCTTGCAGCCCAATGAAAATTTCCCCTTTTGCCTGCGCAACCCCAACAAATGAGCCAAAACCCTCTAAATGAGCAGCTGATAAGTTATTTACTAAAGCAGTAGTATACGGGCGAGTTAAAGCGCTAGTATAAGCAATTTCACCAATATGATTAGCGCCAAGTTCAATAACCGCAAAATTATGCTGTGGTTGCAGACGCAAAAGCGTCAGTGGTACACCAATGTCATTATTAAAATTACCAGCGGTATACAACACCTCACCACACTCACTAAGAATAGCAGCAGCCATTTCCTTTACTGATGTTTTACCAGAAGATCCGGTTAGTACCGCCACGCGTGCTGGTAGCTGCTGACGTACCCAGGCAGCCAATTGCCCCAAGGCTACGCGGGTATCCGCAACCACTAATTGTGGTATATCTAGCGCCAAACGTTGACTGACTAGTAACGCTTTTGCACCACCTACAACCGCATCAATAGCAAAATTATGTGCATCGAAACGTTTACCCTTTAATGCTACAAATAAGCAATCTAATGTTACTTTACGGGCATCTGTTGTGACCTCAATAATTTTGCTATCAGCACCAATTAATTCAGCACTTAAGATTTTAGATAATGATAGAAGAGAAACAGGGATCATATTGTCTGGCCCAACAATCTAGCAACAATAACGCGATCAGAATATTCCAGATATCTATTACCTACTAATTGATAATTTTCATGGCCTTTACCCGCAATGAGTACAACATCATGTTCTTGCGCTAGCGTGATAGCGCTAGTTACAGCCTTTGCTCGACCCTGTATCACCAGAGCTCGCTCCATATCCAAAAGACCAGCTAAAATATCATTAATAATAACACCAGGTTCTTCGGTACGTGGATTATCGTCAGTAATCACCACTTGATCAGAATATTGCTCAGCAATCCTGCCCATCAATATCCGCTTACTTTTATCGCGATCACCACCACAACCGAAGACACACCATAACCTACCGCGGCAATATTTACGTGCTACTTCCAGTGATTTTTTTAATGCATCTGGTGTGTGGGCATAATCTACAACTACAGTTGCTCTGCCTGGTGAACTAAATACTTCCATCCGACCACATACTGGTTGCAGATAACTGCTAGTTTCTATTAATTCATCAAGTTGATAACCCAATGCTAACAGCGTCGCTAAAGCTAGTAGTAAGTTATTAATATTAAATAGACCCATTAACTTACTTACAATTTCACCTTCACCCCAACTGGAAGTGAAGCAGAGGATAATATTATTTTTGTGATAGCTAATTTTAGTAGCTTTAAGCCAGCGATCGTGGCGATTAAGCGATAGATTATTCTGCATGGTGACTACCACTGCATCTGGTAATTTACTCAGCCAATGTCGTCCAATCTGGTCATCAGCATTAATGATCATCTGACTCACGTTATGCCTAGTAAATAACGTCCACTTAGCCTCTTCATAATTACTCATATTACCGTGATAATCCATATGGTCAGAGCTTAGATTAGTAAAAACTGCAGCAGTAAATGGCAGCGCAGCTACCCGATGTTGCACTAACCCATGAGAAGACACCTCTAGAGCAGCGAATGTCGCTCCTTTATTAGCCAAATCATTTAATTGACGCTGAAGATCTACCGCGGAGCTAGTGGTGTTATTAGTCGAGCTAAGAAAATTAAGCAAACCATTACCAATAGTACCCATTACCGCACTAGTTTCACCCAGTAATTCACTCCATTGTGCTAATAGCTGGCTAGTAGTAGTTTTACCATTAGTACCAGTCACGCCAACTAATTGTAGACGATAACCCGGGTGGCGATAAAAACACCCAGCTAAAAAGGAAAGGCGCTCATTCACTTTTTTAAGATAAATAATAGGCACACCGTGCATTTTAATAATAGTACCATCTGGGGTCTCACTATTAGCTTCCGCAATCACAGCAGAAACACCCCTGATAATAGCCTCTGGGATATAATAACGACCGTCTTTATGATTACCCACAACAGCAATAAATAAATCGCCGGGAGCAGCATTACGACTATCTAAGATCATTTCTCGCAGCATACAGCTAGGTGCTGATGGCACCCAGGGAGCAAGTAAATCACGTAAATTACGATCTAACACCTAACCCCTCTTTCTTATTAATTACTAATGCCTGTTCATCACCAACTAGCAACGCATCTGGCTTAATATTCATTATACGCAATACACTTCCCATAATAGCCCCAAAAACTGGCGCAGAAATTACCCCACCATAATACTTCCCACCTTGTGGGTCATTTATAACTACCACTAAAGCAAAACGAGGTTGAGTTGCAGGCGCAACACCAGCAGTATAAGCAATATAACGACTAATATATTTGCCATCTGAGCCAACTTTTTTGGCCGTACCAGTTTTAATGGCAATTCGATAACCTTTAATCGCGGCCTTCACTCCACCCCCCCCAGGCAAAGCTACACTTTCCATCATATGAACTACAGTGCGTACAACAGATTCAGAAAAAACACGAACACCAGCTACTGGAGAATCAACCTTAAGAATAGATAGTGGACGATACACACCTAAACTACCAATCGTCGCATAAACTCGCGCCAACTGTAACGGCGTTACCATAAGTCCATAGCCAAAAGAAAAAGTAGCCCTCTCTATATCGGACCACTGTTGTCTTTTAGGGTATATACCACTACTTTCCCCAACCAACCCTAAGTTAGTAGCCTGTCCCAGTCCAAAACGCGAGTAAGTATCCACTAAAGCTGAAGATGGCATTGCTAAAGCAAGTTTAGATACACCAACATTACTTGACTTCTGTAAAATACCAGTTACTGATAACTCCTCATAGCGGACCACGTCTTTAATGTCATGACCCTGAATATTATAAGGAAGGGTATTTAATAGACTATTTGCTTTTACTACACCATACTGCAATGCGGTCATTACTACCATCGGCTTTACAGTAGAACCAGGCTCAAACATATCAGTGATAGCACGGTTACGCATAGTATCCTGTAAAGCATTGGCCTTATTATTAGGGTTGTAAGATGGACTATTAGCCATTGCCAGCACTTCACCAGTACTCACGTCAATCAATACAGCAGTACCAGATTGCGCCTTATTGAAATTAACAGCATGATTTATTTCACGATATACTATCGCCTGTAGACGCTCATCTATACTTAATGCTAAATTATGTGCCGCCTTACTTTCTATAAAAGAAATATCTTCAATCACCCGACCATAGCGGTCTTTGCGTACAGTTCTCTCACCTGGTTGCCCAGTTAACCAACGATCGAAACTCTTCTCAGCACCCTCAATACCTTGGCCATCAATATTTGTTATACCAATAATATGCGAAGTTACCTGACCAGTTGGATAATAACGGCGCGATTCCTGACTTAAAAAAATTCCTGGTAACTTAAGCTTATGAATATAATCACCAACCTCTGGATTAACCTGTCTTGCTAAATAGACGAAGCGGCCTTTAGGGGCTAAATTAATGCGAATAGAAATTTGACTAAGTGGGATATTCAGTGCGTCAGAAAGTGCTTGCCAACGACTATCGAAGGTAATACCGCCATGCGAAATTAGCTCTTTAGGATCTGCCCAGATAGCATTAGCAGGAACGCTAACAGCCAATGGTCGACCCGCCCTATCACTAATTATACCACGTGCAGTAGGTACTTCCTGTACGCGTAGCGATAGTAGATCACTTTCTTTAACTAAACGCTCGGGACTAATTACTTGTAAATAAGCTAAACGTAGAATCAATCCCGATAGGGTTATTAAAATACAGGTACGCAACAAGGTGAAACGCCAGCTAACAAAGCTAGTCTGATATTTTTGGCGTTTTAGTTTACCGACACGCGCGGCTTTCATGCGGTTTCTTTCCTACTACATTAGCATTGAAGCGGTATTAAAGTAAAATTTTTTATTGTTTAATAATGATATTTTCCTGAAATAAATCAACATGTTGCATCTGCATTTTTTCAATAGCAATATGCTCAATTCGGCTATGATCACCAAGAACATTCTCTTCTAAAATTAGATTACGCCACTCAATATCTAATGCGTTACGCTCTAATACTAACTCCTCACGCGCAGCAATAAGTAGACGGGTATGATATACAGTTGTGACCACAAAAATAGCAGAAACTAATACTAAAATAAGTAACATAAGTGGAATTTTAGCAGTACACAACATATCATTGCTAATCGCCCCTATTAGGCCATTACGTTGATCACTGGTCATGCTAGTACCCTTTGTGCAATACGTAATACTGAGCTACGTGACCGCGGATTTCCTACCACTTCAGCTTCTGTGGGCATTATTTTACCTAATGCTTTTAGCTTTCGAACGTCCATACTACGTAATTGCCATTCGGTTAATGGTATACCAGCTGGTACTTGCGGACCACGACTATGATAACGTATAAAATGCTTAACAATACGGTCTTCCAATGAATGAAAACTAATAATAGATAAACGGCCCTGAGGGGCCAAAATGTCTAACGAGCTATTGAGCGCCTGTTTTATTTCTTCTAGCTCATTATTAATATATATCCGGATTGCCTGAAAGCTTCGTGTTGCAGGATGTTTACGTCTTTTCCTGATTAAGCTAACATCGGCTATCAAAGTAGCAAGTTGCCTTGTACGAGTTATTGGTTTCACACAATTACTTTTAACTATAGCTTGCGCAATGCGTTTGGCTAAACGTTCTTCACCAAAGGTTTTCAAGACCCAGGCAATATCTTCGACCCCTGCCTTCATCAGCCATTCAGCAGCAGATAATCCGGTAGATTGGTCCATGCGCATATCTAAGGGGCCATCATGTATAAAAGAAAAACCACGTTTCGCATCATCTAGCTGCGGCGAAGAAACACCTAAATCAAATAAGATACCATTAATTTTCCCTATTAAATTACGTTCTTGCGCATAGTCTAACAACTTGGAAAAAGAACCGTGTATGATGCTAAATCGAGAATCATTAATACATTTAGCAGCTTTAATAGCCTGAGAATCACGGTCAATTGCTAGTAATTGACCTTTTATCCCTAGTTGGGATAGAATTAAACGAGAGTGGCCACCTCGCCCAAAAGTACTATCGATATATATACCATTACTGCAAATATTTAAACCATGAACTGCTTGCTCTAAGAATACCGGAGCATGTTTATAACTTTTTAACATACTTATAGCAATAAATTCTATAGCTACTCATAACTAGTTTACAGTTTACTAGGGTAACTATTAGTATCGATATCATCCTTGACTTATAAATACCAGATCTCTCTATCCCCACAGTTTATATAACTAAACTGTCTGACCAGCATCACTTATTTAGTATACGCACACTGACTAGCAGCTAATAATACACCAGTACGATCTATCCCATATTATACTTATGAACATAGATATCTCAAAAATACCACTAAACGTAGTTTGCAGCAGTATTCATACTATTATACATATGAAACAACTTTAATGTCATTTTACCCCTTTAAGGTAAAAAAAGTAAGGGCTGATAGTGGTCTATAAGCTTTATATAGACCTGAAGTTTCCTTATCCAGCAAATCCTAATGGGCCATAAATTTACCTTCAATATGACAACTAAACGTCAGTTAGCTACAAAATATCTATAATTTACCACTACTTTATCATTCGATTACATTGATATATCCATCAATTCAACTAAAGTAGTTTGAATAATTAATATACGTATAGTATATATAGTATACATATGATATGAAAACTTTGTCAAGCTAGAGTGAATCTCTTTAGCAATATTTATTACATGAATATGTATAATAAATATTATCTACTAAATATTTATAGTTAATATTATAATACGTATATTCATTTACCATTAAAAAATAATCTAATTTACAGTTTAATACATTAATAAAGTTTATGACTTTATAATATAATATTATATTATCAATATCTTATACTATAGTATATTTTTATATCCCGTGTCATTATAAAATAATAAATACACCCTATTATGCGATGCATGATCAATTCATATACACTAAATTAATAATACTTAAATAATATTTTAACTATTTGAAAACCAGTAAAATTAAGTATCATCTACCTAACAAAACTATACATGCTGAAATATTATTTCAATATATTTATCTGAAATTCTATAAATCTAATAATATTAATAATATTTTTCCTAAATAATTTTATATAATTTCACATAATTATATTATTATCGTATTTTAGCAAAATAAGCATAATACTAAACCAACTTAATTATTTTAATGTATTTTATAATTAATGCAATTTTAGCTATTATTAATTGCATTTAAATATATAAAAATTATTTAAATATATGAAGGTAGTTATTAAAAAATAAATAACAGTCAGTATCTAATCTTAGATATAAATATACATAATTTTAGTATATTACTAATTGCTATTATTACTAAATCAGTGCTTACTGCTACTTAAGCAAGTACAGATATAAATTATCTAAGTAAATTTACATTATCAAATAATAAGACTCCTTAAAGTTACATATAGTCAAATGATGCTAATACAATATTACTCGATATTTGCTAATGATATTAATATCTAAATACATATTTTATACGATAATCTTATAGCATACCTACGCTATTCACCTAATCATTCTACCGAAATGATAAAATGATAAATACACTTTAATTATATATAACAATCATTATATTTAAAAAATTTTTTTAAAAAATCTATTTTTCAAACATCTAAATAATACCCTAAAATATCGTGCAAGCAAATATAAGTTTATGTTTATATAAAATATTTGTCACTAAAAAAAACATAGTATAATCATAACTAAAGCAGATATTGTTAATCATAACTTAGCTGTAATTTCCACTTAAGTTTATACGATCTGTGTAATTTAGCTAATCCTGGTCCTAGAACTAATCTATCTGGATCAGAGTAAAATTCTGCTATTTTCAATATAAGGCATAGGCTATCTCCCAAAAAAATCAAAAAAAATTCAGATTGCTGCAAGCAATCACTGCTGGTGTTTTGTGTGTAAATTAAAAAAATTAGATTACATCTATTATTCTTTACAGTAAAGAACATGAGCTAGTTAGTTACTCTTCACGCCATCAAACATATTTAAAGTAAAGCGATAGAATCCATAATAAAAACCTTATTAACATCTGTTAATATTTAAGATAGATAAAATAAACATAGTACGATTGATATTATTAAAGATAATAGTCTCCTCGTTTACATAAAGAAATTAATAAAATGCTCAGACAAGAAACCCAGACATAGCCTATTGCCCACTGAACAAGTCAATAGCTCCTTAACCAGTATTTTACCTAGCATGATTATAATACAATAATATAGATACAATATAATTTTCACAAAAAAAAATAGAATTTAAAGTTATTGTTAATATCTAATATTTTACTAAATATAAATAAAAAAATTTTTAATTTAAGCATATAGTAATGATAAATACTATCAATTGGTCTTATAATAGTTATTTAATGCAACATATTTTATTATCTACAGGAACCCTTTATAAAACGATCAATCATCAATAACTACACAACCGTATCTAACACTATAGATAATTAGTTAGCATAACTAGTTATCTTGATGGTATAGCACTATAAAACCTATAAAACCTATAAAACCTATAATATAGATTGGAACCACTAATACTATAATATTAAAAAATATTAATAATTTTTAGTTATCATAGCTATAAATTTCTCAACAATCTATCTAGAAGACAGTACTATTTTACTTCATTGTTAGTAACATCTTTATTGTTAATAATATAACAAAATATAGATAATCATTTTTATTTAAATTCACACTCATTAAATAATTATGCGATATAATTAATATTAATCATAAATTAGCAAGAATCTTATCATATATTTATTCAATATAGCCTTTATAATAAATAACATCTAAACAGTCTAATTAGTAACTAATTTTAACTAAAACGCACGTATAGCAGGTAAAAGCATAATAAAATAACGGATATAAACTATACCACTGTGCCCACAGCTATAATATAGCTATATATCTAACATAATATCTATATTATTGTCATTATATTAATAATTTGCATCCTATAAAAACATCAATAATTCAAAAACTACATTAATACAATACTTGCGATGTCTGGCTTACAAAATATCTAAAATCCTATAGCTTCGATACCCTAAACACTAATAATCACATTATTATACAATGATACATATTTATTTATAAATTTTTAATAAATTACTCACAAAGTATCTCATTGTATAAAATTACTTTTTAGTAAATTTCATATAATTTATGGCTGCATTTTAATACAAGCAGTGCACTAAGTAAAAGTATAAATATTAGTGATAGAAAAATGCTCAATGGGTAATACCGTTACTGTAAGTTATTAAATTATAAAACCCTGAGTAGATGTTTTGTTATGCATAAGGTTTAGAGAAAATAATAGGCTCATATTATTTTTTTAGAAACATGATTTATATTCAGACTATAAGGTAATAAATATTAACTAGAGATACTCGTATAATACAAAACAAAGTAATACAAACTGATAAGGCACCAATGCACTATACTATAGCAATATAAGATATAAATATATACAGTTACTAATATTATAAAAAATAATAAGGACTATACTTATAGTCATGTTACTACATATATACTCTGCACGAACTATAATTAATATTCTCTATAATTAAGAGACAAATTTAATTTAAGCATTACCTTAAATATACTAAAAGGCTACTAAATAATATAAATAAAAACATCTACTCGATTGTTACTAGCAGATCAATAACATCATAATAAAATGGAATAATCCTATTATTAGTATCTATAATTAAATTATTAGTATCTATAATTAAATATAAGTTGCATACAATTACATCAATAATCTTGGATGCATCATATCAACTATCTAATTTACTATATAATCCGCAAAAAGTATAATAATATTATCTTCAATGATAATATTTAGTACTAATTATTAGAAACTATACTACTAAGTACAATCTATTCTGAGTGGCTTGATAGCTGTAGTTGCATAATTTAATAAATATAGTAAAAATCTGCCTAAAATATTTTAGTATTTTAGACAATAATAAAAACAGCTTCAAATTATTTACTTAGTCTCTAGCAAGACCATAAGCTCAAAGATATAAAAATAGTCGCATAATGTTATCCGGCAGGTCAAAGTTTGTCATAGTAAATTAATATCATGAGATACTTAATAAATACTATGCTAACTAGAGAATTAAACACTTTCATATACCTAGAAACATTTTAAATTAAAATAATTTACTAATATAATCTAGATAACAAAGAAAAACTATTACTTTAGTAACTAAACCTCCTGATACACATGGAACATAATTAAATATAATTAATGAACCATAGTCACTGCTGAAAACCAATTAATAATAAATAATTTATACGCTAAACAGCAATTATGTCTCTAAGCATATACCTAAGCTACATACTATGCTTAATAATTTAATACGAAAATTTACAGGATCAAAAATAAACACGTATATATTATAATTATCTTGCTGTATTGACAAAAATAATCCATTATTACTAATGCAATACTATATACATAATAGGTAGAATTAATAAACCTCATAGACTAATAGATATAATTGTATTTATAATCACAACATTAGTAATGCTTAAAAACACATCATCTAGCGTAGACTATAAGTATTTGCGTAATAATATTATAAGAGGATTACTTAAAATAAATAATATATCTCTCTAATTGTATGAGACGCGATAAATCATTGTTCATAGCCAATCAATTAAGCAGGCTCATTAAAATATGTGATATATTTTATTAATTTTTAGATACCTACATTTTTCTTAAAAAACTAAGCATAAGTATATTATGAATTATCATATGTATAAAATATAAGATTAAATATAGATCATAGCTTATTTAAGATAGGAGAGTATTACATACTATCGATATGAAACATACTATAACCTAATATCAAGTACGACCTATAATTTATATTTTAATAATCTATAATATGTATAAGATATACCTCATATATGTATTGAATATAAAATAAAAAATATAAATAACATATAACAATTTAAACCATACAAATAAAAATAATGAAAATGAATTATTTATTAACTTCTTTCATACTTGTTTAAAACATATTTGATACACTTAATCAATTATATATAAAATATTAATGTTTTATATAAATCATTAATTATCTTTAAATTATATGTAAGTAACTGTTCTACTTATTTAGCATATAAATCATGATCAAAATATAATTAAGGAGCCTAATAATAGGCAATAAAGGCTATGTTTACTGTATAAACAATTTTATACGCTCATAATGTACAAATAGAGTCAAGGACTACGTAGTTATGATCACCATAAAGTTCAATAATATCGACCTAGTCTATAGTATATAGGTTTTTCCTAAATATACTAGGTGTTAACTAAGCGCTCTTATAATAATGCACATCAAACTAATAGCAATAGCATAAAATATATCAAGCAAATACTGCTCGAGATGTTTATATTTGCTGTTTATTCTAACGTTTACCTCTATATCATTATGCAATGAGATACTTTTATTAGGATAAAAGTTACTTTATATGTCTAAATTTATACTATATAGTTTATGCAAAAGTGGTCGACGCTAACAAGCTATGTGATTTTTTGTTAAAAATATAATTAATATCAATAAGAAGTAAGTATCTCATCTAATACTTATTAGATAGCTTGCTGTTATAATCATGTAATACATATTCTCTTAATCTATAAAAGTACCATAATATATGAGCAAAAGCCACTAAGCACGAGATGATAATAACACTAATATAAAATATTGCGAGTATGATCTAGTAGCCCAAGATAGTACATTAACTCCTTTGGTCTTTACTGATACTGATCAGTGATTAGTAGTTGCTACAACCTACTAATTTTTCTATATATATTTATCTGAACATGGATTTTATTCTAAAATACTACACTACATAAGATATTTGCTACAGTACTGATACTGAGGGATAAAGGCAATGGTTAGATCTGCATATCTACTGATTGTCGATTACTGAAGTATTCATAGTAGATGATAATGCTAACAATAATAATATTATACATTAATCACTTTGTTAAAAACAACTATCATTTCGTTATTCTCACTATACTATAGTATCTTGATTTATAACAAACATCTAACTACGAAAATAAGAAAAAATATTAATAAATGCTATCCATGATAATAAGTCATTAGAACAACAACTGCAATTAAAGATATGCATCACCACATAATAAGTTAACTTTATTACATGGATTATCTAAAATTTTCTCTAACATCTTATACTAAGCCTAATTAATGTATTTAAAATACTATCTTACTAATTTTCCAATAAACAATACTTGAGCAAATGAAGTACACATATATTCAAGATTTATCCAATAAATACTGTATAAATATTTTTAATAGATATACAAAAATAATATTTAGGTAATTTGCAATACAATAAATAACTATAGTATGTGTATAATTAGTGTTTTTATTTTATAGCAAATCATCTGAAAATTCACTCTCCTTGGTTTAAATAAAAATATTAATAGATCAGTTATAAATATTAATATTGTAATAAACTTTAAAAGTTTAATAAAATACTTAGGATATCTTTATGTACAAGATAAAGAACATTTTTTTTAAAAAAGGTAACATAATATATGTTATGTGCATCAAGTAACTCGCAAATACAAGCTTACTTCATTACATATTATAATGTATATAATTTACCTGATAAAAATTAAAATATTAGCATGTAACTATAATTTACTATACATAGTAATGTACTATAACTAAAATAAAAAATATATATAAAACATAACTAAATATATAAAATATACAATATAACAAGTCCACAGTAAATTTAATAATTATTAATTATTCCTGGACTAATTATATAAGAAAGAAACTATAAATTTATAATAAAATACTAATTTATGGTTTATTATTAAAGCGTGTAAAGTTACAATATTTCCTTATTAAATAAACCCGTAGAGTTATTGGATAGTCAGTAACACAAACCCCATTAGCTGGCTATTAACGCTCTAACTATTTATACTTTTTTATCTATTTACATGCAATACAACTGCTAATAACATTAGATACAACTCAACTAATGTATTACTACGTAAGCTAGCTATAGTTTATATAGCGCCATAGTACATTATGCTTTTATAAGTTAGCATTAATAAGGTTGTATCAAAAACTAATTATTTATTAATAGAACCAACTCTTTATGTACTTCATATACCATCTAATGAATAGCAATCATTATATAGCTAACTTAACAAAAAAGATAGGCACATGAGCAATCTAAACTAATGCTAGCTTATATTTACTAATTTCGCACCATCAAAAAAATTAAATCGGTTATTATTACCTTTCACTTACATGAGTTAAGTTTTATAATATGATGTCTCATCAAAGCTAAAGAATAGCTAACTGTTTTCCACTTAGACCTCACAAATCTAATCTGATCTAGATAGATAGAATAATTTAATTCTAGCTATTAGCTTTACCGCCTCGCTCCCTCTTTAGATATCTTTATCCTTTGATTTTTAAGGAAATATAATATAATGAAAAAATATCTATTCTATTTACTAATACTGTGCACCTCATCAGCTATAGCTAAACCAATACTAATAATTTATACTTATGATGCCTTTGCTAACGACTGGGGCCCAGGTCCTATAGTAAAAAAAAACTTTGAGGCTGACTGTGACTGTGAATTACAATTTGTAACACTAACAGATGGAGTATCACTATTAAACCGTCTTAATATCGAAGGCAAAAACAGTAATGCTGACGTAGTATTAGGACTAGACAATAATCTACTACAAGCAGCACAGGAAACTAACCTATTCTCGCCTAGCGGTATAGATACTAAAAAATTAAACGTCCCAGGAGGCTGGTTAGATAAAACTTTTATACCTTATGACTATGGCTACTTTGCATTTGTTTACAACAAAGAAAGAGTAAAAAACCCACCTAAAAGTATGCAAGAATTAGTAGACCATTATCAAGACTTGAGTATAATTTACGAAGATCCACGTACGAGCACCTCTGGCTTGGGCATGCTACTATGGATGCAAAAAGTTTTTGGTGAAAAAGCATCAGAAGCCTGGCAAAAAATTGCCAAAAAAACAGTTACTGTAACCGAAGGTTGGAGTGAAGCTTATAGTTTATTTCTCAAGGGAGAAGCTGATCTAGTGCTAAGCTATACTACCTCTCCAGCCTACCACTTAATAAAAGAAAAAAAAGACAACTATATAGCAGCATCATTCAGCGAAGGTCACTATCTTCAGATCGAAGTTGCAGGAACACTTAAAACTAGTAAGCAACCTGATTTAGCTAAACGATTTATGCAGTTTCTAATTACGCCAGCATCCCAGAACTACATTCCTACCGGAAACTGGATGTATCCCGTAATTGACACCCCACTACCAATTGGTTTTGAACAGATGGCTACTGTGTATACTACGCTACAATACCACGCCGACGAAGTAGCTAGACATCGTGATAATTGGATTAGAGCATGGCAAATAGCCGTAAGCAGCTAGTATTAAATCCGTGGCAACCAGGATTGTTTGCCGCAGGTCTAATACTAGCTGTAGCTATAGCAGCACTTAGCTCATTGTTATATTATGCACCAAAAAATGACTGGTGCCACTTATGGCAAGATCACTACTTATGGCATGTAGTACGCTTTACATTCTGGCAAGCATTACTATCAACAATACTTTCTGTGTTACCAGCAACTTTGTTGGCAAGAGCACTATATCGCCGCCAATTCCCTGCTAAACAGTGGCTGCTTAGAATATTTACCATGACACTAGTTTTACCAGTACTAGTAGCCGTATTTGGAATACTTAGCGTCTATGGTCGGCACGGATGGCTAGCCATGTTATGTGACTTACTTGGTCTTCAGTACAGATTTTCTCCCTATGGCTTACAGGGCATTTTACTAGCACACATATTCTTTAATCTACCACTAGCAAGTCAACAAATATTGCATGCACTAGAAAATATCCCAGTAGAGCAGCGACAACTAGCGGCGCAACTTGGTATGAATAGCTGGCAACAGTGGCGCACTATTGAATGGCCAGCAATCCAGCGTCAATTACTTCCAAGTGCAGCACTAATATTTATCCTATGCTTTACCAGCTTCACTACTGTACTAGCGATGGGCGGCGGTCCACAAGCTACCACTTTAGAGCTAGCAATCTATCAAGCGCTAAGTTACGACTACAATCTAGGCCGAGCTGCGCTGCTTGCACTCATTCAGTTAATCTGCTGTATGGGGCCAGTACTACTGAGTCAACAACTAAGCCATAAATTACCGGTAGGTAATACTCAAACCTTTCAATGGCACAATTCAGCAGATAGCCTATGGGGACGTATTGGAGATAACCTGCTCATCACCATAGCAATTCTGCTATTACTACCACCACTATTAGCAGTAGTAACTAACGGTATCAACCAGACACTAATAAGTGTGCTGCAACAGCCTAAACTATGGCAAGCACTAATAACCTCATTATATATTGCCATTAGTGCTAGCTTATTATGCGTAATACTAACCATGATGTTATTATGGAGTAGTCGTGAGCTAAAACTACGACAACGATTCCGTTGGGGTCAGACACTTGAAATGAGTGGTATGGTGATCCTTGCAATGCCAGGTATTGTACTAGCTACTGGCTTCTTATTGCTCCTTAGCCACACACTAGGATTACCAAAATCACCCTATGCATTAGTGATCATCAATAATGCTCTAATAGCGATGCCATATGCACTAAAGATATTAGAACACCCAATGTGCGATCTAGCTGAGCGCTACAACACACTATGCTTATCACTAGGTATATACGGCTGGCAACGGTTACGATTAATTGAACTTAAAGCTTTACGCCAACCGCTAGCACAAACACTCGCATTCGCTAGCGCAATATCCATTGGCGACCTTGGCGTCGTAGCCTTATTTGGTACTATGCATTTTAATACCTTACCTTTTTATCTATATCAGCAGATGGCTGCCTATCGCAGCCAAGATAGTGCTGTAACTGCGCTACTTTTACTTTTACTATGCTTCTTACTATTTACCGTAATCGAACGTTTCCCGAAACATTTCAGAAGAAAAAATACAATATAGTATAAGGAGTTAATTTAAAATATGAAGGATATATGCTAGTACTTAAAAAATTAACCTATCATTATAAACATATAGCTATGTACTTTGACATATGTATAAATCCAGGCGAGCGCATTGCAGTACTAGGGCCAAGCGGAGCAGGGAAAAGCACACTATTAAAATTAATTGCTGGATTTTTACCAACCACTACTGGTAACATGTTCTTAAATGGAATAGATCACACCACTACATCACCAGCTAAACGTCCCGTATCAATGTTATTTCAAGAACATAATCTATTCGCGCACTTAACTGTAGCTCAAAATATTGGTCTTGGCCTAAATCCCAGTTTGCACCTTAATAAAGAACAACAGCAACAACTAATCCAGATCACCCAACAAGTAGGGTTAGAAAATCAGTTATCATACTTGCCGTCGCAGTTATCTGGTGGCCAACGACAACGGGCAGCGTTAGCACGTTGTCTAATTAGAAAATGGCCAATCCTACTACTAGATGAGCCCTTCTCTGCTCTTGATCCTGCTTTACGCCATGAGATGCTGCAATTATTATTATCAGTATGCGAACAACGTTCGCTAACATTATTAATGGTATCACACAACCTAGAGGACGCTGCGCATATAGCGCCACGTGCGTTACTAGTCGTACATGGCAATATTCATTATGATGGCCTAATACAGAACCTGCTAGACGGTAGCGCTCCAGAAGCCAAAGTATTAGGCATTTCTAGCAAAGCGTAACACTAACGTAACTAGCGTAACTAGCGTAACTGTATAGTATATTTTATATGCATGATTATAATGTGCATACCGAACTAACATCATCAAGCAAAATACTACTAAATTTATATTATAACATAAGCATATATTCATACCTCAAAGCACAGAGTAATTTATAACTACTATAACTTTCTGTTAATCCTTCTTAGGTAATCTTTTATATATAATGAACTATCATTGCTTCATACTACAATCACCACTAAGTTAGGTGACTGATATCAGTATATAAATAAAAATTTAAAAATTAAAAAAATTAGTATTACTTACACATAAGTATTATAAATCATTAATCTACATTCTATATATTTATCATGAGCAGCGCCATCAATAATGATTACCTTTATAGACAATAGTGACTTTATATATTTTTTGTATTGTTTAAATTTAAATATACATATAATATTACTTATTTGTCTTAAATAAGACCTATTACACTAATTATTGAGTATGAAAACCTGCGTCTTTTCTATGTTAGGCACGTAAAAATAATAGTTGAAATTATATTCAAAATATTTTATATTCTAGTAGTACATATATTTTAGCAAATAACTCAGTTTAATATTCATTAAACAATTTATTATAACATATTTTTTACAAAAATTTATCAAAAGAAGGTATATATAGATATCAATATAAATAAATATATCAATAAATATTGACAATTATGCTAAATTAGCAATTAATATATATTAATATATCATTTATCAGTTAATAATCCACTATTATACTTATATTGACAATTAGACAACAAAGCAATAAAATTCACTAGCATAATTTAAAATCGGTTAAGTAAAACGCTGCTTTTTTAAAAAAACAATAAAAAAATTATGTATTAGTATCATTTTAACTAAATTACATATTAAAATCATTATACTTAAATATTTAATAAAAATTTATAATTATAAAGAATAATTAATTATGCAAAACCTTACCTAAGAGCTGCTTCAAAATAATGCTAAATTACCTAAATAAAACTATTTTCATAAACTCTATCTACTTAGCACAACTAATAATAATCTAAAATTTTAGACGAACTATAGTATGATGTATTACTAGTTCTCAATTTTTAAAATATATACTTATGAATTATATATAATTAACTTATGAATCTAGTTAAAATGATTAGAAATCACTATATTAATATCACCTATCATACATAGATCATTAGTTAGTAAGCTTCCTTGCTAAAGCAGTGCTAGCTGCTCATAAAATGAGCACATATCTACGATAGTAAATATAACTAAAGGTAAATACAATAAAGCATTATCAAAAATTTATTATCTTGATCATTAAAAATGATTATAAATTTACTTTATGGCATGCTAAAATTTATTAATTGCATATTTTTAATATACGTATGCTTCTTTAATTATTTTGCATATCTATCAGATTATACGCCAAAAAACATATTAATTTAAATTAATAACATTAAATAATCTATAAGAAATATATAAACTTAATCTCAATATAAGTAAAGTATCTCTATTTCACTAAAAGATACATTTTTCGTGAAGTAGAAAAATTAATCAGTAATTCATGTAGCTATTTCATCAGTCATTTAATAATATTTATTATAGCATTTTTAATTAGAAAGTACATTTAAGCATAAATCTAAAAAACATCGCTAATACTTTCTAATACAAACCAATAATAGTACCAAGTAAGAATGTAAAGAGCACTATACTAATTTTATGTACCTATACATTATATAGTATTTCAGCACAGACTAACCAAAAGGCCCTAAGTACAACTAACTCTCTAAAACAATCTTTATGTAGTAACAATTGCACTAAATATAATCTTAATATTAATAATTATTTTAACAATGCACAACTTATGATCTATTTACTAGATTGTAAATACTATAAATAATAGTCTACTAATTAGTAGATAATTAATCAGTTTTACTAATGCCAAATAAAAACTAATAATTAAACTAAATTAATTAAACAACAAAATCAACACCAGGCAATAAAACATATAGTAAAATATTTTATAACATAATCTTGTCTTCTAACATAGATATACCATATTATAACATTAGCATAGCAGGTAAGTCACTTAAGGTAAAATAACTAAATATCAATTTCAATACAATAACTAATTAATAATATTTAATTAGAAATATAATAGAGACTATACATAATAAAGTATAAATGACGTATAAAATATCTACTAAATATATATTACTCACATTATGATGCTATATCTTAAAATATTGTATAAATATACTAGTGAATTGGTTATATCAATTTTAACACCTTTAAATACATTTGTAATACTATGGTCATCTTTTATTATATCTGTATCTTGGCTCTATTAATATATAGAAAACATAGCAATGGATAAATAAAATTATTATAGCTTACTCAGCAATACAGTTGACTCAAGATACAATTAAAATAAACCCATAGTGAACCATTAGAGGCATATCCTCATAGCATGAATAATACATATATAATCACATACACTATCATTAAATGAGATAACGGTATTATCATATTAATTTTTATACTACATCTGTATAAAATACAGATATTAATTTAAAATAATTACGACAATAAGATTGTCGCACTCAGATTATCTAATTATATTATAAATATAAATTTCCCTAACATACTATGAACTAATCGCGCTATTGATTGTAACTGTAATCAAATATTCTTTATGTTACAAAATACTATATATTAATTAAAGATACTTTTATTTTAGGTCTAATATTACTAACTATTAATAGTTATATAGTGCTACTATTACAAAAAATAAGATAGTAACTACTATTACAGCAGCAGGTAACGGTGCAATAATAATCCAAATACTTACAATCAACTATTCTTTAAAATTGACACCAATATAAATAATGCTATATTAGAAAAACAGTAATCTACTAATAAAGCACAATAGATATAACTAGCAACTATTGCTTGCAATTAACTGTTATATCTCTTAGCTGTTTAATCAACATCTTGCATTATAAAATACCACTACTAATATTACTAATATCCAGTAATCAAAGGGGTGTATTAGCTAAATGATAAAAATAAAAATAAGCTAAGAAAATAGTTAGTAATGCTTAAAACATAAAAAAACTCAATATAATATTTACTCTAGTAACATAAAAATTAAAGATAAATAGCAACCTAAATTTAATTAACTTTAATCAGGCTAGTTCATGTCTATACATACTGTTTATTAATTGATAGTTAACCGCTATTACTAGCATGATATATAAATTTTACATAAACTTTGCAAACTGATTAAATAAAGATAAAAATATACCATACTAGATATCACTGGATCATCATATATCAAAATAATATCATAATAACAATTAATAAACTTAGCGCTATACCAGCATAATCTAACCATCTGATAAAAAATAAAATAACTCCATAATAGATATTTATACTATATTACCGCCAAGTCTAATAGTATTAGCTAAAATATAGTCATAATAGAAGAATTATGAATTCACGATTTTAAATGCGAGTTTTGTAAACATAAGTCATAAAAAATTATATAGTTTATAGCTTACTTTTCCATTATTGAATAAAACATAAAATATATTAACCTTAATAACTAATAATAATTCATAATGATCCGTATGAGCTGCAAAAATAGTATGTTATTTAATAGAATATAGATATAGTATACTTAATACTGAAATCTGAAATTATAGAATAATCAGTTAAACAGAAAAGTGTTGACATAGCAACCGTATATGGATTATTAGCCAATAGTGATTAACTGACAAGTTTCACCAACTAAATAGTATACTCATACTTCTATCGCAGAAGATATTTAATAATTATTTCTATATCATACCTAACCTAACTACGCATACTATTATAATAGTTAATTGTAACTATATGCACAATATCATACTTCAATTCATCTAGCTTTTCATAAATCCGTCAACTAATGTATATTTACTCTAAAACGAAACTATGATCCAAGTTAGAATCAACTATACATAAATCTCATATAATTACTTAAAACCTCTATCATTTTTGATTAGATCATATGCTGACTGAATCTTCTGTACTTTTTGCTTAGCTATTTCCATCATTTGTGGCGGTAATCCTTTTGCTACTAACTTATCTGGATGATGCTCATTCATTAGTTTACGATACGCTCGTTTAATAATAACTATATCATCACTACTATTAACCCCTAATACTTTATACGCATTCTCCAAATTTGGTCTAGATTGTGTCTGTTGATAACTCCCTTTCTGACTACCATCAAAACAATGGCTGCATTTCATCATACTAATGAGCTCATCAAACTGTACAGAAGAAATACCTAACTCTTCTGCAATAACATATAATACCTCTAGCTCATTTTGATGTAGCGAGCCATCAGCAAATGCTGCCTGAAACTGAATTTCAAGGAATACTCGAATCAAGTCAAGGCGACCAAAACAGATATCGCGAAACTGTTGCAGTGTCTTTCGCAGGGCGAACTGACTTGTTTTACCTTCACGAAATGCGCACTGCGCAGCGATACGCGCCTCACCATGCAGCTGCAAGCGATCCATAAACAAACTAGCGACTTGAATATCTACTTCGGTAACACGGCCTTTTGATTTAGTTAAATGCCCCATAACCTGAAAAGTAGTTCTAAAGAATAACCTTTGCCGCGTTCGCTGATCAGTGAAAAAACCTCGATTATGCTTATTACTATATATAGTATCTAGCATATGACCGATCATCAACCATAACATTAGGCCCCATAATCCCGAGCCAAGCAAAATGGCAACGATGATCCCAAGCAGTTTTCCCCAATACTGCATATACTCCTCAATTCTACGCTAAAACAGCACGATAACCTAGTCTGCAATCTCAGGGTTAGAGATTTTTTTATATAATTTAGATTACCATACCTAATATCTATTTTATGCCTACGATAATACTAGTAATTCATAGAATTTACTTCTTATGCAATGCAGATTAGTAATTAGTAGCAATCCCTCACAAGATACGATCTCTATAATGACATGATGCTATAATGATATATGAAAACAAAATTCTCTATACTACTAGTAACAATAATTTGGACAGTACTTTATAGTCAACATACATTAGCTAATCTAGCTAATCAGTGCATGCTTGGCATTTCCCCTTACGATCACCCCGTCATTAATACTAAAACCGATACACAACCGATTACTATTGATGCTGATAAGTTATATGCTCAATATCCACAGAGCATACTCTTTACTGGCAATGTTAATATCAAGAAAGGCAATAACACTCTTATCGCTCAACAAGTAAAAATAAACCAAATACCGCATCAAGAGCAAAAATATATAGTACGTACCGTAACCGCAACTGGAGATGTCCATTATAGTGACCCTCAGGTCTTTTTAATAGGACGTAAAGCCTGGTTAAACCTAAATACTAAAGATACTGATATCTATAAAGGCTACTACCATATGGTCGGTCGTCAAGGCCGCGGCATAGCTAACAAAATTAAAATACGCGGTGCTAACCGTTACACTATTATAGAAAATGGTACTTTTACATCGTGCTTACCCGGCGATGATAGCTGGATTATAAGCGGTTCTAAAATAATTCATGACCGTCTAGAGCAATTAACAGAAGTATGGAATGCAAAATTACATATTGGCGGCATTCCTGTTTTTTATAGTCCGTATATTAAACTGCCAATCGGCGATAAACGCCGTTCTGGCTTCCTTATACCCAACGCTAAATATGGTAGCAATAATAACTTCGAGTTTATATTACCGTATTATTGGAATATTGCAGTCAATTATGATGCTACTGTTACCCCACATTATATGTCGGGACGCGGTTTACAATGGCAAAATGAATTTCGCTATCTCATCCGACCTGGAGTTGGACTAATGGAACTAGACTGGTTACCGGCAGATAAGGAATATAAAAAAGAAAACCCTGAAAATAATAGTCGTTGGTTATTCCACTGGAACCATACCGGACTCATGAATCAAATGTGGCGTTTTAATATTAATTTAACCAAAGTTAGTGATACAAAATACTTTACTGATCTAGACTCAAAATATGGTTCCACTTCTGATGGTTATACCGCGCAGAAATTTAGCATTAGCTATACAAATGAAAACCTAAAAGCAACTTTAAGTTCTAAGCAGTTCCAGATATTTGGTAATACAAATGATCATAACCCTGATCTCTATAAAGTTCAGCCACAACTTGATCTTAACTACTATAAAAATAACCTTGGCCCCTTCAATTTTCATATATTTAGTCAGATAGCTAAATTTCATAGTCTTAATCCATATAACCCAAACACAACCCGTTGGCATATAGAGCCTACTCTACACCTACCACTAATTAACAGTTGGTTTAATCTATACACGGAAGCTAAGATCCTTATGTCTCATTATCAGCAGAACATTCCTAATGGCTTTGCAAGAAATTATACCAATCTTAATAGCACTAAGACTCATAAAGCTATTGCGCCACATCTTGACAGCTCAGTGAATCGTGTAATACCGCAATTTAAAGCAGACGGGAAATTAGTATTTGAGCGCCCGATAATGTGGTCAAAAGGCTCTACCCACATTTTAGAAACACATGCTCAATACCTTTATGTACCATACCTTAATCAAAGTAATATCTATACTTATGATACCACACTAATGCAAACTGATTATTATGGTCTATTCCGTGATCGCATATATAGCGGACTAGATCGCATTGTATCACAAAACCATCTATCCGGAGGTTTAACTACACGCATTTATGATGTAATGTTAGTTGAACGTTTTAACGCTTCCGTAGGTCAAATCTACTACTTCAACCCCTCAAACAACGGTGATTGTGGGATAATTTGCGGTAATAATAATCGCACCGGCAATTTAGCGTGGGTCGGTGATACCTCTTGGTATATCGATGATCACTGGAGTTTGCGATGCGGGGTGCAATATCATGCACACTTAAATAAAATATCATTAGGTAATGGTATGCTAAAATACAATCAAGATTCAGAGCGTATATTACAGATAAATTATCGTTACGCCTCGCCAAAATATATTCAAGCAGCCCTCAATACGCATCAAACACCTGCATACCAACACAGTATTGCCCAGGTAGGCGTGATAGGAAGCTGGCCAATTGCCAGGCGCTGGGTCGCAGTAGGAGCATATTATTATGATGCTCACACCAAAGAATCTACCGATCAATTACTAGGAATGAAATATAATACCTGTTGCTGGGCAGCAACACTAGGCTATGAGCGTAAGATTACTGACTGGAATCATGGTAAAAATACTAGTATTTACGAAAATAAAATTTCTTTTAATATTGAGCTACGAGGTTTGAGCAATGAGCATAATCTTGGCTCTACAGAAATACTACGCTCAGGTATTTTATCGCACTAATATACATTTTAATATTGCATGACATATTTAAATAAAATATTCATCTATATTTACCGATTACATTAATGGAAACAATATGAATAAATTGAGAATACTTATTCTCGGATTAGTAATTTGTGTTAATAGCGCACTCGCAACACCGCAAGAGATAGATAAAATCACTGCAATTGTAAATAATAGCGTGGTGCTAGAGAGCGATATAAATATCCTATTACAATCGATAAAATTCAATGCACTACAAACTGGCAAAACAATAAAAAACGATCAATCACTGCGTCTTCAGATAATTGAGCGCCTAATTATGGATAGTATCCAGATACAAATAGCTCAAAAAATAGGAATTCTGGTACCGGATTCTGATATAGATAATGCGATTGCTAATATAGCCAAAAAAAATAATATGAGTTGTCAACAACTGCGTAAACGCTTATCTTATGAGGGTATAGATTATAAAAATTACCGTTCACAGATTCATAAAGAAATGCTAATTAACACTCTACGCAATAACGAAGTGCAGCGTCGTGTAACTATTTTACCTCATGAAATAGAAGGACTAAAAATACCAATAAAAAACCTAAATAGCGACGATACTGAAATAAATATCAGCCACATTATGCTCTCTTTACCAGAAAATCCATCTCAACAACAAATTAATACATCAAAAGCACTAGCTACAAGACTAATAATAGCATTGCGCAACGGAGCTGACTTTGCTAAATTAGCGATGATCTATTCCACCGATGATCAAGCGCCAAAAGGCGGCTATATAGGATGGAATAGAATACAGGAGCTCCCAACTCTATTTACAGAATATCTTAGCAATCCTAAAAAAGGACTTATCATTGGACCTATCCGTTCTGACGCCGGTTTCCATATTCTTAAGGTGAATGATATTCATCATGTAAAACAGTCGAAATCTATAACTGAAGTGCATGTAAAGCATATATTACTTAAACCTTCATCTATAATCACTAACGATCAAGTACTAACTAAATTAGCAAATTTCGCAAAAGATATAAAAAGTGGCCGTACTACATTTACTAATGTAGTTCAAGACCTATCTCAGGATACTAGATTTTCCTTGGAGTGGGGCGATCTAGGCTGGAATGCTATAGATACATATGATCCAATGTTTCGTGATGCATTATTAAAACTCAATAAAGGCGAGCTCAGCGCACCTATACACTCAGCTGTTGGCTGGCATCTTATACAACTAATCGATATACATCAAGTAGATAAAAATAATACTGCGCAAAAAAATCAAGCTTACCGAATACTATTCAATCGCAAATTTACTGAAGAAATGAATACTTGGATGCAAGAACTACGTGCACAATCCTATGTGAAAATTCTCAATCATTATGCTAAAAAATAAGCGTGTTATAATAACCCCAGGCGAACCCGCTGGAGTAGGGCCTGATTTAGTAATAGAAATGGCACAATATAATTGGCCTGTTGAACTAGTGGTCTGCGCTGACCCAATATTACTAATTGAGCGCGCTCATCTCCTTAATCTACACATAACCTTATTTGATTATAACCCGCAACAATCTGTGCAACCACAATGCGCAGGCAGATTATTAGTGCTACCGATAGCTACTACTTATCATGTTACACCAGGCACCCTAAATCCTGGTAATAGCACCTACGTAATAGATACACTAATACGAGCCCGTGATGGTTGCTTAAGCGGTGAATTTAATGCATTAATTACAGGACCAGTGAATAAAAGTGTGATTAATGACGCAAATATATCCTTTACTGGACATACTGAATTTTTTGCCAATCGCAGCAATTGCAAGAGAGCAGTCATGATGCTAGTGACTAAAAAATTGCGTGTAGCATTAGCTACCACTCATCTACCGCTACTAGCAGTACCAGGCGCTATAACCCAACCTAACCTCTTCGAGGTTATCCGTATTCTCAATAAAGATCTAAAAACTAAATTTGGTTTATACCAACCCCACATTTACGTCTGTGGTCTGAATCCACACGCTGGGGAGAACGGTCATATAGGGCGCGAAGAAGTGGATATTATCTTACCAGCTCTTAATGCGATGCGTGCTGAAAACATACACCTAACTGGGCCACTGCCAGCGGATATTATTTTTCAGCCTAAGCATCTACAATATGCGGATGCAATACTTGCTATGTATCATGACCAAGGTTTACCGGTACTAAAATATCAAGGATTTGGCCAAGCAGTAAATATTACACTTGGGTTGCCTTTTATCCGCACCTCAGTAGATCACGGTACTGCTTTAGAAATTGCTGGAACCGGGAATGCGAATATTAGCAGCTTCAAAATGGCCTTGAAGCTTGCTATTAACATGATGATTAATTGCAATGAATAAAAAAAACCTACCAAGGGTACTATGCTAAAAAAAAATTTGGACAAAATTTTTTAACTAATCAGCTTGTTATTGATCAAATTGTTTCTGCAATTAACCCGCAACCAGATGAAGCCATTATTGAAATTGGACCTGGTCTAGGTGCATTAACCGAACCAATTAGCATATACGTAGATCATATGATAGTAATAGAACTCGATCGTCATTTAGCAGCACGACTAGCAAATCATACATTATTAAAAAATAAACTAATCGTTTACCAACAGGACGCTATGGCCATCAATTTTGCTAATCTAGCTAAGAAAGCAGGGAAACTAATACGCATATTTGGTAACCTGCCATATAATATTTCTACACCATTAATGTTTCACCTTTTCATATATAATAAAACAATTTACGATATGCACTTTATGTTACAGAAAGAAGTAGTAAACCGTTTAGTTGCTAGCCCGGGCAATAAAAATTATGGACGCTTGAGCGTAATGGCTCAGTATTACTGTAATATCATACCAATACTTGAAGTACCACCAACCTCATTTATACCGGCACCAATAGTAGAGTCTGCCGTAGTACGTTTAGTACCGCATAATGTAATAAGCAATCCAGTAATTGATGTTCGTATGCTACACTACATTACAACTCAAGCATTTAACCAACGTAGAAAAACTATTCGTAATAATATAGGCCATCTGTTTAAACCAGCAGAATTGATAAAACTAGACATCGATGATTCACTAAGAGCAGAGAATATTTCTGTTGCACAATACTGTAAGTTAGCTAACTGGCTATCAGACAATTCGGTGTCGTAATAGGAATAAGGAGTTATTGACATGATTGATTCACCTCGTATATGTATTCGTGTTCAAAATATTTATGTGGAATCACAATCAATACCTACAGAAGACCGTTACGTCTTTGCCTATACTATTACAATCCGTAATTTAGGACGTTTCAATGTGCAACTACTAGGACGTTACTGGCTAATAACTAACAGTAACGGACAAAAAACTGAAGTACAAGGAATCGGCGTAATCGGTGAACAACCAATTATCTCACCTGGAGGTGAGTTTCAATATACTAGTGGTATAATTCTTGAGACGCCACTAGGTACTATGGAAGGACACTATGAAATGGTTAATCACCAAAGTCAGTCATTCAGAGAGGCTATTCCCGTATTTCGCTTAGCTATACCCACATTAATTCATTAGCTATGGCTACATACATTATTGGCGATATTCATGGATGTTTCATAGAACTACAAGATCTTTTAGCCAAAGCATCTTTTAATCCGCAATACGACGAATTATGGCTAACCGGTGATTTAGTCGCTAGGGGCCCTAACTCACTAGAAGTATTACGTTTTTTACGTTCACTTGGCCCAGTAGTTCGTTTGGTGCTAGGCAATCACGATCTGCAACTTATAGCAATCTATTTTAGCATTAACCGAAATAAATATAAAAATTACCTCAGAGAATTACTAGAGGCACCGGATGCTGATGAATTGATTAACTGGCTACGAATGCAACCAATGCTACAAGTTAATGATAAATTAAAAATAATAATGACACATGCTGGTATTACACCCCAATGGGATATTAAAACAGCAGAGCGCTGTGCACATGAGGTAGAAGAGGTGCTGCGTAGTAATAATAACTCGCTACTACTTAATATCATAAACAATAATATAACCACTAATTGGACACCAACACTAAGCGGTTTAGCACGCTTAAGCTTTAGTATTAATGCATTAACGCGCATGCGTTACTGCTTACCGAGTGGCCAGCTCGATATGCTTTGTAAAGATGCCCCAGGAAAAGCTCCCGCATCACTGAGACCATGGTTTACACTACCGCGCTTAACAAATAATGATTTTTCTCTAATCTTTGGTCATTGGGCATCTTTAGAAGGCAAAGGTACCCCGGAAGGTATTATCGGACTGGATACCGGTTGCTGCTGGGGAGGAAAGCTAACAATGTTACGCTGGGAAGACTATCGTTATTTTACGCAGCTCTCTAAAGCGCGCGCGCTCACTGTTTCATTACTTCCTAAGTAATATTAAAATAAACTTATCATTCAATAATAACACTATTACGTTGATACATCGAAAGTAATCAAATTACCATAACATTCAATATTATGTACTTTAAACATACACACAGAACATTAAACTGCATCATATTATTACTTATCACGCATCTAAACAAATAAATATAATGGTTAACTCAAATAGTAATAGTGCAAAAATATACTCTCTTAACTAAAATCATAAAAAAATTTAAATATAGTTTATTTATACAAAAATTTAAATAATACTAAATATAGATAATTATAATATAAATACAGTACATCTTTTAATAAATATAATCAAACTTAAAAAAATATAAAAACATAAAAAAATAAAAACATCTTAAATTAATTACTAAAATTAGATGTATAACACTACAGCTAATTTCATATCAATCATATCTTAGTAAGAATATAGTCTCATGTCTATAATATTATTAATAGCAGGTCATTACTATTTAGTAATATATAAAATAATAATATTAATATTATTATTTTTATAATAGATAACTGACTCCATAATTTAAATAAGCAAAGTAATACTATGAAATATATGAAAGATATGAAAAATATTTAATAGTAATAATTACCCACGGGGTATAGTATCTGCTTTAGAGATAAATATTACCATAAAATAATTTTAGTAAATTTCAACATTTACTCTATAAGAAGAGCAAAGAACTAGTTTCAAAAATTAATAATATATTATATCACCAATTACAAAACTCAATATTAAGCTTATCACAGAATGAATAATCCTACTATTATAGACTTATGTTAATCAGTAGAATTAACTTTACGTTTAATGACATTAATGGTAAAATTAAACATATGTCTATATTTATAAAAATAAGCTTACTTATCTACAGCAAAATATCTCCATACGGACTACGTGATAGCTATAGATACTTATCATATGATCAATTAATAAGTATATTCTACTGTCCTTAAAACCTGGTGCTAAATTATATTATTAAAATAATAGTGATAAAGTAACACTATATTAGTGTACTAATCTTATAAGATTAGTATGATAATAAAAAATATATAAAACTTATCCTAAACTAATATATAATCAAGCAGACATGCATTAATATCATAATTAAAAATTATGAAAATCATAATATAATACACAATGTAATTCTTATTTATAGCGAAAAATTATAATAATTAATAATTATAGAATATATTAATTATCTAAATAACAAATTTAATATTATCTGATTTATTGCGCCAAGTATTGATCTAAATATAAAATAGGATATAATAGTAATTATTATAGAGTAATATGAAAAATATAATCGACTATAGCAAAATAAATAATTACTTAGAACAAACTAATTTTAATAAGTCTGTATCTATACCAATTTTACTTATACAATTGCAATGCAAACTTCATTACTCATGCTAATAATATTCATACGTAATACTATTTAAATAGTAGCCACATAATAAAGTATTACCTAAAATTTATCCTGTAATCTGCTTTCCTTAGAGATATTAAATCTCTGCTAGCCGCTATTATTAATCTAGCAATAACTTAATAGTATGATCATGCGCCCACGATAAACTCTTACTTAATATATTTATATCTATACCATTAGATATATATTTTTTCTTTTTAAGAAAAATACTAAAGTAGTGATAAAACAAAATATTAAAATCATCCTACTGACTTATTGAATGTCTACTTTTCACTTTAAAAAAATAATATTACTCATTAATGAACATAATATTTAGAATAATTTAATAATATAAATAAAAATTATTACTACTATACTCACAATATTATTACGTATCCATTAACCAATACTCTACTTTCTTTAATAAAATAAAGAATTATTCCTACTCTGTATAAATTTAAAAACACGATCAACAATAAGATGCATCATTACTGCAATTAAGAGCTAAATACCAAAAAATTAGTAACGCTCCAAGATCTTAAAGCAATGACTATAATAATTTAGTGCATCTGCATTATGGAATTCACTAAATATAGTTTCCCACTCCCAAGGTTTATACTCTGGAAAATAAATATCCCCGCTAACTGACGCATAAATATAAGTTAGGTACATACGTTTAGCGCGTAAGATAAACTGGCTATAAATACACTCACCACCTATAACCATTACCTCTTTTACATTCTTAACAAGATCCAGTGCATCATCTATTGAATTTACCCAAGTAAGCCCTCCAGAACTACTACCAGAACGACTACTTAATACAATATTATGCCGGTTTGACAACGGGTACCCAATAGACTCAAAAGTCTTACGCCCCATAATTACTGGCTTATTTTGTGTCATACATTTAAACCAAATTAAATCAGAAGGAAGATGCCAAGGCATTACATTCCCTGTACCAATAACATGCTCCACTGACAAAGCGGCAATCAAACTTATAATCATTATTTAACCCTATTAAAACAATAAAATACTCATACCATATACAAAAAAATAGCTCATAGTCAAAAAAGAATTAAATAAGATTAATAACTTAGATAGCTAATATTATTAAATAGCCATGATTATTACTCTACTCAGCATTATCACTTAACACTAATCATAGTCTAGTTTTAAGATCCTAGTAGCTTAGATAGACGGCTATAATAAAATATAAAATAAAGTAATAATACTATTTTTTATAAAATAATTACTTATGATCTATATGAACATCCTAATCAGGAGAAAATTATATTTATAAAAATAAATATTTTTTGTCTATTATAAATAATATTTATTATTTTAAATTAAACTTTTCTATATACTGTAAAAGATACTATTTTTAAAATAGTAGTAATATCAATTATATCATATCTTTTTGGTTTATAATTATTATTTTACTATACAGTAAATAGTAATTTTAATTGGTATTATTCAAGATATTTTACTTACATAACAAAACTATATTGCACTAAATAAATATTTTTATTATATAAATAACATATAATCTAATGATTTATTTTAATCAAATGATTAAATAATATTTTTTAAGTGCATAAATTTATATCTAATTAATTAAAATATAGCAATATTATTATATTTTTATATGTAACCGTCACTGCAAAATTATATAAAAATTAATTAATCAATGATCACCAAGAATATTATTCTCTCTTTGCGTTATAGCATTAAATGCAATAATACTATCATTATAAAATATGACCGCCAAATTACTGTAACATATTATTTTTTATACTAATTTTAATAACTATTCAAAGAATTAATAAATATTATTCACTGCTTAATAAGCCTCTTATATATATTTTAACACATGTAATTTTCATCAGCAATAAAATTGGATAGTAAGATACATTATACTAACTAAATTTAAACATTATACGCCTATCTTTATTATCTAATGATAGTTTAGTTATATAGTTACCTATAGTACCTTACTATATAAATAGTAATATACTTGATTGTATTTTTAGAATTAACTTATATTTTTATATACCATATTAATAACTAATAAATTAATCACTTATGATGCATTATTATCAATCTAAGCTATATTGTTTATCTAGCTAAAATATACTTTTAATTACTTATATAAGCTAGCGTGCATCTCCTGCACCGAAACCACCTTCTCAGTTGGATCAGCCTTTAATGCCATTGCAGTAGCAAACCCACCATTCAACGTAGTATCATAATTAACCTTATATTGCAGTGCACTGCGACGAATTAACTTGGAATCTTCAATTGCCTGTCTACCCGCAGTTGTATTAACAATATAAGTGTACTCACCATTTTTAATACGATCTTGGATATGTGGGCGACCTTCATGAACCTTATTAACTAGACGCGGGTTAATACCTGCTTCACCCAAAACAATTGCGGTACCATGAGTAGCATCTAACTCAAAACCTTGATTTAATAAAATAATTGCTAAATCTACTACACGTTCTTTATCGCCATCGCGTACAGATAATAAAACGCGACCTTCTTTTTTCATACCTGATTCGCTGCTAAACATCGCCTTAGAGAAGGCCTCAGCAAAGGTACACCCTACTCCCATTACTTCTCCAGTAGAGCGCATTTCTGGCCCTAAGATCGGATCAACTCCAGGAAATTTATTAAATGGTAATACTACTTCCTTTACAGAGTAATAAGGCGGGATAACCTCTTTAGTTATTCCTTGCTCAACTAAAGTTTTACCCATCATTACTCGCGCAGCAACCTTAGCTAATGGCACGCCAGTAGCTTTCGAGACAAAAGGAACAGTACGCGCGGCACGTGGATTCACTTCAATCACATAGACGTCATGATTTTTTACTGCAAACTGTACATTCATGAGGCCTCGTACTTGTAACTCAAATGCTAACTCTTCCACTTGCTGACGCATTACATCCTGAATCTCTTTACTAAGAGTATAAGCTGGTAAAGAACATGCTGAGTCGCCAGAATGCACTCCTGCCTGCTCAATATGTTCCATAATACCACCAATTAGCACACATTCACCATCACAGATAACATCAATATCTACTTCTATTGCATCACTTAAAAAACGATCTAATAATACAGGCGCATCATTAGATACGTTAACCGCATGCTGAAAGTAACGACGCAAATCCATTTCATCGTATGCAATTTCCATTGCCCGCCCTCCCAGTACATAGGAAGGGCGTACTACTAATGGATAACCAATAACCATTGCCTGCTCTGCTGCCTGATCCACGGTGCTCACAGTAGCATTCGCTGGCTGCCTGAGTCCTAGACGATTTACTACCTGCTGAAAACGCGCACGATCTTCGGCTCGATCAATTGAATCCGGGCTAGTGCCGATAATCGGTACTCCTGCGGCTTCTAATGCACGCGCTAACTTTAATGGGGTCTGACCGCCATATTGTACAATTACACCTACTGGCTGTTCTATACGCGCGATTTCTAATACGTCCTCTAATGATACTGGTTCAAAATATAAGCGATCAGAGATATCATAGTCGGTTGAGACAGTTTCTGGGTTGCAGTTAACTATAATAGTCTCATAACCATCTTGACGTAGAGCTATTGCAGCGTGTACGCAACAATAGTCAAACTCTATACCTTGGCCAATACGATTAGGCCCGCCGCCTAGCACCATTACCTTTAAACGTCCCGTAATTGGGTTAGATTCACATTCTTCCTCATACGTAGAATACATATATGCGGTATTAGTGGCAAATTCTGCCGCACAAGTATCTACGCGCTTATATACTGGATGCAGGCTATAGCTGTGTCGCAACTTATAAATTTGACTCTCAGAGACACCTACTAAGTTAGCCAGACGCGCATCAGAAAAACCTTTACGTTTCAAAGCACGCAAAAATACGGCCTTCAAGCCATTTATACCGACCTCTACTACCTGCTCCTCTAAACGCACAAGTTCTTCAATCTGCGTCAAGAACCAACGATCGATATTAGTTAAATTAAATACACCATCTACTGATAGCCCTGCGCGAAAAGCATCAGCTATATACCAAATACGATCTGCTCCAGCGTCTTTTAGCTCACGACGAATGATAGTTAATGCCTCCGGATCATCAAGATTTACTTTTGGATCAAAACCAGTGGCTCCTACCTCTAAACTACGTAATGCTTTCTGTAAAGATTCCTGCTGAGTACGGCCAATCGCCATTACTTCACCTACCGACTTCATCTGCGTTGTTAGTCGGTCATTAGCTCCGACAAATTTCTCAAAATTAAAACGAGGAATTTTTGTTACAACATAGTCCAGAGAAGGCTCAAATGCAGCAGGAGTAAGGCCGCCGGTTATATCGTTCATTAGTTCGTCAAGGGTATATCCAACAGCTAATTTAGCAGCAATCTTAGCGATGGGAAATCCAGTTACTTTAGAAGCTAACGCAGAAGAGCGTGACACTCGAGGATTCATTTCAATCACAATCAAGCGACCTGTTTTGGGATTAACAGAGAATTGCACATTAGCGCCACCAGCTTCAACGCCAATTTCACGTAGAACTGCCATAGAAGCATCACGCATAATCTGGTACTCTTTATCAGTTAAAGTCTGAGCCGGCGCAACAGTAATAGAATCCCCCGTGTGAATACCCATAGCATCAAAATTTTCTATCGAACAAATAATTATACAATTGTCATTTTTATCACGCACTACTTCCAACTCATACTCTTTCCAACCGATGAGCGATTCATCAATTAATAGTTCTTTAGTTGGCGAAAGATCAAAGCCAGACTGACAAATATCTTCAAATTCTTCTCGATTGTAGGCTATACCACCACCAGCTCCACCCATGGTAAAAGAAGGACGGATAATGCATGGGAAACCCACTTCTGCAGCAACTATTAAGGCCTCTTCTATAGTATGCGCAATACCAGAGTACGCGGTATTAAGGCCTATTTTTTTCATTGCTATATCAAAACGACATCGATCTTCTGCCTTATTGATCACATCAGCAGTAGCGCCAATCATCATGACATCAAACTCAGCTAACACACCTTGGCGCTCTAGGTCTAAAGCACAATTCAACGCCGTCTGGCCACCCATAGTTGGCAACAATGCAGTAGGTCGCTCTTTTTCGATAATTTTACGTACCACTTTCCAGTGTATTGGCTCAATATAGGTAGAATCGGCCATATCTGGGTCAGTCATAATAGTGGCTGGATTTGAGTTAACAAGAATAATGCGGTACCCTTCTGCACGTAACGCTTTACACGCCTGAGCACCTGAATAATCGAACTCACACGCCTGCCCAATAACTATTGGGCCAGCGCCAAGAATCAGGATACTTTGTATATCAATACGTTTTGGCATTCTTATTGCTCCTGATTATTTCCCGCTAGTACGATACGTCTCAATTAATTCAATAAAGTGATCAAATAAAAACATAGCATCATGGGGTCCTGGGCTAGCTTCTGGATGTCCCTGGAAGCTAAATGCTGCTTTATTAATATGATGAATACCCTGTACTGTTTGATCAAATAATGATTTATGTGTTACACGCAAAGTTTCTGGTAGATTATCCTCATCCACCGCAAAGCCATGATTCTGGGTAGTGATGATTACGCGATTGTTATCAAGATCCTTTACTGGGTGATTACTACCATGGTGACCAAGCTTCATCTTTATAGTTTTTGCACCATTTGCTAGCGCTAATAGTTGATGACCTAAACAAATACCAAAGAGCGGAATATCGGTTTCTAAATATTTTTTTATAGAGTTAATAGCATAAGTGCACGGCTCTGGGTCACCTGGGCCATTAGATAAAAAGATACCATCAGGACTCATATTCAAAACTTGGTCAGTAGAAGTTTGTGCTGGGACTACAGTAAGATGACAACCACGATCCACTAGCAAGCGTAAAATATTACGCTTAATACCATAATCATAAACAACCACATGAAAAGGAAGCGCATCGATAATTTGATCCCCTAGAGGATTATGTTCAATCTGCCAACTGCCTTGTTGCCAACGATAAATTTCTTTAGTAGTTACTTGTTTTACTAAATCTATACCCTTTAACCCAGGGAATCTTTGCGCCTTAGCTAATGCTAACATAGCATCCGGTAAATCAGCAGCAATAATACAGCCATTTTGAGCACCTTGCTCCCGTAGAATACGGATAAGCTTACGAGTATCAATATCTGCAATTGCTACAATATTATGACGCTTAAGGTACGCATAAAGACTTTTTTCATTACGGTAATTACTTGCAGTAAATGGTAAATCACGGATGACTAGCCCTTGAGCATAAATTGTAGAAGATTCTTCATCGCAAGTATTAGTACCAACATTACCGATGTGCGGGTAAGTAAGAGTAATAATCTGACGTGAATAGGAAGGATCAGTGAGGATTTCTTGATAACCAGTCATAGACGTATTAAATACTACCTCACCTACTGCCATGCCAGTTATCCCGATGGCCCGACCATGGAATTGAGTACCGTCCTCCAGAACTAATATGGCTGACTTAATCAAAATATCCTCCCATAAATAATTAATTGCAAAATTCGCATATTAATTATGATATTAAATTATAAATTAATACGATAATCCATTCGTGATACCAATTCTTGAAAATTCGAACACAATTTTTAATGATAAACACCTTTTTATATGCCTATAGTTATATTCTTATGTATATCTTTACATATTATTTAAATTAGTAATTGCTTTTCTTACAAATGGAAGTAAAATATCCATCTTACTCATTTTGGTTATCTTACTATGACTTTAAGTAATGCATATAAACCTATGATTAATCAATTATAACTGTTAATAAAATTAACTGTATAGCATAAAATAATATTTTTCTTCTGATCATTATAAATCTCAATATTTATTAAAATTAACTGTAACATAATAAAATACAACTAATATTTGATAAATAAACAATTTACATGGGTGCATTAATATACAATTAATATACTATTGTGATAAAGTTAACTAACAAATGCCTTGTATAAGACATTTATCTTTAAAAATAACTCAAATATATAAAAGCTATATATATAAATTTTTATTTTAATATATTTTTATTTAAAAATCAGCAAAGGTTATTAACCTTATCATTTTTAAAAAAAATCATTCTCATTAGTATGGTTTTATAATACCCTGAATTATCATTAGTCTAAATTAAGCACATCATGCATATCAAATAACCCTCTATCTTTCTTATATAACCAAGATGCTGCTCGTACTGCTCCACTAGCAAAAATTATACGATTAGAGGCTTTATGAGTAATTTCCACACGCTCAGATGCATTAATGAACATAACGCTATGATCACCAATGATATCACCAGCACGAATAGTAGTGAAACCAATACTCTTCGGATCACGTTTACCAGTATAACCTTTACGCGTGTATACTGCACAATCTTTTAGATCTCGGCCTAAAGTACCCGCAATAACCTTTCCCATCGCTAATGCAGTACTAGATGGTGCATCTACTTTATCGCGGTGATGTGCCTCAGTAATTTCAATATCACTAGAATCACCCATTACTTTAGCAACCCTCTCTAGCAACTTTAGTATTAAATTTACTCCAACGCTAAAATTAGAGGCAAAAACTATACCAATATGCTGCGCCGCATTACTTATAGCTTTTTTACCGGCATCATCAAAGCCAGTAGTACCAATAACCATAGCCTTATGTTTTAGTACACAAGTAGTAAGGTGTCTCAAAGTATTATCTGGACTAGAAAAATCAATCAGAATATCGAAATTATCTACTACTTTATCTAAGCTATCACTAAGGATAATACCCACTGAGCCAATACCAGCTAACACACCCGCATCCACGCCAAATAAACTAGAAGCTGGACGTGATAACGCCGCCCCTAGCACTAGGTTTTCCGTCTGCTGCACAACTCTAATTAATTCGCGCCCCATACGGCCGCTAGCACTAGAAATAGCTATTCGGATACGTGAACTAATCATGTCCGCTCTCTTATCAATATAATTTTAATTTCACCTTAGAGAATTAGATACCCATCTAGCAAGCTTTCACGAATAACAGATTATATATAAATAATATATGCGCTTTACTTATCTACTGAGTCACTTACTATACAATTTATAAATCCGTACATACCTAATATATGAGGTGATTAATTATTCTTTGTAGAAAGAACACATCATCGCATGATGTACAGTGCTCATACATGCTATACATACTTTGTTAACAATTTTTAATTACGTAGCCATAACATCATTACCGCGATATTATTAAGTATATAATATCGAGCTTTATAAACCTTATCCCTATTTACATTTAGCTAATTTTTGCCTAAATACTATTTTTAATTTTGCAAATCTTAATAAAAAGAATTATATATATGATTAAATAACCATGATCTATAACATTTATAATTTTAAGATAGCTTACTGATATTTAAATATTACTTATGTCTATATTAAGAATTACTCTAATAAAACTAAATCTAACATACTATATACTACACACTACTAATTAAAAGATATTATCGCTCTAAAAAGCAATATTGAAAATAATAAAAACAACACTTAGTATAAAAATAAATTACTTACCATCTGAATGTAAAACTTAAAAAAGTAATAAGTACTTAATGGTTTGATAAAATTACTGAATATCTATACAAAGCTCTTTAGGTATTGTAAATACAATATTTTCTTTACGGCCACTAATCTCACGTACAACAGTACCACCTAATGCTTTTAAATGAATAATAACCTCATCTACTAACAAGGCAGGCGCAGAAGCACCAGCAGTAACACCAATATTGTACACCTTATTAAACCAAGATTCCTTAATATCTACTGCAGAGTCAATGAGATAAGCAGGTTTTCCAGCCCGCTTAGCTAACTCAGCTAAACGATTAGAGTTAGAAGAATTCTGCGAACCTACTACTAATATTATATCTACATCATCGATCAAATTGCATACGGCTTCCTGACGGTTAGTAGTAGCGTAACAAATATCATCTTTACGTGACCCGATAATACTGGGGAAACGCTGACGTAACGCATCGATCATATCTAAAGTATCAGACACTGATAGCGTCGTCTGAGTCATAAAACATAGATTATTTTTATCTTTAACTTGTAATTGCCATACATCTTCTAATGACTCAACAAGATATATGCCGCCTTGTAGATTACTATACTGACCCATAGTGCCTTGAACTTCTGGATGATCGGCGTGGCCAATCAAGATAGCCTCCATGCCAACGCGACTAGCACGCGCTACCGCCATATGTACCTTAGTTACGAGTGGGCAAGTGGCATCATATAGCATAGTTAAATTACGAGTTCTAACTTCAGCACGCACTGCTTGAGATACCCCATGCGCTAGAAAAATTAAAATTGATCCGTCCGGAACCTCAGATATCTCTTCAATAAATACTACTCCACTCTGACATAAACTATTAACAACATAGCGATTATGTACCACCTCATGCCGTACGTAGATTGGAGCCCCATGAATCTCTAACGCACGCTCAACGATACTGATCGCACGATCTACGCCAGCACAAAAACCACGTGGATTGGCTAACAGAATTTGTATAAGCTATCTCCCATCTTATAAGAGTAATTTAATAATCAATAATTAGTAATTCAACATAAACAGCAATGAATAATCTAGAAATTAAAAATTATAGTAAAAAGCAATAGCATTATCTATCGCTACTATCACTATGCTAAAATTTAAATATTATTAACAATAAAAGTAATAAGATCAAAAATTAAATAAAATCTAGAAACCGCATACAGTCATCCTATAAGAAAGTCACGCAAATATATATCTCTACTATACATATTTTTCTTAAAAAGTAATTAATTAACAACTTATATATACTAATTGTAGTAACAATTAAACAATCAAAAAAAACAAGTTAGATTAATTAAAATAATTAACAAATAAAGTGATAAATTTTTTATAAAATATAGAGAAAATATATATAATGCAATATAGATAAAAATGAATTTATTATACGCATGTAAATCTGTTCATTATCTTTTCAGTAACATTGATCAAAATACCACACTCCAAATAAAACAGTAATACTATTTAATTATAGTAAGTTAAATGCAAAGACTATACTATCATCTAGATCTCTAGATCTCTAGACCTCTAGATTAAGCACAAATTAAAAAATAAAATATACAAGCCATAACCCGAATTAATATTATAACCTGAATTACTATATTAATTATTTCTATTTTTATCTCTTATTTTGATAGTCATAGAAAACTCTCTAGAATGATCATTACTGCTCCTACGCAAATAAAAATATCTGCTAAATTAAAGGTTGGGTAATGCCAGTTACTAACGTAAAAATCAATAAAATCAACTACAAAACCACTATATAATCTATCGTAAAGATTACCGAACGCGCCCCCCATAATAAAAGCATAAGCAATATTTTTTAGCTTCTGCTGTGCAATTTCATTATACATCATCACCATTAGTACCAATATAGTTGCAATAGCAATACAAGCAAAGAGCCAACGTTGCCAACCGCAGTGATGAGCGAGAAAACTAAACGCAGCACCATAATTACGAGTATAAAACAAATTAAACGATGGAATGAAAGTTTTAGACTGACCTAAAACTAGGTGATAACGCACCCATTGTTTACTTGCAATATCTAGCACTAATATTACTACCACTACCCATAACCAACGTAATCCGGTCGAATAAATTAATTTACTCATTAGATATAGAGCTCTTAAGCATATTTACGCTTTTCGCCGTTACCGGCTACATTAGTTACACAGCGAACACAAATATCTTGATATTCAGCTACTTCGCCAATATCAGTGGTATAGTGCCAGCAACGTGGACACTTTTTACCTTCAGCAACGCTAATATCAATTTTCAGCCCTGTTAGTAAAGCAGTGGCCTGAATATCCTCCCTGGCATCTAGGAGTGGTAAAACATACGCGGCAGACGTTAACAGTACAAAACGTAGCTCATCTTGCAAGCTATGTAGCTTATTTGCTAGCTGACTGTCAGCGTATAGTATTACTAACGCCTCAAGTGAGCTACCAAGGAACTTTTTAACACGAGCCTGCTCCAAAACCTTGTTAACTTCAGTTCGAACCTTCAGTAAGTCAGACCAAAAAGCATCGTTCATTGTTTCTTCATCTGCCAAAGCGAACAAACCACTATACCACTCTTCAGTAAACACATACTGTGTGCGTTTACCTGGCATAAACCTCCAGATTTCATCGGCAGTAAACGATATAATAGGCGCTATCCAACGAACTAACGCCTCAGCGATATGAAATAATGCAGTCTGACAGCTACGGCGAGCTAAACTATTACTCTTAGCAGTATACTGACGATCTTTAATGATATCTAAATAGAAGGATCCCATTTCAACCGAACAAAAATGCATCAAATGTTGTATAACTTCATGAAAATTATAACTTGCGTAAGCTTGCTCAATCTCCTTCTGGGTCGCCAACGCGCGACCAACTGCCCAACGATCTAATACCACCATATCTTCCGGAGCGATGCAATCGGTACTAGGTTCAAAACCGTTAAAGTTAGCTAGCAGGAAACGGGCGGTATTACGGATACGACGATAAGAATCAGCAGCACGTTTAAGAATCTCATTAGATATCGTGATATCACCAGTATAATCAGTTGACGCTACCCATAAACGCAAAATATCCCCACCTAGATTATTTATCACCTCTTGTGGACTGATAGTATTACCGATTGACTTAGACATCTTGTGCCCATGACCATCAACAGTAAACCCGTGAGTTATCACCTCCTTATAAGGACATTTACCTTTCATGGCGGTAGCAATCATCAATGATGACATAAACCAACCACGATGTTGGTCAGAGCCTTCTAAATACATATCAGCGCTATGTCCATGAAACTCAGGACGCACATCTACTACCGAAGCATGCGTCGAGCCAGAATCAAACCAAACATCTAAAGTGTCTAGCACCTTCTCGTAATTAACCGCGTCAGCACCAAGGATTTTCGCATCATCTAAATTCCACCAAGCCTCAATACCATAACGCTCAACACGATTAGCAACTTCTTCCATCAACTCTACACTGCGCGGATGTAACTGCGCAGTATCTTTATGCACCCATAGTGACATCGGAACACCCCAAGCACGCTGACGAGATATGCACCAATCCGGGCGATTAATAATCATGGTCTCAATGCGCTCCTGACTACAATCTGGAGTCCAACGCACACCTTTACTCCCTACTAGCGACTGCACACGTAGCTCTTTTTTATCTATGCTAATAAACCACTGAAAAGTTGAACGAAAGATAACTGGCGTTTTATGACGCCAACAACATGGATAATTATGAATTATTTTTTCCTGATATAGTAAAGTGCCATGCTCACTAAGCAAATTAACAATTAATTCATTAGCACTGAATACTAACTTACCATCTAGCAGCGGATGAATACCTGTTAAATATCTACCATTAGGACCAACTACATTAGCAATTTCTAAATTATATTTCTGACTAATGAAGAAATCTTCTGGGCCATGTCCGCCAGCAGTATGCACTGCACCAGTTCCGATATCTAATCTAACATGATCACTAAGGATTACTGGCACAGTATATCTTATAAACGGATGTTGAAAATGTAGTAATTCTAAATCAGTACCTTTGCAATTACCTAATACTACCCATTCCGTAATACCAGCAAGCTTCATTACACTTTTTACAAGATTGGTCGCCAGGATTAAGTAATGAGCATCGATTTGCACTAGTTGGTAGCTATAATTAGGATGCAGAGAAATAGCTCGGTTAGCTGGCAAGGTCCATGGAGTAGTAGTCCAGATGACCAATGAAATAGAACTATTAAAATTACTTAAACCAAACTTCAACGCAACAGCTGCAGTATCAGATGCTTGAAACATCACATAAATTGATAAAGAAGTTATATCGTGATATTCTAATTCTGCCTCCGCCAGAGCAGAGCTGCAATCAATGCACCACGGCACCGGCTTTCTACCTCTCAATACGTGACCATTGCTAATAACTTTAGCTAACACGCGGATAATATTTGCCTCCGTCTTAAAGTCCATAGTCAAGTATGGATGTTGCCAGTCGCCAAGAACACCTAGGCGAATGAAGTCTTTCTTCTGCGCCTGAATCTGCTTAATCACGTACTCACGACATTTTTGACGGAATTCAGGTGCACTCAACTTATCGCCAGGCTTGCCGTATAACTGCTCGACCTTTAATTCGATTGGCAAACCATGGCAATCCCATCCTGGGATATAGGGTGCATCAAAACCAGATAGCCCCTTTGACTTAATAATAATATCTTTAAGAATTTTATTAATTGAATGACCAATATGAATACTGCCGTTAGCATACGGTGGACCATCATGCAAAATAAATATTTTTTTGCCCTTTTTAGCTGCACGGATCATTCCATAAAGATCCTGCTGATACCATCGCTGTAAGATATCTGGCTCACGCTTAGCTAAATTACCACGCATAGAAAAACCTGTGCCAGGTAAATTTAGAGTATTCTTGTAGTCACTCATCAGATTCTAATTTCCATTTTCGACTATTTACTCGTTATGTTTTAAGTTATGTATTTATTCCCTACCTAATAATTTAGTATATACGTAATTATTGCACATTACCTTTACATAGTTACTAATTACCTTTATATAGTTACTATAAGTGACGTGTATGTTTAGAACAGGAAGTCTGTTGACTAACTTACTTACACTTTTACCAGTCTACCAGAATAAAAATTATACTTATATTTTACCTCAAAGAATTTCCTAGCTATCAAGACATCACTAGCTAATTGCCTCTTAAGTGCATCAAGCGAAGTAAACCTCTGTTCATTACGCATTTTCTTACGCAGCACTACATCAATATGATGTCCGTAAAGATCTATTGTAACATCAAATAAATGTACTTCTAATCGGTAGCACATACCATCAAAAGTTGGACGAGTGCCGATATTAGCTACGCCAGGATACGGATGAGGCCCTATACCATACACCTCTACTGCATATACTCCTTTAACGGGAGATATTAAACGTTTTAATGCTAAATTAGCAGTAGGAAATCCTATGGTACGTCCTAATTCATCGCCATGTACTACACGGCCAGAAATACTATATGAATGCCCAAGTAAATCTTCTGCTAAAGATAATGCACCTCTATTTAAAGCGTGACGGATAGCGGTGCTACTAATACGATAACTACCTTTACAAAAAGTTGATGCCCTAATAACATCAAAACCATATTCTTTTCCAGCCTGCTGCAATAGCGTAAAATCACCCTGACGACCTGCGCCAAAACGAAAATCATCACCAACTATTAATATGTTAACACCTAATTTTTTTACCAGCAATTCTGATATAAATGCCTGAGCGGTATAGGAAGCGAAACGCCGATTGAATTTAATGCATAGCAAGAAATCCACCCCCACTTGCGCCAAATATTTCACCTTATCACGTAAACGCATAAGGCGAGTTGGCCCATGATCCATTGCAAAAACTTCCAATGGCTGCGGCTCAAAGAGCATCACCATAGCCAACAACCCGAGACGTTGTCTCTCTTGTTTTAGTTGCTCTAACAATGCCTGATGACCTCGATGTACACCATCAAAATTACCAATAGTGAGGACACATCCATAGTGACACGGATGAATATTATGTATGCCGCGAATTAGCTGCATAGCTAGCTCAAAACAATATAAATCGGCAAATTATACCTTATATCATTAGTAAGGTTATACCAATCAGTAAGATTAACTTATGATTAGTGCCTTTATATAGTAATGATATCATGATAAAAATGTTTATAAGTAAAAGACTTAGCCATAAATCGTATTAAATTCTTAAGGTAATACTATATCCCCATACCCAAAAGCTACTAAAGTCTTATATAATAACACTGTAACACGCAACAACTTTATAAGTGATTATGATTTACATAAATATATTGCTAAAAACAGGTTTAAAAGACATACTGCTTATCCTGTAAATTGTGCAAAATACAATATATTTGGGAGTTAGACCTTGGCTAATATTAAATCAGCTAAGAAACGCACTATACAGTCTGAAAGACGCCGCAAGCATAACGCTAGCCGTCGTTCAATGGTGCGAACCTTTATTAAAAAAGTAAATGCCGCGATCATGAGTGGCGATAAAGCAGCAGCACAAAACGCATTTCATATAATGCAACCACTTATAGATCGTCAGGCATCTAAAGGCTTATTTCATAAAAATAAAGCAGCGCGTCATAAATCTAATCTTACTACACGCATCAACTCAATGCAGTAATCATTAGATTGTTTTGTTTAGTAAAAAACCGGTCTAGATCGGTTTTTTACACCAGTATTAAACTTTACTCACGTACAATATTTTTCTTCAAGATATCCATGATATCGCTAGATATGTAGTCATCTTGTAGTCATCTACTTATAACTTGTAGTCATCTACTTATGAATAATATATAATATTCTTACTATTTCTTGTCAATCCAACTAATTGGATCATACTCCTAGCAATATAAGTACTTACTACATATATAACATTAGTAGCATAAAAACCACATAAAATATTTTTATAAGTTTCATTATATGTGATCGAACTAATACAACCAGAATTTTATGATTAATACTTATAGTATTAATCTATTTATATATCAAACTATATATAAATCTATTCATCGAAATAAGGATACTCTTTTAAAATATCTCTGGCACTATAAATAGTATACTGATTCAATATAAACATTACTCAATAATAATATCGCCTTATTAACCAAGCTACATTAATCAAGATAATACAAAATAATAAACTATATGCTGATCACTAGTTATTTATAATATTGCACTGCGCTAAATAAAATTTTTTAATTTAGACAAAATTAATTATATATCCTATATAAAACACTCAAATATTATTTGATATATTTCATGATATTTAAAATTAGATTTAAGTAAAATAATAAAATCAGAAAAAAGCAAAAAAAATATATACCTAATGGATACAGATCTTAATCTATAGATAGTCATATGGATTAAGCAAAAGGCTAAAGCTTTAAAAATTATTCCAGGAACATAATACTCTAGATAACAAAACAGCAACCCATCTAATTTCTAAGCAACAGGTATCTTAATATATAGAAATAACAGAATATTATTAGAAATACAATCAATATCGCTAATACTTAATATCAGATAATAAATGTAACCAATCACTCAGCTAAACTCATTACTTATAAAAAACTTAAATATATTATGCGTTATCAATAAAAGGTATCTTTTAAACCAAGAATCAATAGTAGTCAATAAGACGCGGTCATTATAGCAGCAATATTGCGTGTTTGTGGAAACTAAATAAAATCAGATATGCTGAACTAACATTTAATTTCAGTCATCTTAACTATCAAGACCAATACTTCCTAATCCTCAAAAGTCTTATAGAGATTACTAAACCATCAAAAGTTTATACCATATAGTTTATACCATATAATAAAGCCTATTGACTAATTACTTAGCATCGCGCTCACTTAAGGAATAAATTCTTATGACTTATAATTAAAAAAATCAAGTTACTACCTAATGATAAAAATAGACCAGAAATAGCCTTTACTCTATCTAGTGATAAGTAATATTCATAATAGACAAAAATCTATTCCTGCAAGGATCGCTACTCTAAAGTAAGTACTTAATCTCATCAACAAGAACAACTATTTTTCTAATTACAAATCAATAAAAATAGTATATTTAAAATTTCTAATACAACTTACAGCAAAACTTTATATAGATCAAAAACAGTAAGCGTGTTGTATATAACGGATATAAATAAAACTTATGTAAAAGTATAAATTTTAAATTATTTATCCTATACATAAATGCACGACCATTAAATATCTATACTTTATTTATCAAAAAGATGTAATCTTCAATGCAATCTTCATTAAAATGATATATCTAATAAAAATATTATGCTAATACAAGTGCATCAAAAAACCTCAAGTATAAACTTACACTTGAGGTTAAATTAATCATTATTAATAATAATCAATTATCTAGTTAAGTCATCAAAAAAATTTTTTACTCCCTCAAAAAAATTCTTTGAGCGTGGGCTGTTATTATCACCACACGGACCAACAAGACTAGCTTCCAGTTCCTGCAATAGCTGTTTTTGTCTATCATTTAGATTCACTGGAGTTTCAACAACAACACGACACAGTAAATCTCCTTGACCACTACCACGCACTGACTTAATCCCTTTACCACGCATACGAAATAATTTAGCGGTCTGAGTTTCCGCTGGTATCTTTAACTTAACTCGACCATCTAGCGTCGGAACTTCAATCTCACCACCTAATGCAGCCATAGTAAAATGAATTGGAATTTCACAGTACAGATTATTCCCTTCACGCTCAAAGATAGGGTGAGACTTAACCTGCACCTGAACGTATAAATCACCAACTGGTGCACCATGTTCTCCGGCCTCTCCCTCGCCTACTAAACGAATACGATCACCAGTATCTACACCAGCCGGAATTTTCACTGATAATGTCTTAGATTTTTTTACCCGGCCATTACCCTGGCACTTATTACAAGGATCGTTGATGATCTGTCCACGACCATGACAGCGCGGACATGCCTGTTGTACACTAAAAAAACCTTGACGCATTTGCACTTGCCCCTGACCATGACAGGTAGGGCAAGTTATCGGAGAACTACCTAAATTAGCACCGCTACCATGACATACATCGCATTCCTCTAACACCGGAATACGTATCTCTTTAGTAACGCCACGCACTGTGTCCTCAAGAGACAACTCCATATTATAACAAAGATCTGCGCCACGAGTAGCACGTTGCCGACGGCTACCGCCGAATATATCGCCAAATACCTCGCCAAAAATATCGCTAAAATCAGCACCGCTATCACCCATGCGGCCTTGTTCAAAGGCTGCATGACCATACTGATCGTATGCCGCGCGCTTTCGACTGTCAGTTAACACCTCATAAGCCTCCTTGCTCTGCTTAAATAAGATATCAGCACCTTTTTCCTGGTTACGGTCAGGATGATATTTCATTGCTAGACGCTTATATGCTTTTTTTATCTCACGCTCATCTGCCGTCTTACTGACACCAAGAATCTCATAATAATCTTTCTTAGCCATTTTTTCTTACCCTGAATATGCATACACGGACGCAGAGTAACCTCAACGCCCGTGATGGTTTCCAGTAACGGCTTAACCACCGCTCCATACCCAATTAAGGGGGATTATTTTTTATCTTTAACTTCTTCAAATTCAGCATCTACAACATCATTATTCCGTGCTGTATCATCAACGCCTTGATGAGAACGAGCTATTTCTAATAACTTACCAGCACCCTGCGCTAATGCCTGAGTTTTAGCTTCTATCTCAGATTTACTTTCACCTTTTAATGCTACTTCTAAGTCCTGTAATGCTGTTTCAATAGTTGTTTTATCTGTTGCTGATAACTTATTACCTACCTCTTCTAACTGCTTACGCGTACTATGAATTAATTGATCTGCCTGATTACGAGTTTGTACTAATTTTTCAAACTTACGATCAGACTCTGCATTCAATTCAGCATCATGTACCATTTTCTGTATTTCATCGTCATTTAGACCCGAAGAAGCTTTAATAGTAATCTTCTGCTCACGACCAGTATTCTTATCTTTAGCTGACACATGTAAAATACCATCTGCATCAATATCAAAAGTTACTTCAATCTGCGGCATACCGCGTGGAGCAGCCTGAATACCATCTAAATTAAATTGCCCCAAAGATTTGTTATCACTAGCCCGTTTACGTTCACCTTGTAGAACATGGATAGTTACTGCAGACTGGTTATCTTCAGCTGTCGAAAATACTTGGCTATGCTTCGCTGGAATAGTAGTATTTTTAGTAATTAATGATGTCATCACGCTACCCATAGTCTCAATACCCAAAGAAAGCGGAGTAACATCTAGTAGCAATACATCCTTCACATCACCAGCCAACACACCCGCCTGTACTGCGGCCCCTACAGCCACAGCCTCATCTGGATTAACGTCTTTACGTGGTTCTTTACCGAAGAAATTAGCCACTTTCTTCTGTACCATAGGCATGCGAGTCTGCCCCCCAACAAGCAGTACATCTTGAATTTCTGAGACTGAAAGACTCGCATCTTTTAATGCTACTTTTAATGGCTCAATGGAACGTGCTACCAAATCTTCAACTAGTGACTCTAATTTTGCACGAGTCACTTTAATATTCATATGTTTTGGACCTGTCGCATCTGCAGTAATATATGGAAGATTTACATCAGTTTGCTGAGCAGAAGAAAGCTCAATCTTAGCTTTCTCAGCGGCCTCTTTAAGACGTTGCATAGCTAATGGATCATGGCGTAAATCAATACCTTGTTCCTTTTTAAATTCCTCCACAAGATAATTAATTAAGCGACTATCAAAATCTTCACCACCTAAATGAGTGTCGCCATTTGTTGCTAGAACTTCAAAAGTTTTTTCTCCATCAACATCGTCAATCTCAATTAAGGAAATATCAAAAGTACCACCACCTAAGTCATATACTGCGATGACACGGTTACCAACCTCTTTATCTAAGCCATAAGCCAAAGCCGCTGCAGTTGGTTCATTAATAATACGTTTTACTTCTAAGCCAGCGATACGGCCAGCATCTTTAGTCGCCTGACGCTGTGCATCATTGAAGTAGGCAGGTACAGTAATTACAGCTTCAGTGACTGGCTCACCAAGATAATTTTCAGCCGTCTTCTTCATTTTCTTTAGAACATCAGCAGAGATCTGTGGCGGAGCCATTTTCTGATCTTTCACTTCTAGCCAAGCGTCGCCATTATCCGCTTCGACAATTTTATATGGCATAATGCTTTTATCACGCTGCGCCTCTTCATCCTGAAAACGACGACCAATTAAGCGTTTAATGGCAAACAAGGTATTTTTGGGGTTAGTAACAGCCTGACGCTTAGCTGGTTGACCAACCAGAATCTCACCATCTTGGGTATAAGCGATAATAGAAGGAGTGGTGCGGTCACCCTCAGCATTTTCCAACACGCGCGCTGTTGCGCCATCCATAATTGCTACACAAGAATTAGTTGTACCTAAGTCGATACCAATAATTTTACCCATCTAAACGTCTCCACTAATAATTAATAATCGATCAGGTTGCTCATCTAACGAACAAGTAGTTTTTACTTTGTAGGTGTTCGGTATTCAGTTTTACTTGCGATCAGCAACTGTATTTAAAAAATAAGATGGGGCCATCCAACCCAGCATCAAGGGGGAAAGAGAAAAAATTATTTTTTATCATTATCCAAAACCATCAGTTTTACCTATACTATTATATATACTTTACTTTATCCATTTATTGATTCACTCTACTATTAAATATATTCACTTAAGTATGTTAATCAAATTACAAAATTTTAGGATATCTAAATATCAGACTCAAAATAACATTTTGCTTCCTTAATAAAATATTTAATATACAATGCATGTAAATATATATATATCAATTATCTATAATCGTATACTTTCACTAGAATGAAACTAAATGTAGCAAATTATACCATATTACCATTTGGGGTATAAGTTATATAGTAACCTATTACTAGTTAATCATAAGCCATAATAAAACAAAGATACTAGTCAAAACTATACTCAAGTATATTTACTTATTAGAAATGAGTACTAAAATAAACACTAAATAACCCTAATTTAATATAATAAAAATTACTATAAAAAAATTACTATAAAAAATAGATAATCAATTAAACTAGCAACACGCAAAATAATACTTATCAAATAATAAACATGAAATGTATATATAGCTAAGCTACTACTTTAATACTGCCTACTTTTTTAAAAGAATATTTACTAACACTACAATATTAGATATTAAAAATATTGATTTACCACTTGATTACAATCAAATAAAAAGTCACTGAAATAATATACTGAAATACTTTACTATTAAAGTTAATAATAACACCTATATCAGTAAAAGTGCTCCATATTATAGACAATAACATATTTAATACTGAGTATTAACTAACTTAAAGATAACTTTAAAGATACTATAATTAAAGTCGTCACACTACTTATTAAATGATAAAATCATTATATATTACTAATATATATGTATATATATTTATATTATTGCATTATATATTATAGTTAGTATGTAATAATATATTAGAAAACTTGTTACTACCTAATAATAGCTAGTAAGAAAAGAAAGCTATATAGCACTTATATGTATACTACTAAATATAGTAATCAACTTTAAATGCATTTTTTAAAAAATTATAGATTTAGATATATTAGTTACCTTTCTAGCTTTTTAGATACCTAACTACTACCCTAAATATTGAATATAACTAATACATCAATTACTAAGTAGTACACTTAATGGGGTTTACCAATACGCATCGATAATAATGACTAGAAAAATATATTAGTATCAAGGTTATTGTAACTTTTAATTAATATGCAAAATTCTTTTGCACTATAATTTATCCTCTACTAGCAGATAAAATCTATAATTAAAGTATCTACCTAAATATAATAATTTACCCTAATTTCATTTTTCTTTTAATATTTACCTATTTAGCCAAGCATAAAATTTATGAGTATCATAAAAATAAAAAATAATATTACTTATATCTATAGATTACGATACCTTATGCATATTACATAAGCATTACCTTATAATATAATCATCAATATAAATAATGCATATCAAGTCTATAAAGATAAAACCTGAAGATAGTATTTATTTTCATGTAATAAAGTATCTTGATTTCCTACCTCTCTACCTAAATAAATATCAATAAATTAACTGCATAATATTAACGTATACAGTAACCATAAAATTACTCAAGAATCATTACATTAGATCCAGTTAACACCTATTATTTAGTAACTAAATACCCTTTATGATTAATTACATACAGCCCATATTGTCTACATAATTTAGATGTAAATCAAGCAGAGATGACAGTTAATCTAATGGTTCAATAATTATAGTCACTACATTAAGAATATATTTTTAATAATATAACTCAGTATTAATAGATCCATTTACGTAAACGTTATTAATAAAATCACAAAATATCTAGCTATGTAAATTATCCTTATAATATTACCTCTTAAAATAGTACATTACTCATATCTACTAATATTATCTACTAATATTCTAAATACTAGCTTTTAGTTCTTAACTATACATTTAAAAATAATTTAATATGATAATATAACATACATTAAAGACATTTATTTCTTATAGTGCTCAGAGTACTAAACTATACAAATAGGATATCACGTTTAGATGATTAGATCTATAACGCTACTGATATATCCTAAATATCATTAATTATTAATATACAAATTATATAAACTTATCTATGAAAATAATATCTTAGATAATAAATAAAATTTACTTAATAGGAACATTTATTAGTTATTGTTATAATTATTAATAAATATATCCATAATTTTTAAGATCAATAAGTAATACACCAATCTCAGAAAATAATCTAGATTAATATTTGGCAATAGCGTAATACTAAAATTTAGTAATAAAAAATAATGAGTACTATAAGAGAAATTTATAAGTAATTTTACTATAATATAAAAAAATCATATTACCTAAATAATACAATAGGCATTGTAAAGCAATAAGAATATCATTAAAATTCACTAACACAGCACAAATCAATTTTATTAATCATGAAATACTCTGATACCTATGACACTCCAAAACGCTATAGCGGACTAACAAATTTCTAGTCTTTTATATACGAAAAATCTATCTTACACCGATGAAGTAACTTACTGTTAATAACCGGTAAATATTGCTAATAATAAATATATTGACATCTACAATAAATATTTACAACTAACCTAAATAATATATTTTACTAATAGTATACTTAGTATAAACTATTAATAGATAAAATTATTATTAATATCATAATAGATTTTTTATAATGATGATGTCATTAGCAATTTCTATACTACTATACTTTTAAATACTAAGGTTAATACCATTAATATTGACACCTATTTTATAAGTTAATATTATATATTTAATTGTAATATACTACGTTAATATTATATTAAGTTAAATTATAATAAATATAAGTACTTTCTATACCTAATTAAATAGATATATCTCTAATAAAACACATATATCATTTAATAGGATTAGATATACTAGGCACTATTATTTACAGCAATACTAAAAGTTAATTACTGCTGCCAATAAACTAAGCAAGATATAAAGATATAACTTTGTTATTACAATACTAATATAAAATATCAGTCTTTTTTCTGCTAATTAATATAAAATATATTATATGACTACTATACTAAAGTATAGTAGTCATATTAACATCAAAGAGTAATTACATGATTATCCATAATATCATTAATACTGTTAACTTCTAGCTATCAATAAATATATTTCCCAACTAACATTGTTATTTTATAGTACTTATAGTGATTTTATTAATTTAAAAATAATTACTATTGTAGGCACAAACTTTCTTGGGAGTGAAAATACAAATAACGATCATAGATGTCTATACAAAAATCATTAACTATATATTTTATCTATAAATTATTTTATTAATAGTATTATTAACAATAAAAATTGTCTTACATACTTAGCGATAAATATTTTTTCTGTAAGGCTCTATTTACTACTAAGTTTCATTCATTACTAATAAAATAAATAACTAAATTTCCATTAATCATTTACAATTAACAATACAGGTTATATTACTGCTCTTAATTAAAGATCTTACCTAATTAAACTATTTTATTTATACCATGCTGTTCACTTAAGCAGTGTTATTTTCTAATAAACTATTTAAACGCACCTACTAACTAAACATGATACCTGCATAATAACCACTATATTACATGTTTACTTACAACTAAAATTTAAAAAATTACCTTACTGTAAATAAAAATAACATAACACATTATTACCACTGACCATACCATTTTAAATAATATCTTCGACATTAAGGTACAATACCAGTGCACTACAAAATACTATATACTCACACATTACCTAAATCATCCTTTAATAATACCAATATTCACTTAATATATTTTAGCACTCATGTTAATAATACTAAAATTGTATTACCCATATTACATAATACTCTAACATAAGAATATTAATTTTTTTAATAATGGATCTTATTTAATGCATTTATTTAATAAGATCCAGACCATATTAATATCTAGCTAACCCAATATATTATACAGCAAACGGAAAGAACAAAAAAACTAGCAGTTAAAAACAAATAACAACTAATGAGAGATCGATAATAAACTACTTTACATTATTTTTTTTGTAATACCTATATTCAAGATCAACATTTACTGAAAATGAAATAAGTTTCCACTATGATAATATCGCTACCTAAAATTATAATAATACATTCTAATTAGATGGTTATTTTATTTAATAAATATCATGGCAAATATAAACTACCAAAGAAGGTTGCGCGAATACATAAAAGATTCATTAGTAATATCTACCGCCGTCATAAAATATTGCACTTTAGGTTAATAATAACTTTAAGTAATAAAGAACAATCACTACTATACTTTAATTAACCTACATATTATTTTTTCTTATTTACATTATTTATGTAACACAATATAAGTATCCAAATATTTTCTTAAATTAAATACGCAGCTTAGCATAGCCACCTCTTCCATGAATTTCCTAATCATTTTCATTGCTGCACTATTCCCATGGCCTAAATTTCTTAAACATCAAAATACTATCCCCTTGCTGCAAACCTTAAAAAATACAAAAATTGCTATATTAATTGAATAACTAAGTAAAATTATAGCAGAGCAGCGATCATCTGCTCCAATTTTCTCTGATCTAAAGCAAACTTACGAATACCATCAGTAAGTTTCTCAACTGCCATTGGGTCTAAATTATGCTGCCAGTAAAATTCAGATTCAGTTAATGCAGCCGGGCGCGCCTTTACTTCACCGATATAAAATAATTTACGCTTTATTATACCTTCACTTTCTTTTAGCGCTTTTAGTAAAACTGGAGCGATTGTTAAGCAATCACAGCCAGCTAGCTCAATAATCTCATCTATATTACGAAAGCTAGCACCCATTACTACAGTATTATAACCGTGCTGTTTATAATAATTATAAATCTCAGTAACGGATACCACACCTGGATCTTCATGTGAAAGAAATTCTTTCTGATCATTATTTGCTTTATACCAATCAAGAATCCGACCAACAAATGGAGAAATTAAATAAACGCCAGCTTCAGCACAGGCGCGTGCTTGTGCAAAAGAAAATATCAACGTTAGATTACAGTTAATACCTTCTTTTTCTAATTGCTCTCCAGCTCGAATGCCTTGCCAAGTAGATGCTAATTTAATTAAAATACGATTATTGCTAATACCAGCTTGATTGTATAACTTAATTAGACGTTTTGCCTTAGCGATACTAGCTCTCGTATCATAAGATAAACGCGCATCAACTTCAGTGGAAATACGACCTGGTATTAACTTTAGTATCTCCAAACCAATATTAACTACTAGCTTGTCAGCGGCATCAATAATCTGTTGCTCTGGGTCACTACTCTGCTCACACGCCCAGGCAATAGCTTGATCAATTAATTTACGATATTCAGGAATTTGGGTTGCATTAAGAATTAATGAAGGATTAGTAGTAGCATCTTGTGGCTGATATAATCTTATTGCTGCAATATCACTCGTATCTGCAACTACTTTATTTAAAAGGCGCAAAGATGTTAATTTATTAATCATGTTGGCATTCTCTCATTATGTATGAGTATAATTTTAGCATTATTTAATTATACCTTCTTAAATGACAAAAACAGAAATATTAGATAAAAATTAAAATAAGTACTCCTTTGGCACAGATATGTTTTTTATGGTCAATTACTTATATATAACTATCTTATTGCTGACGATACCATTAGCTACTAATATATGTATTTTAACAAAAATACATACTAATACTAATTAGTAATACTAGATTATAACATCTTGCGCCAAGATAAAATTACATACACCATAATCTATTACCTAAACCTACTAAATGCACATCATAACGCATCAAGGTTACCATGCTATAACGTAAGTATGTATAAATTACTAGCATAATTAACATTAATGAGATACTAGCGTCACAATACACTTTATCAAGCAACTAACAATTAATTATAAATAAGCAACTAACATATACTATAGATAATAATATGAAAATATATAAATTACTAAAACTAGGGCATAACTAAAACACTAAACCAACTCTAATGATAAAAAAAATAATTAGTCAATCAATTCAACCTGTAATAAATATTGCATATTAGTAACATTACACAGCGACATGATTAAGACAAAGTTTATTAATTAAAAGAAAGACAATTACCAAGCAATAAGCGTATATAAGCGCATATTAACCAATGCACTTGATTATAATAAATAAATAATTCATATATTCAATCCTAACTACTATTAGAACGTAATTTATAAAACTATACTTATTAAGTATAGCCATTCAACAAAACAAAGATCAAAGATGCATATTATAGAACCTAGCTATAAAAAGTTTCAGGCTAACAGTAATAAAAAACTTACGTAGTTCGTTAAAATTAGCTAGTAATTGATGTAATAATAGAGGCAAATTAATGCGCAAAGAAAGAAATTGAGGCAACGGTATTTTTTTGTCCAAGGATCAACTTTCTGCACTATATTTAAAATTAGATGGATGCGCAGTACCAAGGAATAAGCCAAATTCCCCTTGCAATAATTGATCACGCAAAACGCGATATGCCATAGCAGTATGGGGCTCAGAAATATAACCACTTTTAGCTAACTCACACAAAGTATTTTTAGTAGATTCATCACTTACCGTTGTACATCCTAACTTTGATAATAACCAAACTTTACGACAGTACCACTCTTCTACTCTAGGCCAATTGCTCAATTGACTAATATCCATAGAATTAGATAATGTTATAATTGTGGGACGAGGCTGCCGTAAACCATTACTTAAAAGTAATAGCATAGTATCGTTGGCATTAGTAGCAAAATCAAGCGCTTTACTGACAAACCTAGTGATTTAGCTAAAAGGCCGGAAGTCAAATCACCGAAATTACCACTAGCTATAGAAATAACTAACTGCTTACGCGCATCCTTTAGTAACTGCGCTACAGCGTCAAAGTAATAACACATTTGCGCTATCAAACGACTAATATTAATAGAGTTAGCGGAATTTAAGTATAGCAATACTTTGAACTCTTAATCATCAAAATCTTACTTTACTAACGCCTAGTAGGCATCAAAATCGCCGTCTATTGATACAGTGTATATATTACTACCTCACATGCAGAAGAACTTTTCTTGCAGTGAACTAATTTCACTCCACAGGTAAAGGATCACAACCTGTATGTTTTGTAAACCATAGAAAGTACCCACTACAGCAGCTCACATATCACCGGAAGGGCGGTTAAAATACTTACTGACTCATCTCTGATCACGTGCGATAGTAGCTACGCAATAAGACGACCACTAAAATATTTAAACGCTAGAGTCAAGCCATAGAACAACTCAAGACAAGCTATATCCTGAGCTACTTGAACTACTGAAACCAGGAATGTAAACATAGCTTTTACATATTATATATAAGACCTTTTTAGGCACTTCATCATCGATGAATATTGATAAAAGATGATAACTACGAGTAATAAAATCTTGCTCTAACAATTGCTCAATGTGAGTCATTGTGAATGTTGGTAAATCTAATAAGAAAAATAAACCTTGCTGTTTGCCTAAATCCTCTTTCATTGCTTACATAAAACTTACTTGCTCATTATGATCTTTAAGATTATAAAATTTTATATATTATCCCAATACTCTAGCGCTTGCAGTATCTAGGCGACAAATATACACAAAACCTTCATTATTTTGCAGATAGTAATTTTTCAACCAGTCAGATACTGTTTAGGCCATACTAATATCATTGCAAACAACAAAAAATGCAAGGTCAGAGCCGAAGACACCAGAGACTAATGCACCAATATCTTTTACTCTAGTGAACACAATAGCAAAACCCTATATTCAGTATGTACAATAAGCCTCGGCCATTACATCTTGCATCACATTAATTAACTGCTAACTCTAATTTCTGGGTATGGCAAGCATGGATAAAACCAGCTAAATAGCGTCTATGACTAATGCGCTCTTGATGATGATACTGCATTGACAAAATATTGCGAGCAACGGCAACAACCACCGTAATGCCTGGATAAGCTATTACCCACAACCAATCGTTGAATCCAAAAACTGCTTAACTAATCGTATCTACTTGTTCTAATATCGAATAAATTCCTCCTAGATAATAAGGAGCAACGTTATCATAATGCAAACTACTAGAAATACGCGCTTCTAACTCACCCATGAGCCTAAGCAAAGTAAATTCATTCAGCAGACATCCGCAAAATTTATTTATTGACACGAGAGAAGCAACTGCTGAGCAAGCGCTAGAACCAAGACCAGAACTAATCGACATTTTTTCTCTAGCTGCATAGCAACTGGAATTTTACAGCCAATCTCATGGCAATAACGTTCCCAGCACTGATAGGCAATATTTTCCTCAATATCATCTGCTAATGTACTAGCAAAACGTCTAGCATTTTTTAAACTAAACTCTCTAGCGATTACAACACTAACGCAATCTCCTACTAGCGGTTGCAACGCTAATGCAATCTCCTACGCTAACGCAATCTCCTAATATAGAACTATCAATTAACGATATTGCAGCACCTGGTACATCCAAACCAACACTAAGATTACCTATTGAGGCTGGTGCATACACTTTAACCATATTAAACTTCTAATTTCAATGATAAAGTACGCAGTAAATCGGCAGAAACTCCTGCCGCAGTTGCATAATGACCAGCACCATGGCCACGCAATACTAGAGGTGACGGCTGATAATAATGACTATAAAAACCTAGTATATTTTCACCATTTTTTATATTATACAGTGGATCATTACTATCTACTGATACAATGCGCACTTGGCACTGACCATCTTCAATTAACCCGACATCACGCAATAATTTTCCATATTTGACGAAATTAGCCACCAGCAGCACGAAGATTCTGTCTAGTGCAAGCAAACACCTCATAGACGTTTTGCATCTCCAGAAGAATCAAAGGATGGCGGTAATACTAACTCAATCTTAATATCGTACATTTCTAACATATATCCAGCTTCACGTACTAAAATCAATAAGTTACGAGCTACATCCATACCAGATAAGTCATCACGCGGATCTGTTTCGGCGCAACCATTAACTTTTGTATAATTAGTAGCGGCCAATAAAGACACTCCTTCATCTAATTCACTAAAAATAAATGATAATGAACCAGACAAAATAATAGAAAAACATATTAGTTTATCACCAGCATGCAATAAATTTTGAATATTCTTAATCACTGGCAAACCCACACCCACATTAGTGTCATACAATAACTTGCGACATGAAGCAATAGCGACGGCGCATAACCTAGGTTAATAGCTAATTGATAAGGTATTAGCTTTTTTATTAGTTATAATTACATGACGACCATTAGCTAAAAAGCCAACATATTGATTAACTACTGTGAATAGCAGTACAATCAACAATAATCGGATTAAGCAAATGATACTCGTTTACTATATGCAGTAAGTTACCAAGATTATATGATTACTGTATCTCAGCAAGTGCTGCGCAACAACATTTAAGAGGAATTCATACACATTAATTGGTACATTAGTTAATGATACCGCATACCCACAGATCAATATGATTTACTTTAACCACGACCGCTAACGATAGATCTGTTCAATTAATGCATCTCCGACACCACCAGCACCGATAACAAACACTTCCATTACCTGATCAGTTTTAAATAACATCTGGTGACTAACACGTATGCCTCTAGTGACATTATCATTACGGACTACTACTGAAATCGAACGTTCAGAAGAACCTTGAGCAATGGCAATTATATTAATATTGGCATACGCTAATGCAGAAAAGAAACGAGCAGACATACCACGCAAAGTACGCATACCATCACCAACAACTGAGATAATAGCAAGTTCCTGAATCACCTCTAAAGACTCTAGAACACCATTTTTTATTTCTAGATAAAATTCGTCTTCTAGTACTTGACTAGCAAGAGACAGCTTGTGCTGTGATACGCAGAAACTAATACTATACTCAGAAGACGACTGAGTGATCAGTATGACTGATATATTAGCTCGCGACATAACTAAAAATACACGTGCCGCCATACCTATCATACCTTTCATACCTGAACCTAAGATATTAATCATAGCAATATCACTTAAACTAGTAATGCCCTTGATTGGCATATTCTCATCCTGTATTTTCTCACTAATTAGCGTACCTGAGGCTTGTGGGTTAGCTATATTTTTAATCAAGCAAGGAATTTGAAATTGGGCAATTGGAGCGATAGTACGAGGATGCAGCACTGTAGCACCAAAATAAGAAAGCTCCATAGCCTCCTGATATGATATTGATTTCAACAAATTAGCATCTGGCACAGTGCGAGGATCACAAGTATAAACACCATCAACATCAGTCCAGATCTCACAACTATCGGCACGCAAACAAGCAGCTAATGCAGCAGCGGAATAGTCCGATCCATTACGACCTAAAACAACCAACTCACCTTTATCATTACCAGCGATAAAACCTGCCATTAATAAGATATGATTATTTGGAATTAAAGTAGCCGCTAAACGACGCGTGGATTCAGCTATATTCACTGAAGATTCTAGGTACCCCCCCTCAGCAAGTAACTTCTCTACTGGATTAATTACTGTCATGGGTAAACCTTTGGCGTGAAATATACCCTCTATGAGAGCAATTGAAAGCTTCTCACCGTAACAAATAATTGAGGCATTAACACTGTCGGGACACTTTCCTAAGAGCGCTATGCTATGCAGCACCTGCTTAAGCTGAGTAAACTGCTGATCGATCACGCTTTTTAATAATTGATACTCAAAACCTGGTATCTTCTTAGCGATACCAATTAATAAATTAGCAAAAATATATTCAGCATGACTAATATCTGATAGGATATCCTGGCCTGATGTTGTTTTTTCAATCATTTTCACCAGATAATTAGTAATCTTAGCAGGCGCAGATAATACTACTGCTACCCGTCCCAGTCGTGCTTTACTCTCTATAATATCCACAGCACATAGAAAATGTTGCGCATCTGCCACAGAGGTACCACCAAATTTTAGCACGTGCATTTCTAATCTATCCTAAATTTAAACCAAAAAAAATCCCTACCTAATAGGTAGGGGCTTTTCTCTATTCACTGTATAAATGAATCTAAGCTAATACGGATAAATATCAATGATAATAATTATATTAAAAATCATGTCTTTCAATAATAAATAGCTAAATACTATTATCCCTTGACTAAAATTCAATAACAATCACCTACCTATATTAGCCTACCTATATTAGCCTACCTATATTAGCACACAGATAAGTAAATTAACTCTTAACGAATACCTAATAATTGCAATTAACAGTCTCTCAGGATATTTAACTAAACGATAACCCCTCATGGAATCAATTTCTTACGCAAATATAGGGTACTATTATCCCACCAGAACACATCGAATAATTATAAGGCAATAGCAAAATACAATCTACATCTACCCCTTATTGCCCTTTATTGCTCTAGAGTAATAAATAAATACTGTACACAATTTAGTATTTTATAACTTACTATTATACCAATATCCTGATTTATGATCAGAACCCATAAAATTATATAAGGATAGTACAACACATAAATACATCACATATTTTATTACCATTGATATACGTAGAATATTTCTAAATGCATTAAGCATATTTGATAATAATAAAGCTACATTTACAATCTGCTCATTATATATTATTATAATACCTCATATAACTTACATATATTAGTCATTAATTAATAAACAAGCTAACATTAATCTCTGGTTAATATATTTAATATATTTTTTATATTAACTATTATAAATAAATAAGGTAATAATATATAAAATATAAAAGTAAGCAATTATCTATTACCGCTAACCAAATAAATTAAACGATAAAATATTAAGTTATAAAATTATAACTACTACTTTAGACATCAACTACTTATAAGTAATCTTACTAAATATATAACTTGCTATCATCTAATATACTAGATATTAGTATAATTGTTATATTGATTGATAAATTTTATGAACTATTTTACTATAGTTAGTAAGCTACAACTACAACATTATATACATAATATATTTCCACCCAATAAAAGACATTATCCTTATAATAAAACTAATGATAGCTACTAAAAAATACTTTCCATATTTTAGTAATATAACAAAGGAAAGTCACAACCTCTACGTATATCTATTAAATACTGCACTATATATTTTTCTTTTACTGGCAACATGAAAGAGTAAATATTAATACTAGTATTATATTATGATAGAATACGAATTAATTGCTATTAATTCCCTGGAGAATAATTCACAATAAAGAAACATATAATGCCTGTATAAAATAATATTAAGACACTTGATACTCAATATAAACTAATTATGTAAATCACCTATTCATTAATACATATGCTATAGTTATAAACTAACATTATACTCATACCTATTAATCAATATAATCACTAAATAAATCAAATACCTATCCTGTAAAAAAATAACATCAGTATATACATCCCTAAATCATGTAAATAACATAAATTAACTCATTATGTATATAATGCGATACTATGTATCATAGACCTTAGTAATGGTGATAAAAATTTGTATAGTGAAAATTATTATCTTTATAGTTAAGAGCTAAGTATTAATAAAGACATAATACCAGTATTAACAGAAACGTAAAATTATCTAATACGGCAGCAGCTGCGCTGCCCTCCATGCTAGCATATAATTTTTCTAATAACTCTTAGAGTAATTTAACTATCAAAAGTACTACTAAAACTGCAAACTAAACTCAGCAATATAAACAAAAATCAGTATCACTATCACTTTTTACCACGCATATTAATAGTATTTTAATGTGGTACCAAATACAATAAAAAAATAATTATAACCTTTTGTAACAAAATTACTTATCTACGAAAGATCGAATTTAAATTAGATCCTGGAAATAATTTAAACATTACTTATGTGAAGTAAATTGTCTTTATCCTTGCTCTATAAAATAATTAATAACATACACAATACAATTTTTATTGTTGTATTAGTTAATAACTTAATCTTAATATATTAAACATACTAATACATGACTCTATTATATTATATAATACGTTAGTGTAAATAATGCATATATATCTTACCTTTTTTCTACCTATACATTATTTATTTTTTCTAAAATAGAAAATATATATATTATTTTTATATATTAAATATATAAAATTAAATAATCTATATTATATTAATTAATAATTTATTAATCAATAATTTTTCCTTGTTTATACCGGTAATAGTAAAGAATGAACAAAATAGTGAAAGAACGAATAAAATTAAAATTAAAATTATCAATCATGCACTTAGTGCTTCAAGAACAATCATAGACAAAATTAACTTTATATCATACTAGTCCTTGATAATATCAATTATACATAGCTGCCCTTCAATAAAGATAGAAACATAATTGTGATCCTGACTAATTATCCCCGCCGTCATCTGATCCAGTTCACTTTAATAAAATTACCATAACACACTATTAGGCTAATAAATTGATACTACGCATAATTAAAGTTTATTTATTGTGCTCACTACTAATCATGCATAAGCATAACTCTATATCTAACTGTAAAATTACATAACATATGCATAAAACTATTCATATAGTAAGTAATGGCCATATAACAACTATAGTATTGCGTCCAATCTATTGACCGCCTACTATAGATATTCAGCTAAATTTTTTAATTACTCAAAAAATAACTCAACTTTCTAACTAATGCTATGCTAATTAATAAAGTATGCAAAACTATACAAAATAGTCATCTTGCAAATACTGAGTAATACTCATACCACTACCACTACTTGTAGCAAAGTAATACCCTTAACCATTAAATAAATAAATTTTATCTTTCCTAATATTTAAAAACACTAAAATATTATAGATAGACTTGTTAACGTAATTTATAGTTTTACATATATATGTTAACCATACATCTTAAAATATATATAACAATACTGTAATACTATTTACACTTAGTGAAGCAACTTAAGTACTTAAACAAAACGTATTGCCACCTAAACTCATTAAGCATTTTACTAAAAACCTAAATTATATGTATGAAATATTATATTAAAGATACCCGACACACGATCCCTACTCATACATTTGTACAAGATTACATAATAATCTGTACAAGATTACATAATAATCTGCGATACCTTTAGTTATTTGTTTATAATCATTTTTAATAAAAAATTTAGTAATAAACTTACCAATAGCCCCTATCATACTTTAATTATTATATCCAACTACAGTCACTTATTATACTCAATAACATAAATTAAATACTAACAATATTAGTTGTTAACTAATATAATATACATTAAACCTTTAATTTCTAACTTTTAGTAATAAATATTTTTATTACTAAAATAATAATCAGGAAACACAATTATATATCAAAGGTATTACTCTTATTTATTTGTCTAAAAAACCTAGCAAAATAATAATGAAGCTTGGTTATCTGATTGCAGAAAAATCATGGGAACATAATAATTAAGTAATTACCATATCTAAGGCTAGCACTGATGCAATCAGAAACAATAACTAAAATTTCTCATCTATGCCTAACTATAAAGCAACTGTCCACCAATTAATCCTATTAACTCACTAAAATTCATAATTTTTATATATTATTGCTTCCTAATTATTTAGGGAAATTATATTTCTAATAAGTTATAGTATATTAACACGTATACATACCTGGAGAAACTTATGTGCATTAACATAAGCGATATGCTAAGACATTCAATAAAAACTGTATCATATTTTAATTTTTAATAGCTATAATAAAATTTGTTGCCATTACATAAAATGTTTTACTCTAGATGCTACACATAAATATTAGCCTATAGTAACATCATACACAATACAGAAAGAAATATACTCATACTTATATAGATTAAGGATAAGAAATAAAAATAACATACATAATATGTTTACTCTAAGCTATAACATGAATATCAAATTAATATACCTATGCTATAGGTAGTTAAACATACATACGCACACAATACCTAAACAATAATATTTTAAAATATGCAAAAATAGCCAGGAGAAAAGATTATAAATATCGTGCAATTAGAATGTACTATTTTTATCTACCTGCTACACCACAATATAGTAAATAACTTAAAGAGTAGTGTAAACTAAGTAAAATAAGTGGTAAATCTTAGTGATATAATGTATAATTAATATACAAATAATATTAAAGTAACTTACTCAAAATCTAAATACTAACTATCTAACCATCTAACTATTCTAAATCAATACAGCCAAAACTCAAAGAAAGTAGGCACGCATGTAATTGAGGTTAGACATGCAAATGATAAGACATTCTTAGCCCTTTGCCGTTAACTAACCTATACAAAAATAAATAATAGAACAACAAAATTATAATATATATCCAAAATATAATAAAAAGTAGATTCAGTAAGTAGAGCTCCTTAAGTCCGTGCAACTACAAGGCTAATTAAAGTTACCATATGGTTATTACATAGTGACTGCTTATATTTTATTAAACCTAAACTATTAAGTAAATAAAAGGTAATAATATATAAATACAAGAATACTTATTCGCTCCAGTCAACACACTCTTACTAAAGAGATACAAACTAATTATACTAACTAATCACTGTACTCAATCACTGTACTCTCCTGCAATTAACCTAGAACACACCTGCTCTACTAACTGCAGCAGATCGCAGATAGGAATATAAAAGATATAAATATCTCCATCTTTCGTAACAAAAAAATAATTATTATCCCCTAAGTAATCTATCACTTACTTTAATAATATCCCACTCTATATTTCTTTACTAAACTAAAATATATCACTTTAAGTAAAATAACTCTAATATATATTCCTTATAATGCTAAACTCACATAATAATAACGCAACCTGTTTGCTACGTCGCATAGTAGCCGTAAAAAATAATATTAATAATGAGATATCGTCCTCAAATATTGATCACGCTATCCAAATAACATATATTTTATGCAATAACAATTTTTTCTTTAAAACCATCTCGCATCAATGTTACTAAAAGATGTAATCACTTATTAACTTAAATAAAATTATCATCAAAATCATGCTTAAATTTATACTATTAACACTATATTTTTAGATAGTTAATAATAAATAAATGATATATATTATCATAAATAAATACTCTAAAACAATTAAAATAATGCAGACATCTACCTCTATTGCATGCCTAAATAAACTATAAAAAACACTAGTGATACATGGATCTAATCATCCACTAACAAATATTATTTTTGGCACTATAGAAATAATAATATTAAGGTCTATTATTAATTCTATTCATACTATTATAGTAACGATATAACTCTATTTTAGATTATCGCATCCATGCTAATATCTATTAAATTTAATAATCTTACCTAAAATTTTATGAAAAATATTAATTTTAGTAATAGCAAAAAAATAATATTTTTATTTTTAAGATCAAAGCTAAAAATAAGATAACTAAATACAATCTAATTATCAACTAAGTACTTATGAAATATATATATTTCTTTTTATATTCATAACCTCCACTTAGATTAAGTAATATTTTAATTCTACAATCTAATAAAAATATCTTAATTATTTATGCATACAATTTAACAAAATCATAATATCACGCGCTAATATATTATATTACTTAGTTTTAATTATTGCCAATATTATATCTCTGAGATTGATTTTACTCTCTATAGATATTAACCTACTTAAAACTATCATATTCTTTATATCCTAATTATAACTTAAAATAGAAGTTACAGAACTCATTACTATCAGGTCATGAAATATATTAAACACAAAATATCATAATATAAATAATAACCTTAAGTATTTTATATCTAGTATATATCCATAATTCAAATAAATATTTTTCATTAATACAAAAATAAAATATAAAAATAACTTTTTTCTAAAAATTACCGTATTATAGTTACTGTACTTTATAATCAGTGGCTAGTGGCTAAAATGACAAAACACATGAAGAATACAGGCATAGTTATTATATTATTTACGCTGGTTGCTTTAACATGGGGGACTACATGGATGGCTATGAAAATAGCTGTATTCACTGTCCCACCAATTTATGCTACTGGATTACGTTTTTTAATAGCCTCGCCAGTTTTAATACTACTTAGCTATCTTACCCGCACACCGCTGTTATTTCCTAAGGGATCTCGAGTATTTCAACTTTGGGTTTGCATAGCTTATTTTGCTATCCCTTTTACATTAATGATTTACGGGGAGCGCTATGTTAACTCAGCATTAGCTTCAATTATTTTCGCTAACATGCCTGTAGCTATATTAATAATATCAACCTTATTATTAAGAGAGCGCGTAAATATGATGCAATTTGCAGGACTTATCCTTGGAGTAAGCAGCCTATCTGGCATTCTGTGGCTGGAATCAACTAATAGCAAAGAAACATGTTGGCCCGGTGTACTAGCACTATTAACGGCAGTGCTTATTCATGCTGTTATGTACGTATTATGTAAAAAGCGTGGAGAAAAAGTCTCTGTGCTAACATATAATACCTTACCTTGTATTGGTGCTAGTTTTTTATTGTTGTTTTTAGGATATTTCATTGAAATGCCTGATATAAGTAAATTTTCAGCACATTCACTGTCAGCAATTGCATATTTAGGTATTATTGCTGGGGTGGGTGGTATTATAGCATATTTCCATCTACAACAATACGCTGGCGTATTTCAAGCGTCCTTAGTGTTTCTAGTATTTCCGCTTATCGCTATTGGTGTTGAAAAAATAATTGAAAGCACCACTATCAATAATATTTCACTATGGCTTATCCTTCCATTATTAATCGGTATTTTATTGACGCTCTATAGAAAAAATATATGTAGCAAATAATAATAACTACGGCATAACTAACATCACTAAATAATAACAAATATTTTAATACCTGAAACGCTATTTTATAACTCAACATATATTTGCTTTGCGAAAAATATCGTTTTACTCATACTTAATTAGTAAAATATGTATTAAGAAATATACAAAGACTGACTACACTATTTACTAATATTCCAATCTTTAACTATAGTTATTACTCAATACTAAAATTATCTGCTTTGATTACAAGAACAGTAACTTCTTAACCTAAAATAGTAAGACAATAAAATACGAGAAAAAATAATGACTATAGACAGTAACTAAGTATGCACTACTACTTACCTGTTTGTAGTAATACATAAATTTTTTATTCACTAAAAATACTTCACACTAGTCGTATAATAGCTAATTTTATTATTAGTATTTAATTAAATAATCACTGATATTATTTTATAATACTACTCTATTCGTAAATATTTAATACTATTGCTCATTAAAAGTAGAAAATGGCATACATATATCAATCCAGCTACTATTTCCATCTGCTGAGCATTGATCATAGCCAATAAATACTCACCAAAGATATTTAAATATCATCACTACACCCTAAACAAACTAAAACAATACATAATAGTAAATTTTAATAAATAATTACTTACTACTTTGCATAAGATCTTGAGAAAAACTATAAAGTACAATATACAAACAGTTGCAGAGCGTTACCTTATTCACTATTAACTAGTGTAAATAGAAAATGTCCATAAGCTAAAATAGCATAAAATATATATCACAAAATTAACTACTTTAGTTCTTATCTACTTAGATAGTTATTATTTTACTAGTTCTCAATTAAGATATTTTCAATAGTTTAATCAAACTAATTACCAGCACTACTATATAGTCACAATAATTTTACACTAAGCTATAATAGCCATAAAACAAAAAATTAAAGTAGATCAATCAATATTTATATTGACCATCTCTTCAACTATCCTCAGAGATAAACTTCCAATACTATATTGTTATAATATTTCAATTATAGAAAGTATAATAAATTATTGAAGTAATATATACACTGATTGATTATAAGATAAAACTATTCTCATAGCAAATTTTGAACATATAATAGCATTATAGGTATCAGCGTGATATCTTATATACTATACTTACTATAAAATATATAACTACTACTTATATATCTAAATTTAACACTCAAGATAAAATAAATACTAATTATTATAATTAATTAAATTCATTGAAACTTAACAACACTAATAAAATAAAATTTATTAGCATATAAATAATATATACAATATACCCAGTAAAATATTAACTATTAACTTAATTATTATCAATAATTAGACTACTAATAAAATTAGTTACAAAAAATAGTAACCTTAGAAGCTAAGTACTAATATCTAACTAATAATTATCTTTTTAAAAAAATATTTTTATTACACCTCGTTTTACATAGGAAACGTCCTATTACATAATCTCTTAACATTTAAGTTATTTATATTTTATATTATATTTTTAAATTACAAAATTAGTATAAATATTTCTAACGGTACTTTTCTTTTTTATTGATACTGAGCTCTTTTTCTCTGATAGTACTCAGATAAAGTCATGCCAACTATACGCTGCTGCAGCCAATAAAATAGCTGTTCTAGATCATGATAAAGCCATTCAATATCCTGTTCGGTTTTAAATGTTGGGCTGCCGCCAGGCATAAACTCAGAAGAATGCAGCATAAACTCTAGGTAATCATGTCCTTTTGCCAATGATATTTCGACCATCTTTTTCATTCTATATAGATTATTGCGATTTGGTCGCAGCCAATTTACTGATGGTAAATACTGTTTGCCTTGCAACTTATTATAACCCTTTTTAACAGTATTTATTAATGTCGAATACTTATACTGAATACTCATAGGTACCTCTAATAATGTTGAAGTACCTATCTTAGAAATATCCTGTAGCTCAATAAAGTATGCTAGTGATGGAAAATGACGGTAGTCTGTGCCACCACCCCCTTGAGGGTCACCTAGAGAACCCTGCCAGTTAACTCCTGGAGTGACTGAGCAATCTATCTTATAGCCATATTCTAATAATAACGATGCGTAATATTCATTAAATGCCCAGCGACCAGCACGATGACTTAATATTTTGATTTGGAACACATCTTCTAATAATTTAGTCATATAATCGACTTTAGCGCGAATTTGATCGACAGGATATTCAATCAAATATGGTTTATGCTGCCAATCATTATTAGTCAACGGATATAATGGGGGGCTATTCCATGCATGTAAATGCATCCCTACTTCACCAGCAGAGCGCGATATTACATCGCGAGCGAAATTAATATAAGCAGGATCTAATACCACCTCATAGTTACTAAGATAAACAGGCTTCAAAACATATTTCTCACACATTTCCTGGAATCGTGGCAAAAAACGTATATTTTTAGTAGAAATACGATCATGATTTTCCCACAGATTATCACCTTCAGTATCTATAGTAATAAGAAATGCAGGTTTAATCATAGCTATACACCTAAGATTTATATCTTAGATTACATTACTTAGACTAGAAGTACTAAAAAAAGTAACTTTGTTACTTAATTTATACATACTTAAAGAACAGTATCTTCCTACAAACAAACAAGTAAAACAAAGCAAAGCAAAGAAAAACAAAGCAATAATAACTATAAATAATCTAGCGTCTAGAATCATGATTTGGTCCTATGCAAAACTCATAATTAATAACGCATTAATATTAATTACAACTAATAATTATCATATGTTTTAATTATAAAACTGAACTAATATAGTAATATGTCACTAACTATAACTATAGTTAATATTTTACTATAAAATATTCAAAAAACCAAGACTGATCTACTGCTATATAGAAAAGATTATAAGATGATAATAAGTCATATAAGATTATTCAATACTTCTTTATCAACAATAGATAAAAAGGTACTATAATGCACTTATGCCATAAATAAATTCTCATACCCAACTGAGCGCACAACTCTACAAACTAGCTATTACATTGTAATATGGACAACTAGCTATTACATTGTGATATGGTCAATCTTATGCTAGCTTATTAGGCACTAAATAAAGATAATAGCGACCATTTACTGATTACAGATAACTTAAAGATTATCAACTGGTGATAAATTTCCAGCTATATCCACAGAAACCCTATGGCAAAGCACATTCCAGCAATCCGTATACTAAAATATGTAATATTACTGATTGGCTAGTTAAAAATTAGTCAACTATCTACGCTAATTGATTATATAAAACTATTTATTAATGTAGAACTTAATGCCAATATACATTCTACTACGCTAATAACACTCTGTATTGTGCTATGCGGACCATCTAAACTAACCAAATGTAGACTATAGCAAAATTATTAGCCATAGAATCTAAACTAGATAATTTTACTTATTACCCAATCTAATCGCTCGCTATTGATATCAAAAACATTATCTTAACCCTATGTCTATAGACACGATATTATAGCTAGGCGGAGTCAGTTAGTATGAAAACATGTCGTTTAGCGATTATTCGCCAAAAATACCGCCAAGATGGTGGAGCAGAACGTTTTATTTCACGTTCCTTGGAAGCTTTAGCAAAACATAACTTAGATCTAAATGTAATCACACGCGAATGGCAGGGCTATATCAATCCAAACTGGCATATTCATCAGTGTAACCCTCAAAACCTGAGTCGTATAAGCCGAGAACGAGGCTTTTCAAAGGCAGCAAAAGAACTATGGCAAAAAGAATCATTTGATTTAGTACAAAGCCATGAGCGTATTCCTGGATGTGATATTTACCGTGCAGGAGATGGCGTACATCGACGCTGGTTACTACAGCGTGCACGGCTAATGGCAGAATGGCGATGTAAATGGTTGTTTTCCAACCACTATCACCACTATATAATGTGCTCTGAACGCGCAATGTATGCTGCTCCTGAGCTAAAAGCCGTTATTTGCAACGCAAAGATGATCAAACAAGAAATTATAGATGATTTTGGGGTATCAGCCGATAAAATCACGGTAATCTATAATGCTATTAATAACCAAGAATTTATGCCAGCTAATACAAAACAAAGACAAAGGCTACGCGATCAATATAGCATACCTCAGCACGTACACTGTATGATATTTGTTGGCTCTGGCTTTGAGCGCAAAGGATTAGCAGCTGCTATTAGCGCTGTATCAGTAACAGACAGTCATCTCATTGTGGTGGGCAAGGATAAAGCCGAAAAACGTTATAAGATACATGCACAGTTGCTTAACTGCAGCCAACGCATACACTTTATGGGGGTACAAAAGAATGTGCTACCTTTTTACCAAGCAGCAGACGCACTATTACTACCAACCTTATATGACCCGTTTCCTAACGTAATCCTAGAAGCAATGTCTTGCGGCCTACCAGTAATCACAAGCACTACCTGTGGCGGAACAGAGTTTATTACACCAAAAGAAAATGGATTTATTAGTGATGCTTTAAACGTGACAGCTATCAGCGAGGCAATTCTATCATTACCTCGTCAAGGTGTCGGGTCAGCAATGGGCGATGCAGCTAGACAACGTATCATGTCAGCAACACCAGAGAATCTCTCCGAACAACTTATCTCTCTATATAAAGAATTATTAACTTAGCTATGCGCATATTAATGATTATCGATGGCCTATCTGGAGGCGGCGCAGAAAAAACAGTGCTAAACCTATGTCACGGAATGCATCAAATGGGGCATAATGTTAGCCTAATCTCATTAAGGGAGATTTGCACATACCCCATTCCCCATGGCATTAACTATCATATAGTGACAGATCATAACCAAATGCCGTGGCGTAAACTGACAGAAATATCGCGACGTACTGCAGCACTAGATCAAGCAATTGCTAATATAGAGCAAAAAAATGGTGCCTTTGATCTAGCTTTTTCTAACTTGCATAAAACTGATCGCATAGTTAGTCGAAGTAAACTGCTTACTTCAGATCGCTTATGGTTCTGTATTCATGGCATTTTATCTGTTTCTTATCTTAGCCATCGTAAGGCAGTAGATCGCTGGCTAAAACAGCGCAAAATATCTACTATTTATCAAAAACAAAATATCGTCGCTGTTTCACGGGCCGTTAGTAACGATCTACAACAAAATCTACTAATTCGTCCTCAGAGCTTAGTGGTAATCAATAATCCATTTGATATTGCGACCATCAAACAACTATCAATGGAATCTTGTGAACTAGCAGGCCAAGAGTATTTAGTGCACGTTGGGCGCTTCCATCCACATAAGCAACACGATCTCCTACTGAAAGCTTATGCACACTCAGGCGTTCAGGTGCCACTGGTATTAATTGGCACCGGTAAAAAAACTAGCATTACAGAAACTAGGCGATTAGCTGCACAGTTAGGTATTATGGCACGCGTAAAAATTCTCGGTTTTCAAACTAACCCCTATAAATTTATTCGCCATGCCTCTTTATTAGTACTAAGTTCCAGCAACGAAGGATTTGGTAATGTACTAATTGAGGCATTACTATGTAATACTCCAGTAGTTAGTACACGTTGCCCAGGGGGGGCTGTGGAAATTCTAGAGAAGGCAAACATGAGCCATGCGCTAGCAGAATTAAATGAAAGTTCGCTAGCAGCTAAAATAGCGCAAATTTATGCTAATCCGCCAAAAATTAATCATCAGCAATTACTCGAATATAGTCTTAATACTATTTGCCGACAATACTTGGCGCTAAAGAAATAAATAAAGAAAATATCATTATGCTGCATCAATAAAAAAATAATAGTTTTCGGACTTGCTATATAAAATATAATAGCATTATCATCATGAATGACAATATTATTAATCATTTATGTATCTTACAAAGAAGAACAAATATACTTTATTAAGTACCATAATACAATAACCTTAGTATTACTAAGGTGATCGTATCAGCACTTATCCAGTAACTACTTATTGTAATACATTTAGTAGTGCAGTATTATTTAAATAAATTATAATTCATATGTAATACGCTACCTACGTAATATCTTTTAAAGATATAACTACTAAAGATATATACCTACCTAACTTATAGTAATAAATGTTATAGACATAATAACACAGGATGATAATCCTGTAGCGCATACAAAACAAACACTAAAAACCTAGATAAATAAATCTATAATCATAAATAAAATAAATAACTAGATGTATTTCAATCTAAAAATAACTGTAAAAATATTCTACTTCAATAGAAGCATAATATATCTATAATCTCTGAACCAAGACCACTAATATCAATAGAGATGAATATATTTTTAATTTTAAGTTTTATTGACAATATCTTAGGTTATACTAAATACTGTTTTTATATATCTTTATTTGTAAACTTAAACCCATATAAAACTAAATTTAAAAAACAATAAAACAACAAATAATAAAAGGCAGTAGTTAAATAATAATTACTACGTAACAACGATATTACGTGAAGTATAAGTACCCCTTGATATAGTACATTCCTAGCCAACGAACAAGATACAAGCGGATATAACTCAAACAATATAGCAACTTCACAAAAACTACCACACTCAATGATCATAGTTAGGATACAAAACACTAAATTATATGCAATATACGACATGCTTACTTATACTTTAAGCTAAGATATATCGTACGCACGCAATAATAGTTATTTAAGATATTTAGAAGCTACGCCTAATATACAGCTAATTACATTTAAGGAATAAATATAAGGTGACCTAATCGGGATATCACTAAAAGTGTCTAATAAGTTAGGTACTGTACGCAAATGCATATAGCTACGTAACGACACATAGTCGTATATTTATACGTTAGTTTAGGTAATCTGCGCTTAAATGAATGCTACGTAATAATCATCACAAAAAATATTAATAAGCTAGCCAATCTATTGTTGATGAAATTATTTTTACATAATAGGCAATAAGCTACAACTCTCTACATCAAGATTACATAATTTCTTAATCTTCTGATACATGTATCATGCAATCTTTATAATTCAAAACGGATTCTAGTTTAAGATTTATAAATAACGCAATGTAAATATCACTGCTGTTCTAGCACAATACCTATTTAATGCGAATAGAGTATATATTAAAGTATAATACTACATTTCTTAAGGAGGTAGTAAAATGCTATAACTAAACTATTCGGTAAAGATTATAAAAATAATGATAACTACTATATTCTATATTTAATATTAGATATAAATAATACTTATATTGATAATATTAATACAAAATTTATATAAGATGCATTATTCAAAACGAGTAAATAGAAAGTAATAAATATATATTATAACCCATCATATATTTGATAAAACTGCCTACAACAAATATTAAAATATCCTCATAAGAGCAATACATGATAAAATCTACTGCTCATTAAATTATCGTACATATGTATATAAATATTATATTTTATAAAGTTAAATATAAAATCATGCAAGTAGATACATTATTTAATTTAAAACTAGACAATAAAATATAATTAATATTTTATAAACACATTAAATAAAAATAATATAAGATACATATCTTTATGGCATACATATAACAGATATTTAATTTTTTATAAAAGACATATTATACAAATAATGCTATACTATACTATGACTCTGTAAGTGAAAAACTAATATTATCTTAAGTCTGCACAATAGAAACATTGCTATTATCAATGATCACCTATAACCTAACAATGGTGCCCGGACTCGGAATCGAACCAAGGACACGGGGATCTTCAATCCCCCGCTCTACCTACTGAGCTATCCGGGCAGAAAATTATATTAAAGCATTTTAGTTAAAAACCGTCAATATCTTTATATGCTAAAATATAAAATAGATACTATCGCTGATTTTTTAGCCAAAGCGCATAAAGTCATATTATATTTTTAGCCTGACTCATTATTTTCTTTAGGAAAAATACTAATACTATATACGCTTTCATGAAAAACATATCCCCCGTGCTTTGTCAAGATTAATATTTATTATAATATCTTACATTAAACTTATAATGTTCTAATGATATTTATACCTGTATTATAAGACTATATAATAGGTTTCCATAAATAAACATTTAACTAAAAAAGAAAATTATTAACTCAAAGCTCATATCATTAGCCATTAACTTACTACTTCACTCTACTTCACTAACTGTTCTCCCTATTAATAATAATAAAATTAATGACCAATGTATTGCTTAGTATGCTACTATTTTGCTACTAATTGATATATTTCTTAGTATGTTACCATTTCAGATAATTATATCATTCCATAGTAAACAGGCAAATATAATTATAGCCAAGATGATATCTAAACAATTTTCTCCTTGGTGGTAAAATAATAAACTAACACACCCTATATATTTAGTAATAATAGATGTTCTGTATGACTATTAACAACATGTAGATAACTGTTAAGAAATATTTACCTATATCTTTATAAGAAAATTTTCAATACAGATATTAATTAGTATAATTAATAAATCTAATCTATTCAAATATATTTATGTCATAAAGACTAAAGATTAGCATTACATTATCACTACAATAATCATTCGGCAAAACTAAAAATATTTAGAGCATATTTTAGATAAATTTAAAGCATATTTTAGATAAACATTAGAATATAGTATCTTATACTAAGATATATCTCCTGTATTAATAACATATAACCATTTAATTAATTACAATAGTTAATAATAGTAATATTTAATAGCAATAGTTGTAAAAATATTCTAATCTTATCAACAAAAAGCTTTTCATTATAAATCCAATAATAAGCAATAAGGAATGGTGGGATAAGAAATAATTAATAATAAACTATTAAGCATAATATCTAAATAATATATCGGTTTATAGTGTTATTACCACATTAGTAGTAGATTATAACACTCTAGATAATTATAGTATTTTATCTGCCATTAATTCATGTTAGGTGTTCTGTAAATAAATATAAAAACTATTCAGATTATGATATTAATTATGTACAGCACTAATTACCTTTAATGACATCACTAGATAGTACGCTAAAATTCATTCAGTCACTAACTATACTGAATATTATAAATAGTGGCAATGCTTATACACTAACTATTAATACCAAATACTAGATTATACAGATGGTATCTAGTTCCCTATCAAGCGCAAGAAACCAGCCATACATATAGCTACTAATATATATTTATTTTGTTATCCGTTCATAAAAATATGGCAGATAAAATTACTATACTTAAATAGATCAATATCTAGTATAGGCAAAAGACGCATAAAATAGCTATAAATAATTTAATATACAATAAAAACAATCCTATAGAAAATATTTTTTCATAGTAGTTTTAAATCTAATATTATACTACTTACTAGTATAGACACTGTAGTCTTATCACCATGTCTACTATACTATAATACATAACTAAGATATAATAACATTAATTTTTTAGATTATTAAAATCCTAATAATATGCATATATTATAATGCCATATCAACTAGCTCAACTATTTATAAAAATAAAACATCAAATAATACTGCTATAGATATACAAAAAATTAACATCGTCTCCATTAGCATATATAGCATTAATAATTATGGCGATCAATAACAATACAATTGTATCAGAAAAAAATTAGTAACTAAAGTTTTAGTCGCCACAAATTGAATATCATAAATAATTACTATAAGCATCACTACTATAAAAAATAACAAAACAAGATAACACGAATTTTAGACAAAAAAGATCTACATAAAAAATTATTCTTATCTAATTTTTAATACTTAGTTGTATTTTATTGACGTAAATACAGAAGAACGCTAATCTTATAAATATTTTTAAAATATTAGTAAAATAACTATCTTCATTGAAATGCTTATATACATTGATCATATGCAACACAGCTTATTGACCATAATATACTGAACTTTTTGTTTGATCTGCAGTATCCTACCATCTCTACCCTAACCGAATTATGGGATTACAAAACTCATAAACATTATAACATCTTATGATCTAACATCACCTAATGCATGATAACCACTATCAAGCACTAAGATAATCATCCTGCTGCAATAAGAATACCATATGCATTCATTTTATTTAGATTATCTGGGGGAGAATTAATCACTATACACAAGCTCAGCACTGCTATTTTCTCTAAAAACACATATACAGTATATGCAAAAAAGAAACGGTGGTCCTACGGAAAAAGACATGTATAACATATAATATTATACTGAATTATATAATTAATGTTTATATCCTATCTTTTAATCACCAATAATAAACATGCATGATACATACAATATGAGTTTATAGTTTGTAGTACAGCAACTAAATAATAATATATATTAAATAACACATACAAAAGTATTTCCATCTACCTCATTACGTCTGAATTACTTAAACAGAAGAGATACGCTCAGCGCTTAAAATAAAATTACTAAAATAAAATTACTAATAGTTGATAATAGTAGATATGGCTTAATAAGCATATAAAGTATAAGAGTAACTTTATACATCAATCTATTGATCTCATTGGTATAACTGTATAAGCATTCTTAGTAGTTAATAAAGATTAGATAAAAAAATAATTTTTTAACCCTAAATTAATTAAGCCGCATGGACTCTAAAGAAAAATTAGGCAGATAGATGCATAGTATCTATTACAAGAATATCAATATATAAAGCCTAATTCTTAGAAATGGTAAAAATAAAAAAACTATCTAGCAGATCAATAATGTCTTTAATGCTACTAACTTTTCTATTATTATTGATTTTTACCAATCCTTGTCATTTTTATATGTTAAAGATGTAATATTTTCACAAAAAATATTTTTTCACTTATATTGGTACAATAAACAACACTTCAAAAAGTATCACGAATAATTTACTTATTTGCGTGTCTATTGTATATAAATAACACAACTATTATAAATAAATAATTTTACGTAGGCGCACTGCACTACTATAGTAAAAAATATAGTACTAATAATATCATTTTATTAACTTAAATACTATTTATGCATCTACCAACATGTTGCAGTAAGCGTAACATAAATAAACTAAACATCGTCTAACCAATTCTTAATACTATAAAATATAGATATAATTAATACTATTTTATCAAAAAAGTGATACGTGTATCATAATAAATTACATATCAATGCACTTAATTAACCACTATCTGCATTATCTATTTTATCTTTATTACGAGTTGCTAGAACTTATCTATGACTCTAAACAGATTAATTTTACCCTAATAAATTAATTAATTTCGGACCGGGGAGGAGATAAAAGAAAATATATGTAAATCATTTAATTACAAGGTATTTACTATACTACGTATCATAACTTAAACACAAAATATTATTTCATAACTTACATAACAAACATTAACAAAAATAATTTGATTAGATCCTATATCACGCTACTTATAAACTATTAACGATAGCTAATATTATCACTATGGTACAGAACTAGTGTGCCCCAAGGTATTCAGTTAAATACTAATTGCAAACGTACTTAAATTAACCTACAACACGAGAATCAATGCACAACTGCAGGTAAAGTTCTCTTAAAAATAATCTGCGGAAAAAATAAAATTCCTAATCTAGGAGCATTTATGACATATTCTGATGCTAATTAGACAACATAGATGAAAATAACTTTCAATAATTTCACTTTATAGATAAAAATCTAATGTAAATAATGCATAATATTGATATACTTAATATTTATAAATATAAAATATGATACTTAAGATAATTAATTAGGTATCATGAGGGCACTAGTGCTGAATTAAGGTCTTAATATAACTACGTATGTTTAGGTGTTTAAGTACATTTTTTTAAAAAAATATAAATTTTAAATAAATATTTGCTAGCCTAGCATAAAACTTAAAGAATAATATCGATACTATGTTATAGAATAATTTTTAATTTTTTATCTCTTATTTATTATCATGATTACTTTTATGTCACTAATATAATTAGAAAAAATTTAAGCGCATGAATGATATGACTGTTATTAATATAACAATTTTCATTGTATCTATGATATATAGCGCTATAAAATTCTATGAAACATATTCAACTATATAAATTAATATTATTCATATCACATTACTAATATTAAAAATTATATTTCTTAAATACACTAATTAATATATTATTTACAAGCAAAAGTATATATAGTAATGTACATTACCTATGTTAGTCTACTTAAGTATTTAAAAACAAATTTTTCACTGTTACGATTATTACAAAATAATGTTTTATATTATGTACAAAATAACTTCTTGTTATAAATTGCAAACTAATATTTTTATTATAAAATAACATTTTGTAATTTTTAATCTAATTAATAAAAGGATGATAATATCAATAAACATTAGATACCCTGAGAATATTAATGTAATTTTCATAATCATACTTTTTATAGGCAAAAGCCTGCTATGATTTATTTATCGACACCATCAATAGATATCCTATTTCCTAGGAAATACTGATCTTTCTTGCTAATATAAAATATTCTTATTTATTACGATTACTACCGTACAAAGCATAGCTTTTATCTTGCTGCTCATTAAATTAAACCATTGCGCAGGCATTTTGTTAGAACACTAAAAAATAAGAATATTTGTACAAATAAAAAAATTTTGTATGGTAAATAATAAACAACAGTAAATATTAGACATCATAAAAAATAGTATGACCAGTAATCGCCAACTGCTTACTAAAGAAATAACCTAACTTACTAATTTTATTATACTACTATTGCTACTGTAGTATCTGGTATCTATCATTTTATCACTTTAACATTTTTGCAATTAAAATAATGAATGCCTGAGATAATTAAGATCAAATAAGAATGATTAGCACTATACACTAGTAGCAATAATAATATCAATATGTTAAGCACAATAACTAATAAGAATAAGCTTTAACCCATATTTTTTATTCTAGCTTACCAATATAAACCTGAAAACATTTTTTTTGATTAGCCCCTTGAAAGGAGAATTAAATGCCCCCATTTTAAATGTTACGTTGCCGGCGATATAATTAAGATGAACCCGGTGAACAATCCTAAATCCAATAGAAACCTTCTTAACTTATAGGAGATCGTCCGATGAATATTCGTCCATTGCATGACCGTGTTATTGTCAAGCGAAAAGAAGTAGAGTTAAAATCTGCTGGCGGTATTGTTCTAACTGGTTCTGCGGCAGGTAAATCTACTCGTGGTGAAGTAATTGCAGTTGGTAAAGGACGCGTACTAGAAAATGGAAATATCCAATCATTGGATGTAAAAGTTGGCGATACTGTAATTTTCAATGATGGCTACGGTGTAAAAGTAGAGAAGATCGACAATCAAGACGTGTTGATCATGTCTGAAAGCGACATTTTAGCAATTGTTGAAGCGTAATTACACTTTATCTTCTGAACTGAATGAGTTGAAGGGGAATACAAATGGCAGCTAAAGACGTAAAATTTGGCAATGATGCTCGTGTGAAAATGCTTCGCGGAGTAAATGTTCTAGCTGATGCAGTAAAAGTAACACTAGGCCCAAAAGGTCGTAATGTAGTACTAGATAAATCTTTTGGCGCTCCTACTATCACCAAAGATGGTGTATCCGTTGCTCGTGAGATCGAATTAGAAGATAAATTCGAAAACATGGGCGCACAAATGGTAAAAGAAGTAGCCTCTAAAGCAAATGATGCGGCGGGTGACGGCACAACAACAGCAAGCGTATTAGCTCAATCCATTGTTACTGAAGGCCTCAAGGCTGTAGCCGCAGGCATGAATCCAATGGATCTGAAACGTGGTATCGATAAAGCTGTTGTGGCTGCGGTTGAAGAGTTAAAAAAACTGTCAGTACCTTGTTCTGACTTTAAGGCTATTGCCCAAGTAGGTACCATATCTGCAAACTCCGATGAAACCGTAGGAAAATTAATTGCGGAAGCCATGGAAAAAGTTGGTAAAAAAGGCGTTATCACTGTTGAAGAAGGTACTGGCCTACAAGATGAGCTAGACGTAGTGGAGGGTATGCAATTTGATCGCGGCTACCTATCCCCTTACTTCATTAACAAACCAGAAAATGGCTCTGTAGAATTAGAAAGCCCATTCATTCTATTAGTGGACAAAAAAATTTCCAACATCCGTGAAATGCTACCTATATTAGAATCTGTAGCAAAAGCTGGAAAACCACTACTAATTATCGCTGAAGACGTTGAAGGTGAAGCATTAGCTACTTTAGTAGTTAATACTATGCGTGGTATTGTAAAAGTTGCTGCTGTTAAAGCACCAGGTTTCGGTGATCGTCGTAAAGCTATGCTGCAAGATATTGCAACCCTGACAGGTGGCGCAGTTATCTCTGAAGAGATTGGTTTAGAATTAGAGAAAACCACAATAGAAGATTTGGGTCAAGCTAAACGCGTGGTGATTAATAAAGATACATCTACTATAATTGATGGCGTAGGTAATGAAGTGGCCATCAAAGGTCGCGTAGCGCAAATTCGTCAACAAATCGAAGAAGCGAGTTCTGATTACGATCGCGAAAAACTTCAAGAACGCGTAGCTAAATTAGCTGGTGGCGTTGCCGTTATTAAAGTTGGTGCAGCAACTGAAGTTGAAATGAAAGAGAAGAAATCTCGTGTTGAAGATGCCCTTCATGCAACTAGAGCAGCGGTAGAAGAAGGCGTGGTTGCTGGTGGTGGTGTTGCTCTAATCCGTGTAGCAGGCAAAATTAGCAACCTGAGAGGTGACAATGAAGATCAAAATGTTGGCATTAAGGTTGCAATGCGTGCAATGGAATCTCCATTACGCCAAATTGTAATTAATGCTGGTGAAGAAGCTTCTGTTGTTGCTAATAACCTAAAAGCAGGGGAAGGTAGCTACGGTTATAATGCTTGCTCTGAAGAGTATGGCGACATGATTGCGATGGGTATCTTGGATCCAACTAAAGTAACCCGCTCTGCTCTACAGTATGCGGCTTCTGTGGCTGGCCTCATGATTACTACTGAATGCATGATTACCGATCTTCCAAAAACTGATGCACCTGATGTAAGTAATACTGGTGGCATGGGTGGCATGGGTGGCATGGGTGGCATGATGTAATTGTCCCCAAAGTTAATCCATACTTTTAAACCTTGATTAAAAGGAATACTAAACAAGGCTTAATTAAATTATCACTGTACCCTGTGGGACAAAATGCTCACAGGGTATTTTATATAAACACCACAAAACATGATACAATAATGTCATCACGCTATAGTAAGATAATTACTAGTCAGTATAACCTCAAACATCAACCTAAAGTGATACTATCCTGCAATTAAAATAAAAAAATATTTTTTAATAATTATATCTATTCTTAAATACATTTTTATTCATTTTAAAAAATTATGTACTATAATATTAATTATGCATAACATACTGCAGATTAAAAATTATATTTAACTATAATTAAATGACAAAATGCCACCTGCTTGGTATTAAATGACAAATACTGTAGTAATATAAATGAATAACTGTATAAAATGATCTGTGTAAATAATACAAAATAAAACATTAAGGTATATAAACAGCAATATTATCTATAGTAGAACCTCCTAAACATAGATGCATAATATGAAAATTTATTATTCTTATAAACCCTACAAAACTTTATTAACACCCTAAGAGATATAAATATTACTCTTTCCTACATTATCACCTACAGTTAGAGATTAAATGCAGATCAAGCGGCATTTTACTTGATTTATTACCCACCTCACGCACTAAGCGTGGCACTAAATAACCAGACACTTTACTTAGCATATCCTGCATGATAGCGCGTGCTTCATCGTCACTCACCATAAAATGCGCCGCACCCTCTACTTTATCTAACATATGAATGTAGTAAGGCAGAATACCTATATCAAATAATGCATTACTAAGAGCTGCTAATGTATCGGCATTATCATTAATACGGCGCATAAGTACACTCTGGTTAAGCAAAGTAACCCCTGATAAACGCAAATGCACCATAGCAGCCTGCAATTCACTATCAATTTCATTAGCATGATTAATGTGAGTAACCATTAGCACCTGCAGACGAGATACTGATAATAATTTACATAGTCCAGGCGTAATACGTGCTGGTATTACTACCGGTAAACGAGTATGAATACGAAGACGCTTTAAGTGAGGGATAGTGGCTAGCTCATCAATCAGCCAAGATAACTCATGATCTTTTGCCATTAATGGATCACCACCAGAAAAAATAATTTCATCTAACTCTGAATGTTGGCGAATATAAGTTATAGCTTGACGCCAATTACTCTTATTGCCATGATGATCATGATATGGAAAATATCTACGAAAACAATAGCGACAATTAACAGCACATCCTCCTTTAACAAGCAATAGTGCGCGATTGCGGTATTTGTGCAACAAACCAGGTAATATAGTACATTGTTCATCTAACGGATCAATTACAAAACCAGGGGAAGCGATAAACTCTTCTTTAGTACTAATTACCTGACGCAGTAGTGGATCATTAACATCTCCTGGTCGCATACGCGCAACAAAAACGCGCGGCACCCGCAATGCAAAAAGCCTACTAGCATCGTGCTCCTGTAATAATTCTGGATGCATATCTAGTGATAAAAGATGAAGTAATTCATTAGGATTAGTAATAACATTGGCAAGTTGATGCAGCCAATCCTCTTTATATGCTGTATTTTGAGCAACAAAACTTGCCATTTAAGCTATAATACCAATTTAAATATTTATAAGATAATCATGACAACTTATTCTAGTAACGATTTCTATTCTGGTCTTAAAATTATATTTGAAGGCGAACCTTACACTATAGAGTCAAGTGAATTTGTCAAGCCTGGTAAAGGCCAAGCATTTGCACGCGTAAAAATGCGTCGTTTATTAACAGGTGCTCGCGTAGAAAAAACCTTTAAATCTACAGATTATTATGAAGCCGCAGATATTATAGACACTACCATGCACTACCTGTATAATGATGGTAGTTTTTATCATTTTATGCACCCTGAAAATTTTGATCAACATCAAATTGAAAAAAAATTAGTTGCTGAGGTAGCAAAGTGGCTACAGTATAATACGAAATGCATTATAACTTTATGGAATAATCATCCTATTGTTGTTCAACCACCAAACTTTATTGAAATAAAAGTCACTCATGCTGACCCAGGACTAAAAGGAGATACTACAGGCTCCAGTTGGAAACTAGCAACTCTTAGCACGGGTGCGGTTGTTAGAGTGCCATTATTCATACAAATTGGTGAAACTATCCGTGTTAATACTCGCTACGGTACTTATATTTCTCGCGTTAAATAAATGCCAAAATAAAAAACTTAATTTATTCTATTGCTACTAATCTTATGTTATTATTGCTCCATGTAATAAAGAAAATTTATAAGCCACAGTAATCCTAAAATTACTAATTTTACTTAATTATAGTTATAAATAATCATACTATAAGCATAATATCTAGTATAGATTATCTGCAATTATCTTAAGTCATTAACTATATATATTAACTATATCTTTCATCTTTAGTAGCATATTCTTAACTTTAATACTAAAATATTTAAATATTATAACACATTCGTTAATACTATGTCAACATCTTTAAATATTATGATATAAAATTATCTATTTATATTAATAGAATTAATACTAAACTGTAAATATCACTATTCTTTATATAATAAAGAATTTAGATGTCTTGACTCCTATATATATTAGAAACTTTATTAACTTCTAAACTTATAGTAATAAACGCCTCATAAGATATATACAATTCTATCTATTTAACTTTAGCATTATTATTAATTATTAAAATTATAATTAATGTATTTCTATGAAAGCATGCAATAAGAGATCACCTCCCTTAATCACTATTGATGTAATATATACTAATATTAAGCAACATCAGAAATGGATGCCAAAAAATTTTCTATTAATAACATTCATAAATATCTATTTATTATACAATAACTGGAAAAATCTTTAAGCTAGAATAATATAAAGTTACATCTTTAATAACTTTCTGTATAAATTTAATCTATTTAGGTATACATAAAAGCGAAAAAGCTTCCCGGGAGGTGCGATTAGCTTACACTCCAAATTCCTAATATATGGTAACTATATATATTAAATGATTAGCTATATTAACTTTAAAAATCTTCTAAAATATATACTAAGCAACAAAACTTATTATTGAATAGTAGTTATATACGAATTAATGAAACGCTAACCGTACTTGATCTATAATATCATTAAAGGTAATTAAAAAATTTAAAGCTATTAATAAAGATTTAACACTAAATTGCTATATATAATATTAGTCACATACTAATTTAAAAATGAGTAAATAATAAAACTTTAGAGTAAATATTATATGCTTATTATTATGCTAATAAAATGAATTAATATTCTATTATGCATAATGATATATTAAAATAATTAACTTTGTAAATTATTTACCTAAAAATTAATTTTTACCTAATAATTACATGAAACATGTATGCATCAAAATACAATACACTATAAAAATATATCCTTATAATTGCAATTTTTTAGTAAATTACTCTAAATACTTTATTTAAAAAATAAAAGAATAATAATAGAGCAATGTACGCTAAATTTTAGTACATTAGGTCAAGATTATGATACTAGAAAACCTGGGTTTAGGAAAGATGGGCGCGGTGCATAGAGCAGAGGTTTACCCTGCCAATCATAAATACTTGATCCAGCAGCAGCAGCTACTGCATGGCCTGCAGCAGTATCCCATATATTAGTAGGACCAAATCGAGGATATAATTGCGCCTTACCTTCTGCTACTAAACAAAACTTTAGTGATGAACCAACAGTAATGGTCTTATGCTCCCCAATCTGGTCCAAAAAGTACTTCAATTCATTATCAATATGAGAACGACTTACTACCACTAGAGGTGGATATGCATTACTTATAGCAATACGTTTACATCGTCCTTTCTCTTCCTTCCAGGCACCTTGACCTGCTGCTAGATAAAGAATTCTAAGAGCCGGTGCATATACCACCCCTAATACCGCTTTACCATGCTCAATTAATGCGATATTTACGGTAAATTGTCCGTTACGACACAAAAACTCCTTAGTGCCATCTAAAGGATCAACTAACCAGTAACGCGTCCAATTTTGACGCTCTTTCCAATTAGGTTGATCTTCTTCTGATAACAGAGGTACATCTGGCATTAACTCTGCTAGACCACATTTAATAATATGATGTGCTGCTAAATCAGCTGTAGTGATCGGTGAATGATCTTTTTTTTTCTCAATATTCAGTGGTACTTTACCATCGTATACTGCCATAATAGCCTCTCCGGCCATACGGGATAGTCGGCAAATTTGTGTTAACATATCATGTGCCTTAAACAAGTAATACAATAGGAAATATTATTCCCTGTCTGTTAAAAAATTAATTTTTATATTTAATCTAAATTAAAATCCATCAACTAATAGCAAAATCATCTATAGTAAGTAATTTATTAGTGAATAAATATAATTTAATATGATGCTAAACGTTATCACTAAAAATAAGTAACTCATTGCATGTAATAAATTATGTTATGCGTGGAATAAATGTATTCCTAAATTCTAATAATACTAATTTTATATAAAATCTACTTATAATGACATAGTTTAATAATATATTTATAAACACTATACTAACTAAAAATCATGATAAATTATAAAATTTATAACAATTCAATAGTAAAAATTAGCATACCACATAGTGAGGTACGTACACTAGCGTTATGTACGTCATAAGTTAAAGTATAAGAGATCTATAGTTAGAATTAACAGCCAACTAGTATTGAAGTTAATACATAATTTTAATTCTATCATGGAATTATGCTACTAAATAAGAATACAGAGATTTGCCCCCTCTCCATAAAACCATCAAATGCTAACTACTAACTTGGTGCATAGTTATAATACTTACGCACTCAATCCTAGCGAGATTTAATCGAACTCCTCTCTGCCTTATGACGAAGAAAGCTGTAAACTAAATTCAGTAAATAATAAATAATCATACTAGTGTTTTTATATATAAAAGTTACTAATATTTAACAACCATATGCTGCTGATATTCATAACACATTATCCGCATATCTATGTATTTTATGCGGGGCACAATGTATTACAGTAAAATTACCCTTTAATACATTATGATAACCCCACTAGCATAGCTTATGGCGTAAATATTTCAATCCTAATAATTGCAACTATTATCTAACTCATAAACCAATACCATAATGCACTTACACCTCAATCCCTCTAGGAAGTAATATTATCATAAGTTTTTCTTAGATTTATAAAAAATTAAAAGCATAACATAATAAAAGAAAAAACTGATTAAAATTTAATATAACGAATAACAATGTTACTATAAAAGTAAATGATGACCATTCTTAAATACCAGAATACTAGTATTCTTTACTTTTTTTTATTTTATATACCACTTAAATATAAATTATTACTACAATTTAAACATAAAAATATCATTCCAATAAATATAATTTAAATAGAGTGCATAAAAATAATCAATACACTAATATAGTGAAATAATGAAATTACTTTCCTACTGGGATAAATTATAAACTTATATAATAATAAACATTATTCTTTGATAAATGATCAGTTAGTTATTTGTACGTTCTTTTTAGCAAGATAGTTATACAGCTTAAAAAATAATCAGATATCAGAAGACTCTTAATATGTTCATTATTAACTTAGTGACTGAAAAAGTCAATATAATAAATATTATACTGTATTATAAGCTATAATATTAATAACATCTATCTTAGACAGTATGTTTATACTACAAAATTAGGAGTTTTGTTATAATGCACTTAAATATACTTTTAACAAATTAGCAATATCATACACCCTAAGGAAAAGATACTAATCTTCTTAGTATAAAAGAATAAAAATAATAATTCAGCAATATCACTCAATGTTTATTATCAAATATCTAAAAATAATAAAATATTATAGCTAGATCTCTTATTACAACGCATATATTTTAAGTATATTTTTATAAAAAATAGTTAAAGTATTTAATTAAAATAAAAACAATAAAGCAAAAACCTTATTCTGTGTTAAAAAACTGAATGCAATAGATATACCTATCTATTAACAAGTACAAATTAAATATAGCACGCTTAATATTAAATTATATACACAGCACATTAACCATTCTAACAAATTTAAATAGCTTTGCACTTACATAAGTACGGTGTTTTCTAAATATCTATAAGACTTTTAGGTTTTATGCTTAAATAACCAGAAATTCCTTTTAATGCTGTGCAATATTATAAATTTTATAATATTATACATACTTGTGATGTAAGTAAGATAGAGATGATATAGCCCGTATTATACTTCACAAGCTAAAACTTATGCTTAGCTATCTTTTCAGTATCATAGTCGTTAAATAAGGTTTTATCTTGCAGAAAAACATCTTTTCGTAAGAAACTATCTAATAAAATCATTTCAAATAACACATATAAAATATAATACTTATTATTATATTATATATCCAACTCAGAAAACATTATCAATAAATAAATTTTTTTATCACCAGATCCTGTAGCATGTAGCTATATTTACAACTATTTTATTATTTTAATCGTATTATATTTATAATCAAATAGTATCACTGACAAAAACTAAAGATATGCACTATTATTTATACTATCATGTATTTCTTTGGAAAATATTTTATAAAAACACTACCTTGCTTTAATCAATTACAGTATATTCCAATACCATTGCTGAATATTTAGATCATTAACTACTAATATAAATACTATATATAATATATAATATATAATATATAATATATAATATATAATATATAATATATAATATATATTAATACTTCAGGACATCATAAGCAATAATAATTTATTCGTATATATAATTTTAATATAAATAAAAAGATAGTAAAACCATGCCGATACATTATTTATTTTATAAATATTAATATAACATTAATATATCGATAAGTTAATAAACAATACGCAAACAACTAAGCAATATAACATTACATGTTTGTTATTAATATAATGTAATAGTATAATGCATAAATTACAAGATCTTATTAAAGTTACACATTATTATCATACTATTTTATATAGTAGTTATAAAAAATAATAAATTTTATTTATTGCTATAAGCAAAAAAATAAATACTAATTTATTCCTAGCATTTATATTATTTATATCTCACTCCATTATCATATGCATCTATCTTGTATACCTAAATAATATCGTATTTTATACAGAATAACATTTTTATATATTATTCTTTATTAATGCTCTTGATTACCGCTACTTACAAAACAATCTAATATAATATAATAACTTTTATATAATACGCTAAAATATTACCGATACGCTCTTTCTAGATCCCTAAAAAATTAATAACCGTATTATGACCTGTAGTTACAAGTGCAAAAATAATCTTACATACAAAAATACTAATTAATGTAATTCAATATTATACATTAAGGCCTTAATACCCACTACAAAAAAATCTAAATATATCAGTTTTTAATTAAATAAAAAACTAAGAAATTAAAAAATTTTATTAATATATATTTTGAACCTAAAATACCTTAATTAATTTATATCATCTTTTACTTAAAATATTAAGTATATATCTATTATATATCACCTTAGGTGATTAATACTAATAAAAGGACCCTAATATATGCAAAAAATATTTCTAATAATATAATTTAATAAAATAATAACTATTATTTTCTGCTTATTAACGTAAGAATTAGATTATATCTAAAAGAGATAAAACTATTTTATATTCTTAAATACATTACTTCTTTAGCAAAAGCACTGATCTCATCATAATATATTTTTCTGTTTTAAAACCCTCTGAACCTACTATAAAGAATATAAACTTGGCGTTTATAAATATTTATATCGTGCACATAAAGCACTTGATTTTATATTACAGATAAATCACCTACAAACTTTTTATACTAACTAAGTATCACTATCGCATCAGTCTTTACTACCTCCCTCCATAGCGTATCTAGTTTAGTCGACTAAATACTTTACTTGTTATAAAATCATAAAATACTTTACTTGTTATAAAATCATAAAACATAAAAACTATATGTGCATGATGCGTTATCAATAACCCATAACTTTATATCTAATAATGCATTAATCCATAATGCCTTAGATGTGCTTCTACGTAATTATATGGATTGTTATTATATGATTATACTTCTGCAGCCACCACTACATTTAGTCGCGCTATCACATCACTATGTAACTGAAAACGGACTTCATGCTCACCAGTAGTGCGCAGCACGCCATTCGGTAGGCGAACTTCACTCTTAGTTACCGGAACACCTGCCGCAGTTACTGCATTAGCAATATCACGAGCCCCGATAGACCCAAATAACTTACCTTCTTCGCCTACATTAGTTATTATAGTAATTGTTAACAGTTCGTTGATCTTACTTGCGCGCATAACAGCAATAGACATAACATCAGCAATTTTAGCTTTCAATTCAGCATGGCGCGCCTCAAAAAGGTCTATATTTTTCTTAGTAGCAGGCACAGCTTTACCTTGTGGTACTAAGAAATTACGAGCATAACCAGCTTTAACGTTAACTTTATCACCCAAACTACCCAAGCTTGCTACTTTATTGAGCAATATCACTTGCATTAACTTACCCTCTAAAAGTCTTTTTAATAAACTTTAGTGCATTACTGATGATGATCAGTATATGGCAATAAAGAAAGGTATCTTGCGCGCTTAATAGCACGAGATAACTGGCGCTGATATTTTGCACGAGTACCAGTAATGCGGCTAGGCACAATTTTACCACTCTCAGTGATATAATTTTTTAGCATAACGATATCTTTATAGTCAATCTCCCGAATACCATCCGCGGTAAAACGGCAGAATTTACGACGACGGAAATAACGTACCATGCATCTAGTCTCCAGAATCTATTAGTTTAATCTGACTGGCATGCAAAAATAGTTTACTTAACCCAACACGTCCTTGATGACAGCTAATAAATCCTTGCACACTAACCTGACTACCGACTGTTAATTTTTGAATTAATGCTTGCATCGCATGTCCACTAGCAACTACGTTTATTCGGCACCATACATGTCTATTTAATCCAGCTTCTATCTGCTGTGAACTGTGCTCAAGTAGAAACTGACAATGTGGTATGCCAGTTGGGCTTACTTTTTGAGATAATCCTGAGCATACAGTACCAGATAAGACTAGCTGATTAAATATCATGGCAGCAATTACTCTTCAGTATCCCCAACATCTAAATCATCTGCATCTACAGTTAGATTAGTAAAGCTTTCACGGCGGTCACTACGACGTTCATCTTTCACCTTGACCATTGCAGATGCTTCGGTTATTGCGCATTTAACACGCATAATCATGCTACGGATCACAGCGTCATTAAAGCGAAAGTGATTTTCCAATTCATCTACCACTTCTTGAGAAGCTTCAATATTCAATAAAACATAGTGAGCTTTATGCAGTTTATTAATAGGATAAGCTAACTGACGACGACCCCAATCTTCTAGACGATGAATCTTTCCTTGCCCACTAATAATGGAAGCGCTATAACGCTCAATCATACTGGGAACTTGTTCACTTTGGTCGGGATGAACCATAAAAACTATTTCGTAATGACGCATTCAATTGCTCCTTATGGATTATGCGGCTTCTTATTATGGTCAACCGCGGCCCATGGAAGCAAGGAACGTATTTAATATACGGCTGAAAATTATGCGTTATTATACTAACATAGTATATAACATTCAATAACCCACATAAAATTTATTTATCAAGATTAAAGTACATAGTATAAAAACGCCTTTTACTATATCACTCATACCTTTCTTTTTATAGTGTCTCCCTAATATTACAGTCATGAAGAGAGTAAAGACGCTGACGCAATACTTCAAATAAACAAATACCAGTTGCAACAGAAACATTAAGCGAAGAGGTAAGACCAGTCATAGGAATGCTAATCAACTCATCACAGTGCTCACGAGTTAAACGGCGCATACCCTTTCCTTCTGCGCCCATTACTAACACCATTGGTGCAACCATCATACTCTGATATAACGTATGAGATACTGTGCAATCTGCACCTATTACTTTAATATTCATTACTTTTAGTAAACGTAGAGTCCGTGCTAAGTTAATAACACGAATTAGCGGCACGTTCTCAGAAGAACCACAAGACACTTTTTTTACAGTAGCATTTAATTGAGCAGAACGATCATGCGGCACAATAACTGCATGCACCCCTGCCGCATCAGCGCTACGCAAGCAAGCACCTAAATTATGCGGATCAGTAACCCCATCAAGTGCTAGTAAAAATGGCGCATCAATAATCGATAATAATGCAGGTAGATCATTTTCTTGTAGTTTAGGCCCTTGACGTACCCTTGCCATAATCCCTTGATGCACTACACCATTAACCTTATTGTCCAACCACTCGCGGCTTACTAACTGCATAACAAGACCAATTTCTTCTAGCTCAGTTATTAGTGGTTGTAAACGATGATCATCACGTCTTTTAAGAATAAATACTTCTAGAAAACGTTGCGGATTACGCTCTAATAAAGCCTTAATAGCATGAATACCGTAAATAATTTCACTCATAATAATATTTTAACTATGCCACTAGTATACACTAACCAATAATAATCAATTGTGATAAGTAAAATCTATTTACTACCTTTATTATTAGTAGTATGATTAATTTTTAATGCAGCAGTTTTTTTCTGGGCTTTATACGAAATATTTTTAGCATTTAATCTTTTATCACACTTAACTTTATTAGCACAATTATCAATATCTTTACGTAAAGTGCTATTTAACTCAAAATTAGTTAGCAATTTACTTCTACGCCGTTTACTCTGCACCCGAGTACGAACAGAACTAATCTTGATATTATCATGTACAGTGCGTAAAACTATATTCTTAGAGCGATTACGTTTAGTTTTGCATAGAGCGTGTAGTTCGCAGTGGCTAGAAGCCAGTATAAAATCCATCTTACGTTCATCCATGTGAACTGCTGCAATACGAATCTTCACCGTATCACCTAAACGATAAACTACGCCAGTAGATTCCCCAATAAGACGCTGACCAATGTTATCATAACAATAATAATCATTATCTAATGATGATATATGTACTAACCCATCTATAAAAAGATTATTTAAGCGTACAAAAAAACCGAAACTAGTCACGCTAACTATAATACCATAGAATATAGAACCAACTTGGTCCTGCATATAGTCACACTTTAACCAATCAATAACGTTACGTATCGCTTCATCTGCACGACGTTCAGCCATGGAACAATGTACACCTAAACGCAAAATTTCTTGAAATTCGCTATGCCATCCGCCAGTTATAGTCCAACGCTCTTTTAATTCACCATATCGTTCTTTATTACACTGATATTTAATAGCACGGTGCAACGTTAAGTCCGGGTAACGACGAATTGGTGAAGTAAAATGCGCGTAAGAAGTCAGTGCCAAGCCAAAATGGCCACGGTTTTCTGGGTCATAAATAGCTTGTTTCATTGAACGTAGTAACATGGTTTGTAACATTTGATAATCAGGCCGTTTAGTAACTTGGTTTATTAATGTAACGTAATCTTTCGGTTGTGGTTTATCACCGCCCTCTAATGTTAACCCAAGCTCCTTCAATATACTACGCAACATAAAGATATGGTCATTACTTGGACGATCATGAACCCGGAATAATGCTGGCTCATTATACTTCTCTACAAAGATTGCGCTAGCAACATTAGCCATGATCATACATTCCTCAATCAACCTATGAGCATCATTACGCACTATTGGCTCAATACTCTCAATACGATATGCAGCATTGAAGATAAACTTAGCTTCTTCAGTTTCAAACGTAATACCGCCTCGTGCAATACGCGCTTTTTTTAGTATAAGGTACATTGCATGCAATTTTTTTAAATGTGTAATAAGCGGATAATAATCCTCACATAAATCCTTATCACCTTGTAATATGCGCCAAACCTTATTATAAGTTAAGCGAGCGTGAGACTTCATTACCGCTTCATAGAACTTAGATGCTAATAACTGCCCTTGGGCAGAGATAGTCATCTCACAAACCATGCATAGACGATCAACTTGCGGGTTAAGGGAGCATAACCCATTCGATAGCACTTCTGGTAGCATTGGAATTACTTGTGATGGAAAATATACTGATGTGGCACGATTACGCGCCACATCATCTAGAAGAGTATCCGGTCGCACATAATAGCTAACATCGGCAATTGCTACCCATAAACGCCAGCCACCACCCTCTTTCTTCTCGCAATAAACTGCATCATCAAAATCTCGAGCATCTTCACTATCAATAGTAACCAATGGTAATTTACGTAGATCAACACGATCTTTCTTAGCTACTTCTGGCACCTGCTCACTTAGCTTAGCCACCTGTGCATCTACCTGAGATGACCAACTATGTGGAATATTATAGGTGCGCAACGCAATATCCACAACCATGTCAGTATCAATATTATTACCGAGGATCTCAATGATCTTACCTATTGCTTTAGTGCGACGTGTAGGGCGTTGAATTAACTCTATAACCACCATATAGCCTATAATCGCTCTATTTATAGAATCTTCTTCAACCAAAATATCAAAGCTAAAGCGACTATCATCCGGCACTACAAACCCAATATTAGTATCTACAAAAAAACGACCAATAATCTGATGAATTTTCGGTATTAACACACGTACAATACGCGCTTCACGACGACCTTTAGAATCAGCGCTAAAAACCCGAGCTAACACTACATCATCATGTATCGCTATTTTCATTTGCTCAACAGAAAGATAATAATCATCCTTACTGCCTTCGATACGCAGAAAACCATAACCATCGCGATGTCCAATAACAGTTCCACGCAGTAAGTCTAATCGCTCTGGCAATGCATAACACTGACGACGAGTCAATATTAATTGACCATCACGCTCCATCGCTCGCAAACGACGACGTAAGGCTTCTAACTGATCTACACCTATTAAATCCAATTCTTTGAACAACATATTACGACTAGCTGGTGTTTCTCGTTTCTCTAAATGCGCGATAATATATTCTCTACTAGGAATAGGGGATTTGTATTTTTCTGCTTCTCGTTCGATAAATGGATCTTGTGACATAGCGATACCTCCGTTGTCATCAGCAGCATATAACTGAACTTTATCTTTCAACGACGCTTATGCGACAAGCAATAACTTGTAAAGTAAGAAGTTACCTAGGCTGTATCTTTTATAATGTAGTGTTCTAACTCTTCAATAAAATTGAATACAACCCAATAAAGAATATTATTGAAGTGATAGATCGAAATTATCTCATAGTTAATTCACGTAAGCCGTTACAGTTCTCTAGCTACATGAAGAATATAAATAATTTATCCTAATCTATGCTAATAAAAACCAACGCCTTATAAAGAGATAGGTAATAGTAATAAAATAAACAAAGCTTAACTGATTAATAATATTAAGTATCTTACTAGTTACAAGATAAACTATTACTATCAATTACCTGCGTAATATGCTAGTTATTTTAATTAATAGCAATAAGGCTACGTGCAATAAAGCTACGTCAAGTAGTGCACTTCAATGATAATAATTACTACTCATTAATTGCGCATCTACCTATTAGGCTTTATACGACTTACATATAAATTGATTTGTAATGATATTTAATAAGATTATTATTTAATAATAAACAAACCAAAACTTACATAATTAATTATTAGTGTATCTTACATTTTAAGAGCAGATATTAAAAAATTTTATATTGCTACAGTTATAACTATAACTACATCTACAACTAGTGAAGATAGATAGAATAAAGAATCAGCAGTAGTTCCAACCAAAATTAAATAGACCAAAATATCTCACAATCTTGGTGCAGCAATAAAGTCATACCGTTATAAACATGTTTAATCATTTTTCAGTAATTAACTTTAAACCTTATGCATTAAAAAATCCCGAAAATATTACTGTCTTTCAGTGTCTAACTTTTACTACATAAACTACATATAAATTTCTGATTAAAAGACTTTTGATAAATAAATGTATAAAATAACTCTATAAATAAAAATAATTAATTATATATCAAAAATATCGCGCAAAATTATAATTTCACTACGATCTGGACCAGTAGAAATCATATCTATGGGGATACCAGTAATTTCTTCAATACGCTTAATATATTCCAATGCTGCTTGTGGTAGATTACTACGCTCTTTTACGCCAAAAGTGTTTTCTTTCCAACCTGGCATACTTTCATAAATAGGTTTAATCCCTTGCCAATTCTCTAGGCCAAGCGGCGAGGTAGTAATTTCACGACCATTAGGCATAAGATATCTCACGCAAATTTTGACTTCTTTTAATCCGTCTAGTACGTCTAACTTAGTGAGACAAAAGCCAGATAAAGAATTAATCTGTACTGCACGGCGTATAGCAACTGCATCTAACCACCCGGTACGACGCCGGCGTCCAGTAGTGGCACCAAATTCATTACCCTGTTTACATAAATATTCACCAGTTTCATCAAAAAGTTCAGTGGGAAAAGGTCCACTGCCTACTCTAGTGGAGTAGGCTTTAATAATACCTAATACATCGTCTACATAACGCGGACCAATACCTGACCCTGTAGCTACACCACCAGCTGTTGTGTTAGAGGAAGTTACATATGGATAAGTCCCATGATCAATATCCAGAAAAGTGCCTTGGGCGCCTTCAAATATAATTAAATCACCCTGCTTACGCGCATTATCTAACAAATCTGAAACATCAACAACCATAGCAGTTATAGTGTCAGCAATAGACAATAAATAATTGAGCGTTACTTTGTAATCAATAGCTGTAACTTTATAGTAATTTACTAACCGGAAGTTATGATACTCAATAATATTCTTTAACTTAATAGCTAAAATATCTTTATTAAATAAATCGCTAACACGCAAGCCACGACGAGCTATTTTATCCTCGTACGCTGGTCCAATACCGCAACCAGTAGTACCAATAGCGCTTGCACCTAGATATCTCTCACGAGCATTATCTAGCGCTACATGGTGGGGTAAAATTAATGGACACGCTTCGGATAATAATAAGCGTTTACGCACTGGGATACCACGCGCCTCAAGCTCCATAATTTCTTTTATTAAAGCATCAGGAGCGAGAACAACGCCATTACCGATAACGCTAGTAACATTTTTATGTAGGATACCGGAAGGTATCAAATGAAGAATAGTTTTTTTATGATTAATTACTAAAGTATGGCCAGCATTATGCCCACCTTGATAGCGCACAACATATTGCGCGCGCTCAGTTAGTAGATCTACAACCTTGCCTTTACCTTCGTCACCCCATTGAGCACCCAATACAACAATATTCTTACCCATTTTTAAAATTACCAATTGCTTAAAAATGGATTTTACCACCGTAATTTTTGATTTTCAGCATGAAAGAATATATTTGATACTAAGTTTCCTACCTATTTGTATCAACATACATTATAAGCATTCACACAACCCATAATTACTACTTTATAACATAAACGCCATAATATATATTCAACAATTTAATTCTCAATAATAAAATTTATTACTAAACTTATGTAAACCATAGCACCTACAATCTATACTGCTATTGATACTCCAATGGCTCAATAACAAATTTATTACTTATATTTAATTACCTGAGCAGTAATTAGAAATTATAATAATTATAAACTAAAATTAGCAATATACTAGTAATAGTAATCACTGCACACATTTAGTTTTCAATGTACTACTCAACAAATAAGTACAATGCAAAAATACAAACTTAATATTATAATATTTAAACGAAACTAAATATCACCCATATTATTACATTCCCAAATTATTAGATATATGAATACCTTCAACCACAAAAGGCTCATAATTAAACGAGCCCCTGATAATATATCAATTACAACTACTTGCGCCTAAAACTAGGAGATTTCATATAGCGGAAAAAATCACTATCCACATTCAGAACCATAACATCCTGATGATTGTTAAAGCTAGCTTCATACGCACGTAAACTACGCATAAAAGTATAAAAATCAGGATCTTGACTAAATGTAGTAGCAAATAAATTAGCTGATTCGGCATCACCCTCACCACGAGTAATACGCGCCTGACGCTCAGCTTCCGCCAAAGTACGAGTTACTTCATAATCTGCGCTAGCACGTAGCTTCTCCGCTGCCTCTTGACCCTGAGAACGCAAATGCCGAGCTACCGCTTCACGTTCAGCTCTCATCCGCTGGTAAATAGCGTCAGACACTTCTACTGGTAGATTAATTTGCTTAATACGCACATCAATTACTTCAATACCCAGTGCAGCCATACTATTTGAATTAAGCGGTAATTGTTTACTAGCTGTTTCCGGGTCTACATGTATAGATGATGAGATAGTAGCATTATTAGTACTGCTAGTACTACTAATTACAACTTCTTCACTATCACCTACACTGCCCGTATTTAGTGCAGTGCGCACATCTAACATTAACTTCCCGCGAGCATCAATAACAACTTCCTTCACATTTAGCCGACCAATCTCAGAGCGTAAACGATCAATAAATTTACGCTTTAATAACACTTCAGCCTGATAAACATCACCACCACCAGTTGCTAAATAATAACAACGGAAATCACTAATACGCCATTTCAGGTAAGAATCAACTATTAAATCCTTTTTTTCGCTAGTAACAAAACGTTCAGCCTGATTATCCATAGTATGGATACGTGCATCTAGGCTTTTTACAGTTTCAATCATCGGGAACTTAAAGTGCAGACCAGGTGCATATACCAGGGGTTTACTTTCACTATCCCTTAATACTTTACCAAAGCGTAATACTATGCCACGTTGACCCTCCTGCACTATAAATAGTGAAGTATATATTACCATAAGCATGACTGATGTAATAATAACACAAGACTTACGCATTAACTACTCCCTCCCTACACGAGTCGTGTCATCACGCTGTGCATTTACCTGGCGTTGATGCATACTTAAATTACTACGGGATAACTGATTATTAGAACCACTATCACCCTTTATAGAAGGGGCGGGAGTAAGATGAATCATACCGGCGTCTTTATCACTGCAATTAGTAGTGTTGGCATAATCATGTAACATTTCACCCAAGGGCAACGTTATTAAATGATTACCTTTCTCGCTAAACAAAACCTTACGAGTATGGCTCAAGACTTTTTCCATAGTTTCAATATACAAGCGCTCACGAGTAATTTCTGGAGCAGATATGTATTCTGGCAATAGTCTTGCGAAACGAGCTACCTCACCACGAGCCTCTAGAATAGTACGATATTTATATGCCTTAGCGTCCTCCAAAAGACGCTGCGCCTGGCCATTTGCACGTGGCTGCACTTCGTTAGCATAAGCTTCTGCTTCACGTATATACTGCTGCTCATTCTCACGCGCAGCAATTGCATCATCAAACGATGCTTTAACTTCCTCAGGAGGACGTGCTGCCTGAAAATTAACATCTAGCAACATGATACCCATATTATAAGGACGAATAGTCTCTTCCAACATGCGTTGAGTATCATTACGCACTACAGTACGACCTTCAGTTAAAATACGGTCCATAGAGTATTTACCAATTACACCGCGCAAAGCACTATGAGTAGCTTGGCTTAAACTACCATCCGCATTAACAACGTTAAATAAATAGCTTTCTGGATTAGTGACACGGTATTGTACATTCATTTCTACGCGTACTACATTCTCATCTGCAGTCAACATCACTCCAGATGCCGCTAATTCACGTACAGACTCTACATTCACTGGACGTACATCGTCGACAAAAGTTGGCTTCCAATTCAAACCAGGCTCTACTAAATGACTAAATTTACCAAAACGAGTCACTACGCCACGATCAGTTTCTTTGATAGCATAAAAGCCACTTACCGCCCAAACCAATATTACAAAAATTATTAATATACATATAATTCGACCGCTAAATCCTGGAGCTACAGTACCATAATTGCCATTATTAGAACCTTGACTCACGCATAGACGCCTAAATAGCTTACTTAATTTATGAACTATATCATTTAAATCAGGTGATCTTTGCTTATGACCATCACTATTATTACCACTAGACTGACCGCTATTATTTTTGCCGCTCCCCCAGGGGTCGCGGTTATGTTCATTATTACCAGGCTGATTCCACGCCATATTTAGCTCCATATTTTATAATTAGATACTACAGTATTACATTTATAATACAATAAGTTATAAGATATAAACATAGATGATAATAAGATATATTTAATTGGGTTCTATTCCTATTTAGGGAGACGATAGCAATAAACAATATGCATAAATATACTAATAGGCTACTGTTTTTATCTTGCTCATTCCAATTTTTCTAAATTACCTTAAATTAGTAAAAATGAGCTATTAAAAAATCCATTTTTAACTATAAAGACAGCTCATAATGCACTCTCTCTCCGGTAAAATCTTCGTAAACATATAATACAGACACAGAAGACCTTTATTTATATTGAGCGCTAACACACTAGCTCAGCAATACTATACTTTGATGCGATAAGCATATACTTGCAGTCAACATATGAAAGAAATTATCTAATATGTCCATGTGTATACTATATATTATTGCTAACGCAGAAATCCTTATCCTCATCAATCCTCATTAAGATGATATTACTTGTATATACTCAACTAATACAATATAATGAATTAATAACTACGCTACAAAGCGTAGTCTTATAGATATTATTAAATTAAATATAGTGAATTTGCTAGAATGATGTATTCTTCTAGCAAGAAAATTAACTTATAAGTACATACCTAGCAATCTTATTAATATCATTATTTATCTCCTAAGCAACAAATTAGACTCATACAATAACAAAATAAAAATTGATTATTTCTAATTAAAATTTTACCTACTACTTGTAAATAAGCGCAATTTTAAAAAATTTAAGATATAAATATTTACAAGACCAGCATGTAAATACATAACATAACTAAACTACACTAGCCTTAATTTTAATTTACCTTATAATGCAAGACTACTCGATAAGTATGTACAAAATTCACTTAGTCTGATAAATTACTCGCGTATATACTCAATGATTATTTCCTTTTGCTGAGTAGTAAAAATTAAAATTAAATAAAAAATAATTTACTTATTTTGCTATATTAATTTTCATTTCTTATTTTATCACAACAAGATATAAGGTATACAGTGCCTTGTAACTTCCTATCCTACTTGGACATCACAAGCCCTCACTAAATACATTAAATACTTGAAATCACTAAAGACTGCAGCATCTTTATCGTGCGATAAATAAATACAAACTAAAACTACCTACTTCTTATTTTTATTATGACTAAATAAGCGTACGTCCTCTCAAACAAGCATCAAAAATACAAGTTAAGAGATGTACGCTATTTATATTCTACGCAATAATGGCACGAGATGATAAAGTCCTTCATTAAGAGTTATCATTTTCCTGCAGTAACTGTTGCGGCGTGGAAGTGCTGTGATTATGATGATGATAATTACTAGGACCGCCATTTGGATTACTACTATGATGTGAAATCGGACGTGACGGAACAACAGTTGAGATAGCGTGCTTATAAACCATCTGACTTACAGTATTTTTCAGCAAAATAACAAATTGATCAAAAGACTCAATCTGACCTTGTAGCTTAATGCCATTAACTAAATAAATCGAAACCTGAACTCGTTCACGACGCAATGCGTTTAGGAACGGATCTTGCAAAGATTGCCCCTTAGCCATTCTATCTTTTCCTTATATGCTTGTTGTTTATCATTAAGAACCTACTTACTCTAAATAAACGCTACAAAAATTTCGCTCTGAAAACTCATTAATTCTACACAATCACTAACTCTATGCACTAATAACCTGTATTATCTCACTTAAAGCTTTTTCCAATTTCTGACTATCTAACCAATACACTTCACTCCAACTACGCAACCAAGTAATTTGATGTTTAGCTAACTGATACGTTGCGCAAATACTACGATCAATCATTTCATCGTAACTTATTTCACCAGATAAATATGACCACATCTGGCGATAACCAACACTGCGCATAGAAGGTAAATCTGCATGTAAATCATCCCGCGCAAAAAGTACACGCACTTCCCGCTCAAAACCTGACGCTAACATTTGATGATAACGTTGTTTAATACGTTGATGAATTAATGTCCGACTAGGCGGCACAATTGCAAATTGATAAGTATGATACGGTAACGATTTACCTGAAATTTTAGTGAGTGTGGTTAAAGTTTTACCTGAAATAAAAAAACTTACCAGTGCCCTAGAAAGTCTCCGAAAATCATTAGGATGAATTCTTGCTGCAGCAGTAGGATCAATCTCCTGTAATTTACGATGCAAAACCTCTCGCCCTTGCGTTGCTGCTAATTGCTCTATATGCTTACGCACTAAAAAATTAGCAGGGGGCAACGGCGATAATCCTACTAATAGCGCCTTATAATATAGCATAGTACCACCTACCAGCAGCGGGATATAACCAGCAGAAGTGATATTAGACATCTCCTTTAAAGCATCTGCACAAAAATCAGCCACTGAGTAAACTTCAGCTGGATCACAGATATCGATTAACCGATGTGGTGCTTGAGATAATTCTTTGGCACTTGGCTTAGCGGTGCCAATGTCCATACCGCGATAAATTAATGTAGAATCTACACTAATTAACTCCACTGGCAGACGCTGTCGCAATGCGATCGCTAGCGCCGTCTTACCTGCAGCGGTAGGACCCATAATAAAAATAGCTTGGGGATATACTCTTGCTTTATTCATACTTGAGAGTCACCAGCATGACTATAGATAAACGGTTTTATAAAAATTTGCTTAGTAGATGTTAGCCTACCTAGAAATAATATAGTTAAACTACGGTCAATAATTATCTCTCTTGTGAGAAGTATCTTCTGTAGATACCAGCTAAATCAGCGTTGAGCAAAGAACATAGCTAGCATTATAGGCACTATTACCTTATATTCAGCTAAATAATCCAGCATCTCAGAAATAATTTTTTGTAAATTTTATTATCATCTCAGTAAAGAGAATGTATGTAATTCATATAATCGAATTTATTTATACATTCAACCCCATTTCACGAAAAACTCCTGATATCTCATAAATAAAACCACTTTATTTTGTAGTTTTTGCTTGATTAACATTAACCTTTTTTATAAATGCAACCTTGCTTCTCGCAAGGTAAACGTTATACCTAAGAAAATCATCTCAGTACTGCCATTACTTTTAGTAAACAAGATTATGCCATTAGTCAATTAGCATATAACAAATCAAATATATTATTAACCAACTAGAATGGTATATAGATTAACTGCTATTTAGATGTCTTATACAACTTATCCAATGACAATAGCAGTTTCTTTAGAATTATAACCTTGGAATTATTAACAGCATGTAGTAGCTTGATATGTAACTAACTACTATAATTGTTGGTAGCTAATACCAATATGGTACGCTGACTGTAATAGGCTCACTAGAAGTAAGGGCTAGTAATAAAAATAGCATGTTTTGTAACAAATGTTGATTAAAGAAATAATAACTACCAATAACAATAAAATATTTAAATACTCAGTATAGATACTAAATGGATAATACCCTTTTTCGGCAAAACCCTCTAATAATAATACTATACCAATATGCCGTAGTATCATTATTATGAGTTGCGACCTAATAAAATCATATTATGCATTAACTGCGCCTAATGAAAGCACAACTCATATAAAACTGGATACACTTTGAGTCGACGCTTACTTGACTTAATATGAGTCGACATTAATACAAATTACATCAAATAAGCTATTAATAATCTTTGAATCAATTATGATTAGTATAATAAATAGCATGATTAATTATACGCTAGTATATAACATTGCTATTAACTTAATAGCACTGTATTTAACCTAGTTTCTTATACTAATTGTATGAGCTACCAAATTATCTTTTGGTAACCCACTCCACTACAAAGTAGGTAAAGGTGTAGTATATTGTACGTAAATAATGTATCAAAAATACTACTAAAATATACTCATACTATTTTTACTTTTTTAAAGCAAGCTAATTATAAATTTTATTGCCTTTATAATAAAAATTAGGCATTACATAAAAATATGCCAATGTTAGATATTGTGCCATTAACTACATGAATGTCAATAAATTAAATTCACTCTTCATACATAAATGTACAGCAAAGCTTAGTAATACCAAAAAGATCAACACCTAAAAATATCCTACGAATTAAATACGTCAATGGTTTAATCCATTATCATATAATAACATCCTTACACATAAGCTTACTAGGCTTCATTCTATCCGCAAATAAACAAAGTAAAATGCAGATAAAAAATATAGTTAACACGAACCAACGTTTCTCGATAAACGATAAGACTAGCAACAGTATCCATATCACTGAAAATGTTTATTTTACTAACGATATAATACGCTACAACTAATGCGCAATTATTTATGGCAGATTATTAATTTTATCATATATAGACATCAACTCATAGCCATCCCATTCAATATTAATATAGACTACTCAAATATTGAAGGTATTTTTACGCATATTTTAATCGCTGCCGCTTACTACTAGATAATTGCTTAGTTAGTGAGATAATTAGCAATTAATGACTAGAATATATGGATAAATCTACTAAATACTATACTGATAATCATAGAGCTATGAATATTCAATATTCAACTATAAACATTGATATATTATATCTTAATACATTAACCTACTTTAAAGAATTTAAAATGATACCATTATATGAATATATTCATAATAACTGATCTCCTGAAAGGAAATTATACTTAATTATTTTTTGTATAAACATTTAATATAAGTAATAAAATTAATAGTATTTGAAAGATTATCGATACTAAATTTAAAAATTTAGCCAATATATCTACTATCCTATTTAGATATGTTGAACTAACATTATATAATTCAACCTAACATAGCCAATAATAACAGCCAATAGCATGTCTAAACGCTGAAATATATAATATTATTTTTGATACTAGATAATAACTAACACTAACTAGACTCCTTATTAGTGCACAGTAATAACTTACTTCTAAATTAAAAACTTAACCGCTGCTACTATCCCCAACGGTCGGTTTGGTACTTTTGGACTAACTTGCAACGGATGCACCAAGAAATAGTTGCGCAGACCATTGTAAATAGCTCCAGCAATCTTATCTTGATACGCGCTACTACCAAGCAAACGCTCTTCCTTACTGTTACTAATAAATCCCGTTTCAACTAATAATGAAGGAATATCTGGTGAACGTAATACACCAATGCTTGCATGCTCAGGCCTACGCTTATGTAGTGCACCTACGTTCTGCAACTGCTGTAATACCTGTAAAGCTACGTCATAACCCACACGCTGCGAATAACCAAACTGCAGAGCTAATACCGCTTGACTTAGATAAGGATCTGTCTGACTATTGGCTAGCATATCACCGGCGCCGCCGAGTAATTCAGGTTGTTTATCATATTGCTCTAACCAGGCGGCCATCTCACTATCGGCACGACGATTAGACAAGACCCAAACTGAAGCGCCATTAGCACTACGATTAGGTGCGGCGTCAGCATGTATTGAAACTAACACGTTAGCGCCTCGTTTACGTGCCACATCAGAGCGCCCTGTGACTGAAATAAAGTAGTCGCCATTACGTGTTAATACCGGTTTAAATTGAGAGTCATAATTTAATAACATATGCAAGCGACGTGCAACAGCTATGGTAACATTTTTCTCTTTCAAACCGTTTAAACCAATGGCGCCCGGATCTTGCCCGCCATGTCCAGCATCAATTGCTACAACAACACGATCGCCACGGATAGTAGAAATACGACTACTACGGGACATTACTCTAACTGCAGGACCAACTATCATACTAGATTTCTTGGTAAGATCCCTAGTCCTCTTTAGTACTCTATGCACTAGTTCCCGTTTACTACTTGTCACTCGAGCAGATGTCAAGACTTTACCTAAAATAGACACATTATCATTAGCTGCATCAATAAGATTAAATACTAAAATATACGCACTACCGTGATGGCGTATCGCAGTAGATATCTTAGCGCGTCGCGTTAAATCAAATATCAGACGCACACTATGATTATCTTTTGACGTACTAGAACGAATTCTAGTCAATAGACTCTTACCACTAAAATTTACTGGTAGGTAACTAATTTTACTATTCTGCTTTATGTCTAACACTACACGCTCGGGACTAGATAAAGAAAAAAAAACATAATTTGGTGGACCATTAAAGCGCAATAAAACTGTTGCTGAATACTGAGTACTAGACAAATGAATATTAGATAATGTAGATGCCGAGATCACGCCGATAGTAACTAATGACCCCAACATGACACTCAAAGTAATAAAGACTAATTTTCTAAACACATACATGATTATAGCGTCATTCCTGCATACTCCTTAATACCCCTTAGAAGCCGGGTGCCGTAAGCAGAAAGAGCCTGAATCTTTATTAATCTATTATAATCCTGGTAACTGAGATATAGTGCTAAATCTTCTTGCGGTAAGATACCGCTACCATGCTGCGGCCATTCTACTAAACAAATAGCGTCCTGAGAAAAATAATCTCTAATACCTATAAATTCCAATTCTTCTGGATCACCTAATCGATATAAATCAAAATGATAAACTATTAGAGGATATAAATAATACGGTTCTACTAATGTATACGTCGGGCTTTTTACCTTCGCATGATAACCTAATCCCTGCAAAAAACCACGACAAAAGGTAGTTTTACCTATTGCTATATCACCATAAAGATAAATGATACTCGCATGATCGCAAGCTTTGGCCAAAACAATACCTAATGCGATAGTTGCTGTCTCATTTAGTATAGGTAAAACATATTCTTCCATATAATAAAACCCATTTTACCTATTCAAGATTAATAACATATTATGACTATAGTAATACATCTATTACCTACCTATTCCTGACTTTTTGTATTCATACGATACAAAACAACAGCGGCAGTAGCGTATATCTAAATACCATAACAAGCATGTCGATTTTCTCATAATACGTAATCATTATAATATTCTGCAGCTTATTAGCATTGAATGATAGTTATTATAGTAAGTTACTTGTTAATTAATAATACATTAAAATACACATGCTCCCAAGTAATGTTTAGGGATAAGGAGATAGACAAAATAAAACAAAGGACTATAGAAAAGATAACATGAAAGAGTTCAATATTAATATTAGATATATCAATCTAGCAAGCCAAGACTATCTGTGGATTTGTGGATAGAAATAAAAATATGCTATCTTTTAACTATAGTAAAGACAGCAGGTACTAGAAGTAATATTTCTATATAAAAAATACTGTGATAAATCAAATAAATACATTGCATGCCTACAGAATATTATTTTTTTTAACTATGCTAGTATATAAAAAAACTGTGGATAAGTCTGTTTACAACACTTATACTAGGTGTATCAATACAATAAAACGACTGACATATTAAAATTTAATTTGAAAATAATGCTAGAGCAAGAAACCTTATCTGCACATATAACTAACCCCAAAAATAACAAATTAATACCCTATCTACTAGGCTATTTCTAACTAGGATATTATGTTTTATGAGAAATTAATTATTTATTTTTATAGATCATTCACCTACGAAGATATTTTAATGATAAACAAAAAATAAAATATATGAAATTATCATTCGTCACCAAATAAAGATGTTGCAAATATAGTGACCATTATAACTTAATAAAATGATTGCGATAATATACTAATTCAGCAACTGATTCACGAATATCATTCATCGCTTGATGACTATGTTGTTTCTGGTATTCATTAAGAATGTTAGGTTTCCAACGACGCACAAGTTCTTTTAAAGAACTAACATCTAGATAACGATAATGAAAATAAGCCTCTAATTTAGGCATATAACGAAATAAAAAACGACGATCCTGACCGACGCTATTCCCACAGATAGGAGATGTACCTGCTACTACCCATTGCTTCAAGAAAGAAAGAATGACCATCTCAGCAGCATGTTCGCTAAAATCACTAGCCCTCACCCGTGCTACTAATCCACTGCCCATATGTGTGCGCATATTCCAGTCATCCATTAAACTAAGTTGCTCATCAGACTGGCGTATAGCAATCACTGGCCCTTCAGCTAAAACCTTTAAATTAGAATCAGTAACTAATGTTGCAATCTCAAGAATACGATCGCTCTCCGGGTTTAGCCCCGTCATCTCTAAATCAATCCAAATCAGATTATTTTCATTTGCTATCATAATATTTACTTATGTACAAGCTAAAAACTAAATAAATAATACACGAAAAGTACTACCTTTCACTACAGGTGACAACTGATAATAATTATTTAATATAAATAATGTGTATCTTAGTTTTTAAGAACCATAAGTAATATAGATCCATTAACCTCTAATTATAACCTTGTAAAATTGATTAAATAATAATTTGAGTGCGTACGCAAATAAAGTAAATCAATATGCAACCTAAGATATAAAAGTAATATAGCATACTTAAGTGAGGCCGGTACACAATAAGCAATAAACCGCTATTCCAAGCACAACAACTACAAATACTCATGTATAATATACATGATCTAACGTGTAATCATAAAGCAATAGAGTTGAATGATTGCGAGCTAGACAAATAACAGAACAGTAGAATTATTAGCCGTTTTGAGATGCATGTAAAAGTTAAAGACACAGATAATACAAAGAACCACTGTAGCATACGCCGTACACTACGATTATTAGTTACTGGTAATCTTGTTATATGGCGATCATACGTCAATACGCAAGCACGAGTGAAAGAAATTATAAAGACTATATGTAAAGATACTTCAATACTAAATTATGCAAACTTTTATGATAATATAAAACCGATTGTCACTAATATTAATTAAATGGTTACATTTCAATAAGTCTACCCGGAATTTCACAAAATATTATTGATCGCTATCCAGTAATTTTTAAAGTATTAGAGATTAGAGCACTAATTACACTAAACAAAATAGATTTACTTAATGCTATTATATTTAAACAAATTAATAAATTAACAAAAACCTACCATAGCATTGGATACCAGGTACTCGAGGTACCTGGTTAAACACATCAAGGCGCGATAACATTTAAATACGCACTAAATAGGCGCATAAGTATGTTATAGGGCTATTAAAAACAAGCAAGTCAGTCTAATCAACTCACTATTACTGCTATCAAAACAGCGCATTAAAATTAATTATCTTTCTGAGAGATTAAATATTGGACAATATACCACCACTGCAGCAAGATTGTATCATTTCCTATACAGTAAAGATGTTATTTATTATCAGGCATTCTCTAATTTGACTTATGTCATCTCACGCTAAAACAAATTACCTAAGATTTTATCGAATTTCGTTATTATTTAGGTAACTATAAATTTCGTGACTGTGGTAACGAAACTAATATAAACCGCGCTATCCGTGCTGCAATGAAACAAGAGGGTATCACAGAGGAATGTTTTAGTTATCACCGCATTTTAGTAAGCATCTCGACAGTAATAACACGTAAACAAACTTTAATCATGCGGCACATTAATTATTAAAAACAGAGTATTAACAATAGCCTAATCACTATGAAAATACGCACCTTTATTTTATTTAAGAGGTTAACGTGCTTAATAACATTAAAATTAAATTGCAGCATTGGTTGCCAAAACTAGCACTAACAGGGCTAGCTGGCTGGATTGCTGAGAAACAAGCTGGCTGGCTCACTCAACTAATAGTAAAAACATTTGCCTACTACTATCACATAGATATGCAAACAGCACAAAATCCAGATCTCAGCTCCTATGCAACCTTTAATGATTTTTTTATGAGACCACTACGTACAGACGCGCGACCAATTATAAACGACACTAACTGGCTCGCTCTACCTGCCGATGGCACTATCAGTCAACTTGGTCTAATTAACGACGATCTGATTTTTCAGGCTAAAGGCCTTCAATATAGTCTAGGAGCTATACTAGCTAGTCACCCTATATTAACTAAAATTTTCCATAAAGGCTTATTTGCTACCACTTACCTTGCACCGAGCGACTATCACCGCGTACATATGCCATGCACTGGCGTACTAAACGAAATGATATACGTGCCTGGTGAATTATTCTCAGTAAACCCAATAACCACTACCAATGTACCAAATCTATTTGCTCGCAATGAACGTATAATCTGCGTATTTGATACTACTATAGGCCCAATGGCACAAATTCTAATCGGTGCCACTATAGTTGGTAGTATCGAAACCGTTTGGTCAGGCCCTATTACACCGCCACACACAGGCATTATCAAACGCTGGGCTTATCCTACTGCAGGTCAAGATGGGATTATTAAATTAGAAAAAGGTGCAGAAATGGGACGTTTCAAATTAGGCTCAACAGTAATTAACTTATTTATAGAGGGTAGCGTGCAGTTTGCACCACAATTAAAACATGGTAGCGTTACCCGTATGGGTGAAGCTTTTGCTAAAATCCTGACTACAGAGATAACTACTAAATCACCGTAGATATGAAGGAATTAATGCTGTGCTTCTGATCATCACACTACAGCTCGGTTATTTATTATTTCAACCCGTGATGGCGGCTACTATACCTACTGAAGCTCAGCTCCAGCAGAAATTAAAACAAGCCGAGGAAGAGGAATATACGCCTAATCAGGTTAATACCCTTGGAGCTATGCATAGCGCCCTTAATTGGTTATCAGAACGTAAGGAATCAATAACACGTTCAGAGCAATATCAGCGGATTATTGATGATTTTCCAAAGATCATGCTAGAATTACGACATCAGTTAGTAATGGAAAACAGTAAAGTACTAACAAATATCGATAATCTAACAACTAATACCATAGAACAACAAATCCTACAGATTAGCAGCCTTATCCTGGAGCAAACAAGTTTACTGCAACAAGAACAAGAGCGTATACGGGAAATTAGTGATTCACTCGGTCAACAGTTACAACAACAGATCGATGCACGTCACGCGCTGGCTGAAGTACAGCGCCGCTTGCAAGCACAATCTACAACTGCATACACTCAAGCGACATTAGCATCATTACAGGCAGAAGTAGCAGCACGTAAGGCTAAAGTAGAAGAACTAGAACTAGCACAGCGATCAGCTAATTACCGCCAAGAATTAGCACGGATACGCGCTGAGGTTTACAAAAAACGCCATGAAAAATTCGATATTCAATTGCAAACATTACGTAATAACCTGCATACAAAACGTCAACGTGAAGCTGAAATAACACTAGAAAAAACAAAGCAGTTAACAGAACAAAACAACTATCTACCAAAAATCATCAATGAACAACTACAAATTAACCAATCTCTTTCTACTATACTGAATAATCAAGCACAACGCATGGATTTAATATCCTCCCAGCAAAGGCAGGCTGCCGCACAAACATTACAAGTGCGTCAAGCATTAAGCACAATTATTGAACAAGCACAATGGTTAGGATCCTCATCAGTCTTAGGCGAAACACTACGCGCCCAAGTGGCAACATTACCAGATATTCCTAAGCCGCAGCAATTAGACGGCGATATGGTGCAACTACGAGTACAGAGATTACGATTTGAAAATCAATTAGATAATCTATCACGGTACCATTTCAAACGTGACGACGGCAGTGAACTAAATAGCGCGGAGCGACGCATTATTAACTCGCAGCTGCAAACTCAACGAGAATTACTTAACTCACTACTATCTAGCAGCGACACCCAGATTATTGAACTCACGAAACTAAAAGTCGCTAACACCCAATTAGTTGAGGCATTAAATGAGATCCACGAAGCTATTCATCGCTACTTATTCTGGGTGCCAAATGTTAATCCAATCACTCTATCCTACCCCATTAACGTTGCACATGATCTCACAAGATTATTATCGCTAGATACTCTAGCGCAGCTCAGTGGGGCCTTTATGATGATGATAACTAGCAGAGAAACATTAATACCGATCTTCGGTGCATTAATGCTGGTTATTTTTAGTATTAGTTCACGCAAACATTATCAAGCCTTTCTAACGCGCACTAGTAGCCGAGTGGGTAAAGTTACACAAGATGAATTCTCTCTAACGTTGCGTACCGTATTCTGGTCTATTTTAGTAGCAATACCGTTACCAGTATTATGGGCAGCTCTTGGTTTTGGCTTACAGAGCGCCTGGAACTATCCAGTTGCAGAGGCAATTGGAAAAGGAGTAACTGCAACCTTACCAATCCTGTGGGTATGCATGATCTGTGCTGCATTTGCACATCCGCAAAGACTTTTTATTGTACACTTTCGCTGGCCAATCAAACAGGTTTCATTAGCTATGCGCTACTATAAGATGTCAATTTGGCTAATTGTGCCATTACTAATGGCATTAATCACCTTTGATAACCTAAAAGAACGCGAGTTTACTAATACTTTAGGGCGACTATGTTTTATCCTTCTCTGTCTAGCGCTAGCCATAGTGACTAATAGCTTAAAGCGAGCAGGTATACCACTACATCTTGATAATAAAGGTTCAGGAGACAATATAGTAAACAGTGCGTTATGGGGTTTACTACTATCAGCACCCTTACTAGCGGCTAGCGCCGCTAGCGTTGGTTACCTAGCCACATCACAAGCATTACTAGCACGACTAGAAACCTCAGTAGCAATCTGGTTTTTCCTGCTAATAGTTTACCACATTATTCGTCGCTGGATGCTAATTCAGAGACGTCGCATTGCCTTTGACCGCGCAAAACAACGGCGAGCTGAAATTCTAGCGCAGCGCACTCGGGGTGAAGAGGAAATCGCTCATACGCCGAATAGTATCGAAGGATCGATAGATGTAGATGATTCAGAAATTGATCTAGATGTAATCAGCGCTCAATCCTTACAATTAGTACGCTCTATTCTAACTATGATCGCACTAGTATCGGTAATCGTATTGTGGTCAGAGATCCACTCTGCTTTTGCTTTCTTGGGAAACATCTCCCTATGGGACGTCACGTCCATGATTAATGGACTTGAAACTACACACCCAATAACCTTAGGTGCTGTATTAATAGCTATTTTAGTATTAACCATCACTATGCAATTAGTGCGCAACCTACCAGCATTATTAGAATTAGTAGTGCTACAGCATCTTGATCTAAGACCAGGTACTGGATACGCTATTACTACTATTACTAAGTATCTACTACTAATATTTGGTGCAGTACTAAGCTTTTTTTGGCTCGGCATAGAATGGTCAAAACTACAATGGGTGGTTACTGCGCTCAGCCTAGGTTTAGGGTTTGGTATGCAAGAAATATTCTCTAATTTTATTTGTGGACTGATTATTCTATTCGAGAAGCCAATTCGTATTGGTGATACAGTAACAATTCGAAATCTAACTGGCAGCGTTACTAAAATAAACACCCGAGCTACTACTATCTCAGACTGGGATCGCAAAGAAATTATAGTACCGAACAAGGCATTCATTACTGAGCAATTTATCAACTGGTCGTTATCAGATAACCTGACACGTGTGGTATTAACCGTCCCTGCTCCGTCAAATGCTAATAGTGAAATAGTGACCAAGATTTTAGCTAATGCCGCCACATACTGTTCATTAGTTTTGGAAACACCTGCACCAGAAGTGTATTTAGTTGATCTACAGCAGGGTATTCAAATATTCGAGCTACGCATTTATGCAGCTGAAATGGGTCATCGCATGCCACTGCGTCATGCTATGCACCAATTAATACTTTCTGGCTATCGTGAACATGGTATTACCTTACCATATCCACCTTTTCAAGTACGTAATGAGATAATATCACCATTAAGTAAAAATGACAATATACCACCTTTACGCAACTATAACAACAATCATGAATCAGGTAGCATATAGTTCATTGAATAGCAAAATAACTCAATAAATTATTACTAAACAATATCTACTAGAAAAATAATAAATACTTCTTAACGAAGGCTATATATTATAGCTAGAGCACTGAAATTTATAGTATCTAGCTAATGTAGAAACGTTTAACTACCAGAAAATATTTTCTATTTAGTGAAGTATATAGCTACGCACGTCCGATTGGAAAAGCTAGTACATCACTTATACTCTGAGCACCTAATGCCAGCATTATTAACCGATCGAAGCCTAATGCTACCCCAGAGCACGCCGGTATACCATGATGTAGTGCATCAAGCAAATTATTATCAATCCGGTACCGCGGTAAACCACGCCGGATGCGCTTATTATTATCTTGCTCAAAACGACAGCGCTGTTCATGGCTATCAGTCAACTCACGGAAACCGTTCGCGAGTTCAATGCCTTTAAAATATACCTCAAAACGATCTGATACTCGTTGATCTTCCCTATTAATCTCTGATAACAATGCCTGGCTAGCCGGGAAATGGTACAAAAACATTGGCCGTTCATGACCAATACACGGCTCTACTCCAACAGATAATAATAATTGAAGCAAGATATCGCGATCTTCTTCGCTTTTGCTAATATTACTTAAACCAAGATCGTATGCTACTTTACGCAACTGAGAAATATCTGCTGATAATGGATCAATATTTAGATGCACTATAAATGCTTGCTGATAAGACATAGTGTCTGCGGTGGTGCAACCTAAAACCTGTTGCAAAAGAGCATCCACCTCATTCATTATTTGATACATATCATAATTAATACGATACCATTCTAGCATAGTAAATTCTGGATTATGATAACGTCCAACCTCTTCATTGCGAAAACTTCTACCTATCTGATAAATCGAACCACTTCCTGCAGCTAATAAACGCTTCATATGATATTCAGGGCTAGTTATCATATAAAGAGTTAGATCATTTACTACTCCTGGACGAGTAAACCGAGTCTCAAACGGAAATAGGTGAATATCAGTAACTGATGCTTGACTCATCATTGGCGTCTCAACCTCTATTACATTACGATCAGCGAAGAAACGCCGGGTCTCGGCTAATATTAAAGCACGTTTAAGCAAGTTAGATATAGGAGCACTTGGTTGCCAGCTTGCTGTTTCTCTCATACTCGTGTACCCCAGAACCAAATAACGAATGCAGCCACTTATATCACCTAATAAATTATTTCCTTCGAGTCAAATGACCATATATAGATATAAAATAAAAATAATATACATGAATTATATACATTATTATTTAATTTAAAAATATTTAAATATTTTATACTTCTCCTATGCGTGCTCTAACATACGCTGCATAATATAAGATATAGATAATATTTACAAAATTATATAATACATTCTAGATAACGTACGTCCTAAAAAATAGGAACTTTTTATAAAACCATGTAAAAAATTAACATCTAATACTCTATCACTATTTTGACTTACAAAATATATATACATAAATTTATCAAAAGAAAATAAATTTAATTCTCCTGTTATCTTATATATAAACTATGATGCAATATAAAAAACTATTCTATACCAATCATAACTATAAGTTACATATATCTTTAGTATGTAATCTAATATTTTGGTGCATTAGAAATAATAATAATCTATATATAAAAAAATAAAGTAAATTCAAATATATCTGTATTATACACAAGAAAGTGTGACTTAATGGCTTATTTTTAGCTTTAATATAAAGAAAAATTAACTAAACATTAGGGAAATAATTTAATTCTCTAGAAAGAGATACAACTAATAAATACATTTACAAACTTACCAATAAAATTGTTATCTTCTGCTGCTTAAAAATTTCTATACAAATAACTACATAAAATTCCAGTTAACTGATGAAATCTTACTAGTGTTTAAATAACTATTTTATAACATAATTCTAATATTATTTGAAACACTAAACATAATATTAGAAAATTTTCATTAAATATCTTATTTACGTTTAACTTATACGTAGCTGTAATAGCTAAAAACTTAGAATAGATACCTAGGTTAGAATCAGAAATATCTGTACCAGGCCCAAAAGTTACTGACATACTCTCATGGAATAAAATAGAATTGAGAGTTATAAATAAAATATTTCATTATATAATTAATATTATGTACTAAAAATATTATTTTAAGCACATATAAAAACGCACCATATTATAAAGACATAGCATGTTACAACTTATCCATAGACATATAACATATCTACAATGCTATCTAATTATGTTTTGTAATTCCATTAATCTTAACATACAAGTAAAATAGCCTAAAAAGTAAATAACATCTATATATTCCTTTTAACTATCCAGTAAAAGGATTAATTTAAACAAATAAAAACAATACCTTATTTAAAGTTAGTTAGTTACTAACATATGCTACTTAATCAATAAGTAAACTGCATAAGTCTCTTTTATATAAGATATCATATCTCAAGGATCTACGCTATACGTACTCAGTACGCTATACTAAATATTATAAATTATGATCGTAGGTCGCATTCACAACCAACTTTATAATAACATGTAATAAAGATAACTGTTATATGTTAAGACAATAGCCGCAATTTAGTACCATAAAGGAATACCTAGTTTTATCTATCTTTAACACAAAACGTACAGTGTAGTATGGTATTAGCGTGCTAATCAATGATTGAATAGTTTCGTAACCTATACTAAAATAATATTTAGCACCTGTAATCAAATTATCATCATTACTTTTAGTTATAAGAATTTTAAATATTAAAAAATTAATAATGCATCTCTACTCCCTATCATATATTATCTCTGTAATGCTAATATATATTTTATACATTTTTAAAACTTACCTTAAGCTATAAGCGTTAGATACTTTAAATATTTTACTCACTTCTTAATGTTTAACTATCACTCTAATAACCATCAATAAGTTATTGACTGATCATTAATAAAGATATATGTCTATATAGCTTTATAGAAAATAGTAAATAATAAAGTGCGACTTAACTACACTAAGTGACATTCACGAATTATAATCAACTAGTATTAATTAACGAATTAAGACCTCTTAAGTAAGAATTTCTGCTCATATGCTAATGCTTTATTCACATCAAACTGACGCTCCCACTTAGTAACAACAAGCACAGCCAATGCATTACCGACTACATTTAAGGCAGTGCGAGCCATATCAAGAATGCGGTCAACACCAGCAATAAATGCCAACCCCTCTACAGGAATACCTACGCTACCTAATGTTGCAAGTAGTACCACAAAAGAAACACCTGGCACACCTGCGATGCCCTTTGAAGTAACCATTAAAGTTAACACTAAAATTATTTCATGGCTCAATGACAACTCAATCCCATATAATTGCGCAATAAATATAGCAGCAATACTTTGATATAGAGTTGATCCATCAAGATTAAAAGAATATCCAGTGGGCACTACAAAACTCACAATTGACTTAGGCGCACCGTATGCTTCCATCTTTGCAATAATACGCGGCAGTACCGTTTCTGAACTAGCAGTAGAGTATGCTAAAATTAATTCATCCCTCAAAATACGAATTAGCATACAAATACGTAAATTAAATAAACGAGCAACCATCCCTAAGATTACTAAAGCAAAAAAAATGATAGCAAAATAAACTAGAAGCACTAATTTAGCTAATGGTAAAAGCAAGGTAAAGCCAAAATTTGCTACCGTTACTGAGATTAAACTAAATACTCCAATCGGCGCATATAACATAACTATATGAGTAACATTAAACATGCTCTCTGAAAATACTTTTAATATTTTAAGGAGCGGTTCTTTAGTTTCCTTGGGTAATAAGGACAAACCAAGACCAAATAACACTGAGAAGAAGATTATAGGTAGTATCTCTCCCTTAACCATTGATGAAAAAATATTAGATGGAATTAATGATAAAATAGTAGAAACTAAACTATGAGAACCACTTTGTATATGCTCAGTTGTTCTTTCATACTGCGAAATATCTACAATAGTTAACGTCGATATATCAATACCGTGACCAGGTTGAAAAACATTGGCTAATGTTACCCCTACTACTATAGCAATCGTAGTGATAACTTCAAAATATATAATTGTTTTTAAGCCAATACACCCTAACTGTTTTGCATCTCCCACTCCAGAAATACCTACTATTAAAGTCGACATCACAATAGGCACCACAATCATTTTGATTAAACGAATAAAAATATCGCCTGCAGGGCTAAGAAAATTAACCACTAACCACTCACGTGCTTCAATTTGATCATGTAATATCGAACCAAAAATAATACCCAAAATTAATGCTATCAGTATTTGCCATGCAAGACTAATTTTTATATTTTTCATACTAAAATCCTTATATAAAATAGATTACCCACATTTAACTTTTGTACGACCAAAAGCATGCCTAAGTATTTCATACAAACTTACTTTAATTTAAAAATACTAAAATAGTATTTAGTGGGCTGCAATATAAATCTGTGTCATCTAAAAAGCCTCTTTTGCAATATTTGATTTTTTATAACTATATACTACAAATATTATGTATAAATATTATATTATACTAAAATTTTATAATATGTTATGATGAAATATTTAATGATTTATTAGAATCATTTTTAATATAGATTTTAGATGTTTTTATATACAATGAACATACGTTATTTTTTATGCATATAACATGTTTATTTTAAAATATCTCAGAAATAGTAGTAAATAAAATTACCTAATATGTAGCATTAACAATTCAATACAAAATAAAAATATATAATAAATCAAATTAAAAATTTGAATAAAATATAAAAATTATATTAGTTAATATTAATGCAATCATCGTTATCATTACTAATTCTACCCATAAAATAATAAATCAATATCTAAGTATATTTGATTAACCTCATAAAGATAAATATATAATTATATTATGTATTATATTTTTATCTGACATATTATACAAACCATAAGAAAAAAAATTCTAAACCAAGTTTAAATAATTCTTATTGCTTTAATTATAAAATAACACTATAGTAATTTGAGTACAAAATCATTATTGCTCTTTACAATTTGCACTAGAATCTAGATACTGCTCAATAGAAGGATATTAACCTCATTTTAGATAATATATATTATATTATATCATTATTCACTTAAGGCAATACATTAGTGCAAAGTAAATATCTAATAATTAAATATCTATACGTGCACAGTAACCTAACCAGCTAAATAAAATAACTACCAAGTACAAAATTCATGATAGATTATTATATTATTATAGCAATGATATGAACTTTAAAACATAAAAATTCATCGCACAATATCTAAAATTATCAAGAAAAACAGTAAGCCTCTATCACAAAATTTAATACATAATATCTATGATACTAATTCAATATAAGGTGTTTAGTTTACACCTAAGTAAGACCCCGTAAAACTTTATTTTCCCAACTACCTAGGTTGGTAATACACTCTATTACCACCTATTAATAAAACAATATCACAAATAATATTATTACTTAATAATAAAATATCTCATCACAATGATTATTGTAGTTAAAAAACTCTAATGAGTAAGATTAATATCTTATCGCTAATAACCTATACGATCGAATTCATTACTCAATTGAATAATAACTTTTAATTATACCAACCTATTAACTAAATTAGATTTTTACTAGAATCATAAAAAAATATATATTAATATTTATACCTAGCTAAAGATTTGATGAATAAAGATTCAAATATAGCGAATAAAAAATAACAACACAATTTATAAGCTACCCTGTGTATCTAAATTAATAACATATGTTCCCGCTACTCAATTATTTATTAATGCTAAAAATAAATTAATAACATTATACCTAATAATACTATATCGTCTCTATTATCTAATCGCAACAACCTCTCTCTTAGGCAACAGGCCTGCAGTCTATGCATAGAATAACTAATCAAGGCTAATCACTAAACCAGACGCTACTTGAAATTCTTGCCCTTAAAAGATGCATCATCTTAATTTTAAGATCCGAATCTTAAAGTATCTTGGCTATTCGCACTAATAAATCATTATAAACTTACCTTAAAACCATATCATATTGCCTGCACCGTACTATATAAATGATAAATTTCAGCTTATTTATTAAATAAATATATAACTCATCAATGATGTACTATGATAAATATGAACAAGGTTATTAAATGCAACTAATTTATATGTGTATATTAACTTTTCTCAACTAATACTGCTATCACCATTTTACTACATATATTATATAATAAATTGATAATTGTTATTTCTTCTCAAAATAAAAATAAAATACCTATAATTAACATTATATTTAATATTATCTAATTTTAACTCTAAATTAGAGCTAGTTCTAAACATGGTCAAACAAATAAAATCATATATATCTAGCTATAGCGTATCTGTTCGCCACTCAAAGCATCTCTAATTTCTGAAGGTTTTATATCACCACCTACTTCCCCAATTAAAATCGGCAATACTGTACCAAATTGCTGTACTACCTCATCCACGCTACGACATGGCTTTTGATCACTAATGTTAGCGCTAGTAGATACTAACGGCTTGCCATATTGCCAACATAATTGCCGTACTAGCGGGTGCCCACTAACACGCACTGCCAGAGAATTAAAACGACCAGTTAGGAATTGTGGAGTTTTAGCTAAAACAGGAATCGTCCAAGTTACCGAACCTGGCCAACTAGCTAATATCGTAGCGCGTTGTCGTTCACTTAATGCACTATCATTAATATATGGGATTAACTGCTTATAATTAGCAGCTACAAGAATCAATCCCTTTTCCCATGAACGCCGCTTTAAAGATAGCAATGTATTAACTGCAAGTTCACTATCAGGATTACATCCTAAACCAAATACAGCTTCAGTAGGATAAGCAACGACTTGCTGATTATGTAATGCATCAATAATAGAAACAAAAGTATCAACATACCCTATCATACATACTTATATGAACACTTATTAAAAACATATAATATATCTGCAAGCATTATCACTTTATATTACCCTATCTAATTAACTTTTACTCATAGTTAACTATAACCTTCAGTTATCTTGTCACATACTACATACATCTAATATTATTCATCTACTGCACTAAATATACGACGTACTAATTGCATGAGATAATAGCAAATAAGATATACCTGATATCGTATTATAATAACTCTTGAGATACAAGTTACAAACGATTATAATTAAACAAGCTCTATCCCATTAAGTTCCCACTTAATATTTTAACGACAATAAATTATTTTGTTAGTCATGACACAAGACATTACTCGCTAGACTAATCACTATTGATCGTATAATCGTAACAGACAAAAAATAAATAACCAAAACTTCTAATCTACCTATCAAGTACCAGATACCAGAAATATTTTCACTTCTGCTATCTAGACTAATTACCTCGTAAACTACTTAACATATTGCTTAGCATACTGACTTATCCTGACTTATTTAATATTAAAATTACTTACACATTTTAGTATACTCCGGCACATAAAATATTCACTTTTTCTAGCGATCTAAATAGTAACTTCATACTACAATACTAATTTATTTAAGAATCACATCTATCCATTATTATGCACCATCTATTAAGATACATAAAATTTTACAAACTAATTCTTAATGAGTTAGATAAAATAACCTATATATTTATTATATCGTTATTCAGTTAATATATAATATTTTTTTAAATACTATCTAAAAATTTTACATCAGGCTTATTAATACCATAAAGCACTCACTCTATATACTAGATGATACTTAATTAGCAATATATAATAGACCTAGTAGTAAGTCACTACTTTCATATTAAAATTTAATTAATTACCACAAATAATTAATAATAATTCAAGATTATATCTTGATATAATACAATTAATAATATATTAGTTTACACTATATATATAATCAATAATCATATTAATACTTTAATAAATGTTATTATCAAAGAATTAAATAAATTAATATTCTAAGTACTTATAGCAATATATTGCCGTACTATAATACCCTTTTACGCTAGACATATATTATATATAATACTACTATTATAATATATTAGAAATCACTTTTGTTCTGTAGTTACAGCAACTAAATAGATAATATCAAGAGTTATAAAAATAACGATAGAAAAAACCTAGAAACTACAACTAATTACTAACCAAACCCTAAATACCTAATATTATTGACTGTACAAAAGAAAATATAATTTTTATTATCATTGAAATATTGTTTATAGATTTTATCTATTTAATGTAAATATCCGTCTACTTCAAACAAAATTTCCTCCATTTGCTGATATGCGTTTTCATGACCAGGGATATTAAACAGTACCATAAGTACAACCCATTTTAAATCTTCAAGATCAAGCTCCATATTATCCAATGACATGGCACGATCGATAACCATTTCACGGGTTTCGGGGTTTAATACTTTAATCTGTTCCAAGAATAAAAGGAAACCACGACAACTAGCATCCAAACGAATATTCTCTGTTTTAGTATAAATTCGCATTGTTAGTCATTCACTATCGACCAAGTCAAATATATTTTCTCCTGCCTATAAAGTAGCAAATTTTTATAACTTGTTCAATGCATTATAGGCTTCATTCGCATCAAATTACACTAGAGTTAAATCTTATATCATACAATACTAATCGATATGCTAACCTAGTATATTATAAATATAGATTTTAAACAATAACACAGGAACATCGAATCTTACTTAACCTACTTAGTCTAATATACTCTCTAATATACTGATTTAATACTATTATGATCAGTGTTACTACAATACTGTTTAAACTAACTTCAAATTTAATAACTTAATTACCATTATTATAACCTCTACTATAACATGTAAATAAGTATTATTTTTTCTACTATGTTAATTACTATATCGGTAAAGATAGATAGTAATTATAACTTATCCTTAGATGAACCATATAAATGGTACATATGTTAGTGATGTAAAACTACATATAAATTATTACCTCAATATCTAGTAATATTTTCTAGCTAATTATCAGATAAGCGTTAAGGATATTAATTAACGCATATCTGCATTAGTCTTACTACCAATAAGCCTACAAAAATAAAAACTTAACTTACCTACCACAACATAAATACAATACTGAATCGCCAATACCATTAAGTTCAGACTATATCATTAAGTAAATATTTTACTATTCTATTCAGTGAAATATTTTATACTTCATTTATTTAGTTATCTCACCACATTTACATACTTTTTTAAATATCTACTTATTACTCCAAAAATAATATATCATCAAATGATATATTATTCATTAATTAATCATTTATCAAATAAGATGTTTAATCTAAAAAATAAACACTAAACACTAAACATATAGTTATGTAAGCAGAAATTTTCTGCTAAAGAAAAATCAATAACTAGACTACTAAAACAACATACAACTTCGTTAAATGAAGTATCAATTAAGCAACTGATGCTAACTAATCTAGTAACTATACAAGCGCCTAAAATTACTATCATGCGTACTATATCATATAGATAAGCGCTAATGTCTAAGAAAATATATATAACGAAAGTTATAATATATTAATCTAATCAACACTCTTTATGCTCACAGTGATAACTAAATAAGAAACTACCTAATACTGCTATATTTTGAACAAGATATATACAAAATATTATAAATTAAACGAGTAAATATCTAGAATAACAACTACACTTAGTTTACCATTCTAATATAGATCTAAAGATATATGTCAGTCTTGCAAATATTATATTTCCCAGAATATCGACTGCGTAAAATCGCGGCGCCTGTAAAAGAAGTGAATGCAAATGTTCAACGCATTGTAGATGATATGTTTGACACTATGTACTCAAAAGAAGGTATTGGCTTAGCTGCAACTCAGATAGATATTCACCAACGTATTATCGTGATGGATATCTCTAAAAATCGTGACCAAGGCCAAGTACTAATTAACCCAGAGATACTAGAAACAAGTGGCGTAACTAGCATCGAAGAAGGATGCCTTTCCATACCTAATCTACGTGCTCTAGTACCGCGTGCTGCGTACGTTAAGGTATGTGCTCTTAGCGTAAACGGCAAATATTTTGAGTTAGAAGCATATGATCTGTTAGCGATATGTATTCAACATGAGATGGATCACCTTATAGGCAAACTATTTATAGATTATCTATCGCCACTTAAGCGTCAACGTATACGCCAGAAAATAAAAAACATGGCTAAGCGCCACACAAAAACTAACTGATCAGGAAAATAGAGTGCCTAACTCTTTACGAATTATTTTTGCTGGTACACCATACTTCGCAACACGCCACCTTAAAGCATTGTTATCATCTGAACACAAAATAGTCGGCGTACTTACTAAACCAGACCGCCCTGCAGGACGTGGCAACAAACTAACACCAAGTTTAGTGAAAGTACTAGCAGAACAGCATCAAATATCAGTATTTCAACCAAAATCATTGCAATCAAAAAAAAATCAGCAATTAATTATTGATCTAAATGCTGATGTGATTGTTGTAGTAGCGTATGGCTTAATTTTGCCTGAAGCAGTATTAGATATACCCAATCTTGGTTGCGTTAACGTGCATGGTTCACTGCTGCCACGCTGGCGTGGGGCAGCACCAGTTCAGCGTTCTTTGTGGGCAGGTGATAAAGAAACCGGAGTTACTATTATACAAATGGACGCAGGCTTAGATACCGGCGATATTATAAACAGGATAGCTTGTCCCATTGAAACAACAGATACCAGCGCAAGCCTATATAATAAACTTGCAGAATGTGGTTCGAATTGTTTACTCACAACATTACAGCAGTTAGCTAATGGAGCAGTTAAACGCGAAACTCAAAATAAAGCACAAATAACCTATGCTAAAAAACTTAGCAAAGAAGAAGCACGTCTCGACTGGAACCTATCTGCTATACAGTTAGAACGTTGTATTCGCGCCTTTAACCCGTGGCCAATTAGTTATTTCATTATGCATGAACAACCAGTAAAAGTCTGGCGCGCTAGTGTGCTAGCAAAAAACACAGATGCAAAACCAGGCACTATTATCCATGCGGACAAACAAGGCATTCAAGTAGCGACCGCTAATGGAATTCTTAACCTAATCCAATTACAGCCAGCAGGGAAAAAACCCATGTCGGCACAAGAGTTACTAAATTCACGCCGCGCATGGCTTACCCCTGGTAAGCAATTATAGCAATATTATATATACCATACCATATTTAATGGATGATTATTAATTATTAATAAATAATGACTCAGTCGTTAAACAAGGCTAGTAAAATAACTAAGTTACCTTAGTTTATATAAACCGATATAGATTACTTAAAAATAGTAACAATACATATAACGCGATCTACGTGGTCCGGAGATATTAAAGCACTGTTTCTTACTAACATTAGCTATAATCATGAAAAATAATTATAATATACGCAGTCATGCGGCTAAAATAATCGGCCAGGTGCTAGATCAAGGTCGATCACTTAACTCGATCTTACCAACAATAAAAAATAACATAAATAATAAAGATTCTGCATTATTACAGGAGATATGCTTCGGCACCTTACGTATGCTGCCTCAACTAAAATGGTTTATTCAGCAATTGATGACTAGACCAATGATCGGTAAACACAGCTTAATACACTATTTACTGTTAATTGGCCTCTATCAACTACTTTATACCCGCATCCCGCCGTATGCTGTGCTAGCTGAAACAGTTAATGGTGCAGTAGAACTAAAATACCCACAACTTAAAGGGTTAATTAACGGAATATTGCGCCAATTCCTGCGACAGCAAAGTACATTAGTACAATCTGCTTCTAATAATCAATGCCGATACTTACATCCAAGCTGGCTCTTAAAACGCATTCAGCTAGCTTATCCAATGCAGTGGGAACAGATTATAAATGCTAATAATCAAAAACCCCCAATGTGGCTGCGTATTAACCGTTTACATCACACAAGAGTTCAGTATCTGCAATTAATAAATAAATTAGGCATAGCCGCTAAACCACACACTACATATACTGACGCACTACGTCTTCTAACTCCGTGCGATGTTAATAACCTACCTGGTTTTACTGATGGCTGGATTACTATACAAGATGCCTCGGCACAAGGCTGTATCTCTTTACTAAATCCACAAAACAACGAACAAATACTTGATCTATGCGCAGCTCCTGGTGGTAAAACCACTCATATTCTAGAAGCGGCCCCAAAAGCAAAAGTCATGGCCATTGATATAAATCAACAACGAATAACTCGTATTAAAGAAAATCTACAGCGCCTACACTTACATGCTGAGATCAAACTAGGCGATGGCCGGACACCACAGCAATGGTGCGGCAATAAGCAATTTGATCGTATTTTATTAGATGCTCCTTGCTCAGCCAGCGGTGTTATTCGTCGGCATCCCGATATAAAATGGCTACGTCGTGATTGTGATATAGCTAAGTTTACCAGCCTACAGGCAGAAATACTCACTGCGATATGGCCACATTTAAAATCCAGTGGTGTAATGATCTACGCTACTTGTTCAATTCTTCCGGAAGAAAACAGCGAACAAATCGCCGCCTTCCTGAAAAATCATAAAAACGCTAGATTAGTTGAAACTGGTAGCCTAGAGCTACCAGGACAACAGAATCTTCCACATCCTGAAGATGGTGATGGATTCTTTTGCGCTAAGCTGATTAAAATATAATTATTCAAAGCGCACCTGATACCCTAAATCTTTCAATGTGAAGCATGGAACTAAATGAAAATAATTATTCTTGGTGCAGGTCAGGTTGGCGGCACGCTAGCAGAAAACCTAGTAGGTGAAAACAATGATATAACAGTAGTTGATACTGATTCTAGTCGTTTACGGCAATTACAGGATAAATTTGACCTAAGAGTTGTTCAGGGACATGGCTCTCATCCACGTATATTGCGTGAAGCAGGTGCTGAAGACACAGACATATTAGTAGCTGTAACTAACTCTGATGAAACTAACATGGTTGCCTGCCAGATCGCCTATTCACTATTTAATACCCCTAATCGTATTGCACGTATACGTACACCAGACTATGTTTGCGAATCAGAGAGACTATTTCAACTAGACGCCATACCAATTAATCACCTAATTATGCCGGAACAATTAGTAATAGATTACATCTATAAATTAATTGAATACCCAGGAGCACTGCAAGTAGTAAACTTTGCCGAAGGCAAGATTAATATCGTAGCTGTCAAAGCTTATCATGGTGGGCCGCTCGTAGGTAATGCATTATCCTCAATACGCGAGCATATACCACATATTGATACCCGTGTTACTGCTATTTTCCGACAAGAAAGACCTATTCGTCCGCGAGGTTCCACTATCATTGAGGTTGGCGACGAAGTATTTTTTGTCGCTGCTTCACGACATATCCGCACCATCATTAGCGCACTGCAGCGACTAGAAAAACCCTATAAACGCATTATGATCGTAGGGGGCGGTAATATTGGCGCCGGACTAGCTAGGCGCCTAGAAAAATCTTATAATGTAAAGCTAATTGAACGTAATCAACAACGTGCAACTGAACTAGCTGAGCAACTTCATGATACTACCGTATTTTACGGTGATGCATCTGATCAAGAATTACTCGCAGAAGAACACGTCGATCAAGTAGATGTATTCATTGCGATCACTAACGACGATGAGGCAAATATTATGTCCGCCATGCTAGTTAAGCGCATGGGAGCTAAAAAGGTAATAGTATTAATTCAGCGCCGTGCCTATATTGATCTAGTGCAGGGAGGTGTAATAGATATTACTATCTCGCCCCAACAGGCGACAATTTCAGCATTATTAGGACATGTACGTAAGGCAAATATTGTTAGCGTTTCTTCACTACATCGCGGCATAGCTGAAGCAATTGAAGCTATCGCCCACGGAGATAACAGCACTTCAAAAGTAGTTGGTCAAATCGTGGGGGAGATAAAATTACCGCCAGGCACTACTATTAGTGCAATAGTTCGTGGCAATGATGTTATCATTGCTAATCGCAATAGCAAAATTGAGCAAGGTGATCATGTTATCATCTTTATTACTGATAAAAAATTTGTTCCTGATGTTGAACAACTATTTCAACCGAGTTCATTTTTCCTATAAAAAATATATTAACAGATATATTACTACTATAAAAATAAAATATATCCATTTATTATAAAAAATATTTAAAACACTATTCTTAGTCATAACAGTTTATATATAAATTTTTTTAGTCACTTGCGTGCCTGGCAAAGCCAATAAAATATTAAAAAATAATACCTCTAAATTATATAGAAATACATATTAAATATCTACTGGATAAATTTTTAATTAATATATATAAAAAAATTTTAAGATAATAAAAACTTTTAATTTTATAGTTTTTTATATATTAACATGATATCAGCAATCACCTAAATAATACTTCTAATTAAAATGCGGTAAATTAGCTCACAAGTGCATTAACTGATAGCATGGTGTATATGATAGTTCAGGGGAGAAATAAATGTCTTAAGTCACTAATAATTTCAATACTAATACTATTAACATAGTAATATTTACTATACTATCATCAATATAAAATCCTCTTTATAGTCTTTATAAGAACAATATAACAAATTAGACGATACGATCAATTAATATTTATTCTTTATTTGAAATCTATATTATATCCTATAACACTATTCTTACATTGCTATAGAATCATAAACCTGCAACTCTTTCCAAAATTTATATCTAAAGTAATCAGTGAATAAATATACAAACGCTGCTATAAATAACAGCTAGAAGTGCAAGTAACATTTAATATTTAGATGTAACTTCATTGCTGATGAAATATTCCATAACAACTTTGATAATTTTCATTAATAACTAGATTAACATTAATAAAAGCTAGTAGTTTTAATGAACAGTTGCTTATGCTAAGCAAAATATAATAAAATTAATATTTTAATATTATGTAATTGGCAGTACCTACTATACTAATATTAAAATTTAAATTTTTTAACACAAAATAATTAGTTATTGTAATCTTATAAAAAACAAATCTATTTAATATAAATAGATCCCTAATTAAATTAGCATTTAATGATATGTTCTATAGAAAACTATACTAAACAAATAACTTTACTATAATATTAAAGAAAACATAACTTAACTTAACTTATTACATTATAATCATAATAGTATTAATGTTATACTTAAATATTAGAGATGCAAATATATATAGCCAAGATATAAAAATATTAGCCATATTAATTGCTATGCTGTAGATACTAAAAAACATGATGATTTAAAGCATCTGACTAAATAGTTAGCATAAATTCTTCAAATAAAAACTTAAGAAAAAATAATACCGTTACTATAAGTACACGAAAGATCAATTATAAAATAGTCAATTAATTCTTTAGATTATTTCAAAAAACTATACATTACAGATTAAGTAATATCCAGTAATATGATCAACATCATAACAATATATCTCCTTGATCATTAATTATTATTATAAATATTAATATTGGATACCAGATAAATAAATCCTAGATTAACCAGGGTACTAAGAAAAATTTGTATTTGCATAATATAATTATTTATTAATATTAATATATCTTTTAATAAAAAATTTATTAAACTTATTAAAATAATATATTCCAAATAAATAGATATTTTTATGAAACATAAAAATATCTATTTATTACTTTTAAGGTAATGTATATAAATTTATTATATATTAAATATAAATAATATGAACATAACAATATACTATATTTAAATGTTATTGTTATTATTATACAGCACCAAGCACTATTATTTTATTTAGTTAAATATACATAATATTTCATTAAACATAAATACTAATTATATTAATCTAATCACATTATATTTTACACTACATATTTATTATATTATTACCGTGCAATAAGATACTATCTTTTATTTGCTCAAAACCTATTGTATTTGTTTATAAAATTTTTTATCTGATTATTACCTTAGTTATATTACTGATCATTTAAATAACGTACAAAATGTGATGTAGATAGGAATCAATATTTTATCTTATCAGCTATCACTACAAAAAATACCAACTAAACTTAGTATTTATGTCACATGCAAAGCACTAAAATATAAAATAAATAAAAAAATATTATATGGTATATATCTTACTGAATAAATTATTTATTACTAATTTATATAATGTTATCAGAAATTATTATGTCACAATTTTTAATAAAAGTAATCATTACTTAATATATGTCATCTAAGATTTATTGCTAAAAATAGTTAATTAATATATATTATAATATAACACAAAATTTCCCAGTGATCTAATTCAGTATACATAACATTTATCTGGTATTCTAAAACACTTAAAAACCATGAATAATTTTATCATGATGCCGGTGACCACCGTAACGATCACCATGAATATCATGCATTTATATAAAATTACAGATAAAGTAAATTAATATTAAGTCTTAGTAGCGCGCTTAAAAGAAGCAATAATTTCAGCTTTAGCTGCTACAGCATCCTCCCAGCCTTCCACTCTCACCCATTTTCCTGCTTCTAAAGCTTTATAGTGCTCAAAAAAGTGAGTTATTTGAGCGCATAAAAGTTTTGGCACATCTTTTATATCCTTAATATAATTATATTCTTTTGTCAAAGTACTATGGGGGACCGCAATTAACTTTACATCTTCACCAGCTTCATCGATCATCTTTAGCATACCAACTGGACGGCAACGAATCACTGAATAAGGTTGCAATGGATATGGAGTAGGGACAAGCACGTCAGCTGGGTCTCCATCTAAAGATAGAGTATAATTAATGTAGCCGTAATTACATGGATAAAACATTGTTGTGGACATAAAACGGTCAACGAATAATGCACTAGTAACTTTATCAATTTCATATTTTATTGGATTAGCATTTGCAGGTATTTCAATAATAACGTAAATATCTTCCGGCAAATCTTTGCCAGCTGGCACTAAATTTAAACTCATGTTAGCTCCCTTCACTCTAACTCGATTTATAATAACGTTTATTATAAATAAACAATTTAATAATTTCTTACTTTTATATCAAATATCTCTTATTAAACTTACTAGTAATAGTCTAGATTTTGAACCTAAATTAAATTACTATCCTTAACTATTACTGAATGCGCACAAACAGACATTCAGCGTATCATTTTAGAATGATACCTAGAATAAGGTGTTCTATCACTCAATAAATACTAGCTAGTTCGTACCTTAGCAACTTCATTTAATTTTATCAAAAGCAGCTACTGCACATCTTATAAACACTATCAAATGTTTAGATAGGATTTTATCTTTATACATATCTTTGATTAATTATTAATTACCCTTAATATAAAGGTTAAGTAAACAAAGACCTACATAGATATTCACTTAAGTTAATTACCAAAAATAGAAAAAAGATTTGTACAGTAATATACTGTATAGTTCATTGTATAACTACATCAAATACTGATGTTCATTATTTAATAATTGTATTACTAAAAAAGCAGTAAAAAATCATACTTAAGTTATATTTTAGTTAAACAAGCGTTAGTATAAGACATATATCTTAATTAGTAATACTATAAAAAATATAATAATCAATATTTAAAAAGGTAGTTATGATTGCTATTATTACTAATAGCATCGGCATACTCTTTTATAATATGCACTAAAAACTATGACAGTATATATTTGATGATAACAGGTATGACTATATCCATTGATAACTATATGTACTTTAAAAATACATCAAATTTACTTTTTACTAATGCAGTTAACACTGGTTATATATAAGTGATCTAAAATTAGAACCTGCTAAGATTTTCAAAGAAATAAAAACAATTTGAAAATTATTATATCATTTTACTTCCTAATACGAAGACATTATTGCCATATCAGCACATCTTTTTTAAAAAAACAATATAATACCAAGGTAAATAAAACTAATAGCTCAATATTTTAAATACTATATATAAAATAATTCTATACTCTAGTGTTAGATATGTTAAATAATAAAGCAGAAGAATTATGATAATTACCAAGATCATGGTATAAAAATAAATATTAATTTAATCTATATCTTATATATTATCTAATATTTATATATTATTTATTCATATTTTAGCAATATTATCTAAACTTAGTATTAATAATCCTATTAGAACTAATCATCCCCTATAATCTAGTCACTATTTTAACCTAAAATAGAAGATTTAAAAATATTTATTCGTAATGTATCATATAACTTTAATAGCGAATGCATTACTCACCACATCTTATATACTTCCATACTGATTTTTTATAAATATTATAATAGCTATAAATCCACCAAAAACCACTCATAACATCGTAATCTTGATACACAAAAATGCTAGAATACTATTTAAATAACAAACAAAATCACTAATAATCTATTATAGGTATAACTATTAGATAAAGAAAATCAAAATTATATTTATACAAGAAATAATTATAAATAATTTACCTAATGTCTAGTGTCTAGTATAAACTACCTACTATAGTAAGTAATAAGTATTATAAGTAGTAAATAACTAGCATTATAAGCTACTAGTAATGCCTACTTTAAAGATTATTACCTACAACTCTATTGCTTTATTGGCACATAATCATTAACCTCTTACGATTCATAATATTTACTATCTATGCTCATGAGGTTGTAATAATTGAAAGATAAATACGTACATTATAGTTCACATTCTTATAAACGTTAATGACATTAAATCACTTTAATAATCACAAACAGCACAGTACTATTATATAATCTTAGTAGCTAGTTAGCGAAATATCAAAAATAATCAATAATATTTGATATAATGTCACTAATACTAATACAGTATTATTAATGTTATTGACTGTTAGTAGATATAAAATATCACCTATAACTACTATAACTAGAATTTCATTACTCCCGTGCAAAAAGTAAAATAATTATACTACTTTAGCTAAAGTAGATATATTTAGTGTTATTAATTACTCACTAATTAACTGTAGAAATATAACTTATAGATTCAGTAATACAAATAAAAATTAACTATAACCTTGGCAACAACCTTATAGCAACCCAATAAAATTGGGTTATAATATATGCAATCAAACACAAATCAACTAAAATAAATACTATAAATACAATAATATTAGTGATATAAGTAATCATGAGCCTAGTATAGGATGCATAGTGCTAAGCGCATGAACCAGACTTTATTCTTAACATCAATATATTAAGGCAAACTTTAAATAATGTTGATGACAATACAAAAAATATATGCATTATTAATTATAATATTAGCCATAGTGTATACTTAATGGTATAATAATGAATACAATGTCTAATTATATTTTTGAATAAATTCAAAAATATAAAATAGATGTAATATTTACCATATCTAGCATAATCGCTAACACATATTCTTTAAACTAAATCATATGTATTATGCGTACATTTATAATGCAAAGGAAATACTTACTATAACATTATTTTTTAATAATAGGCTCTTACTTTCACGAAAAAAGTTAATTGCAATATTCTATAATATTGCAATAATCTACTATCATTATAGTTTCTTTAAAATTAATATATTTTATATAAAATTAACAATTATATTTATAATATATCCGCACTGTCACTGTGCTAATAAAGTATTTATATACTAATTGTATATACTTATTATTAATAGGTAGCGCTAATAATTAGCGGTCATCTATAATCTGACATACTGATATTAAGATACTAACTAATTTAATTATACAAAGATACTGTAAAGTGATTATATTTTAGTTATAAGTAAAAAGTTAGGTTACAACAATACATATTGTCTCTTGCCTAGAATCTATTACATAATATATAAACGGTAGCTTATTAAATACCAAGAGTAATCTAATTACTCTTGGTATATATTAATCTTACGTACAATATACCCAAACTTCACCCTCACTAAACTATTATTTATATTATTAATGATAGTATATAGTTATAACAAAAAGTGTTTTTTTAAAAAATATTATATTTTTATAGTTTCAATTATAATAATATTGATATCTTTATATAAAGATCATGAGCAATAAATTATTTATAATAACTACAAAATAATATTTTAACTAGTAGTAGCATCAAAAATTTCTTTATATTTTCCGGTAAAATTAAAAAAATAATAATCAATATAAATACACACTAAAACAATATAAATAACTATAGTAACATCATTATAAGAAATATCTATATCCGGTACTAAATATATTAATGAATTAATAATAAGTATACCGGTACTACCGTAGGATAAAAGATTATTGCTATATAGCAATACATAAATATAGGCTATGCCAAAATTATTAAGCAACCATAATACTTTATTTTAATGAATATTTTCTATATTTCTTCTTATTTCTATATTAACTTATACACTGTATTTATTATTTAAAATAACGATGTATATACTTGGATTGACTTTCTTTATTATATAAGATTATAAATCTTATGCCATAGTATTTTACCAACTATATACATAGTAATTATAAATAATATTATATTTTATTATATAAAATAAAACGAACAATAACATTATTATATTCATAGCAGAAAAATAAAGAAAAAAATTGGATCACAATAAATTTACTTATTATAAGTAAACGAGTATTAATAATGTAATTATTAACATTTGATTAATAGCAGCAATTATAATATTTAATAAAATATTATATCAAAGTTTCATTATCTAATATAATAATATACCAATAAATAATTGTATACTATTTACATTATTTTTATATTTTAACTACTAGCCATTGAATATAAAATACTCAATATATAAAAATATTTTACTATTAAACTATTAAATATTATCTTAAATACATTATTATTGATATATATAATAATTTACAGTAAAAACATAACATATTGATAGCACTTTATCTTTGAGATTACTAATAATACAAGTATATATTTAACGTTACAAATTATGACGCCACTACAAACATAATTGTAACCATCACTAATTGCACCTAAAAAGAACGCTCCTAAACCTCTAAACCATCTCTCGTCTAATAATATTTTTACACCATCTCCGTGGTATGGACATGTATTATATTTCTACCATAGTCAATATGAAGATATTTATTAATAATAATATATTTACTACTCTATAAAATATGCATATAATAACTTTTGTTTTGAATGATATGCATACACCAAGTATAAATCACGCCTAATTAATATAACCTTAATGCTAGTATGATGCGTGCTTTTATAAAAAGTAATGATAAATTACCATGCGATCCTATACATACATTATCATAAGTTAAGTAGGCATCACTATAATTAATATATCAGCTGTGCTAAGACAGCATAAATATCTATTTTTTTTTAAAAAAAATCTATAAAATATCATGCTATTGGAAATAGTACATAAATGAACTGCAACATTAAACACCTAAAAAACATCAACATCTTCATTATCAAAATGCATCCTAGTATTAATAATTTAACACTATTCTTGATAGTGTTATAACAACTAATTTATTCTGCGAAGTAGAAAATACTCTCACAACGCAAGTTGTGAATCTTAAGGCTGCAATAATTAAAGAAAAATTAGTAATTAGTTTGCAGTCCTTTCTATAATCTTAGCTATAAATTATTTTAGTGTAATATCTAAGCTAATACAACTAATGCGACTTACTAAAATAGTGTAATTATTTGCGCTCATATTAGAATGTGATAAGTATAAATACCTCTTCATACATTTACTATTGCTAAGTAATAATATTTTTCACTAATATTAAAATTTAGTGTGCTTCAGTATACTTATAAAATAAGAACATAAATACAATATGAGAATAGTATATAAATATACTACATTAAATAGTAATGTCTTAAGCACTTATCTTAATAAAATATATATACAACAAAATCTACCATAAAATAGTAGTAATTATTTACTATATATTTATTAATTTATACTTAGTGAGTATTCTATCTAACTATAGTGTACTGTAAAAATTAAAATTGCTACTCATTTAGTCTTTCAAGAATCTAACCAAAATCACTTCTTCAAATATCTACTTAACTTTTAGCCCACGATACAACCAGGTATTAACTAACATTAATAAAATTAAAACACAGTATACTGAAATCATAGTCAATATATTTTTAATTTCGTATTCACAAAATACTATTTAATTATTATTAAAATTAATATTCATACTTTTATTATTAATAATACTATATTAAAAACTAATATTACTAATAACTATCCTAAAAATTCCTATAACCAATATTACTACTCATGTATAAAAGATAATCGCAATAAAACTAGGGCATTACCGCTATAATACATTATATATTATAATCTCTTCTATCTCCACAGAAGATATATAGCTAAAATTTAACACAAAATAACTTATCAATAAACTAAAAATTATAAAAATATTTTTATAAGATAACATCAGCCTCTAGCGACAAGATAAGTATAATACTTTGTATTGAAAATAACACTCAAAATCTATAACAAAAGCCATATGCACTGCACGTACATGTTAAGCGCTATTTCTACCTAACATAAAAAATAGCCTATTTATTACTAAATACAGTCATTAATCACATGCGGGTATACTACCCCTGTGAGATAGTGTTAAAAATGAGAAAATTTATTAAAATTTATACTACAATACAAAAATATCTAAACGCTCTACTGTATCGTAAAATAATAACTTTAGTAACATTAGTAAGTAAAGTAATGTTGGTAAGCACACTAATTACTTTATAACACTAACCTTTACTCAAAACAAATTATAATCACATTTAAGCAAGAATCATTACTAGCATAATACAGTATAAGTTCTAACAAATATCACATATCACCCTATTTAATTACCCAGCTAACGTATTACTCTTTTTTAATCCTCATAATTATACCACATAGCATACAACAACGGGCTTAGTATCTCCTTATAAAGATTGTTATTAATGTTTTCAACTAAAGCGATTTTATTGGAATTATAACCAAACCAATCATCAATTAATTACAGTACAATACTAAGGTCACAGTGATAATTTTGTAATACTATCCTTCTATATAAATACCGCATAAAATTAATAATAATTGTTTATCTCCTTAAAATTAAAGAAAAATTTTACTATAGATTACCTAAGTATAATTTTTTGTAGTAATACGAGGAGCACACGCACTAATTAACTATATTATTTTACTTTTAGCAATGAGATTCACTACCTAGATATTCAAATTATCATGCATAGCAATTTTATAATAATCATTATTTAAAATGAACAATAACAAATAAATAGGGTAAATAATAAATTAGAGTACTAGTAAACTACTGGTATTGTACGTATAGCATTGACCATAACTCTTACGCAGAGCATATCAAATTAATGTACTACGTTATTATGAAATAATATCACTGCATAAATGTATAGATGTATTCGAGTAACACTACAAAGTAACAAATTTATTGCCTTTACAATTTAATGCAGCGACACCAATAAAGCAATTATGGACTAAATACGCTTATGCAGACACCAATAATGCAATAAAAAATCTATTTAATAAACGCAATATCGAAGTACAGTAACTCACTGAGTACTACTTTAAAATATATCTTGCATAGTTAACTTAATAATTTACTATATATGCATGATACACTTATGATCATTTTAGATATATTTTATTTACTAACTACTAGAATAACCCTACATTAGTATATAATAACTATTCCTCGAGTTGAGTGCCAGGAATAGTTTAGATACGCACTATCAAAGATACTTTTATTCTTGTTCTTTTCTAATTTTATAATTATTCTGATCTTGTTATACATCAGTTTTTTGCGTATCATTTATGTTTTATAATACATTTTTATAGCGATCTTTATACTTTATATAAAGACTACGCAAACAGCGGAGTGTTATATGTACGCGATTTTCCAAAGTGGTGGTAAACAGTACCGAGTAAGCGAAGGTCAGACCATTCGCTTGGAAAAGCTAGATATCGCAACTGGTGAGGCAATTAAATTTTACCATATTACGATGATCGTTAATAGCGAAAATATCAAAATCGGAGCACCATTTATAGATGGTAGCAAGATAAATGCTAAAGTTATTGCACACGGTCGTGGCAAAAAAATTAAAATTGTTAAGTTTCGTCGTCGTAAACACTACCGTAAGCAACAGGGTCACCGTCAGTGGTTTACTGATGTTAAAATCACTAGTATTAGCGCTTAAATCAAAAAGCAGGAGAGCACATTCATGGCGCATAAAAAAGCTGGAGGATCAACACGGAACGGACGAGATTCGCAATCTAAGCGTCTAGGAATAAAACATTTTGGCGGCGAAAATGTCTTAGCTGGGAGCATTATAGTTCGGCAGCGTGGAACTAAATTTCATGCTGGTAATAATATCGGTTGCGGTAGAGACCATACACTGTTTGCTTTAAGAGCAGGTCAGGTCAAATTTGAAATTAAAGGCTTAAAAAATCGTAAATTTATTAGCATCGAATAAACTATATAACTTTTCTAACTCTGAAGAGCTCCGCTGTATATAGCGGAGCTACATACATTATTTCTTTATATATAGGGGTTATACTCCAAGTATCAACTATAATAACAATATTCATTACTATAATGATTCGTACTAATATACTGATATATGTTACTATTAACAATAACATTTAAGATGTACGAAAAAATATATCTAATATTTTAGCAAACATATTCTATATATAAAAACCAATGCCTTGCTGTACGCTTGTGCTATAAAATAGAAATTTTAGCTAATGCAAATAAAATACACCACATTATTATATTACTTTAACACTAATTATTAGTATTTATCAAAATAACTCATTTCATATTTATGACAAATGATATGAAGAAGTAACAAATAAATTTTCAATAATTATATTAAATTAATATATTAAATATATATGGAGTCGGCAAATGAAATTTGCAGATGAGGCAAAGATTCTAGTTATTGCAGGTAATGGCGGTAATGGTTGCGTCAGTTTTCGTCACGAAAAATACATCCCAAATGGTGGACCTGACGGTGGCAATGGTGGTGACGGTGGAGATGTATATCTGCAAGCAGACAAAAACCTCAACACTTTAATTGATTATAGATTTGTGAAAACTTTCCGCGCTGCGCACGGCGAAAATGGCCATAGTAGTAACTGTACTGGCAAGCGTGGCCAAGATATTATTATCCAAGTACCAATCGGCACCCGCGCAACTAATCAAAGCACACATGAAATCCTTGGTGATATGATGCATCATGAGCAAAAGCTAATGGTTGCTAAAGGCGGTTGGCATGGATTAGGTAACACTCGTTTTAAATCCTCAGTTAACCGCACGCCACGCCAACATACATTGGGCACTGCTGGTGAAGCGCGTGAGATTCTATTAGAGTTACTGCTATTAGCTGATGTAGGTATATTAGGCCTACCTAATGCAGGAAAATCTACCTTAATACGAGCTATATCAGCCGCTAAACCAAAAGTAGCTGACTATCCTTTCACCACACTCAGGGTAAACCTTGGTGTGGTACATATGGAAGATAAGCAAAGTTTTATAATCGCTGATGTCCCAGGGCTAATTAAGGGGGCCTCTAATGGCGCTGGACTAGGCATTCATTTCCTGAAGCACTTAGAACGCTGCCGCTTATTATTACACTTAGTAGATATAGTACCACTTGATGCGTCCGATCCCGTGCAGAATGCTAAAATGATTATAAATGAATTAAATCAATATAGTAAAAAATTAACGCAAAAACCATGCTGGCTAGTATTCAATAAAATTGATTTACTAAACGAGAAGGAGGCCACTAAACGTACTCAAAAGATTTTAACAAGCATAGGCTGGAAAGGCGGATATCATTTGATCTCCGCTGCGCATAGCGAAGGCATTAATGCACTATGTTTACATGTAATGAATTTTATTAAAATTCATCCAAAGATGATAACAGCATCAAATGATGATGGTACACAAGAAAAATTAAAATTCACATGGGGTAGGTAGACTGCTATGTAAAATAAATTACTAAAATAGTACATAGTTGGCATGAATATTATAAAAAATAAAATACCTTAACAAAGTTATTATGCTATAATATACTATTATATACATATTTTATATATATTGGGTAATCTAATTATTAATTGTATATATCATACCTATTAACAATCAGTGATCAACTATAAAAAAGTATATATTAAAAATAATATCCATTATATAAGTAATAATTAGATACTTATTTAATTCGTGGCCTAGTATGCTAAATTATCACGTTAAACAATACTCATTGTGCTTTAAAATAAAAAAACAACAGAGAAATATTATATTCGTATTATGTAAATTTATATACACAAAACTTATACCAACATGACCTAATTTAAAGATTAAATATAATACAAGATATATTATCTACATATAGAATAACTTACTGAATAAATATCAACACATAAATATTAACATATTACTAAATATATTCATTATATGTTACATAGAAAATACTCAGCACTAATATAACAGTTACACATCTTTTGCTTCTTCTATATTAGACTTAGTATAAACTAATATATTTTTTATAGTATTAAAACTACCAACTACTCTCTTTAATACTAAATCTACTTAATGATATAAGTATCATTATTTGTAGTACAACTAAAAATTAATCAATTAATATTAACATAATCACCATGTGACATAAAATTATATCTATAGATACGCCTAGAAGATAGCGCTAATAAAGGAAAATTAATAACTATGATTAATAAAAAATACTAATAATCCACTTAATTGCTAACATATCACCATTAAACTATACTAAATATATACCTAAATACACTAAAATAGGATTAATTATATTTAGGCATAATCAATACTGCTAGATACTACTATTATAGTCAGTATATACTGTTTATTAAAACTTTCAAATTAATATATCTACACTTCCTATAATTATAACATAAAATTTTATTTTGTTAGTGCATAAATAGCTCACCAATTAACTAACACTCGATAACTTACATCAATAAGTTGATTAACTTAATTATATCATGCAAATATTTTGCAATACTTGCATGAACTAATATATTAATTTATGCACTAATAATAGGATGATTTCATTATCCCCTGAAACAAATTTTCTTAGTTATATAAGTAATATACAATATTTATTTATAAATAATTAGCAATATTATTTAACAGATCATATCAATTAGATGAGTAGGTAACATAAATAAATACTATATCTTATACCATGTAAAAATATATATCATAATGATATTTCTATATCATGACGCTATAAATAAGCTAAAAGCCCTAATTATTACAATTTATAATTATTATAATTTATAATCTACTATAATTTTTAACTAAATTATCCCAGAGTTACTATATACCTTATCATGACTAGCATATATTACGCACACTACGCTATATATAACATCAATTAACATATCACCAATAATCTGGTGAACATCCTTTTTTGAATAATGTTCATTATAAAACGTAAACCGTAATACTCATATATTAGCTTGATATTATACTAATAGTTAGTATTATATTACTTATTCATTTGCTGTATTTCATACTAAACTGATCATTTTAGTATGTTATACTACAATAATAATTTATCTTAGAATCTAATAATTTGTTAACATTATTAACATTTTATGAGTACTAGTTGATATTACTCTTGTGACAAGTAATAATTGATAATTATTATGATAGTATAGTACCTCCAAACCGCTTAAATACAAGGGGTAAATATTATATTTAATTTTTCTGATATCACTTGCGTCTTCAAAATAAATATACACTTCATTATACTGATAACGTGTAAAAACACATAATATTAAGATATAAGTTTAATAAAAAACGATATAATCAGATTTAGTAAAGACAAAGGTAAACTATGACTACCAAGTTACCCTAAGATAAAATATAGAATTAATCACAAATTTATTACTATCTTAGATCATATTTTTTTGCAATACCGCTTTGGTAGGAGCAATAAGATACTAGTATTATAAATGAACACATTAGAATAATAGTTATTTGAATAGAAAAGATTTAGAGGTATTTATACAATGAAACAGATCCCAATGACTTTTTGCGGTGCTACAAAGCTACGCGAAGAACTCGAATATCTGAAAAACGTGCGTCGTCCAAAAATTATTGCCGATATCGCCGCTGCACGCAATCACGGTGATTTAAAAGAAAACGCTGAGTACCATGCCGCACGCGAGCAGCAGGGATTTTGTGAAGGACGTATTATGGATATTGAGGCAAAATTATCTAACGCTCAAGTGATCGATATCACTAAAATAAGAAATACTGGTCGAGTAATTTTTGGGGCTACTGTGACAGTTTTAAACTTGGATATTAAGGAAAAATTTACCTACCGTATTGTTGGTGATGATGAAGCTGACTTTAAGAAAAATATGATTTCGATAAATTCACCGATAGCACGTGGTTTAATTAGTAAGGAGTATGGTGATGTTGTTGTGATTAGAACTCCTGGCGGAGACGTAAATTATAAAATTCTAAAAATAGAATATATCTAATTATTAGATCAGAGCGTATATAACCTTATAAAAAGCTACTGACAAATTTTATTTAGGTTACATACATGACATTGCTCCTAATTACTTGATACTTCATTGACATAGTAGATTGATCTTGCACTCTTTCAAGTAGTAGTAAAGAATAAGCTAACTACTAATAACTTACACGCTGCAAGTACTGATTTAAAGCACAATAGTATCGGAGATGAAGTAGCAACCGGCGATTAAGGTTTTTATTTTCGCGACCCACAAACGCAATTTTGCCTTAATCAGTTCATAACATTTCAAAACTTATTTAATTTTAGCTAACAATTATTCTATAATATCTTGATTATCATCATAAAAATAATTTTCACGAATATGCTAATATTTAAAATGCTAATTTTATTTATTCTACATGAATATTATCTTTTTTCTTTAAGAAGTTAGGATTAAAAACAGAATATTCTATCGCTATCTCATTGAGAGATACTAAATCAATATTAATTAATCAAGAACTGCATGAGCAACAAATTTAGTACAAGACATACTATTTTTAACAACTTATTAATCAATGAGTTATATATAGTTATCAAATTAACTATTAGATATAAAAAATTAATAAAGTATGGAGGTAATTTCAAATTATATAAAGTTCATAGTAAAGTACTTAAAATAAATTGGCAAAAATATATCCGATATCATGAGCATAAGGTTTTCTTTATGATAGCTAGGAAAAGAAATGGCTAATAAAAAGTGTTCTGCTAGCTCTATGCGCTGGCTGCAAGAACATTTTAAAGATAAATATGTAAAACAGACACAGAAAAAGAGACTACGATCTCGCGCCTGGTTTAAAATTGATGCAATACAACAAAGCGATAAGCTATTCAAGTCAGGAATGACTATAATAGACTTAGGGGCGGCTCCAGGTGGCTGGTCCCAATACGTAATTACTCAAATCGGTGATACTGGTCGTATTATTGCCTGTGATATTTTGCCAATGGATCCTATCTTTGGTGTAGATTTCATTCAAGGTGATTTTCGTGATGAACTAGTGCTCAAAGCTCTGCTAAAAAGTTTAGGGACGTGTAAAGTGCAGGTATTAATGTCTGATATGGCCCCGAATATGAGTGGTACTCCGGCAATCGATATTCCAAGATCAATGTATCTAGTGGAATTAGCATTAGAGATGTGTCGTGATATTCTTGCACCAGGAGGAAGCTTCCTAGTGAAGGTGTTTCAGGGAAATGGCTTTGACGAATGCCTAAGAGAAATACGCTCCCTGTTTACGATAATTAAGATTCGTAAGCCAGACTCTTCTCGCGCCCGTTCGCGTGAAGTGTACATTGTAGCGACAGGGCGCAAGCTGTAGTACCCTAACGCTGTTTGTTAACACAGTTGTAATATGAGGTTTATCCCTTGAGTGACATGGCGAAAAACCTAATTCTTTGGTTAGTCATCGCAGTAGTATTGATGTCTGTATTCCAAAGTTTTGGGACCAGCGAGTCGAATAGCCGTAGGTTAGATTACTCTACCTTTATGTCTGAGCTAACCCAAGATCAGGTTCGCGAAGTACAAATTAATGGCCGCGACATCAACGTTATAAAAAAAGATAGTAGCAAATATAAAACTTACATCCCTATTAATGACCCTAAGTTACTAGATACATTATTAACTAAAAATGTAAAGGTTGTAGGTATACCACCTGAAGAGCCCAGTTTGCTAATCTCTCTCTTTATTTCATGGTTTCCTATGTTCTTATTGATCGGGGTTTGGATCTTCTTTATGCGCCAAATACAAGGTAGCGGAGGTAAGGGTGCGATGTCCTTCGGTAAAAGTAAGGCTCGCATGCTTACTGAAGATCAGATTAAAACTACTTTTTCTGATGTCGCTGGTTGTGATGAAGCAAAAGAAGAAGTAAGCGAGCTAGTGGATTATCTGCGCGAACCTAGTTATTTCCAAAAATTAGGCGGCAAAATACCTAAAGGGGTGCTAATGGTTGGTCCACCAGGGACCGGTAAAACACTATTAGCAAAAGCGATTGCTGGTGAGGCAAAAGCCCCCTTCTTTACTATTTCGGGTTCTGACTTTGTAGAAATGTTTGTTGGTGTAGGAGCTTCCCGTGTACGTGATATGTTCGAACAAGCTAAAAAAGCAGCACCTTGCATTATCTTTATTGATGAAATAGATGCAGTAGGTCGACAACGTGGAGCTGGCCTAGGAGGGGGTCATGATGAACGTGAACAGACGCTAAACCAAATGCTAGTGGAGATGGATGGCTTTGAAGGTAACGAAGGTATTATTGTCATTGCAGCAACTAACCGTCCTGATGTACTAGATCCAGCGCTACTACGCCCCGGTCGTTTTGACCGTCAAGTAGTTGTCGGCCTGCCAGATGTTCGGGGTCGTGAACAAATCCTAAGAGTACATATGCGACGAGTGCCACTCGATACCGATATTGATACATCCGTTATTGCACGCGGTACTCCAGGTTTTTCCGGTGCTGACCTAGCTAATCTTGTCAATGAAGCAGCATTATTTGCTGCCCGTAGCAACAAGCACGTAGTATCAATGCTTGAGTTTGAAAAATCTAAAGACAAAATCATGATGGGCGCAGAACGTCGTTCTATGGTCATGACAGAGGCACAGAAAGAATCAACTGCGTATCACGAAGCAGGTCATGCTATCATCGGACGCCTTGTGCCAGCGCATGACCCTGTTCACAAAGTTACCATTATCCCACGCGGTCGAGCACTCGGAGTAACTTTCTTTTTGCCTGAAGGCGATGCAATAAGCGCAAGTCGTCAGAAACTAGAAAGCCAAATATCTACGCTCTACGGAGGCCGATTAGCGGAAGAGATTATATATGGATCAGAGAATGTATCTACTGGAGCATCTAATGATATTAAAGTAGCAACTTCTATTGCTAGAAATATGGTTACTCAATGGGGATTTTCTGAAAAGTTAGGGCCGTTATTGTATGCAGAGGAAGATGGTGAAGTATTTCTTGGTCGCTCAGTTGCCAAAGCGAAGCATATGTCAGACGAAACTGCCCGTATTATTGATCAAGAGGTAAAATCTCTGATTGAAAGAAATTATGCACGGGCCCGTTCATTATTGATAGAAAACATAGATATTCTGCATTCAATGAAAAATGCTTTAATGAAATATGAAACTATTGATGCACCACAGATAGACGATCTTATGAACCGCCAAGATGTACGCTCACCTCCGGGCTGGGACGACGAAGAAAAAAATAATCACCCAGGAACTAGCGGCAAAAACTAAAGCAAGGAGAGCTGTTGAAGCATAGCATACAAAAGTACATAATATAACCATATTTGCATGACTATATAGTAACTTTAGTAACTTCTGCGATACGGTAAGATTAAAAACCCCGGCATGCCGGGGTTTTTACCTCCTGCTATTATAGACCATCCATACAATGATGAGCTAAATGACACACATAAAACTGCAGTCAAACGATATCTCTAATAACTACATAGTTATTAGAGATATAGATAATAGGTAATCCTGAGATGCAGTTATATGCCGCATTTAAATTAGTTAAACATTAAATCCTTATAATCTTCATTGCGGCATTTAAATTATTTTTAATATATTTTCACAACCTTACCACTGTGATATTACTTACATTATTTAGGTTTTAGCTTAGGTTTTAGCTATGCAGTTAATCATGCGCAACATGACACTTAATCTCTCCCGACCACAGGTAATGGGCATCCTTAATGTAACATTAGATTCCTTTTCTGATGGTGGTCGTTATAACCAGCTTAATAAAGCGTTATTACATGCTAACGAACTAATTTCGGCTGGTGCTGCCATAATTGATGTAGGTGGCGAATCTACACGACCAGGCGCAGTAGAAGTTAGTGAGGATGAAGAAATTGAGCGAATAGTGCCAATAGTAGAGGCATTAGCCAGACGTTTTGATATATTAATCTCAGTTGACACGTCTAAGGCAAAAGTGATGCACGAAGCAATAATAGCAGGAGTGCATATAATTAATGACATTCGATCATTACAAGAACCAGGCGCATTAGCGATTGCTGCCAAAAGTGGATTAACGATATGCTTAATGCACATGCAAGGGCAACCACGCACTATGCAGCAATCTCCGCATTACAATAACCTCATTGCTGATTTAAATATTTTTTTCAAGCATCATATTAAACGTTGCCATGATGTCGGAATAAAAAATAAACAACTACTACTCGATCCAGGCTTTGGATTTGGTAAAAATTTGGCACATAATTATGAACTTTTAGCGCGATTATCAGAATTTCACCACTTTGGTCTACCACTGATGGTGGGAATGTCGCGAAAATCAATGATCGGACAACTGCTGCACGTTAAGCCTGATCAACGGATTATCGGTAGCGTAGCCTGTGCAGTAATCGCTGCAATGCATGGCGCACAAATTATCCGAGTCCATGATGTTAAAGAAACAGTTGAGGCGATGCGTATCGTCGAGGCAACACTTTTAGCTAAGAGACAGTAGAAATATGAGCGAGCGCAAATATTTTGGCACTGATGGCATTCGTGGCAAGGTGGGTGATAGCCCAATTACCCCAGACTTCGTACTAAAACTAGGTTGGGCTGCTGGTAAGGTACTGGCACGTCACGGCTCTCGCAAAATTATCATTGGTAAAGATACCCGTATTTCCGGATATATGCTGGAGTCTGCATTAGAAGCTGGCTTAGCAGCTGCTGGACTATCCGCATCCTTCACTGGACCAATGCCAACACCGGCAATAGCCTACCTAACTCGTACTTTTCGCGCTGAAGCAGGTATCGTGATCTCTGCATCACATAATCCATTCTATGACAATGGTATAAAATTTTTTTCAATCGACGGAGTTAAGTTACCAGATTATGTTGAAGAGGCAATTGAAGCAGAAATGGAAAAACCACTCACTTGTGTCCAGTCCTCTGAGCTAGGCAAAGCTAACCGTATTATCGATGCCGCAGGTCGTTATATCGAATTCTGTAAAGGGACCTTCCCCAGTGAACTCAGCCTAAAAGGACTTAAAATTGTAGTTGATTGCGCTAATGGCGCCACCTATCATATTGCACCAAGTGTATTACGGGAGCTAGGTGCTACAGTGATTGCTATTGGTATAGCTCCGGACGGTATGAATATTAATAAAAAATGTGGTGCGACGGATATTTATCAGTTACAGCAATGGGTACTGCAAGAAAAAGCACATGTTGGGTTAGCTTTTGATGGCGATGGTGACCGTGTTATGATGGTAGATCACTTAGGAAATAAAGTGGATGGCGACCAAATTCTGTATATTATCGCTCGCGACGAACTACGTCAAAGTCAGTTACGCGGCGGTGCTGTTGGTACTTTCATGAGCAATATGGGGCTAGAATTAGCGCTAAAACAAGTAGGCATTCCATTTATACGCGCTAAAGTAGGTGATCGCTACGTACTAGCAAAACTGCAAGAACTAGATTGGCGTATTGGTGCAGAAAACTCCGGCCATGTCATTCTATTAGACAAAACAACAACAGGAGACGGCATCATAGCTGGATTACAAGTACTAACTGCAATGGTAAGTAATCATACGACACTATATGATTTATGCTGCGGTATCAAACTATTACCACAAATTCTGATTAACGTACGTTTTGAAGGGGAAAACAACCCATTAGAATCAGCTGAAGTTCAGAAAATAACTAAACAAGTTAAAACTGAACTAGCCGATAGCGGTCGTATATTACTACGCAAATCTGGCACCGAGCCTCTTATTCGTGTAATGGTAGAAGGTAAGGATGCACAGCAAGTTACTAAACTTGCACGCCGCATTGCTAACGTTGTAAAATTAGCCGGTTATCATGCATAATAAGGTTATCATGCATAATAATAATTAATATTTCCTATAAAGAGGTTTATAAAAGAAAATTACCCTTGCATGAGTAAATAATTTTCGTTAGTATTTAGTTGGTACTTAATCTCTCTCAAGTAAAGCAGCGCCTAAAAGTTTCTACGATACATTTTTAGAGCCAATAACATAAAATATTTAGCGTGCATTTGAAGCCTGAAATAATAGGGATATAATTATGTACGAAGCACTTTTAGTACTTTTCTTACTGATCTCAATCGGACTCATTACTTTAATTATGTTACAGCAAAGTAAAGATGTTAAAATTGGAGCTTCTTTTGGCACAAGCACTACTGGTATGTTTTTAAGTTCTAATAGTTCTAGTAACTGTGTTACACGTATGACAGTCGTGCTTGCTATATTATTTTTTTTTATAAGCCTTATTTTAGGTAACTTTAGCAGTAATAACAAAAACAAAAAAGACAGTGATTGGATAAATTTAGATCAGCCAATAAAATCAAAGCAACCTAAAACATCCGTAGTACCAACTAACACAATAAACGATATTCCACAGTGATATAAAAACAACATTCAACAGTACTGGAGTATTATAGCTATTAGCAATAAATACCGTGGTGGTGGAATTGGTAGACACGCTACCTTGAGGTGGTAGTGCCCTAAAGGGCTTATGGGTTCAAGTCCCATCCTCGGTATCAAATATAATAGATCATTTGCAATTTTAATGTATTTAAATTATATTAAACGCGTTTTTATACGCGGGGTGGAGCAGCCTGGTAGCTCGTCGGGCTCATAACCCGAAGGTCGTCGGTTCAAATCCGACTCCCGCAACCAATTTAGCTTAAGTATTGCTCTTGAAATCTAATTTTTGAATATATTCCACTTTCTCGAACGATACTTAAGATGATACTTATTATTTATTCTTATTAGAACTTTGCAATAAAGTCTCTCGGTAGCAGACGGGTTCCAGTTGCATAAAACCTCTATTTCTTGAGGTTTCTTATTATTTATTAACAAAATAACTGGGCTATTTGGCCCTTTTTTTATGGCCTGGAGGTAGCATTTGTCTACATTAGAGCAAAAGTTAAATGATATGCTATTAGAGCCGATAAAGGCATTAGGATTTGAGCTTATAGGTATTGAATTTATTTATGCGCGCCAATCCACTCTCCGAATCTATATTGACAGTAAAAAAGGTATTAATATTGATGATTGCGCCAATGTTAGTCACCAAGTTAGTACTGTATTGGATACTGCAGATCCAATCACAGTTGCTTATAATCTGGAAATATCCTCTCCTGGCCTTAATCGCCCAATGTTTACCGCAGCACATTATACATGTTTTCTTGGTGCAGAAGTCAGACTACTTCTTCATATACCAGTACAAAACCGCCGTAAATGGCAAGGTATTATCAGGTCTGTCGAAGGCAACGCAATCACAGTTACTATTGGTGAAAAAAATGAAGTATTTGCACTAAGCAATATCCAGAAAGCAAATCTGATACCATAATTTTAAATTTTGGATGAGGCAACTAGGATGAATAAAGAAATTCTGGCTGTTGTTGAAGCAGTTGCCAATGAAAAATCCCTTCCACGTGAGAAGATTTTTGAAGCGCTGGAAACCGCTTTAGCCACCGCCACCAAGAAAAAATATGAGCAAGAAATTGATATTCGCGTCATTATTGATCGTAAAACTGGTGATTTTGATACCTTCCGTCGTTGGCTTGTAGTCGATATAGTTACGCAACCTACTCGTGAAATTACGCTAGACGCAGCACAGTATCAAGAACCAGGCACTAAGTTAGGCGGATACATAGAAGATCAAATCGAATCAGTTATATTCGACCGCATTACTACTCAGACTGCTAAACAAGTTATTGTACATAAAGTACGTGAAGCAGAACGCGCGATGGTAGTGAATGCTTTTCGTGCACATGAAGGCGAAATCGTTACTGGGGTGGTCAAAAAAGTAAATCGTGATAGCATTACGTTAGATTTAGGTAGTAACGCCGAAGCAGTAATTAGTCGTGAAGGTATGCTCCCGCGTGAAAACTTCAGGGCTGGTGATCGTATCCGTGGTGTACTATTCGCCGTACGACCAGAAGCTAGAGGCGCGCAATTGTTTGTTAGTCGTTCTAGCCCGAAAATGCTAAAAGAATTATTTCGCATTGAAGTACCAGAAATTGGCGAAGAAGTAATTGAGATTAAAGCGGCAGCACGTGATCCAGGTTCTCGAGCAAAAATTGCAGTAAAAACTAATGATAAACGTATTGACCCCGTCGGTGCTTGTGTGGGTATGCGCGGCGCTCGTGTGCAAGCAGTATCCAGCGAACTAGGCGGTGAACGGATAGATATCGTACTGTGGGATGATGATCCTCCGCAATTTGTTATCAATGCCATGGCCCCAGCAGATGTTGCTTCAATCGTTGTTGATGAGGATAATTGTACTATGGATATTGCCGTTGAAGCCAATAATCTGGCACAGGCAATTGGTCGTAATGGCCAAAATGTACGCTTAGCTTCGCAGTTATTAAAACAGCATCGCGATGATGATCGTTGGGAACTAAACGTAATGACAGCAGATGATTTACAAGCTAAGCGTCAGGCCGAGGTACATGCTGCGATTAATACCTTTACTAAATACCTTGATATAGATATAGAATTAGCTTCTATTCTAGTAGAAGAAGGCTTCTCCACTCTAGAGGAACTAGCCTACGTGCCAATTAAAGAACTACTAGAAATTGATGGTCTATATGAAGATACAGTAGAATCCTTGCGCGACCGCGCTAGAGCTGCATCAACTACACTAGCTTTAGCTCAAAAAGAAAGTCTAGGAGGTCAAGAACCCGCTGAAGATTTACTCAACCTCCCAGATCTTAAACGCAGTATAGCCTTTAAACTAGCTGCGCGCGGGGTCGGCACTCTAGAAGATCTTGCCGAACAAGGTGTTGATGATCTAGCTAATATTGAAGGTCTTAGCGACAAACAAGCTGGCGAGCTTATCATGGCCGCACGTAATATCTGTTGGTTTGGCGACAACGCATAATAAACTGTAGCAGGAAGGAACAGCATGACAACAGATGTAACCGTAAAATCGCTAGCAGCAGAGATTCAGATTTCAGTTGAGCGCTTGATACAGCAGTTCGCTGATGCAGGCATCTATAAATCTGAATCAGATGCTGTGCACCAGCAAGAAAAAGAAATTTTGCTGGCACACCTAAACCGTAAACATGGCAATCTACAAAATAAACTAACCTTACAACGTAAAACACGTAGTACCTTAAATATCCCGAGCATCGGCGGTAAAAGTAAATCAGTACAAATTGAAGTTCGTAAGAAACGCACCTACGTAAATCGTAATATGAAAGAAACTCAACAAGGTGATGTGGTAAAGCAGACACAGCCAGCATTGGAGGCGCGGGCACAACGCAATACAACAATGCGGCATATAGCCAACGAGCAAGCCAAACGTGAGGCTGCCGAAATTGTTAAGCGTAATTCAGCGGAAAAAGCAAAAGTGATCAATAAACATGCCGATGGAGCAACTAAAGTAGCTCAGGAAGAAAAAGCACGCCGTGAAGCTAAAACAGCTGAATTAAAACGTAAAGCAGAGCAAGAAGCATGTAGAAAGGTTGAAGAAGAAGCCAAACGCATAGCAGAAGAAGCGCGGCGAATGGCTGAAGAAAACGGTGAGAAATGGGCAGAAGCTGAAGCAGCAAGCGCTGCAGTTGAAACTGCCGACTATCATGTAACTACGTCTGCGCATGCTCGTGCAGCTGAAGATGAAAACGACGCTAAAATTGAATGCGAACGCCGTACTCGCACACGTAGTGGCAGGGCAAATAAACAGAAAAAAAGTAATAAACTTTCTGAATCTAAAGCAGATCGCGAAGAAGCACGTGCTGTAACTAGGGGCGGTAAAAATAAACGCAAACCAAGCAGTTTACACCAAATATTCAATAAACCAGCTCAAATAGTTAATCGTGATGTAATAATAGGTGAAACCATCACCGTAGCTGAGCTGGCAAATAAAATGGCAGTAAAAGGTTCTCAGGTTATTAAAGTAATGATGAAGCTAGGGGCGATGGCTACAATCAACCAAGTTATCGATCAGGAGACCGCACAACTAGTAGCAGAAGAGATGGGACATAAAGTGATCCTACGACGTGAGAATGAGTTAGAAACAGCACTAATGAGTGACCGTGATACTGGAGCAGCAACTGAGTCACATGCACCAGTTGTCACTATAATGGGTCATGTTGACCACGGTAAAACTTCTTTACTTGACTATATTCGCTCTACTAAAGTCGCCGCTAGCGAAGCTGGTGGCATTACACAACACATTGGCGCTTATCACGTAGAAACTGACAATGGCATGATTACCTTCCTGGATACTCCAGGTCATGCCGCCTTTACTTCTATGCGGGCACGTGGTGCTCAAGCTACTGATATTGTCGTTTTAGTAGTTGCTGCAGATGATGGCGTTATGCCACAAACTATTGAAGCCATTCAGCATGCGAAAGCAGCCAAGGTGCCATTGGTAGTTGCAATTAATAAAATCGATAAACCAGAAGCAGATGTAGAACGAATTAAGCAAGAACTATCTCAGTACGACGTAATATCAGAAGAGTGGGGCGGTGAAGTACAATTTATTCATGTATCTGCTAAACTAGGTACCGGCATTGAAGAACTGCTTAATGCTATATTATTACAAGCTGAAGTGCTTGAGCTAAAAGCAGTACGCAGTGGAATGGCCAGTGGAGTAGTAATTGAATCCTTTTTAGATAAAGGACGTGGTCCAGTGGCGACTATTTTAGTTAGGGCAGGTACTCTAAATAAGGGCGATATAGTACTATGCGGCTTTGAATACGGCCGTGTGCGCGCGATGCGTAATGAATTAGGCCATGAAGTAATCTCTGCTGGTCCATCCATCCCAGTAGAAATCCTAGGTCTTTCTAGCATTCCAGTAGCGGGGGATGAAGCTACTGTAGTACGTGACGAGAAAAAAGCGCGTGAAGTTGCTCTATATCGTCAAGGTAAGTTCCGAGAAGTCAAACTAGCACGCCAACAAAAATCTAAACTTGAAAATATGTTCTCTAATATGACCGATGGAGAATTTTCTGAACTAAATATTGTACTTAAATCTGATGTCCAAGGTTCTTGTGAAGCGATCATAGATTCATTACTTAAACTCTCTACTGACGAAGTAAAAGTAAAAATTATCGGCTCTGGCGTAGGTGGAATTACTGAAACCGATGCTACACTAGCAGCAGCCTCAAACGCAATTATACTAGGTTTTAATGTTCGTGCTGACGCCTCTGCAAAACGTATTATTGAATCAGAAAGCATAGATTTACGCTATTATTCAGTAATTTATAACCTAATTGAAGAAGTAAAACAAGCTATGATTGGCATGCTAGCACCTGAGTACAAACAACAAATCATAGGTTTAGCTGAAGTGCGTGATGTTTTTAAATCACCAAAATTTGGTGATATTGCTGGCTGCATGGTTATTGAAGGGATAATTAAACGTCATAACCCTATACGTGTTTTACGAGATAACATAGTTATCTATGAAGGTGAGCTGGAGTCCTTGCGACGCTTTAAAGAAGATGTTCCTGAGATTCGTAGCGGTATAGAGTGTGGTATTGGCGTTAAGAATTATAATGATGTACGTATTAGCGACATTATTGAAGTTTTCGAAACCATTGAAATACAACGTACTATTACTTAACAAGTATACATGTAATGATGACTTAAAATAATTTAAATGATCTTTAAACAGCACCTGGGAATACCACACGTGCATGAACCACTATATCAATGATATAAAATAGTCAGTATTATACAGAAATATCTGTATTAACTACTATTTAATAAATAATTTATATGTATTACTAGGAGTAATTATATTCACAGATATTCACAGCTTAAAACACTAATATCTTAATTGTTATACCTATATATATTAGATATTAAGTAGGTTAATTAAAAAAATAAAAAATACCTACTATAACTTGTAGTCTTTATGTACCCTGATTTACCTGGAGCCTCTTAAATGAGAAAAGAATTTACCCGTAGTCAACGTGTTGCACAAGAAATACGGAAAGAAATTGCAATTATTTTACAACGTAAGATTAAAGATCCGCGTATTGATATGGCAACCATATCTGGCGTAAAAATTTCCCGCGACCTAGTTTATGCTAATATTTACATAACCTTTCTAAGCGCTCTATTAAGAAAAAAAGATCCATACCTCGTAATCAATGGTATTAAAATATTACAAGATGCATCTAGTTATATTCGCATGCTACTTAGTAAATCTATACGTTTTCGCGTAGTACCGGAGTTAACTTTTATTTATGATAGTTCTTTACTAGAAGGCATACATATGTCAAACCTAGTGACTAACGTTATAAAAAATGATGCCACACGCCGGTGCGCATGGAACAAGAACAGAGAGGTTTAATGAGTTACCTTCATCACCATGGACGTAGTATCCATGGTATACTTTTATTAAATAAACCCCGGGGACTATCGTCTAACGACGCTGTACAAAAAGTTAAACGCCTATACAACGCCAAGCGTGCTGGTCATACTGGCACACTTGATCCATTGGCGAGTGGTATGCTCCCTATTTGTTTAGGTGAAGCAACTAAATTATCACAATTCATACTAAACTCTGACAAACATTACAGGGTAATTGCTAAATTAGGGCAAAGCACTAATACCTTAGATGCTGATGGTACAATCACTCAACAACGCCCTATAATTTTTGCTCGTGAGCAGCTTGATACAGCGCTGAGTAATTTTCGTGGTAAAATACAACAAATACCACCGATGTATTCAGCACTAAAGTATCAAGGCAAGAAACTCTACGAGTATGCACGTCAAGGTATCAAGATACCACGTCAAGAACGTAGCGTAACTATACATCAACTACAGTGTATTCGCTGGCAAGGGGATGAGCTAGAGCTAAAGATCCACTGCTCGAAAGGCACATATATTCGCGCTCTTGTTAATGATCTTGGCGAATGGCTAAACTGTGGGGCACATGTAACCCACCTTCATCGCCTACAAGTAGGAAGCTATCCAACAAAATGCATGGTAACGCTAGAAAAACTATATTCTTTACTCAAAGAAGCTCCGAAAACTATATTTAGTGAATTACTAGATCCATTATTGATACCGATGGATAACCCAGTTAAGCACTATCCAGAAGTTAATTTATTACCTATAATAGCTCATCATCTTAAACAAGGACAGTATGTGCAAGTAACAGACGCGCCAACCACTGGTATAGTGCGCATAACTGAAGGCAAAAATCATAAATTTATCGGCATAGGTAGCATTACTAATGATGGGCACGTAGCACCAAAGCGCCTAATATTTGAACATGTCGACTAATAAATCAACAATTATACACATAATAATTAATCATTTATATTCAGCTCTACTGATAACAATAAAACACTAAAAAACTCATGATATTAGTAAGGCATATTAATGCATATAATCTCAAATATATTATCTATCTTAATATGATATTAAGTGGCATCTATCCCCATAGCTTGAAGAATACAAAGAATCATAGTAGAATATCATTAATTATACACAGGATACATTAAATTGCTGAATTAGAGATCGGCACTTATAGTTATCATCTATAATCTGGAGTATTAAAATGTCTCTAAGTGTTGAAGTTAAAGCTCAAATATTAGCTAATTTTGGTCGTAATGCTAATGATAGCGGATCTACCGAAGTTCAGGTTGCTCTGCTTACTGCGCAGATCAATCACCTACAAGTCCACTTCTCAACATACAAAAAAGATCACCATAGTCGTCGTGGTTTATTACATATGGTTTCTCGGCGTCGTAAACTGCTAGATTACCTAAAGCGTACGGATCTAGCATGTTACACTAACCTCATTAAGCGTTTAGGCCTGCGGCGCTAATCTAGTTATTTTCGTAGGAAAGGGGCCTATCATGGCCCCTTTCCTCTAGAAAAAATAAGCAAATCAGGTTTATATATCGCTTGATGTTCCAAAACAAGTTTTTCTGTTATATAAATGATTACGACTAATAAGTGCGTTATCTTTAACTCAAGATAAAGACTATTATTAGTTAAGAACATGTAATAGAAAAGTCAATCAAGTTATAGGCGTATCTAACTATCACAGTAATAATACGCTCTTAATCAAGGATATAATTTTGCTGATACCGATCATTCGCAAATTTCAGTATGGCCAACACACCGTAACTATTGAAACCGGTATGATGGCACGTCAGGCCACATCAGCCGTTATGGTAAGCATGGATGATACCGCCGTATTCGTCACTGTTGTAGGAGAGAAAAAACCTAAGCTCGACCAAAGTTTCTTCCCGCTGACCGTAAACTATCAAGAACGTACTTATGCTGTAGGCCGCATACCTGGCAGCTTCTTTCGTCGTGAAGGACGACCAAGTGAAAGTGAAACTCTCACTGCTCGTTTAATTGACCGGCCAATACGTCCTTTATTCCCCTGTGACTTCCTGAACGAGGTTCAAATAATTGCCACCGTGGTTTCTGTTAATGCACAAGTAAACCCAGATATAGTTGCAATAATTGGGGCATCTGCAGCTCTAAGCCTTTCTGGTATTCCGTTTAATGGACCAATCGGGGCAGCTCGTGTAGGTTATATTAATAACGAGTATATACTAAACCCAACAACAGACGAACTAAAAATAAGTAGTCTAGATCTAGTTGTTTCTGGCACCATTAGAGCAGTACTAATGGTTGAATCAGAAGCTGATGTACTAAGTGAAGACCAAATGCTAGGTGCAATAAACTTTGGTCATCGGCAACAAGAAGTAGTAATCGAAAATATTAATTCCCTAGTTGCTGAAGCAGGGAAGCCGAGTTGGAACTGGCGAGCACCTGCGATCAATACGGAACTGCATACACGCATAGAAGAACTAGCAAAAGCTAAATTAGGCAATGCATATCACATTACTGAAAAACAAGAACGTTATGCTCAAATAGATGATATCAAGAATCATGTCATAACAACCTTACTCGAGCAAGATGAGACATTGAATACTACAGAAATCAAAAATATTATAAATAATGTTAGAAAAAATGTAGTCCGTAATCGTGTATTACGTGGAGAACCTCGTATTGATGGCCGAGAGAAAGACATGATCCGTAGTCTTGATGTACGTACCGGTATACTACCGCGCACCCATGGCTCTGCGTTATTTACTCGTGGTGAAACACAAGCATTGGTTATCGCAACACTTGGTACTGCGCGTGATGCACAAAATATAGATGAACTAATGGGCGAAAAAACAGATAACTTTCTATTCCATTATAACTTTCCACCATATTCCGTCGGTGAAATTGGCATAGTAGGTTCACCTAAGCGTCGAGAAATTGGTCATGGGCGCCTCGCAAAACGTAGTATGTTAGCTATGATGCCTAACACAGAAGATTTTCCATATACGGTACGTGTAGTTTCTGAGATTACAGAATCTAATGGTTCTTCTTCTATGGCTTCTGTCTGTGGTGCATCTTTAGCTTTAATGGATGCAGGAGTACCAATAAAAGCAACCGTTGCTGGTGTTGCTATGGGTTTAGTGAAAGAAGCTGATAACTTTGTAGTTTTATCTGATATTCTCGGTGACGAAGATCATCTAGGTGATATGGACTTTAAAGTAGCCGGCAGTCGTACAGGTATTACCGCTCTACAAATGGATATTAAGATTGAAGGCATCACTAAGGAAATTATGCAAATAGCACTAAATCAAGCCAAAGGAGCGCGTCTACACATCCTGAATGTCATGGAACAAGCAATTAGTATGCCACGTCGCGAAATCTCTCAGTTCGCGCCACGCATTCATACCATCAAAATAAACCCAGATAAAATTAAAGATGTAATAGGCAAGGGCGGCTCAGTAATTCGTGCGCTAACCGAAGAGACTCATACCACTATTGAAATTGATGATAATGGTACAATTAAAATAGCAGCTACTAATAGTGAAAAAGCGAAATTTGCTATCCGTCGCATCGAAGAAATCACCTCGGAGATAGAAGTTGGTAAAATTTACCAAGGCAAGGTTACTCGTATCGTTGACTTTGGAGCATTCGTTTCTATTGGAGGGGGTAAGGAGGGTTTAGTACACATATCACAAATTGTAGATAAGCGTGTTGACAAAGTTACTGACTACCTACAAATGAATCAAGAGGTACCAGTTAAAGTAATAGAAGTTGATCGTCAGGGGCGTGTACGTCTTAGTATTAAAGAAACGAAGATACTATAAACAAGATCACTCATAATTACAGAAAAATAACTATATAAATATATTTGCAGACCCCTGACAGTACGGTAAGGGTCTGCTATATCACAGTGTAAAAACATGTATGTTTAGCGTACAAGCAAATAGTGCATTTATTTATTTAATTTTTTCTTTAAGGTAGCCATTAAGCCTTTATTAAGTTAATGTTATGTTGTATTAGCACTGATGCAAATAAAGATTAGATGCACGGACATACAGTTATAGCTATGACTGTAACAGGAATTCTTATAATACATTTTACCAACTAAATATTGACTAGTAATAAAAGCTTATCTTTTATATAAAGATCATATATTATATGATATTATTGAATTAGAATTATGTGCGACTACGTGTCGTATGTAATTTCTTATATATGCTTATAACATATTCTAGTATATCTTAATTTTTCAAATCATTAGGCATTTACTTAACACGAGCAAGTAATAACACAGCCCTCTATAGGGTGTTAATTCTATATTAATTTTTCATAAAAATAATATAGATATAAATTTAAATTAAGATATTGTATTTTGTTATTGTACCACTTTTATTGATATAAAGTGATATTCTAATATTTTATCAAGATAACCTAAACGACTCCGTACATTTGTTGTAACTATATCTTGCAAGGTTATAAATAAACCCTCAAAATAATAATATAATGCTTAAGTACCGTTATAAACAATAAACTTTCAGTAATAAAAATAAAATATTTTAGCACTTTACCTAAGTAATATTAGTAAAAATATTGATATTATATATCTCAAATTAGATACGAGAGATAACACTTCACTTGATATGCATGGTAGTAAAATAGCTATTATTTAAATAAAACTACCTAAGCATAGGAGATAAGTGTACTGATTAGTAATATTAAAAATGACAATAATTAATTATGTAATAACGCTATTTATCAAAGCGAATATTGTTAGGGTAGAGCAATAGCATTAATCTAAATTAGACTAACAATAATTTACTCACACTACTACCCCATAAAATTTGCTTTACAACAAGTCAGCTCCTTAAACGAATCCTTAGTAATTTATTTTTATAAATGAATATAATGAGCAGTGCTGGCTACAGCATCTTGCAAGATCCAGTATAATCATCCTGATAAATTTTGGTTTGACTACCAAATTTTTCGTCTACACAGGTAGGGGTTTTTATTGGTTTTATAACCTAATTTAGCCAGTTCACATTTTTCAATGAAAATGACTGAAAATTTTCTCGACGAGTTATGTAGACTGGCTGCTATTATTAATGAGGCACGTATACATGACTATTGAGCTTGAAATATCTTTTACTAATCTAGGGCTGTCTGCTCCAATAATTTCCGCTCTAACTGATTTAGGCTATGAAAAACCATCGCCAATACAGGCTGAATGCATTCCTCAGCTATTAAATGGGCGCGATGTCCTGGGTATGGCACAGACTGGTAGCGGTAAAACAGCAGCTTTTTCTCTACCACTATTACATAATTTACAAGCTGACCTCAAGGCGCCTCAGATCCTAGTATTAGCACCAACCCGTGAACTAGCAGTTCAAGTTGCTGAAGCTATGACTGTTTTTTCTAAACATATGCATGGCGTGAACGTTGTAGCTCTATACGGCGGCCAACGTTATGATGTTCAGTTACGCACCTTACGCAAGGGACCACAAATTGTAGTAGGTACTCCTGGTCGTCTATTAGACCATCTAAAACGCGGCACCTTAAGTCTTTCTAACTTAAGTGGTTTAGTATTAGATGAAGCAGACGAAATGCTGCGCATGGGCTTTATTGATGACGTAGAAACTATTATGGCCGAGATCCCAGCTGACCATCAAACAGCACTATTCTCTGCTACTATGCCAGAAGCAATTCGCCGTATTACTAAACGGTTCATGAAAGATCCACAGGAAGTACGCATTCAATCTAATATTACTACGCGTCCAGACATCAGCCAAAGCTATTGGATGGTGGATAATATCCGTAAAAATGAAGCACTAATCCGTTTTCTTGAAACTGAAGACTTTGATGCGGCTATTATTTTTGTGCGTACTAAAAATGCAACGCTAGAGGTGTCTGAAGCGCTAGAGCGCAGTGGTTATATTAGCGCAGCACTAAATGGTGATATGAATCAAGCATTACGCGAACAAACCCTAGAACGACTAAAAGATGGTCGCCTAAACATCCTGATAGCTACGGATGTTGCGGCTCGTGGTTTGGATGTTGAGCGTATTAGTTTAGTAGTAAACTATGATATCCCAATGGACTCTGAGTCTTACGTTCACCGTATTGGCCGTACTGGTCGTGCTGGTCGTGCTGGTCGTGCGTTACTGTTTGTAGAAAATCGTGAACGCCGATTACTACGAAACATTGAGCGCACCATGAAACTAACCATTCCAGAAGTAAAACTACCTAACTCAGCACTACTTGGTGAACGTCGTCTAGCAAAATTCGCTGCTAAAGTACATCAACAATTAGAAAGTCATAATTTAGATATGTATCGTGCACTATTGACAAAACTACAGCCGACAAATGATCTGGACATAGAAACTCTAGCTGCAGCATTACTTAAAATGGCGCAAGGTGAACGTCCATTAATTCTCCCTCCAGACCCTGTATATAAACCACGTCAGCGGCGTGATTTTAATGATTTTGACAACCGTAGCCATGAGCGACGTAGTAATATACGCACTATTAGACGTGAATCTGATCGCGCCCAACGTGAACGCCGTGATGTCGGCGAGATTCAACTCTACCGTATTGAAGTGGGTCGTGACGATGGTGTGGAGGTACGTCATATCGTTGGTGCAATAGCAAATGAAGGTGACATTAATAGTCGCTATATTGGTAATATTAAGCTATTTGCCTCCTATTCTACTATCGAATTACCAAAAAGCATGCCAAGCGAAATTCTCAATCACTTTACCCGTACCCGTATCCTAAACAAACCAATTAATATGCAACTAGTGAATGATACGCGCTCCAGTGAACGTAACGGTCATAATCGTCCATGCCGCAGCGAACGTCGCGAAAGCACAGCGCGTCATTATACTAGTGGCGAAAATCGTAGCGATACTATTAACAAAGACAAAAAATCAATATCACAAAATAATAACTCAGTGCCTACATCTTCTCGTCGTCGCTTTAATGATGTATAATTGCTGATTTTACTATTTATCACTTAGTGTACAGAAAATCAATCTATCAGCTGATTTTCTGTACACTAGTCTAAACATATTTTGCCTAACGATAAAATTTACCAAATAAATTTAAATAACAATATAATTATCACTAGATGCTATCCATACTTTAATATGTACGCATAATAATGAACAATATTATTTATCTTACTACTAGTGACAGTACTAATTACATTGCTACATCACTTTTATTACGCAGATATAATTAATATATAAACTAAAGTATATAGTATGTGTACTACAGATCATTAATTACTAAATGAGTAATAATAAATATCTATTAAAACTTAAAGTTTTAGTCTATGTAAAATAATAATATAATTATATTATATATTAACATCATCTATGATGAATAAAGATAACATAAAAATAAACGATAAAAATATGAAAAATATATACTATTTATACTTTTACACACTAAACTAGCAATAGTTAAAACACCGTTCTATAATACGAAGATTAATTCTAGTTGTACACTATAAATACCTAGACATAATTAAATTAAATATATAATAGAGATTATAGTTAATTAAATATAACACTATATTTAATATTTATACTATTATTAACTATCTATTAATAGTTTTAACCTTAAAGTATTTACTAGCGCTAGTGTGGCTACTACAAATATTAAATATATATACTTAAATATAAGTAAATAATACTAATAAGAATAATTACATCTAACTAATATTAATTAAATCATGAATTCTGGAAAAAGACAAAACTACCATATATAACTAAATAGTGCGCTATGTAAATTATAGCCTATTATTATCTAATATTTATCAAAAGTATCCTCTAATTAAAATAAATAATTAACCTTTAATTATAAATTTAATAACAGATCTAGTTATATATTTAAATAAATAATATTTTTTTATATATTAATCTATATCATTCTACTAAATTTTATTTTTTGCATTAGCTGCTACCATTATTTTATATTATGATTACTTCTAACATAAAACATAATATTACTTATATACTAGCATGCAAAAAACTAAGTATAATAACATCTTATAGTAAATAAGATATTTAACAATAGCAAACAATATTTTAATTAATCATTAAACTATATAATAGCTATAATTTAATTAATGCTAACATATACTATATAATTAGTAGTAGTAATAGATAAAAAGATCCCTTATTTATAGATATATTGCTATATTATGTAAAATATTAGAACTTCAACATACCTGCATCTATACCACTATCCTATTCATCTTAACCTAACATAGTTCTACTGTGTTTCAAGAAAACAAATAGCTATGCTAGAATACTCATTTAGTAATGAACTGATTAATATTATTACAAAATACAATATCTAACCCTTAACCTATAATCTATACGCAGTATTTAATACACTTATACACATACCAGATAATAGTGACAGCATAGTCTTTAACCTTTTTGTACTATTTATTATTTATTTACTAATTGAACTAAACGATACTAATAAATAATTATTTTTCCCTATAATTCTTGGTTATATATCATTAAATGTCATTAATGATTGTTTCATTAATTATTTATACCTAGTTAACAAAAAAAGTTAGAGATAAACTAATTCAAAAAGATAATTAAAATAACTAGATCTATTAATATAAATTAAATTACATTTAAAAAAATAAGTAAAATATTATCTAATAACGTCATATTGACCATCTATTCTGTCGTGTATGGAATATTTTATTTATATTGATAATTATATTTTATCAATGTATCTTACTTAAAACATAATCATCTTTTTAGCACAAAACATAAATAATATTACAATATATAAATTATACTTCATTATTAATGCAGTAAGTTACTAGTCTAGTATCCTATATATGATATATTCACTATTATAATAATTAACTTCATTTTTTTAAAAAAATTATAAAAACTATATAATATGCAATATTAACCATAAATAATACACATTATCCAATGCACTACCTATACACTATAGTTATTATATGCTAATAGTATATAAACTCACATCAATAATCTATAGCTACTAACTTAGGACATAAGACACATATATATTAGCGTTGCATTTCTCACTATAATAACTGAATTCAGTAATATCAGATAAATTAATCAATCTTTTGTTCGAATTTTATCACGTACTCTATTATAATTGATTTTTAGAGCATTTATTATAACTGAATTATCGCCCTATAAATTACATAATTTAAAAGATTATAATGGAATAGATATCACCTATAATCACGCACACTACCTATAAGCAATCATATATTGAACATTAATGATATTATTCATTGGATTAGCAGTATAATAAGACAACACGAGGCTTGGTCCCTCCCTGTTATCTTCTTTCTAGCAGCTGGAGAATCATTAGTATTTCTATCGCTATTACTACCAGCTACATTAATTCTTCTAGCAATAGGAGTATTAATTGGCGAAAATGACATTAATTTCTGGCCAGTTTGGATTGTTACTACAGCTGGCGCATTTCTCGGAGACTGGATTTCATATTGGATTGGTCATCACTATCAGTATCGGATTTTTAGTATATGGCCACTATCACGTAATGCTCAATTACTGGAATACGGTCATGCCTTCTTTAAGAAGTGGGGTATTTTAAGCATTTTTATCGGTCGTTTCTTTGGACCATTACGAGCTATAGTGCCATTGATATGTGGTATCTGCGGCATGCCACATGGATATTTCCAGCTAGCAAATATTACATCAGCAATGCTTTGGGCGTTTAGCGTTTTAGCCCCTGGCGCACTGGGTATAAAATGGCTAAGCGAATTGCTAAAATAATATCTACTTATTTAAGTAGAATTGACTAAGTTAATACACTTTATTCAACTTATTAAGTAATAGTGTTAGTGCATATTACAGCGTGTATCTTTTATATATCCTTGATTCAACCTATTTTGACTTTTATAAAACAATATATTTCAATGATGAGCCTAAATTTTTTACTATCTAACCATAACCTTAAAACCATTATTTGTTAATACATCAATAAATAATTATTGAACTTATTAAAATACAACATTTTATTATATTTTTGCAATACTACTGCATGCCCACTCACTACCCTTATGGTTGATCTCGTTAAGATAAATGACAATTGTATTAACATACACCTTACTTATGGTTTTATTTAATGACTTGATGTTACCCTTAAGTGCAAAAAACTTACCATATATTACAATTTATAGTACAAAACTCATATATTAATATTAATAAACAACGTTTTATACTGTACCCATAGTAGTAAATATATATTTAATGTAACAACTACTTAATTTATGTTAACGAGCTGCATGCATCAATCCAAATAAGATATCATTAAACTATTCCCTGACTAATATATATTAGTACAATATAATACCACTATTATATGGCTGTACTACTAAAAACATATATAAAAATAATATTTGCTTAAACTACTAACGCTATCACTTTATAGCTAATTATGTGTAGCTGATTATAATAATAGAAGGTAACGAAGTGTTTTTATATTAAAACTGCTATAAGTGATCTTAATCATATCCTGATAATACATTAATATTATTTTAACTATATTTTATTATCATTCATAATTGCTTATAAAAATACTAACTTAAAATAAAATTTAAATATAAAAATCTAGTATTATCCTATAATATAATTTATTTTAAGAAATAATTATTATAACTTTATTATATTCTCTCTTTAAACTTATGAACTAATTTAACATATAATTAAGAGAAATTTATTAACTAATACTGCTCACTATCAATATAGTATTCATATAACCTCTATAATAAATATTATATTTAATTATATCTATTATTTTAGCTACAAGATAAAATTATTTTTAATACATTTGAACAAATTAGACCACTAAAATCACTGACGTTATTACTTTAAAATAAAATATCTATAACACAAGCAATTAAATTAATTATAATAATAACAAATACTTTTATTAAATATTAATATATGGTACCGATTACATTTTACTAAATGATCTCTAGTTATAATTTTTAAAACATGTAAAATACAGTTGATTATATAAAAATATTTCTACTAATACTTCTAATAAAATACATACATTACAATATAATCTTTATACTTAATACTATTTATAAAAATCTATATATCAAGGCTGATAAATTATTATAAATCATTAGTTTTAATGCTAGATTTCAGTAAAAATTAAAACCAAAAACTCTCTCTTTATGATAAAAAAAATAACATTGAAAATAAAAAAACACAATGCATGGGATATTTATTTCATTATGATTATAAAACTAAGGTACAAACAAAACAGGAACTATCAACTTGCTATGTTAATATAATATTAGATATATAGTATCTCATAATATTCTTATATTTGTTTATGCATATACTTGTATTGATATCAACAATATATTTATATTAGCAGATGTCTAGTGTAATGGGTACGTAAACATTTACCTTTTATTTCAATCTATAATGAAACAATGACTTATAGGTTATCAGTAAATATTTAAACAAATTAACGTACACACTACCTCTTACGTTAATAAAACTATTATATTTATTAATATGTTGCGCCGTTATAATTTATTTTTTGCTTTAGCAAAAACATAATTAAAAAAATACTAATTCAAATTTATTTAACTAAATAACTATTTTACTAATGTCTTGATACGCACATATGAAATTGTTATAAACTTATATTATATATAATAATATTACTTACTTTATCAAAAGACATAACATAGCTACCTACAGATGTTATAAATTATATTCAATTACTACAGTATATTATTAAGATAATAATATATACTATATATACTCTGATTAAAATTTGGTAAAGATATATGATTTTTATTTATAAAAAAATATTTTAACTATTTACACATGCACCAAATAATCACCTACTTTTACATTACTTAATTAGCAAAATATTTTCATTTTAGTAATATTAACACTAATGCGGTAAAATAAATAGCATAATATTTACTTATATCAATATGACGTCTGTTCAGATCAATAAAAATGACGCAATCAATAATAAACAAGGCCATACTATATTAGTATATACCTTGCCTACTAACTAAATAATATAGACCAATAAATAAAAATATAGCGTTAGAAACAAACCAAATATACAATGTCAAGGTAAATTTTTAAGTATATCATTATTCAAATAATATAAGATATTTTACATCGATTGTAAATTTCTACGTTTATGTTAAAAATATAATTGTGTAATTTTTATAACATATACATGCACTTTACTTAAAAATATTACATCAAAAATTACGCTAATATAACTTTTAAATCACAAAACTAGCTCCTATCTCATTATCATTGTTCATATTATATACCTTCATATCTATTCTAATTTAAAATACCAGATCCTAAAGAAAGATATATTACTGTAACTGCATCTATTAAAGTATATATCACGAGTATATCCTATATACTTTTACCTGCATCACAGTAGTAAATAATAAATCATAAAAATAAGTCATAAAATAAAAAATACCGCATCTCTAATATCTATCAATAACACTATTATTATAGTCATCAGATAGATATAAAATACTATTAATAATAATACAAACGACTAAAAATTTATACATCATGGATAATAGATGTTATTGAAATAAATATAACCAAATAACCACCTATAATAATATCAATAGTCTATTTGACTATTTACTCTAATTCAATATAAAAAGGTAATCTAAATATAGAAATATAATAAGACTAGTAAAAACATTGCGATACTAATTTTTAGTATAGCTTTATTGCACATTACAAAAATTAATAAAAATATTAAATAATATTTATGGTTTATTATCAATAAATATTTTTTAATTTTTATACAATTAATTAAAATATAAATAATAAAAGTATAACTTATTGAGTAAAAAATTTACCTAGATAACCTTTTATAATTTTAATAAATATTAATATATCACTCTCATGAGAAATGCAATATTAAAAATCATTATACAGTTAAGTATTTATTTGAAGATACGAATACCTAATTTACTATAGCGCAACATAAAGTAAGAAAAATACCAGCGCACTCCGGAAAGATATTTTTTCTCACGAAACATTAAATGATACATCTTTTTTGCTTGATCATCATTTTTAGGGGCATCTAGGCAATTCAATGGCCATAATAAGCTATCAGAGATGTTTTTATAAAACATAGCTCCTGCCTGCTTATTCCATTTTTGCCACGGCTTATCTGCACCAGCGTAGTGCAAAAATACAGTATCAGTAGCTGGCATAATTTTATTATCTATCTCTTGATGACCAAGCATAAATATTAAATTATATTTTTTTTCAACAAATTTAACCTTACCCTCAAGGGTAATATTCAAAGCATCCTGATCCATATATTTAAATGTATGCCCTTCTGATTCTAATATTAAAATTGTCTTGTCACTGATATTTTCTTGTAACCACCGTTGTACATTTATTAATAGCATCCCTGAATTAAAATATCTTGAACCCTGCAAACCAATATTTGAAGCTAATTTTGGCGCTAAATCTTCTTTTTCGCTAACAACAAGTGCAATATCCGTAGTAGCTAATCTACTATTGTAAAAATTAGTAAATATATTCAAACAAACAATATCAGCATCTAAATATAATATGGTAGCTTCATTTTCAAGCAAGTATGGGGCAAGAAGACGATAATAAATTGCCTTACTAAAAAGTTGAGTTGAAGGAAGGCTAGTAAAGAGTTTTTTGGGAAGATGATAAACGTGAATTATGTGTATTGTGCCTGTAATTATAGAAAGTAAACTATTTTTTATATGAGATATATCTTCAGCAGTTATCAAATAAAAATGTACTTGACCTTCATGAATATGAGCTATTAATGAGCGGATAGTTATGCAAGCATGTAGAATAAAATCACTATCTACGCCAAAAACAATATTATAGTATTGCTGATTATCTTGATAATGATTATTTGAATATAAAGTTTTTTTAATTGACTTCTTAAGATATTGTACTTGTTGCAGTATATTACTTTTCAAATTACTTTTCATTTTTTATCTTAAAGTATTTTTTCTTAAAACTTAAACGAATATTAGGGTCTAAAAAAAAAGACATTGAACTTATTGCTTTAATTTTTTTTATTACCGTCTGAAGAATAGGTTCACTATCTATATTTTGATGATAACGCAATAATATATTAATCCAATGACAGGAAATAAGATTAGTATACCTATGACTCAATACTCGCTCCATCTCTTCAGTCGCCTGAATAAGTAACTTTAATTTTTCGCTATGAATAGAACTTGATAAACTATTACTGTGCTTAAAATAAAGATAGGGACTTCTGCAAGAAAAGACTATATGCTGACAATGACTTAATATTGTAGGGAAAAGATAAGCGTCCTCATAACAGTAGAATGGCGGAAAAGGGTATGCTAACAATAGCTCACGTTTAATAAACTGACCAATAAAATGAGCCTGTATGTCTTTATGTATTAAAAATTTTTTTATAGCTTGATGCTGTGATAATACCTGTGGTCGCAATCCCGTCCATAATATATCTAAATTGTTATTACTACGCACTTCATTGAGTTTAGTAAGTAGTAATTCTGGTTGTGAGGCTACTAAAAACTGTATAACATCAAATAAAGAATTAACTAAAAGCAAATCATCGCCATCTACCATCGTCACGTAATCACCAGAGCATTGCCGGACACCAAAGTTTCTAGCTTTACCAATATTACAAAAATCAACCTGAAATAGAAGCGTGTGATTTGCATGTCGTTTAGTAAATTGTTGACATATTTCCACTGTACGATCTATAGAGGAATCACTAATTAAAATAATTTCATAACCTTGATCTAAACCACCAAGCGCGCAGTGTAAAGTAGCCAGTGTTTTATCTAAATAAGATTCACAGTTATGCGCTATTAGGATAATGCTAAGTATCTTCCTATCTATAATCATTAGTCTTCCAAATCAAGAAAATAAACTAACAATATTTATAATTACTGTATTAAGTCATAAACTTGCTGTACACTAATATTTGACATCTTTTTGCCTAATAATGGCAAACAAAAACACTGATTACGCCCATAACCACCAATGAGCATGGGATCTGTCGTAGCAAATAATGTTACATTTGGCTTATTAAGAGCAGCAGCAAGATGACTAAGCCCCGTATCTACTGAAACTACGCCCTTAGCGCCGGCTAATAACTCAGCCATTTGCTGTAAGCTAAGATGTGGCAATACATCGACATGCATAAAACCTTCTGCAAGCCTAAATGCACGCTGACGCTCATGCTCCACACCCCACGGTAACTTAATTCTCAACCCACTATTTGTTACTAACCTGATTAAATGACGCCAGTTTTGTTCTGGCCAGTGTTTATCTTTACGTGTTGTTGCATGCAAAAATATCAAATACTGCTCTAAATTAGGTAATAAGTGACCAATAAATCGCTTAGCGATAGCATAATCACCATATTCAATTGGCTTGTTATAACCTAATATTTTAGCAAATAGTTGACGTGTACATTCTACTGCATGCTGCTGCCTGCTGATTGTATATCGATGATTATAGAACAAAGAGGCAAAGGGTTCACGCGCAGTCTTCCAACACGGGCCATGTTTGTTACCTTTAGCAAGACAAGTAATCAAGGCTGCGCTTTTAATGAGCCCTTGTGCATCAATCACTGCGTCATAGCTACGTTGCTGTACAGTGAATTTAAAGTCACGACGCTGCCGTCTAGTAACACGACTAAACCAGTGTTTACGCCAACGACGGATAGCTACTGGAATTACACGATCAACAGCCGGATGCCAGGTAGGTATTTGGCAAAAATCTTCCTCTACTACCCAATCAAAGCGGACACCAGGAATAGTTAGCATAGCATCAGTGAGAGCAGGAAGCGTATGAAGTATATCCCCCATCGAAGAAGTTTTAACAATTAATACTTGCATAACTATTTCTCATTCACGATCAGTAACGATCTCAATGCCTTCAATACTTGCCGAGGATGAATATCAATAAGGCTTTGATGATAACCCTCAGCAGATCTTCCTTTACGCATCTTATAGTAGCCACTAATTAAACGAATCACTGTAGCATTATAGGATAATGGTGGCGTAAAATTTGGACTACTAGGGCCATATAGAGCTATTAGTGGTGTACTTAAGGCAGCAGCAATGTGCATTAAACCGGAATCATTGCTAACTATTGCTTGACATAAAGATATTAATATAACTATCTGATTTATCTGGGTTCTCCCAGCTAGATTAATGCAATCATCACGAATACCTTCTGGTAATCCTGTACGAATTTGCTCACTTAATGCATAATCTTTTACTGAACCTAATAGTAAAATTTGATAACCTTGAGAAATTAACGCCTGCGCTAATGTAATATAGTGATAGTGTGGCCAACGTTTTGCGTGGCCAAACTCTGCTCCTGGACAAAAACCAATCATTGACTTATAATTATCCAGATGAAACATAATAGCGGTCATAGTCATATCTTCTTTGCTTACCTGAAGGTATGGCCATAACAACGGCTGAGGCAAATCATCGGCACATTGAATACGCCCTTTATCATAAGCTAATGCTATGTAACGTTGTATCATCAACGGGAAAGCTGCTTTATTAAGTAAACGTAAATCATTAATAAGACCATAACGTATTTCACCACACCAACCAATACGCTTTGGTATATTAGCAAAAAATGGCACTAATGCAGATTTAAACGAATTGGGCAACACATAAGCATAATCATATTGATTAGCGCGTAGCGCATAACCAATACGCAAGCGCTCTCTAAGATCCAAAGCACCATGACTTAGCGGCATAAGTAACGCTTGATGAACTTCTGGCATACATTTAAGCAATGAATAACACCAAGCTGGTGCTATAACATCTATTTCTACAGATGAGGAATACTCGACCTTTAAGGTGCGATAGAGACTCTGCGACATCATCATATCGCCCACCCATGAGGGACCAATAACAAGTATTTTCATCTTATTTTAACTTATGAGTTTGAGTTTAACCAATCCATGTACTCTTTTACCCCTTCAGTAACTGTTTTAAACGACGCACTATATCCTGCAGCGCGTAGCTTAGTAAGATTAGCTTGAGTATGTATTTGATAACGGCCATTTAGCTTTTGCGGAAACTCAATATATTTTACTGTACCTTTTTGATGAAAATCTATAACTTTATCCGCTACCATCTGAAAACTTTCTACATGTCCAGTACCACAGTTAAAAATACCTGACGTACCGTTTCCCCAGAACCAGAGATTAACAGATACGACATCGCTCACATAAACAAAGTCACGCTTAAAGTTTTTACTGCCAATGAATAGTTTTGGGTTTTCATTACATTTTATCTGGTTATTCAAGTGAAAAAAAACACTTGCCATACTGCCTTTATGACCTTCACGCGGGCCATAGACATTAAAATAACGGAGGCCACAGATTAGCGAGTCAGCCTCTGGTAGGATTGTACGTACGTAATTATCAAACAGTAACTTAGAATACCCGTAAACATTTAACGGCTCTTCATATTTACTCTCTTCAAGACATTGTTTATGGTTACCATAAATAGCAGCAGAAGATGCATATAGAAATGGTATCTGGCGCTCTAAACAGTAATGCAAAATATCTTTTGAATACTTATAGTTATTATTTAGCATATATTTTCCGTCCCACTCGACAGAAGAAGAGCAGGCTCCCTGGTGAAATATTACCTCTATATCACCGAGATCATCCCCTGCCATAATGCTAGAAATAAAATCTTCTTTATCTATATAATCGGCAATATTAAGATCAACTAGATTAGTAAACTTCGTGCCATTTTTTAAGTTATCTACTACTAAAATATCACGATATCCTTTTTTGTTTAGCTCATTAATAATATTACTGCCAATCATACCAGCACCACCAGTAACAATAATCATTTAATAGCTCCTATTTATCTTCCTGATTTAAAGTATGCCCTATATTTAATTATTGCAACCCATAATAATATTTTACAATTCTGCTATAAATAATAGAATAGCTGTGAATTAACTATCATGCCAATTAATTTAGCAGATAATTATATCCTAGTTATCTAAAAAATAACCCTTTAGGTATATTACCCTGACAAGATTTTTATACCTAAAAAGTATAAAAATTTTATTATTTTAGACTTTTAATATACCCTAACCTATATATCCAATCAGACTATAAAATCTTATATATCTTGGAGGTAATACCGTTTTAGAACAAACATTGTACATACATCATAGTAGTGACGCAATTATTAGACTGAACTTTATATACATACTTTTACCTTACCTTGCCAATAGACCACTTATGCTATATTTGAGCTCGTAGCTGCACGTGACTATTATAATACTATACACTTAATAATGAGATTTACTTAACTAAGCTAAGCTAATATCTGCCAGTAACGCAAAAAGAATTTGCTACAATAATTTCATTACTAATGGGCAAGAATATCCAATAGCAATAACAAAACAATTACGATGCCCCAATATAATTGCATAATTCAGCTTACAACAAAATATTAACCTTTTCTGCGGCATCGTAAAGAAAAACCCTACATTCGATCACCTGAACACCAGCGCCTATTACTGTACAATATACCTACTAGCTATTGCTAATTATAAAGCTATCAAGAAAATATATTTGATGACCTGCAAGTACGCTCATAACTTTCTGCTTTCCTAATAAACTTAAAATCATAGCACTACCGATGTAATTATTAATTACTACTGCACAGAGTACATTATTTACTGCATGACGTATGATACGTAGATGTCTTGACTCTTGATATTAGATTATAATGTGTCCTATTCAGGAGCTATTTGCTAAACAAAGATATCAAAATAGATTCATATCTTACGGCTTTGATTATCAGAAAGTATTCCCATTAGCTAAAGATAGTGCATGAGCCAATATAGATACTTAGCTGACAACTGACATATGTAATATCGCATTTTCCCTAAGGGAATAATTAACAAACATCATCAATAACAATAAATAATTGTTCAACTTATATACTATAAAACTATAACTAGTAGTTAATTAATACTGTAATATGGATTTTTAAATACCTTAAATTTATTATACCAGTAAAAACAATATATTAAATAACTTACCCTTTATTTTAAGCTTTAAAATAGAGCAAAATGTACCCCAAACTATAGATAGTAGTACCCATTAACATGATTAAATAACCAATGGTGTACCTACATACAAATGCACCAGTAGGTTCTGGTAGTCGACAAATAAAGCTCGTAATTCTCTCTATTTGATAACTATCACCAACTATTGCTATCTAGCTATACAGCGACAAAAATCAATCATCAACAGTAACTGTCACTTCATTGCCTGCTTTATTAAAAATATTTTAACTCTCCAGTATAATTTGACTTATAATCACTCCATGAATCTAAGAGAGATAATAAATTCTCTGTATAAAGCATATCTCCTAATCTATTAAAATACCAAGGACGCCAGTCTACACAATAGTAATAGATATAGATTATCTAATCTAACATACCTATCTTTTTAGCCATTATTTATACACTTTAATAATTTTATACGCTTCATATTACATACAAGCACAAAATTAAATTAACTAAATACAATTTTATTATGCAAATGCACTAATTACTGACGCTCTTCTACAAAGAACACTATTAATAAACTCTTACTAGCGCTACCTAATCGCTAATATTAGATTTTATTGCTATATTTATAATGCTGCTTATAGCATTTATGCTAATTTTATTTTCTAACACCACTATCCTTTACTTCATTAATGCATTCTCAATTTATTCCAATACCCAAATATTTTACTAACTTACTTAATTTAAATAACTAGTATTACATAATTACATTTAAATCATTAAACAAACTAAGATCTATTAACTTAATTTAAGTTAATAATAAATGACTAAAATATATACTGCACCAATACAATACAGAAAAAATATTTATCTAATATATGATAATTAATATATTACTATTTTTGTTTAATGCGGTCTAACATTATAAGATATAAATATATTTATGATAGCTAACTAAACATGTAATATTTATTACTCATTAATAAGCTTATCTAAATAATTATTTTCTTGCTATTTAATTACTTTTAAAATATTTTTCTTAAAATCATTTTCCTATTGCTGCTATCATTTAGTCACATGCTTATATATTACGATAATTTAATAAATAACTTTAATCTAGGATTTATATACTAAAAAAGTATATTTAAAATAAAAATAAAAAAAATCAACAACAGTTGCTAACACAAACTTTATCCTCTCTACTAGCTAGGCATATAGACTTTAGATAGCAATTAATTTTCCTATATTTTATTTTGAATAAATATTCATGCTATGAAATATATATTTTCCTTGATCGATCAGGAGATCATTCATGATCAACCTGCTACTCACTAGCCGTATCTATAAAATTTGCCCACCTATTAATTGTATAATTTATGATACTTAAAATTCTCCTTGAGGATATGAAAATTATAATAAACTACATATATTTTGTACTCTAATTATCTACATTACTTAATGTAAGCTATAGTTTATATATCAGCGTTTGCTTATTAGCTGCATTTGTTATAATCGATCGGTATACTGAAGTATCTTAACCTTTTCTTACGAAGAAAATAACATAAGGTTCCTACTCTATGATACAGGAAATTATACCATTTATTAAAAATTACCCAGTACTATGTTTAACTTGGGCTGCTCTATTATTTGCAATCATCACCATAACCTTCAATAATTATTTTTCTAACATTAAAAAGATATCTCACAATGAAGCTATACGTCTCATTAATCAAAAAAACGGAAAAATAATTGATACTCGCAGCCGCAATGACTTCTCCACTGGTCACATTACTAATGCTATCAACTTAACTGTAAATGAAATTAAGAATAGCAACCTGGGAGGTTTAGCAAAGCATAAAACACAGCCTATTATTGTAGTGTGCGCTAACGGCACTAATTCACGAGAACCTGCAGCAATTCTTAATAAAGCCGGTTTTAGTTATGTTGTAATTTTAGAAGAAGGAATTACCGGTTGGAATCGTGACAATCTACCATTAGTACGCAAATAGTGCACAAGAAATAATTTCTTAAAATAAAGGTAGCAATCTATGCTTTATATTGATATCTACACCATAGCAACCTATCTATTCTGTAAAAGTGTCAAAATTTTACTAGTAAATAAAAGCGTTAAATTTAACGAGATCGTAATTTACGTAGATTGCTCAAAATACAAAGAAATAATTAAGCGTAGCAAAAAAAAATACCGCTCCACAAATTTTCATTCATAAAAACTAAATAGGAGGTTGTGATGATTTATATGCACTTGATACTTGTTGTTACCTTGACTTATTGCTTAAAATAGAAGCGATTATTATCAGGTATTAATCAAGTATATTTAATTAGAGATATTATATATATGTTAGAACAACAAAATAACACAGAGATGACTTTTCAGATTCAACGAATCTATACTAAAGATATCTCCTTTGAGGCACCAAAAACGCCTGAAATTTTCCAACAAGTATGGCACCCAGAAGTAAAGATTGATATAAAAACTACCTCTAATGAACTAACTAATAACGTTTATGAAGTAGCATTACATATAACCATCACCGCTAATTTAAGTAAAGAAACCGCTTTTCTATGTGAAGTGCAACAAGCCGGAATCTTTTCTATTACTGGTATTACAGGTACTCAACTAGCACATTGCTTAGAAGTATACTGCCCAAATATTCTATTTCCGTATGCACGGGAATGTATTACAAATTTAGTTTCACGTGGCACGTTTCCACAAATAATTCTAGCGCCAGTCAATTTTGATGCGTTGTTTATAAGATATATGCAACGAGAGGAAGAAGACAAGAGTGCTGTATTACATCAGGATATCTGATGAATAGTACCCATGTTTCCATGGTCATTATTGGTGCTGGTTTTTACGGTACAGCATTAGCTATGACCTTGTCACGTAATGGCCATCGTGTTATACTATGGGGCCATAATCCAGCGCAAATTCAAAAATTACAACAACATCGTTGTAACCCAAACTTTCTACCTGGCGTGCCATTCCCTGATTTATTATTACTTGAAGATAATTTGCAACGAGCTCTCGCAATGAGCCGTGACGTATTAGTGGTGGTCCCAAGCTATGTATTCGGTGATGTACTATATAAATTAAAGCCATATCTAAGGTCAGATGCGCGTATCATATGGGCAACTAAAGGACTTGAAGCAAAAACCGGTCGGTTACTTCAAGATGTAGCACGGGAAGCTCTAGGAGATAGCATTCCATTAGCTGTCATATCTGGACCAACGTTTGCTAAAGAACTGGCTATTGGTATGCCAACTGCGATTGCACTAGCAGCAACTGATGCGCAGTTTGCTAATGAATTGCAACAACTGCTGCACTGTGGCAAAAGTTTTCGTGTATATAGCAACCCTGATCTTATCGGGGTGCAAGTGGGCGGTGTAGTAAAAAATGTAATTGCTATCGGCGCAGGTATGTCTGACGGTATAGGTTTTGGTTCTAATGCGCGCACTGCTTTAATTACCCGTGGCGTTGCAGAAATGAGCCGTCTTGGGTCTTCAATGGGCGCTAATACCTCAACATTTATGGGCATGGCGGGGCTAGGAGATCTGGTATTAACTTGTACGGATAATCAATCTCGCAACCGTCGTTTCGGAATTTTGCTAGGAAAAGGTAAGGATGTAAAAGAAGCCCAAGATAATATTGGTCAGGTAGTTGAAGGCTATTTAAATACCAAAGAAGTATTAACACTTGCACAACGTTATAGCGTAGAAATGCCGATCACCGAACAAATTTATCAAGTATTATACTGCAAAAAAGATGCACATGAAGCCGCATTACATTTATTAGGTCGTACGAGAAAAGATGAAGAACTTAGTATACACTCTAAAATACTATACTAAGTTAACATGCTAACTCTAGTGACTCAGAGCGCGGCTAGATACCGTACTATCTCGAGATAGTACATCTGCATGAAAAGCAAAGAGGAATATCATGTCGCCTAAAGAATTAAAACAAGTCTGGTATAATATTAAATCAGAGGCGAGAGCACTAGCTGATTGCGAACCGATGCTAGCTAGCTTTTTCCATGCGACACTACTCAAACATGAAAACTTAGGTAATGCTCTTAGCTATATCCTTGCTAACAAACTGGCTAATTCAATCATGCCTGCTATTGCTGTCAGAGAAGTAGTGGAAGATGCATACTTATCTGATCAACAGATGATCATTTCAGCAGCACGCGATATTCTTGCTGTTAGACTACGCGACCCAGCAGTAGATAAATATTCTACTCCACTACTATACCTAAAAGGATTTCATGCACTTCAAGCATATCGTATAGGGCATTGGCTATGGTTACGAGGTCGGCAGGCATTAGCTATCTATATGCAAAATCAGATCTCAGTTGCTTTCGGCGTTGACATTCACCCAGCGGCAAGTATTGGTTGCGGTATTATGATCGATCATGCTACTGGTATTGTGATTGGTGAAACTGCAGTAGTAGAAAATGACGTTTCTATCTTACAGCTAGTAACATTAGGCGGTACTGGAAAGACTGTAGGAGATCGTCACCCTAAAATCCGTGAGGGTGTGATGATTGGTGCTGGAGCTAAAATTCTTGGTAATATTGAAGTAGGTAAAGGCGCAAAAATTGGTGCCGGGTCTGTTGTACTGCGAACAGTACCACCACATACAACTGCTGCAGGAGTACCAGCGCGCATTGTTGGCCGACCAGAAAGCGATATTCCATCAATGGAAATGGACCAATATTTTACTGATACCAATCGCGGCTTTGAGCATGGTGATGGAATTTAATTAATTAAAGCTTATATAATTATATATATCTTCTAAATTAGAAAATAAATACATTAATAAATTAATAAATTAATAAATTAATAAATTAATAAATTAATAAATTAATAAATTAATAAATTAATAAATTAATAAATTAATTCGATTATTATACCTAATAATACAAAATAATAAATGTTATAAGAAAATTATTGGCAATTTATTATGATTCATAACTAAAGTAAAAAATATCTAATACTAAGAGTAAATATGGTACCCTAAAACTACTAGTAGTATACAAAGGTATAAATACCCAGATACCCCTTTTAGACACAAAACATAAGGCATGTAATAAATAGATTCATTCATCAACCTATATATTTTAAATTGTCTAAAAATTTTCATTTTAAGAAATATAGTAATAATGTCATATGACAGAACCTACCGTATAATATTTTATTTTACTATCTGCAGGACAACTTAAACTCAAAATACTAGATAAGTATTAATCACTGACTTTGATAAAAATATCTGATTATTATCAGTCATACTGTATTTATTTAATACCAATGACTAGTATTAAAATGTACTAATGTACTAATGTACTAAATAATAAAATACCTTATTACCTAATTAATACTAACAAACAAAATAAAATTTCTAAAAGCATTTAATACTAAAAAGTAATATATTCTATACTTTACATTTAGTCTACCACACATAACAAAATGCTATTCAAATTATTTTCTAGTTACTCAACTATCCATTTTCACTAATTAAATCAAATATGCCCATAGAATATAGGCATATTTGAATAAGACCAAAATTACTTCTTAGCAGCAAAACGCAAAGCAGCTTCATCCCAATTCACAACGTTCCAAAATGCTTTAATATATTCAAACCGTTTGTTTTGATATTTAAGATAATAAGCATGTTCCCATACGTCTAGAACAATTATCGGAACAACTGAAATACTATTTATAGCTTGATCCATTAGTGGGCTATTCTGATTAACAGTGGCTACAACAACAAGCTTATCTCCCTGTAGCACTAACCAAACCCATCCTGAGCCGAAAAAGGTAGATGCTGTTTTTTCGAACTCTATTTTCATTTTTTCAACACTACCAAAATCACGCTCAATAGCAGCTTTTAAATCACCAGATAAGGTAGTGCCAATTTTAAGACTCTTCCAAAAAAAACTATGATTAGCGTGACCTCCAATATTATTACGCATAAATATACGCTGATCAAAAGGCACTACATCTAGGTTCCTAATTAATTCTTCAATATTATATTTAGCAAGTTCTGGGTAAATTTCTAATACACTATTAGAATTATTTACATATGTCTGATGGTGTTTACTATGATGGATTATCATAGTTTCTTTGTCAAAGTACGGTTCTAAAGCATCGTAATCATATGGCAAGGATGGTAGCAAATAACTCATAATGATCATCTCCAGTGGAGTATAAGCAAAAAGAAGAATCAAGCACAATATTTAGTACGCCTATTATAGTTAATAAACTGATATTTAAAATCATGATCAATTATATATAAAGATTATGATTAACAACTAAGATAAATAAAAGATATTAATCTAATATATAAACTACTAAAAATCATTTAAATTACTCATGTATCTGTATATAAAGCCATATATAATACATTAATTTATTTTAAGTCTTCTGATTTTAATCGGCCTCTATTGAACTTTTGTTTACTAAAAACATAAAAACAAGAAAAAATATAAAATGGCAAGCATTCTGTATAAAATAAATGCACTTATGATACTACATGATCTAGTTTCTGCACAACAACAACCATTATAGTTATAATCACCTCAATAAGCCTTAACTATTTAAATATTAATGATATTTTTGAACTTATCAAAATATTTCTCCTGAAATTCTCTTCAACACTACTTGTCCTTACAGACTACCTAGTCCCTATTAACCACATTAATCATTGAAAATATAATTGAGAATATAAAAGAGCGACGGCAATATTATTTTTTATAAAACTTTGCTTTATCTTTATGTATCTATTATTTAGTTTAATAAATATCAATACTCAACTGCTCAACGATATTCATATAGCCAACTAACAAGAACTTTATACATCTTTGTTAATTACCCTCCTATATAGTTACCTTTAAAAACAAAATTATCAAACCCATGGCAATAAGCTACATAAAATCGTCGTTGTACATGTAGTTAAGATGTATATCTATAGTATTTTATTTATCTATCACACTACAACTAAATACATTGATCACGAAAAATACAAAAAATAATAAATAGATCTACTTTAATTAAGCTGTAAAAATATATACTTTCATCTTATAGAAAAATAAGAAATAAATAAATAGAATTGTGCACATAGAGATTACTAGTTATCTTAATAAAATATCACCAGCACTACTTATGTTTAATACTAAATATTAAGCACTAAAAATGACTCAGTGTTATTAATATTTAAATAGCTAAGCAATAAAATGATTCAGTAATACTCCTTAGCTATACTACCCTGTAAGAATAATTAACCACTCTATAATCACAGTGCACTAATACTATTCAACAATAAAATATAATTTCCATATCTATTAGTCTAATATTTCCTACTTGATAATAGACCAAATATAAAAATTATTGTGATATTTGCAATATTGCTATCGTATATTTATAAAATAATTTTAATAAAATATAACAGATCTGTAAGGAAATATTATTAATAATATATTATATTAGCTACAACAGCAATAGGATACTCATCCTAAAATAGTCAAAAATAACCCTTAAACACTACTTAAGCTATTATTAGTAAAATATTTATTATGATTTGTCATATAGACAATACACATTATACCTATATTACTTTAATAGCTATATAACATAAACTCTAATACCTTTATATTAAATGCGTCAATCAAATATAAGTAATATTATACTATCTTCAATGAGTACAAAACAAAACTACGCAAGCTACTCATGGTAATAATAAATATTTTCATTAAAAAATTTTTTTAATATCAATAACATTAATATTATTAGATATTTTGTTATGATACCGTTTAAGTAAAAACATAGTATACTTTTAAATACTTACAAATACTAGTCAGCTATTAGCTATCGCAATACCCAAATATAAGTTCTATTACAGAATATACAATATGTTATTATACATCTTTTGTCAATTTTTTAAAATATTCTCATTAGATCATAATTAATTCAAACATCCTATCTATTTCCTGACTTTTTGGGTATCTTAATATGATTCTTGCAATCATACGCAACCACTGAATTCATTAGTTATTCAACTAATATACTTCTTAGTTAATTTTCATTAATAACACCTAACTTGAATCAAGAAAATATATCTATATCATAAAATGATATATTTTATAATATAAACCGAATAATGCACTAATTATCCAATAAATAATTATTCATAACTAAGCAATAGGTAAAATTAAAAGAATAGAAATATAATAATAACCGAATAAAGTATTAAATACTCATCGCTAACTAATAATTAACATTTTAGATTAAAATATCAATTGATTATGGATACTTGTTATTAACAAAATTTTAACTTTTTAACAAAAAATTTATACATCAAAATATATAATTATTTTCCTATGATTATTAATATCAAAATAATATTAATTATATTAATAATATTATAATAAGAAATTATTAAAATATCCTTTTCTTGTGCGCGTATTAGTAATAATGCACCAATGACCTACAACTAATTACATATCGTTCAATTAGCACTTACCGTTTTTAACTATGCTATTATTACTAAAAATCTATATAAATAAAATTTACTAAAAATCTATATAAATAAAATGGATATCATGTTGCTATTTTTTTATCAGGTATTGATCTACCTTATCCACCCACTAGTTTGGCTACGCCTGCTTCTGCGTAGCTGCAAAGCTCCAGCATATCGTAAACGCTGGGCAGAACGCTATGGGTACTGCGCTGGCAAAGTTATGCACAGTGGTATCATGTTGCATTCCGTATCTGTTGGCGAAACATTAGCTGCCACTCCCTTAATACAAGCACTCCGTCATCGCTACCCTTATTTACCGATAACGATAACTACAATGACTCCTACAGGTTCAGAGCGCGTACAATCAACATTTGGTAATGATGTATGCCATGTATATTTACCTTATGACCTACCTGGTGCTATAAAACGCTTCCTTGACCAAGTGAACCCCAAACTAGTAATCATCATGGAAACTGAACTATGGCCAAATCTAATCAACGCGCTCCATCAGCGACAAATAATTCTAATTATTGCAAATGCACGTCTTTCAGCTGACTCCGCTAAAAATTATAAAAAAGTTGGTCGTTTTGTACGTAATATGCTACAATGTATTACATTAATCGCCGCACAAACTCAAGAAGATGGTAATCGCTTCATAGATCTTGGCTTAAAACGCTCACAGCTTACAGTGATTGGTAGCCTAAAATTTGATATATCTGTCAAACCAGAACTAATGGCTCGTAGCGTTACTTTACGACGCCAATGGGCACTAAATCGCCCCATATGGATTGCCGCTAGTACTCATGCTGGCGAAGAAATTATTTTGCTGGAGGCACAGCGTAAACTTTTAAAAAAACACCCAGATTTATTACTAATCCTAGTACCACGCCATCCGGAACGTTTCATGGGTGTAAAAAATATAGTCAAAAAAACTAACTTTAGCTACATGCTACGAAGCAGCGGTGAAACCCCTACTAGTAGTACACAAATAATAATCGGTGATACCATGGGAGAACTCATGCTACTATATGGTATTGCTGATCTAGCCTTTATCGGTGGTAGTTTAGTTAAATCTGGTGGACACAATCCATTAGAAGCAGCTGCTCATGCTATCCCTGTTTTAATGGGGCCTCATACCTTCAACTTCAATGATATCTGTGCTAAATTAGCATACGCTCAAGGCTTAATTACCGTAACTGATGCAAACTCATTAGTAAAAAAAATAGATACACTACTCAATAATGAAGATTTTCGCTACAACTATGGTAAAAATGCTATACAAGTACTCTGTCAAAATCAAGGAACTTTACAACGCCTACTACTAATACTAGAACCTCATATTCCACCTAGGAGTTATTGAATGTGCAGCTATAAAAGCTTATCAGTGATAATTCTTACCAAAGATGCAGCTGAACTTTTACCTGATTGCCTATATTCAGTTGCCTGGGCTAATGAAATCATTGTATTAGATTCTGGTAGCCAAGATAGGAGCATAGCTATTGCTAAAGATATGGGAGCAAAAGTACTAACTAATTCAGAATGGAAAGGTTTTGGTAAACAGCGTCAATTAGCACAAAAATACGCCACAGGTGACTATATTCTCATGCTTGATGCCGATGAGCGCGTAACATGTGAGCTACGTCAATCCATAGAGTATGTTTTAAAGACAACAGACAACGATACAGTTTACAGTTGCACACGAAGTAATTTATTTCTTGGTCGTTTTATGCGCCATAGCGGATGGTACCCAGATAGAGTTAACCGGCTGTATGCTAACTACCATTATTCTTATAATGATGATCTAGTACATGAATCACTTAATGTTAATAATGCTCATGTGGTTGCACTTAGCGGATGTCTGCTGCATTTAACATGTCGTGATTTTTTCGCTTTTCAACGCAAACAACTTATCTACGCAGAAGAATGGGCCAAGCAAAGACACCAAGCTGGAACACCCTGCAGTTATCTCTCAATCCTAATCCATGCTATCGTAGCGTTCTCTAAAACATGGTTACTGCGTGCTGGTTTTTTAGATGGTAAACAGGGACTGCTATTAGCTATAATTAATGCACAATATACCTTCAATAAATATGCAGCATTATGGGCTTTAAATCATAGCTATACAAAGAAGTAAATTATGGCCTATAAAGCAATTTATCCGGGAACATTTGATCCAATAACTAACGGTCATATAGATTTAGTGACACGTGCATCATGCATGTTTAATCATGTCATACTAGCTATTGCTACTAGTACAAATAAAAATCCACTATTTACTCTAGAAGAACGGGTAGCATTAACAATCCAAGTTACCTCACATCTAGATAATGTAGAAGTATTGGGCTTCAACACATTAGTAACACACTTTGCCTGCTACCATAATGTCAATGTTCTAGTACGCGGCCTGCGTTCAACATGTGATTTTGAATATGAATTACAGTTAGCAAATATGAACCGGCACTTAATGCCGACTCTAGATAGTATATTTCTAATACCGTCTAAAAAATGCTCATTTATCTCTTCTTCATTAGTAAAGGAAGTTGCTCGCCATAGTGGAGATATTACAGATTTTGTTCCAGAGATCATTGCCCAAGCACTCATTGAAAAACTTGCAGATCAATAATGTCTTAATGTTGACAATAACGGCAGAAAAAAGTACTACGTTGACTATGCTTAGTGGACTCTATTAATGAACCGCAGACGTTACAGGGTTTACCCGCTCTCCCATAAACCTCTAATTCCTGTGTGAAATATCCTGGCTGGCCATTTGACTGCAGAAAGTTGCGTAATGTAGTACCTCCTTGTTTAATAGCACGCTGCAATACTGCCTTAATTGCTACCGCAAGGCGATATGTCTCCGCGTTACTTAATGAACCAGCGTGACGATTAGGTAATATCCTGGCACTAAACAGTACCTCATTAGCATAAATGTTACCAACACCAACCACAAGTTTACTATCCATAATCCATGATTTGATACACGTGCGCTTATTACGTGATTTTTTATACAAATAGCTATCGTTAAATACTTCATCAAAAGGTTCTGGGCCTAAATGCGCTAATATATTGCTAGCAGACAAATCCTCGCACCATAACCAAGCGCCAAAACGACGTGGATCAGTATAACGTAAGATTATGTGATTATTAAGAACCAGATCAATATGATCATGTTTACCGACTATATTTTGATTTTCTTTATGCAGTATACGCAGACAGCCAGACATACCAAGATGAACAATAATCCAACCTCGCTCTAGCTGAATCAATAAGTACTTACCACGACGTTGTACACTATGTACCCACTGGGCACTTAGTGTTAAAATTTGCTCGGGGACCGGCCAGCGCAACAATGCATTACGCACTATTATATACTCAATTCTATAACCAATAAGATAAGGCTCAATACCGCGACGACTAATTTCAACCTCTGGTAACTCGGGCATGTATAACCCTCCTATCATTTCATTCTTATAAAATAAGAACCCGGTATCAACCGGGCTCTTATTAATCTACTAAAATTATTTAATTTTAGCTTCTTTATAAATGACATGCTGACGAATAATTGGATCAAATTTCTTAAGCTCTAATTTTTCTGGATGAGTACGCTTATTTTTCATAGAAGTATAGAAATGATAAGTCCCAGCAGACGACACTAACTTAATCTTATCGCGCACACCTTTAGCCATAGTATAATTTCCTTAATATTTCTCACGACGGGCTCGTAGATTAGACAAAACTATCTCAATACCCTTTTTATCAATAATACGTATACCTTTAGCTGATACACGTAAAGTTATGAAGCGCTTCTCAGCCTCGACCCAAAAACGGTGTGAATGTAAATTAGGCAAAAAACGGCGTTTAGTCGCGTTTAATGCATGCGAACGATTATTACCACTCATCGGGCGTTTTCCAGTAACTTGACAAACTCGAGACATATCTACTCTCCAACATAAAATCAATTTAAACTGTATATAGAATATTAGCAATATATTCTGACTTATAGACTCTTCTAATATTCTTAGAACAAGAATACTTTCATCATTAAAGCATAAAACCACTAATATCAATCATTGGACTAAAATTAAGATGATCAAATAGAGAAAGTGTTTTCTTTAAAGTATAAGAATTTAATCTACACACAGCTAAATATCTCATAAATATAACAGCATAACTTAAAAACAACCGCGATAAACAAAAATTAAGTTTTTACCTTAAACAATAAATAAATACTTAGTTATCTAATAATCAATAAGCATTCATTACTCATTAAGTTAGTATACAGTCATCATGACTAAATGTATTATTATATAACTAATAAATACAAGAAAAAATTATAATAAACTATATTTAACTTAAATATCGCGCATCTATTTTTTCTAGTATGCTAGACTACTGTACTAGTAGCTTTAGTAAACTTATCTTAAAGATATATATCCTAATAATAATTAACTAACAACAATACAAGAAGTATCTTTCGTTTATGAAAAAATAAACTTTACAAAAAATAATTAATATATGAGTTTCATATAATCATTTATGCTCTGAAATAGCTGAAAATAAATACTATTGTTAAATATACTAAACATCCTACAACTATAAATAAATTATATTATAATCTACATATTAATTAATAATTGATACCTTAAGAATTTATATGTAATTATCATAGCTATGGCCAGGCCACTATAATCAAGTATCAATTATACAATTAATAAATGTAAAAATATTCATGTATACTATATAGCATTAATGATTTAACAAAACTAAAAATTAATAGCATTACATGTGGCCAGAATTCTATCGTTATATCTGGATATAAAATATTTAATCATCTGTCATATATTTAAAAAAATAATTAAATTACTACAGTAGTAACTATCCCGCCATATAACTAACATACAGTCTGTATAATACATTATCTAAAAATAGATAATAATTGTATTATTACTAAAGATACTGAACTGTCACTTGACAATATTCTCTATGCTAGTATTGTTAGCAGTAATATTATCCATAACATATCAATTTACCCTACATTCTGAAAAGATGTAAAATAATATACTACGACTCTCGCATGCTATAGGTACTTAATAATGTCACGCAATAATAACAAAATATAACGAGTAACAGTTATTATATGCGCAATAACTTGACTAATTTTTATAAAAAAACACTTATTTTATTTTAAATAAACTATCATCATAACGAAACTTTATAACAAACATATTAAACTTAGTGTTAGTTGCGTTATGACTACAATATATATCAATATCTTAAAATATATTAATACCCTAAACTTGTACGCCTTATACATATAATTATAAATTACATGTATAAGTAATGGTTATAAAAAAAGCATTTATTACACCTTTAATATTAAAGAACCTATCTGCCATTAATGTATAACGCACTACCTAATCTTCACACTAAATTATCCATAGCGCATATTAATTTAAGTAACTAAGAGTTATCTAATTATTTAGTGAACGCTGCAACTTATTCATCAATAAGTATACCATCTATATAATTACTAACCTACTCACTAATACTTATCTATACACAGATATTTCTATTGCAGTCGTTTCTGAAGTAAATCAGCAAATATATCGCTAAGATACACCTAAAATACCCTAAATATAGTACAAGAATATAGTATGCTATTTTTAGGATCAGATCGCATCGGTAAATATTATAGCTATAGCTTATCTATTTGTTTACTTAAACACAAAAATAATTAATCTAGCAAACAAATATTTTTTACGTTATAAAATTTAAAAAATACAATTTATAATTACTACTAGATTTCAATTACTATTGAACTTGAACTGACGAGGGAGCTATTAACACAACACTGTCATTAACCATAACAGATCTGGAAATATCAGTTTTTATTACCTAGGTTATTCACCTATGTTACTTACGCAATTAACTCCTATAAATGACCCGAAAGCCTAAAAACATACTATATAGCGTTCTTTGAACATAACTAGAACATTAGACTATAGCAACAGATACAACTACGTTCTTCTAAAAAATAAATCTTCATCCCTCATTCTTATGTAACTGCTGTAGATTATCATGCTGAGAGAATTACTAGTTTGCGAGTAAAAAAATTAAAAAAATAAAATGATACACTTAACCTTAAATGATAAAATATTGATATAATAGATAAGATAACATCTATAACTAAAAATCGACTATTTGTCATAGTATTTACTATTAAAACTAAGAATATGGAGTAATATGCACAATAAAAGCTAATACTAACATCCAAAAATGTAGATTTCATATGCGCTAATGATATAATAATTACAATACATGGATATAATAATACTAATGTGTTATACTTTTTAGTTTAGCAATATAAAAAACACCTAGCACTAATTAAAAATATATTTTAGTCAATATTTAATAAATAAGATCATGAATCGTTATGATAAAAAAAATTAATATTAAGATCCTTGATCCGCGCATCGGTCAAGATTTCCCACTACCTACTTATGCAACACCGGGTTCTGCTGGTCTAGATCTACGTGCCTGCATAGACGATACAGTAACACTCATGCCTGGTGAACTTAAACTACTATCTACCGGTTTAGCAATCTATATCGCTGATGCTAATGTGGCTGCGATGATATTACCACGATCCGGACTAGGGCATCATCATGGCATAGTGCTAGGAAACATGGTAGGTCTTATTGATCCCGATTATCAAGGGCAATTAATGATATCTGTTTGGAACCGTGGGACGACAAACTTTATTATTGAGCCAGGAATACGTATTGCACAGATGATCTATATACCTATAGTAAGAGCGGAATTTAATTTAGTAAAAGAATTCGATAATAGCGAGCGTAATACTGGTGGCTTTGGCCACTCTGGATACCGATAACTGATATATAAAAACAATTACTAATAGAAAATATATTCTCAATATTATAATTGATTGTAAAAATATCTAAAAACACAAACCTAGTAAGTTATAATTTATATTAACTTAAATCTTAAAATATTATAACGTTAACAAAATAGTCATCAACCGCAACCACGTATAGCATCTCTAATATAGCACTATACTTAATTCTTATATAAATATTTATATAGATATATAGATATATAGATATATAGATATATAGTAACTTAATAACAAATCCTAACTTAATACTACAAAAATACTAGCGTTTTTAACTTAAAAACCTACTATTCACAATACTCACGCAATGTAGCTAAGTGTTCTGCCATTTTAGGCTGCTCCTCTAAATAAGTAATAATATCATGTATTGTCACTATCGCGATTACTTGACAATTATAATCACGCCTAACTTCTTGCGCAGCAGAAATATCATGATGACTATACTCCTCACGATCAAGAGCAATTAATACACCGGCTAAAGTAGCACCGCAAGAACTAATGATTTCAATTGATTGACGGATCGTATTTCCAGCAGTAATAACATCGTCCACCAATAACACGCGGCCATGAATATTATCACCTATAACACAACCACCTTCACCATAGTTTTTTATTTCTTTTCGATTAAAGCAATAAGACACATCACGTTCGTAATGCACTGCTAGGGCCATAGCTGTAGTAATAGCGATTGGAATGCCTTTATAAGCCGGACCAAGTATCATATTAAAATCTATCCTAGAATCAATCAACGCTTCAGCATAAAAACGGCCTAATAATGCAAGATTACATCCAGTATTAAACAGACCCGTATTAAAAAAATACGGGCTAATGCGCCCAGACTTCAAAGTAAATTTACCAAATTTTAATACTTTATTATTGAGCACAAACTCAATAAAATTACGCTTATAAGCTTTCATCACTACGTACCTCATATAGCATGTAAATCTCTTTAATAATAGCGAGTTATAAACAACTAATATATAATAAACAATTTCTTGGGTGCATCAAATTATTAGTTAGATAACGCTGCTTTCTGTGCTCGAAAAATATTATCAATGCCATCACGAGCTAAAGCTAATAACATTGTTAACTCATCATAACTAAATGGCTTACCTTCAGCGGTACCTTGCAATTCAATTATGCGACCATCTTCTATCATTACTACATTCATATCAGTCTCAGCAGTAGAATCCTCTATATACTCTAAATCACATAACGCTTCACCATTTAATATGCCGACGGATACTGCTGCCACTAAACCTTTAATTGGATTAGCTTTTATTTTTCCATTAGTTACTAATGTATTAAGCCCATCAATGAGTGCCACGCATGCCCCAGAAATAGAAGCAGTACGAGTACCGCCATCAGCTTGTAATACATCACAATCAAGAGTAATAGTAAATTCACCTAACTTTTTTAAATCTACAGCAGCACGTAATGAACGAGCGATTAATCGTTGAATCTCTAGTGTACGCCCATTCTGTTTTCCCTTTATAGCTTCTCGTACATTACGGCTGTGCGTGGAACGCGGCAACATACCGTACTCGGCAGTGATCCACCCTTGGCTACACCCTTTCAGAAAACGCGGTACACCAGCCTCAACTGTAAAGGTACATAACACCTTTGTATCACCAAATTCGACGAGCACAGAACCTTCTGCATGCTTAGTATAGTTACGAGTTAATGTTATTGGGCGAATCTGCTGTGGTTTTCTGCCTCCAGGGCGCATGAAATTTCTCCATTATTAAATTCACTATTAATTGCGTATTATACGGGCTTAATAACAGAATACCTATCCTGCTAGAAGTAGTAACGCTATAATTACATCACATTTTCTTATTTACTAGGTACAATAATGATCCGCAGCATGACCGCCTATGCCAGGCACGAAATTACAGGCAAATGGGGCAGTGCATCATTAGAACTGCGCTCTGTTAACCAGCGCTATTTAGAAACCTCTATTCGACTTCCTGAACAATTACGAAGCTTAGAGCCAATAATCCGTGAACATATCCGTAAGCATTTAACACGCGGCAAAGTTGAGTGTAATCTGCGCTGCGAACTAGATGCGAACACACAAAACACAATATTCTTAAATAAAAAATTAGCTAAGCAACTAATAGAATCTGCTAACTGGGTAAAAATGCAAAGTAATGAAGGAGAAATTAACCCATTTGAGGTTCTATGCTGGCCAGGAGTAATGTTTTTTGCAGAACAAAATTTTGATTATATTAGTTGCGAATTAATCCAAGCGTTAAATGATGCTATGAATAATTTTATCCTAGCACGCGAAAAAGAAGGTAATGTGCTAAAAACTCTAATAGAGCAACGTCTTAATGATCTTATTGCTGAAGTTGTTAAGGTACGTACCCAAATGCCAAATATTTTACAATGGCAACGTGATCGATTGGCTAGTAAATTCCAAGCACTCAAGATGCAGCTAGAAAACTCTCGCTTAGAGCAAGAGCTAATACTAATAGCACAGCGTATTGATATTACCGAAGAACTAGACCGCCTAGAAGCTCATGTGAAAGAGACTCATAGTATCCTGCAGAAGCGAGAAGCAGTAGGACGTCGCCTTGATTTTATGATGCAAGAATTCAATCGCGAATCAAATACACTAGCATCTAAGTCAATTAATGCAAATATTACTGCCTCGGCTATTGAAATAAAAGTTTTAATTGAACAAATGCGTGAACAAATTCAAAATATTGAGTAATCCTGTGTATACTATTATTAAGTAATAATAGAAAGCTAATACAATCTATTAATTATGATATTTTTATTTTTGTATAATTAATGAGATGTATCAGTAAGGTACTGTAAATATAAATAATCCCCAACTAATTGTTGTAACTGTATTTTAATACACCACTTTTAAACAAAATGGCTGCCGCTAGTGACAAAACTAGTGGCAGTACTTAACTATAGCAAAGTTAAGATATATTAAGATAATAATATAAACTCAGAACTATACTATTACACAAAATACCTTATGTCATTAAGATTACTATTTGTACTAATTAGTATAAATAACAGTCCTAATATCAGAAATATGACATAACTTTTGAGTCAGAAGTTTACATAACTAACACATTACAAAAGAGCTTTATTTAGCATAGATACAATCTAATAGATAAAATTTTATTAAGCAATTAAATTAAAAATAATTTATAGCTATTAATAATAAACTATATCTTAATCATATAAGATTACCTATAATAATTATTAGTTGATTTATATATCGTGTAATAATTATATTTATAATCAAAACTAATTCTAGCCTATACATATTACTTAAAACTAAGTATTTAATTAAATAATCTTCCCTATTCACTAGAGAATTCTATGAAATATTAAAATAAGAACAATCTGAATGAATTAAATTACAAGTATAATAAGGTGGAATTTATTGATACAAATAACATTCTCTATCGTCAATCAAAATTGAAAAATTTATAATAAATACGCACAATATATAAGAATAGTATATTAAATATAATTAATATTAGAGTATTACTACTAAGTATATGCGATAATATCACGTATAGCACATATTATAAACATAATTATTAGTGATAGTATATCATAATCATATTCAATAATATAAATACCTTATATTAAAAATATAGCTAATATAATTTTAACTATTTGCTTATAGCGCCTAACATAGTAGTTAATTTCATCAATACAACTAAACACGCACTCAGCACTCTTGAATACACATACTTACTATAAGTATTAATTTATAATAAACTACTAAAGTGAAGAACTTAAAACTTAAGTTAATTACGAATATAATCTATATTATCTACTTCAATGTATAGAATATTGAACTTCAATCTTTTGCCCACTGAAGAATAACTTAATATTCTTCTCTACGCAATAACGACTTAGTACTACTATATATGATATATATCTAGTTAGCTAAGTAATAAAATATATTTCTCTTTCCTAAAAAGGAGTATAAGTCACAAATAAATAAATACACTATCGCTTTACATTCTAAAAATCATAAACTATAAAACACATACTAAAAGTTGATACTCCAACATAATATAATTAATATAAATAAATTATATTATCAAAAAATTTATATTTTTGTTATTATCCTTGGATTGAATGTTTACCTGAATTCAATTTTCAATGAGTAATAATTTGTTAAAAATAAATACGTATAATATAATATATATTACCGATACTCTTATATATATTTTATCTATCCTTAAATCAAAGGATTTAAATATTACATACTTAAATATCACATCAATATTACTAGCTTTTATATTCCTAATGAACATTACTAGAGATAAGTATAATATAATTATTGATTAACTTATTAATTATTAAAAATGTTACTCATAATATTATCAACTTAAAAGACTGATAAATATTACTAGATTCACGATGTATATCCTAGTTACACAAGGTATACTAGCATATTACATTTAAATTTAATCATATCTTGTCTATATTAAACATGCAAAAGTTTGATACTAAAACCCTTCAAGGTCTAATCCTTGCGCTACAAGACTATTGGGCACGCCAAGGTTGTATTTTTATGCAACCCTTAGACATAGAAGTAGGAGCAGGTACTTCACACCCAATGACCTGCCTACGTGCTCTTGGCCCAGAACCTATGGCTATCGCTTATGTACAGCCATCCCGTCGACCAAGCGATGGTCGTTATGGTAAAAATCCTAATCGTCTACAGCATTACTATCAATTCCAGGTGGTAATTAAACCATCTCCGGATAATATTCAGGAACTGTATCTTGCTTCCCTAAAGGAACTAGGACTAGATCCAACCATAAATGATATTAGGTTCGTAGAGGATAACTGGGAAAATCCAACCCTTGCCGCTTGGGGACTGGGATGGGAGGTTTGGCTAAATGGCATGGAAATAACGCAGTTCACCTATTTCCAACAAATTGGTGGCCTAGAGTGTGACCCCATTACAAGTGAGATTACATACGGCCTAGAACGTCTAGCCATGTATATTCAGTGCGTGGACAGTACTTATGATTTAATATGGGGAAATGGCTCTCAAAAAAAAATGACTTACGGCGACATTTTCCATCAAAATGAAGTAGAACAATCTATCTACAATTTTACTTACACTGATATAAATTTTCTATTTTTTTGTTTTAAACAATATGAAAAAGAAGCCCAGTCATTACTGGAACTAGAACAACCATTACCACTACCAGCTTACGAACGTATTCTAAAAGCTGGACATGCCTTTAATTTATTAGATGCACGCAAAGCTATCTCCGTAACTGAACGTCAGCGTTATATTCTCAGTATCCGTGCGCTAACTAAGAGCGTAGCGAGAGCATACTATGATTCTCGTAAAGCAATGGGCTTCCCGCTATGCAAAAAATAATACAGAGAAAATTATGACTCAACAAACTTTCCTAGTGGAAATCGGTACAGAAGAATTACCACCAAAAACTCTTCGACCACTAGCAATATCTTTTGCTACAAATTTTACTGCTGAGCTGAAAAAAGCTAACCTAGAGCATAGCTTAGTACATTGGTTTGCTACTCCTCGCCGCATAGCACTAAAAGTAAATAATCTAAGTGTAATACAAACTGATCGCATTGTTGAAAAACGTGGTCCAGCTATTAATCAAGCATTTAATGCTACAGGTAAACCTAGCAAAGCGGCTAAAAGATGGGCCTATTACTGTGGAATTACCATTGATCAAGCTGAACGTCTGGTGACTAATAAAGGCGAGTGGCTATTGTATCGTACTCATGTTAAAGGAAAACCTGTACAACAGTTACTGCATAAGATAGTTAATACTGCGCTATCTAAATTAGCGACCCCTAAAATGATGCGTTGGGGTAATTCTAATATTCATTTTGTACGCCCAGTGCATACTGTAACCATGTTACTAGGCACGGAACTAATCCCTGGTAAAATACTAGGAGTTGAATCTGCACGTACCTTACGTGGACACCGCTTTATGGGTGAAGCCGAAATTATCATTGATGATGCTAATCAATATCCACAAATTCTACTAGATCGCGGTAAAGTTATTGCAGATTATGAATCACGTAAAGCGCTTATTAAGCGCGGTGCTGAGCTAATGGCAATAAAGATTGGCGGTCAAGCTAGACTCAGTGAAAGCTTGCTAGAAGAAGTAACCTCGTTAGTAGAGTGGCCCATAGTACTAGCTGGACAATTTGAAGATAAGTTTCTTGCATTGCCAGCAGCAGCGCTAATATGTACAATGACGAGTCACCAAAAATATTTCCCAATATATGGATACACAGGTAATCTGCTACCAAAATTTATCTTTGTTACTAACATTGAATCAGAAGATCCACAACAAATCATTGCAGGCAACGAAAAGGTAGTCCGATCGCGACTTGCAGATGCCGAGTTCTTTTTTAACACTGATCGCAAAAAAAGTCTAGCAGACTATATACCTCGATTAGGTACTCTATTATTTCAACATCAACTAGGCACTATGCATGATAAAACCAAGCGTATTCAAGCGTTAGTTGGCTGGATTGCTAGCCAAATTAGCGCTAATGTTAATCATGCTACTCGTGCAGCACTGCTATCAAAATGCGACCTGGTAACTAATATGGTATTTGAGTTTAGTGATACCCAAGGTGAAATCGGCATGCACTATGCACGTTACGATGGTGAAGCAGAAGATGTTGCTATTGCGCTACATGAACAGTACCGGCCTCGATTTTCTGGTGATAAAATACCACAATCACTAGTATCCTGCTCACTAGCAATTGCTGATAAAATAGATACCTTAGTTGGTATTTTTGGTATCGAGCAACATCCGAATGGTAATAAAGATCCCTTTGCCTTACGAAGATCTGCATTGGGTATACTGCGTATTATTATAGAAAAAAACCTATTACTAGATTTAGTAATTTTAACTACAGAGGCTACTCACCTTTACGGAGATAAGCTAACAAATAAAAAAGTAATAAATGATGTAGTAAAATTCATGCTAGGTCGTTTCCGTAAATGGTACATGGGAGAAGGACATAAAATAGACACCATTCAATCAGTATTAGCACGGCAGCCAACTAAACCAGCTGACTTTCATGCTCGTATCAAGGCAGTTAGTCATTTTCGTACCTTGCAAGAAGGATCAGTATTAATAGCAGCTAATAAACGTATCTCTAATATTTTATCTAAATCAACGGATACGCTAAACAGTCATATACAGGATGCATTATTACAAGAAAGAGCTGAAATCCAACTTGCTAATCATTTAATTATATTACAAGCTAAACTAGCACCATATTTTGATAATAGTAATTATCAAGACGCGTTAATAATATTAACTACCCTATGTGAGCCACTAGACTTTTTCTTCAAAAAAATCATGGTAATGACTACAGATAACGCAACACGCATAAATCGTTTAACGCTACTAAGTAAACTATATGAATTATTTTTACAGATAGCTGATTTTTCTATGTTACAATAACCAATGTTTTATATTAACAAAAACTTATAAGGATATTAGTAAACATTAATTAGCAAATTACTACATATAAATATTTAACCTTTAGCCTGAACGTTAAAGGTTATATCAGACTACTAAATTTATCTAGTAACGTTATACATATATACTATATGTTATAGTACATAATATTGTATATCTTTTTAAATAAAAATAAACTATTACCAATAAACTCATACATAGCCATCTAATTACAATTTACGTGTAACATTTAATTATACGTAATTAATTACAATAGTATATTGTATACAATTTAAACTTTAAATATTAAACTTAAGTATATTACCTTAAGGAATCAAGTATAAAACTAAGCTCTAAGATAATTTAAATCAAAGTATTATAACATTAAATAATTACTTAAATAGTAATCTTCTTAAAAACCAGAATATATATATTCTTGGTACTTACTCTATATAATAAGTATCTCATTATATTATCAAAATAACTAATAATTTACATTCATATAATGGATACAATACATATTAATAATATATTGTATAATTTTATTTAGCATAAATAAATATACTATATAATATTTGCATTACATATATTAATATATATTAATATATTAAATAACCTTAAAGGTATTTATTATTTTTATTCTTACAATAGATGCTATAAATAATATCAATTCTTATATTATCAATCTTATATATTAATAATATATTACTTGTAGCTGCTAATAATTGATATAATTTATATTATTAAAATAAAAAATAATAATTTTAGTTCTACATAATTACTTATATTTATAATATTTATAAATATATTAATATTTCTATACTATTAGATACCTTACAAGTATCTAAGAGAAATTAGATCTTGTATAGGATCATCAATTGTATTCAAAAATATAATTTTTTAAATAACCTATACTTAAATTACATCTTATCAGCATTATTTAATTACAACGCATAAATAATAAATATTATTTCATAATGCATGCTATTAATATAACCACCTAAGCAAATGTATAGGAATAAGTATATGATTTAAATATATAAGATATAACCAACTTTATTATAAATAATAAAATATACTTGACATAACCTAATCTACCAAAAACCACTCTAATAACGTGTTTAGGAAGAACTTACCTTGCTCGGTAATTTGCCAATATTCTGCAGTTTCCTTTATGTAACCTTGCATTAATGCTTTATCTAGTTGTGAACGAATAACACTTTCTTCTAAGCCAGTATAATGAAAAAAATCAATACGCGGTGCCGGTTCTAGCAAACGAAAACGATTCATAAAAAACTCTAACGGCCTATCAACTAATGCAACTTCATACTGTTGATCTCTATATTTTCCTTGCATAAAACCACGCGGATGTTTAGTTTTTACTAAACGTAATATACGTCCACTGCTAAAAGTTAATTTGCTATGCGCACCACAACCTATCCCCAGATAGTCACCAAAACGCCAGTAATTAAGATTATGCTGACACTGATAATAAACTGACTTAGCATAAGATGATATTTCATACTGTTGATATCCAGCAATACTTAATAACTGATGACCTTGTTCAAAAATATCCCATAATATATTATTCTTTGGTAATATTGGGGAACGAGAGCTGTATAGAGTATTCGGCTCAATAGTTAATTGATACCATGATAAATGAGGAGTATTCAGGGTTATTGCCTGATACAAATCATTCATTGCACCCCCTAAAGACTGAGCTGGCAAACCATGTATTAAATCAAGGTTAAAGCTACGTAAACCAAGGTCAGATGCTAAATAGGATGCATATTTTGCCTCTTGTACACTATGTATACGACCCAGAAGAATCAGCTGCTCGGCATTAAAGCTCTGTATACCAATGGATATACGATTTACCCCAGCGCTTTGATAACCACTAAAGTAATTAGCCTCTACAGTACTGGGATTAGCTTCTATAGTCACCTCAGCATTATTAGCAACCAGAGTACGCGAACGCACGCCCTCTAATAACAACTGTATGTTTTGGGGGCTAAACAAGGTAGGGGTGCCGCCGCCGATAAAAATAGTACTTATTTCTCGATCACCTATTAACGGCAAATCAGCATCTAAATCCAGTAAAAGGTGATCAATATACTGCTTATATGGTAAAACATCCTTTAACGCATATGAGTTAAAGTCACAGTACGGACATTTCTCTGTACACCACGGAATGTGAATATATAAACCTAATGGAGGGAGCTTAAGCATATCAAATCACAGCTAGAATTAACTTTAGTATATTATTTAGTACTATAATATGATCTTTACTTATAACTCATATTATCAATCATTAAACTAAATGCTAAATAATCATAATATTTTATCATAACTAAATACACTATACACGCAAGATATTAATCTGACTTACCTAACTAAATATCATAGCATACAGCAGTGCTAGCTCTTATGTTTTATTTATTTTATATTGAAATAAATAAAACACAACTGCATATACGACTATTATTACTAAGATTATTACTACTAAGATCTTTTAATGATCCCGATGATACATAAAGTCTGTCTCTATCTGGGTAGATAATTATTTCTCATATAATATGCAAGTTAAATAACTAATACACGACTCCTTAATTAAGTTTATTATATAATATGTAATAATATACAATTACTAGTAATATAATTTCTAATTTCTAATTTCTACTGCACCTAAATTACGTTTATAAAACTTTCTCAATGAATATTGAGAAAGTTTTATATAGAGATGAACACTAATATTAATTTATACAATAACTTTTAGTTAAAGATTAACGAATAAATCAGTACATTAGATTATTTTTACTACGTCATAATGATTCAATCTACTTTTTTATAGAACAATCACATTAAAAGGAATACAATTATATTTTATATAAATTTACAACTAAAGATGGAGCATGTTTTAAATTGAAAATACGCACTTGTTTATACTTACATCGTGCACCTTTCTCAATAATCACATTACTTTTTGCTACTTTAAACTCCTTAGCCAAAAACTTTATCAACTCAGCATTTGCCTGACCATTAATTGATGGCGCAGTAATAGCAATTTTTATTTTATCACGATATAAACCAATAATCTTACTATTACAAGCTTTCGATTGAACATATAAACTGATTATAAACCCATCCCTAAAATAAGAAATAGCACTCACAACAAGAACCAGAGCTCACCAAATAGATCAATACCTAGGTAGTTAAGCAAATATAGAACTAATATTACTACCATCGTAGAAAAATCTATACCGCCAGTCTCAGGGAGAATGCGACGGATAGGGGCCATCAAAGGTTCAGTTAATTGACACATGAGATAATTAATCGCACTATGACTCTGACTAATCCAACTCATTAGAGCACGGATCATAATCACCCAAAATACTAAATAACCAGCCACTTTAATTAAAGAAACTAGACCAAATAATAAATGATGCAGATTAAGTGATATAGTATTACCTTGAACTAATATAAGTAATTGGTACTTGATAAGCATCAATAAGAATGCCAAAAGTAACGAAGAACTGTCAATTGAACCTAATGGTGGTATAACACGACATAGTACTGCTACTACCCTCTGAGTACTCTTGACTACAAAATTTGCGCACGGATTATACAAGTCAATATGCGTGCATTGCATCCAAACGCGTAGTAGTAGTATTACTACATAAAAATCAATAATGGTTTTTATCAAAAAAGTCAATGTTAGCATGTCATATTCATTTCCATTAACATCATGTTACTTGGTATTATTTTTATTCTTTGGGGAAAAAGATCTCATTTATATCGCTTTGGATATCATATATAGCAATTGCTAATAACTTAAGTATTATTGAATAAGACTTTAATTAAACTCCTCTCCTTTAAAAAAACATACCTAAAGTACTAAAAACATCTTAATATATCTACATAATCTAATGCATAGGTATCAGTATATATCTATATAACAAAATACTATAATATATCTATGCGTAATATATTAGTAAAATAACTATGTTAAACCATAACCCCTCTATAAATAACAAAAACAGTTATATTATTCGTGCATGCAACGAGACTTATATTATTATTCTTGCATTTTGTTCATGAATGCGAGATTATATATATATTTATAATTCTATAAACTTTATGATCCTCTATAAACTAATATATAGCTATGCTATGATAGTAGTCTACTTATATATCTGTTATAAATTTACTAACAAAAAATCAAGCATTAAACATAATATGCAGTAAACTTGTCTTTTTGCTAAAGCATATATAAAAAAAACTAACTTAAATCATGGTAATTATTAATAGTATCATCTTGTTATTAAAACCATTACACTAACCAATTACTTGATATCTATAGTATAGACTATAATTTAACTAATAGTGTCAATACTTTAATTTCATTTGTATTAAGATAATATCACCGCCAATAATAATAATTAAATTCACCATTGACTAACACATCTAACTGTTTAATTTTAAACACAAAAGATAAATATAATCAGATAATAAACCACTAATAATAGCATGTATCGTATTACCAATGCTAATCAAGATAATTTGATCTATATTCATAATATTGTATCAAATATTAATCTTAGTCACAACCACTCAATAACAAAGACGACCAAAAATTACAGTAAGAATGCGCACCATCGTACTGCCTATAGCAATAGCCTCAAACATATCATTAGTCATACCCATCGACAATGTATCTACCTATGAATAATGTTGTCACAATGATAAAAAGCATTATGCATTTGATCAAACATAGCGCGTGACTGTAAGTAAACCACCTTTGTTGCTGACATAGCCATTGGCTTATACAGCCTTAGATTACGCAATCTAATAATTGCTTTAGCTAAACAAAATCGATAACTGATACAGTGTAATGCCGGACTTACTCTGCTCATTATTGATATTTACTTTGATCCACAGATTAAGAAGTATTAGCATAGTTAGATACTGATCGCTGATCGTTAACCCTATTAGTAATACACATTCTATCCACTATCTGGTACCAAGAAAAATATCCTGCTATCATATGACTTTTATTTGATTGCAACGGCCCAATAAAATACCACTCTAGTACCGTACCTCCGGTACAGCCGAAAAATATTGAATTTTATTTACCCCTTTTGCACATAATTTGTACCAAATATGCTTTGACCTGCAATAATATCCTTATGAAGCATGGCTATAGTTATACTCTTACTGCTAGCAAATAAAATTACTTCCTTTAGCAAATACGCATAACCCTATGATATCATTGCAATACAATTTTGGACATTCCACAATTTTTTCAAAAGTACAGATAATAGAACCTAATAGAGTAAATAATAAATACTAGTTAATAAATTAAATACAACACTATCTCACTCAGATCTTATCGCTAACTATCCATCTATGTTATCTATAAATAACACATTATACTCAATAACAATAATAAAAAAAACTACGCCCAAAATAAATATTTATCTCATTTCATTAAGCTCATAGCTGCCTAATCAAGCTATCTGTGCAGACTAGAACAGTAATATCTATAATATTATACTATACAAATACCTACTTAGCCTTAAAGTTAATACTGATGACATGATAAGCAATACTTTCTACCTGCATTCTTAAACACCTTAATTTTAATAATAACCTATATTCAGGTAACAATAATACCGCTACTTTTACCTTAGCATTAATTACTTATAAATAAGACCAACTACTATAAAAACAGTGCATTATAACACCACTTGAAGACTAAATATATTAATTCATAATATTTAGCGTTATAAACTTAGTTATCAGCAATTACTGCAAAGAATTATATTTTATACTGAATATTATAAACCTTAGCTAAGGTAAAGTATGTCTTCTGCTCAGAAATATTACACAATATTATAACTATACTAATCGCACCCTTAATACTAAGTTAGAGATTACTAAGCGCTATTTATCCCTACATAAGATACGCTAGATAATTCACTAACGATAACTTAATAACTAACTAACTCGTAGAGTTATATTAAAATATTTAAAATAAAAATAATATTAGATCCATATACAATGGATTAATAGCTTATGGTTAGTGATTAACCCATTAAAACCGCTATTAAAACAAGGATTAAGAAAAGAACAAATACCTTTTAGTTCCTAACAGGAACTATTAAAAGCATGATATTTAAAGATAAAAACATTAACATAATAGTATGGCTACAAAAAGCCAAATATTAAAATATGCTAATATTTTAAGAAAAAGTAAAATAAGAGATCAATATAGGTTAACTAATATGAAATCATTAAGAAATAAATAATTCTAGCTTTGCTGACATTCAAGCCAACTTTCTAAAATTACTACCGCTGAGACGGAATCTATACTGCTCTTATTTAGAGCACGAAAACCACCATGAGCAAACAATTTTGCGCGAGCCTCTACAGTACTTAAACGTTCATCATGATAGACAGTCTTAATACTAAAACGACCATGTATTTGACTAGCAAACTTACGTGCCTGCCTAGTAGTCCACTGCTCGCTACCATCCATATTAAACGGTAAACCAACTACTACTATATCTGGCTGCCACTCTTCTAATAGTTTGGCAACTTTCTGCCAATCCGGTGAACCATCATGCGCCTTAAAGGCTGCCAATGCATGAGCGCAGCCCGTTAACTCATGGCCAATTGCCGAGCCAATACTTTTACTACCAAAATCAAAAGCAATAACAGTACGAACACCCATTAAGCATGTCCTACATAATTCGCTATAACATGAATATCTATACCTAGACGATTAGCAGCCGTATACCAACGTTCGGCAATTGACGTATGAAAAATAATATCATTATCAGCTTTAAGAGTTAGCCAAAAATTTTTTAATACTTCCTGCTCTAGTTGCCCTGACCCCCAACCAGTATAACCTAAAGCTACTAACATATCGTCTGGCTGCTCCGGAGTACCTAGTGTTTCTAAAACATCTTTAGACGTGGTAATCATAGTTTGCTCTGAAAGAGCCATACTATAATGAAAATTTTGGGATGGAGTATGTAAAATAAAGCTACAGTTACGAGCTAATGGACCGCCAGCAAATACTGGTTTTTCTAGGTTAATAGATGAATACAACGTATGCGGCATAATTTTCAGTTTACTTAATACCATAGCTAATGTGTATTGCTCTAGTGGCTTATTAATAACTAACCCAATAGCACCTTTTTCATTATGCTCACAGATATAAATTACTGATTGTGTGAAGCAAGACGACTGAAGTGATGGCATAGCAATTAAAAAATGATTCTGTAGATTCATAAATATAATAAATACATTAAAGTAATTAATAAGGAATCAATTAAAATAACCACTAGTATGCAATCATATTAGTAACCTTTCAAGCTATAGTCGGACCTATGCTTCAACATTGACCTCACAATCAGTTGTAATGACAAAATATTTTTACTAATATTACAAATTATTTCAATAATAGACGCCTTTCTATTGCTTCCATTAACATACCAGTAATAGGTATTGAAAAAGATGCTTCAATTTCACGCACACAAGTAGGACTAGTGACATTAATTTCAGTTAAACGGTCACCGATTACATCTAAACCAGCAAAAATTAACTCTTTTTCTTTTAACTTTGGAGCCACTAGATCAGCTATTTTCCAGTCACTTTTACTTAATGGTCGTGCTTCATAGTGACCGCCAGCGGACAAGTTTCCTCTAGTTTCACCGTGGGCAGGAATACGAGCTAAACAGTAAGGTATGGGTTCACCATCAATTACTAAGATACGTTTATCGCCCTCCTGAATTGCTGGTAAAAAACTCTGCGCAATACAAAATTGTGTACCATTTTTAGTCATAGTTTCAATAATTACTGATAAATTTGGGTCTTTCTGCTGTACACGAAAGATTGATGCTCCACCCATACGATCTAGTGGTTTAAGGATTATATCACCATGCTGCTGATGAAAATGACGAATCTTTTCTGTATTACAACTAACTAAAGTACTAGGTATAAGCTCAGGGAAGCAGGTGGTAAATAACTTCTCATTTGAGTCACGCAGACTTTGGGGCTTATTAACTACTAACACACCTTTAGCCTCTGCGCACTCTAGTATATAAGTTATATAGATATATTCAATATTGAACGGCGGGTCTTTACGCATTAAGATCACATCAAGATCATGTAAAGCTAAATCCTGTTCAGCTAAAAAGCTATACCAGCTATCCTGGCTATCTTTTACACTCAATCGCTTCATACTTGCACGACCCTCATTAGCATGCAAATAGAGATCTTTCATTTCCATATAGTATAGTTCCCAGTCTCTACGCTGTGCCTCGAGCAGCATAGCAAAACTAGTGTCTTTCTTAAAATTAATGGACATAATAGGATCCATCACAATACCGAGCTTAATCATTTTTACTCCTTTAACCTGAACTTTCAAAATCGACTTATCAAATGACAATAACTATCATTGAATTTATAGTCGTTAGTTATCATAGTTGCTTAGTACGAAATAATCTTCTAGTCTAGTTAGTAAGCGGTAAGCAATGAGGTATAACATAATTACAATAAGGCATTTATGCTATGCTGGTAAATGAATATAAATTTCATTATTTATGATACTAAATTTAGTTATTTATGCTACTTATTACATCTATACATAAACTTTAAGAATATTGTTGTAGGTTAATTATTCAAAAATAATGATGAAAATTTTATTAATACTATCTTTTTAAGATACTTTCTAAGAGTATAAAACTCTAGTATTAGTAAAAACACTAATATAATACAATTGATATTTAGATAATTGATGCTTAACTAAGTAAATTTTAAAAAAATAAATGCTCTTTTTTCTTAACCTTCTTCAGATACAAAAACACTTAACTAAAATATAGATCTATGACTACTCAAGTCATTCTTCTCAAATAGCATTAAGAAATATATATATTTTATATTAGAAGATCCTAACTAAATATATGCATCAATTTATATGTATTAATTGTCAATGTTACGCAATAAGAATTATTTTTTTTAAAAAAGAACAATTACCAATAATGCAATCTACTAATATATCAATATATCAATCACCTGATTAATACATTAAAAAAGATATCCATCTAAGATTTAACTAGATAGCAATCAATAATCTTGACAATATCCTTACGTTTATCAGTTAGCTACACGCCTAATTAGGATCGTTGCATAATTATCACAATATACAAATTATACCCATTGATAACTTTAGCATCTAAGCAATTCTATTATGTATATTATTTGCTACACGTATGTTGATAGATAGCATCTATTTCACTACATTATCTTCTCATTCTACTTTATGCAAGGCACTATAATAAACTATATATCCTTAATAATATAATCTTTGAACTTTTAATAATACTGTAAATATAGTTAATACTGTAATCATTAGTCGAATAAATACTAAATAACTAGGTACTTAAAATTATTAAGTAGCTATATCGATACTTTAAATTCTATTTATCACAGATCACTTACCATACAATACATGTATTTAATATCTTTATATTTACTTCAATAATACATACCTATCATTATGATATGATACATATATCACCTATCTCTTACTATAAGTACTTCTGTGTCTTTTAAATTTTATATCAACATCTACAAATTTAATATAATTTATTCTGTCTAATCTACAGTGATTAGATAGATATGGCGCCTAAAGAAGGCATTGTTCTCAGTTCTTAGAATATCAATAGTAATATTAAAACATTGCTTATTAGTCTATAAAACAGATGCGTATCCACCTGTCCGGAAAGAAATAAAATGGTTATTATACTATATATCTTTCTTTAATTTTTATAATTAATAACTTTAGCATGCGTGAGTTCAAATCAGTGATATATGTATCAAAATTTTTATATTATATTACTTTGATAGTTACATATGAATAATTAATTGATCATAAAAATATTTATTTAATGATAGATACTACGAAAAGAAAATATATATTACCTATGTAATAGATAAATAATAATCAAGATATTAATGAGTATATAGTTATATATAACTATATTCTCAGTTATGTACTGCATTGTATATTATCATACATATATTGCCTATTCTAGGCAATAATGATAAATACATAAATTAAAATATGCTAAACATTTTCTAAAAACTTATCCTATTACTATCACTACTAATAACCACTACTATTATGATATTTAATATTCTTTATAAGTGAAGATAAGTTAGCACTATCATTCATAGTATAAAATATCGATTTATAATATATGAATATTAAAAATAACTCAGTTGCTTAGTTATAAGAAATTATTATCTTTAAGAAGACATGACCAGTCTAAATAAAAATTTATATCTTCAGGTATAAAATATTATTTAAATATATATACAAATATCCATCAATATAATCTTTTATAATAATTAGATGATTTATTATAAATAATTTACTTTTTAATTAAAGTATTTATTAATGCACAACTAAATTACTTATTAAATCTAAAAATATAATACAGTATTACAATTACTATTGTTGCTAATATAAAAATACAATACCCAATATTGTTGCTATTGTAATAAATAATACTATTATATTTTATTGAATTAATATCAATATTTTTAGATAACTGAAATATATATAAAATAAAAAATATATTTATTGTATATATAGAATATTTTACTTTAATCTATAAAAAATAACGCTATTATTTAAGCAACATATATAGATATTAATGCATCATTAATTTGTTTTAATTTTATTAAAATTAATTTTTTAGCTAAAATAGTACTTGCGATACATTCAACTATCCAGTAAAATTTATTAATGTATACTGAACAACTACACTAACCGTGAAATATATAATTAACCCCAAAACAACTAGAAGTACCGAGTTTGTCGTTATAAAAATAAAACATTATCAGTACATAAAACCTACTTCACATTCTTCTATTCAGAGGGCTACAGACTAACTCAACTAGAACCCACTACCCAACTCAACTAAAACCCACTACCCACTAATAACTACATATTACTATCCACTAATAACTACATATTATATCATAATTTTGGTTAACCAATGCGCATACCTTTATGCTATGTATTTATGATCACTTTTTACTGAATAGCTAAATATAACACTAAGTGCGTAAGAAAAACTCTAAAAATATAGCACAAGATTTAGTGCTTACTTTGTAGATAGCATCATACAAGTATACGATCTACACCCTATCTATCTGTGTTAAAGATGAGAACATAACAATACATATACCTATAATAGCAGCATAAAAAATAAGTAATAGTGTCTAAATTTCTTTATAAAAACCTTAAATTTTCCTTTAATAACTTTAAACATTAATAGGTAAATACTACTATTACTATTAACACTAATTCTTATAATATTCTTTTGAATTTCACATTCCTTTTAGCACCATCTTTTAGAAAAAAAAATACAACTTCATGAAAACATCTATCACTATATTTTTATAAAATATTGCAAATATTACTGAACATAGTAAATAATATTAGACTAATAAATATAAGGCTAAAATAATATTAGAGACTAGAATGATAACTACTCACTAAAAACAATAACAAAAAAAACATACTCCATTAAAGATTTATTTTGGAGGAATCTTACTGTATCTATCCTACTTACGCATTATCTATATAATAAGAATATACTGCAATCATCTCAATAAAGCCCTCTAAAATAGAGCGATAATAAAAGATAAAATTTATTAAAATTAAATACCTCACTACCTATTAGCTATCAAGACATATAAAAACATAATATATGAAATATCATTATAACCATAATAATAAAAATAATATTTTTATAAAAATCAACATTAGCGTACAATTAATATATTTTATCAACTACAGCATTAGTCACTAATGTCTAGACATGTGTATTACTTTTGTTTACTTACTTTAATAATATATTATATATTATTAAATCGCAATCACTGAACTGCTATTTACATATACTAGCTAAACTCCATAATTAATAAAATACTTAGTATAGTATATAGTATAAATAACCACTAAACAGTAATCACATTCTTCACACCAAGCACTAAAATAAGTACTTATTGGCTTAGTACTTTTAAAATACTGTACATGGTAAATATTTATAAACATAATACCTATATTTTATCTTAAAAATAAATACTAAATATCTTACTTATTACTCAATAACTGGATAGATTAGCACATAATAATTACCAATATTAAAATAATTATTTGCTAAAATAGTCATGTTATAATTTTTTATAAAAATTATAAATAAAAACAAATAACACGAAATATATATATCTTTAGTAAAAACAGGACTAAGCCATATGTGCACTAACTATTTTAATAAATTATTATTTAATCACTTATACATTATTGATCAAATAATAGTTATACCATTAAATAAATATTAAGATAGCGGAATATATCAATGAATTAATTTTTTAGTAAATTACGTATTAACAAATAAACAAAATATTTATATATAAACTAAAGAAATAGAAAACATTTTACCATACATTCATAGTCATATAATTAGCACATAAAGTAGATAAAACAAAAATAAAAAAGCTTAAAACCAGTAAATAAAAAGACAATAATTGATGTGATTTTGAAACTTACGGAAACTTACAATTAAGGATAATACCTGCTACTAAAACCTAGAAAATTAAATCTTGCTAATAAAAATTCATAACCATTAATTTAAATACATTATATTATGATATTACTTTAACTATCTTATTTCTTAAAGATATTAACAATAACTATATCTTAACAGTGCGCTCTATAATTGAATCATAAATGATATTCTTAATCTTGTTTATCACTAACAAACCAATACCCCAAATTATAACGTTAAGCATAAAGATATCAATAAATTATAATACAAATATGCATATTTTTAAACAAAAGGTACCCCATAGTGTCCTTTAAATTAATATACTACTTAATAAATAGCAACTCCAGCTTTGCATGACTAGTAAGAAATGCATCCTCTTAGTTATCCTTTAGTTATCGTTTAATGCAGGTATAACTATAAATAATGAAATCATCTTTTTAAAAACTAATACCTAGGTATTTTAAGTAAAATTTTATAAGAAAAACCCTAAACACATATCTATATCATTACATAGAGGACATTTGCTTTTGCACAAAATATAATAATAAATTAAGTTATATAGTTACTACTATATAGTAGTTAATACCTGTACATTATCTCTATTCTATCGTACAAATATGTTATAATGAAACAGATACTTTTAAGTTAAAAATGCAGCATAAATAAAATAAAATAAAATACTTCAATAAAATTATTATTTGCAATAAAATTAAATTAAACACAAAAATATATTATACTTACCAGTAATATCTCTACTACAATGATATTATTCCTTTTAACAAGCAATGTTGGGTATTTATTAAATACCTATCTAGAGTGCTACCGCAAACCTAAAAAATTAGCAATAACTACGTGAATATATCTAATACAATACACACTATTGCACTACGCGCAGTGCAATATCAAGTATAGTAGCTTATATTGCAATTAATAATTCCTGACGAAATACTACATTATCCTAACACGCTAACCTATCAGTACTGTATAAGTAGAGATAGATGTTTAATAACATAAACCTAACAAAGTATTTAGTTTATTATATAACAACATCTCTCTTAGATAAATATTTATAAAAGAGCTAGGATTAATTTATTATATAGGCTCTTTTCTAACACTATAAAATCTAATACTTTATTTCTATTAGGTTTGTGACGCATTGCTAATAAGAGGCTTCATGTAATTATGGCAGGTTGGCATAAAATATATTACAAGTTATTAAATTTAATACTAAAATTTTTAGTAAAAAGCAATCTTATACCTTCAAATCCAATTAAAGAATTAAGAATAAATCCATTAAAACCAATTTTATATGTTTTACCTTATAATTCTACAGTGGATTTAATAACACTACGCACTCAGTGCCTCATACACAATCTGCCCGATCCTCTATCACAATTGACAGTTGACGGTAATACACTCCCAAGCTACTTATTTATTGACAATAACCCAGACCAATATCATCATTACACGCTAAAAGGAGAGTCAATAAAACTATTCCGCAAATATCTAGAGCTACATTGCAAAAATCCAAATCTTAATATTAACATACTTCTAGTTGCAGTAATGTTTGGTCGCACACCTAAACAAAGCAGTGAAGGTAGAACACAGCTATACCTATTTAATAGGCTTAATAAATTATTAACCGTACTATGGCTTGGTCGTGATAGCTTTATATATTTCTCTAATAAGATTTCACTTAGTTATATAGCATCCATATATGGAACAGATAAATATATTGCACAAAAACTAGCGCGAGTAGCACGTATACACTTTTCACGTCAACGACTAGCTGCAGTCGGCCCTAAATTAACAACGCATCATAATTTATTTATTAAACTGCTTGCTTCTAAAGCAATAGAAAGAGCAATAGAAGATGAAGCACATAATAAAAAAATTTCTCTAAAAAAAGCCCAACAAAACGCTATCACGTTAATGGAAGAGATTGCGGCTAATTTTTCCTACAAAGCCATACATCTTTTTGATCGCATATTAAGCTGGACATGGAATCGATTATACGAAGGCATTAACGTTACTAATGCTAATACAGTGCGTCAATTAGCACAAAATGGCCATAAAATAGTCTATATACCATGCCATCGTAGTCACATGGATTATTTATTACTATCCTATGTGATATACCATCAAGGTTTAGTACCACCTCATATTGCAGCAGGCATTAACCTAAATTTTTGGCCGGCTGGCCCAATCTTTCGACACTTAGGTGCATTTTTTATTCGCCGTACATTTAAAGGTAATAAACTATACTCTACAGTATTCCGCGAATACCTCAGTGAGTTGTTCGCCTGTGGTTATTCAGTAGAATACTTTGTAGAGGGTGGCCGTTCTCGTACAGGGCGCCTACTAGAGCCAAAGACAGGTGTTTTATTAATGACTATCCAAGCAATGTTACGTAGCAAAACTCAACTGATAACTTTAGTGCCTATTTATATAGGTTACGAACATATACTTGAAGTAAGTACTTACACTAAAGAATTGCACGGAGCATCTAAGCAAAAAGAGGGAATACTTCGGATGCTACTAGGATTATGCAAATTGCGTAACCTAGGACAGAGTTACGTAAATTTTGGTAATCCACTATCACTTACGACTTACCTAAACAAAAATGTACCACATTGGCATCAATCAATAAACACTATTGAGTTCCAACGTCCAAACTGGCTAATACCAGCAGTAAATGATCTAGCAAAAAAAATCATGATACGCATTAATAATGCTGCTGCAGCTAATGCTATAAATCTATGCTCTACTGCACTTCTAGCTGCTAACCAACATTTATTAACTCGCAAGCAATTACTTGAGCAAATTGATTGCTATTTACAACTAATGCGTAATGTACCTTATTCTGATGGTATCACTGTACCAAATCAAACACCATATGAATTATTAAATCATGCGCTAAAAATGAAAATGTTCATGATAACTAAAAATAATACAGATGATATTATTATATTATCACACAAGCAATCCACACTTATGAAGTATTACCGTAATAATATTCACCACCTGCTAGTACTTCCTGCACTGATTGCTGCCATAGTAATAAATTACGGTAAAGTATCACTAAGCGAGTTACTGCGGCAAATTAACCTAATTTATCCTATGTTAAAAGCTGAATTATTTCTACACTATGGACAAGAATGTTTGGAAGAAGCACTACAAAAACTTATCAAAGAGATGATTCGTCAAAAATTAATATATCGTGATCATGATGATATAACATTGAATATACCTCGTATATATACATTAAAATTACTAGCTGCTAGCGTACGTAAAAACCTGCAATGTTATGCTATTATTATATCAATATTAAGCACTAACCCAAGTATCGCCCGTCTAGCACTAGAGAAAAAAAGTCGTATTATAGCAGAAAATTTATCAAAAATACATAATATTAACATAACAGAATTTTTTGATAAAGAAATATTAGCATCCTTAATAACTATGCTGCGTGAAAAGGGTTATATGAATGATATTAATGATACTAATCATACTAGTGACACTATACGTGAGCATCTCATTAAGATTTATACAATACTAAGTGTTTTAATTACACCAGCAATTAAACTCACCATAGACAGCTAAAGTATGCCGCTGACAATTAGTATTAAGCGAATCAATTAATAAGAAAAGAACGAAGCAATTTTTTTATATAAAATATCATTAAATCATTTTAACCCATTAATTTTTATAAGTAAATTATAACTTATCCTATCTGCTATAATATTTTATTTATAATGCTAACCTAATTATATTCTATATATATTAGCCAATATATTATCTAAATTTAGCTACTAACTAATGATACCTAATGAAAATATTAAGTAAATAAATAATTCATAATAATACTAAAAATACCAAAAATCCAATGTAATCATTAAGCTATATATTTATACGTTGAAATCTACTTTTATGAATACATAAGATAAATGCTAGTAATAATATGAATATGATAATCTATAAGTAAAACATAAATCAATTTAATGCTAATTTTATATTATTACAATACTCTAAAATTATATAAAGTGTGTTGTAAGCTAAAATCCAGCTAATATTAATAAATATCAGTAACTAGTAGTTTGCTAGTAAACTTTACTAATTAAAATATCGGCCATAAAAATACGTAAGCAAGGATTATAATGAGTACTAATTACGATAAATTAATAACCTATTTTATAAAAACATAAAGATATACCAAAGCTAATGCTACTAATGATGGTAAATAAATATACTCTTTAGCGTTAAACTCACTAAAATAAAATAAATATTAACATCATGCACAAATACTTAAGTCTATTTTTTCTCAGCTAGCAACTGATAATTGAATGTTTAGTAGTATTGTTGCATAACAATAAGTAGTACAATAAACATCATTACTCACTATAAAGCTAGCTATATAAATTAAGAAAACGCTAAGAATGAAAATTAGTAAAATCAAAAATAACAGCATAACTTACCTAACTAATTATAGCGCTAATAGAATTAAATATAGTAACAATGGGATGCTGATCAATTTATTAATCAGCATCCAAAGCTATATACTTAATACCTATTCTTCATAACTCTTGTATTTATAGCCCCTATATATCTATATATCTATATATCTTACCCATACAGTAGTGATAACTATAGAGTATATCATGAACCATTAGATGATTATATACTAGCCTCATGTATCTAACATAAACCCATAACACAGTCTGTTGATTAACAGACATTAAAGTACCAGTTCTATTTTTACTATCACATATGTATTTTATTATCAAATACCTAATACCCTAGAGATCATGTGCTAAATACATTTAATATAAGGTATACTAATACATATTCCTAATATAATCAGAGTATACATCAGGCTTATAATATAATTATTAATAAATAACATCTTATTCATACTGTAAAATATATTATCTAATAAAAGATATACTTTAAACTAATTAAGCACTGATTATAATTATTAGCCTGATAATTATATATATAATTACGTCTAATATAGTATATAATAAACTATTACTAATCTCAAAACTATTAAAACCAGTTAATAATAACAATAGACAATGATTAATAATAATTAAATGATTAAGCGCTCTGTAATAAATAGTATCATGAATCCAATATATTAATTATTACCTATATATAAATACATACTTTATAAAAATAATATCATGTATTATATTTAAAGTTCTTCTATTTATAAAATTCGTATCAAATACGCTATAATATTAAAATATATAACTATAAATATAATATTAAACCACAGTATCATATAAACATGTTTTTTTTAAAAAAAAGTATAATACTTACCAATGAATAAATGAATAAAAACTAGATATATTATTAATTATTTAAGCATCTAACTACCAAAACAGGGATCGCTAATTAGGCATTAAAAATAATTTATTTATAAAATATATAATCATATAAGGTTATTATATCAGCCATGGATATTTATCTAAAAAATATACCCTAATTTACATATATAAAAAATATTAAAATATTATATTAATATAAACTTAGGATAATTTTAACGCCATTCTTTAAAACAATTAATTAAAGCATTAGTTGAACTATCGTGACTATCTACCTTCTCATTGCCTGCTAGTTCTGGTAGTATACGATTAGCTAACTGCTTGCCTAGTTCAACCCCCCACTGATCAAAACTAAAAATATTCAAAATAATACCTTGAGTAAAAATCTTATGTTCATAAAGAGCAATTAAGCTACCTAAACTAAATGGAGTAATTTCTCTCAGTAAAATAGAATTAGTTGGACGATTACCTTCAAATACCTTAAATGGTATTATATGTTTAACTTCTTCTAATTTTTTCCCTTGAGCGGAAAACTCAGCTTCTACCATCTTCAAAGATTTACCAAAAGCCAATGCTTCGGTTTGAGCGAAGAAATTAGATAATAATTTAGAATGATGATTATTTAATGGATTATGACTCACTGCTGGAGCAATAAAATCACAAGGAATTAACTTCTTACCTTGGTGTATGAGTTGATAAAATGCATGTTGCCCATTAGTACCAGATGCCCCCCAAATAATAGGTCCGGTCTGATAATTAACTCGTTCACCATTACGATCCACGTATTTACCATTAGACTCCATATTACCCTGCTGAAAATAAACAGCAAAATAATGTAAATACTGGTCATAAGGTAAAATAGCTTCCGTTTCAGCACCAAAAAAATTATTATACCATATACCTATCAATGCTAATAACACTGGAATATTCTTCTCTAGTGGAGTTTTTGCGAAATGTTTATCCATTTCATATGCGCCACGTAGCAATTGTTCAAAGTTTTTATAACCTACTGATAATGCAATAGACAAACCAATTGCTGACCACAAAGAGTAGCGACCACCTACCCAGTCCCAAAATTTAAACATATGATTAATATCAATTCCGAACTTAGCTACCGCCTCACAATTAGTAGACAATGCAATAAAATGCCTAGCTATATGCTTATCATAGTATGCATGATTCAGCAACCAATTACGTGCGCTATAAGCATTGCTCATTGTTTCTTGAGTAGTAAAAGTTTTTGAAGCTACTAAAAATAGTGTAGTTTCTGGGTTTAGTGGCCTTAAAGTTTCAATAATATGGGTACCATCAATATTAGAGATAAAATGAATATTAAGATGATTTTTATAAGGACGTAACGCTTCAGTGACCATGTGAGGACCAAGGTCAGATCCGCCAATACCAATATTTACAATATCAGTGATACGTTTACCAGTATAACCTGTCCAATAACCACCAATCACTTGATCGCAAAATTTCTTTATCTTTGCTAACACTGCGTTTACTTCAGGCATAACATCCTTGCCGTCAACAAAAATAGGGGTATTGCTAAAGTTACGCAGAGCAATATGCAGCACAGCACGATCTTCAGTGCAGTTAATTTTATCACCAGCAAACATTGATGCGATTGCACCCTGTACATCTGTTTCTTTTGCTAATGCTTGTAACTTCTGCAATGTTTCTATAGTGATACGATTTTTAGAGTAATCTACTAGCATCTGGTCATTAAAAGTAATGGAAAATTTGTAAAAACGCTCACTATCCTGGGCAAATAAATCAGCAATATGAATGTCTTTCATCTTTGCAAAATCTTGCTGCAAAGCCTTCCAGGCGGAAGTTTGGGTTGGATTGATATTTTTCATGACAATACTCTTATATATTTATAATAATATGATATATTAATTTAATTATTGCTTCATTATACTATAATTAGAACCTATCCTTATAGGGATAAGTGTTTTTATAACAATCTGTGTTATCTTCCATAACAGAAGTAATCAATATTGTAATATGAAGACGCTAATAACTATATAATAACTATTATTCCTAATATTATTACTTACTTTACGTCTTATAAATATTAAAAAAGAATAATACTTAAGTGCAGCATAAAAAGAAATATTGCCTAAAATAGGCATAGCATAATTCCTATTGCAATAGGATGATAAACGACAATGATAATATCATATGTAAGCTGAGTAACAAACTTATCAAGGTATAATCTTAAGTAACGAAGAAATTTATATACCTGAATTACTATTTATCTTACTATCCTTATCTTATCTTGTCTGATCACAAAAGATCAATCAAAGCAAAAATAATATAAACCACACTCTTAGCCTAATAAATCTAATGAATACATAATTAGTATTGTATACTTTTATATATAATAATCATAATAAAAATACTATGAAGAATAATTAATATTAAGAAACTTATTAGGCCATATATATCATTACTTAATACTTATATTATATTTTTATCCAAATATTAAAATGTTTAGTGCATATTAAAATAATTAACATAGCGCATAGTAATTACAATAGTATTATTTTTTTTAAAAATATACTTAATATATTTATATTTACAATACTAACATCTTACTAAGAGCTATAAGTCATTATATCTGTATAGTGATAAATCTAAATAAATAAAACATAATGACAACTTATCAGTATATTATACTAAATATACATCTAGTAAAATACTACAACAATGATATTAACTAACTATATTACTTTTCTTGCAAGAGCATATTTTAACTAATACGATAATATATAATCATATATTTTGAATACATAAATTCAAACTTAATAAATTAAGTAATTAATCACAATAAACTTAATGATTCTTTAGGGGTATAATTGTTACTACAATAATGATATATACATTATTAATCAATATGCATTGAGCATGATTACTGTCATATTATAAATAAAATAGATATTTTATGACTATATTAAATATTAATATAGAGATATCAAATTAACAATATTTAAAATAAATAATTAAGCAAATTAACTATTAATTTAATTACTATTAATAATAGTACTATAAATAAAATAATATTATAATATATATTTATGATGAATCATCAGACTTTATGATTAAAACCTCACCCATAAACTAGATAATTAATATTATACACCCAAAATTTTAAGTGCAATTTATAGCATTACTAAGTTCGTTAGTATTTTACTATTTTAAAAAATTCTAACCAAAGATAACATAAACTCCTTAATACCTAATATCATATTATCTAGCACATCAAGATACTAGTCAAATAATTTAATACACACAAATGGTAACTCCTAATAATAATGAATATAACCTAACTTAAATGCGCTACATTACACAGACTTACTAATCACATAGACTTAGTAAAGTAGTACTAATACTTTGCCTATATTAAATTATAGTAATTAATTAAAATAGATCAACAGAAGACAATAAAAGATTACACTTCTATATCTCTCACTAGATAATAGTAAGAGCTATTATACTACTATGCTATATATAACACAGACATTAATAATGTATATATCTTTAGTATACTAAATATCTATATTACTAACACTAGATTAGTTATTATAATTAATAACATATACACCTTAAATGCTACAGTACACGTGAATACTATTAATACTACAGCGCTATACTAAAACACCTTACCAATGCAAAGTTGTAGCCTAAGGAATTTATAGTGACAGTAAAAAACCAAGCCAATAGGCTAAAACTAGTGACAATGTTATTTATAGCTATATTTATTTTAAAAACAAAATTTACACAATAAAACCCCATAATATCATGCAATATAATATTTTTTATTATCCTAATGACTATTATAAGAATCAGTACAAAATACATAATGAATACTAATTAATGTTTCTATACAGAAACAATATGTTTATTACTACAGTATCTACAAACAGTAATATTACTTAACTATCATAATAGTGATAAAATAGTATTATAGAAATTCCTGAGAGCTAAATAACCTTAAAGATAATAATATATAACTCAAAACTGTAGCGTATAAAATATTAAGTCAGTAGATTAAATATAATAAAATATATACATCATTTACGATATTATAGACGATAATATCGTCTACTTTATCATAAACTCAAATAATACTGTATATATAATAAATTATATTAAATAATGATATATTTAAATAATAGAAATATTATTTATTCTAATAAAATTTACATTTTATAATTATTTTAAACATACTTATGTTGAATAAGTATTTAATTATTATTCAATGTAGTTTAATTCTAAACTGATAGTTTATCACAGATAATGATGAATAATATAATTTTTATATACTATATTTTTTCTTAAAATAGCAATCTTATTTTAATATCATATAAATTTTATTTACTATATATACATATAAAAGTATAGAGTCTACTCTCTACTAATCTAGCAGATCCAACGCAACCATTATAATTTAAGTCATCATCAAATAATATATGCTTTATCTGTATTAGCGTAAATTATTAATTCAAGTGGTAACAAATAACCCCTGCTTCTGATTAAGCGCTATTTTTATATATTTTAACCATAAAGAACATTATCAACACGCATAGTTCTTACTTAATCTGCGCCATATAAAAATTTATTCATAGCATCTAGTATCACTATTAAACAAGCTGAGTATTTCTCTTTTACTACATACTCAATAACTTCCATTATAACATTATTATATAAATGATCACATATCTTATCAATCAAGCTTTACATGATAATTTAGTGATTATTAATGTTAATATATCTAATATGTTACGATCAATTTTAGCTGCAAGTAAAATACATACTTATAAGTCATATTATAAAAAATTATAATTTAATATAAGTTTATTATACACTAAATTGACAATAGTAATATAAGAAGCCTAATAAAGCCGTGTAGTGCGCTAGGTAAGTAGCTAACTCTTTATCTCTAATAGACATTTAGTATTTAATATATACTAAGTAAAAATAAGCAGTAGGATAGTATCAGTATATAAATAAGTAATTGATAATTATCATATTTAGCGCAGCGAATAATTAACAACATCTTAGTTACTGAGATATGTTATATTTAACTAAACATTCTTCAGCATTACTAATATAATAATAAAGCACTAAGAAAAGAACTATCTTTAATAAAAATATATCCCTGAATATCATTAAGAATATAGTAAATAATATTACTAAAATAACTCATAATATAAAACATTAAACGGGTTATAAACTTATACATTTTATCTATTATTAGTAATAAACATAATATACTTGCATCAATCACGGATCTAATCGATATAACACATATAAAAATTAGTCCTAGCTATATTTTACTTGTATAATCTTAAATCCTAATATAATTTATATTATAAATATAAACAAATATCAACTCACGGATAAGTAAAAAAGTAAAATGCATAATATTACACCTATAAATAACATTAACCAAGAAAATTATATTTAGTTATTTAAATATTAATTACAGTAATACCTATACTAACAATAAATACTAATAATGTTTCAATACTAATATTAAGCAAAAACATAAATTAATAATTTATATTCATTTTTTACAAGTAAAAATAATCTAATACCTCATTCTTGGCTATGCGATATAATTAATAAATGCAAAATAAGCATAAAAAATAAACTACATTTATAATCTAGAAGAAATTATTTATACCTAATAAGTTACATATCTATACTAAACAAGTTACATATCTATACTAAACATAGTATAGGCTATTAACTAACAATACAAAATATTCATGATATTAACACGATAGATTACTATATAATCATAACATATGATAGTGACCTATAATGACATTAATGTAATTATCTACGCTCACTTCACTCAATAACTTTCTCATTCTATTATTATAGTAGATACAAAATAAGTAAAAGTAAATAATCATATATAACCTTAGAAATATAAAATAAATTACAAATTATATTATATAATTTTACACTTTATAGATGATAATATTATTAAAAAATATAGCATACCTACTGATAATAGTAGGTGTACAGATATTATAAGTTGTCTGTATTAGCGCATGACAATTATTATGCTCTGCCAGTTATAAAAATTATTTATTATCATACACTGCTTATTGTTAATAAGCAGTAAAATAGTACTTTATATTAATTGATCATGCTACTCTGGCCACAATATCTACCTAAATTATTAACTGCTATCTATACTTAATGAAGTAATCTACGATTAGGTCAGCATATACATTTTTTATCCGCTGTTAGTATGCTTACTTAAGATACGATCTTAATAATTACTACAATTTAACTATAGTATACTAATGAAGTAGTAGTACACTAGGATAGATTTTTTAAGAGAAAATTCATTAATTACTGTTCCTGATTTAATAAACAAAGTATAATTTCATATTAAATTAGTAATCATTACTTATACTATTATCGCAAGTGTAACCTAACTTAAATATTATCCCAAAATAAAATTTATATTTTTTACAATATACTATAATTTTTACTTAAAATTAATAATATTTTAAGTTACTTTAATAATTTATACTAGTGATAAATAACATTAATGTAGAATATATAAAAGTATATGCCTTATAATGAATAATAAACAATACATTTATTAAAAATAATTATTTAGTAAATATGCTATTTTAGGCAAATATATTGAGAATATTAGCTATTATAATTTTAATTAGTATACAATATAAATAGTTTTTTGGATAAGCAAGTGTACTTATTAGTACATGCGGTATAAAGTGATTTAAATGACTATTTTACTATAATATTGCAGTACTTGATAGGTAATAATTAACTATATGAGAGAATATAATTCTCCATTAATACTATGTAGCTTATACAAACTATTAAGGACACAAAATATATTTTTTATTATCAATTAATAATTTTAATAAGTTATTAAAAATAACTAACGAATATCTCTTGCCTCTACAGAATAGGATCACTGGTGTATGGTGATCGAATAAAGTAAATTAAATAAAATTTAAAAAGCTTATAATGCTAATGTATATGCTTTATCTTTCTAAAAGATTGCGTAAATATCTCTACTTGCCGCCAATCTGTATACTCTACTTCTTTGCTAGTATCAGTTTCCCCTCCTGTCATGCGCATAATACATTGAATCATTATTCGATTAAATAAATTATAACGTGGATAACGTAATGCTCCAGCAAATACCATGCATTGTTTTGGATGCCATGGAGAAGTTAGCAAAAATTTTTGAGTATAAACATTAGTCTGCGGTGAACATTTTTTCTTGTCACGAGCAGCTAAATTAACAGCAAAAAATGTACTTGGCATTTGATTTAATTGCGCTGCATGATACTTCACAAATTTACCTAAAGAAGAATTAAAATGACCATAGCGTATAGACGCGCCAATCATTACCTGATGATATTGCTTGAGATTAATACTTTTTGCCTGTAATAAATTAATAACTTCACAGGAAAATATATCCTGCAATTTATTTGCTATATAAGTAGCAATAGATAATGTCTGTCCATCATATCCTGAATAAAGTATTAATAACTTCATAGCCTAGTCCCTTGATGTTATAATTACTCACGCCAAAATGTTGGCGTAAATAAAACAAGCAATGTAAATACCTCTAGGCGCCCAAATAGCATCGTTACCACCAATATCCACTTAGCTACTGATGGCATTGTAGTACAATTTTCTGCCATTACACCTAACCCCGACCCTAAATTATTTAATGAGGCCGTTACGGCGACAAAAGAAGAAAAATTATCAACCCCAGTGGCAATAATAGCTAACATACTAACAATAAATACAAGTGCATAGGCAGAGAAAAAACCCCATACCGCATCTAAAATACGCTCCGGTAATACATGATCGCCAAGTTTAATGGTATAAATAGCATTTGGATGTACTAATCTCTTTAATTCACGAGCACCTTGTAGATATAGTAGCAATATTCTAATAACTTTCATACCGCCGCCAGTTGAACTAGCGCAACCACCAATAAAAGAGGAACATAATAATAACATCGGCAAAAATAATGGCCATTTAGCAATGCTATCAGTAGTAAACCCTGCAGTTGTTTCCATTGATACTACTTGAAAAAACGCTTGATTTAGAGTTTCTATGCCAGTAGCATAAATACTATGCTCCCATAGAACTAATATACATACTACTACTAGCGTAAGTTGAACTAATATAAATATACGAAATTCAGGATCCTTCCCATAAACCCTTAAGCTACACCCACTTAATAACGCAAAATGCAATCCATAATTACATCCGGAGATTAACAAAAAGATAGCAATAATAGTGTTTATAGTTGGACTAGCATAGTACCCTATGCTAGCATCATGAGTAGAAAAACCGCCAATAGCAATCGTTGCAAAACTATGGCTAATAGCGTCAAATATTGGCATACCTGCAACCCATAGCGCTAACGTGCAGGCAATAGTCAGTAATACATAAATAAGCCATAAGGTTTTCGCGGTTTCTGCAATACGTGGGCGCATTTTATTATCCTTCAATGGACCAGGTATTTCCGCACGATATAATTGCATACCACCAACACCAAGGATTGGTAATATCGCTACTGCTAACACGATAATTCCCATACCACCCATCCATTGAAGCATTTGACGGTAGAATAAAATAGCCTTTGGTAATGAATCTAACCCCACTAGCATAGTAGCACCAGTTGTCGTTAAACCAGAGAAAGATTCGAAAAAGGCATCTGTTAGCGACAGATTGGGTTGCGCTGAAAACAGAAAAGGCAACGCCCCTAAACTACCTAATACAGTCCAAAATAATACTACAATTAGAAAGCCTTCACGTGGCTGTAATTCATATTTTTTATTACGATTAGGATACCATAATATCAACCCAATAATTATTGCTACAAAGAACGTTTGGCTAAATGCCCTACCTGCTCCATCTTTATATATCAATGCAACAAATCCGGGAATAAACATCGTCCCAGAAAATAAAATAACCAGCAAACCAACAATACGTATTATTGCGCGAAAATGCATTTCAGCACGATCCTTAGTAATTAAGTTAAGAGTAATTATTGCGCAATAGGTATTGTTGAAAATTACTGCTACTAAACATACATAATTTATTGCTAAACAATATAAATTTATTGTCATAAAAAATACAAAGCAATAAAAAAACAGTAATATATTTCCCTTCTACCCTTCGACTTTTAAGTATCTCTTATAACGTCTTCATAAATCTTAATTGCACCCAATACATACTTAAACATACAAAATTAAGAAATAATATTTTTTTAATTTTTCATACCATTAGCTGCAAGCAGTATAAACATAACGTAATACATACTGCTTTCTTTATTAACAAAAAAACATAAAAATAGCTATAATTAATACTCCCTATGTTACATAGATTTACTTTAATAGACTATTCATCAAATAGTAATTTTTACTTATAATGATAGCCATAGTCTTAAAATAAATAAAATATCTTGTATGACTTCATTAATAAATCTATAAGTTCTCAATTAATTTTATAAAAAACTAATAAAAATATCTATCACTATATGAATGTAGACTATTCTAATAAATTTAGAGTACCTATGACGCACCCCTTATACTGGTAAATAAATATAATACTATATCAAATGCCACTCTACCATATATAATTAATATATTAACGCGATAATAATATTAACTTCTATAAATTTGTAAAGAAACATTACAACTTAAAATACTTATAATGCATTAGGCATGTGTATTATAAGTATTCATAATACTATTACCTAATTACTATACTAATAGTATTATAATAAATAATTATTTAATTACTATATTATAAAAACTTCATATATTTATATATTAGTAGCCTACTTATAGATACAAATTTATTTATCGTACTTAGATACAGTTAAGCATCATACTTAATTTAATAATTAATAATAAATATTATTTTCTATTCTTCTTAGTCCTTTTATAAAACCTATAAAATAGTAAAATATTATCGTATACTGCATAATATAGTAATTTTAATCTAAGAAACTTAAATAGTTTGATGTAATTAAGATCTAAATAATTTTTACTTTCTCCTTGACTAAGGTATATATTTTATTTAATAAATACCTATATTTTATACCTAAAAATATAATAATAACATTGCCCATATATATCAACAAGACGATGAATAAATTTTACAATAAATATATCTACTTACATTAATTACAATAAATTAACTTATATAATATAATTTTGATGGACTTGAATCTTATGATTTTATTACTAAAACTAAGATAACTATAGATAAAAAGTTAAGTAAAAGTCAGAATATAATTCTGATGCTCCTACAAATAATGTAATCTATTTTCTACCATTTATAACAATAATTATTCTAGTAATAATATTATTTAAGATATTTTGTATTATTTAATTTTTTGCCAAACTTTTTTATTAAAACTATTAACCATTCATAGATGTCTTGCTATTATTGTGCATATTAACAACTATTAACAATAACGTTAAGCTTTATAAAATACCATGCAATATATTAATATTTTATTTTAAATTAAACTAGCTTATTACTCTTTTGTCTCATTAAGAGAACAATAAAAAATATAATTAATATCATACTTTTTAATAAAATGCTATAAAAAATATTTATTAACAATAATGCTAATATCCATACTAACGAGATACATTGAAATACTGTGAAGCATAAAATTAAGCTATTTACTATACAAATTTTTATATATATTAAATATACCTATAAACATTTCAGCTTAGCTATATTACTATTTATTGAATTTTAGTATCCCACTACTTTTAGTATCTAAATATAATTATAAAATAAATACTGCTATTTGGTTAATGATTGATCGAGAAAGGCATATATAAGAGTATAATTTTTAACTCATCTAAAATTTCATATTAATAAAATGCATCGCCGAATATATGCTCCTTTTGTGCACCACATTCTATACAAAAACGTTTACAGGCATTTTTAGCCATCTCAAAATGACCAGCTATATAGATATCATAATCAGTTAAGGTCGCAAAATCCTGTAACACCGCATCAAGAACCATACCAGTACGACCATGCCATTCATGTGTTGCATGCTCTACCACTAAAATAACATGTAGGTTTGGATATTGCTGCGATAGAGATTTTAATTCATTTTGATTATACAAATAGCTTATTTCTCGTACACCCCAATAAACTAAAATATTACGATCTAACTTTTGCTCCAGTGCAGTTAGTAGAATGGATTGTATATAAGAAAACCCTGTACCTCCCGCAATCAACAATAACGGGCGCTTAGACTGTGTACGTAGCCAGGCGTTACCATAAGGTATATCAACAATGATCTCCTTTTTTTTAGTAAAACGATCTATTACTTCCATAGTATGCACATTAAGTGCTGATGCACCAATATGCAGCTCCAGATATTCCTTCTGAAAAGGAGGTGATGCTAAGGAAAACGGGCGCTTATCATCCTCATTCATTACTATCATCAAATACTGCCCAGCCTTAAAATAAACTGGCATCTCAGGTACTAAGCGCACTCGATAAATAGTATCAGTTATGACCCCTATCGACATTACTTTACAACCCAATATTGCCATTTATAGCCTCCATAAATCATAAATATAAAATAAGCATAGAACCTAATGTTATAGCTTGGATTACTTACTAATTAAAAATGCTAAAGCGTACCAGGTATTATTAATACAGAATTAAACTTTTATCCATCTAAATTAGGCGCTACATATACTCTTAGCTTATCCTAACTATTTATTAATAGGATCCAATCCTATTTTTTAATCTAATCGCAACACTAGTAACGCAAAGCATCAATAGGCTACTGTTTTACTCTATAATAAAACAATATCTTTCACTTGATCCGTACCAGTTATTATAAATTAGGTTACATAACTTAAATGATCTATATTAATATCCTTATTACAAATAATAAATTTAGTGCACATAAGCTAACATTAGTGCACATAAGCTAACATAAAATAACTAAATGCTTGTTATTACATGCTTAACATAACTAACATATTGTTCTTAACAATCTTAACCGACTCACTGTTGAAAAATAACCTACTAGCAACAAATAAAGATTAACTATTTTAAAATTTGTTTTTGCACAAGGGATAAGTACTTTATTCAGTCATACACTAATAATATTAAGTTAATTCATGTATCTATCAACATAAATAAAATAATAAATATTATTTTAATGCTAATTTATATGAATAACGATAAATGCAGAAAAATTATCAATTTCGTTATAATAATAGGCATAATTACAACATGAGCCTTATCGTGATATCTATTGTCGCTAAATATAATCTTTAAGTATAATTTTAGCACTAGTATTTGAGAATAATTTTCAGTACTAGCAAGTACTTATGAATCACAGGTAAAAAATTACTATATCAATGTTACTATTATAAAGTAACTCCTAGCGATATTAAAAATAGTCTCTAAGTTATATACCCTAGCGCTACCGCCCAGTAACGTATACCAAAATAATTAAAAGCCATGCGTAATAATATATTTTACTACCATCATAAAAACTAACGTATTATTAATTTATTGTTCCTTAATACTTAAGAAGATAAATATCTAAATTATGATCTTATCAAGTAATCAACTTAATTTAATATAACCCATACATCAATTAACTACACTATGCCTTCTAGCCAACAACACATCGCTGAAATACAACAAAAATTAACATAATAATAATTAACATTATAATCATGTAACACTTGCTACCAATACATCACCAATCTTCGCAATTTAATTGGTATATTCAGTACTTACTTAAACTATTGTATTTTCAAATAGATCATAGAAACTTTTTGAAAGTTTAGTTACTTTAAAAGAAATAAGCAATATCCTATTTTAAGCAATTAATCAACATATTATTGCTAGAATTACTATTATGATATATTTAGAAATGTTAAGCAAGTGCGTAATACTCACATGTTATAATATTTTAGATATTTAAAACAACATATGACCATCAAGACATAATACATCGGCAGTAATATCTATAGCATCTGTAATATCTGTAATATCTGTAATATCTGTAATATCTGTAATATCTGTAATATCTATATATGGATCAATGAGCTAGTGGATACATTTTTATTTTCCAAAAAATGAAAAGAAATAACATAGATCATAGTATTTCCCATATTATATTAATAATAATCCTGGATTTTATATATTTCTATATAATTATCTAACCTTTCGTTACTCCTATTACTTTTTATTAGATTAATATATTATATTTTATTTATCTATATAACTAGTGCAATTAATATTGTTATTAACATAACACTTTGATTATATCTACATAAATTTTAATTAATTTAGATAACACCGTATAAAAGTATACACAAATATACTTTTATACTAAAAATTAGTACCTAGTGACTATAATACACTAAATATTCATATTTAAGATATATAATAATATATATTGATATATTATTAATACATAAGTTATATGATCTCTATTAGAGATATATTTATATAATAAAAATATTAATATATCTACTATACTTAAATGTAATAAATATATACTAAATTAGCAAAAATTAAATATAATTTAAGCATAAAACTATATTTTAAAACTATTTTATTTTTACCATATTAAGATAATATTTATTTTTCAAATATATTCCTTATACTTAGTTATATACTATAATATACTAATTAAATAACCTAATTGGTATTTTTAATTAATGACTATTTCATATCTATACTGATTGTTAACATATCTATATTAACTATTCAACTGTCACTGATTTTGCTAAGTGACGAGGCTGATCAACATCAGTACCTTTAATAAGTGCAACATAATAAGATAACAATTGCAATGGTATAGAATAGAAGATTGGCGCTATAACTTCTTCAACATGCGGCAATCGAATAATCGTCATACTCCTACTACTAACAAAGCAAACATCTTGATCAGCAAATATATACAACTGACCACCACGTATACGCACCTCTTCAATATTAGACTTTAACTTCTCTAATAAATCATTATTTGGCGCTACCACAATTACTGGTATATCAGCATCAATTAAAGCTAGTGGGCCATGTTTTAATTCGCCTGCAGCATAAGCTTCAGCATGGATATAGGATATTTCTTTAAGCTTTAATGCCCCTTCCATAGCTATTGGGTACTGATCGCCACGTCCCAGAAATAACGCATGACGTTTATTAGAGAAAGATTCTGCTAGCAACTTAATGCTTTTATCCATTGATAACACTTGCTCAATCCGTATAGGTAGCACTTGCAAAGCATGAACAATATCACGTTCTACGCTTTTGTCCATACCATTCAGACGACCTAAATATGCGACCAACATTAGCAACACAGCAAGCTGAGCAGTGAAAGTTTTTGTAGAGGCCACTCCAATTTCAGTGCCAGCCTTTGTCATTAATACTAAATCAGATTCACGAACCAAAGAAGAACCAGTTACATTACATACTGTAATTGAACCTAGATAACCTAGTTTTTTAGATAAACGCAATGCAGCCAAAGTATCCGCAGTCTCACCAGACTGTGAGAGTGTAATTATTAAGTGGCCTGGTCGTACTGCAAATTTTCGATAACGAAATTCAGAAGCAATTTCAATATCACAGGGAATAGCTGCTAATGATTCAAACCAATAACGTGATACCATGCCCGCATGATAAGAGGTGCCGCAAGCAATAATTTGCACATGCTGTACCTTCGCTAATAAAGTATCAATGCTAGAGTCCAGCTCACTTAAGTTAATTTGACCCTGACCCAAGCGACCTGCCAAAGTATTTTTTAATGCCAGCGGTTGTTCATATATCTCTTTCTGCATATAGTGACGATATCCAATCTTATCACTAGCATCATACTGTATTTGAGACTCTATTTCAGAACGCTCAACTAAGTTACCTTGCTTATTTATAATATTAATAGCACTATGAGTTACCTCAACTAAATCGCCATCTTCTAAGAAGATAAAACGACGAGTTACCGGCAATAATGCTAGTTGATCAGAAGCAATAAAATTCTCATTCACGCCAAGTCCAATAATCAATGGACTACCTGAGCGCGTGCCTACTAGTACACCTGGATTACGATTATCCATTACAATAGTGCCATAGGATCCACATAGCTGAGGGATTACTCGTTGAACTGCTTCTAGCAGCGTACCACCTTGTTTAAACTCCCAATGAACTAAGTACGCAATTACTTCAGTATCAGTTTCTGAATTAAATAAATAACCACGCTCTATTAATAGCTTGCGCAATAATTCATAGTTTTCAATAATGCCATTATGTACTACAGTAATATAATCACAAAAATGTGGATGTGCATTTGCTTCAGTAGGTGCGCCGTGTGTTGCCCAACGGGTATGCGCAATACCAGTACCTCCGTGCAATGCATGGTTTTCTAATGCTTCAGCTAATTTCTGCACTTTGCCAACACAGCGTAAGCGATTGACACCGCCCTCAGCATTCACCACAACTAAACCAGCAGAGTCATAACCACGGTACTCAAGACGACGTAAACCTTCTAGTAAGATTTCTGCAATATCTCGTTGTGCAACTGCACCTATAATTCCACACATAAGCTATATTCCTAATTAAGCGCTCCAAGGAACAGGACTTAATGGCATCAACCTATTTTTTATTATTACCATATATATAATAACTTAAACTTTCGAGATTAAATGTACTTTTATTTAAGTTTTTATTGGATATAAATAAAAAAAGATTTTATATATAAATACAATGTGTTAAGTGCTATATAAATAAAGTTTCTTTGCTCACTTGCTTACCCTAATTACCTGATAAATTCTCAATGCCTAATAAATAATTAAACTTATGAATTAATATTCAGTTTCTAATACAGAATAAGATATATTAAAATTAATACTTAAGCAATTATCGCTAAATCACTAAATCACTAACTATTTCATACTTAAATTATTTAGAACATATTTTTTTTAATTGGTCGAGACCAGCCTTTGATATGTTGCTGCTTAACACGACTAAGTACTAATTCATTTTCATTAACATCACAAGTTACTGTGGTACCAGCAGCAATAGTAGAGTCTTTACCAACAGAAATTGGTGCCACTAGTTGACTATTAGAGCCAATAAAAACATTATCTGCAATAATAGTTTTATGTTTACAAGCACCGTCATAATTGCATGTAATAGTACCAGCACCGATATTAACACTATCACCAATCTCAGCGTCGCCTAGATAGCTTAGATGACCTACTTTAGAATCTTGACCTAAGTACGTCTTTTTCATTTCAACAAAATTACCAACATAAGCTCCTGCTGCTAGCTTAGTACCAGGGCGTAAATGCGCAAAAGGTCCAACAATACAATTAGACCCTAGTATAGTATCCTCGAGAATACTATACGGGCGGATCTCACAATTATTACCAATATCACAATTTTTTAATAAACAGCCAATACCAATTTTTACTCGATTACCCAACTTAACAATATTTTCAATAATCACATTAGCATCAATAGATACATCACGCCCACAAATTAATTCACCACGCAGATCAAAACGTGTATAGTCTAATAGGCTCACACCTTCTAATAGCAGTTTTTTAGACTGTTTTAGTTGGAATGCACGCTCTAACACAGCTAGCTGTAAACGATTATTAACACCCTCAACCTCACTTGGATTTATTGGATGTACTACTACTATTTTTCTGCCATCACTATGAGCTAACGCAATGATATCTGTAATATAATATTCATTTTGTACATTATTTTTATTAAGAGCGCTAAGCCAACACTTAAGATCGTATCCATTTGCTACTAAAATGCCAGTATTTATTTCGTTAATCTGCCGCTGTACTTCACTCGCATCTTTATCCTCAATAATACCCACTACCTTACCATTCTCACGTATAATACGCCCGTAATTACTCGGATCATCTATTACAGCTGTGAGCAAACCTACACCTCTATATGGCTTTGCTGCCAACAGCCTAGTAAGGGTATCCACAGAAATTAATGGCACATCGGCATACAACATTAGTACATCTTCATTATCAGAAAAATAAGGTGCAACTTGTTGTAATGCGTGCCCTGTACCTAATTGCTCAACTTGCGGTACCCAATTTAGTGTATTGCCAGATAAAGTATTTTTTAGTAAATCACCGCTATCGCCATATACTAAGTAAATATTTTGTGCACCTAATTTTATTGCAGTATCAATGACATATTGTGCCATTGGCTTACCTGCTAACAGATGTAATGCCTTGGGTGTGTCAGAACACATGCGCGTTCCCTTACCTGCAGCAAGAATAACTACACTCATTACACTGTTTGACATAAGTTATTCAATCTCTCTATTTTAATCAACACGAGTAAAACCACTTAGTAATAAGATTACCACATATTGCTTAATATAAATCATACTACAATATAAGCTATACCTATCACCAATACTGTATATTGAGTCAGAAAATAATTAAATACCGCTAAAAAATCCAATATCTTATTATCAATATTAGATATTATTATTTAATTACTTTTTGCCTATTTTAATTAATTTTATAAAAATCTAATATATACAAGCATCTTAACAGTCTTAATAATCTCTGTTTATTTAACTTTTAGCTAAAATTAGCATATATCACTTATTCATTAAGCAATAACAAAGAAAGTTATATAAGTACAATATTATTGTATTCTATATATAGAGATAGTAACGATAATTTAAAATAGTTATTTCAAAAAATAAGCAACCTAAATAGGTTGCTTATTTTTTGAAAATGAATAAATATTAATTAATAAAATTTTATATTGTTTTTCTAGTTAATTCAATAACACGCAATTTTGCTATTGCTTTTGCTAATTTGGCAGATGCTACAGCGTAATCTATATTACCGTGAGCATTACGCATCTCTTTTTGAGCTATACGCTTCGCAAATAGCGCTTTCTCCTCATCCAACTCAGAGCCACGAATAGCTGTATCAGCTAACACAGTCACGACACTTCGCTGCACTTCAAGCAGACCGCCAGATAAGTAAATAAAATCTTCTTCACCATATTGATTGACAATATGGACCATACCAGGTTTAATGGCTGTCAATAATGGTACATGGCCAGCTAGTATTCCTAACTCACCTTCACTACCTGTGATCTTAATTTTTTTTACTAAGCCTGAAAAGATCTGTTTTTCTGCACTAACAACATCCAGATGATAAGTCATAACGATATTATCCCTTTATACAGGCATTATAATTTCTTGGCTTTCTCTACTACTTCTTCAATAGTACCTACCATATAAAATGCTTGTTCTACTAGATGATCATACTCACCATCTATAATACCTTTAAAACCACGTATAGTATCTTTAAGCGATACAAATTTACCCGGAAAACCAGTAAAAACCTCTGCAACAAAAAATGGTTGGGATAAGAAATGCTGAATTTTACGTGCGCGCGATACTACTAGCTTATCTTTTTCAGATAATTCATCCATACCTAAGATAGCAATAATATCCTTTAATTCTTGATAACGTTGTAAAATTGATTGTACACCGCGAGCTACATCATAGTGCTCCTGACCAACTAAGGTAGGATCTAATTGACGACTAGTCGATTCCAAGGGATTAACGGCTGGATAAATGCCTAAAGAAGCGATATTACGGCTCAGAACTACAGTTGCATCTAAATGCGCAAAAGTAGTAGCTGGTGATGGATCAGTTAAATCATCCGCTGGAACATAAACAGCTTGTACAGAAGTTATAGAACCAATTTTAGTAGAAGTGATACGCTCTTGCAGAATACCCATCTCTTCCGCTAAAGTAGGCTGATACCCTACCGCAGACGGCATACGACCTAAAAGCGCTGAAACTTCAGTGCCAGCTAAAATATAACGATAAATATTATCAATAAACAATAGTACATTACGACCTTCATCACGAAATTTCTCTGCTATAGTCAAACCAGTCAAAGCTACACGAAGGCGATTACCCGGTGGTTCATTCATCTGACCATAAACTAAGGACACTTTATCAAGTACATTAGAAGCTTTCATTTCATGATAAAAATCATTACCTTCACGCGTACGCTCTCCTACACCAGCAAAAACAGAATAGCCAGAATACTCAATAGCAATATTACGTATGAGTTCCATCATATTTACAGTTTTACCTACACCAGCACCGCCAAATAAACCAACTTTACCACCCTTAACAAATGGACAAATAAGGTCCATTACTTTTATACCGGTCTCTAGTAACTCTTGAGAACTAGTAAGTTCTTCATAACTTGGGGCGGAGCGATGAATATTCCAACGCTCTTTCTCACCAATATCGCCTTTCATGTCAATAGGTTCGCCCAATACATTCATAATACGACCTAAGGTAGCCTTACCTACCGGCACTTTAATCGGATGCTTTAAATTATTCACAGTAAGACCGCGACGCAAACCATCAGAGGAACCCATTGCGATACAACGTACAATACCACCACCTAACTGTTGCTGCACTTCTAAAACTAATTTCTTAGTATTATTTTCAACCTCAAGAGCATCATATACCTTTGGTACAGCATTCTGAGGGAACTCAACGTCTACTACAGCGCCAATAATCTGGATAATTTTTCCAGTAGCCATCTTAAATCCTCTACCTAATTTGTTTACTCATTATAGTTAAAATTTCTAACGTGTTGGCTACCGTCTATCATTTAAACTATCCAGTATGATCTCCTAATTAAACCGCTGAGGCTCCTGAAATGATCTCGATTAATTCTTGAGTAATATTAACTTGACGGGATTTATTACATATTAACTGTAATTTTTCTATCAAATTACCACCGTTATCAGTTGCAGTTTTCATGGCTACCATACGAGCAGCTTGTTCGCTAGCGATATTCTCTACAACACCTTGATAAACCTGCGATTCTATATAACGACGCAATAAAATATTAAGCAATAATTTTGGATCACATTCATACAAGTAATCCCAAGACGTTTTCTGTAGATCTGCAGCATAATTCGGCAATAATGGTAACAACTGTATAACTTGTGGCTTTTGAAGCATTGTATTAATAAATTTATTACTAATAATATACAATTTATCTATATGACTCATATCATAAGCATGTAACATAACATTTACCGGACCAATTATATCCGATAAAGAAGGTTTGTCTCCTATACCAGTAACCTGAGCAACTACATTACCACTTACATTACGCAAAAAAGAAACTGCTTTAGACCCAATTAAAGCTAAATCAGATGCAATACCTTTTTTAGACCAATCTTGCATCTCTATAAGAAGAGTCTTAAAAAGATTAATATTTAAACTACCACAAAGACCGCGATCAGTAGACACTACCAAATAGCCAACACGCTTAATATCACGCTCTTTTAGGTATGAGTGCTTATACTCTAAATTACCTAGTACAAGATGACTCATCACTTTACGTATAGCTTTTGCATAAGGACGACTTGCTACCATAAGTTCCTGTGATTTGCGCATTTTAGAAGCAGCGACCATTTCCATCACTGTAGTAATCTTTTGAGTACTCCTTATACTTACGATCTTGCTACGTATATCTTGTGTGCTAGCCACTTTTGTCTCCTATCTATCAGATAATATCCTATATACTAATAGTAAGATCATTCGATGTTACCAGCACAAGGTTTTTTTAAAAATATTAAGTATTCCTTTAAGCTTATCTTCGATATCATTATTAAAGTTACCAGTTCGATTGATATGATCCAATAATTCAGGGTGCCCACGATTAACATAATCAACTAAAGCATCTTCAAAACCCACAACTTTTGTAATCTCAATATCATTTAAATAACCACTTTCTACAGCAAATAACACCAAAGACTGTTCTGCAATAGACATCGGGGCATATTGTCTCTGTTTAAGTAACTCAGTTACTTTTTGACCATGACTTAATTGTTTACAAGTTGCCTCATCTAAATCAGAAGTAAACTGTGAAAATGCTGCTAATTCACGATACTGCGCAAGAGTAGTACGTATACCTACAGAAAGCTTTTTCATAATCTTAGTCTGTGCAGCGCTGCCTACTCGAGACACTGATATGCCTGGGTTTACTGCTGGACGAATACCGGCATTAAATAAATTTGATTCTAAGAATATTTGACCATCAGTAATAGAAATCACGTTAGTTGGAACAAAAGCAGAAACATCACCCGCTTGAGTTTCAATAATCGGTAAGGCGGTCAGTGAACCAGTTTTTCCTTTCACTTTACCTTTGGTAAAGATTTCTACATACTCAGAATTAACACATGCAGCTCGTTCTAATAAACGAGAATGTAGATAAAATATATCTCCAGGATAAGCTTCACGACCTGGTGGACGACGAAGCAATAGGGATATCTGACGGTAAGCAATTGCTTGTTTTGATAAGTCATCATACACAATCAACGCATCTTCACCACGATTACGAAAATATTCACCTATTGCACATCCAGCATAGGGTGCTAAGTATTGTAATGCAGCAGCTTCAGAGGCAGTAGCAACCATCACAACAGTGTGAGACAATGCGCCATAATTTTCTAATTTACGAACTATACTAGCAACAGTAGATGCTTTCTGACCAATAGCTACATATACACATTTGATACCAGATTTACGTTGATTAATAATCGTATCAATCACCAATGCAGTTTTACCAGTTTGTCGGTCACCTATCACTAACTCACGTTGGCCACGACCAATAGGAATCATAGCATCTATAGCCTTGTATCCAGTGTGCATAGGCTGATTCACAGATTGACGCTCAATAACACCTGGTGCAATCACTTCAACTGGTGAAAATCCATCATGCTCAATCGAGCCTTTACCATCAATAGGTACTCCTAAGGTATTTACAACGCGACCCAATAAACCACGACCAACTGGAATTTCCAAAATACGTCCTGTGCATTTCACCTTCATTCCTTCAGAAAGCGCAGTATATGACCCCATAACTACAGCACCTAAGCAATCGCGCTCAAGGTTTAATGCTATTGCGTAACAATTACCTGGTAATGCTATCATTTCACCCTGCATAACTTTGGTCAAACCATGTACACGTATTATTCCGTCACTCACAGAAATAATAGTACCTTCATTGTGAGCTTCACTTACTACATTAAACTGAGCAATACGTTGTTTAATTAGTTCACTAATTTCAGTAGAATTCAGCTGCATTCTACAGTCCCCTTAAGATTGCAAAACATCTGTAAGGCGTTCAAGGCGATTGCGAACGCTACCATCAATAACCATATCTTCAAAACGAATAATAAATCCCGCTAATAATGACTTATCAATTTTATAATTTAATATAACTTTACGCGATAGACGTTTTTCTATCGCCATAATAATTTTAGACCGCTGTGCATCATTTAATGTATATGCAGAAAGTATATCTACTGTAGCGGTTGCTTCGAACGTAGCACGGAGTTCAATAAACTGCCTCAATACTGCTGGCAAAACAAGTAAACGTCTATTTTCAGCCATTATACGAATAAATGCCTGACCGTATTTATCAAGCTGGTCGCCACAAATAAAAATATAAATTTTTGACAAAATATGAGGGGCTATCATACTGGATAACAATCTAGAGAGCTGTTTATTACAAGTAACAAAAGCCGCAAATGTTAACATTTCTTGCCAATGATTTAAACTTTTATGCTCAAGCGCAAAGTTAAAAGCTGCTTTAGCATAAGGACGGGCTATAGTAATAAATTGAGACATTAACCGCACCTTCCTTAAATTTCAGCTACTAACTTATCAATAATATTACTATTAACAACTTCATCAATCGAACATTCGATGATCTTCTCAGCGCCAGAAAGTGCTAATTTTAAGACCTGCTTACGTAACTTCTCATTAGCACGTTTAAATTCAACTTCAATTTCAATCTGAGCTTGAGTCATAATCTTTTTACGCTCCTGCTCAGCTTCTACTTTTGCGGCGTTGATAATCTGAATTTTATGTTTATTTGCTTCCTTAATAAGCTCTCTAGCTTCTAATTTCGCAGCTTCCAAATACTGATTGGCATCAATCTGTGCTAAATCTAAATATTTTTTAGCACGCTCGGCTGAAGCAAGACTGTTGGTAATTTCTTTTTGACGTTTTTCAATAGCGCCCATAATCGGAGGCCATATATATTTCATACAAAACCAAACAAATATAAAAAATGCGATAGCCTGACCAAAGATTGTTGCGTTAAGATTCACAGCATAATGCCTTTTTAAAAGTTTAAATAATAATTACAATTTTAATAATGACTTAAATTTACTTAGCTACAGCAAACATCACATACAAACCTAAACCTACAGCGATCATCGGAATAGCATCAACCAAACCCATAACTATAAAAAACTGTGTACGTATTATTGGTATTAAATCAGGCTGACGAGCTGCGCCCTCCAAAAACTTTCCCCCTAGGATACCAATACCAATCGCAGCACCAATTGCCGCCAAACCCATCATGACAGCTGAAGCCATATATAACAGATCTATATTAAGGTGTTCCATAATACACTCCAATGTTCTTTAATTAAAAACATAAAAAAATCAGTGTTCTTTCGAGGCCATAGATAAATATACGATAGTTAAAACCATAAAAATAAAAGCCTGAAGTATGATAATTAAGATATGAAATATAGCCCAAGGTACACTAAAAACCCACTGTAACCACCATGGCAGTAAGCTAGCGATTAAAATAAATATTAACTCACCCGCATACATATTTCCAAAGAGTCGAAGTCCCAATGACACTGGCTTAGAGAATAAACTAACAATCTCAAGAATCAAGTTAATAGGAATAAATATAACATGATTAAAGGGCTGCATAGTTAACTCTCTAATGAATTTACTAATACCTTTTATTTTTATACTATAGAACAAAATAAGAATAAATATACATAGTGCCATTGATAGAGTAACGTTTACATCGGCAGTAGGTACTACACGTAGCGCAGGTAAACCAAGATAATAATTACAAACAATTGGTAATAGATCGATAGGCAATAAATCCATCATGCTCATCAAAAACACCCAAACGAATACAGTTAAAGCTAATGGCGCAATAATCCTACTTGTACCGTGATACATATCACGAACACTACTGTCAACAAATATAAACACTAATTCTATAGCTGTTTGTAGTTTTCCCGGTACACCATTAGTAACATTTTTTGCAACTTTACGTAATATAATCAGAAAAAAAAACCCTAGAGCAACAGAAAAAAATATCGAATCTATATTAATTACCCATGACCCCGTACCAAGTTGAAGTTGTGTTAGGTGATGACCTATATACTCTTGTTGTGTTAAGACTTCTCCTATATACAT